>JBGUXP010000008.1:0-158974 GCA_045222295.1 Bacteroidales bacterium | reverse complement strand
TTTTGAGGTTCCAAGCAGGCGAGCTGCGTCACTATCAACGTCCACTGGACGTTTCTCAGCTTTACCGATGAAAAGAATTCACTATATCACCTGAATACCTGAAAAAAATGGGACTGCCACTATGGCAATCCCAATTTACATTAGCTTCAGAAAGACAGATTATTCCCTCAAATCAATTGTGGAACAGGTGCCTGTTCCCTGACACACTCGCAACCCAAGCCTGCACCCAAGTCGCGGATTAATCATTTACGGATAGACGTGACCACTTAATTCATCAACCTGCTTTCGCCCCAGGTATACTGCGGATAGGCCTTTTTGAGGTCTTTGGCAGAGCCTGAAACGCCGCTGCCGCCGCTGGTGGCGAAGACGTTGAGTATCTTGCCGCTGAGGTCGTGAGCCTCGATGAAGGTATTGACGATGGTGGGGGCGGTGTACCACCACACAGGGAAGCCAATCCACACGGTGTCGTAGTCGGCGATGTTTTCGCAGCGGCCTTTGATGGCGGGACGCGAGGTCTTGTCTTTCATCTCGATGGTTGAGCGTGAAGTCTTATCTCGCCAGTCGAGGTCGGCGGCGGTGTAGGGTTGCTCGGGAGTGATTTCGTAAAGGTCGGCGTTGAACTCTTTCGCCAGTCTTTGTGCAGCGGCCTTGGTGGTTCCCGTGGCCGAGAAGTAAACTACCAGTGTCTTTTTCATGTTGTTGTTCTCCTTTCCTTGGTTAAGGTTGCTTTGATTGTTGTTCTGTGCGCATGCGCCCAACATCAGGCAGCACGCAGCGATGATAATACTGATTCGTTTCATTCTCATTACTTCAAGTTATTGTATTGCTCATCCGTCACGGCCTCTAACCATTCGTTGCTCTCCTCGCCGGTAGTCTTGACATGGGTGGTCAAGTGCTGGAACCAGCTGTCTTTCTGTGCACCGTGCCAGTGCTTCACGTTCTCGGGGATGTCGATGATCATGCCAGGTTCAAGGGCTATCGGCTCCTTGCCCCACTCCTGATACCAGCCGCGACCGCTGACGCAGATCAGTATCTGGCGGCAGCCGTGATGCACATGCCAGTTGTTGCGGCAACCGGGCTCGAAGGTGACGTTCACGGTAGGCAATACGGTTTGTTCGCCATCGCTGAGGTTGGCAGGATTCACAGGACAGATGTAGCTGTCGCCGACGAAATACTGCGCATACCATTGGTTGAACACACCTTTCTGCCAGTCGCTGTGCAGCGTGTAGCCCTCCTTGTCAAGCCAGGCACAGAGTTCGTCCACCTGCTCCTTGGTGTTGCCCATGTTTACCGCACCGCCCTTGTGGGCTGCCAGTTGCGGAGCCACGCCGTCCATTCCCATCAGGGCTGCCACCGTCACTATCTCGCGGTCGGCATGTGATAGCTGGTCACTGGCGAAGATGTCGCCGAAGAGGTGGACCTTTAGGTAGTAGTCGTCCTGCGGGCAGAAGTCGAAGTTGAACGGACGGCCTGACAACTGCGTCTGGTTCTTCGTGCCCAGTTCGTAGGCTCGGCGTGCATCGTCCCATTCAGCGGGGCGCGTCCAGGGCTTGCCCTCCTGCCACTGGGCCTCGGGGTTCGTCTGCAGCACCTTGCCCAGCACGCCCAACGCATTCAGCGAGCGCGGGAATCCCGTGTAGGCATATAGCTGCGAGAAGGCCTCCTTCAGTTCGTTGATGGTTACTCCGCCGTCAAGCGCCGCTTTCATGGCAGGCTCCAAGCGTTCCAAATCTCCCTGTGCCATCAGGCAGGCACATGCTGCCAGATTCTTCTGACGCTCGGTCAGCGTCTGAGCGTTCATTGTTGTCATTGTCATTACTGCTATTAAAATTATGATGATACGTTTCATTGAATTGCTTTATTTGAGGTTGGCTTTGAAGAACTCGTCAATTTTGTCCCACGGGATGTAGTTGCCCTCACCGCCATCATAGAGGTCGCAATGGGAGGCACCGGGGATGATGAGCAGCTGCTTGTTTTCTGGTACAGGATTTGGTTTACCAATGAAGTTGTAGCCTTCGGCTTTGCCATCCACCATATAGTGGTAGGCGGCTTCGCCGAAGTAGCGGCTGTGGGCCTTCTCGCCGTGCATAATCATCACCGCTGAGCGGATTTCGTTGATGTAGTAGAGGAAACGGGCGTTGGCGTAAGCTTGGGTGCCGATAACGCGCCAGCCGTCGTTACTGTTACCACTGCGGGTGTGGTAGCCTCGCGGGGTCTTGTAGTAGGCGTGGTAATCCTTTAGGAACTGCGGCATACCCTCGGGCACAGTGTCCATCACACCGCCTGCCATTGCCAGCGGATCGGCGAGACGCTGTTTGGCCATTGCCTCGCGGGCTGCGTGGCGCGACTCCTCCTTGTCTTCGCTGTCGAAGTAGCCGTTGCCAGAAACGCGGCTCATGTCGTACATGGTGCTGGCAAGGGTGGCCTTGATGCGCGGGTCGGCGGCGGCAGCGTTGAGGGCGATGCCGCCCCAGCCGCAGATACCGATGATGCCGATGTGCTCTGCATCCACCTGCTCCAACTGCGAGAGGTAATCGACAGCCGCCATGAAGTCCTCGGTATTGATGTCGGGCGATGCCGTGCGACGGGGTTCACCGCTGCTCTCACCGGTGTACGACGGGTCGAAGGCCAGCGTCACAAAACCGCGCTCCGCCATCCGCATGGCGTAGAGGCCGCTGCATTGCTCTTTGACGGCACCGAAAGGACCGCTCACGGCGATGGCGGGCAGTTTACCCTCGGCGTTCTTGGGCGCGTAGAGGTCGGCGGCCAGCGTGAGGCCGTACTGTGTTTCAAACGTCACCTTGCGGTGATTCACCTTGTCGCTCAGCGGGAACGTCTTGTCCCACTCCTGAGCCAATGTCAATTGCTGTTTCATATTGTTGTCTTCTTTGATTTCGTTTTTATTGCAGCAGCAGGCAAGCAGTATGGCGGCCGCAATTGTTAACACCTTCGATTTCATATATTTAATTGTTGTTATACTCATCTTTTTCAAAATGCAAAATTACAACTAATTCCACACATGGATATAATACTGATTACGGCAAAATTGTCACTTTTTCGGCAAAATGTACTTGCACGGTTCGGAAGAATGTAGTATCTTTGCATCGCGAAAGGAGTATGACGTATGGAACCGACAATATTTTATTCGACTGATTTTTATGATATAGCAAACAAAGGAAAGACCGCAGAATGTTGCATTCACATGTTGGTGCAACGCGGGTCGGGCTATTTCGAAGCCGAGGGTCGTGCTGTCATTTTTTCGGCCGGACAGCTCGTGGTGTATCCGCACCCGGAACGTATCGGGCACTGCCACGCGAGTAGCGACATCGAGGTGACGATGATTGTGGCCACCACCAACTTCATCCTCTCGCATTTGCCGCGCAACCACTACGGCATCGGCGGCCGCGCCATGCTGCGTATCGACCCCGTCCTCGACATGCAACCCGACGACATGCATCGGCTACTCGGCGACATGCAGCAGATTCACGTCCACGTGGCCACCGCCGGACATCGCTACCGCACAGAGGTACTGGCTCACACGGTGCTCAGCATGGTTTACGACATCTTCGACGTACACAGTCGCCGCGACGGGAACGAACAACCGTCGCTGCAGACAAACAACCTCATGCGGCAACTGCGCACCCTGCTCGAAAGCGGCCTTCCCGAACGTGAGCGCGAAGTGGCCTTCTATGCCGAGCGGCTAAACGTCACGCCCAAGTATCTCGGCGACGTGGTGCGGCGTAGCACTGGCGAATCGGTGGTAAGGCTCATCGAGATGTACACCCTGCCCATTCTCACCGAGCACCTTCGCAACCCCGAACTTTCGTTCACCCAGATTGCCGACCTGATGAATTTTGCCACCCTTTCCTACTTCGGCCGCTATGTGAAAAAACACCTCGGCGTCAGCCCCTCGCAGTTCCGCGAGTCGGGTACAAAGGCATAGCGGAAAATAACTGCAATTGGGAGGAACCGAAGGAACAGGAACTTTAATACAAAGTTCTTTTTCAATTTGCAAAGATACGCAATCTTTCTGAAATGGCAAAATTAGTTTCGACGTTGTACTATTAGGGGAAACACTTCTTGTACTTTAGTGTACGATCCACTAGAAGCGTCTGTTTTGGCTGCATATTCGCATGCCTTTTCTTGCCGGCCATCGCCTGACATCTCTTCTACCCATTTCTGATTGCTGAGGAACTGCTCGGTCTTATCGTACTGCGGGATATATTTCTTCAGTTCTTTGATTACGGCTTTGGAGGTGCCAAAGTGGCGGGTGGTGTGCTTGTAGTGCAACAGGAACCAGTATTCAATGGAGGGCATGGAGTCGCACAACAGTACGGAGGCATTCCCTTTGTACTTCTTCTGTAATGCGGCCAGTTTCTTACGTTCCGTCTCATTCCATGTCGACACATCGGCGTCGTAGACACATATAGCTATACCTTCGTCACGCAATACCTCTTCAATCTTCTTGTCCAAACCTACGGCTGTTTCGGTACCAAAGAAACGGGGACGTATCTTCACGCGATAGCCCCGCAGGGCTTTGAGGTGGGTAAAATACCACTGCTCCGTGATGCCTGCTCCAATGATGGTGGGTATGGGACTCCGCCTTTGTTTGAGTGATGTCTTTCTGGCCATGGTATTCTTACTTTATGTTAGGTAATGCACCAAAGACTCCGTTGCGGTAGGCTTTCTGTAGAGAGCGGATGCGGTTCAGCCCTTTGTATTCCACCAAGGAATAGAGGTCGGTATTGCCAGAGTCGTCTTTCTCGGTGAACCAGACGGAATCTTTGCGGATTAAATCATCGCCAACGGTATTAAGCAAGGGGTCGTAATGGGTGGTTACGAGCAACTGGGCACGGCTCTTCTGCGATAGGAACTGCTGAATGATGAATTCTACAAGTTCAGGGTGTAGTGATGCCTCGATTTCGTCGACAAAAAGAAACGACTGCTTCTGCAAAGCAAGGAACACGGCAGATTCAATCCCTATAGTACGTTTGGTGCCGGCAGATTGGCTGCCCGCAGTTAAAGTATATTGCTCTTCTCCCCGCTCATTGATGACGGTATGAACGAATTGAGTTCTTATACTTTCGATGCTTTTGTCTTTCTTCAGCTTTTCTTTTATGTCGGACGGGGTATTGTCGTCAGACAGCATCATGTTAATGAAACTCTGCGACAATGGCCGCTTGACAATGTCAGTTTTTACGTCCGAGATGTTGAAATCGGCCTGATGGATGAAGTTGAGAAGATATTGTTTCAAGTCGGAGTCCTCCACCATCTTTTTGCTTGCATAGTCAAACATCTCTGTCTGCGGCTCAATGATAGGCATTATTCCAGTGCTGAACCACACGCGTGCTGCATCAATCTCTTTCATGGCGACATTGACTTGCTTGCGGGCAGCAAAAAACGACATGTTAGGGAGGCACCTGAGCGACAGCTCTTCCTTGGCGGCGTTGCTTATTTTGATTACGGATGGATTAAACGTCAGTACAGACTCCCCGTCAGCCCATGTACGCTCGAAGAGTTTGGTAGGTTGCACGGAGGTGTAGTAATACAACCGCTCAAGGTAGACTCTTTGTTGGTCAAGTTTTAGCTCATACCAATACTTAGTATTGCCAACGTAGAACTTTAGGCTGAATTCCGATGGCTCCTTAGGGGTAACTGCATCAAGTTTGAACGGGATGGTGCCAGTGCTTTCCTCCATGTCGTCGGGTTTCGCGAAAATAAAATTCTGGAGGAAGTCCAGTGCATAAAGCAGATTGGACTTGCCAGAAGCGTTGGCTCCATAGACCATTGCAAAACGAAGCAGGCGAACTCCAGGAGCCACTTCGACGACGTGATAATCCTCGAAAGTAGTGTCTTTTGTCGCTTCAAAACTCAATGTCACTTCATCTCGAAATGACATAAAGTTCTTTATCTTAAGTTCTTGTATCATGATATGTGTATTATATTCACATTGATTTTATTTTGCAAATATACAAATATTTTTGTAAATATGTGTATAAATTCGCATTATTTAGCATTTTTATTTGCAAAATACGCAAATATTTGTACATTTGTGCAAATAAAATAGCAAAATACTATAATCTGTCATAACACTTAAACTATGTATCAGTTAAAAAATAGTAGCCGAGATCGATGTGGAGGCATCACGGCTTGGCGGAGGATACCCGTAGGACGACCACCGAAGGACCGTCGAAGGGTCACCGAGAGGTCTCAATGTGATATTGTTAAAAATCAGCAATTTAGTCAACTGGCATGCCGTTATTTGTATTTGGTTGGTTTTCGGTGGGTTTGTGCTGGGGGCAAAGAAGGCACATAGAACCCACATAGAAGGCACACAGAAGGAAGGGTTATGGCGGACATAAATGCCCGCCCGCCGGACGAAGGGGAGAGCAAGAGAGAAAGAAGAAATGGCGTTTTTTAAGATAATAATGATTCCAAAGAAGAAGAAAGAAATGGCGTTAAAGAAAGGGCGTAAAAAAGAAAGGGCATCCCGATGGGGACACCCTTTGATGTTGATGCTGCGGGGCTTTAGAGGTTGCGAAGTCTTTCGCAACTGGCACCACGCAGAACAAGGAACTATTCTTCCTCGGCGGCGGCTTCCTCGTAGGCCTTGAGGAGGGCCTGCTGTGGTGTGCCTGCGAACACCTTTGAATTGAATCTAATGCAGTGAGCAACGTCGGCGGGGACGAATTGACTCGCTTTATCTAATTTGACTAAATGGGAGCTCGCGACCTACGGTTCGTAGCTGCTGTGCTGTGGCTGCCGACCGAAGTGGAGGCAAGGTTGGGATAAAAGTAGCGAACTCGGCAACGCCGTAAGGACAGCAGGCCCTCGTGCGTGGGACGAGGAAGCCGCCGCCGTAGGAAGATGCGCACGGGACGCGAAAGGGCAACAGAAAGGAAAACGCAAAAGCCCCCAAGGGGGGGATTCTTTATTGCACGCCATGGCGGGTGGGGGCTCTTCCCTATCAAGTGCCGAGGCTGTGCGTTGCAGGCTTCATTTTTCGGCTATCTGAAAACAAATAAGAAAAGTCCGCTTATTTTTCGGCTATCTGAATAAAATACATAATATTCCGCTTATACCGCTTAATGATTTTTCGGCTATCTGGATAAAAACACATAATGTGCCGCTGATTCCTCACTGCATTAGATTTGGATAATAAGGAGTTCGGTTCCCTTTCAGGGTTCCGCTTGTGTGGAGAGGGTGTGTAGGGTGAAAACATTTGCATTTTACGTTTGACCTGTTTACCTGTTGGGTGGTATAAAGCGAACATCCCGCCTCGTTTGAGACGGGATGCGCTGGTTATGGTTACCTGAATTACGGTCGGTGGGAAGCCGAGAGGGGTTAGTTGACGTCGCCCAGACCGTTGTCGTCGATGAAGTTGGCGGTGACGGTGGTGTTGGCGGCGGGCATGGTGAAGCGCTGGTTGCTGACGGTGGTGTTGCCGCTGCCGCTGTTCATCACGATGCCGCTGAGCTGCTTGCCGCTGGCGGGGGTGGCGGTGAGGCGCACTTCGCTGCCTGCAGGGACCTGGCTGCCGCTGGCCACTGGGCTGCCGCCTACGGTGGCGGTGAGGGTACCGGCGTCGTTGGGGCTGGCCGCGAGGGTGAGGGTGTAGCTGCCCTGGGTGCTGGTGCCGGAGGAGCCGCTGCCGCTGTTGCCGCCGGTGCCGCCGCTCTGGGAGCCGTCGCCAGCGATGGTCAGGAGGGCGCTGATGGTGGGCGAGAAGTCGTAGTTCTCGCTGGTGATGCCTTCGACGCTGACGATGTAGCCTACGCCGTTGCCGTCGACTTCGCTGAGGTTGGTGCGTGCGAGCTCGGTCTTGGGCTCGAGGACGATGCCGTAGGCGTAGACCTCGATGGAGTGACCTGCCTCGTTGGCGTCCTTGCCGATGCCGATGGTGTCGAGGGTGTCGAGGGCGGTAGCGTGGCGCCAGATGCCGGTAGTCTGGTCGTAGACGAGGATGGCCTTAGCGATGACTTCACCGGTGGAGGCGCCGGAGAAGGTGGCGACGTAGGCGTTCTCGGTGGCGCTGACGGCCACGGTGATGCTCTCGCGGTAGGAGGGGTTGTTGACGAGGCGGAGGTGGTAGTTGAGTTCCGCCTGGTTTTGGTTGACCTCGACGAAGCGCATGATGCGTTTGACGAGTTCGCCGCGTTCGGACTTCTTGTAGCCGTTGGCCTGGAGGGCTACGCGGCCCACTTCGCCGAGCATGGAGGCGACGACGGTGGCAAGCTTGAAGCGTGCGCGGTGGTTCATCTGCTTGGAGGTCTGGGGGTTACTGACGGAGGCTGCTTTCTGCTTGAGGATGACTCCGCCCTTGGGGCTCTTCTGGCCCACGGTGTTGCCGGCTTTGCCGACGTACTCGATGATGGAAACAATTTTTGCCATTTTGGTTAAGGTTTAAGGTTTAATGTTTACGGTTTACTGTTTTTTTTGATGGTTGGTTTTAGATGAGGCCGACGATGTGGGAGCAACTGGTGGTGGCGGCACCGGCGAGGATGAGTCCGATGGCGTAGGCCACGATTTTGAGGACGATGACCCACCATGGGTCGTTGGCTTTCACACCTGCCTCCTGAGCCTTCTGGGGGTCGGCCAGGATGGCCTCGATTTGTTTTTTGTTAAGTTTTACTTTCATGATCTTTTGGTTTACGGTTTACTGTTTACGGTTTACTGTTGATTTCGAAATCTGGTGCAAAAGTACGACCGTTTTCTGACGTGGGAAAATAAAGATATTTATATATAAATAACTCATAGGTAAGTTGTTATAATCGAGAGAAAATAAATTTGTGGGAAATAAATAACTTTATAAATAACTCTCGAAAAGGGGCACAAATAAAGTTTAAAGTTTAACGTTTAAGGGTTAAAGATTGCCTGGCGCATATCCTCCTGCTCGCTACGCTCACGAAATCTCGTAAATCTTATAAATTACTGCCGCCTGCGGCGGGATGTCCGGGTGCGGGGCTGGGAGAATCTGGTAGATTTTTTCTAAGGTATCGCTGACTTCGTGCGATGATTTTATTTCTATCTGGGAGCAGGTCAACAGGTCAAACGTAAAATGCGAATGTGGCGACCTTTTCAAATTTTCTTTTATTAAATAATAAAATAATAAATAATACCTTAATTATAAATAATTTGCGCGAGGAAACTACATTTGCATTTGACCTGTTTACGTTCTACCTGCCAAAGGCATCTCAGAGTTACATCAGAGTTACCTCGGACTTACCTTGGAATTATCTTTCCGTAAGAATTGCGTGAGGTGATATTTGCTCGGAGTTGGTCGGGGAAATTAGAATGTAGTGTGAATCTTGTAAAACGTTACAAATTCTGTAATCGAGTTTAAAAAAAACAACCTGTTATAAGTCGGAATGAGGAAGAAATGAAAAAAATATCCATAAGTAAATTACTTAGTATTAAGAATTTACAATTTATTACAAATAGTTGATTACAAAATTCTTGTGCTATTTTGAAAAAAGGTTGTATCTTTGCACCGACAGTTTCCACCACGCTTCCCACTTGAATAGCGAACCAGGGTGGAACTTTTGTTTTAAGGATATGAAGTACAACAAGCAGCCAATAAGCATTGCAGACCAAATTGCTCAACTGAAAAACAGAGGTCTGATTATCGAGGACGAGAACAAAGCCGAAAAGGTATTGTCAATCATCAGTTATTTCCGTTTTGCCAACTATTTGCGTCCTATGGAAGCCGACAAGGTGACGCATAAATTCAAACCCGGCAAGAGATTCAGTAATGCGATAGATCTGTATTATTTTGACAAAGCTTTGCGAGGTGTGCTATTCTCTGCGATACAAACCGTGGAGATAGCGTTGCGCACTAGTGTCATTCAGCACTTCTCGATGGCAAACGGGCCGTTCTGGTTTATGGACTCCAAACTTTTTAAGGACGTGACGATGCACAAGGCCTGCTTGAAATCCATCAGGACAGAACTGTCGCGTACCAAAGAGGATTTTATCAAGGAGCATTTTGCAAAATACAACAGACCCAGTATGCCCCCATCGTGGAAGACGCTGGAGGTGGTTTCGTTTGGCACGCTTGGTAAACTTTATAGCAACTTTTATGACACCTCGATAAAAAAGACAGTGGCAAGAAGTTTCAACGTGCCCAATCATGAAGTCCTAGACAGTTGGATAGCTGCATTGGCGGCACTCCGCAACTGCTGCGCCCATCATGCAAGAACATGGAACAGAAGATACCCCATGAAACCTCAGTTGCCGCCCGCGAAAAAGATGAGGGCCGATTGGGTGAATGTAGCGGCAGTTGATTCAAGCCGACTGTATGCGCTGCTATGCTGCTTGCTATATTGGGTGAACAACATACAGCCAGACAATACGCTAAAAGATGACATCCTGCAGCTGATGAAAAGGCACCCGAATGTTGATCCGTCGGCGATGGGGTTCCCTGTTGGGTGGGAGAAAGAGGCGTTGTGGCAGTAAAAAGGTGACAGAAGGATAACAAAGTATCTAATAACCTCCGCAGAAGCTTGAAATTCTGTGGAGTTTTTTTTATGGATTGAGAGAAAAACCTGTGAAAGTCAGAGAGATTGAGGTAGTGTTTGGGGATATGAAAGGAGAAATTCGAGATTGTAATTTATTTGTTTTCAATATATTCGCGCGAACACTATTAAAAAATGGTGCTGGAATTGAAAAGTTTGCGTATATTTGTAAATTTTTTGTGGTATAATTTTGTGAGTTTCATGGAGTATAAAAGCTGAAAAAGCACGGAAAAGAAATGGCAGTTGACAGACACGTTAGGGAACGGTATCGCATCATAGACGATTGTCTACGAAATGACGGGAGACGGTACGATATTGATGATTTGCTTGAAGAGGTGAATCATCAATTATCGAAGATTGACTGTCTGCCTGTATCAAAACGTACCCTCCAGAAGGATATTGCCGATATGCAACTGGAGTACGACATAGAACTCGACGATAGTTTACGAGATGGCCGGAAACGGATATATCGCTATTCGGACACATCTTTCAGCATTTTCCAGATACGCAATGACGAGCGGGAAGCCCTTGAGAAGACGATCAACATGCTACGGTCGGTTCCAGAACCTCGTCCTCTGCAATATAATTATGTGGCTGCCTGTCTCGAGCAGTTGACCACGATGAAATCTCTTTCTGACGGAGTGAGCAATGTGGTGTTTCAAGACAACCTGGATTATATCGGGCGGGAACATTTCCTCCCCATCCTGAAAGCATTGGAAAACCACCAGCCGTTGAAGTTAGTATACAAATCGTTCAAGGGGAAGGAAATCACGAGGTCAATCTATCCGTACCAGCTGAGACAGTATAATGAACGATGGTTCCTTGTAGCCTCCGATAAAGGATACAAGACCCTCACGCTCTATGCACTCGACCGTATACTCTCCGTAGAGCAGCTGCATATTCCGTTTGTTGAATATGATGGAGACATCAATAGCCACTTTGAAAATATCATAGGTGTCTCTGCAAACAACGTCGCAGAGATTGAAGAGATCAAACTAAGGGTTGCTGCGGAACGCTACCCCTATATTGAAACTAAACCCATACATTGGTCGCAAACCGAAATCAAAAAAGAATCGACGTCAGAATACAGAGTGATACGGTTGCGGCTGCAAGTGAACAATGAATTGACTGCAGCATTGTTATCGTTGGGTGCAGATGTAAAAGTCATTGAACCAAAACATCTTGCGACCCGTATTGCTGAAATGGCGAGAGCCCTTGCGAGCAACTACGAGGAAACAGTGCAACAAACCTGCACAGATAACCAGTAATTTTGCAAATCGAAAATAGGACAATATGGAAGCAATCGGATTCAAGAACTTTCGTCGTTTCAAAGAGATGGAGCCCATCACGCTGGGTGGAGTCAACATGTTTGTCGGCGGCAACAACGCCGGTAAATCCACCGTGGTGAAGGGGTTGCTACTGTTGTTTGATTTCTTAAAGAACGGCAAGACATCGTTTAACGAACTTCCCAAGTTTAGATTTGATGGCCCGGAGTCTCACGATGTAAATATTGACACTTTCAGGAGAGCTTTGTGCCGGGATACTGATGAACAAGAGGTTGTTTTCAAAGCCACTCTTTATGGCATAAATATAGAGGTTTGTATTTTTAGCCCCCAAGATGTCAAAAAAGAGGATGTTGCATATGCTGACGTAAAATATTTCAAATTAACCGATAGTATTAACGACATCACAATTGATTACCAATTTACTGAGGCCGATGAGAACTATGGCGTCACCGTTACAACATCCAAGCGGATATACAACATAAGCTTTCAGAAGGATTTTTGTTCAGAAGGTTTACCCGACATTGTCAACTATCTTAGTGGTTTAACAAATCTTGATTACAGTAGTGTAAATATCACGGACAAAAACGAACAGATTGCTAGAGATGAATTGCTGAAATTATATGGAGAAAAACTGACTGTAATAAAAGATCGAATCACGAGGGCTATTTCCAGAATTCATCTTGAGTACATATACTCACACGATGCAAGTCAAAAGGTTCTTTATAACAAGAAGGACGAGAATGACTATGTGTCAAGAAGCATTCATGAGTTCTACAACCAAAGAATCACTTCCAAATCCATGTTAGGGAAGGATGTTGTGTGCAGATGGATGAAAAAAATGTGTAATATTGAAGATTACAGAATCACTAACATCCAAGGAGAGGCATATCAATTTGAAGTAAAGACAGACGGCAAGTGGGCCAACTTGGCAGATATGGGAAGAGGAGCCATTCAGATTGTGTCGCTTTTGGTCAGAATTGCATCCATCATAAAGAAATATGAGCGGGATAACTTCCTGCGTAATATGAGCATTGAGCCAGAAAGACCAATCGTACTTGTCGAGGAACCGGAGCAAAATATGCATCCCGCATTGCAATCGCAATTGGCGGAAATGTTTTATGATGTTTATGAACGCTATGGGATACGTTTTATTATCGAGACGCATTCCGAATACATGGTACGCGAAACACAAATTCAGGTCGCAAAGTTAAATTGCAAAGATGATTCTGAATTGGCATCAAGGAACCCGTTTGTGGTTTACTACTTCCCAGAATCAGGTAATCCATACAATATGGGATATACTCCCAAAGGAAGCTTTATTAATACTTTCGGCACTGGTTTCTTCGACAAAGCCACTCTTTTGCAGTTTGAACTCATGAAAGAAGGAAAGGGAAAGTAGAATGTTCAAGCTGTTTATCTCGAAAGACTCCTTGACAGATCTGTATGTTAATCATGCAGCTTCACCTACTGATTGGCTCAAAGTCATTCAGAAGCAACGGAAATTATTTCTGATGAATGACGAAAGTGACATTGATGCTGACTTATCTGATGCTAATTCGATGTTGAGCATGTTTCTTATTGCGACAGGTAAGTCTTTCGACATTTTTGAACCCTCATCCTTATCCATTTCGGATATTCATGATGATCCCGCGAGAGTTCTTGAGAATCCATGCGGATGTTATCTATTGGATATCGACAAAGCAGAAGCCGAATCGATACAAAACAACTATGGGGTTATCTGCCAATCCACCAGCGACTATCAGGACTGCCCGCTTGTTCTTGAAGAGTTTCCTATCTCACCCAGCAATGGTGAAAAGGGGTATGGATGGGAACGCTTTAAATCGTTTTGTTCGAAAATACCAAGCAATTCAATAATAATCAACGACAGAAATCTTTTCTCGAACCAATCGGAACATGAATTGCACGGCCTAGAGAATGTAGGGGAAATTCTAAAAGCAACTTTACCAGATACACTAAATACAGCTTATCACGTTGGTATCATTTTCGGTTCGGAAAAAGGGAAGCCTAATATTGGGGCGCCCCATAATTTTGTGGAAATCGCGAAAAAACTCAATTCAATAAAACAAGAATTGAACAGACCTTATCCGATTTACTTTTCATTGCTAATGTTAAATGATCAAGATGGTACGAACTGGGAAAAGACGCATAATCGAAGAATCATTTCAAATTATTATTTAGGTATTGCTGATCTAAAAATTGCAGCCTTTTGGAAAGGAAGGAGTTTGTGCTCTCAAACCATAAATTTTGTTCCACTATATTGCAAGGGGCTAAATAATGGTGCTGATGCTCCAGAAAAAGATCATTCCCAAACCATTGAAGGATACCAATTCGTAGTATGTAATTGGCGCTCAGATCCAAAGAATAGGTTTGCCAGCGGTTTAAACACTGATACGGCTTCGATAGAAAACATCAATCACCGGCTACTAAAATAGAACTCCGCAACAACCTTGCACACATAAGCAGTAATTTTGCACCTCGAAACGACACAGAATATGACAGTAAAAAACGACATAGAATCCTTAAAATCATATCTTGTTAATATTTTCTCTTTGACAAGAGGAACTCTTCCTCCATCTTATATTTCATCGGCCGTCCTGCTTTTTGTTATTATCAGACGAATGGAATGTCTGTTTGAGCCTTATCGGAAGAAAGTATTATCTCTATACAACAGAGATAAAGACCATCTCGACGAGGTTGATATGGAAAGAAAACTTTACGATGCGATGAAGGGTGAACTGAACTATTTCATCCTGTCTCCTGGCACCATGCAGGAATTGCTGATGCAAGGTTATTTTCAGAGTGCTGCAGGATTTGAACATTATATCCGTTGCTTCGACCGTAATACGGCAGACCAGTTACTGAGATACGGAGCTCTTGATTATGCAAATAGGCTTTTCTATGCGAAATCATTTGCACAGGTTCTAAGCAGAATTTGCATCCTGCCTCTCGATTCCTCGATGAGCAGGGAAGAATTCGAGGATATTGTTTCGTGGTTACTTCAGATAGCCTCTGCTGACGGAAGAGCAGCTTCTGTTTCATATTCTACCAGCGAGTTGTCAAAGGTAATGGCTGCGTTACTGTTTACAGAAGGAAAAGTAAATAAAAACACCATACTATATGATCCAGTATGTGGCAGTGGAAATCTCTTGAGAGTGGCACAGTCACAAGTTCGGCAGCCGATTTCTGTTTTTGGACAAGAGATTATGGAAAGGATGGTTTCGTTCAATAACCTCCTTGCAAAAGCATCGGCAATTAGTAAATACTATTTTGTTTCCGGTGATGTGCTGGAAGAAGATAAATTCTCAGACAATCAGTTCGACTATGTTATTGCCGATCTTCCCCTTCGGCAAAGAATAGAAAGAAGGCCATACTTGTCTGAAAGCAGATTTCCGATTGGAACACCGACAAATGGTGATGCGACAGGACTTTTCGTTCAGCATATCATCTCCAAAATGTCAACGAAAGGAAGAGCCATCTTTACTTGTGTACCCTCCTTCTTTATTGAAGAAACCACATCCAGCAGCCGGTTGCGTTCATGGATGCTGAAGAATGATATTATTGAAAGTATTGTCTCGCTCCCAGCAGGTTTTATTCCTGGCACAGGAGTAAAAACATGCTTGTGTGTTCTGAACAAGGATAAATCCACTCAAAGGAAGGGGAAAATACAGATTATTAATGCAGATTCTCTCTTCCCTCGTCAAAAAAATCGTGGAATAGTGCTGACCGACGAATCGTTGGATATGCTGGTATCGATGTATCGTTCTTTTGAGAATAACGATTACTGTCATATCGCTCGTTGGGATGAATTATGCCAGGAAGAAGCCAACATGAATCAGCCGACGAGAAGCCGTGAAAAATACAGGATTGATATTGAGGCTCCTTTCAAGAAAGTCGAGGAAATCCGTTCGGTTGATGCTATCAGAAAAGATGTGACAAAACTGAACGAAGAGATAGCATCGCTATTTGCCAGCCTTTTCGCCAACAATAAGAATAGCCAACCGGTATACGACCCCAGCGACTTCCGCCCGATGCAAGCTCTCTTAGGTTCGGTTGTGCGAATTGCCAAATCCAGAACCCCACTTATGAGAATCGGTACGAAGAGCAAATATCCCGTCTTGAGTACGGATTACCTTCGCGGATATGTCTCCGAGCCAAGTGAGTATGTCGAATCTGTTTCGGATGACCAAGTGGTGAAAGATGGCGACATCCTGATTATGATGGATGGTGATAATGCAGGAGAGGTTTTCAGAGGGAAACAAGGCTGCCTATCCAGAACGATGGTTAAGCTGGAAGTAGAGACGCCTGCTTTCGACAGAGATTACCTATACTATCTACTGAAAGCGAAAGAACCCGAACTGAGACTAAAAACCAGGGGGGATGTTATCAAGCATCTGTCTATGTCAGATTTGCGGTCACTCCAGATAGTGATGCCTTCCATCACCCTCCAGATAACAACGGCGCGCTCGCTCAATCCCAAGATTGAGGCTATCGACAAACTGCTACCCCTACTTGGCGGCGACGCACGTGCAACACTCGTGGAATACCGACAGTCATTGATACAGGATGCTATCGCCACGATTACACCCGTAATGAAATAACTATTATGGCTAAGAAAGTAAAGATAGAGAAAACTCAACGACTGGAAGACATCCTGCTCGATTGCAGAAACAGCCTACGTGGATCGGCGTCTATGACCGAGAAACGCGACTTGCTGCTCACCCTTGTGTTTCTGAAGTTCCTCGACGAGAAGTTCAAGAAGCAGCAGACGGTGATTCGCGAACGCTACAAGGATGACCAAGGTCTTGCAGAACTCATGCTCCAACAAACCAGCTCCTACGAGCAGGACGGCGTGTTCTTCCTGCCAGAGAAAAGTCGTTGGAATTGGTTGCTGAAACGTAACGCCACAGGACTTGCTGTCGACTTGGACAATGCATTGACCGAATTGAACAAAAACGAGCGTCTGAAAGGGTCGGTACCCATGCAGGTGTTCACTCCTGTCAACCTTGAACCCCGTGTACTTTCCGACGTGATGAACAACGTCGAAAAAATCGACCCGTTGAAGTTTGGCGAGAAAGACCTCATCGGCCGTGTGTATGAATACTTCCTGCGCGAGTTCTCCTTCCAGATGAAGGACAACAAAGAGGAGGGCGAGTTCTATACCCCCCACTCTATCGTGAAGCTGATTGCCTCCCTGATTGAGCCCTACGACGGCACCATCGGTGACCCCTGCTGCGGAACGGGCGGCATGTTTATCCAGAGTTTTAAGCTCATCGAGGCCAAAGGCGGCAACACCAAAACCATACAGGTGTATGGGCAGGAGAGCAACAAAGACACCCTGAGGCTGGCGAAGATGAATCTGGTGCTGCGTGGCATCAGTTTCGACCTCGGAGCAAGAGCTTCCTCCTCCTTCACCGACGACCAGCATATAGGACGCACGGTCGACTACATCATGGCCAATCCTCCCTTCAACCTGAAGAAATGGCGTGCTGAAGACCAACTCACCAAAGATGCCCGCTGGAGTGGCTATGGGGTTCCTCCGGCAAGCAACGCCAACTATGCCTGGATTCTGCATATACTGAAGAAGCTGGACACCACCAAAGGTATTGCCGGTTTCCTCCTTGCCAACGGTGCATTGGACGACGAAGACACAGAGACCATCCGCCAGAAACTGATAGAAAACGACAAGGTAGAAGCCATCATTGTGCTGCCGCGAAACATGTTCTTCTCGACCGATATCAGCGTGACGCTGTGGATACTGAACAACAACAAGCGCGGTGGTGTACGCAACGGACTTCGACTGCGCAACCGCAAACATGAGATACTCTTTGTCGACCTCCGCACATGGACAGAGAATGTGTCGCAGAAGAAATATGTAGAGCTTAGCAACGAGCAGATAGAGCGAGTTTACAAGATCTATAAAGACTGGCAGACGAAACCCGAAGCCGCTGAGAAATACGAAGAGGTGGAACTCTACCGTTCTGTGAAGAAGGCCGAAATCGAGGAAAACGGATGGAGTCTTGTACCGAGCCGCTACATCAAATTCCACGACCGCGATACAGAGTTGGACTTCGACACAGTGTTGCGTACCTCGGGCGAGGAAGTGAAGAAATTGCTTGCATTGCAGAAAGAGAATACAAAGAGTCTTGTTAAAGCATTTATGGCTATTGGATATGATGCAGAGTAAAACGGTAAGACTAGGAGATTACATCGAGCAACGGAATGAAAGGAATTCCGACTTGAGGTATGATGCATCATTGATTGAGGGCGTCAATAACTTAGGTGTATTCTGTAAGTCGAAAGCCAATACTGATGACATAAATCTAAAACCATACAAGGCGGTTTATAGAGGAGATTTCGCTTATAATCCCTCTCGTCTAAATATTGGCTCACTTGCTTTACGTGAAGGTGAAATGTGTATTGTTTCTCACCTCTATGTTGTCTTCCATTTGAATGAATTAGGTAAAAAACATTTTCTTCCCGAATACTTATATATTTATTTCAATAGAGATGAATTCCGGAGGCTTGTTACAGTTCTTAACTATGGCAGTCAACGTCCTGAGTTTAACTTTTACGAATTTAGCGATTTACATATTCCGCTACCGTCCATTGAGAAGCAGCGTGAAATTGTTGCTGTTTGGAAGTCGCTCCGACGATTGAAAGAGGAGAATGAAAAGATAGCGGAGCCGCTGATGGCAATGTGCAGAAGCAAAATTCAGGAACTGAAAAACACAATGCCGCTGGCGACATTAGGAGATTATATTGAGCATAATGAAGAACGGAATGAGGGTAAGTATGACATTTCTTCTTTAAGAGGCATCAGTATTGAAAAGAAGTTTATTGAGTCAAAGGCCAATATGGAAAATGTCTCTCTTTCACCTTATTTGATAGTTCGTCCAACTGATATTTCGTTTGTGACAATAACATCAAGAAATGGTGATAAAATTTCACTTGCCATTAATGATTCCAAGGAAACATACATTGTATCTTCTTCATACGAGGCTTTTCATGTAAAAGATTCTTCCATACTTAATTCATTCTATTTGTTTCTGTTATTAACCATGACAGAATTTGACCGCTATGCCCGCTTTAATTCATGGGGGAGTGCGCGAGAGGCGTTCAGTTGGGAAGAAATGAAGCGTGTCAAAATCCCCGTACCTCCTATCAAAGTCCAGCGTGCTATTGTGGACTTCTACGAGTGTGCACAAAGGGCGAAAACCATAGCGGCAGAGGCCGACAAGCAACTGAAGACCATCTGTCCCGCATTGATTCAATATGTAAAACACAACTAATAGCCAGCGGTATGAGCGACTTGAACGGGAAACTATACGAAGACGAATTCGAACAGGCGTTCTGTGAGCTGCTCGAACAGCAGGGATGGACGCATACCTTCGGATGCACGCAGCACCGCAAGTTCGATGAGACCATCCTTGAAGAGGATATGCATACCTACCTCGAAGGCCGCTATCCAGAACTGAAAGAAGACGACATCCAGTCGATTATCGCCAACATCCGCAATATCGGAGGCGACACCGACTATGGCAACGGCCGCACATCATTCTACCTCTACCGAGACGGCTACAACTACCAGTTTGCCGACTCCTCGAAACGAGCGCTCCATATCGACTATATCGACTACGACAATCCCGATCCCACAACAGCCAACATCTTCCGAGTGGTGAACCAGTTCGAGTTTGACGAAGGGAAGAACCTCCGAATTCCCGACATCATGCTTTTCATCAACGGTATCCCTGTCGGCATTATTGAACTGAAGAACCCCACCGACGAGCAAGCCACCATCGACGACGCCTACGACCAAATCACCATCCGCTACCGCAGGGATTGTCCGTCGTTGCTGAAATATTGCGCCATCTCGGTCATCAGCGACGGGAGCAATACGGCGATGGGCAGCATCTACAGTCCTCAGGAATTCTACTATGCATGGAAAAAGGTGAACAACGAGGACAATCCCTCGAGGATGTTTGCCGAAGTGGAAACCTTAGTCAAGGGCGCATTGGCACCCGACCGCATTCTCTCTGTTTTGCACGACTTCACCTATTTCCCCGATCAGTCGGAAGAGGAAAACAAAGAGATAGAGATTGTGTGCCGCTATCCCCAGTTCTTTGCCACCAACAAACTTGCCGCCCATATCCTATCTGTTTACGACAAAGAGCAGAACGAGAAACGAAAAGGAGGTTACTTCTTTGGAGCTACGGGATGCGGAAAGACCTATATCATGTTGTTCCTCGCCCGCCAGCTGCAGCAACGCTACAAGTCGCATCTTGGTTCGCCCACAGTCATCATTATCGTTGACCGAGAAGACTTGGAGGACCAGAGCATCAAACTATTCGCGAAATCGACAAAATATTTGGTTGACAACAATGTGCGAGTGTTCGACAGCCGGAACGACTTGGAGAACGAACTCCGCGAGAGAAAGACGGGAGGTGTGTATATCACCACCATACAGAAATTCACTAAAGAGACCGGATTGTTGAGCGACCGACCCAACATCATCTGCTTCAGCGACGAAGCTCACCGCACCCAGAACAACACCGGTTCGAAGATGCGCATCAATACCGATAAGGATAAAGGAGAAACAGGTGCTTTCATCACCTTCGGGTTCGCCAAATACCTACGCGATGCTTTGCCCAATGCCACATATGTCGGTTTTACGGGAACACCTATCGACGAGGTGGTGCATGTGTTTGGTGAGGAAGTGGACCGCTACACCATGCGGCAGTCGAAAGAAGACGGCATCACGGTAGACATCATGTATGAAGGCCGCATCAGTCATGCGCTACTCGACAGCAAGAAAATAAAAGAGATAGAAGAATACTACAAAGCGTGTGCTGAAGAGGGAGCATCGGAAGCGGAGATAGAAAAAAGCAAACGGGCGATGTCGAACATGAACACGATTCTTGGCGATCCCGAACGTCTGGAACGATTGGCCGACGACATTGTGAAGCACTACGAAGCTCGTGTGGCCGACAACACAGAGCAACTGCAAAAGGCCATGATTGTATGCTCGGAGCGCAAGATAGCCTACGAACTATACAAGAAAATAGCCGCCATTAGGCCTGAATGGACGGAGAAGAAGAAAACCATCGATGACTCCAAATACACTAAAGAGCAGCTTGAGAACCTTAACGAGGTGGCATTCCTCAACTTGATTGCTACCCGAGAGAAAGACGACGAGCCAAAGATGTACGCCCTACTGGGTGACAAGGGAGACCGCAAACAGTTGGCTGACGACTTCAAGAACGACGACAGCAACTTCCATATAGCCATTGTGGTCGACATGTGGATTACGGGCTTCGACTGTCCGTCGCTAACTGTTCTTTATAACGACAAGCCTTTGCAGAAGCACACGCTTATCCAAACCATCAGCCGTGTGAACCGCCGTTTCCCAGGAAAGGAAGTCGGCTTGATAGTGGATTATATAGGCATTCGGCACAATATGCTTCAAGCCATGAAGCAATATGGCGGTGACTCCAGCGGCAATGATAACGACATCGAAATGGCACGGGGCATCCTGCTCAACGAACTGAAGAGCCTTGATGAGATAATGCAGGGTTTCAGTTTGGCACCATTCCTGACATCGGACAAGCCTGTCGAGCGAATGCAATGTCTGCAAAAAGCAGCCGAATTCATTCTTTCCATCCCCAAGAAAGAAGGTGACAAGATGACGAGGGCAACGCTGTTTCACGGACATGTGAGACGACTGACGGGAGCTTACAATATCTGTCACCCCGCCGGAGTGCTGAACGATGCAGAGACGGCACTCTCGCAATGCTATATGGGCATCAGTTCCTTCATACGGAAGATGACTTCCGATGGGAAGACGGCTGCCGTGATGAACAAGGCGGTAGAACGGATGGTAAGTGAGGCATTACAGTTCAATGGCGTTCAGACGATACTTACGGCCAACTCGGAAGAAGACCTGTTTGGCGAAGGAATGCTTCGTGAGATAGAAGATGTGAAACTGCCGCATACGAGATTCCAGCTGTTGGTAAAGCTACTGAAGAAAGCTATCAAGGAATATCAGAGAGCCAACAAACTGAAAGCAAATCAGTTTGAAGAGATGCTGAATGCCACATTGGAGGAATACAACAACCGTAAAGCCAAGATAGTAAACGATACGGTATCGGGAGTTGTTGGTGCTGTTGGCAATCTGGTAGAGGATAAAGTCTCGGAACTGACGGAACAAATCAAGAAGATATTCGAAGACCTGAAGAAAGACCGTGAACAATTCAAAGCCCTCGGTATAACCTTCGAAGAGAAGGCTTTCTACGATATTCTTGTTGATATCCGCGACAAAAACGATTTCTATTATCCAGAGGACAAGTGCAAAATGTTGGCCAGGAAGATAAAGGAGATGATAGACGACAACTCGCTTTATGCCGACTGGATGAACAATGGTAACCTGCGGAGCACTTTAGAGAGCAACCTTCTTGTGCTACTATACAACAACGGCTATCCTCCACAATGGAACAAAGCCATCTTTGAGCGTGTACTTGACCAGGTGGAGAATTACAAGAAATATGAGAGTCTCTCTCCGGTGGACAACGACATCAACACATCCCTACCCGAAGAAGACGAACCCTCGACTTCAAAGGTGATACCGCTTTACGACGAGTATCGTGAAGGATGCATTCCGCTCTACACTTTGCGGGCAGCCTGTGGCTATTTCGAGGACGGTGAGAAACCCGAACAGGAAGGCTGGATAGATGCTACGGGACACGGATTCACGCCCGACCGAGACAGACACTTTGTAGTTCACGCAAAGGGTGACTCCATGCAACCTAGAATCAAGGACGGCGACTATTGCGTCTTCGAGTGGTACAAAGCTGGTTCGCGCGAGGGTGAGATTGTACTCACACAGAGCAGCGAACTTGACCCTGATTATGACGGCAAATACACCATCAAAAAATACCACAGCGAAAAGGTGGTGACAGAAGAAGGCTGGCAGCACAGCAAAGTGGAACTGATTCCGCTGAACAAGGATTACAATACCATCGTGCTCGATTCTGATGGCGACTACCGAACAGTGGGAATATTAAAAGCAGTAATACATACCTCATGAACCATATAGAAATCATCAATAACTGGAATATTGCCAAAGTATTTCACGAGTTGGAGCAAGGGAATATGCGTATTCCCCGTTTTCAACGCTCTTATGTTTGGGAAAGAGCCAAGATTGTAAAACTGCTCAATAGTATCTATCACGAATTTCCAATCGGTTCCTTCTTCTTATGGGAAACTGATACTGAGATGGAAGGGTTCTGTAGAGATATCACAGAATTTGGATTTCCGATAAAGCCTGCTGCCAATAGGTTCACTTTCATCTTGGACGGACAACAACGTATCACGTCGCTATACGTGGCCCTGAAAGGGAAAAAACTGAGTGGGATTGACTATAGCAGCATATGCTTCAATCTGGATAAACGCGTATTCAAGATTCCCACTTTGAAGACGGAACCGAATAACATCCCAGCGTGGAAGATCTTTGATCAGCAAGAATATGACGAATTGTTGATGGATTACTCCGCTTCCGGCAACAAGGAACTTGCACGTACACTCTCCTCCTGTAAAGCCACCTTTGACAACTACCCTATCAGCATCATCAAATCGCTTGATATGACCTTGGAAGAGGTGGTAACCATATTTGAACGCATCAACCAAGGAGGTAGACGTCTCTCATTGTTTGATCTTGTACACGCATCGGTATGGTCAAGCGATTTTGACCTGCGCGACCAGATATCAGATTTCAATAACGAAGCCTCCGTCCAATTGTGGGGAAGAATCGATAATGAGATTTTTGTGCAATCATTGGCGTTGAACGTCAGGAAAGACTGTGTAAAGGCGCACCAGCTGGCACTCAAGAATGAAGACTGTAAAGAAGCTTGGAAAAGGACGACAGAGTGTATCCGGCTGGCTATTGACTTTATGAAGAACCAATGGGGAGTGCAAGGGGTGGAAATTATCCCATACCAAAACATCATCCCCGTGCTTCAATACTACTTCTTCATTACCGGTCAGTCATCTGTACTTCCTGAACACAAACAGGCACTAACTGACTGGTTTTGGACGTTGACATTCTCCAATCGGTACTCCAGTTCCACTTTTACCAAGATGAATAACGATGCCCGATGGATAGAGGACTTAGTGCAGGATTCCACTGTTACCCGCGTCTTTACTGTTAAACTTGTACTAGACGACCTCAAGAAAATCCGAATGGGACACCGGTCGGTTATCAAGAACGGCGTTCTTTGTTTGATGGCGCTACAGAAACCTCTCGACTTCAACAATGGTGACGTGGTGACCCTCGACAAGACCAATGCTTCGCGGCAGAATGCTAAAGAGAATCATCACTTCTTCCCCAACTCACTGGCAAATAAACTTGGCGTAAAGACAGAAGAGATTAATTCTCTTCTGAATTTTGCCTTCATCTCGAAGCACCTTAATCAGGAAATTTCCAACAAATACCCCTCGAGGTATCTGCAAGGATACTCAGAGACAAATCCAAAACTAGCTGACCAACTCAAGACACATTTCATTGAGGAAGAGGCTCTCAATGCTGCTCTCCAGGACGATTTCAATAGTTTTATAGAGAAACGTGGACAATCTATCCTCAAAGCAATTAATGCTATTTGCCATGTTGGAGACGGTGTAAAAACGCTGAATAGCAGTTTGGATGAAAGTGAACAAGAAATACTTCTTGAAGGTACGGGAGAAATGCAAGAGGATTGATTATCTCACCAGGATAACAAAGAAACGGGAGCTGTCTAGAAGGGTGGCTCCTTTTTTTGTTGCAATAACATTGCAACATACTGGACGATTGGGGCTGCATCGGTGATGCAACATACAGAACAATAGACCCAGCGGAGAGGCGCTGGGCACAGTAGGGGCTGTGGATAACTTTTCCGATAATTTTTTTCTCGACAGGGGAAAGTGTTATTGGGTAATGGTTTGGGAGTGGCGGTTGCCTTCGTAACTATATGTGTTAGCTAACGCTGACATTTCTTTGGCTCGGGATAACTCAAACAAGTTCGGTTCTCCTCTCGCTTTGCGAAATGTTGAAAACTTTCTATTTGTTATTCGGGATTTTCTCTGTACTTTTGTGGGTCGAAAAACATATAGAAAAGTAAGTGTATGCACAAGGATTATCAATGCCTTGTGTAATTTTTGTCACCTATAAAAACACAAAAAGATATGAAGGGTAATATTATTGACTACATGGAGATGGCGCAGAATGCGCGGTACGGGATTGAGAAAGAGAGCGATAGGCTGATGGCAAAGTTGACTCAGATGGAGGATTACAAAAAACTGCTGGACGGTATCGACGAGGTGATAGCGGATAACAAACGACAGCAGGAGGAGATAGAGTCGCTGCAACAGCAGTTGGCAGAGGAAAAGAGGCAGAGGGCAGAACTGGAGATGAACCTGATGGAAACCCGCAAATTGTCTGATAGCGTGGCTAAGAAGTCATCGGAAGATGGGGTGGTAAAGGCGTTGGGTACCTACGTAAACCGTTCGAAACGTAAGACATCCGACAAGAGGGCGTATATCAAAAATATGATCTTGGAGTTTGTCAGTGTGAACGGACTTTCGCTGCCGGAGGAGTTGTCGGCGACCATCGAATGTTTGGATGATGAGCAGGCGGAACTGAGGACGGTGACCGTCAACGGGAACTATATTAATATACACGAGAATAAAGAGGTGAAGGTGGCGGGGTGATTCCCAGCGACCAAATCGCTGGGCACAGTGGGGGTATAGCTAGCGGGGAAACCGCTGGGCACAGTGGTTAGAGGCCCAGCGGAGAAACGCTGGGAACAGTAAAAGGGGGCGCCCGTAAACGGGCTTACACCAGACGAAACGGCTGCAATACTATTGCAGCATACAGAACAGGAAATGGTTAAATTAAGAGTTATGGCAGGAAATACTATAAATATGTACGGTGGGTCGTACGTGGATGTGCATGATAACGAGGTGGTGAATCTGAATATCGACAAAGCGACGGTAAAGGTGGGCGACAACGACAACGGAGAGAGGGCTCTCGCCCATTTTGGTCTTGATAAAAGCATGATGGCTCACTGGGCGGATGTGTATAGACGACTGACGGCAGCAGGGCTGATAAAGGCAGGTGAGGTTTCAAAAACGAACTTCAACTGGCTGATGTGCGGCGAGGGGACAGCACCACTCGAACCCATACGCTGGTATGGGAGTACACGCGTGTTGGCGGACATGGTACGCAGATATCTGAATTCCAGATGGGAAATAGCGATGGTTTGCTTTAAAGACAAGAAAGGCAATGAGTTACCGAAAACCTTCAAAAATACCAGCGCTCCCAATGCCGATTCTGCGAAAATAATCGACCAAATTTTCCAAATGTAGAACTAAATCGACTAATGCAGGAACTAACAGAAAAGATACCCTGTAACTAATAATTTCACAGGAAAAACTAATAATGCACCGGAGGTTTCTCCGGTGTTTTTTTTGCCCTATTTTTGCCAGCGAAATCGATTTCAGAAAGAGCTCGGCCAAGCACGAAAACGAAAACCAAAACGACAAAAAACGATTAGTTATGACAAACGAAATGGTATATCAGAAAGTGCTCAGAACACTTGGGGTGACCGAAAAGGACCTGCTGGGCAACTGTCGCCGAAGAGACCTCGTGGATGCCCGCTGCCTGATGGCCGCTATGCTGATGAAACAGCCGCTGATGAGGCAGAAGGATGTGGCGAAGGTGCTGGGGGTTACTCAGGCCAACGTGAGTAAACTGCTGGGACGACACCAGAACCTGGTTGAGGTCGATGCAAGTTATCGGCTGAAATGGGAGAAGGTCCTTCCTGCCGCCCCTACGGGGCTCCAAAGGTAGGGGGGGACGGCACTACCGGGGGTTAAAACCCCCGGCTAAGATCTGACGCCCCGATGGGGCTATGGAACAAGACCAGCGACCGAATCGCTGGGCACAGTAATGGACCAGCGGGAAAACCGCTGGGCACAGTAAAAAAACAATTAAAAACAACAAGATTATGGCTACCAAGAAAAACGAAAAGACTCCTGTCTATAAAAGAATCAAAGATGTATGCGTGGATATGTACACACGCGATAATTCCGTCGATATGCGTCCGATGAGCGGGAAGGTGTTCCTCAACAGTGAGAAGGGCGAGATTATGTTCACCCAGAACCAACCCCGTGGCCCCAGAAGCAAGGAGATTGGCCGCACACGGCACTCGCGCTATGTGCGCCGTCCCGATGGTGACTACACGGTGACGTTCCACTTCTGCGCCGATGAGCAGAAACTGCAGGAAAAACTGCTGGAGGAGGTGAAGGTGCTGGTGTCGGTGATCATAGCCGACAGGGAGATCTCGTAAAGTTTAAAGTTTAAAGTTTAGAGTTTAGAGTTATGAAATTCAGTATTTTTAAATCACCGAAAGCGCAGAAGGGGGTGGAGTGCACCTATGAGGTGTATCTGGAAACCGCCAACAGCGCGGAACTGCTGCAACTCTGCAAGGAGATAGCGGCAGAAGAAGACCCCGACAAGCGCGGGGAATTGAAGAAGCGGTTGCCTGTGGTTACTTGGCAGGCGTTCTTCCCCGACCGCCGTATTGCCCGCGAGGCGCAACCCAGCGGACTCTATATGCTGGATATCGACCACGTGGACGACCCCTTCAAACTGTATAGTGAGAAGATTGCCGGAAGGCTCAAAGAGTTGCGCATCGTCTATGTGGGCAAAACAGCCTCCACGCACGGTTTGCGCATCGTGGCCAAGTGTCTGCCAACTTTGAAGACCATTGCCGACTGCCAGAAGTGGTTGGCGAGCAACCTGAAGGTGGAGTATGACGGGGTGTGCAAAGATTGGGCGCGGTGCTCGTTTCTGGTACACGATTCGTATACCTACTATATGGACAACAAGGCCATCTGGATGGAGGAACCTGAGGAAGGGTGCGTGTATAAGAATGGGGAGAATGGGCTTAATGGGGCTAATGGGCAGAACCCGTCGACCGAATCGACGGGCACAGTGAAAAGTGAAGAGGTAAAAGTGAAAAGTGGGGGCGCGAGCGAAGCGAGCGCCACCATTGACCAGACGGAAGGACTTTTGACTACGTCTACGCCACTACATCTCGGCAATGCTCAAACGAGTTTGGCACTGCGCTCGACTTCCGTGGCTCCTGGAGGGCCGGTGGATTACAAGGGGGTGCCGTATGAGACAATTATCAAGGAGTGGTTCTATCACACGGGTGGGGAGCCGACGGAAGGCGAGAGAAACGTGCGTCTCTATCAGTTGGCGCTGCGACTGAGGTATATCACCGACTTCAACGAGGCGACGATGGTGAGGGTGATGCCCACCTATGGATTGCCCGAGGGCGAGGTGAGGGAGATTGTGCGCCACTCGCTGAGCACCGCACGCGGACAGAACATCCCCAAGGACCTGCAGGAAACCCTTGAAATCATCGACAAGAAAGCAAAAATCATAGGCAATGAAGAAGAAGAAATCCCCGAAATCATCACTAGCACCGAGACGATGCCGTCCCTGCCTCCGATCTTCCGCCAGTGGGCGGAAATCGCGCCCGCTGACTTCAAGGCAGCTGTGGTACTGTGCCAACTGCCCATACTTGGAGCCCTCGGCTCCCGGCTGCGTGCCGTTTACCTGGATGGGAAATCGCATTCGCCGTCGTTTCAGGTTAGTCTTGAGGCTCCACAGGCAAGCGGCAAATCGTTCATCGTTTCGCTGGTGAACTATGAGTTGGCACAGATGATGGCCAGCGACGAGGTGAACCGTGAGAAAGAGCGTGCGTGGAACGAGAAGATGGCGCAGATAAAACTCACGAAGACGAAAGTGACCGAGAAACAGCGCGAGGAGATTGGAGAAAAGCCCAAAGGCATTGTGCGCTATGTGCCCGCCACGATGTCGATTACCAAACTGCTGCAACGAATGGACGCTGCGCAGGGGTTGCACCTGTTCGCGCTGAGCGAGGAGATAGACACCGTGCACAAGGCGTTCAGCAGGGGTTTCTCGAACTTCTCGGAGGCGTTGCGAGTGGCGTTCGACAACGGTTTGTACGGACAGGATTACGCCTCGGAGAATTCGTGGAGCGGCAACGTGGCGCTGTACTACAACTGCCTGTTCAGCGGCACGCCGCGGGCGATGCGGAGGTTCTATCCCGATGTGGAAGACGGATTGGTGAGCAGGGTGATGTTCGTCACGTTGCCCGACCAATTCGGCAAGCCGATGCCGGTGTGGGGGAAGTTTGACGAGAAGCAGAAGAAGGTGGTCGACCGCGCGCTGGAGAACCTCAACAACGTGACGCTGGTAGGCGAAGAGGTGCAACCGGAACACGAGATGAAACTCGACTGGCTGAATACGGCACTCGCCGCGTGGATCAAGAGCCAGCAAGTGGAAGCCCTGAGGCAGAACGACCGCACGAGAGACATCTTCTGCCGCCGAGCAGCGGTGGTAGGATTCAGAGCGGGAATGATTGCCTGGTTCCTGTGGGACGAGAAGGGGACACCGACCATCCGCAAGAACGTCATCAACTTTGCCACATGGGTGGCCAACTCGATGCTAAACCAGCACCTGCTGAGGTTCCATGTGGACGGGACGGGCAGCAACATCAACCGCTGGGAAGAGGTGCTGAAAGCATTGCCCGAGGAGTTCACGCGGGCGGAAGCGGAAAGCGCGCTGGCTGTGCAGAATGTGAGCACCCCATTGAAACAGGTCATCTACAGTTGGAAGTTGGCGGGCTTGGTGGATGACCTTGAGGAAGGCCGCCTAAGAAACGGGAAATCCGGAATTGTCAAATTTAAAAAGATAAAGAAATGAAAGTAGTAGCAAAAGTAATCGCAAAGGAGCCGGTAGTGAGCGGCACCTCAACAAACGGAAACGACTGGGAGAAGCAGACGGTGGTCGTCGAAACTCTCGGATTGGAAGCAGAGACGCTGGCCGTCGAGTTTATGGGCGAGCGCAAGACGCGGAAGACAAAGGCCCTCGAAGTGGGCGACCAGGTGGATGTTGTGTTCAGCATCAAGTGCAGAGAGTATATGGGCAAGTGGTTGTCGGCCTAGCCGACGGCACACCACACGCGGCTGGACGGACAGAGCATCGATGTGCTGAAACGTGTGCAGAACGAACCCGCACAGCCGACGGTGGAGATGCCGCCGGAAGAGGGGGTGAAGTTCTGATGAGAATTGTAAGATGTTAGAAGTGAGCGCCTCTGGGTTTCGACTCAGGGGCGCTTGAATTGTGAGCAGGTCAACAGGTCAAACGTAAAATGCAAATGCAAAGGAAAATCCAGATAGCCGAAAGAAAGAAATCCAGATAGCCGAAAAGAAAAAAAGATAGCCGAAAAATGAAGCCTGCGTGGGGATAGGGAAGAGAGAGACACCCGACATGGTGTGCAAGAAAGAAAAAGGGTGCCCCGATAGGGACACCCTTGCGTTTTCCTTTCTGTTGGCCTTTCGCGGCGGGGGGGATTACTCTTCCTCGGCGGCGGCTTCCTCGTAGGCCTTGAGGAGGGCCTGCTGGACGTCGGCGGGGACGAGTTCGTAGCTGCTGAAGGTCATGGTGAAGGTACCGCGGCCGCTGGTGAGGGAGCTCAGGGCGGTGCAGTAGCGGTTCATCTCGGCCAACGGGGCTTTTGCCTTGAGGGTGGTGTACTTGCCTTCGGCATCCATGCCCATGACGATGGCGCGGCGGCCCTGGAGGTCGGTCATCACACCACCCTGTGCCTCGGTGGGCACGGTGACGGCGATGTCGTAGATAGGCTCCTTGATCTTCGGGGCAGCCTGCTTGAAGGCCTCGCGGAAGGCGGTACGGCCGGCAATCTTGAAGGCGGTTTCGTTGGAGTCGACGGGGTGCATCTTACCGTCGTAGATGTTGACGACGATGTCGCGGGCATAGGAACCGGTGAGAGGACCTTGCTCCATCTTCTCCATGATACCCTTGAGGATGGCGGGCATGAAGCGGGCGTCGATGCTGCCGCCGACGATGCAGTTGTTGAAGACCAGCTTGCCGCCCCACTCCAGAGGATACTCCTGGGTGTCGCGGATGGGGTACTTGGTCTGGTTGGGCATGCCGTCGAAGTAGGGCTCGATGAGCATGTGCACCTCGCCGAACTGACCGGAACCACCCGACTGTTTCTTGTGGCGGTACATGGCTTCGGCGCTCTTGGTGATGGTCTCGCGGTAGGGGATGTTGGGGGCGGTGAAGTTGACGGCCAGCTTGTACTGGTTCTCGAAGTACCACTTCACGGTGTTGAGGTGGAGCTCACCCTGGCAGCCGAGGATGACCTGGCGCAGCTCGCGGCTGTTCTCGAGGGTCAGCGAGCGGTCGTAGGTGACGAGGTCCTTCAGCGCGGCGCCGACCTTCTCGTCGTCGTTGCTGTTGGCGGCCTTCACGGCGACGGTGTAGATGGGAGTGGGGAACTCGATCTCGGCAACGGCGTCGTCGGTGTTCTTCGGGGTGGTGAGGGTATGGTTGATCTTGACGTCTTTCAGCTTGATGGTGCAGACGATGTCGCCGGCGCAGGCTTTCTCGACGCGCTGGCGGTTCGAGCCGCTGCAGACGAGGACCTGGCTGACGCGCTCCTTGCTCTGGTTGTTGGCGTTGACCACATCCTGGGCTTCGGCGAGCTCGCCGTCGTAGATGCGGAGGTAGGTGATTTCACCGAGGTTCTTATCCTTGGCGCTCTTGAAGGCGAAGGCGACGGTGGGGTTGCCGTTGTCGCACTTCAGCTCTTTGCCGCCTTTGGTCTTCTTGGCATCGGCCACCTCGCAGGGGGCGGGGACGTTCTGGCAGATGAACTCGAGCAGACGGTTGACGCCGAAGTTCTCCTTGGCGCTGGTGCAGAGGATGGGGAAGAGGTCGCGCTTGTCGATGGCGAGCTTGAGGGCCTTGGTGAGTTCCTCAGCGGTGAGGTCGCCATTCTCGAAGTATTTCTCCATCAGTTCGTCGTCGGCAGCGGCGGCTTCCTCGACGAGGGCCATACGCATCTCCTCGGCCTTGTCGGCGTACTCGGCGGGGATGTCGGCTTCGGTGTACTTACCGTCGGTGAAGGTGTACATCTTGTTGGCCACGATGTCGACCACCTGGTTGAAGCCGAGACCGGCGTTGGTGGGGAACTGGAGGACGGTGCACTTGCCACCGAAGAAGTCCTTGAGCTGGTTGACGGCGTCGTCGAAGTTGGCCTTTTCGGCGTCGAGGTGGTTGACGACGAAGAGCATGGGGGTGTCGAGCTTGGCAGCGTAGCGGTTGGCGATTTCGGTGCCGACCTCGACGCCGCTCTGGGCGTTGACGACGACGACGGCGGCCTCGACCACGTTGAGAGCGCTGTCGAGCTCACCCTGATAGTCGGCGAAGCCGGGCACATCGAGGATGTTCACCTTCTTGCCGCCGAACTCGGTGTACATGAGGGTGGTCTCCACGGAGTAGCCGCGGTCGTGCTCGATGTCGCGATAGTCGCTGATGGTGTTCTTGCTGTCCACGGAGCCGCGGCGGTTGATGAGGCCGCCACAGAAAGCCATAGCTTCAGCCATAGAGGTCTTGCCCGATTTGGCGCCGCCCACGAGGGCGATGTTACGGATGTCCTGAGTCTGATAAATTTTCATTGTGTTACTATTTATTTATTTTATTCTATTTCTTTCGGTACTAGCGTGTTATTTATCGCCGACACCCCTGCCGGCGACAAGAAACGTGGCTGCAAAGATACAAAATATTTTGGAATTGAAACCGAAAAATAAAAAATGAATTTGAAATTTGTTTTTTTATGTATATTTGCAAATTAAGAGGAGTATTGTACAAACACTCCAGTGGATTGATTTATAAATAATTAAACATAATAAGCATGAAAAGAACGCTATTGTTTCTAGCAATCATGCTTCTCGGCGTAGCCGCAGAAGCGAAACCTGTCGACGTCAACACTGCCCGCAGTGTAGCAGAGGCCTACCTGAGTGCCAAGGGTATGAAAAATTCCACAGCCTTGGTCAATATCACGGCTACGATATCCTACACTGAGTTTTATATCTTCGCCGCTCCCGAGGGCGGTTTCATTCTTATCAGTGGTGACGACTGCACGACTCCCGTGTTGGGCTATTCGGTGGACAATACATTCTCCGCCAGCAATATTCCTGCAAACCTTCGCGAAGTGCTCGACGGCTTCGAGCGCATTATCCGTGCCGCCAAACGTAACGGTGAGCCGAGTTTAACAGAGGAGTGGAAGATAGAAAATATGGGCAACGGATGGAAATCTTCTGTCAGCCCCCTGCTCACCACCACCTGGGATCAGCACCCTTACTACAACGCCATGTGCCCATACGACAGCGCCGCCGGCGCGCGCTCCATTACCGGCTGCGTAGCCACGGCCACTGCACAGGTCATGAAGTTCCACAACCATCCCGTCACGGGTTACGGTAGCCACACCAACACGTGCAATCCCAACTATGGTCCCTTGACGGTTGATTTCGGTGCCACCACCTACGACTGGGCCCACATGCCCAATGTACTCACCGCCGCCAGCAGCGAGACCGAGGTCAACGCCGTCGCCACGCTCATCTACCACGTAGGCGTGGCTTCCGACATGGAGTATTCCCCCAACTTAAGTTCCACCGTAAACTACAGCATGAGCGGAACTTTGCAGAAGTCGGCTCAGAGAGCTTTGCTGGACCACTTCAAATACCGTCCTGACATGGCCGTTGTCCTGCGTGACAAGTATAGCAACGATGAATATTGCGCCCGTCTTCGTGCCGAGCTCGACCAGAGCCGTCCTATTCTCTATTCCGGTTCCGACGGCCATATGGGTCACAGTTTCGTCTGCGACGGATACAACAATGACGGTCTCTTCCATATCAACTGGGGCTGGAGTGGCTTGGCTGATGGATACTTTGTCATGGGCAACCTCGTGCCATCCGCCAACGGCGCCGGTGCCAACAGTGGCACTTACAATCTCCAGAATGCCGCCATCATCGGCATCCGTCCCAACACCGACTGGGCAATTGGTAGCACCACCACCGTCACTGCCTCGATCAATAGTCCTGCCACCCTCACGGGTGCCGGCAGCTATGCCTTCGGCGACACCGTCACCCTCGATGTCACTGTGCCCGAAGGGTATCGTTTCAAGTACTGGAGCGACGGCAATTCCATTCCTGACCGCCAGTTCATTGCCCAGGGCGGCAGTTATAACTTCACCGCCGAGGTGGAACCCCTCAGCGGCGACACCTTGAGCTACTGCGGCCTCTACGCCATCACCATGTCCAATATTCCGTTGCCCTCTCCTCAAACCAGTTGGGGCATTCGTCTGCCAGCCTCGGTGCTCACCGATGGACGCTACCTTGAAGCCGCACAACTCTTTGTGGCAGAGGAAGGCAACTACACGCTGGCCGTCATCGCTGGCACTGACGCCCCCACCGATACACTCTTCACCGCCACCCACCACTTTGGTGAAAACGACATCAACCGATGGAACACTGTTCCCGTGACCTCTCTACTGCCCGTCGACACCACCCGTAATCTCTGGATTACCTTCACCTGCCCAGATGCTGAAAATCCGTTCACTTTTACCTTATCTTGTGGCAACAACGACGAGTGTGTGCTTAGCGACGAAGAAGGGTCTACCATTGACTTTGAAGGACTTGCCGTCTTGATTCGCGGCATCTTTGGCGACGGCTCCACTGCCAATTGCGCCATTCACGAACTCCCCTGGGAAGAGAACTTTGAGGAGGGTACCGACTGCTGGCAATTGAGCGGCTTTGCTCTCGAGAGCGGTGCCACCAGCCATAGTGGCAGCCACTGTCTCACCGCCAGTGGCAGCGACGACGGCTCATGGGCCATTACACCGGCCATCCTCCTGCCCGCCGACTCCACCAACAGAGCCCTCTCCTACTATGTCAACGCCCCTGCCGGCAGCGCCTATGAGGTTCGCATCTCGGTCGGTGGCAACACCCCCGACGACTTCTCTACCGTCATCTATGCCGAGAGCGATGCTGGCAACGCCTGGCAGCAGCGGGCCATCTCACTGGCTCCCTATGTCGGACAGCCGGTTTACGTCGCCTTCCGCTGCCTCACTCCCGCGGGTGGCAGCCAGCTGCTCATCGATGATATCCGCGTGGGTGCCAACGACACCGCCCTTGTCTATCACATCATCAACGCCGTCAGCAGCAATCCCGCCTGGGGCACCGTCACTGGCGCAGGTCTCTATGTCGAAGGCGATACGGTAGTATTGCAGGCCGTACCCGCCACCGGCTACCAATTCGCCTATTGGAACCCAGGAGTGCTTTCCGACGTAATTTCTTTCCCGGCCATTTCCAACATGGACCTCGTTGCCAACTTCATCACCCAGCGTCCCGTTCGCTCGGGCGACACCATCAGCTACTGTGGCAACGACCCGAAAGTAAACAAAATAGGTAACGCCTACGGCAATTTCCATTTCGGCATGATGTTGCCTGCCTCCTCCCTCGCCGGTAGTGACTACCTGCGCAGTGTGATGCTCTACTCACTCATGGCATCTGACTACACCCTTAACATCTACCGTGGCGGCGACACCGTCCCTGCCGCATTGGTTCACAGCCAACCGGTCTCCATCACCACCAACCAGGAAGGCTGGCAGGAAATAGTGCTCACTGACTCGGTGTCTTTGGACAATGAAAACCTTTGGGTAACATTCCTGATTCCCGCTGTAGGAAACGAAATGGCTGTCAGCGGATTTGCAGGTATCCCCGGCGGCCTTATCTCCTTCGACGGCAACAGATGGAGTTCCATGGCCTCCAAAGGGTTCCTTAATGTCTTTATGATTAAGGCTATCACCGGTACCTATTCCACAGGCATTGGTGAAGTGGAGAGAGAAAAACTGACAGTGGAAATCTATCCCAACCCGACCGCTGGTGACGTTTCCATCAGTGTGTCGCAGCCTTCGACCGTCACCATCGTTGACATTGCAGGCCGTGAGGTGATACCTGCCACCACTTTTAACACTCATTCCACACTCCACATGACCCTCCCCTCGGGCATCTATTTTGTCCATGTGATGGATCACAACAACGCCACGGTGCAGAAATTGATTGTAAAATAACATCCTTATAGACGCATGGGCGTAATAGCACGACAGAGTATCAAAGGAGCCATCGCCAACTACATAGGAGTGGCGATAGGGTTCTTTGTGTCGTTCTTTGTGCTAACCAAATACTTGACACAAGAGGAGATAGGGCTGACGCGAGTACTGGTCGACGCGGCGATGCTCTTCTCGTCGCTGGCGCAGCTGGGGTCCAACTCGTCGGTTGTCAAGTTTTTCCCCTATTTCAGGGATGACAAGAACAACCATGGGGTCTTCGGCCTTAGCGTGTTGCTGCCATTGGCGGGCTTCGTGCTCTTCGCGCTGGCGTTCCTGATTTTTAGGGAGCCGCTACTGGCGGTTTATGCCGACAAGTCGCCCCTGCTGGCCGACTACTTCTATTTGCTGCCGATGCTCACCTTCTTTTCGCTATACACTTCTGTTTTTGAAACCAATGCTTCGGTGCTGCTACGCATCACGGTGCCCAAGCTGGTACGCGAGGTGGGTATCAGACTTTTCAACTTGGTAGCCTACCTGCTCTATGGCTTCGACCTTATCTCAATAGATATCTTCGTGTGGATGTTCTGTGGAAGCTATGGGTTAGCGATGTTGCTGAACTTGGGTTATTTGATGACCTTGGGGCATATCTCGTTCCGTATCGACCGGGGGTTTCTCACACACGACAGGGTGAAAGAAATTGGCCGCTACACCCTCTATATGACAATGACGGCGCTGGCGGGGAACATACCTCTTTTCAACTCGCTCTTCCTCGGTGCAAAAACGGGGTTGGCGCTGACGGGTGTTTATACCATTGCCTCCTATATCGCTAACGTCGTGGAGGTGCCCTATCGCTCGTTGGGAGCCATTTCGAGGCCAGTGATAGCCACAGCCATCAAGGAGGACCGCTGGGACGAGGTGAACCGCCTCAGCCGACAGGTGAGTCTACACCAGTTGCTGGTAAGCCTGTTGATTTTCTATGTGATATGGATTAATATCGATACGCTCTTCGCCGTCATTCCCAACGGCAAGGACTATGTGGACGGTGTCGGCGTTGTGTTCCTCCTCGGCATCGCCAAGGTGATAAACTCATCGTTCTCGGTAAGTAGCGACATTCTGAATTACTCGCGCTTCTACTCGCGCGGTCTACCTTTCATAGTGGTGCTCACGGTGGCGGCCATCGTCTTCAACAACACCCTCATTGGCTCCATGGGCATCAGCGGCGCAGCCTGCGCCACGCTGTGCGCCTACCTACTCTACTATGTGCTGCTGCTCGGCTACCTGTGGAGGAAGCTCAAGGTCAGCGTCTTCTCCACTGGGCAGCTCAAGACTGTGGTACTCATCATCGCCCTGCTGCTGCTCGATAGGGGATGGCGGATCTGGATGACCTCCGCGCTGGGACTCTCGCTGATTGTTGGTGCCGTAGTGAAGACTGTTGTCCTGGGGGGATTGGCGGCGGCGGCGGTCTATTTCTGGAAGATTTCGCCCACAGTCAACTCCATTATTAAAAAATAATTGTAACTTTGGCTAATGCCGACGTTACTTCATTTCTGACATACAATTTTTTTTTGTATCTTTGCAACCGCTATGTTAGATAAATTAGAAGCCATATACTCTCGTTATCAGGAGATTGAACAACAGATGAACGATCCGCAAGTCACCGCGGACATGAAACGCTACGTCAAACTCAGCAAGGACTACAAGGACCTGCAGCCCGTGGTGAAAGCCTACAAGGACTACAAGGCCCTCCTCGACACCATTGCCGAGTGCAAAGAACTATTGGAAAACGAGAAAGATCCCGAACTGAAGGAAATGGCCAAGGAGGAACTCCTCTCCAGCCAGGATCGCCGCGAGAAGATGGAGGATGAAATCCGCATCCTCCTCATCCCCGCCGACCCGCAGGACTCGAAGAACGCCGTGGTCGAGATTCGTGGCGGCACGGGTGGCGACGAAGCCTGCATCTTCGCTGGCGACCTCTTCCGCATGTACACCCGCTTCTGCGAGAAGAAACATTGGAAGATAGAGGTCAACGACTTCAACGAAGGTACCTCAGGCGGCTACAAGGACATCTCCTTCACCGTCACTGGCGAGGGCGTCTACGGACTCTTGAAATATGAATCGGGAGTACACCGCGTGCAGCGCGTGCCCGCCACCGAGACCCAGGGTCGCATCCACACCAGCGCTGCCGGCGTCGTGGTGCTGCCCGAAGCCGAGGAGTTCGATGTGGAACTCAACATGAGCGACGTACGCATCGACACCTTCTGCGCCTCCGGCCCTGGAGGACAGTGCGTCAACACCACCTACTCGGCCGTCCGCCTGACCCATATCCCCACGGGCATCGTGGTCAGCATGCAGGACCAGAAGAGCCAGATCAAGAACAAAGAGAAGGCCATCAGCATCCTCCGTACCCGCCTCTACGAGCGTGAATACAACAAGTACATGGAAGAGCTCTCCTCCAAGCGCAAGACCATGGTAGCCACGGGCGACCGCAGCGAGAAGGTACGCACCTACAACTACCCCCAGAGCCGTGTCACCGACCACCGCATCGGCTGGAGTATGCATAACCTCCCTGCTTTCATGGACGGCGACATCGAAGACTGTATCGAAGCCCTCCAGCTCGCCGAAAACGCCGAGAAGCTGAAGGCCTCGGTGGGATGAACATTAAAAACAAGATGAACATTAAAAACAATAAGAATATGAAAAAAGTTTTGCAATTCTGTGCTGTTGCCCTCATGGCGATAGGAACGATGATGTTTGTCGGCTGCGAAAAAGACGACGGCCACACCCATCAGGATCATGGTGGCGACCAAGGTGGCAACAAATCGCTCACCTTCAAGAATGCCAATATTGCCGGTGCCAAAGCCCTGGCCTTGGCCAGCAACGAGAGCAACCACAAGGATGCCAACACATTGTCGGTGCTCTATAAAATGAACGAAGACGGAAGTATCGAGTCGGTAACCTACAACATCGAGGTCACCGGAGAGAACGACTCGGTGATTGCCACGGTGCAGCAGACCGTGGTCCTCAACATCAAGAAGATGATTTCCATCGGCGACGGCTGGCTGTGGCTCTATAACTGCAACTTCGTCTGTCCCACGCTCAACAACATCGAGAACGACACCGTTCGCGGCGAAATCCAAGACATCCTCTCCAAAGACAACTACAACCGCAACTACTTGGTGCGCACCACCGACGGTGCCCTCTTCGAGTGGACCGACAATCAAGGATGCCCCACCGAGCGGCTGGACTTCCATCGTCCGATCCACCTCCTTGCCAACGGCATCATCGAACCCTATGGCAACGACCTGCTGACCTTGAGCAACTCGCATGTGATGATGCGTCTGCGCAACCAAGGGAACACACTACAGGTCAGCACCGTGACCCCCACCACCGTCCGCACCCGCAACATCCTGCCCTCCAGCGGCAACTTTGTGGGCGCCCGCATCAACTACAGCAACGACCCCAATGCCGACGGCGAGCTCTACATAGTGCTTCCCGACAACACACAGGTCCTTCCCCTCACCGTGGCTCCCATTCCTGATGGCTACACCCTCGACGAGCCCTTGTTCGACGACGGGCAGCAAAACCCCTTCCTCGTCAGCGTCAACGGACAGCTGTACCTGGGGCGCACCTTGAACGGCGGTTGGGACCTTCCCAGCAAGCTGCAGTTCCTCCGCGTTGAAGTCGCCGGTGGCAGCGCCTCGGCCACCCAGGAAGTGGCGTCGTGGGAAGAAAACGACGGCGCCGAATCCACCGAATGGACCGGCTGGAATCCCGACATGATACATCCCTTCTCCGACCAGGTCTACCACACAGCCACCATGCAGTGGCTCGCCCGGCGCACCAGCGCTGAATACAATACCCAGTTCTTCGCCTACACCTTTAATCCGGCACAGGGCACCGTCACCCTTTGCGCGCTCCCCGAGCATTACCCCAACGAAATCCGCTGGTACAATAACAACGTGGGATACAGCGTGGACGTGAACGGTAGCCTGCCTACCTTCTACTGGCGTTGCGTCATCGGTGCCAATGCCGCCGAACAGGTCCCTTTCGCTTGGAACACCTCCGAACTCCAGCCCTGGCAGTCGCAGATGGTGATGAGCACCCTCGACGTCCGTTTCGATGCCTATAGCCAAACCATCATCGGTTCCTGCATGCTGCTCGACGGCCGCAAGCTGGGCTTCTACGGAGATGCCGAAGGTCCTGCCCGCGGCCAGATGCATGTCCTCCTCAACGGCCAGCAGACCGCCGGACAGGTCATCTCCACCATGGTACGCCTCAATTAGAGACCTCCCGATGTAAACAATCGGCTATTGATAACTTTTCCGCCATCCGTCGTTTCGGGTGGCGGATTTGTTGTATTTTTGCATTTTGAACAATAATGCAAAAAACATACTGCTATGAAGTGTAAACATATCGTCCTTTTGCTATCCATCATGCTGACATCCACGCTGATGGCGCAGAAACCCAAGACCGTGCAGTTCACTACCGCCGGCCTGCCCGACGAACTGCTGGAATACATGAACGGCACCACTTCGGATAAAGATCGCCAAAAGGAGAACACCAAAGTTATCAAAGACTTCAAGACGGCCTACAACAACTTCGACAGCCGCCTGCAGGAGCGTCTGGTGAACGTCTACAGTTATGCCGTGAAGGCCAAGATGAAGGGCAACCCCGAGATAAGCGGCTTGACGCAGATGCTGAGCACCATCGCCACCACCCCTTCGGGAGGAGTAGATGTGGCCAACGCCTATGCTAATGCCCCCAACCTCGACGGTTTCGTAGCCTCGCTGGAGGCTTTCGCCAAGCGCAATGCCAAAGCCAAAGCCGTGATGGAGTATGTAAACTTCTGCGAAGGTCTCTTCTCCGACCGAGTGCTCTATCGTTCCAACAGCAGCGAATGGAAATTTGCACCCCGTACACCTTTCCGTCTGGGGGTAAAAGAGGGCGTGCCGCTAGTGTGGTTCGACACTCCGGCTGACTTGCACTACTCCTCGGCCAAAGACGAAGGCGTCATCAAGAGCACCACAGGTGTCTACAATTACAAGGAGAACGAATGGAATGGCGAGGGAGGCCGCGTGGAATGGACTCGCACAGGCCTGGCGGCTAGCGAGTGCTACGCTGACCTGAACCGCTACAAGGCCGAGACCAAATTCCCTAAGTTCAAAGCAGACTCGGTGGAGTTCGTCCACACCCAATATTTCACCACTCCCATCCGCGGCCGTATCGAGGAGCAACTCGACAGCCCCAAGGAGCCCGAGAAATACAGTTACCCGCGCTTCCGCTCACACCAACGCGACTTCGTCATCAAGGACATCATGCCAGATGTCGACTACAGCGGCAGCTTCATGATGAACGGCTCGAAATTCATCACCGCCTCGAGCAAGCACCCTGCCAAGTTGGTCTTTAACCATGGCGGCAAAGCAAGACTGACGGTATCATCGATGAAATTCACCATCACCGCCGAGCGCATGAAAGCCGAGAATGCAACGGTGGTGCTCTATGTCGGCGAGGAAGACTCCATCACCAACACCGGCATCCTGGTGCGCTACGTGCCCGCCGACAAACAGGTGGTGCTCGTCAACGATGCCAAACGCAATTTCTACAGCCCCTATATCGACACCTATCACAGTCTCGACATCTACAGCGAGTCTATCGTCTGGCGACTGGAAAAAGACGACCTGCTCTTCTCCAACCTCGCCTCAGGAGGTGCCTTGAGCAGCGCCAGCTTCGAATCAAGCAACTACTACACCTTTAAGAAATACCGCGAAATCAAAGGCATCGACGAACAGAGCCCTGTGGAACGTGTCTACGACTACTCGCGCTCACAGAGTTCAGAATTCTCGGTACAGGGTTTCTCCAATAGCATCGGACTTGATATGAGCCAGACACTGCTGATGATTCACACGCTAGCACACCATGGACTGGTGTCGTACAACGAAATCAACGGCATGGTCAAGGTGAAAGACAAGCTTGTTGACTATCACAAAGCCTTCTCCAAGAGCAAAGGTTTCGACTATGACGCATTGTCGCTGGAATCCTCTTCCACAAGCACCAACGCACGCATGAACTTTGAGGACAACAAGCTGACCATCCGTGGTGTCGAGCAATTCGTAGTCTCCGACAGCCAAGCTGTCGTCGTCTATCCCGACTCGGCCACCGGCTACCAGGTCATCGTGGATCGCGACCGTGCCCTCCATTTCAGCGGCCGCATCGATGTAGGCAAATTCATACTCACCGTCAAAGACTGCGACTTCAACTATGAGACCTTCAGTTTCAACATGCCTAAGATTGTGCGCATGGAATTCTATGTGCCCGACTTTGTCACTCCCGACAAATACGAGCAGTTAGTGCGCACGCCGCTGAGCAACCTCGTGGGCACCCTGGAGGTCGACAAGCCCGACAACCACTGCGGACTGGTAAAAAACAAAGAGTATCCCATCTTCAACAGCCTGGAGAATAGCAACGTCTTCTACGATGCCAAAGACATCCAGGGGGGTCAGTATGTGCGCGATCGCTTCTACTACACCCTCTTGCCCTTCACCATCACCAGCATGGTCGACATCGCCGCCGACAGCCTAAAGTTCACGGGTGTGCTCACCTCGGGAGGCATCTTTCCTGACATCGAGGAGCCGTTGCGTGTGCAAAAAGACTACTACTTGGGATTCAATATCCAGACCCCTGCCGGCGGCTATCCCGCCTATGGTGGCAAGGGGTCTTATAGCAAAAAGCTCAAACTTAACCACTCGGGTCTCCGCGGCAGCGGCTCGCTCGACTACCTGACCTCCACCTCACGGTCGAAAGACTACCTCTTCCTCCTCGACTCCATGGTGGCTATCACCGACACCATCAGCGTGCGCGAAGAACAAGGCTTCCCACAGATAAGCAACGGAAAAACCAACATGCACTGGTTACCCTATCAAGATTCCATGGCCATAGCCACGCTGGAGAATGGCCGTCCATTCAAGATGTACCGCGGTGATGCCCACCTGCGCGGACGTGTGGACCTCATGCCCAAGGGCGCCAGCGCTGCCGGCAGCGCCGATGTTCGCGAGGGCACCTTCACCTCGCAGCACTTCGCCCTGGCGGCACGCCAGATGGATGCCGAAGTCAGCGACTTCACCCTCCGCAGCAAACGTTTCAACACCGTGGCCTTCAGTGCCCAGAACGTCACCTCGAGTGTCAACTATGACACCCAACATGCTGACCTACAGTCCAAACAAGGCCCCATCCACAGTGAACTCCAACTGGCACGCTACGAGGCTTGGGCAGACCGCTTCGCCTGGGAGATGGACCGCAAGGAGCTGACCCTCGAAAACTCCTCCCGTGGCACCTCCGAGGGCCTTGACGCCATGGACCTCCGCCTACGCCTGGGCAAATCCCACGACATGCCCGGCGTGCGATTCACCAGCACCGACCCGGCCCGCCGACAGCTCTCCTACAACTCGCTGCTGAGCACCTATAAATATGACGCTGGAGAACTCTCCTGCCACGGAGTCTTCCTTATCAACGTCGCCGATGCAGCTATCGCTCCCGTCAGCGACACCCTGCATGTCAACAAGGGAGGCGAGATGCGCGTGTTCAACCATGCTCAGGTGGTCTTCAACCGTGACAGCGCATACCACATCCTCACCGATGCCGACCTCATCATCGCTAGTGGCGACAGTTACAGCGGCAAGGGCAACTACGAATTCCATAACGACCAGGAAAAGGTCCAGAAAATATTCTTCGACGAAGTGGGTGTTCAGAACGGTATCACCGTAGCCCGCGGCAATATCGCCAGCGAGGCGAACTTCACCATCAGCTCCGCCTTCGGTTTCGCCGGCAAGGTCCGCCTCGAGGGCAACCAGCGCTGGCCCTTCTTCGAGGGCGGCGTGCGCCTCATCCAGCCTTGCATTCCCGAGGCACAGCTGGGACTACTGGCCTATGCCGACTATACCGACCCCGAGCACGTGCACATCACCGTCCCCGAGCAGCCCACCGACTGGAAGGGCAAGCGCATCACAGCCTCCATTCTCATGGACAAGAGCACCCTGCGTCCTCATGCCGCCTTCCTCACTAACGAGAAGGTTGCCGATAACGAGCTCCTCTCTGCTCATGGTGTCCTCACCTACCTCGGCGAGCGCAAACAATATATGATAGGCACTGAGGAGAAGGTCAACGACCCCGACGGTTTCGTGTCGCCCTATCTCGCCCTCTCTACCGACGACTGCATCCTCGAGGGCGAAGGCCCCGTCAACTTTGCGCGCCGCAAGACACAGGCTTCGTTCTTCTCCTACGGTTCTGCCTCGGTAGGCATCAAGAACAATGACGAAGACCAGCTCACCACCGTCTTCGGATTCACCTTCCCGCTAGCCCAGGAGATTGTCAATGCCCTGGCAGACAACTTCAAGGAAGAGCTGAGGATTGAACCTATCGGCATGACCACCAATGCCGAGATGCGCCACGCCATGATGCACCACCTCGGTGCTGACAAGGGTGGCGCGCTCTATGCCGCCTACAGCGCCACGGGCGAACTCGAAAAAGTTCCCGACTTCATGAAATCTACCATGCTCTTCGACAACATCCGCTGGCAGTACACCCCAAGCCTGGGACTCTACTGCGAAGGCAAGGTGGGATTGGTGAGCGTCGGCGACAAGCCGCTGGGTGTCACCGTCAACATGAAGGCACAAATCTACATGGAGAAAGGCAACCAAAAGATGAAGTTTTACATCGAGGCTGCCAAAGATCATTGGTACTTCTTCTACTTCGACTGCCAGTCTCAGGACCTGACCATCTACAGTTCTGTCGGCACATGGGACGACCAAATCAAGAGCCTCTCCATCGACCAGCGTAAAGTGGAGAAAGAAGGCCTCGGCACCTTCTTCTACCACGTTGGAAACGTCTCCAACTACGTCATGAACAACTTCCTCATCCCCTTCAACCGCGCGGCTCATCCCGACAACAACGAAGACTAATTACCTATATCAAGATTACCCCGAAACCCTGCAAAAGACACTTCACCAGTGCTCCTTTGCAGGGCTTTTGTTCTTCCCTTGTAAAAATTTATTCCATTTGAATTCAGCATATTAGCGAAATTATTCAAAAAATATTTTGCCGTATCGAAAAATGTTTGTATTTTTGCACCCGCTTTCGAGAAAAAAAAGCAGCCCAGGTGGTGGAATTGGTAGACACGCTACTTTGAGGGGGTAGTCGCCATAGGCGGTGCAAGTTCAAGTCTTGTCCTGGGCACAAATCTAAATGATTCATTCCAAAGAGATGGAATGCTACCAGCCCGGGTGGCGGAATTGGTAGACGCGCACGTTTCAGGTGCGTGTTCCGAAAGGAGTGCAGGTTCAAGTCCTGTTCCGGGCACTGAAGAGAAACAAGAGTTTCTCTTTTTTTATATACAAAAAGGGAGCCGTCCTTCTGAGACGGCTCCCTTTTTTCCATTATGTATTTAATAATTAAACTTGATGTCTTTGACGTTGAGTTGGATTTCTGTACGGCCACGCCAGTAGTTCTCCTCAAGCTGGTAGCAGAGGTCGAAGCGCTCGCTGCGCATACGGCCCAGACAATCACCCATCTGGAAAGCGATGGCAGGATAGGGGGCCGAGCGCTCGGCGATGGGGATGGCGTTGAACTTAAGGTGGTTGACACCCACGATGCGGGCATTGCCGGTATCCACAAGCTCGCGGCTGACGAAGACCGGCACATTGTTGTCAGGTCCGAAGGGTGCGAACTGTTTGAGGATGCGGAGGAACTTGGGTGTGATCTGCGAGAAGCCAATCTCGGCATCGACCTCCACCTCGGGCACAGCCGCCTCGACACCCATGCCTTCACGAACCAGTTGCTCAAAGCGGTCGACGAAGGCTCGCATGTTCTCCTGTCGCAGCGATACGCCGGCGGCGCATTTATGTCCGCCAAAATGTTCCAATAGGTCGGCACATTTCTCCAGAGCCTCATGGACATCGAACTCCTTCACCGAACGAGCAGATCCCGTAATGAGGTCGTCGCTGCCGCGGGTAAAAACGATGGTAGGTTTGTAGTAGGCCTCGACGATGCGGCTGGCCACGATACCTACCACACCACGATGCCACCCCTCGTCAAAGAGCACCAGCGACTGGCGGTCCCTGTAGAAAGGGTCATTCTCAATGCGTCGCTTGGCCTCCTCGGTGGCGGCGGTGTCGAGATCCTTGCGCTCCATGTTGTAGGTGTTAATGTCCTCGGCCAGACGACGGGCAATGGCAGGGTCTTCGGTGAGCATGAGACGCACCGAGTCGAAGGCCGAACGGATACGGCCAGCGGCATTGATGCGCGGACCCACGAGGAAGACGAGGTCGGTGATGGTGAGTTCCTTCTCAAAATAGCCGGTCTTGGTCTTGTCTGAGCCTTCCGACGCCTCTGGCTGGTCGGACTGGTCGGATTTGCGTCGATCCACATGGCCGTATTTGAGGATGGCCTCGATACCCGGACGAGGCTTGGTGTTGAGAACACGGAGACCGAAGAAAGCCAACACACGGTTCTCGCCCATGATGGGGACGATATCACTGGCGATACTGACAGCCACCAGGTCGAGGTACTTCAGCAGGTGGAGTTTGAGTTCTTCCTGACGCTGACGGCGGGGACCGTCGAGTTGCTCGGGCAGGTCGCACAAGCGCACGCCGAGACGCTGCTCGAGATGAGCTTCAACTATCTTGAAACCAATGCCACAGCCACTGAGTTCTTTGTAGGGATAGGGGCAATCCTCCTGCTTGGGGTCGAGGACCGCTACCGCCCGCGGAACCTCATCGCCAGGCAGATGGTGGTCGCCGATGATGAAGTCTATACCATACTGCTTGGCATAATCCACCATTTCCACAGCCTTGATGCCACAGTCGAGAGCGATGACGAGTTTGACACCCGTCTCGCGGGCATAGTCGACCCCTTGCTGCGAGATGCCATAACCCTCGCGCTCACGGTCGGGAATGTAGAAGTCAATATTGCGGTCCAAATCCTTGAGGTAGGAATAGACCAACGCCACGGCCGACGTGCCGTCGACGTCGTAGTCGCCATAGACCATGATTCGGTCCTGTCGTTTGATTGCCTCGTTGATGCACTCGATGGCTTCGCGCATGCCTTTCATCAAGAACGGGTCGTGGATTTGATCCAGTCCCGGACGGAAAAAGCGCCGTGCCTCTTCGAATGTGGTGACACCCCGCTCTACTAGCAGAGTGGCAATGATTTTGTCAACGCCCAACGATGCCGCAAGTTTCTCAACAGTCTCTAAATCATAATCTTCTCTAATTATCCAACGTTTTTCTTTCATATTTTTCTGGGTGTAAAAGTACAACTTTTTTTTCATCTGTGCAAAAAAAGTTTCAAACATTTTCCCTCCCCACCCTGCAACTCCGACCTGCCCCGTCCAAGGGGCAGACTGCTACCGAAGATCGACAAACTACCTGCCAAAGCCTTACCATCACCTTATCAACTCCTACCGCGGTAGGAGTTGGATAGGAGTTGATAAGGACTTGGTAACTGGTTCATAGGTAGTTAACTTTAACCGGATTTCACCTCTTCCAGAAGTGTTTTCTCTGCATGATTTTGGGACACCGGAATGCTATTTTTCAACCTTTTATACAATATTTCGGCAGGGATGGCGTTATTGGGGAATAAAGTAAGGGTCTGAGATGAATATTGCAGCACTGGTTTCGGGAGGCGTCGACAGCTCGGTGGTGGTCCATCTGCTGAAAGAACAGGGATTTACGCCCGACATCTTCTATATTCGCATCGGGATGGAGGATGAGGAGGGCTATATCGACTGCCCCGCCGAGGAGGATATCGAAATCACCCAGTGGATTGCCAAGAAATACGGATGCCGTTTCGAGGAGGTGAACCTCCACAAGGAATACTGGGACAACGTGGTGAGCTACACCATTGAGAGCGTGCGCAAAGGGCTGACACCCAATCCCGACGTGATGTGCAACAAGCTCATCAAGTTCGGTGCCTTCGAGGACAAACGAGGCCACAACTACGACCGCATCGCCACTGGTCACTACGCACGTACCGCCGACATCGCCGGCACCGTATTCCTCGCGACGGCCGTGGACCCCGTCAAGGACCAGACAGATTTTCTTTCACAATTGGAATACAGACAGATACATAAACTCATGTTCCCCATTGGCGGAATAATGAAGAGCGAGGTGCGCGAGATTGCACACGCCGCCCACCTGCCCAGTGCCGACCGCAAGGACTCGCAGGGCATCTGTTTCTTGGGGAAGATCAACTACAACGACTTCATCAAGCGCTATTTGGGTGAAAAAGAAGGGAAGATTGTGGAACTGGAGACTGGGAAGATTCTCGGCACCCACAAAGGCTACTGGTTCCACACCATCGGCCAACGCAAAGGACTGTTCCTCAGCGGCGGGCCATGGTTTGTGGTGAGAAAGGACATCGATGAGAACGTCCTCTACGTCTCACAAGGCTACGACCCTGATGCTGCCCACGGTCACAAGGTGACACTGATGGGATTCCGGCTGCTGAGTGGTCGCTGGCCGGAAAATTCAGATTTTCCGAAAAACTCGGACATTCCGGAATGCAAAATAAAATTCAAAATCCGCCACACCCCCGAATTCCACCCAGGAATGCTACGGTTCCTGCCCGACGGGCTGGTGGAGATTGAGAGCGACGACCGCATCCAGGGTATCGCCGCCGGCCAGTATACCACGATTTATGACAAGGACGCCCATCTGGTGGTAGCCAGCGGTATGATTGTTTAACCCATACAATACTATTTCCTTAACTACTTAACTACCGTCTACTTAACCACAAAACATATGCAACTGTTTTATTGCAAAGATATTACCCCCTCAGGATTCTGTACCCTCGATGCCGAGGAGAGCCGCCATGCAGTGAAGGTGTTGCGACTGCGCGAGGGCGACGGGCTCGACGTCACCGACGGCTGCGGCAACCTCTACCGCTGCCAAATTATGGAAGCCCACGACAAGACCTGCGTGGTAGAGGTGGTCAGACAAGATTTTTCAATTTTCAATTCTCAATTTTCAATTCATCTGGCCGTCGCTCCCACCAAGAATCCATCGCGTATGGAGTGGCTAGTTGAGAAAGCCGTAGAGATAGGTGTCAGCGAAATCACCCTCCTCAACTGCGACCACTCCGAGCGCTCGTTCCTCAAGACCGACCGTCTGGAGAAGCTGGCAATCAGTGCCATGAAGCAGAGCCTCCACACCATGCTGCCCAGGATCAACCCCGCCGTCACCCTCCGCGGCTTACTAAATGCTAAACACTTACCACTAACCACTCAGAAGTTCATCGCCCACTGCGAGGCCGACAAACCGCGCACTCCGCTGGCCGCCGCCCTGCAGCCTGGACAAGATGCCGTGATACTCATCGGCCCCGAAGGCGACTTCTCCGTGGAGGAGATAGCGTTGGCGCTGGAATGCGGATTCCAACCCGTAAGCCTCGGCCCCAGCCGCCTCCGCACCGAGACCGCAGCACTCTATGCCGTCACCGCCTTTAACATAATCAACGACAAATGAAACTTTTCAGAATACTCGGATTATTTGGATTACTCGGACTGGCCGGTCAGCTCTCCGCTCAGCCCCAGCTGGCGCTGCTGAAATACAGCGGTGGCGGCGACTGGTACGCCAACCCCACGTCGCTCACCAACCTCATCGCCTTCTGCAACCAGGACCAGCAGATGGGCCTCAAGCCGCAGTATGCCACTGTAGATGTGGGCAGTGCCGAAATCTTCAACTATCCTTTCCTCCACATGACAGGTCACGGCAATGTGGTCTTCAGCGACCGCGAGGCACAGAACCTCCGCACCTACCTCATCGGCGGCGGGTTCCTTCATATCGACGACAACTATGGCCTGAAGGACTTCGTGATGCCGCAGATGAAAAAAGTCTTCCCTGAGTTGGAGTGGGTGGAGCTGCCCTTCTCGCACCCCATCTACCACCAAAAATACCAGTTCCCCAATGGCTTGCCCAAAATCCATGAGCACGACAACAAGCCCCCCAAAGGCTACGGACTCATCTGGGAGGGACGGCTGGTGTGCTTCTTTACTTGGGAGTGCGACCTCGGCGATGGCTGGGAAGACCCCGACGTGCACAACGACTCGCAAGCCACCCGTCAAAAGGCCCTCCGTATGGGCAGCAACATCGTGCGGTACGTGTTTATGAACTAAAATCTAAAAAAAAATTATGAAAAAACATTTGTCTTACCTCCTTACCTCCTTTTCTCCTTATTTTCTATTAATCACCCTCCTCCTTGCTCCCTTCTCCTCTCTTGAGGTTTCCGCCAAAGGTCCTAAAGGCGACGCAGTCGCCTACCCCATCAAAGGCGAATATCACAAACTCATTGTCAGTTCAGCCTTCGATGTGTCGTTCAGCGACAATGTCAAGGAAGCCATAGTCACCATACCCGAGCGCTTTCAGAAACAGGTGGTTGTAGAGCTCGACAAGGGAGTGCTCCGCATCGCCGTCCGTGGCAAGGTCAAGTTCAAAAAGCGTCCCACTATTGTGTTACCACTCAACAAAAAACTCATTGATATCGAACTTTCTAGTGCAGCCACCTTAACGACTGGCAAACTGGAATGCGAAGAAATGGCCATTTACCTCACCGGTGCGGCCAAATTTCGTGGCGACATCGTGGCCAAAGTGGTTCACATCGAGCAGGCCGGAGCCTCTGACTATCGCGGCCACCTGTCGGTCGAGAACCTCTTCCTCAACCTCTCCGCCGCTTCGACGATGGAAATCCGTGGCCGTGCCTTCTTTAAGATGGAGGTCAAAATGATAGAAGCCTCGAGTCTTGATGCCGAGAAGTTCGAGGCCCGCCGCATCGAGGGCTCTCTCGACGGTGCCAGCAACGCCGTCTTCTGGTGCACCGAGCGCATGGTGGTACCCGTCCGCAACGCCAGCCACCTCATCTATATCGGCCGTCCCCTGGTGGTCAACTGCCCCACTTCCGATGTTTCTACTGTCACCCACAAGTGACCCTACAAATCCTTCTTGCTCTCCTCGGAAGAGTCTTTTTTCGTTTCTTTTTTCTTCGGAGTGGGGTCCCACGGCTCATTGCATAGAATCCAGATGGGAGGGGTTAGGAGCATCATCCCCATTCCGTCCCCCTTGGGGTGGTCTGGCCCCCCTGAGAGGTCGGCACTGGCGGAACCGGCGCACATGAGTTCCCAGATACCGTTGAAGTTCCAAAGACGTGGGTCGTCGGGCGAAGTGATAAGCTTCTCACCCAGTTTGTGACGCGAGGCATTAACCTCGGTGGGACGCAGGGCATGGAGGTTGACGGTGTCAGGCATGAGCGCAATGTTAATCATAGCGCTCTCTGACAACTGGAATTCAGCATAGTAGAGTGACGCACCACCTGAGAGAACCGACAGCGTGTAAAGTCCCACTGGCATCCAGCCGATGGAATAGTAACCCTCCTTGTCACAGAAGGCTACAGCCTTAGCCTCACCCTCCTGCAAGAACTGCACTTCACAGCTTGTCTGCGGTTGGCCTGTGGCGGCCTCGATAACACGTCCTTCCACCCAAACGCTGTCGGTCTCGGCATTGGGCTGCTGTGCGAAAGCAAAGAGGCTACAAGAGATGAAGATACCGATAATCATGGACCGCCGGCATCCTGCCGGCAACAATATCTTTTTCATAGTTCAATGGATTTTTTCTTTGAGAAGACGCAAAGGGAGCGAGTCAATAGGGATGGTGTTGTAGTGCCCCCAGAAGTCGGAACTATAGTCACTGCTTCCGAAAGCACCGGGGAGCGTCTGCAACTTCACCTCCAACAAGTTGCCACACACCTCCGGAGTTCTAAGAGAGAAGTCGGTGAGCGTCCAGTCGGTGCAGCGCTGCCACTGCTGTCGCTCATTCTCATGGCCACTATGGTTGGAGCTGAGGATGTAGGAGGTGAAATTGTAGTAATGAGTCAGGGTGTAGTGTCCATCGCGCACGTCATAAACCCACGACGAAGAGTCGATGTCATAGTTCATGCGATTAAAATAGCTGTTGAGCAGAAGGTCGTCGGGCACCCGGCGACTATAGGATATCTGCGTCGACGCGAGTCTCACGATAGCCAGGTCATCCTTGCGGATAGTATAGGTGTAGCGCACCTTGGCGCCATGACGACGGTTGGGGCCAACCGAGGAAATCAGATAGTAGTCCTCGCCATCAGCAGTAAACTCCTTCAGGGGCTCGAAAACATGTTCCTTGAGCATGCGCTTGGCAAGGGAGTAGCTGGCCTGAGGGGTGGAGACAGGATCATAAAAAAACTCATTGTCGGCATATTCAAGCATCTGTCCTACCCCATCTTCCCTTTCGATTTTCCGTCCAAGGCATTCGCGATCGCAGACCACAAGGCGGTGGCGGAGGAGGTCCTTGTAATTACTCTCCATCTCACGGTGGGTAGGACTGAGGCGATAGCCCCGCTTGTCGACATATTGCGAATAGGAGCAGCGGCGGATGTTCATCACCGCCTCGTCGAAAAGGTAGAGCTCGCCGTCGACAGCACGCCAGTCGCGATAAAAGAAGGTAGACCAAGAGGTCTGCTGGTGGTAGTTGCGGCCGATGTGTTCCACCGCAGCGAGGAGTAGGTGGCGTGGAGAGCTGTAACTGGTCACCTCAACAGTCTGCAGTTCCACCACCTGAGCCTTGAGCCGTATATTCCCGTTTCCCTGCAACCGTGCGACAGTGGTTTTATACTTGATGAAACCTACCGAGTGGACAACCACGGTGTCGTGTTCGTGCCCCAGACGAATCTTGAATTCATAGTCACCCGCATCGTTGCAGGAGACGCCGACGGAGGTGCCTTGCAACTGAAGCGTGGCATAGGGCACTCCCCTACCCTTTGAGGTCACACGACCGTGAAGGGCTATCACTTCCTGCGACCACAAGGTAGCCATCGGAAACAGTAGCGCCAGCACGAAGATATGTTTTTTCGCTTTCATTCTATAAATATAATACACCTTTTTGATGCAAAATCTGACAAGGAGGCAAAAAAAAATCTCACCTCATCTCATGAAAAAAACGAAAGATGCTGGTTTCTAAAAATGTATATAACGCTTATAGCTGCGGGCTGCCAGCAGGGCGGCACCGAGGAAGAGCAGGATGAGCAATATGGCCGCCAGGATTACCTGCCAGGTGGCAATGCCAAAAGGCAGGCGCAGCACCACGACGGCGGGTGCCGTGAAGGGGATAACACTGAGCCAATGAGCCAATGCACCATCGGGGGTCTGCAGTATCAGGGGGATGAACATCAGCACCAGCAGTAGCGGCGAGAGCAACAGGAGCACCCACTGGAGGGCGTCGGCATCACTGTCGAGGCGCGACGCAAGAGCGGCGAGGAGGGCACCAAAGAGCAAATATCCCAGGAGGAAGAAAACAAGAAACACTGTCGCCACCAGCGGCAGATTGATGGCGGTGAGACCCTGCACCGTCTCGTCGACAAGCTGCACCGAGGTATTGTATTGGGCTGTAGCTTCAGCACCTTTGGTGGCCAAAGTACGGGCCGACTGCTGCTCACGAGCCTGGGCGAAAAGGTCGGGATTGGAGGCTTGGATACCGCCAATGGCGGTGGCGGTAAGCATCACCCACAGCACCAGCTGCATCACAGCCGTCAGCGCTACTCCCCCCACCTTGCCGACCATAAGCTGCACGGGGTGGATAGACGATGCCACCACCTCGGCCACACGCGTAGCCTTCTCCTCCTGCACACTGCGCATCACCTGCACACCAAAGATAATCAGCGCCAACACCATAAGGACTGCCAGCACAGTGGCGACCACCCCTTTCACTCGGGCAAAACTTTCGCGTCCTGTGGCAGCATCCTGCGTATGGAGTTTTATGTCGGTAGAGGAAACAGATTGATAGACCCTGGGATCAAGTTGGTAGACATCCTGCAAGATGGCGTTGCGAAGAATCATCTGCAACTGACCTCCGATATATTGTTGTAAAACAAATGGAGGCGTGGAACTGCGATGATAGAGGAACGCGTCGCGCGGGATGGTAGTCTCACGCATAGGTATGAGCAGAATGGCGGAGATATCGTCGTCAGCCTCCATCTCCCGGCGCGCAAATTCCAGGCTAGGCATGGAGCGGAAGGACACCTCGTCGCTGGGTTGCAGAGAATGCACGAAGAGGCCCGTCTCGTCAACCACCAGCACCTGTGCCTGCTCGGTACTGCGATTGGCGGCGACCACCGGCAACGCATAAAGGGCCGCCAGCAGCAGAGGAACCAGCAACGTGAGCACCCAGAAACTCGGGCGACGCAACCGCAGGAGACATTCACGACCAAGGACAAGCAGTATCTTCTTCATAGCTGTATCGTTTTTGTGCAGAGATCTGCAGCGGCCTGTAGGTTATGCGTGGAAAGCAGGATGGCGGTACCGGCATCGCGCAGACGTTCTATCTCCCTCCGGAGCATGACGGCATTGTCGCTGTCGAATCCTGAGAATGGCTCGTCGAGGATGAGCAGCCGCGGGCTATGGACCACAGAGGCTATGAATTGTACCTTCTGCTGCATACCCTTGCTAAGCTTCGCTGCCGGACGCCTCCACCACTCCTCGGCACCCAGCCGCTGAAACCACTCGTGCGCCGACGCTTCAGCTGAAGCCTTCGACATCCCTTTGAGTCGCGCCAGATAGAGCACCTGTTCTCCGACACGCATACGACGGTAAAGGCCTCGCTCTTCGGGCAAATAACCCACAAAAGCAAGGTCGTCGCGCGTCATCGGACGGCCGTCAAAAAACACCTTTCCACCATCGGCATCGAAGATGCGGTTGATGATGCGCAGCAAGGTGGTCTTTCCTGCACCATTGGCTCCCAGGATGCCTACCACCTCACCACAGTCTGCGGTAAAGCTGACACCGTCGAGGACCTTGTGGGTACCAAAGGATTTCTCTATTTTTTCGACTTGAAGGAGCATAATCTAAGTAATATTGTCTCGGTCAACAAGGCAGCGAGGGCTATCATAAGGCACCAGCGCCAGAGAGGGGTTCCGCTCTCGCGCGAGCGTATCTCCTGGTCAAGGGGCTTGGCGGCATTGCGAACCAAGGTGTATCCCTGACGTCCTTCGAGGCTCTCTTCTATCTCTCCTCGCGAGAGGAAATCGAGTTGCGACTCCTGCCTTGGATAGTTGAACGCCAGATGTTCGTCGTCGCCCAAAAGATAGATGCCATCGGCTTTGAGTTCACCGTGCATCAGCAGGGCACTACGGTTCCCCAGACGGCGTAAGTCGGGAATCATCGAGAATTGACTATTGAGCGAGGAGAGTTGTGGTGGTCTGGCAGAGGGGTCGTAGGAACCTTGGAGGAATATGGGGGCATTGTCACCGAGCGTGTGGCTCACCTCGGGTTGCGGGCGACTATACAGCGCCATGTTGTATAATGTGGGCACAAACAAAGCCTGCGCCACAAGGTCGGTCCATTCGGAAGCGAGTGGCGTAGTGAAGAGATACAACCGTCCTTCGCCATGAGGAGTAACCGTGAGGAGCGGGGCTCCATCGGCCAAAGTGATAACATTCTGACGCACGGCACCCTGGTCGCTCAACGAATAGTGGCCTTGCACCGAGGGCATCTCCATCTCGTCGCTGGTGCCGCTGAAGACACCGCGATAAAGGCTATTGTTATAGTCTACCGTCGAAGCCTTGGTAACACGTTTCACCCAGCGCTCAAGACGTGGAGCCTGCAGTTGTGCCAATAGGGCATTCAGCGCCCCCGTCTTACTGTCGGCAGGCGGTACAAGCAATAGTGTACCCCCCTGCTCAACCCATGCCGACAAAGCCTGTGCCAGGCCCGACGGCATCTCGCACAGCTCATTGAGAGCAATAAAATGATAGGCCGACAGGTCAGAAGGTAGCGTCCCCTGCCGATACTCCACAGCAGAGTCGGCAGAAAAGAGCTTGCGCAGGTTCTCGTTGAGTGTTCCTCCGTCAACCTGCAACATATTGATGCGGCTGCCTGCCAGGAGGGTGAAATAATAATGGTCGTCGAAGGTAATAGGGTAATCTGTCAACTCGACGCAACCGTCAAGCCAGCCGGCGCTGTCGATAGTGAAATGCAAGGCGGCCTTGGCCGTCCCTCCGGCAGGGATGTCCAAGGTAGCAAGCGCCCGCTCACGGCCATTGACAATCAGCTTAACCGGCAGCTTCTCCACATCCGTACTGCCACCGTTATGCACCGAGGCTTCTGCCGTAACGCTGCCACCGACAAAATAGGCAGGGGCATCGAGACGCAGGGTATCGATATAGATATTATCGGCAGCCACGCCCTCCAGCGGGACAAGGGTGAAGAGGGCCAGGGTGTCGGTCGGGAGCGCGGACAAATCGGCGGCCGAGCGCTGGAAGTCACTGACGAGATAGGCATGACGGTTGGCGGCGCCGCTCTGGCGCATGAACTCGCTTTGTCGGACAGCCACCTCACTGATGCGGCGGCTGGCAGGAGCAATGGCCAACTCATCGACTGCATCAAGGAACTCCTCGCGGCTCAACCAACGGAACTCGTCGCCGCTAAGCGTATTGGACAACAGCTGATAGCGGTCCCCCGGGCGGTAGGCGGCAACAATCTCGCGGGCTTTCTGCTTGGCGGCCTCCAGCTGGCTGCCGTCGCTGCTGCTGTTCTCCATGCTGAAGGAGTTGTCGAGATAAACGCTGACCACCGTAGCTCCGGAGTGCAACGTCCGGTCTCTGCCGAGGAGGGATGGCTGTGCAAACGCCAGCGCCAAGAAGAGGAGGGCCAGGCTGCGCATCAGCAGCACCAGCCAGCGACGCAGCGTGCTCTGGCGCCGGCTCTCGCTGCGCAACTCGCTGAGGCGGTCCACATTGCTGAAATAAACCTTCTTGTAGCGGCGGAACTGGAACAGATGAACCACCACAGGGATGGCCAAGGCCAATAAACCCCACAGGAACACCGGCGCGCCGAATATCATTGCACACCTCCTTTCTTGCAAAGGTCGGCAATGCAACACTCCCCACATTTAGGCTTCCGCGCCTGACAGACATAGCGTCCGTGGAGGATTAGCCAATGATGGGCCGTAGGAATCTTCTCGGGAGGGATATACTTCACCAACTCGCGCTCGGTCTCAAGAGGGGTCTTGGAGTTGTGTGTCAGTCCGATACGGTTCGACACCCGAAACACATGAGTGTCCACCGGCATGGCGGGCTGCTCAAAGACCACGGCAGCAATGACATTGGCCGTCTTACGTCCCACGCCGGGAAGGCGCTGCAGTTCGTCGACACTGTCGGGCACCACACCATCGAAAGCGCTCTGCAACATCTGCGCCATCGCCACAAGGTGCTTGCTCTTGTTGTTGGGATAGGACACAGAGTGGATATACCTGAAAATATCCTCGGGCGTAGCCTTTGCCATAGCAGCGGCATCGGGATAGGCTTTGAAGAGGGCTGGCGTCACCATGTTCACCCGCTTGTCGGTGCACTGCGCCGACAGGATGACGGCCACCAGCAGTTGGAACGGCGTGTCGTAGTGTAACTCCGTCTCTGCCACAGGCATGGCCTCCTCAAAGCGGGCTATCACCCTGTCATATAGCTCCTGTTTCCTCATTTGTCGTCAAGTTCGAGTGAAACGATGACGGGATAGTGGTCCGAGATGGAGGTCTTGATGCGATGGTAGCTGAGTGTGGTGAATTCCTTGGAATGGAAAATCATGTCAATGCGGAAGCGAGGGAAACTACCGTTGTAGGTAGTGCCGAAACCCAGGCCCTTATCTCGATAGGTATCATCAAGGTATTTGGTAATCTGACTGTAGAGGAACGACGAAGGGATATCGTTCATGTCACCGGCCATCACCAACGGCAGGCTGCACTCGCTGACGATGGGGCGCAGCTGCTCGTTCCACTCCGTCTCATGACGGATAACCGTCTCCTTGGCCTTGCTCATGGCACGGCGCGAGGTGGAGTCTATCTTCAGATGCGCCATCTGCTCGATATCGTTGTGGTCGTCGCGGTCGAAGGCATAACTGTCCATGTGGACGCACAGCAGCCTAACAGGACGGTCACCCACCAGAAGCTCCACGAGCACCTTCTGTAAGTCGACCTTCTTGACGAAAGTAATGGGCCACTTCGAGAAAACCACCGTGCCGCTGGGCGACGTATTGGTTCCATGAGCACCGTAGAAATGATTGTAACCCATCAGCTGAAGGCTATCTGTGATGTTCATACCTCTGATAGGTGTATACTCCTGCAGGCAGAGCACCTGCGGCTGTTCCTCACGCACCAGGCTGAGGAACGCCAGCGCATTGCTGTCATTGGGGATAGACTCAATACCGTTGCCACCGAAGTTGTGGAGGTTGAAACTCATGAGGGTCATCATGTTGGGATGATTCTCCGCTGGCGGGACGGTGGAAGTGCCTCCTATCTGGAAGAAGAGGCCGATGAAGGAGAACCGCGCCACGATGGCAGCGGTGGAGATGAGGAAATGCCACTTGCCGGCAAAAAGCCACATCAAAAGGAAGATAATATTCACTCCCAACATCGGCAAGTAGCCATATGCCAGCACCGACGGCATAATATTCTTCGACGGCTCGACGACACCCGCCAAGGTGGTGGCCACAAGCCCTAGCGCAGCAAGAATATTGAGAACCAGTAGTATAATGCGTATTATCTTCATCACAATTAAAGTGCAAAGATAACATTTTATTCCGGACTGGCCAAATTAAAGAACTCCCAGCTCAAATCGGCTTGCCGATGAAGCATTTCCAAACCGTCTTTTACCTCGAATCCCAGCGACGCCGCCTCGCGCAGCAGCCGTGTCGGCGACGGATTATAGACGAGGTCGTAACAGTGGACCGCCGGCATCCTGCCGGCATCCATTTGGAGAGAGGAGAGGTCCAATGGAGTCTGGTCGACATTGGGGTACATGCCTACAGGCGTGGCGTTGACAATCAACACCCCCTTCCCCAGGGCCGCCAGCATTCTGCCGCCACAAAAACAGTCATACGAGATGGCGTTGTCGTGCTGTCCAGGGTGACGGCTGACGAAAGTGAAGCCGATACCCACCTGGCCGAGAGCATAGGCCACCGCGCGGGCGGCGCCACCGGTACCAAGGATGAAGGCTGTGTTTAGTGTTATGTGGTTAGTGTTAAGTAAATCCTCCAACGTGTCGCGGAAGGCGGGAGCATCGGTATTGTGGCCGACGAGACGACCATTTTCGACGGTCACGCAGTTGACGGCACCCACAGCCGTAGCCACCTCGTCGAGGACATCGAGCTGCGGAATGACCTCCTGTTTGTAGGGCACCGTGATATTGACCCCCGAGAGCCCCTCTCGCAGCGCCCACGCCTTCAGCCCCTCCACCGAGGGTAACTCAAAGAGTTCGTATGAATAATCCTTCAGCCCCAATTCCGCGAACTTCCGCATGAAATATTCTTGTGAAAAAGAGTGGCCGAGCCTCCGGCCGATAAGTCCAAAACGTTTCATATTCATTCTTCTTCTGTTTTTCTATACACCCATTTCCTCAAAGCTTTCACTGGTGGCAAACTGGAAGGGACAAATGTGCAGAAATGGTGGTATTGCCCGTCAAGAACATATTCGAAGTAGTGCAATGTGGGCGATGTACCCAGTTCCTCTCCCACCAGTCCCTCATACCTTTCTTTGTCGATATCCTGCAGGAAGTCTGTCAGGGTGTCCCTTTCAGCGGCAGTCAGTGCCCACTTATGGACGACGAGCGTGTCGGGATAGTGTTCGGGGTTCTGGTCGATGGTGGTGTCGAACGGGTCGGCGAGGCCGAAAGTGTTGAAAAAGTTCTTGTCGTATAGCGTATCATTCTCAATGCGCGTGCTGAAGAGCTCGTCGCCATGATGAGAGATGCAATGCCACCGCACCACAGGCCCTTGTCGCTGGGGCACCAGCAAACTGGCCTCCTGCATATAACCCAGAATCTTACGGTAGCGGTCATTCTCCTCCTTTGCCTCGAGAAATGGGGTGAGCAGGTCGACACGGCTGTAACGGTACTCCTTCAGTAACTCTTCGGGCATCGGCACATAGCAGGTGCTGTCAAGGGCTGGCTTATGGATGGAGGTGTCCTGCTTCAAGCCCCAGCCCATCGTGGTAAGGTGAGTGATGGGGTAGTAGAGGTAGCCGTATTGCAGCGTGTCGTGGTGGTAGGCGTGGCGCAGGGCATCGTAGGCCAAGCGTTCGGCATCGGGGAAGGTCTGCCAGGTGGGCAAATATTTCAACAGGGCGTCATGATAGTAGAGGGCACCCAACTCGGCGAACGGGTAAAGACCACCGATTTCCCAACGGAACACCTCGGCCTTCAGGGTGCTGTCCTTCTCCGCTTTCGAACGGAAGGGCTGGCGGCTGCGGTCGACATGCATCAAGGCCACCGGCACCTTGCCGCCGGGAGTATCCAGACTGTCGAAGGAGACCAGGAGACTGTCGCCGATATGGTAGGGATTTGAATGGGACCAGCCGCCACCCCAGTATTTGTCGGTTCCCACAAAATAGCAATGGCTGGAAGCGGGCACGTTGTGGTACTCCACCGTCTGGTCTATCCAGTCGATGGGGCTCAACAGCGCCGTGTCCACTCCGTCGACATAGAGCGCCACGTTATGATAAAGGCTTCCCCAGTCGGCATGCAACCGCGCGCGGAGGGTGATATGTTTGTGCTGCAAAAAAATGGTGTCGAGCGCCATATCGCCCCTGACATCGAGCTCCGTCTCATACGTCTCGTAGCCTCCGCATTCGATGCGGAGGGTGTATTTGCCTTTGGGCAGGTAGAACTTCGGCCCGCGGAAATAGCCCGAACCACCCAGGTGATGGTAGTTGCGGCCGTCGATGGCGATGCTGGCGGTGGAAATGTCCTCGCCGTTGGCAGCGTCATGGATGGGCATCGCAACCCGGCAGACATTACGTCGCCAAAGGGTATCGAGGTATTTGGCCAGCGGAGCCGTCAGGGGGTGCTTGTGGGGATTGGCACAGACGTATCTGCGGTAACCGTTGCGGTCAGCGTACTCAATCTCAATGTTGGGTGCGTCGATGCCATAGTTGATGTCGAGAGCCTCCTTTTCGTCAGCCATCAACAGGGTGTCCACGCAGCGCGCCAGGGTGTCGAGCTCGCCACGGGTGAGCTTGACATTCCAGCGCTCCCAGTGGTCCGGGTCCTGTTTCCAGGGCAGGTCGGAGGTGCAGTAGTAGAAGCGTCCGTCCTCCACGCGGAGGGCTGTGGAATTGCCGAGCCCCCCGGAAACAAGCACGCGCACAGCAGGCTTCTTGCGCCGGGGATAAACCAGGCTGGGTTCGCCCTGCGAGGCGAAATCCATCTTGAAAAGGTTCGAGTTCCTTTTGGCACGTTCAAAGAGGTCGCCGTAGTCGGTCAACGTGTCGGAGAGCCAGTCCTCCCCCACCTCAGGCATGGGCACATACCAACTGCCGTCGGGACCTTTCGGCTTGCGCACTCGTCGGTCGTGTCTCTGTCCCAACTGGTGCTCCAGCTGGCAGATGGGGAAATAGAGGTAGTCATAAGCCTCGCGGTCTTTCAGGTAGCAGTATTTCAAATAGAACAACACCGTATCGGGACTGAAGGTGCGCCAGCGTGGCAGCACATAGGAACGGTCGAGGTTCATCAATGAGGCCAAGGAGACATAGTTAGGTTGCTGGGGCCAGAGGGTGGTGTCCATTCCGTCGAGGTCGGTCCTCAGCTCCGCTGCACGGGCAAGGAGGGTGCTGTCTTTCTCACGACGCGAAAGGTAGCCCCTGCGCTGTGGCCATGGGGTGAAGGCCATTTGGAGGTCAAGAACGGTGTCGCTCTGCAAGTTGAACCATACATCATCGCAGTCCACATAGGACAGCATACAATGTCCTCGCGGCACCTCGAGGCGGAAATGCCCAGTGGAATCGGGCTGGACATAGAACATACTGTCCACCGCATCACAGACCACCCCCACAGAAAAAACCGGTGGGAAATCGTCCACCGTCATCCGAATATCCGCCGTCACCGTCTGCCCCTTGGCTCCGATAGCCGTCAGAAAGAAGATTGATAATATAAATAATGATTTATTCATATATATAATATAACGTCAAAATCGCGGAATCCCTATAAGAACACCGATAGATTAACATTATTTAACTCACTCTTAACAAGTGTTAAACATCAAAACCCTATTTTAGCCTTATCATCTCCTACCGTAGTAGGAGTTGGCAAGGAGATGATAGGGCAAAAACAGGGTGTCGGCATTTAACACTTATTAATAAAAACGGAAGCATGCGATTCTTTGGGGAGAACCGTTGGGAAAACGGAGGGGAATGAATGTTTATTCAGCAGTGAGAGTCACCACGGCGACAGGGCGGAGGTAGTAGCTGCCCGATGATAGAGCATCAGACCAAACACCAGAGCCATAAGCATTTAACTGATGATACCCGAGAGAACCATCGGACTTACGATAAAGATACCTTGCTCCAGCGCTGGCAAGTTGTGATTCAAGTAAATACAATTCAACTAACTGCATCTGTTCCATTGTAGGGAGACACCAACCACTGACAGCTGCGACACCACACGTGACCAAAGCGGCAGACACGTCCGCTTCAGTACCGTGACAGTTAGTCTGATTCGGCGAGAGAAGGGTAAGTTCGGCGCTCTGGCCGTCGGCGGAGACTTCGGAGGCGAGGACATAGCAACCCTCGTAGGTGTCACCCTCAGCGGGGAAACCTGTAGAGGGGGTGCTGCCGCCGCCGGTGCCGTTGAAGTCGAAACTGATGGTGCGCTCCCCTTGCCAGGCGGCACCTGTGATGGTGCCGTTGAGGGTCACGCCTACGGCCTCGCTGTAGGTACCTTCGATGTTAATCTTATATCCGGCTTCCAACTCGTTGCTGGAGCTGTAGGTGTAGCTTTGGGTGGTACCGTCGACGGTGATGTTCACGCTGATGCTGGCAGGCTGGCTACTGGGCGGCAGGAGGTAAGTCTCAGAAGGAGAAGTCCATGTGCGGCTAGAACCCTGACGGGTGAGCTCAAGGGTGGAGGAGCCGACAGTGCCATCATAAAGGCCAGCGAGGGTGAGGTTTTGCCACAATGGGGCAATGGTCACACTGACGGCGGTGGCGGCGGCAGGGACCTGACTGATAGTCACCCCTTGGAGAAGCATCACCTTGCGTACCATACCGAGGATGACGGTGTTGGTACCACCGTCGACGAGCGTGGCAGTGGCTGTGGCAGTCATAAGATCGGCATGGCTATGGCCGCTGATGAGGGAGATGACGCTGGCGGGGGTGGCGCTGGACTGGGAGGGCAGTGCATAGTCGGAATAGGCGGCGCCACCGATGGCATAGAGGGTGTAGGTGCCTTCGGCAAGGGCGATACTGAGGGTCTGCTCGGCGTCGCCGATGGTCTGCACAGCGCAGCATTCATTCCCCTGGAAGACAAATACCTGCACAGGGTAGCTGACGGTGGTGTCGCTTCCGTCGCTTCCCGCTTTTACCTGCAAGGTGGCGTTGGGAGTCACCTCCTGCACCTCGTCCTTGCTACAGGCTACCAAAACAACTATCGCTACAAGAGGTAGCAGTCTTTTCCATATTGCAATGCTCATAATCAAATTTTTTTTCGACTGCAAAAATAGGATTTTTTTCCGATGTGACAAAAAAAATCATCGGAGCCTATGCAAGCGGGGGCTTTTTTCAGCGGCGAGCTTTAACCAGGACGACCAGCGTCACCGCGCTGAGGATAAGGACGATACCCAACAGAAGACGGGGAGAGAAGGGTTCGGCAAAGACGAAGACACCGATGAGGACGGCTGTCATGGGTTCGAGGGCACCGAGGATGGCGGTGGGAGTGGAGCCGAGGTATTTGGCGGCGTAGACCATCATGACGAGAGCCATGATGGCGGGCACCACGGCGAGCCACGAGACCCAGAACCAGGCCGTGGGCGAAGGCGGCAGGGCGAGTCCCTGACCACTGAGGAGAGCATAGACAACATTGCCTAAAGCACAGTAAAAAAGGACATAAAAATTAATCTTGAAAGACGACATCTGCAGGGGCGACTTGTCTACAACGATGATGTAGAGCGCGTAGGTGAGTGCTGAGATGAGCACAAGCACGATGCCGAGAAGAGAGAAGGTACCGCCTTCGTCGTTGAACGACAGCAAGGCCACGCCCGCAAGAGAGAGGGCGATGGAGACGACGGTCCCGAGGGTGAGCCGTTCGCGGAAAAAGAAGGTCATGATGGCGGCGGTCATGACAGGATAAGTGAAGAGGATGGTGGAGGCGATGCCCGAGGGCATGAGGGAGAAAGAGGTGTAAAGGGTTGTGGAGGAGCCGATGAAGAGGAGTCCGAGGGCTGAGAGGGTACAGAACTCGCGCCAGTTGACGCGGAGGCTTTCTTTGCGGAACAGCATGACAACGGCAACGATGAGCCATGCGAGGCCGAAACGGTAAAAGAGTACCGAGGGGATGTTCATCCCCTCGGCGTAGAGGTAGCGGGCCAGCGGATTGGTACCGTAGCATACGGCCGCGCCGATGGCGCAGACGATGCCGATGAGTTTCTTGTTCATCAATCGGGCTGGTCGTCGTAGAAAGCGTTCCTTGACATGGTGCCATCGGGGCGCATGGAATAGGCCGAAGCCTCGCGGGAGCTGGAGTGACGACCTTCGTAGAGGTCGGCATCGGCCATCTCGCGAGTGGACATCTTCTGAACGATGTCGGCACCATTGGCATTGTTGCGCAGGAGGTCGTGGATGCGACGGATACGGTCGGCAGTCGTTTTCACGTCGTTCTCGTTCTCGAAGGCGCTACGGGCAGGCTCGGAGAAGCGGGAGAAGGCAGGAGCGGGAGTCTCGACAGCAGCACGGGGAGCCTCAGCAACGGGGGCTTCGATGGTGAGGGTGTCGAGGAGACGGATGTCCTCCACCAGGGTGTCGGGCTCGGTGGCGAGAGGCGCCACAGCCTTCGGTGTTTCGACGACGGCAACGGGCTCTTCATCTTCGAGGACATAGACATGTTTCTCTGCGGAAGGAGCGGGAGCCTCGAACGTGGCAACAGGGGCGACGTAGGTCTCGGCAATGGGGGCTGGTTCTGCCTTGGTGATGAGGACGGGCTCATCGGAATCGACCACGGGAGCTTCTTCAACAGGGGCAGGAGCAGGCATTTGGTCGGCAGGGGTATCGGTGGTGAGCTCGATGACCTTAGGACCTTCGGGGACGAGGGTTGACTTCTCGAAGCCCGTGGCGATGAGGATTACCTTGAGTTCATCGTCGAGTTCGTCGTCGACACCAGCGCCCCAGATGAAGTCGGCATCAATGCCGGTCTTGTCAAGGATGAAGTCGGTGATTTCGCCCTGCTCGTCCATGGTGAGCTCGTGCTCGGCGGAGTAAGAGAAATAGAGAAGCACATTCTTGGCGCCGCGGATATCGTTATCGTTGAGGAGGACGGAGGTGGTGGCAGCGGTGATGGCATCGATGGCACGGTTCTCGCCGCGGCCGGAGCCGGCACCCATGAGGGCTGTGCCACTGTTCTCCATGACAGTGTTGACATCCTGGAAGTCGATGTTGATGTAAGCGTTGTTGGTGATGATCTCAGCGATACTCTTGGCGGCGGTGAGCAGCACATCGTCGGCTTTGGCAAAAGCCTGCGACATGGGCAGGTTGCCGAAAGTGCGAAGTTTGTCGTTATTGATAACGATGATGGAGTCGACATGCTTGCTGAGTTCCTTGATACCGTTCTCGGCCTGTTCTTTGCGACGCTTACCCTCGAAGCTGAAGGGGAGGGTAACGATGGCAACCACAAGGATTTTCTTGTTCTCGTCATTTTCGAGGTCGATCTTTTTAGCGATTTCGGCAATGACGGGAGCCGCACCGGTGCCAGTGCCACCACCCATACCGGCAGTGATGAAAATCATCTGGGTATTGTGGGCGAGGGCGTCGCGGATGTCGTCTTCTTTGGCAAGGGCGGCCTGACGGGCACGCTCGGGCTTGTTGCCGGCGCCGAGACCCAGTTCACCCAGAGAGATTTTGTTGGGGACGGGAGAGGAGTTGAGAGCCTTCATGTCGGTATTGCAGACGATGAAGTCTACACCCTTGATGCCCTGCCGGAACATGTGGTTGACAGCATTGCCGCCACCACCGCCAACACCAATGACTTTGATGTAAGAAGACTGGCCTTTGGGCGAGTCGAAAGTGAAAATTGCATCTTCTTCCATGTGCTTGTATATTTCTATCTTATTGAATAAGAATTTCTTGTTTATGCTTGCCTAATATTTTTGGCAGTATAAAATTACTACTTTTCTACCGAATAAATTCTCTATCTATCTATTAGTTATCAACAACTTAATTCACAATCGGGTTTTAATCGTCGATTCCTTCATCAAAAACCTTTTTAAAGAAGCCACTGATGGTCTTCTCAAAGGTGCCGGAGTTTTTCTTTTTCTTCTTGTCGGAGACCTCGGGGGTAGCGACCGGTTCAGGTTTGGCAGCGACCTCCTCCACAGGCTCCATACCCATATCGGCAAAGATGTCGACCTTGCCATCCTCTTTGGCGGAAGGACTGTCATGCTGCATCTCGACCGTTCCATCCTCCTCATGGTCGGCTTCGGCCTGTTCAATGCCATAAAGAACCAAGCCGATACCGGTGGCATACATGGGGTGTGCCAAATCGGCGAAAGAGACGCTGTCGGGTGAGAGGTGCTCGTTGGGGATGCCGATACGAGTATCGGTGGTGGTGATAAGCTCGCAGAGTTCCTTGATGTTTTTGAGCTGTGCGCCACCGCCGGTAAGGGTGACACCGGCGATAAGCTTCTTGTGGAAGCCAGAGAGTTTGATGGAATAATCCACCTGCTCAAGAATCATCTTGGTGCGGGCATTGATGATGCCGGCGAGGGTTTTGACATAAATCTCGCGAGGAGCCTGGCTACGGATGCCAGGAATGGAGATGACGTCGTTCTCGCTGACAGCCTGGACGAGGCAGGAGCCAAACTTAACCTTGAGGCTCTCGGCCTGTTTCTTGAGAATATTGCAACCCTCACGGATATCATTGGTGATAGCATTACCCGCCAAAGGAAGAACCTCGGTGTGACGGATGATACCATCGTGGAAGATGGCGATGTCGGTCGTACCGCCACCGATATCAACCATGGCCACACCGGCGTCACGATCGGAGTCGTCAAGAACTGCTTTTGCAGAAGCTACAGGCTCGAGGACCACACCCTTGATATGGAGGCCAGCATCCTGAACAGCATACTTGATGTATTGGAGGTTCTGGACGTTGGCGGTGACCATGTGGAAGTCGGCCTCGAGGTTTTTGCCGACGACACCCACAGGAGATATCTCACGGCTGAGGGGTTCACGGTCGACGATATATTGCTGGGGGAAGATATGGATTATTTCCTCTCCGGGTTCGAGCATGGTGTTGTATTGCTCGGAGATGAGACGATCGACATCCTCCTGCTCGATGAGGCGATGGTCCTGTGGAATCATGACGCTACCGTGGCTGGGGCGAGACTTGATGTGCTGGCCAGCGATGCCTACCCAGACCTCGTCGATGTCGACATCTGCCTGGTCGGCAGCGTCGCCTACAGCGCGACGGATAGATTCGGCGGTGTCGGTGACGCTCTTGACGACGCCATGTTCAACACCTTTGGAGTCGGTCTTTCCGAAGCCGAGGATTTTGACTTTTCCATTATCGGCACGCATGCCAACGAAGCATGCGATCTTGGTGGTGCCAATGTCTAGACCTACAATGATTTCATTTTCCATAATATTGATTTTATTTTTGATTTCTAACTTCTAATTTCTAAGTATGGTTACAAATTTTTCTTGGTGCAGACAACCTGTCCCTTGAATTTGAGGCTTATCTTGGAATAGGTATTCCATCCGGCACGGGGCATTCCTTTGCGGTAGAAGGTGAGAAGGTTGGAGAATTTAGCATGGAGGTCGTCGGGGGTGCCGAGTTCGATGAAATGGTCACCTACCTTGGGAATCATGATGATGTTGCCGTCGCGCTGGATGAAGATTTGGTCGATAAGGCAGCGATAGTCGCGCTCATCGTCGAGGAAGCATGCGAGTTTCCAGATGGCTTTGGTTTGCGCATTGAGGCTATCGAGCCGGAGAGGTTCGGAGAAATCGCCACCAGCGACCAAGACATCGCAGAAGCCGAGAGGCGAAGGCGGGAAGAGGGATCCATCCCGGTCGATATAAAGTTCGCGACTACCATAGTAGAGGCGGGCAATGGGACGACGCTGCTCGGCGCGCACCACGACCTTGCCACCGACACTGACGGAAGCCGACACATGGGAGAGGTAGGGCACACGGCGTGCAGCGGAGGCCACACGGTTGCGGTCGACAGCATTGACACTGAGCTGGAGGAGGTTGGGCATGCGATGCAAGACGGTGTCGATGACGGCCTGTCGGCTCACCAACTGTGGAGTGTCGCCGTAGCGGAGAGCCACCTCTATGCCTCGTACCTGTGAACGCGAGCGTGCCACATTGGCGACAATGACCAACACTGCAAGCACCACGGCGCTCAGGAGGATGAGCATAATCTTGACAGAACGTTTCATCTCAGTGTTAAATATTTAGTGTTAAGTATTTAGTTTAATAGTTGTTTGCGGAGGGTGATTTCCAGACGCGGGACAAGGCGGTCGATGTCACCGGCACCAAGGGTGAGCACTACATCGGGGCACAGGGCAGGCACAAGCTCCAGCACCTGGTCGGGAGTGCACAGGTACTTCGACATAGTCTCCATCTTCCGAAGGACCATACTGGAGGTAACACCAAGAATAGGCTTCTCGCGGGCAGGATAGATAGGCATCATGATAACCTCGTCGAGAGTCTGTAGCACATGTGCAAACTCATCGGCGAAATCACGCGTGCGGCTGTAGAGGTGCGGCTGAAAGATACCCACCACTCGCTTGCCGGGATAGAGATAACGGACAGCCTCGATGGTCGACTGTATCTCACGAGGATGATGGGCATAGTCATCTATATAAATCAACTCTTTCTCACGGATGCGGTAGTCGAAACGACGACGCACACCGGCAAAAGTCTTCAACCCATGACGCAGCTGGTAGTGGTCCAGACCGCAGCTAAGGGCTACCGCCGAAGCGACGACGGCATTCTCGACATTCACCAGTGGAGCACCGTCCAACTCCAGGTCGTAGAGCACTCCGTCGGGAGTCCGAAGGTCGAAGAAGAGATTTCCGCCATAGTTGCGTACATTGATAGCATAATAGTCGGCATCAATGCCGCGGGCGGTATAGGTTTGACAGTTGGTAGTCGACAGATGACAGTTGGTAGTCGAATGGTCTTCATGGTCATGGTGGTGGCCATAATCGACGAAGGGCTCACCATCAAGAGTACGGAAAATACCCTCTTTCAAGAAGAGTCGGCCCTGAGCATCGGTCTGGCTGGCGAACTGGAGGTAAGCCTCCATCATATTCTCGTGAGTGCCATAAATGTCCAGATGGTCAGGGTCAGTAGCAGTGATGACTGCCATATAAGGATGGAGCTGCAGGAACGAGCGGTCATATTCGTCGGCCTCGACCACGACATATTCACTATCGTTATTGACAAGTAGATTACTATTGAAATTCTTGCTGATTCCCCCAAGGAAAGCACTGCATCCGCAAGGAGCCTCGCTCAGCAGATGAGCAATCATGGTAGTGGTGGTGGTTTTTCCATGGCTACCGGCCACAGCGATGCACTTCTTGCCTCGCGTAATCTCCCCCAGCATCTGTGACCGCTTCTCCATCTTCACACCGCGGGCAACAATGGCCTGGAACTCGAGGGTATCCGTAGGCACCGCAGGGGTATAGACCACCAGGTCCACCTCAGCGGGTATCAGCTCCGGATTGTCCTCATAATGAATGGAGATACCCTCAGCCTCAAGCTCCGCCGTGAGCGCGCTCGCCGTACGATCGTAGCCACTCACCGTGTCGCCTCTCCGATGGAAATACCGCGCCAAAGCGCTCATCCCAATGCCTCCTATACCAAGGAAATAATAGTTCATCGCGACAGGTTTTTAAGATTCTCCAAACGCTGTAGCGCATCGGGCAATTTCTCGGCGGCCTTTTTCGCAGGTCCATTCACCAATGCATCTATCTGGTCCACAATTTTGCCTGCTGCATTGCGCACCGCCATTCTTGCGATAGCAGCACGCATGGCTTCTTGACGGTCGGGAGCATCGAAGAGGTCCTTCACAGCCGCCAATCCCTGACCGTTGCAGTCGGCATCCTTCACCATCACAGCAGCCCCACGGTCCACCAGTGCCAGTGCATTTTTCGTCTGATGGTCTTCGGCCACATTAGGCGACGGTATCAGCACCACGGGTTTCCCCACAAGGCAAAGCTCGCTGATGGCTATGGCACCGGCACGCGACACCACGATGTCGGCAGCGGCATAAGCCATATCCATACGCGAAATAAACTGGTGCACCTTCACCCACTGCCCTACCTGCGCACGCTCGACGGCAGCCACTGCCTCGTCATACATCCAACGACCCGTCTGCCACAGTAGTTGTATCCTATTCTCGCGGAAGAAGTGCAGATGATTGATGATCATCTCATTGATGCTCCTGGCTCCCAGGCTTCCTCCCACCGACAGCAGCACACGGCCTTCAGGCGCAAGGCCAAAATGAGCACGTCCATCTGCAGTAGTGACGTTCATCTGCTCGATGTCGGCACGCACGGGATTGCCGGTGAAAACAATTTTCTCCTTGGGGAAGAAACGATCCATCCCCTCGTATGCCACACATATCTTCTCCGCCTTGCGGGCAAGGATCTTGTTGGTCAAACCCGCATAGGAATTCTGCTCCTGCAAGAGGGTCTTGTAGCCCATCGCGGCAGCGGATTTCAAGGTGGGCTCGCTGGCAAATCCTCCCACACCCACCACGATGTCGGGGTGGAATTGGCTGATGACGCCCTTCACCATCTTCCGGCTCTTCAAGATGCGGAACGGCAACTGAAGGTTCTTCACGATATTGGCCGGGGTGAGCTTGCGTTGCAACCCCGCAATGGGAAGACCAATAATCTTGTATCCAGCCGCCGGCACCTTTTCCATCTCCATACGTCCTTCGGCTCCCACAAATAGTACCTCGGCATCCGCCCACCGTGCTTTCACGGCATTGGCTATTGCCACTGCGGGAAATATATGCCCGCCACTTCCGCCTCCACTGATAATAATCTTCATATTTATTTCAAATTTCTAAGTTCTAATTTCTAAATTCCAAGGTCTAAGTGCAGAAAGTCTTAATGTGGTAAAATCGAAAGGTCAATTCGTTAATCACTGTCTTCTGTCAACTGACTACTATCCTGCTTGCTCTGCAGGCCTGTAACCTCGGAGGAGCAAACTGCCGACTCCCCCTTTTCTTTCTCCTCGCTCTCCTCTTTCCTTTTTCCGTTCTCCACATCAGCCGCCACCGACTGTATGATTCCCAGACCACAGCCCAGGAAGATGTATGCCGTTCCACCATAGGAAATAAACGGCAAGGTCTGACCGGTGACAGGCAGCACGCCCACAGCCACACACATATTGGCCAGTGCCTGCAGATAAATCATTGTCCCAAATCCCGCCACAGTCAAAGCGCCGAAGCGTCCCTTGCACCTCCACGCCAGACGGATACATCTGAAATAAAACACGCTGTACAACACGAGCACGAGGATTCCCGTCAGCATACCCATCTCTTCGATGATGATGGCATAGATAAAGTCGTTATGAGCCTGCGTCATCAAGCGCGCATGAACGGTATTGCCTGGGCCCTTCCCGAAGAATCCTCCCCGGGCTACAGCCATTCGCGCCATATTCTCCTGCGAGAGTTCATCTGGATTGGGTTGGAGCCACGAATGGATACGGTGTCCCCACGTCGTGGAACGCTCCAACAGCTGTTCGGTCTTCTCCCCCTCGGAACGCGTACTCTTGTCATATCGCACATAGGTCACCGCCAGTCCCACTCCCACTACAAGCATACCTGCGAGCATCAGACGCCACCACCACTTGCGGTTGACACCGCCGAAAAGCATCATGAGATAGCACGAAAGGAAAATAAGAGCCGCCGTCGAGAAGTTCTCGGGCAGCACGAGGACGACAACTCCCACGATATAGATGAGCAGGGAGAGGAAGGTGCCGAGTTCGCCAGCCTCATCCTTCTTCAGAGCCAACTGTCGAGCCACGAAGAGCACCAGCATAACTTTGGCAACCTCAGAGGGCTGGAACTGGCCCACCACGGGCAGGTGGAACCAGCGGCCACCCATCATGAGTACCACAGCCAGCAAAACGACAGATATCCAGAATCCCAACAAGGCAAATCGCGAGAAGAAACGATAGTTCACATGCGAGGCCAGAGCCACCACCACCCATGTGGCAATGACAATAAAAAGGTGCTTGAGAAACAGTCCAGTGGGCCAAGCGCTGCCTTGTGAATAGGCAAAGAGGCCGATGGAGCTATATACCTCCACCAGCGAGATGATGCTGAGCAGCAGAAACACCACCCAGATCGTCCGGTCCCCCCTGAATATCTTCGATACCTTCATGTGATAAGGTTGATAGGTTACAATTCATTTACTTCGTGGCGGAATGTCTCGCCGAGTTCCTCCACCGGCTGCCCGTTGTCGCACGCCGGGGAGTAAAGCACTTTCACGTCGTCGGCCTCGTAGTGGTAGGCCTTCTGGAGCGCTTCGGCCATGGAGGGGAAAGAGTCGATAATCGGGATGATACCCGAGAAGGACTTGCGCATGGATTCGCTGTCGCCTCCAACGATGAGTAGCATCCGTACCTTGCGCAACGCAGGTGGCACTAGGCGGCTATAGTCGGCAGCAACCGTCGGGGCGTCGGCTATCCATATCACACCTCCCTTAATACTCTCGAGCGTATACCATGTAGCATTGATAGTGCGCGCCGCAGCATCGTTCACATATTCGCGACCCCGGACACGGGCTACGAACTCCATTCTGTAGCGCGTCTCCTCGAGCCTGTTAAAGCAGTCTCGCAACCCAGCGCTACGCATTGCCTTCAGGCGCTGCGTGTCAATGCCAGCAAGTCCGGTGTGAATCCTGTCGCGGCCTTGTACGGCCAAAGTCTCAATAGTCATTTTGTTTATTTCTAAGTTCTAAATTCTAAGTTCTTTTATCGCAACTTGAGTGTTGAAAGTGTGAAGATGGCCAGCAGAATGGCAATGATGATGAAGCGAATCACCACCTTCTCCTCCGCAACCCCTTTCTTCTGATAGTGGTGATGCAAGGGCGTCATCAGGAAGGGTCGCTTCTCCACAGGCACCACCTCGCTGGGTGGCAACTTATGGCGACGGCGATAGTATTTGCAGTACGAGGTCTGGATAATCACCGAGAGGTTCTCCACGACGTAGATGCCACAGAGCACGGGCAGGAGGAGTTCCTTCTTAATCAGCACCGCGAAAACCGCTATGATGCTCCCAATGGCCAGCGACCCAGTGTCGCCCATGAAAATCTCTGCCGGATGCCCGTTGAACCATAGGAATCCAAGAGTCGCTCCCACAAAAGCGGTGCTGAACACCGCCAGCTCGCCGATATTCGGGAGGAACATAATATTCAGATAACCGGCCATCACGACGTTGCCGCTAACCCATGCCAATAAGGCCAATGCACCACCATTGACGGCCGCCACACCGGTGGCGATGCCGTCGATACCGTCGGTTAGGTTCGAGGCGTTGCTAATAGCGGTCACTATAAGGATAATCACCAACACATAGACCACCCACACCAAGTCACCCGCCCAGTCGCCCATCCAGGTAACTAGCCAAGCATAATCAAACTCGTTGTTCTTCACAAAAGGAATCGTTGTGCTCGTGGAACCCGAAAGCGAAGGGTGGTGCATAATCAGCAGGCCGACGACGAGGCCCAGCAGCACCTGTCCCAGCACTTTGTATTTCCCTGGAAGTCCCGCCTTCCCGCGGGTCTTCTTTAAGTAGTCGTCCAGAAAACCGATCATGCCCATCCATATCGTCGTTCCCAGCATGATAAGGACATAAACATTGTCGAGTTTGGCGAAAAGAAGGGTCGGGATTACTATTGCCGTCAGAATCAGGAGGCCTCCCATGGTCGGTGTCTGACTCTTGCGGGCGGCACCCTCCAACCCAAGTTCCGTCCTAACCTCGTCCATCATCCCCATCTTGTTCTTCATCCATCGGATAAAGCGCTTGCCGAAAAGGAGCATGATAAGCAGCGAGGTTACCATACTGGCACCGGAACGCATCGAAATGTACTGGAACACACCCGCTCCGGGTACATCCAACTTATCCAACCAGTCAAACAAATAGTACAACATATTATATTTCTAAATTCTAATTTCTAAGTGAATAATGTCATAAAGTCACAAAGTAATTCGTTAATCACAGCCTACTGTCCTGTCTGCTCTGCAGGCCTGCGACCGCAGTGGAGCAAACTGCCAACTCCCGCTCGGCCTCCTCGACATCGTCGAAGTGGCTGCGCACACCGTTCACCTCCTGGTATTTCTCGTGTCCCTTGCCGGCGATGAGGACAATATCGCCCTCGCGAGCCATCATACAGGCCGTTCGGATGGCCTGGCGACGGTCGCTGATACGCACCGTGTGGCTCAACTCTTGAGCGGATAAACCCGCCTCCATGTCGTCGAGGATAGCGTCGGGGTCCTCGGTGCGGGGGTTGTCGCTCGTCAGCACCAGTTTGTCGCTCCCCTTGCAGGCTATCTGCGCCATTTCGGGACGCTTCGTCTTGTCCCTGTCGCCTCCACAACCCACCACGGTAATCAACTGCTGCTGCGGGCGGCGGATAGCGTCGATGGTCTCGATGACATTCTGCAGTGCGTCGGGCGTGTGGGCGTAGTCCACAATGGCGGTGACTCCTCTGCCACTGACATATTGGAACCTTCCGGGAGCGGGCTTCAGACTCGAAAGCAGCCGCAGCACCTCTTCTTCCTGCGCCCCGCTCAGCACGGCGGCGCCGTAGATTGCCAGGAGATTGTAGGCATTGAAGCGCCCCACGAGGCGGCACCATAGCTCACTACCGTTGATAGTCAAGTGCATTCCCTCGAAACTCTCCTCAACTATCTTGCAGTGGAAGTCGGCCAAGTGGTTAAGCCCGTAGGTTGAGACGGAGGCTTTAGTATTCTGAACCATCACCAGCCCATTGCGATCGTCGACATTGACCAGAGCCCAAGCTGTGGAGGGTAGTGCGTCGAAGAAGCCCTTCTTCGCCGCGATGTAGTTGGCCATCGTCTTGTGAAAGTCGAGGTGGTCGTGCGTAATATTGCTAAAGATGGCTCCGGCAAACTGAAGACCTGCAATGCGTTGCTGGACGACAGCGTGCGAGCTCACCTCCATGAAGCAGTAGTCGCAGTGGGCATCGACCATTTTGCGTAGTAGGGCATTGAGTTCGAGAGCGTCGGGAGTAGTGTGGACAGTAGGAAGTTCCTCTTCATCAATCTTGTTAACGATGGTGGAGACCAAGCCCACATGATATCCCATCAGGCGGAACATCCTGTGGAGGAGTGTGACGGTGGTTGTCTTCCCATTGGTGCCAGTGATACCGATAAGCTTGAGTTTGCGTGAAGGATCATCGTAGTAGTTGGCGGCCATGATACCCAAGGCCTTGCTGCTATCCTTCGTCACGACGTATGTCACCCCTTCGGAGGCTCCTTGTGGCATATGCTCACATACTACTCCCACAGCTCCACCATCCACGGCCTTTCCAATAAAAGCGTGACCGTCGACTTTTGTTCCCTGCTGCGCCACGAAGAGTGTGCCAGCGGACACTTTGCGCGAATCAAACTGAAGATCCTTCACCTCCACTTCGGCATCCCCGCGCACCTCACAGTCAATTCCCTTGACTATATCCTTCAACAGCATAACTATTATCTTTTATTTTATTCCTTAGTTCTTAACCCTCAATTCCAAAACTACCTTCGTACCCCGTTTCATCGTGGTACCCGCTTTGGGTTGCTGCGACACAACCTTGCCATAACCCACCACCTTCGCCCTGTAGCCCATCTCTCTCAACAGCGCCACAGCATCTTTGGCACTCATACCGTAACAATTAGGAACCCTTCCTGCAGTAGGATTGTAAGCCACATAACTACCGGCAAGAGTATCGTTCCCCTCACGATAGTTCACCCACTTACTGCCTGGCGCAGCAGAACGATAAGTCTGCCCCAGTAATTGGTAAGCCCGCATAATCTCCTCTTGATTGCCCTTTTCCAAGAAAGGAACCTGGAGAGCCTTAGTACTGTCGGCCTGGAGCGTCGGCCAAGCGCTCTTGACAGCACCGTTGCTGAGGCGTTTGTCGACAGCTACCACACAGTCGCTGATCGCCTTAAAAACCAATGCTGCCTGACGACCGTAGGCGGGGCTGTTCTCAATAACAACCAGGCAAGTGTAGCGAGGATTCTCGGCAGGGAAGAATCCGGCGAAGGAACCGTTGTAGCGGCTCTTGTTAGCATAGCTATGGACGGCGGTACCGGTCTTGCCGGCAATGCCATAGGTGTTGTTCTTGATATTGTTACCAGTGCCGTTTTCCACCACACCCTCGAGGATGGTTTTCATCAAAGCAGCGCTCTCTTTAGAGCAGACCTGAGTATTGAGCACGACGGGCTTTATCTCTCGTATTTTATCGTTATCGACAATAGCCTTACAGAACAAGGGTTTCACCATTCTACCACCTGCGCCCAAGGCATTGTAGAAAGTAATGAGTCGCATCGCCGACACCGTGGTGGAATATCCATAGCAGAAATTGAGGAAGTCACGGTTGGAGGTATTGACGTCGTTAACCCTGGTACTATACTCGGGAGCCTTAACATCCAGATGGAGCTTATCGTAGGGAAAGAGACCCTTCACCAAATCCACCAACTTAGTGCGACGGCTGTTGTAGTACATCCAGCCCAGGTCGCACATACCCACATTCGACGATTCCTCCATCACCTCTTTCACGCTCAGAGAGTCCTTCTTGTGGTGGGAATCTTTGATCACGCCATACTTACCTCCGAAATCCTTATAGTAAGCCTTTACCTTCATCGCCGTATCGATTCGTATTGCGGGATCATTGAGCATAGCTGTAAGGATAATGGTCTTAAAGGTAGAGCCCGGTTCATAGACATCGCTCACGGCAACGTTACGGTCGCGCATCTCCACATAGTCGTGGAGCATCGTGTCTATCGCCAGGTTCGCACACGCCAGCACATAGCCTGTCTCCATCTCCATCAGCACAGCACAGCCAGAAGTTCCTCCATACTGGCGCAAAGCTTTCTTTAGAGAATTCTCTGCGATATCTTGATAGCGCGTATCAATGGTCGAGATGATGCTCAGTCCGTCCACCTTGTTCTGCACCACTATGGTATCTACCTGATCGTTGTCCGTCCTCTGAGGCACTTCCCTGCGTTCCCTCGGCTCATCGGGAAGCCAGATACCCTTCGTCAAACGGCGGCAGTTGAAAATGCCGTCCTGTCCTCGTAGGATGGAGTCATAGGCTCCTTCCAGACCCGTATAGGTACCCTGGTTCAAGGCATTGTCAAAGCCGATAGTATTGCCCGCCATATTGCCGTAAATATGCGCCCTCACTTGACGTATCACACTGCGACCGTCCACCTGTTTCACCACACCTGCCTTCCAGCCAGGAAGACAACTGATTGATTGCCATGTAGAATAGGGAATCCTTCTCTCCACCAGAAAACAGCGCCGCGGTTTTGCCTTTAGACGTTCTGTCTTGATACGGTCTCGGTAATACTGCGCATTGTGTGAGGGGATTACCTCACTGAGCATCAGACATACAGTGTCGATATATTTATTGAAATTGCTATCCACTATCGGACACTTCTGCTTGGGATTGTGCTCTTTGTCATATACCACATCGCCATGGTCGTTGTACTCCAACGACTTGTCGAGATCCAGATAAAGGTCGCACTCCGTCACCGTCGTCGCCAGAATCTTGCCGTCGCTCGAATAAATGTTGCCCCTTCGCGCAGGGTCCGTGCGCAGTCCCGCCTCACGCTTTATACCTCGCGAGCGCCACTCGTCGCCATGGACCCACTGTATATTGATGATACTGACAATGATAGCGATACCACCTACCAAAGTAAGCAGCAGGTAGAAGGCTGTCATTCCCTTCATCGTTCTAGTGTCCTTCTTATTTTCTTCCCTTTTCAACTTTATAACTCTATGTCTTTATGACTCTTTACCTTTTGTCTCTTTGACTTCACGACCCTATTTCATACGGAGGGCCACTGGTAATACCCACTCCACTCTCACTCAGTTCTTCTGCTATCTGGGATATCTTTACACTCTTTTGGTATTGCTTCTGCATCTGAATTCTATGCTCGCGGAGGTCGTTGATTCTCTCCAGCGAAGCCATCTTCTCCCGGCTCAGGCTCTCCACCTCATAGCGGTTGGCCACCAGCAAAAGCAGGAAGAACAGGCACAGCAGCATCAACTTTATTTGGTTCAGCACAAACTTATCGCCCAAGATATCGCCTCCCAGCACCTTGGCCACTCCCTTCGCCATCTTGTCCGACTTGCCATTCCGCGGCTGCTCCTCCACCTCTTCTTCCACTTCACTAGCCGCCTCATTCCCCTCTGCCTGCGCCGTCTGCTGTTGTGCGACTTCCTCTTTCACCTCGTTTTCCAGTCCTTCTTCCGTCACCTTTTCCCTAAACCTGTTTCCCATAATATATATAATGTATTCTTTAAACTTTAAACCTTCTCCCCCACCCTCAACTTGGCGCTGCGGGCCCTGTTATTCTGCGCCAATTCGGCCTCTCCGGCCTGTATGGCTCCACGGCTCACCATCCTTATGGGTGACAAGACGTTGCCATAGAAGTCCTTCTCAATCTTGCCCTCGAAGTTGCCACTCTTCATGAAGTTTTTCACCAGGCGGTCTTCCAGCGAATGATAGCTGATGACCACCAGTCGGCCACCGTCGGCCAGCACCTCGCAGGACTGCTGCAGCATCTCCTTCAACGCCTCAAGTTCACCGTTGACCTCTATGCGCAACGCCTGGAAAAGCATTGCCAGGTATTTGTTCTCCATGCCACGCGGCAAATGGCGGCTGACGGCACCCTTCAAATCCGAAGTGGTGACGATGGCTTTGTCTGCCCGGGTCCTCACAATGGCTTTCGCCATCTGGCGGGCATTCGGAAGCTCGCCATAGAGTTTGAGCAGACGTCCTAGCGACTCCTCGTCGAGGGTGTTCACCAGGTCGGCGGCCGTCACGTCACCACGGCGATCCATGCGCAGGTCGAGAGGTCCGTCGAAACGGGTGGAGAACCCCCTCTCTCCCTCGTCAAACTGATGGCTGCTCACCCCCAAATCGGCCAGTATGCCATCCACCTTGCGTACACCGTGAAGCCGCAGGAAGTTCTTCAAATACTTGAAATTTTCGTTAATAAACGTGAATTGCGCATCACTCTCCGTACTCCACTCCCCACTTTCCACTCGACGCGCAGCATCCTCGTCCTGGTCAAAGGCATACAGCCGCCCACCTTCGCCCAACCTTTCCAAGATGGCACGAGAATGGCCACCGCCGCCGAAAGTCACGTCCACATACGTGCCATCGGACCGCAGGGAAAGACCCTCAAGGGCCTCATTGAGCATCACGGGGATATGGTATTCACTGTTCTGCATGGTAATCGGCGCGGCTTATACCCAGCAGCGTCTCCACCTTCTCAGCAAAGTCGCCACGGGAATTATTCATCTTGTCGTAGGCCTCTCGGTCCCAGAGCTCAATGAACTTGCCGGTCGATTGCAGCACTATCTCCTTCGCCTTGGCGATCACATGCTTCTGCTCCGCAGGCACCAAGAGTCGATCGTTGGTGTCAAGTTCAACGATATTGCCCTCGGTCAGCTTACGCAGCACCTCGCGGTCCTCGCGGCGATAAGGATTCAGCATCTCTTGGAGTTTCTCCACTTCTTCCCTGAAACTGGCGTATGTCCACAGCTCCAAACACTCGGCAAAATCACTCTGACGGATCACAAAACGACCGTCCTCCGTCTCCAACTGCCTCTTCAGCGCAATTGGGAACTTGAAGCGACCGTTCGAGTCCACCTTACAGTATTCTTTTCCAAGTATTAAGGCCATTTTTACCTACTATTTTTCAGGTTGTAAAATTACGAAGAAATTTCCAATTTCTGCCTAAAAAAACCTTTTTTTGTTTTTTTTAACCAATTTTTGTTGTTCATAACCTTAAACGCAAAAACGAAAAAAAAGTTTCACAACAGATGACAAAAAATTACAAAAACATGATTACATGCCATCTACGTACAGAAAAAATCAACCCGCTTCCCTATCCCACACCCATTTCACATCTCGTCCCCCTTGTTGAAAACTTTTCATCCCCCATCCACCGGCACCTTGTTGCGACACAACCCCGAAACCACGTCGGCTCCTCCCCCTATTTCCGATGTACCTTCTCTGTACTTCCTCTGTATTGGATACAGACCATCTACAGAGAAGGTACAGAGCAAGTACAGAGAAGATATATCCAATTTTTTTTTGAGCAATTGCTTTTTTCTTTGTATTTTTGCAATGGATTAAAACACACCAACACTACACAACTATATGAATACAAGTAACTTGAAAAGACTACTTGCTTTTTCCACTTTGCTGTATACCTTTATGGTGACGGCAGTGGCCCAACAACCCGCTGGTAATCCCACCCACACCACAGAGGGACGCGATTTTTGGGTAATGTTCCTTGACAATCGCGGCGACCAATCCCCATATCAGACCACCCTAACTGCCGTTGGCGATACCAATGCGAATATTACCGTAAGCAACCCATCTACAGGTTGGAGCACCACTACCACCTTATCTGCCCATCAATCTGTCCAAATCAACATACCCTTGTCATCGTCGACAACCAACCTATCCAACAACCCACAAACCAAACAATTGGGTTTACACGTCATCTCCACTGCATCCATCTCACTCTATGCGAAGAGCTATAAATCAATGTGCAACGATATCGCTTTGGTTTTCCCCACCCATGCGCTAGGAACTCACTACATAATGCAAGACTACATGGGCGGCAATAATAATACCTCTATTTCAAATGCCGAAGTCGGTTTTGTCGCCACCCAGGATAATACCACGCTTACAATGGTGCTTCCCTGTAATTTATTGAACAACTCCGCTAGCGCAGGACAAACACTAACAATCAACCTTATGCAGGGGGAAAGTTATCAACTAATTGCTGCTTCATCGAGTTCCTTTTCCGGCATGGAGGTTACGTCCAACGGAAAACCATTCGCCGCATTCCAAGGCAGCCGTGCTGCTTCTGTTCCCATAAATGCTTTAGGGACGGATCTTTTATATGAACAAGCCGTTCCTGTCGACTATTGGGGCACCGACCACGTTATTGTGTCTACTTATGGTCGAAATGGAGATCAGGTGAGAATCACCGCATCAGAAGACAATTGCCAGGTGTTTAGCAATGACACTCTCCTTTGTACCCTCCAAAGGGGAGAGACCTACGAGGAGGTTATCAGTAATGCTGCAAGACATTACACGAGTACAAAGAAGGTCTGCGTTGGTCGCTATCTACAGAGCAATTCCGCTGGAGGGAATCCAGGAGACCCTTCATCCGTAATAATTCCGCCTGCTGACCAAGGACTGAAACATATTCGATTTAACGCCCTAGGATCCTCTGACATTTCTTCCCATTACGTCAACATTATAGCGCGCAACACGGATGTCGCAAGTATCACACTAGACGGGAATAACATCAGTAGCCAATTCACTCAAATTGACAACACCTATAGTTACGCACGAATTACAGTTTCCGCATCTACCCATCTTCTGGAAAGTTCTCTTGGACCCATCGTGGCCGACTATTATGGATTAGGTAGTTATGCAAGTTACGCCTATCTTTTGGGACGGACCTTCAAAGGCACCGACGAGATTGCCAGATGTCCAGAGCATACCACTAAGGGGCGAGATTTCTGGATGATGTTCCTCTATAATCACAACATCGGTGGCACATACCAACAAAACCGACGTCTCTATTTTTCCAGTACTGAATCTGCCACAGTAAACGTTTACAATAATCAGTCGGGTAATGACTCTTTCACCTTAAACGCTCCCGATTTCCGCGCCATACGATCTTACGGGGACAATCAACAGCAAATAGCCACCGTATTTGACGGAGGGTATCACATAACCAGTTCTGCCGATATCTGGCTCCATGCACGCAACTGGATGGTAAGCACTCTGGATATGGCCATGATAATACCCACAGAGGCCTTAGGAACAAGATACATCGTGCAGGATTATCCCTCGACCGATAGTCATGGGGGCGAGGTGGGTTTTGTTGCCACCCAAGACAGCACAATACTCACCATGACGGTTCCATGCGACGTGCAAGGAAGTTCCATTACGGCTGGCACAACTCTGACAATCACCCTCAACCAGGGTCAGGCTTATATGCTGTTAGCCGTAAGCAACGGTAGTTTCAGCGGTATGGAAGTAACCTCCAACAACAAACCTTTTGCCCTGTTCCAGGGAGCCTGGAACAACGCCGTTCCTCAGAATGCGGATGCACGAGACCATTGTTACGAACAAGCTTTACCGGTAAATGCGTGGGGCAAAGAGTTTATCTTTGGTAGTATTCCTTCACAAAGTCCTTTCAACCACGTAAGAATCACCGCAGCGGAAAACAACACGATTATCCAACGCGAAGGGGCTTCAAACATTGGCCCATTGCAATCGGGAGCCACATGGCAAGGAGCAATGTCATATGGTGAAGTCTGGCATCTTACAGCCTCCAATCCCATACAGGTAATTCTTTACATGGGAAGTTGCGACTACGCCAGCAATTTGGGGGACCCCTCGTCCGTGACCATTCTTCCGCTCGAACGTACCATTTGTGATGTCCGCTTTTGCTGTGACTATACTGATCGTATTGGAAATAACAACCATTACGTAAACATTGTATGCCACGAAGACTACGATTCAGGGCTGATTGTCGACGGGAATCCTATCGGAGCACAGGGAACAGTGACCGCTGTAGGCAACTACCGTTACCATACCGTACAAGTACCATACACTAGTGCAAACCAAGGATTCCACCGGATACAAAACAATCTAGGTCCTTTCTGGGCTTATGCTTTTGGATACAGTTACAACACACGTGAGAGCTATGCATTCCCTCTGGGGTGCGAAATTACAATAGATTCTGTACCCGAACCACAAATCCTCCGCGACACCACAGATATCTTTGACAGTGTCTGCCAGGGGGAGGCTTATTCGGGCAATGGCTTTAGCGTTGGGGAGGAGCGGACGGGGACTCCGGGTGTTGTTACGGTGTGGGATTCGACGGTGGTGGGCGACACGGTTGTCCATTACCGCCAGTTGAGGTTGACTGTTGTGCCGTTGAAGGAGAGGCGGGAGGAGTACCGTCTGGTTTATGGCGACACTCTTTTTTTCCGTGGGGACACGTTGACTCTTGCGGGAGAGTACAGGTATGTGGTGGCTGCTGCCGAGGGGTGCGACTCGATAATAGTGGTGGAGTTGACGTATGGAGAGGCGAACCTCAGAGCCAGTGCGGGCGGTGTTTGTCCGGGGGAGGAGGTGACGCTGACGGCCGAGGGGTACCAGAGTTACCAATGGGGTTCGACGCCGGAGGATGCGGAGTTGGCGGGTTTGCAGGGCGAGAACCCGATTGTGGTTCATCCACGGACGACGACGACCTACCAACTTCTTGACGGGGCGGGCAATGTCATTGCGTCGGTGACGGTGAGTGTGGCGGAGAAGCCGACGCTGTGTGTGGAGAGCAACCGGCCGTTTATTGATTTTGACCATCCGGTCCTGACGCTGATGGATTGCTCGGAGGGTCGCCACCACACAACGTGGGACTTTGATGACGGGTATCGCCTGACGGGGGCACGTGCCCGCCGACAGTTCCGGCATCCGCTGCCGGACACGATGACGGTGACGATGAGGTGCTGCACTGCGATGGGTTGTTGCGCAGACACGACGGTAGGTTTCGCCACGAAGATACGTTCCGTATGGTTTCCCAATATCTTCACTCCCTCGCTTAAAAGCAACAATTTGTTCCAGGCCACCACTTCGTGCCAGGTGGCCAGCTTTGAGTTGACTATTTACAACCGCTGGGGGCTGGAGGTGTGGTCGACGACGGATATCAACACTCCCTGGGACGGGACACGCAATGGGGAGCCGTTGCCGCAGGGGGTCTATGTGTACTACTGGTTTGTGGAGGACATCTACGGCGACCGCTGGTCTGATATTGGTACTGTCACCCTGATACGCTAACACGACACAACAAGGTTTATGCCGAACACGACATATATATTACTCTTTAGCGTCAATCTGACGTTCATCATCGCGCACCTCTACGGAGGGATATTGAAGTGGTTCTACCGTCCCAAAGCCTACCGGGAGCATTTCCGCCAGCTGTTCCCTGCACAGCGGTCCGTGGGGTCATCTACCTGTTGCAAATTTTCGAGGTTCCCTATCTTGTGCAGATTGGCGACCCCGACGCGCTGCTCTATGTCAATGCCTTCTCGCTCCTCTTTTTCTCTATCCAGATGCTCATCATGTGCGAATGCTATTTCTTCCCCGAGAGAAAAGATGATTACCGCCGGCACTGGATATTCCTCCCGGTAGTGGTGGTGCTAGTCCCTTTATTCCTTCAAGCTGTCGGGCTCGTCCACATGCCCGAAGGTTGGCGCAGTTGGGCCATTGGTACCGCGAGCGTCACTTTCCTCTTCTATCTGTGGTGCAATATCCGGATGGCCTTAAGGATCGAGCGCGCTGTGCGGCGTGCCAACGAGGAACGCTACGCCGACAGCGACGACTTCCCCGTGCGCTTCGCAAACCTTATCAAATGGGTTCCCACCCTTATCATCATCCTTCTGGCCATCAATTTCTACGCCGACAACCCTTGGGTAAAATTCATCCGGGATGTCCTCTTCACCGGAGCCAGCATCTGGTTCTGCATCCTCACCCTCAACCCGTGGAGAAAGATGATAGACACTCCGACAGAGGAAGAAGAATCAGGCGACAGCAACCTTCTGCCCGACATACGATACGACGAACTGACAAACGGTCTCGAACAACTGCTTACCAAAGAGAAAATCTTCACCGAGCCACATATCACCGTCGACACCCTCATGGTGCGCCTGGGAACCAACGCAAAATACCTTACCGAGGTCATCCATCGCAATGGGTACCAGTCTTTCTACGACATGATTTGTCAGCATCGCGTGCGGTATGCCATCGGGCTCATCCACCTGTATCCCGATGAACGTCTGGCCGATATCGCAGAACGGTGCGGCTTCTCCTCGCAGGCCTCCATGGCCAAAGCCTTCAAATCCCAGGGCAAGGAGGCTCCATCAAGGTACCGTTGACACAGATCCCTTTCCACTTTCCATCCACCCCTCTGTTCAGGGCAACAGCAGTAGAGGCAACATACACTACTCCTGTTGAGGGTGTCCCCAAAGTCCCCGATACCCAGGCCCGTTTGATTCCGTACAGTTTGTATGGCATATATACCGGGGCGTTGCCCCCGGCTAAGTTCTGGCACCCCGTTGGGGTGCTCCCCAAAGGGGCTCGGGGTGGAAATATTTTCATACAACTATGTCTAATTCGGGAATTTTATGTATTTTTGCATCTCAAATAATTATTAAAATTTTAATATAAAAACGTTTAAAACTATGAAAATTCGTACTTTAGTAATCGCTCTGGCACTCTCCCTGGCGATTCCTGGCGCTGTGCGCGCCGACGAGGGCATGTGGCTCCTCTCGCTGATTGGCAAAAACTATCAGGACATGCAGAAAGCCGGTTTCAAGCTCACGCCCGAAGACATCTATAACATCAACCAAAGCTGCCTCAAAGACGCCATCGTCGGACTCGGCAATGCCGGCACTCCTTTCTGGCACTTCTGCACTGGCGAGATTATCTCGAGCAAAGGTTTGGTGAGCACCAACCACCACTGCGGCTATGGCAAGCTGCAGGAGCACTCGACCGTTGAGCACGACTACCTCCGCGACGGCTTCTGGGCCTACAGCATGGACCAAGAGCTCCCCAACCCCGGCCTCACCGCCTCCATCCTCGTGCGCATGGAGGATGTCACCGACCAGGTGAAAAAAGCCCTCACCGACGAAATGAGCGAGAGCGACCGCGCCACCGCCATCGAAAAAGTCTCCAAACAAATTGCCGACGATGCCGTCAAGGGCACCCAGTACAACGCCCAGGTGAAACCCATGTTCAACGGCAACCAGTTCTTCCTCTTCGTCCACATCATCTACAAGGACGTCCGCCTCGTCGGTGCCCCTCCTTCGTCGATGGGCAAGTTCGGTGGAGATACCGACAACTGGAGCTGGCCTCGCCACACATGCGACTTCTCGATGTTCCGCATCTACACCGCTCCCGACGGCAGCCCCGCCGACTACAGCAAGGACAACGTGCCTCTGAGCCCTAAACATCACCTGCCCGTCAATGCCGGCGAAATCAACGACGGTGACTTCGCCATGGTTATGGGATTCCCCGGCACCACCGACCACTTCCTCACCAGCTACGGCCTCGAGGAGACCATGAATATCACCAACAAACTGGTCTATGAGATCCGCTCCGTGAAAATCAACATCCTGCGCGAAGAAATGGCCGCCAGCCAAGCCACCCGCATCAAGTACGCCTCCAAGTACGCCTCCTGCTCCAACTACTGGAAATACAGCAACGAGCAGAACAAGGCCCTCAAGGTCCTCAACACCATGGGTGTGAAGAAAGAGGTCGAAAAAGAGTATCTGGACTGGGCACGCCGTCAGACCAACCCCAAATACGCCCGCGCTCTCGACCTCATCCAGAAAGGCTATGCCGCCCGCTCCACCGTCGAAGAGGCCCAGCTCTACCTCCGCGAAGGCCTGTTGAGCGGCCCCGAAAGCCCTCTTTTCGCACTCCGAGTCTCCAATACCTTCAAGAAAGTGCTCGAGAACGACCCCAAGGCCGACCTCAGTTTCCTCCAGAACTACATCGACAACTTCTACAAAGACTACGACATGAACGTTGAGAAACGCCTCGTGGCCGCACTTTTCAAGTATGTTGTCGACCACATGAACGCCGACTACTGCCCCCAGTTCCTCCTCGACGCCAACAAGAAATACAAAGGCAACTTCGACGAATATGTCGAAAGCCTCTTCAAAAAATCCATCTTTGCCAACGCCGAAAACCTGGCCAAATTCATGCAGAAACCCAGCGTGAAGGCCCTCGACAAAGACCCCTTGGCACAAATCGGCAACAACATCTATGACGCCTATATCGCCCTCGGCGACAAGGTGCCGCAAGAAGTGCAAGACAACCTTGAACGCGGCATCCGCGACTTCACCGACGGCATCCTCCAAATCAACGACGGCAAAAAACTCATGTCCCCCGACGCCAACTCCACCATCCGCCTCACCTACGGCAACGTCATGAGCTACGACCCCAAGGATGGCGTCTCCTACCACTACTACACCACCATGAAGGGCATCATCGAAAAAGAAGACCCCGAGAACAGTGAGTTCAACGTCCCTGCACGTCTCAAAGAGCTCTACAACAAGAAGGAGTTTGGCCCCTACGCCAACAAGAACGGTGAGATGCCCACCTGCTTCATCACCAACAACGACATCACCGGCGGCAACTCCGGCTCCCCCGTCATCAACGGCAAGGGCCAACTCATCGGCCTCGCCTTCGACGGCAACAGCGAAGCCATGAGTGGCGACATCGATTTCGAAGAGAATCTCCAGCGCTGCATCTGCCTCGACAGTCGCTACATGCTCTGGGTCATCGACATCTTTGCCGGCGCCAAGAACCTCATCGAAGAAATGGATATCGTAAGATAATCGTAAGATAAATGAAACAAATCCAGCGACAGCAACTGCAGCAGAAATTCTCACCGCAACAGATACAACTGATGCGGCTGCTGCAGTTGCCTGTCACTGATTTGGAAAAGGCCATCAAGGAGGAGATTGAAAAGAACCCCCTGCTCGAGGCCGAACCCCCCGAGACCGTTGAGGACATCGACAGCCTGGCAGGCAACAACGACCAGTCGGACTGGGACAGCGACGAGGAGGACTTCGACTATGACTACCGCGAACAACTGGAAAGCGACCCCAACGTGCAACGACGCGAGTTCGTCATCTCCGACACCCCCTCGTTCTCCGACCGGCTGACTTCGCAGCTTATCACCCGTCGCCTCACAGAGCGACAGCAGCTCATAGCCACCGAGCTCATTGGTACCCTGGACGATGCCGGCTATCTAAGCCGCGACCTCGACCTGGTGACCAACGACATGGCTTTCCGACAGGGCATCGAACCCACACGCGAGGAAGTGTTGGAAGTGCTGCACATCATCCAAAGCCTAGACCCTGCAGGCATCGGCGCCCGCAACCTGCAGGAATGCCTACAACTACAACTGGAGCGGATGCTATTGGAACACTCAGAATATTCCGAATACTCCGAACAGGCGGAGAAACTAGCCTTGGCCATTGTCCGCGACCACTTCGACGACTTCGCCAACCATCGCTACGAGCGCATCTGCAACGCCCTGTCCATTGACGAAGAGGTCTTGGAGGGAGCCGCCGACGTCATCCGCCACCTCGACCCCAAGCCCGGCAGTTCGGACGCCGACAGCGATTCGGCAGCCAACAGCTTCACCCCCGACATCGTGCTGCAGCAGCATGACGGCGAGCTGCACTTCTATCTCAACGACGGCAACCTGCCGCGCCTCTCGCTCAACACCTACTACACCGACCTATTGGCCGAATACGAGAAACAGAAAGGCGACCGTGAGACCGTTCAGTTTCTGCGTTCCAAACAAGCCGACGCACAAGGATTCATTGACCTGCTGCAACAGCGCCACGATACCATCGTGCGAGTGATGCGCTGCATCATCAAGCACCAACGCCGCTACCTCCTCACCGGTGACCCGGATCAAAAACAGCCCCTGCGGCAACGCGAGGTAGCTGACGCCACAGACCTCGACATCTCCACCATCTCACGCATGGCCAACAGCAAATACCTGCAGACCAACTTCGGCACCATTCCACTGAAGGAATGCTTCTCTCAAGGAATGGCCAATGCCGACGGTGAAGAAGTCTCTGTTGAGGCCATCAAACAACGACTGGCTGACGCCATCAATCATGAGGACAAGCAGGCACCTCTCTCGGACGATGCCCTAGCGCATCTACTCAACGAACAGGGCTATCCCCTCGCACGACGTACAGTGGCAAAATACCGAGAGCAGCTGGGATACCCCGTAGCCCGCTTGCGGCGAACACTTATTCTTCTGATACTCCTTCTTTCCTCTCTCCACACACCTCTCTCGGCCCAAGCGTCATACTACGACTCTCTTATTAACGCCCGCATCGAAGCTGGGCGGAAAGTTCCCCAGGGCCTCTCTGCAGTGAAACAGCATACCACTTCACAGCAGTCCAAACAACAGAAAGCAGAGAGCAAGGAAACTGTAAAGGCCATCCGTGAGGCCGCCAAAACCAAATCCGACGACCTTACCGACGCCTCTGCAGCAGCCCTCGTACCATTATGGTACGATGCTTTTCCCCATCACCGCGTAAATCCATTAGGGCGCACACAACTAGACCAGTTGCCTGACGAAATCAACCTCAAACTGGTAAACGACACCTCGGAGTTCTGCTTCCCCGTGAGAAACATCAAAACCTCGAACTACGGCTGGCGGTGGCAACGTGGTCACCACGGCGTGGACATTCGACTTGTCACTGGTGAACCTGTGCGCAGTGCCTTCAGCGGCGTGGTGAGAGTAGCCACACGGATGGGCGGCTACGGCAACTGTGTCGTCATACGCCATCCCAACGGACTGGAGACCCTATATGGACACCTGTCGAAAATCAACGTCCAACCCAACCAACCCGTCGCCGCCGGCGACATCATAGGCCTCGGTGGCAGCACAGGTCGCTCCACCGGACCCCACCTACATTTCGAATGCCGCTTCCTCTACCAGCCCTTCGACCCCGAATGGATACTGGACTTCAACACCTTCTCGCTGCGCACACGCCGACTCCATCTCGACAAGACCTACTTCGGCATCCATCAACCCCGTAAGGGCCAGCAGCTTGAATACAAGGCCGACAACAGCATCATCAAAGAGTCCAAGAAAAAGAAGAAGAATGCTCCTACGGCCACTACTACCTACAGCATAAAAGACTTCTAATCATATTTAATTAATGAAAAAGACCAACCTCTCAGACTATAATCCCCAAACAGTACCCAACGGAAAAGACTTCCGTATTGGTGTTATCGCCGCCGAATGGAATCCCGAGGTGACCGACGCCCTCCTCAAAGGAGCCGTTGATACCTTACTGGAACATGGTGTCAAAAAAGAAAACCTCTGGATACGCCGCGTCCCTGGCACCTTCGAGCTCTCCTCAGCCGCCGATATTATGCTCCACTTTCAAAACCTGAACGCCGTCATCTGTATCGGTTGCGTCATCCAGGGAGAGACACGCCATTTCGAGTTCATCTGCCAAGCCGTATCGCAAGGAATCACCAATGTAGCCCTTAAACACGAACGCCCCGTCATCTTCAGCGTCCTCACCACCAATACCATGCAACAGGCGCTTGACCGCGCCGGCGGCAAGCACGGCAACAAAGGGGTGGAAGGTGCCATCACCGCGCTGAAAATGATTGCCTATAGAGAATCCCTTCTCCCTGATCTATCCTTCTAACTATTTTTTACAATGAGAATTGTTTATTTCGGCACCCCCGACTTCGCCGTCGAGAGCCTTGACGCCATCATGCAGAGCTGCCATGAGGTGGCAGCCGTCGTCACCGTGCCCGACCGTCAGGCCGGCCGCGGACAAAAGGTGGTCTTCAGCCCCGTGAAGCAGTACGCCCTCGACCACGATTTGCCACTGCTGCAACCCGAAAAACTGCGCGACGAGCATTTCCTCGAGGCATTACAGGCCTTCGAAGCCGATATATTTGTCGTCGTAGCCTTCAGGATGCTCCCTGAAGCGGTGTGGAACATGCCACCCCACGGCACCTTCAACCTTCACGCTTCGCTGCTGCCCCGCTACCGCGGTGCAGCACCAATCAACCACGCCATCATGAACGGAGATACCGTGACCGGTGTCACAACCTTCCTCCTCAACCACCAGATTGACGAAGGACAGATTCTCCTTCAAGCCGAAACACCCATCACCCCCGACGACAACGCCGGCACACTGCACGACCGTCTCGCCACCATGGGACGCACCCTCGTAGTGGAAACCCTCGACGGCATGGATGCCGCCACCCTCCTACCACATCCCCAAGAAGGCACCCCCACGGCGGCACCCAAGATTTTCAAGGAAGACTGTTTCATCAACTTCAACCAGTCAGCACAACAGACTGTGAACTTCATCCGAGGCCTTTCCCCCTACCCTGCGGCACTCCTTTCCATGGTCAATCCTCAGGGGGAAGAAGTGCTGTTTAAGATCTTCGACGCTGAGGCTATTATAGACCCATCTGGAGCTCCCAAAATGCTGATTTGCGACGAAAAAAAGGTTCTAAAAATCGGTGTAACAGACGGTTTTATTAGAATTTTATCGCTTCAAATGAGTGGGAAACGAAAAAATTCTGTCGAAGATTTTCTCCGAGGAAACAAACTAAATAATTGGAAATTAACATAATAGAAAAACAGAGGAAAATTTTCCAAAAAAAACATAAAAAAAATTTGGTGTAGATAAAAAAAAAATCTTACATTTGCAGCGAAAAGAGAAACAAAGAATTACAAACCCTTTAAACATTATCATTATGAACAAAACTGAACTTGTTAACGCAATGGCCGCCAAGACCGGCATGACCAAAGTGGCCGCCAAACAGGCTATGACTGCTTGCTTCGACAGCATCCAGGAACAGCTGAAAAAAGGCGAAAAAGTGACCCTCATCGGTTTCGGTACCTTCAGCGTGGTGAAGCGTAAAGCTCGCACCGCCAAGAACCCCCGCACCGGCAAGGCTGTCAAAGTGCCCGCCAAGAAAGTGGCTAAATTCAAAGCTGGCAGCAAACTTCTCAAATAGTTTGCACACCAGAATTATTTTAGACGGCTCGAAGATTTCGAGCCGTCTTTTTTGCACCCTCCTACTTAAATTACTCTATCGAATCCCTACCAACTACCTATCAACTCCTACCATGGTAGGAGTTGGGTAAGACATGAGTAGGAGTTGGTAAGGAGATAATACTTTATATCAGTCTATTACAAAAGAGCACAAATGAAGCTATTTTTGTTCAAAACGGAATTGCGGGCAAGCTGCCATTCGTTAAAGGATTTTAACATATAAATGTTATAAAATATTAAAAATAAGTCGTATCTTTGCACTTTAAAACCAAAGCAAATCATAGCAATAAGCTATTGGGAAACAACATAATATAGAAATGATTGGAGTAATTGGAAGTGGCACATGGGCCACTGCAATTGTTAAAATATTGCTCGAACAGGAGGATCGAAAGATCAATTGGTGGGTAAGAAGCAACGATGTTCGCGAAGGACTAATACACGACGGGCACAACCCGAAGTATCTGCCCTCAGTGCAATTCGACACCTCACGCTTAAACATCAGTGGCGACCTTTCCAAAGTCGTTGCCGAGAGTGAATACCTCTTCCTCGTCATCCCCTCGGCCCACATTGCCAACGTTCTTGACCAATTGCCCAAGGCAGCCTACAAGGGCAAAAAGTTCGTCTCCGCCATCAAAGGAGTCATTCCAGACAAACGTGTATCGGTGTCGGTATACTTGGAGAACATGCTAAAAATCAAGCGAAACAATATCTGCGTCATCTCCGGCCCCACCCATGCCGAAGAGGCCAGCCGTAGCATGCCCACCTTCCTCACCATGGCATCCTATAGCCCTACGTTGGCCATCGAGGTTGAACAGATGATGCGTTGCAGCTACCTCCATACCACCCATTCTTCCGATATCTGGTTTCTAGAACGCGTGGGACTTCTGAAAAACATCTACGCCATCTGTGCCGGTATTTGTCAAGGGCTGAATTACGGCGACAATCTCAACGCCGTGATGGTCAGTGCCGCAGTACGCGAACTTTGTAAACTTACCAGTCTCTTCAACGTTGCCACAACAAATGTCACAGAAAACTGCTATCTGGGCGATTTGATGGTCACCTGCTGGTCACGTCACAGCCGCAACCGTCGTCTAGGTGAGGCTATCGCCAAAGGACAGCGTCTAGAGGAGATTTTTGCCGAAATGGGCATGGTCGCCGAGGGCTACTACTCCTCCAAAAACTATCATGAGTTGGGTATGATGACCGGCAGAGTAGATGAGATGCCTATCGCCGAAGCCGTCTACCGCATCCTCTACGAGGAAGCCGACCCAAAAACAGAAATCGATAATTTGATAGACAACGTATTCTAATGGACGAGATTAATTTCGACGACATACGCCCCTACTACGACTGTGAGCTTCCAAGTGCCATTGACCGCATCTCCAAATGGGAACTCATCCCCCAGATTCTGCGCTTCATCTACCCACAGGTACCCGTGGAGCAATCCATGGAGAAATTGCGCAATGTAAAAACTGTCAAAGAGTTGCAAACCACCTTCATGTTCGACGCCATCCGCCGCGTAGTGAACACAACCTCACAGGGATTCACTCATTCGGGCTTCGACTACCTGCGTCGAGACAAACCTTGTCTCTTCATCTCCAACCACCGCGACATCACCCTCGACGCTTTCCTCCTGCAGATGATTCTCATCGAGCGAAAGCGCGAAACCTCCTATATCGTTTTCGGAAACAACTTGCTTGAGACCCCTTTGATGCGCGACCTTTTCCTAAGCAACCACCTAGTGCAGATGGAACGCGGAGGCAACCCCATGGCCTTCTATCGCAGCCTCCAGCACCTTTCGCAATACATTCACCACCTCATCGTTGACCAGCGCCAGTCGGTGTGGATAGCCCAAAAAAACGGTCGCAGCAAAGACGGCATCGACTCAACAGCTCCTGCCATCATCAAGATGCTTACTCTCGGTAGCACCAAACCTGCCGAACAGGCACTTGCAGATCTCAACATCATCCCCGTAGCCGTCTCCTACGAATGGGACCCCTGCGACCAAATGAAGGCCAACGAACTTTACCACAAGGCCCATGGCGGCTACCAAAAAGTGGAAGGCGAGGACACCAACAGCGTAACAACCGGCATCATTGGTCCCAAGGGACACATTCACCTCTCCATTGGGAAACCCCTCACCACTGCTGAAATCAACGGAGAGAAAGCCGTTGGGGAAAAAGATTTGGCCGACCACATTGCCGCCGTCCTCGACCGTCGCATCCAAAAACTCTATAAACTGATGCCAACTAACTATCTAGCCTACGACATGCTGACAGGTAGCAGCCAACATCGTCATCATTATTCTGCCGAAACAAAGAACCAGTTCCTACAGCGCATGAACCTCCTGCCAGAAGGCGATTGCCGACGCATCTTCATGGAGATGTACGCAAATCCGGTCATCTCGGCACAGCAGAAAGAGGACTAATTCCCAGCGAAGAAACGGAATTCAAAATTCAAGAGATAGACACGGTCGGTGGCTCGCGTGAAAGCGGTATACAGCCACCGAAGGTATTCTCGGTCGAGGCTCATGTCGGGAGGCAGAAACCCTTGGTCGACAATGACCGTGCGCCACTGACCACCTTGTGTTTTATGGCAGGTCAAAGCATAAGCAAACTTTACCTGTAAAGCATTATAATAGGGATTCTGACGCAATTCGCGCAGACGGTCGGACTTGTGAGGCAAGTCGACATAGTCTTCCATCACATTATTATATAATGTATTGGCCTCCTCTCCGGTAAGCGAGGGCGACTCGGAGTAGAGCGTAGAGAGGAGCAACTTGCAGTCGCGTGACGGTTCATCAGGATAATCGACAAAACGCACCGTAGCATCGGCAAAACGGAAGCCATAGAGCTCCTGCACATTACGAACACTGAGAACCTCCACAATGTCGCCGTTGGCAATGAAGCCGATGGTACTTTCCTCTTCAAGCCAGTAGTAGTTGTTTTTCACCACCATGAGATAGTCACCGGCATTGACCTCCTCCTCGCGAAAAAGGACGCTGTTGCGAACTCCCTGATTAAAGAGATTGGCCCGTTTGTTGGAACGACAGATAATCACTACCTGATCAAGAGAAAAGTCGCCATACTCACGATAAAGAGTTTCCATAAGTTCCTCTCCCGAGAGGCGTATAACATCACTGCCATTGGGATTGAAGAGAGGCAGGACAGCTTCATCTCCTCCAAGAAGGGATGATATCTGTGTCCGCAAGGCGGTAGCACCAGCAAGGATTCCCGAGAGTTGCTTCTGGCGCACTACCTCGGTAAGCTCAGCAGAGACAATATTGAGAGAAAAGGCGGCAGAAAGATAGTGTTCATCAAGGGCAGGACTTTCGCTCTGCCCCACAGGAGGCAGCTGGGCGCTGTCGCCAATAAGCATCAGACGACAATGGTTTCCATCATAAACATAGTCAATCAAGTCCTCCAAAAGACTCTGTCGCGAAGAAGAGGGTTCAAGGCCTATCATCGACGCCTCGTCGACTATGAAAAGGGTGTAGGAGTGTTTATTAACAGCCCTAACAGTATGCACTGCTCCCGAGGAATCGGTAACAGTCATGTAAATCTTTTTATGAATGGTATAAGCAGGACGCTCCGCATAGGAAGAGATGACCTTGGCGGCACGACCCGTAGGCGCCAGCAAGAGGGAACTGACACGCAAAGTCGGCAATGTCTGGATAAGGGCAGATACCAGCGAAGTCTTTCCAGTACCGGCATAACCTTTCAACAAAAAAGCAGAACGGGGGTCGCTATCATACAAAAAGCGTGCCATAGCAGCACAAGTATCCCACTGACCACACGTCGGATTGTGTGGAAAGTGGGATAAAATCAGTTTTTGGACAACCGGATCGAAGCCCGTGGTAGCCACAACTTACTGTTGGTCGGCCTCGGGCATCGGGGCAGTGGCGGGCATAGCAGCAGGAGCCTGCTGCTGCACGGGGCTATAATCAGCAACCTTCGCCTCCGACTGGAGGGGGTCGGTAGCCTGACCACGATGAATACTGATAGTGGCTATCAGACTGAGTGCTACAAGAAGACCGGCGAGCCACCAAGTAGCTTTCTCCAGGAAGTCAGCAGTCTGGCGCACACCCATGACCTGGGTGGGAGCGGAAAAGTTGGCGGCAAGGCCACCACCTTTGGAGTTCTGGACAAGCACAACCAGTGCGAGCAACACGCAGATGATGATAATCAGGATTACGATGATGTTATACAGCATATTTTTTTATTTTATTTACTATTTATTAGTGATGTCAATTTCTCAATTCGAGGTGCAAAAATACTACTTTTTTCGGGATTATTCGCCAATAAATTCTTATAAATTGCCAATGCTTTGTCATAACGGCCTTGCTTCTCAAGTATAACAGCAAGAGTCTCAGTGCCTAAAGAAGCATCAGCCGTTAAACTTTTTTTGTCATTAAAATCATTCTTCCTCGTGTCGTCAAACCCACCTTTTTCTTCTTTCGAGGGGTCGACTTGGAGAAAATTGGATAGGATAACACTCTTGGGTGCAGTCTTAAAAGAGACCTCCTGGAATGTATTGATTTCCGTCAGGATATCGAAGGAGGCATCGTCATTTTGAGGCACGGCGGCAGCGGTGATAGTGGCATCTGCAAGGAGGCCGTCGAGAACCTCGGAATGACAGACCGAGAGGGCGACAGCACGCCGCTCCTCGGGGGTGTCATAGCCAAAAGCATGATCGGCCAACAACGTCAAGGTACTGAGCACTGAAGAATAGGGGTACTTAGCCAACATAGCCTTAAGCCATCCACGATCCTGCGAGGTGAAATGACTGGGCGTTGCTGTCATATCGATAAACTGTTTCTTGTCCATATCTATTTTAACATCTTTTCACATTGAAAAATGGATTTGCAAATGTACAAATATTTTTTCAAACAGAAAAAAAAGAATTTATTTTCAATACTTTTATCACTAATAAACAAGGATTTAGAAGCAAAAAAGATTTGTCAACAAGAAAAATTTATCAACAATTCAATTTTTTTATGTACTTTTGCAAACTCAATTTCAACGAAAAAGAACAAAAATATCATAGAAAAATGAAAAGAACATTCCAACCGTCACTGAGAAAAAGAGCCAACAAGCACGGTTTCCGCAAGAGAATGTCTACCGCCAATGGTAGAAAAGTGCTGGCTGCCCGCCGCAGAAAAGGCAGAAAAAGACTGACCGTTTCTGACGAGCGCTAAATCTTGTTCTCCAAAAATATGGAGACGGGAAAAGCATTGCAAAAGAAAAAGAAGTATTGAGGATACTTCTTTTTTTTATTTCACCTAATTATCAAACAAAAATACCATGGGAAGAAGAAACAGAGAGTTGCCGCTGTTGGAGCACATAACTATTAGTGATGCTGGCGCCGAAGGCATGGCCATCGCCAAAGTTGATGGACTTGTAGTCTTCGTGCCTTTTGTTGTGCCGGGCGACATTGTCGACATCCAGCTCTACAAGAAAAAAAAGAGTTATGCTGAGGGGCGTGCAGTGAAATTCCACAGCTATTCTGACCTGCGTGTGGAGCCTCGCTGTCCCCATTTTGGTGTCTGCGGAGGCTGCAAGTGGCAAACCCTGAACTATGATTCCCAACTGAAAGCCAAGCAGCGCCAGGTACGAGACAACCTTGAGCGGCTAGGGAACGTCGACTGCTCCGGCATGCGCCCCATCTGCGGTTCCGAGAATATCTATTACTATCGCAACAAACTGGAATTCACCTTCTCCACCAAAGGCTGGCGCACGACCGAAGAGATGCAGCAAGGCCTTGAAAACCATGGGGCACTCGGCTTCCATATCCCACAACTCTTTGACAAGGTACTCAATATCGAGCACTGTGCCCTGCAGGCTGACCCCAGCAACGAAATACGCCTCAGCGTGCGCGACTATGCGGAGAACCACAGCCTCGACTATTATGACATCCGCAACCATACTGGTTTTCTGCGCAATCTCGTCATCCGCAACACCTCCACTAGCCACTGGATGGTCATCGTCATCGTGGCACAAGACGATAAGGAACGGCTCTTCCCTCTACTCGACATGCTTGCCGAACGATTCCCACAAATCACCTCACTGCAATATATCGTTAACACAAAACTCAACGACTCTTACAGCGACCAGACTGTGGTAACCTACCGTGGCAGCGACCATATTGAAGAACTGATGGATGGGTATAATGGTAGCAAAGCACTGAAATTCATCATCAATCCCAAGTCGTTCTATCAAACCAACTCGGTCCAAGCACAACGTCTCTATAGTTTTGTCGCCGAACTGGCAGAACTACAGCCTAGCGACACCCTCTACGACCTCTACACCGGCACCGGTACCATTGCCCTCTTCCTGGCCGACAAATGTCATCAAGTGGTAGGTATCGAGTATGTTGAAGAAGCCATCGCCGATGCCAAAGTCAATGCCCGCCTCAACGGCTTCGACAACACCCGCTTCTATGCCGGCGACATGGCACAGGTGCTCACTGAAGAATTTATCGCCACCAACGGTCGTCCCAACGTGGTAGTCACCGACCCCCCACGTGCCGGCATGCATGAGAAAGTGATCGCACAGCTCCTCGCCACAGGTCCAAGAAAGATTGTCTACGTCAGCTGCAACCCCGCCACCCAAGCCCGCGACCTCAATATGCTCAGCGAACGCTACGAGGTCCACCGCATCCAACCCGTCGACATGTTCCCCCATACCCAACATGTGGAAAATATTGCCGAACTGGTGTTAAAATCCTAAAAAAAGCAGTTTTTTCAACAAATTTCTGTTCATTCCAGAAAAAAGTGTTATCTTTGCATGTTGTTCTTGACGGCAAAGATTGCACTTCAGTTGACACAAAAGATTATATAACAAAAGATTATATAAAACAATAAGGAATAATAATAATATAAAATACAAACTAACAAGATGAAAAAAGCATTATTGAGTCTGTTATTGGCTATTGTATGCATGCCTATGGCTTTTGGCCAGGCCAAAGCCGGCCAGTTGTTCACCACCGACACCCTGGTTTGCAACAGCTTCCTGTGGACTGTCAACGGCCAAACGTATAATCACGACACCGTAGCCCTCTATCAGCAGGGCGACAGCACCTATGTGCTCAACCTCACCGTGCGCTCCCTTAACTACGACACCGTCGACGCACGCGAAGTCACTGGCAATTGCTTTGCCTCTTGGAACAACAAGAAATGGGAAACTGCCGGCGAATTTTTCGACACCATCCCCATGACAGGCCAGTGCGATAGCGTCGTAAAGATTCTGGTTACCCTGAACGTCGGCGACACCACCTGGACCACCCAAGCCGCTTGTGATACCCTCTTCTTCCGCGGCGACACGCTGACCGCCAGCGGTGACTTCTTCCATCTGGACACCGCCACGGCTACCACCGACTGCAAGGTGTATGGAGTTCACCTCACCATTGCCCACCATTACCGTGACACCACCGCCGTTGTCGTCCGCGACACCACCGGTGGCTGCCGCATTAACTGGCTTGGGAGAGACTATTCCTTCAACGACACTGACAGTATCATCTATGGTATGGGCAGGACCTCCGTTGCCAACTGCGACAGCCTGATGGCCATCCGCATCACGAGCCTCTCCGGTATCCAGCACGACACCACCTTCGTCGAGAACTGCGGCAAATACACTTGGGCTGCAAACCGCAACCGCGAATACGACGCCACCGGTGTTTACTCCTTCACCGATACCTCTGTAGCCAACTGCGTCAATCACAAATACCTCGCGCTTACCATCATCTCTCTCCACGACACCGTCACCAGGAAAGCCTGTGAGAGTTACACATACTCTTTCTCCTCCCGTTCCGGTATTGCCGGTGCCCCCAACGACCGTGCCACCTTCACCACCAGCGGTATCTACGATACCGACATGACTGGCGACACTCTCTACTCCACCCACTTCAACACCCGTTGCCGCACCTACCACACCTTGAAACTCACCATCGACACTGTTGAAATCTGCAACCGTAACTTCATTGACACCGCCACCGTTTGCGATAAATACACTTTCTATTTCAGTGGCATCCAACGCACCCTCACCGAATCGGTTGACACAACCCTCGTCCGCAATGTCCGCTATGGTGATTACTGCTACGACTCCGTCGGTCGTGTCATCGTGACCGTGAAACACAAATCCTATAAAGACTATAACGAGAGCGCCTGCGACAGCTACTACTGGCCCTTCACCGGCGAGACATACACCTCCAGCACCACCAAAGAGGTTGTCCTCGACAGTATTAAAAATGCCGAAGGTTGCGACTCTATTGGCCGTCTGAAACTCACCGTCAACTACACCCCAGAGGTTACTATCGAGGGTAACTGGCACCTCAACCCCGACTCCGCCAACTCCACCACCTTGACGGCTGTCGACAATGCCGACGACCATAACACCTATAAATGGTTCAAAGACAACGCCACTTCCCCCTTCAGCACCAGCAAGACCGTGGAGGTGACCAACATCGACCGCAACACCGACATCCGTCTCGAGACCAAGAGTAACAAGGGGTGCACTGCCAACAACTGGATTACCATCACCTACACCGTGGGTATCGACGATGTCGAGGCCCTCAGTGTCAACCTTTACCCCAACCCCGCCAGCCGCTACCTCAATGTTGAGAGCGCCGAGGGCATCAAGCAGGTCGTTGTCTACAACGCCATCGGCCAACAGGTCCTCATCCGCGACATCAACGCCAACGCCGCACATCTCGACCTGAGCACCCTGGCCACTGGTTCCTACACCCTGCAAATCCAAGCCCTCAACGGCGAGCAGGCCACCCGCAAATTCATTGTCAATAAATAATGAATCATCCTAATAAAAACAGAAGCGTTCGGCACCTCAGTGCCGGACGCTTTTTAGTAGCCTCAACAACCGTTCTGCTGCTTGCCACCAGTTGCCGACAGCCCGAGCCCGTGCGCCTTTACGGAGAAGCTCAGGGCACCTACTACAGCATCCAGTACTACGATGCCCAGCAACGCAACTTCCAGCCACAAATCGACTCCCTCCTCGACGCCTTTGACCAAAGCGCCTCGCTGTGGGTTGACAGTTCACTGCTACGGCGTGTCAACGCCGGCCTCACCGACAGCCTCGACGCCATCCTCAACTTCCTCCTGAACAAATCCTTGGACATCTGTGAATACACCCACGGTGCCTTCGACTGCCGTGTAGGACGTCTCGTGCAGACATGGGGATTCAGTTTCAAGCAACGACAGGAACCCGACAGCACCATGTTGGCCGCCCTGCTGAGGGCGGCACGCGGCAACATAGGAATCAACAGCAACCGCTTCTACCGCCAATATCCCGACACAGAACTAGACTTCAATGCCATTGCCCAAGGTTACGCCTCCGACCTTGTGGCGCAATTCCTCGACTCCCAAGGCGTCGAAAGCTATCTCGTTGACATTGGTGGCGAAGTCATCGCCCGTGGGCACAAGGCCGACAAGCGCCCCTGGAAAGTGGGCATCGAGCGCCCCGCCGGCGATTCTCTGAGCGCCCCCGTCGTAGAGACCGCCATCCCCCTCGTCAACCACGCCGTGGTCACCTCGGGCAGCTACCGCAAATACTATGAGAAAAACGGCGTGAAATACTCCCACACCATCGACCCCTCCACCGGCCGCCCCGTTACACACTCACTCCTCAGTGTCTCTGTCATCGAGGACGAATGCTGGCTAGCCGACGCCATGGCCACAGCCTATATGGTCATGGGGCTCGACAGTGCAAAAGCCTTCATCGCCGCCCATCCCGATGGTCTCGGCACCGCAGCGGTGTACTTCATCTACGATTCCTGTGGCACCCTGACCACCTACGCCACCCCATGCTTTGAGAATATGATATTAAACGAGAACCCCTAACACGGGGTAAGAGCGAAAAAACAGCAAACGTTGCTACTAAAAGAAAAGCCCTACGGGCTAAACAAGCGGAATACCCCGTAGGGGGTAAGAAACGAGACAAACCACTCACAGGGAATACCCCGTAGGGATTTCCTCTTAATAAAAACACAACAATATGAAATCAATGACCGGCTACGCCAAGGTACAGTCTTCCCTTGGCGACAAGAAAGTGAACATAGAAATCAAGACCCTCAACAGCAAGCAGCTTGACCTCATCGTCAAGGTGCCTGCCGCCTACCGCTCGCGCGAGCTCGACATCCGAGCCATGCTTGGACGCCTCGAACGTGGCAAAGTGGAATGTCTCTTCAGCGAAGAGAACAATGCCAATGCCGCCATCACCTTCAACCGAGAACTCCTCGCCGCCCGCTACCAGGCACTCGTCGACATGGCCGACACCTTGGGTGTCGACAATAACGCGAACCGTCCTGCCCTCTTCAACAGCCTCCTCCCCATGGGAGACATCTGGAACAGCGCCTCCGACAGCGAGATTAGCGATGCCGACTGGGCGGTAGTCAGTGCCGACCTGCAGCGTGCCATCGACCTCTGCGACCAGTTCCGCAGCCACGAAGGAGCAGTTCTCGAAGTGGACTTCCACAAGCATGTCGACCTTATTGAAGAGAAGCTGAACCAGATTCCTACTCTCGAGAGCGAACGTATTGATACTGCAAAAGAACGTATCAAACGCTACATGGCTGATGCCGCCATCAAGGATGTCGACGAAAACCGCTTCGAGCAAGAGCTCATCTACTACCTCGAGAAACTCGACATCACAGAAGAGAAAGTGCGTCTGCAAAAACACATCGACTATTTCCGACAGACCATGGCCGACGAACCCTCTTGCGGAAAGAAACTGGGCTTTGTGGCACAAGAGATGGGACGTGAAATCAATACCACCGGTTCCAAAGCCAACCATGCCGGCATCCAAAAGATTGTTGTAGAGATGAAAGATGAGTTGGAGAAAATCAAAGAGCAGCTCGGAAACGTGCTATAAGAGACCCTAAAGTCCCTAAAGACTCTAAGGACTTTAACAAAAAAAGAGGGCATCCGAATGGATGCCCTCTTTTTTTTGTATCAACTCCTTACTTGATGATGAGTTTCTCAATCTTGCTGAAGGTGTTGTTGGTGATACGGACGAAGTAGGCACCAGCGGGGATGTTGCTGACGTTGATAATCGTCTCAGCCTCGGTATTGATGTCGCGGTTGTAGACCACGCGGCCGCTCATGTCGAGGATGCTGCAGTTGGCCATACCGGTGACACCGGCGACTTTCACCTTCACAGTGGAAGTGGCGGGGTTGGGGGCCAGGCCGAAGCGCACTTCGGGAGCAACGGGATCGATGCCAGAGAGGTCGTAGGGCTCCCAGTGGAAGGAAGCAGTGATGACGTGACCACCATCGCGGGCATCCAGACCCCAGCAACGCAGAGCGTAATACTTACGATAGAGAATGATGTTACCCTCGTTAATGGTGTCTTCAACATCGTAGTCATACTCATAGAGCACCCAGTTCTCGTTATCGCCGGGAGTGTAGTCGCTCGAGCGGACAGGCAGAGCAACGCCATCGAGGAAGACGGTGTCGATAACAGTATGGTCGACTTTGCTGAACGGAGCGATGTAATAGAGCTGGACAGAGCCCTTTGCACTCTCTTCCACATCACCGCAAATATTGCGGTCGCCATGCTCGACGATAATACCCAGGGTGTCATTGCCATTGGCATCCTTCAAGTTGTTGCAAACAGCAGCGACGGCAACACGTTCCACATCATCAGGAGCACCAATAATGGGGCGAATCATCGGGAAGTTGTCCATATACCAGCCAGTCAGCCAGGGACTTTCGATATTGGTGTTACCCTGAGAAGCTTTGTCATAGACAAGCATGTCGAGGTAGGAGAAGGGGTAGTTCTGACGGTTGTAAGGTTGTGTCTCAGGAGTAGAGCTGTAGTATCTGATAGAATCGCCATCTCTGAAGCGATTCTGCTGAGCGGCCACGCGGAAACTGGCGTTGTCGTTGAGGACATAGCCAAAGTAGTAGGCGGTATTCTTCTTAATCTGGGGCTCATCAAGGAACTTGACATTGAAGGCGCTGTAGTTGTTCTGGCTGGAGGGCAGGGCATATCTCGCAGGCAGGTTGTTGACAGCATTGGAGTCAACAGTGAAGACCATGTTGTCGATACCGCAGTTGACATCCTCCCACTCAACACCACCATTGGACGAATAAACGATAGGATAGATGGGGGCGCCCACCATGTCGTTAGGATTACTTTCGGCGGTGGAGGGAACAAACTCAACACCCTTGAAGACATAGCCATCGGGAATCTGGTCACCAGTAATATAACGAACCATTACCTGGTAGCCGCGCTGATAAGCATGGCCTTCTTCGTCGTCAGCATCGATAAGGCCATCAGCATTATAGCTAATCTTGAAAGCAGAATAGGAAGGAATAATACCGTTGTCGCGAGCCCAACGGTAACCGTCAACACGACCTTCGGTGAGAGGATCCTCGGGGTCGAACTGCAGGTTGCTGGAGACAGTGTAGAGAACGGAGTCGCGCACCACTGAGGTCTTGACAACACCGCCAACGCTGTCGTACTGGCCAAGGATTCTGTAGAAGTTCTGACCAGGGGTCTGAGTGTTCAAGCCACGGCCTTGATAGTTACCGCTGTAGGCACCCTGAACACCATAGTTGGGACAACGGTTGAAGAAAGAATAGGAGTTCCAACCATAGTTGGTGTCATCGTCGTGAGAGGTGTTGACCAAGAAGCCACGCTCGTTAATGTAGAGGCGGTAGTCACTTTCCACATCGCCAGTGGGGACAGTCCAAGGGGTACCGGAGGCAACCTCGGTAAAGGTGCCGTTGGCAGGGGCATTGGTGATAGTAATCTTGGCGTTGGTGAGGGGACTAAGGTTGGTATTGCGGACATGGGTACCATAGGTCAGAGGGATGTTCATTCCCTGAGGAATCATGCCGTAGAAGCCGTCAAAGGCACAGGAGGTGTTGAACTCCCAAGAGTGCGCACGGTTGTCACTCAAAACAGAGATGCTGTTGATGAGCCAGAAGTAGCCATAGGTGCTACCACGCTTGCGAGAGAAGGTTCGGACACGCAACTCAATGTTGGTTTGGTTGGCCAAGTTGAGAGGCATGACATAGCGGACATTGAGGCTGGCGAATCCGTTGACATCGCAGTCGACACCAATGACATTGATTTCACGAGTATGCCACTTACCGTCAGGCATCTTATAGTCGATGAAGCACTGGTCATAGTATTTACGATAGACCTGGGAAAGAGCGATATGTACTACCTTGTTGGAGGCAGTGCGGGTCTGCGCGGGAAGGGTGAAGAAGGTGTTCACAACACCGGCAGAGGCCCTCTGGTCGTAGTCATAGCAGAAAAACATAAAGCTGCCCTCGGTGTATTCCATGAGCCAGCCGTAGCCATCGTAGCCTCTGATAGGATACTCACTATTGACACGATGCACGAAGTCGTTAGTATCGGCATAGTGTCTCCATTTGCACCATGTTTCGTTGTCGACATGCACGGTGTTGTAGGTCGTGGCAAAGACGCTATCGCGAGTGCCAAAGACGATAACATCGTTCTGCTGGACATAACCGGCAGTGTCGATACCCGTCATGTTGGAGAAATCAAAGGTGTGCACAGTGTCAAAAATGGCATCCTTGGTGAAGATAGAGGCCTTGTAGTCGACCTGCTTGCTAGCCTTGAGAGCGTTGAGGTCGGGCTTCTGGGCCTTTACAATGTTGTTGTCACGGGTGACAACCTTGGTTTGTGCAAAGGCCATGGTGGCGCATAATGCAAAACCTAAAACCACTAAAGCTTTTTTCATTTTGTTTGATTTTTGATGAATAAATTTTTTTATATTTTTTTCGTTTCTAATTCATTTTTTCTACCTCATCCTCTCAAATAAATTCCCTAAGGCACAATACATTAAACCAAAATCCTACACTATTCCACATTATATTTTACAATGCAAATATAGCACTTTTTTTCCATACGCCAAGCGATTTTTATATTTTTAACTTCCTGCCATCGCCCAACCAGCCCCCTACCAACTCCCACCGTGATAGGAGTTGGGTAGGAGTTGGTAAGGACTTGATAAGTGGTTATCAGCTAGTTGGTCTCTGGTGGATTTTTACGGTTTTTTTATGGTTCAAGACACAATAAATGGGATTTTTTTGAGTTAATTTTTCGATTAGGGACATTAGGGACTTTAGTAACCTTAGGGACTCTAGAGACATAAAGGTTAAAATAATAAATAATGTATATTAATAAAAATAGAATCGTCCTTCTGGTGGCAACTGTAATGGCTCTGGTGGGCTGCGGAAGCGGCAAAAATGCCACAGTTGCAGAGCGCGGACGCTATGAGCGGCCACCTATCAAGGAGGTGACGGAAGGCGAGTTGGAGGCCGACGGGATGCTCATCGACGCCCTGGCCCTCCAAGAAAGCGGTCGCACCAGCGAAGCCCTGACAGCCTATGCCCGCACCACAGAAAAACACCCCGAGTGTGCGGCAGCATGGTATGAGATGAGCCAAATGCTGGCCAAGCGCGGATGGGTCGACAGTGCCGAGGCCTGTGCACAGAGGGCGGTGGCGAAGAACGGAGACAATGTATGGTATCGCCTGGCGCTGGCACAATGCCAACAGATGAAAGGCGACACCAAAGGTCTCTCGGAAAACTGGGAAGCCATCGTCAAAGGGCATCCCGAAACACTGGAATACTACTACGAACTCTCCAACGCCTATATTGCTGCAGGCAACCTACCCCAAGCCGTCGAGACACTGAACCGCGTGGAGCGGAAGATTGGCATCACCGAACCTATCTCTCTACAGAAACAAAAACTGTGGAACGCCGCCGGCAAAGGCGACAAGGCACTGAAAGAAATAGAAGCCCTGGCCGAGACCCTGCCGCAGGAGAAACGCTACCAGGCCATTCTGGCGGAGTCGCACATGCAACAGAAGCACTACGCCAAGGCCAAGACCTACTACGACCGCATCCTCGCAGCCGACCCCGAGGACCCCTATATCCACATCCAGCTGGCAGAATACTACAAGGCCTTGGGCAAGAATGCTGAAGCCGACAGCGAGATGGTGCGGGCTATCGACAACCCTGAGCTCAACAGCAAAAGCAAGATACAAATCCTAAGCGCTTTCTATACCAACGAGGAATTCTTCGACACGCGCAAGGCGGTGACCTTCCGCCTAATGGACAAAATCATGGAGACCTGCGAAGACAGTGCAGAACTTGCCGCCTTCTATGGCAACGTGCTCTTCAACCAGGAGCGCTACCCGGAGGCGGCGCGGCAATTGGCACTGGCGCTGACACACGACAGTAGCATGTATGAGGTGTGGGAGCTGCTACTACTAAGCCTGGAAAGCAATGATGAAAACGACCCGCAAACCGAGCGTTATGCGCGTCGTGCCGCCGAACTCTTCCCCGTGCACACGCTGCCCCACTACCTGCTGGCATTGCACTGTTACCATCAGAAACAGTACGACGACGCCCTGTCGCATTTGTCCAATGCCATGAAATGGGGCTTCTCCAAAGGCTATCTGGAATCACAGTGCTACGCGCTGGAGGCCGAGTGCCACTACCGTGCAGGACACTACGACAAAACTTGGGCAACGTTTGAAAAACGGCTGGCCACGAATCCCGACGACATTGAGACACTGAACAACTACGCCTACTACCTCGCCGAACAAGGCATCAACCTTGAGAAGGCCGAGGTCATGAGCCGCCGCACCATCGAGAAGGCCCCCGAGACCGCCAACTTTTTGGATACCTACGCCTGGATCCTCCACCTGTTGGGTCGCAACCGCGAAGCATTGCCCTACATGGAGAAAGCCGTGAAACTCAATCCCAAAAGCGAGACGCTGCAGAATCACCTCAAGGCCATCAAAGACAACTAATGACAAGAAAAAACATGGGAAAACAGATAGCAAGAACAACACTACTGATGTTGCTGGTGCTTACGCTGGCCAGTTGTCGCAGCCTAAAGAATCCCACCCCCTCGCCCACCCCCTCGCCGGCAGAGAGCCACGATTACACGGTGATGACCTTCACAGGTACAATGGACGGCATGACTGTCAACGGACAGGTGAGGATGGACCACGACAAGATGATTTGGTGCAGCGCAAGCAAGTTTATTGAGCTTGGCCGTGCCATGGCCACACCCGACTCGGTGTGGGTGAGAGCCTCGTTCATAGGCCGTGACCAGCAAGGCGACTATAACGACCTGAGTCGCATGGCAAAGAAGCAACTGACCTTCGAGGACCTACAAAGCATCTTAGAGAGCGACGATGCCGAACAACGCATCGAGGAACTGGCCCGCGCTCTTGGGTTCTCTGTACAGGTGCGCATCACACGCCGCGAGAAGGTTGCCAAGCTTACTTTCCCTTTTAACAAATAAGTAAGAAGAATTCTGAGAGATGAAAAAGATTGCCCTTATTTTGCTGCTGACGCTACCGGTGTGGGTACAGGCCCAAAACCACCAGGACCTATTGGACGACTCGGCAAAAGTGGTGGTGGACCGCTACCTACAGCTGCTCAACATCGAGGGGCTTCCCCAGGACAGCCTGCTGGTGATGGAAACTGCCATCACCTTTTACGGAGAGAAAGACACCATCTGGATGCGGCGCTGGTATGCCGCGCCAGAGAAATACCGTGTGGAGGTGTGGAACCACGGAAAGCTGGAGACGGGACTTATAAGCAATGGAAAGGACCGTTTCCGCAAGTATGTACCCGCCTACGAAAGTTGGGAGAGCATCACCCTGGCGGACTTCCAGGACCGGCTGACGGGATACGACTTCCGCGGACCACTGTACAACTGGCGTGACAAAGGAGCCTCCTTAAAGTGGAACGGCACAACGACCCTCAAAGGCGAGCCGTTGCAGGTGGTAAAGGTGAACTGCCCGGCGATGTACGAACGCTACTATATGTTCGAGCCAGAGAGTGGTCTACTAACCCTCATCTTTGAGACCGACAAAGTGTATGGCAACTACTCGCCACGACGCGAGGGACACATCGACTGGAAGAGCATCCACGAATACCAACCCTTGGCAACGGGCATCCTGCCGTCGCTGGAGAGCTTCATGCGCGGCGGCGTGCTGACCATCATGAGCAGCACGACTCATTTTGAAAAGAACAACCCCGAAATATTTGAGCACGACTGATGGGAATACTGCAACCTGACGACGACTACTTCATGGGCGAGGCGCTGCGCGAAGCCCGCAAGGCCGAGGCCTCCGGTGAGATACCGGTAGGTGCTGTGATTGTGGCTGGCGACACCGTGATTGCCCGTGCATACAACCAGACGGAGATGCTGCACGATGTCACGGCTCATGCCGAAATGCTGGCCATCACTGCCGCCGCCGAGTATCTGGGAGCCAAATACCTCACGGGCTGTACCCTTTTCGTCACTCTGGAACCCTGCGTGATGTGCGCCGGGGCTCTGGGATGGAGCCAGCTGGAACGCATCGTCTACGGAGCCAGCGACGAGAAACGAGGCTTTGAACGACTGGGACGTGACATGCTGCACCCCAAAACCGAGGTGACTGCCGGCGTAAGGGCCGAAGAATGCTCCGCGCTGGTGAAAGAGTTCTTCAAGAAAAAAAGATAATGATCTTAAAAAACAATAATATGAAACCAACATTATTAGTTTTGGCTGCCGGCATGGGTAGCCGCTACGGTGGACTGAAACAGATGGACGGTGTGGGCCCCCACGGAGAAATCATTATGGACTACAGCATCATGGATGCCATCCGCGCCGGCTTCGGCAAGGTGGTCTTTGTCATCCGTCACTCCTTCGAGGAGGAATTCAAAAAACGCATTAACGCTGAACACTTTGGCAACAAGATAGCCGTGGAATATGTCTTCCAGGAACTCGACAAATTGCCTGCTGGCTTTAGTGTTCCCGAAGGCCGCGAGAAACCCTGGGGCACCAACCATGCCATCCTCATGGCCAAGGATGCCATTCACGAACCCTTTGCCATCATCAACGCCGACGACTTCTACGGCCGCGATGCCTTTGAAGTAATGGCCAAGCATCTGATGACTCTCGGGGGCACCCAAGGGAAATACTGCATGGTGGGCTACCGCTTGGAGAACACCCTCTCGGAGAACGGCACCGTCAGCCGTGGCGTCTGCGAGACCTCGGCCGATGGCCTACTCATTGGCATGACCGAACGCACCTCTATCGGCCGCACTGCCAACGGCATCGAATACAAGGACAGTGACGGCTCAATGCATCCCCTGGCTGCCGACGCCACCGTCAGCATGAACCTCTTCGGCTTCACGCCCGACTATTTCGAGAAGAGCGAGGAACTGTTTGTCGACTTCCTGAAGGAACACGGCAACGAGCTAAAGAGCGAATACTATATTCCCTTCGCGGTGAACACCTTTATCCACAGCGGCTACGCCACCATGACGGTGCTGAAGACCACCGCCCAGTGGTTCGGCGTCACCTACAAGGAAGACCGCCCCATGGTGGTCGAGCGCCTGAAGAAACTACATGACCAAGGAGTTTATTGATTTCGTCCTAACTCATGAAAACGAGGATACCGCGAGGCTGCTACTGTCGGCCGCGCGGTATCCTGGTATTGATATGCCACTGGCGGTGCAGCAGATTGAGGGGCGAAGGACGGCCCGGGAGAAATGGCCGTCGTTGCTGAAGTGCGAGGAGTTCATCTATCCGCCACGGTTGAACAGAGAGCAGTCTTCGTCGGAGACGGCAGCGGAACACAAGGCCTCGCTAGTTGAGGGTGGCAGATGTGCGGACCTCACAGGCGGCATGGGTATCGACACGCTGGCCTTCGCACGGGTGGCGGCGCAGGTGGACTATGTGGAACGCGACGCGTCACTATGTGCTCTCATGGAACACAATCTCAAAGTTTTAGGAGTCGACAATGTCAGAATCCATTGCGCTGACAGCATGAAATGGCTGGCTACAGCAAGCCGTTACGACTTGCTATTTATCGATCCAGCCCGTCGTGACAAACAAGGTCGCAAAGTTGCTGCCTTCGAAGACTGCACACCAGACATCCTGGCGCACCAGAAGCTACTGCAGGACAAGAGCAGGGAGATACTGGTGAAGGCTTCGCCCATGATTGACATCACGCTGGGCACAAACCAATTGGGAAATGTCAGCGACATCTACGTGATTGCCGTTCATGGCGAATGCAAGGAGGTGTTGTTCCGCTGCGGACAGACCGATGGAGAACCACACATACACTGTCACCACCTGCACGATGGCGTGACGGACGACCTTGTCTTCACGTGCGAGGAGGAGGCCAAAACTCAAGCCTGCTATGCCAGCGAGGTAAAGAAATATCTCTATGAGCCCAATGCCGCACTGATGAAAGCCGGTCCTTTCAAACTGCTGAACCAGATAGAACATGTGGAAAAACTGGCACGCAACACACACCTTTACACGAGTGACACCTTCATTCAGCATTTCCCTGGCCGCATTTTCAGCGTCCTCGCAAAAATTAGACTCACACGAAAAGAAATACAGGAATGGGTTCCCGATGGACGCGCCCATGTGGTGACCCGCAACTATCCAATGGAGGCCGCAACGCTGCAACACCAGCTGGGCCTGAAAGAGGGCGGCGACATATACGTCATCGCCACCACCGTAGGGAGTCAACTCTGCGGATTTCTATGCAGCAGAATTTGAAAAAAAATTTTGCCAATTTAAAAATTGTTAGTAACTTTGCACTCTCCAAAAATGGGGAAGTTGCGTCTTGTATACCCGTTCAAGTTGCACTTTCTCAGATTGATAAACATTGGGGCTAATTATCCGTCAGCGGTCAAAATGCGATGCAATCAGAGGAGAAATTAACAGATAGAACCTAAAAAATCATCGTTAGTAAAATAAAAAAATGAGTACGTTAAGTTACAAAACCATCTCAGCCAACAAGCAGACCGTCCAGAAGGAATGGGTTCTCGTTGACGCTGAGGGACAGACCGTAGGTCGCCTGGCTACCCGCGTGGCCAACATTCTGCGCGGCAAGACCAAGCCCTGCTTCACCCCGCATGTCGATTGCGGCGACAACGTCATCATCATCAATGCCGAGAAGGTTGTCTTCAGCGGCAAGAAAGAGAGTGACAAGATTTATCAGCGCTACACCGGTTATCCCGGCGGCCAGCGTGAGACCACCCCTGCCAAGGTGCGCGCCACCCACCCTGAGCGTATCCTCGAGCACGCCATCCGCGGCATGCTTCCGAAGAACCGCCTCGGCGACGCCCTCTACCGCAACCTTTACATCTATGCCGGTAGCGAGCATCCCCATCAGGGTCAGAACCCCAAAGCCATTAATATTAACGAAGTAAGATAAGAATAAGATATGGCAGAAGTAATCAACACCATTGGTAGAAGAAAGACCGCCGTCGCCCGCGTCTATATGACCACCGGCAATGGCGAGATCAAGGTCAACGGCCGCGACTATAAGGAATATTTCCCCACCGGTCCGCTGCAGTACATTGTGAACCAGGCTTTCGCCGTGGCTAACGCCGAAGGCAAATGGGATGTCAAAGCCAACCTCGACGGTGGCGGCATCACCGGCCAGGCCCAGGCCCTGCGTATGGCTATCGCCCGCGCCTTGTGCGAGAACAACATCGAGGACCGCCCCGCCCTCAAGAAGGAAGGCTTCCTGATGCGTGACCCGCGTATGGTCGAGCGTAAGAAACCCGGTCAGCCCAAAGCCCGTAAGCGCTTCCAGTTCAGCAAGCGTTAAAGAAAACGCATGCGACCGTATGGGAGCAAGTGTTTTATTAAGACACAGTTTAGTATCCAAATTGTCAGGATGTACCGCCGCGTTGACACTCCGCGCAGCATAGGACAGCCGGAAAACACGGCCCAAAGGTCTGCCTGACGATTGGCAAAAGTTTAACAAAAAAAGGAAAGTAAACAAACATGAACGAACTCAAATTTGAAGAACTGCTCGATGCAGGTTGTCACTTTGGCCACCTCAAACGTAAGTGGAACCCCAAGATGGCTCCCTACATTTTCAAAGAGCACAATGGTATCCATGTCATCGACCTGCAGAAGACCATCGCCAAAGCCGACGAGGCCGCCGCTGCCCTGAAGCAGATGGCCAAGAGCGGCAAGAAGGTTCTCTTCGTCGCCACCAAGAAGCAAGCTAAAGATGTCGTCGCCGAGATGGCCCAGAGCGTTGATATGCCCTTCGTCACCGAGCGTTGGCCCGGCGGTATGCTGACCAACTTCCAGACCATCCGCAAAGCTGTCAAAAAGATGAACAGCCTTGATGCCCTGATGCACGACAAGGACTTCAACAACATCAGCAAGCGCGAGCGCCTTCAGGTGCAGCGCGAGCGTGCCAAGCTCGACAAGAACCTCGGTTCTATCGCCGACCTCACCCGTCTGCCTAGCGCCCTGTTTGTCATCGACATCAACAAGGAGCACATTGCCGTCGCAGAGGCCCGCCGCCTGAACATCCCCACCTTCGCTCTTGTGGATACCAATACCAACCCCGAGCTTATCGACTTCCCGATTCCCGCTAACGATGATGCATCGAAGTCGATTGCCGCCATCCTCAAGCACATGTGCGAGGCTATCCAGGAAGGTCTGAACGAGCGTGCCCTCGACAAGGACGCCCAGACCGAGGAAGAGGCTCCCGTTGCCGAGGCCGCCGAGGCTCCCGTCGAAAAAAAGACCCGCGCCCGTCGTCCTCGCACCACCGAGCCCAAAGCCGAGGAAGAAGCTCCCAAGGCTGAGTAATAAACTAACGAATAAAGAAAGGAAATATACAATGGCAATTACCGCTTCACAGGTTAACGAGCTCCGCAAACTCACCGGTGTCGGCATGATGGACTGCAAAAAAGCCCTTACTGAGACCGACGGTGACATGCAGAAAGCTATCGAACTCCTCCGCCAGAAAGGCCAGAAGATGGCCGCCAAGCGCGCCGACCGCGACGCCAACGAAGGCTGCGTTCTTGCTAAGACCACTGGCAACTACGGTGCCCTCATCATGGTGAGCTGCGAGACCGACTTTGTCGCCACCAACGCCGGCTTCGTCGAGTTTACCACCTCCATCCTCGAGAACGCCATGGCCAAGCACCTCACCTCCAAAGAGCAGGTTATGGACATGGACCTCAACGGCAGCAAGGTCGCTGACGCCATCACCGATCAGATCGCCAAAATCGGCGAGAAGATTGAGTTGGCTCACTTCGAGACCATCGAGGCCGAGAAGGTCTACGCCTACGTCCACCCGGGCAACCGTATGGCTTCTATCGTCGGACTGAACAAGGCCGGTTTCGACCAGGTCGGTCACGACATCGCCATGCAGGTCGTCGCCATGCGTCCCGTCGCCCTCGATGCAGAAAGCGTGCCCCAGGAAATCAAAGACCAGGAGTTCCGCGTGGCCGTCGAGAAGACCAAAGAAGAACTCATCGGCAAAGCCGTTGACGCCGCCCTTAAGAAAGCTGGCATCAACCCCGCACACGTCGATAGTGAAGAGCACATGGCCTCCAACATGGGCAAAGGCTGGATCACCGAAGAGCAGGTCAATCAGGCCCGCCAGATCAAAGAGCAGGTCGCTGCCGAGAAGGCCGCTCAGCTCAGCGAGCAGCAGATCAACCAGATTGCCAACGGCCGTCTGAACAAGTACTTCCAGGAGAACACCCTCATGGAGCAAGAGTACATCATGGAAGCCAAGGTGAAGGTCAAAGACTTTATCGCCAAGGCCGACAAGGACCTCAAGTGCACTGGTTTCAAGCGCCTCGAACTCGGTGCCTAAAGCTCACGCCAACAACAAACAGACAAGGACAATCCCAACGGATTGTCCTTTCTTTTTTGCCATGTCACAAAATTGTCGTACCTTTGCACACTGAAATCTATGGCGAAAAAGCAGAAATATTATGTTGTGTGGCAGGGAAAACAGCCTGGCATATACACCGACTGGGACAAATGCAAGGAGCAGGTTGTCGGGGTACAGGGAGCTCAGTACAAGAGCTTTGATACCTTGGCAGAGGCGGAGGCGGCAATAAAGCTGCCGTATAGCAGTGTGGTAGTTCAGAATAATCGGAGTACTCAGAGTACTCCGAATAATCAGATTCTCACTATTGACGAGAACGGTATGACCGCCATCAAGCCCTGCACAGAGAACCCGCCTATCCTCGACGCGCTGGCCGTCGATGCCGCCTGCAGCGGCAACCCGGGCGTGATGGAGTACCAAGGAATCTATATCCCTACTCGCACTCAGGTCTTTCATTACAAAGCTTCCAAGGGCACCAATAACATTGGTGAATTCCTCGCCATCGTCCACGGACTCTCCTACCTCAAAAAGCACCATTTAAATCAGATTATCTACTCTGATTCTGTCAACGCCATCAACTGGGTAAGGCAAAAGAAATGCAAAAGCAAACTGCCCGAGGACGCTAGCACCGCCGAGCTTTGGAACTTTATCCACCGTGCGGAGAACTGGCTACGCACCAATAGTTACACCACCGAGATCCGAAAGTGGGACACCGACCACTGGGGTGAAATCCCTGCAGACTTTGGAAGAAAATGAATACCAAAAACCTCCGCTTCTGTTCCAATCGCGTACGCGACATCATCAGTCTCTACCATGAAGAGTTGGACACACTATACGGTAGCGGCGAAGTCAGTGTCTTCTGCGACATGCTTTTCGAGGCATACCTTAACTGGGACAAAGTACGGCTGTTGACCTCCAAGGAACAAACCATTGACCAAAGCGATTTGTTAAAATTCCACTGGGCACTGGAAGATCTCAAGAAACAACGTCCCATCCAACATATCATTGGCCATACTGATTTCTGCGGATGCAGGATAAAAGTGACATCGGACGTACTGATACCACGCCCTGAAACAGAAGAGATTGTTAATTGGATTATCTCCAACTTCACCGTTCATCATTCTCCATTCTCCATTCTTGACTTGTGCACTGGAAGCGGGTGCATTGCCATTGCACTCAAGAAAGCCTTCCCTGAGGCAGAAACAACGGCAGTGGACATATCACCCGAGGCCTTGGAAATCGCCAAAGGAAATGCACAAACAAGCAACACCGAAGTTTCCTTCTTTCAGGCTGATATACTTGCCTCCTTCCACACCACAGCCCACTATCAACTAATTGTAAGCAATCCACCGTATGTTTTGGAAAAAGAGCGTGCACAAATGCAACGCAATGTCCTTGATTACGACCCCGGACTCGCCCTGTTTGTCCCAGACGACGACCCTCTACGTTTTTATAAGGCAATAGTAAATATTGCCCAGACCAACCTGACAAAAGATGGGGTGCTAGTGTTGGAAATAAACGAATCTCTTGCACAAGAGACTTGTTCTCTCTTGCACAAACAAGGATTCCTGCCCATCATTCATGACGATTTCCGCGGCAAGCATCGATTTATTACATCGCACAGGTTATTTTAACATTTTTTTTGATAATTTTATTAATAAAATTTAAAATATTTCATAACCAAAGCAAGATTATATAAATAACAACAAATCAGTCATTTTAGAGAATAGAAAACTGAAAATTGGGAGGAATACCAATGTATTTCTTCCGATTTTTTTTCTTTTATTCAATTTTTTTTCTAACTTTGCACTCGAAAACATACGGCAAGAGCACCGAAGCCCTAAGAGGTGTAAAAACCAAAAAACCAAAAACTATGACAATTTTAATTATTATTGTTCTTATTGTAGTAGGTTATTACCTGTACAGTAAAAAAGGATCGAGAAAGAAAGCTTTCGAAGTAGAAGAAACTCCTGCAACAGAGAGACTTGGCCGCACCTCCGAACAGAAGAAGTGCATCAAATACTTCACTGCCACAGGATGTCTTGCATCCCTGTCTAAAATGACGGACAAAGAGTATGATGCCTTGGTGGAGCAGAAGCTTGCAGAATATAGTGACAAGCAGCGCGCCCTGAGCAAACTCTGCATTGATGAATCCATGGTGAACGAGGTTGCCCCTCTGATGATACATGGCTTCGACTTTGGCAACAGCAAGTACCTACGTTATGGTAAAGATGACAAATGGCGTGCTTCCGACTATCAGCTCACATGGGTATTCTGTGGCAACGACCAAGTGTATTTCTATTCCATGCAATTCAGCCTGACCAGTGGCAACACCACAGAAGCTTCCGACGAATACTTCTACAAAGACATCACTAACTTTGAGCATGTCACCAGTGTTATCGAGAAACTGTGGAAAGGTAAAGGCTGCATAGGCAATTACACACGCAAGCCTGTTATTTATGATCTGTTCCACATCAGTGCCATGGGTGCCAGCCGCGATTGCGCCATGGAATCGAACGACGAAACCGAGCGTAAGATTCAAGGTCTGAAAGCCAAACTTAGAGAAAAGAAAAACGCATAATCTGTGGCAACACATTTGACAAAAAAGAGCGGGGTCAATACCAGCGACTCCGCTTTTTTGCAACAACAGGAGACTCACAATGAAGACTACGTCAGATGGTACGTATTGAAACGCGACCTTGTGAGACCGAAATACAATATTGTGAATTTTCTTGCGACAATGGTTATCCTAATTGTAGGGGGAGGAGCCATCGGATATGGCTTATTCAAGTTACTGGATGGCCGATGGAGTTTACGCTTGTCAGTTGTCATAGCTGAAGCAGTCACCTTTCTGAGTGCATCAAGACTGGTGATAGCAGGATTAGTTAAATTGTATCAACACTATGCCTCTGATGAGATTAGACGCAATTGTCTATTAATGCCTACATGTTCAGAATACTGTCTCCTGGCAATGAAGAAATACGGTACTCTTGTCGGCTGTATCAAAACAGTGCACAGATTGTTTCATACATGCAAAGGAGAAACCTACCGGGAAGACTGGCCATAACCAAATGAAACAAAAAATATACAAACATCATGGGACTTTTCAACAATCGAAATGCAAATGAAGCCGCCTATGTGGGCGGCAAGAAACACTGGGTGGATGTCATCAAGGACACCGGTCCGGATGATTTGCTCATCTGGCGTCAGCCTGAAGAGGACTTCAATACCAACTCTACGCTTATCGTCATGCCAGGCGAAGAAGCAATTTTTGTCAAGGGGGGCAACATTGAACAAGTGTTTTCCAATGGCACCTATAAGTTAAGCACCGAAAACTATCCCTTCATCAGCCGTTTGCGCAATGCCTTTAGCGGCGGCATCTCTGCCTTCAATTGTGTGGTCTATTTTGTCAGGACAGCACCCAGCAAAGAAACTAACTGGGGGACAATGAGTCCTATACAATATTTTGACGAAACATACCAGGAGTTGCGTATCAAAGGTTATGGTGCCTACAAGACCAGCGTAAAGAACCCGTCAATTCTCCTCACAAAACTGATAGGAGCCAACGTCGATTTCACTGCCACCGACAATCTAGACCAGTATTTTGCCAACCAGTTTCACCAACATATCAGTGACTCCATCAGCAATGCCATCGACCGCTTAAAAGCCCAAACCGGCAAGCCGGTCTTTGCATTGGCAGGAGGTCATCGGGGTGAGATTGCAGATATTATCATTCCGCAATTGGAACCCATTTTAGCCGACTACGGTCTAGAGCTCGAGGCATTTTCCATTGCACACCTCAAAATCGAGGCTGCCGACCCCGAGATGGAGAAGGTGATTCGCCAACGTATGGCAATGGACGTGATGCAGGGGGCTCAGGTCAATCCAGCATGGCAGGCCCAGCAACAGGTAGACATTATGAAAAATATCTCAAACAATCAAGGCGCTGGCGGCATGGCTGCGGCTGGCATGGGGGCTGGCATGGGTATTGGTGCCATGGGAATGATGGGAAACATGATGGGCAATATGATGGGCAGCATGCAGCAGCAACAACCCCAGCAACCTGCAGCTGCAGCACAGCCCGTAGCCGAAGATCCCATGTCAAAACTGCAGAAATTAAAACAGATGCTTGATATGGGTCTTATCTCACAACAAGATTTTGATAGTAAGAAAAAAGAAATACTCAGCACGTTATGAACCGCAAATTTATTCTCTGGTTTATATTGGACAGCATTTTCATTGTTGTGTTCAATGTATTTTTCTTCGTCCTTGCAAAGGACAATAAACCCATGTCGGTATGGGTAAACTATGGTATTATCCATTTTGCCTATCTGCTGTTCCTAGCAACTCCCTTGTTGGCACGTGGAGGCAAAGCAAAGGCTGATTACCGACGCCCACTCTATGTCGGCACATCATTCTATTTCATGGTAGCCCTGCTGGTCGGCATAGTATTTATTATCGCATCGCCCGAGAGCATCAAGGCTTCGTGCCTTATCCATCTTGTTCTGTTTGCCATTGCGGCAGTCTACCTGTTATCCAATATGATTGCCAACGAGCATACTGCCGAAAATATTGAAAGGCAGGAACAGGAGCGTCAGTATGTCAAAGACACCGCAACACAGTTACGCATGCTTGAGACACGTGTCGAAGACAAAAAAACTGTGCATCAGATAGAGCGCCTGTACGATGTGGTGAGCACTAGTCCTTTGAGAAGCAATGAAGCGGCGCAAAACCTCGAACGTCGTATAAGCAAACTGATTGACGAAATGCAGTCTGCCACAACGGAATCCAATAACGAGGAGGTGGCACGTCTATGTAACGAGGCAATGCTTTTGGCCGATCAACGTAATCTATTAGTAAAATAATAACACATAATAATATGGAATTTGTTTCTCTCTCCTGCCCGCATTGTGACCATCCTCTTGAGAAAGATGCCAAACAATGTCCTCAGTGTCATCAACCTGTAGTACTCACCATCGGAAACAGTAGTAGCCTCACGGCTCCACAAATTAATAAAATGGCTGGTGCCTACAAGAAAGCGCTCACCACAAATCCAGACAACGAACAGGCGAATAGTCAGATAGGCATGTGTTATGTTGCCTTGAAACTTTATGACAAGGCGCTTCCCTTCTTGGAGAAAGCCATTGATGACAACGTTGACAATCCTGATACCTACTGCATGGCTGCCATCTGTTTGCTTCGGGGCAAAAAACCCTTTGTAGCCACAAGGCCCGACATAAACAAAATGGTGGATTATCTCAATGCTGCCAACATGCTCGAACCTCGTGGCATCTATTACCATCTGTTAGGCTACATCAAGGAAGACTACTTTGAACGCAAGTTCCTGAACGTTTCGCCCACTTCTGCTGAAGAATACGCCATGGCAGAACAGCTAGGTGTAGGTGACGACGAGATGGCCACCCTAAAATCCATGCTCAATCTTTAAAGGAAAAACTAGAACGCCTCACGCAAGTGCGAATCCATAATGATGGTCACCGGGCCGTCATTGACTAACGACACTTGCATATCGGCGCCAAATTCGCCCGTCTGCACCTCTCGTCCGAAGAGTTGTTGCAGACGGGCGACAAACTTTTCGTACATCGGCACGGCGAACTCCGGCCGCGAGGCATGTATGTAACTCGGGCGGTTGCCTTTTTTCGTGGAGGCCATGAGGGTGAACTGACTCACAACCAAGATACCACTGTCAGGCACATCCGTTATCGGCAGGTTCATCACACCGTTGGCATCATCGAAAATTCGCATCTTTACCACTTTCTGGCACAAGTATTCGATATCCTCGTCAGAATCATCATTGCATATACCCACTAGAATCAGCAGCCCCTGCTCGATAGCACTCTTGCGCCGACTCGCAATATCGACCGAAGCTGACAATACACGCTGAATCACTATTCTCATAATCTGTCTTTTTTTATTCCACAATCCATTTCATAGCCTCCCCTCCCCTTTCTGGCAACACAAAGAAGATTCCTTTGGGCAAATTCGGCTTCAAATCCTCGCAACGACCCTCAGCGACCTTTCGTCCATACAGGTCATACACCGTACAAAGGCCGCTCTCCTGCTCTTCAAGACCAAAATACTGGGCATATCTTTTTACCATGATTTCTGGCGATGTACGTAAGAAATCATCAATCGTCGAAAGGGCCAGTCGCCACCTCACCATTGACGACGGCTTATCGAAGCGTTTCACTTGGTATGGCACCTCATCCCTCACCTGCCTAACAATGTCATCAAGCATCGCGGCTGTACGGCCATAGGCAAACTGGTCGGCTGCAATCTCACGCAGACGCTCTATCGAGTATTTGAGAAAGCGTTGACTTCCGAAGAGACGCCGGAAGAGAAGCGTAGACTGCGGAGAAGTGTGCCTATTGGGTTTTGATGCCTTATAGGTCATATAGTCAAGAATGGGAGTATTGTCCGGGAAAGAAGTGAGCGCGCCGTCAGCATCGAAAAATATCCAACGCCATTTTTCATTGTGAGCTGCCCATTGGCGCACATTACTGATTGGCCAGTCGTCGTTGAGAACAAGAATCTGCATCAGCATGTAGTCCGTCAAAGCATCAATATCCACCTGCGATACCAAATAATCATAGTCTTCCTTGCGATTCAGGTCGGCATTTTCCAGCCACTGGTAGAACTCTTTCCACCGTGCGACATGACCATTCTCTACCTCGCCACCCCAGTAAGCCAACAAGTCTACTTCCTTTGCAGGAACACCATGCCTCTCTTCGACATAATGCTCGTCGGCCTTTTCCTCGAGGAAATAAATACCCCAGTATTCTCCGTTGAGAAAAAGCACCACAGGACGTGTGACCAAGTGGTCAAATCGGAGCGACTGTGCCACCTGCTGACAGAGCCAATCCTCAACCCCTGCCCCACTCCACGAGGTGGACCACGGACGGAGCACCAACCGACGATATCTCTCTTGGGGATACTGCTCAAAGAAACGGTAACGGAAGAAACGGTCGCCATACTCGCGTCGGGCATAAAGAGACAGCCCCTTCTGTACCAACACACGCTGACTGTTGCCATGTACCCGCAATCCACAGTCTTGTGTCAACACAATACCCTCGGACGTAAGATAGGAAAAAGAAGCATCGCGCTCCCAATGCCGCCCCTTCTGGAAATAGTTTCCCGTGCTGTAGGAATAGTATGGGTCGTGATAATACCCGGGGACAAAAAGACCGGTATCATAGTCGAAAAGACTGAGAGAATCGACACACAGCGACACTACTGGCAAACTGATATGGCGTCCCATAAGGCTGTCTATCAAGAACGAGCGTGTAGCCACCGGTGAGCGGCGGTAACCCGCCGAATCAAATGCCGCCGCACGTACTACGATAATGTGTTCCACTCCGTCGGGCTGAAACCAGCGGTCGTCGGGCACTGACTGTACACGGTAGGCATCAGCCTTGGAATAGCATCTCTGCGACAACACTATAGGCCCTCTGTAAAGCGAATCGCACTCCGTGGGTGCATTGCCGTTAAAGGTGTAGTGTATGCAATAAGTTTCTGTGGCCGACGAATCAAGTTCAAGTCGCATAGAAATGCTGAACGTGTCAGCATAGAAACCGCTCTCATGAGAGAATTGCACGACCTGGCTCATCGCCGGACTAGCCACAGCCAACAGCAGCAGAACGATGTATTTGCGAGATATCGCCATCAAAAAGTTATTCTACCACAGAGAGTTTGGCGAACTTGAGCATCAACTGTTTCTGTCCGACACCCTCGAAGAACACCGTAGCCTTGCGCGAGTCGCCTTCGCCCTCAACCCCAAGTACTTTGCCGATGCCGAACTTCTCATGACTAACAGTCATCCCCGCCATGATACTGCCTATTTGTGCCGGTGTATTAGGAATTGTTGCAGTCCTAGGTTTCTGAACAATTCGAGTATTCTGACTACTCGGACTTTTCGGTTCAGGCTTACCTGCATTAAAGAACGCCCGCGGAAGTGTTCCTGGCTCAGGCATGGAACGTCGTGTTGCCGGCATCTCAATATACTGTGGATCTATCTCTTCCACGAAGCGACTCACCTCGCCACCCATACGCTGGCCGTTATTGAAGCGCGTCTGCGCATAGCTTAGAGTCACCTGTTTCTCGGCGCGAGTCACAGCCACATAGAACAGACGCCTCTCCTCCTCAAGTTCAGGACGGCTCGATGCCAGGAACGACGGAAAGATCTGTTCCTCCATACCCACAACAAAAACATAGGGAAACTCCAGGCCCTTGGCGGCGTGAATGGTCATCAGGCTCACCTTGTTGGCATCTTTGTCTTTATCCTTGTCCTCGGAGGTATAGAGCAGCACCTGCTGGAGGAACTCATCGAGAGTTTTTAGTGATGATCGTTGAGTGTTGAGTGTTGAGTGTTCAGGCGCAGCGACTAGCTCATCACTCATTATTTCTAACTCATCACTCTCTTCCACAAACTCCTGCACACCATTAAGCAATTCATCAATATTGTCGATACGTTCGGCGCTCTCGGGATCGTCCTCCTCACGGAGGGCTTTGATGATTCCGCTGGCGTAGACAATCTGTTTGGCCAGCGTGAAGGCATCGGTTGTCGGCACCTCGGCCTCGAAGCGTTTAATCATGTAGACAAACTCGGTGATTTTCTGCACTGCTCCACTCAAAATAGGCAGATTAAAATCCTTAATATTCTCCAGCACAGTCCAGATGCTCACGTCGTTGTCGGACGCTGCCACACGGATTTTGTCCATGGTGGTCTGCCCGATGCCACGAGTAGGATAGTTGATAATGCGAACAAGGCTCTCATCATCGTGGGGGTTAATGGCCAAGCGCAGATAGGCCAGCACATCCTTCACCTCACGGCGGCCATAAAACGACAATCCCTGATAAATCTTATAGGGAATATTCATCTTGCGTAGAGCATCTTCTATGGAACGAGAGAGGGAGTTCTGACGATAAAGCACAGCAAAATCACGGTATTCGGCATCTTCACCGAGGCGGAAATTCTGGATCGAGTCGGCCACACGCATACCTTCGTCCTTCTCGTCGACGGCACGTATCAGGCGGATGCGGTTACCAACGCCGTTGTCACTCCACAACTCCTTCTGTATCTGGTCACGGTTACGGCTTATGATGCTGTTGGCAGCATTGACGATATTCTTCGTCGAGCGATAGTTTTGCTCCAGCTTGAAGAGTTGCATCGTCGGGTAGTCACGCTTGAAATTGAAGATATTCTGGATATTGGCCCCACGGAAAGCATAGATGCTCTGCGCATCGTCACCCACCACACAGATATTCTGATTTCTGGCGGCCAATTTCTTGACAATCAAATACTGCGCATAGTTGGTATCCTGATACTCATCCACCATAATATAATGAAACCGCTGCTGATATTTCAGTAGCACATCAGGGAAATCGCGCAACAGAATATTCATATTGAACAGCAAGTCGTCAAAGTCCATGGCATTGCTGTTGTGCAGCCGCTGGTCATACATGGTATAAATCTGGCCAATAGCGGGACGCTTGCTGTCGATATCGGTTTGGTATATCTCAGGATTCTCCTGATAATCCTTCGGACCCAACAGGTTACTCTTAGCCATCGAGATGCGGCTCAACACAAAACTGGGCTTATAGGTCTTTGAATCGAGATTCAGTTGCTTAACAATCTGCTTAATGGCAGCCTTCGAATCGTCGGTGTCGTAGATGGTAAAACTGGAAGTGTAGCCCAACTTTGTGGCTTCGGCGCGCAACACACGAGCGAAGATACTATGGAACGTACCCATCCATAGGTTCCTCCCTTCTCCTCCCACAAGCTTTATAATACGCTCCTTCATCTCGTTGGCGGCCTTGTTGGTAAAGGTAAGGGCAAGAATATGGAAAGGGTCGACACCCAGTTCCATGAGGTGCGCTATGCGGTAGGTCAGCGTACGCGTCTTACCGCTGCCGGCACCGGCAATAATCATCACCGGCCCGTCGACACACTCCGCCGCCTCTCGCTGGGGTTCATTCAGTTGGTCAAGCAGTTCGCTCATTTTCTCTTCGGTTTTTAAATTGCAAAGATACGTTTTTTTTCCGACTCAGAAGCATAAAAAAAAGCACAAAAACAGCCCCTCTACAATTACCTGATACTTAGCGCCATCTCCTTACCAACTCCTACCCATCTCCTACCCATCTCCTACCTATCTCCTACCCAAGTAAGAGTTGGTAAGGTGTTGATAGTAGCATCGTAAGTCAATGGGGGCAACAGGGTAAGAAAAAGACACCGACCGTCACTGGGAGGGTCGGTGTCTGGCTTGATATGCTTGCTTACTGTTTATCAACTACATTTACTCCATCCACAATTCGGACAACTCTTGCAACCGCTGTTGTAGACGAGTTTGCTGCCGCAGTCGGGACAAACCTCGTCGGTCTCGGTGCCATCCTGGATGTAACGTTTCAAGGCTCGGGCCACACCGTTGGACCAGGTGGTAATACTGTCGGTATCGAAAGTCAGCTTGCCGATAAGCTCCACCACATTGGGGATAGGCATTCCGTGACGCAGGATGCCGGAGATGAGTTTGGCATAGTTCCAGAACTCTTTGCGAAACATACGGGAAAGGCCCTCCATGGTGATGTGGTAGCCATCCTGATCGAGGTACTGGAAGTCATATCGGGCATGTTCCTGTCCTTTTTCCTTGACACGGATTACCCAGCCCTTCTCGACATACTTGGGAAGCTGGAAGTTCTCGCTACGGCCAGTAAAAATCTCGTAAGGGCGGCCTTCGTACATGCCGACAACGGCAATCCAGTCCTCCTTTTCATTCTTGAATCGCACAATTTCGGCCTCCAATTTCTTGGGACGCTTAGGAGCCTTACTCTCACCAAAGCAGGGGTTTTCTTTTTTACCCTCGTTGTTACTTACGAGCACACCCGTACGCGAACCGTCACGGTAGATGGTACATCCCTTGCAGCCACTCTCCCAAGCGGTCTCGTAAATCTTGCTGACCACCTCCTTGGTGGTCTCCTTGGGAATATTGACAGTGACACTGATACTGTGATCCACCCACTTCTGGATGGTTCCCTGCATCTTCACCTTGGCCACCCAGTCGATATCGGCGCTAGTGGCGTGGAAGTAGGGGCTCTTTTCAACAAGCTTCTGCAACTTGGCATCGTCCATTGTCATCACCTCATCGACATTATAGCCGTTTATTCTGGCCCAATCGAGGAACTTGGGATGGAATACGTTGTACTCCTCGAAGTAGTCGCCATTCTCGTCCTTGATGATATTTTGTTTGGAAGTATCTTTGTCGTTGGGGTTGATTTTCTTGCGACGCTTGTAGCTGACAAGGAAGACGGGCTCGATGCCACTGGTGGTCTGGGTGCAGATGCTCACGGTGCCCGTGGGGGCGATGGTCAGCAGGGCGATGTTGCGACGGCCGTATTTGGCCATTTCCTCGTAGAGCTTGGGGTCAACCTCGCGGATGCGCTGGATGAGAGGGTTCTTCTCTTCGCGACGGGCATCATAGATAGGGAAGCATCCACGCTCCTTGGCCAGCTGTACGCTCGACGCATAAGCTGCACAGCAAAGGGCCTGCTGTACCTTAACTGCGAAAGACGTGGCCTCCTCGGAGCCATACTGGAGACCCAAAGCGGCCAGCATGTCGCCCTCAGCAGTGATGCCGAAACCGCTGCGGCGACCCTCCAGGCACTTCATCTTGATATTAAGCCACAGGTTGTGCTCCACCATCTTGATTTCGTCGCTCTCAGGGTCGCTTTCTATTTTTTTCAGAATCTGCTCCACCTTTTCGAGCTCGAGGTCAATCAAGTCGTCCATCAGTCGCTGTCCCTTCATGACATGCTCACGGAAGAGGTCGAAGTTGAACTTAGCCTGAGGAGTAAAGGGATTGTCTACATAAGAATAGAGGTTGATGGCCTGCAAACGACAACTGTCATAGGGGCAGAGGGGAATCTCGCCACAGGGATTGGTGCTCACAGTGCGGTATCCGAAGTCAGCATAACAGTCAGGAACGCTCTCCTTCAGAATAGTATCCCAAAAGAGCACGCCGGGCTCGGCCGAACTCCATGCGTTGGCGATAATCTTATTCCACAAGGCACGGGCATCAATTTCCTTGGTATATATGGGATTAGGCGAGTCAATGGGGTACTGTTGCACAAAAGGCTTGCCGCTCTTGACACACCCCATGAACTCGTCGGTAATCTTCACGCTGACATTGGCACCGGTAATCTTACCCTGTTCCAACTTGGCATCAATAAAACTTTCGGCATCGGGATGCTTGATGCTTATGGAGAGCATCAGGGCGCCACGACGGCCTCCCTGTGCCACCTCGCGGGTGGTGTTGCTGTAGCGCACCATGAAGGGTACGATACCAGTAGATGTCAGTGCGCTGTTTTTCACCGGGCTACCACCAGGACGGATATGGCTCAAATCATGTCCCACACCGCCACGGCGCTTCATCAGCTGTACCTGCTCTTGGTCAATCTTCATGATGCCGCCATAGGAGTCACTGTTGCCCTGATTGCCAATGACGAAACAGTTGCTCAGACTCACTACCTGAAAATTGTTTCCAATGCCGCTCATGGGGCTGCCTTGGGGAACAATATACCTGAAGTCCTTGAGTAGATGGTAGATTTCCTCCTCGCTCATGGGATTCTGATAGTTGGCTTCAATGCGTGCATACTCGGAGGCCAGACGACGGTGCATCATGTCCGGATTGAGCTCGTAGAGGCGGTTGTCCTCGCGCAGGGCATACTTATTCATCCACACATTGGCTGCCAACTCATCACCGTGGAAATATTCCACCGATGACTTCATGATTTCCTCGGGGGTGTATTGTTTGTACTCCTTCTTTTTCTTAGGGGTCTCAACAGATGAAAACAAGTCGCCTTGCATGGTAATAATGGTTAAAGTTTAACAATTAAACATTAATGGCGATATTATTATATCGCTGTATCACAATCTCTTACCAACAGAATCACTCCACAAATCTTGTTGCTAAATTAGGTAGAAAAACATTATCGTCAGAGAAGAGTTATTAACAAAGGACGCACTCTCTTGAGCGCGTCCTTTGGCTACCAAACGTTTGCTCGGTTGAAAACATCCATTATTCAACCAGCAGCACACGTCGCGAAGGAGTAAACATTGTCGTTTCTGTTGGCGACAGGGTCGCCGATGGATGTTTGTGGCGCCACGAGGTACATGCTAACTGCTACCAGCCGGTGCCGAAGGTGTTCTCATCGACGCTCCAGGCTTCTCCGGTGCTGATATTTTCGACGGGGGCGCTGCCAAGCATGATTTTAAAGGTATTGATAGCGTTGGCGTTCGAGTTACTGATGTCGCTATCGGCGTATCCGCGTTCAGCCTTGAAAGTCACAACGGTAAGTTCGGGGGCGATATATTGATTTTTTGTATTCATAATCTTTTTACTTCTTTAACCACTTAACCCTTAGTTCTTAATTTATATTAATCGTCGGTATGGTGTACATCTTGTTTCTCACCACGTCGGTGGCGCTGGTGAGGGTCTTGGTGGGGGTGGTGAAGACCTCAACACCGTTGTTGTAGCCCTTGATGGTGAGATTCTTCAAATCCTTCGCCAGCATGGGGATGCAGAAGATGATGCTTTTGTTCTCGGGGATGGTGACACCGGCGCTGCCGTTGGTGTTCATCTTCAAGGTCATGTCGCTGATGAACAGGGCGCTTACGTTGCCAGTAGTCTCGCCCACTTCGCCGCCGGGGATGCCGGGCAGCTGGGCATTGGCCCATGTGGGCTTAAGGTCCTTGTAGATGGCGGGGTTGTTGTCGTTCCGAGTGGCGGTGACCACTAGGCTGTCGACGATGACGGCCGAGGCTTTGTTGTTGCTGATGGTCAGCTTCAGGCCACCCGTCAGGTGTCGGAACATCAGACCGCTGCTGTCAGGGGTGTATTGCGCCGCCATGGGGAAGATCACCTCATGCTTGCCGCCACCGCTGAAGTTCACCGCGAGGCTGTGGATGTCGATGGCACAGCCGGCGGTGCGGTTGTTGGTGACGACGATATCGTTTCCGAGGGTATCCTTCGTCGTGGCGGGATAAATGGCGTAGAGGGGGGCGCTCAGGGTTGCTGTGCTGCCGCCAAGGTAGTACTCATCCTCCTCTTTCACAATGGTGTAGGCATTACCATTGACGTTGATACTCTCGCCGTTGAGCCACTGCGAACTGAGGTCGCCAGGGTTCACCAAAAGTTTGCTGTTGCTGCCGGCATGGGTCATCTCCTCGGCGAAAAGTTTGATGCGCCCGTCGCTAACGCTGTCATCCTCTTTGCTGCATCCAACGAAGAGTACGGCCAATAATGCTAATACTGTTAAGTTTTTTGTTTTCATATATTTATTATTTTTTTTTCTGATTATCTAATCACTATCTTCTGCGATTGTCCGTTGTGTCTAAGGATGTAGACGCCTGTGCCCGGAAAGTCCGAATTCTTCATTCTTAATACTTCATTCTTCATTTCCCTGCGGAAGAGCTCTCTGCCCATCACGTCGTAGGCGGTGAGGGTGCCGGTACCGGAGACTACTATCTGGTCGCCATCCCAACGGGCGAAGTCACCGTTAACGTTAAGGTTATCGTTATCGTTTTCGTTCAGGCAGAGGCCTGAGGGCAGTGCGGGGAGCGAGCCCTTGGCGCCGGCGTTGGTGCTGCGGGTAGCGGCATAGAAGGTGAGGGTCTCGGGGGCGGTGGTATAGACCAGGGCACCCTGGCCGGCAGCGATGCTGTCGCCGTTGGGGTGCAGCGTCCAGGAGCCGTCGGGGTTGAGGGCGTAGAAGGCGCGGTCGAGCTTCACACGGTAGGGGTAGGGGTTACCCACGAGGTTGAATCCTCGCAGGTCGCCGGCGCCCGTGGCGGTGAGGTCGATGGAGTAGGAGGGATTGTTATTGAACTGGCCGTCGTAGGGGATGGCGAAGTCGTCGCTGCTACGATAGAGGTATCCGCGGGCGGGTTCCATGTGGTCGAAGGTTCCGCCCTTCTCGTTTTCCCAGGTGGCCGTGGGCTCGTCGTAGCGGAAGAGGTCGTACGCAAATCCTCCCGCAGAGGGATTGGTGGTGAGGGCGTCGCCGAAGGTCCAGTAGGGCTGCCCGTCGTCGTGCATCGGCGTCGAGACGGCGTGCCAGCTACCGGCATTGATGTCGACCCTCGGCGTCACCGTGAGGGTGCCGTCCACCTTGGTAATCTCGTAGCTGCTGGTGGAGAGGACACCGTCGTTCTGGTTCATGATAAAGACTTTGGTCACCACGTTGCTGCTGGTGCCTATCGCGGTCTGGCGGCCGGCAGCGGTGATGGCCGCATCGTCGGCCTCGGCGAGGCCCGTGGCGATGTAATCGTCGCAGGTGAGCGGCGTGCCGTCGTAGGGCTTATAGGCTGAGCGAGCCTTGATGGTCACGGGGCGCTTTGTCACCTCGAGGGTGCCGTCCACGAGGATGATATTATTGTTGGAGGAGAAGCAGCTTGTCACATCCACATTGTTTTGGAAAATATGGAAATCGGTAACAGCGTTCTCGGCCTTGTCTTCGTCGCCGATGGGGCTGGGGGCGACATAGGTAACCGTGCCGTCGGCCGTGGCCGTCCAGGTGAGGCCGGCAGGGAGTCCCTCGACCGTGAAGTCCTCGTGCGCTGTCTTCGTCAGCGGCGTGCCGTCGTACATCTTCGTTCCGCTGCCGGCAGTGACGGTGACAGGATAGTTGTGCTCGCAGGTGAGGGCCTCGACCACCACGTCGCTTCCGGGGAGCGTCAGGAGGTAGGAGGGCGGGGTGGCGTTGTTCGATGTGGCCAGTATGTCATAGCTGTCGTTGCCGTAGGTGGCCTCGAAGCCGAAGCAGTGGGCGCTGGAGCCCGTGTAGGCGAGGGTGAGGCCGACGGTAGAGTCCTGCAGAGCATAGAGTGTGTCACCGTAGAGGATGGCGCTGCCATAGAGCTGCAGGCCACCGTAGGGGTAGGTGGCGGTGGCGTCGCCTGCCGGGGCAAGGGTGATGTCGGTGCCGGCGACGACGGCATAGAGGTCGTTATGCGCGCTGCCGTTGACGGTGCAGCGACGGTGGTGGCAGTCGGTGACGGAACCACTGTTGTTGCCGACAACGGCGCCGACGTCTGACGTTCCGTTGACGGTGGCGCCGAGGACGAGGCAGTTCTGCAGGCTACCGTTAGGATCGCCCGCGATGCCGCCGTAGCAAGAACAATTCGTGAGACCGTCGGCATAGCTGAGCGTAGCGGCGCTGCTGCAGCCGCTGACGGTGCCACCGATGACATCGCCCGCAATGCCGCCGTGCCATCTGGCATAGTCGGCGACGGCGTGGAGGGTGACGCTACTGGTAACGTGGCAGTTCTCGACGATGCCGCCGGTGCTGCCTTCCTTACATATATATCCCGAGATGCCGCCGACATTTTGCTTTCCGGTGATGCGGACATCGCTGAGGGTGATATTCTTGATGGTGGCATCATAGGTCTCGCCGAAGAGACCTTGGCAGTCGTCGGCGTAGGTGCTGCCTCCCTTGTAGATGCGGATGCCGCTGACGGTGTGGCCGCAGCCGTCGAAGGTGCCGCTGAAGTATTTCCAGCCATCAAAGTAGCCGCCGATGGCAGTGTAGTTGTTCTCGGTGCTAGTGGTATCGTTCCAGGCGGTGGTGTGACTGTAGGTGATGTCGGCGCCGAGTTTGAAGAAGGTGCCGTCGAAGTTGTTGCCGCCGTTCACCAGCGTGGCCAGCAGGTCGAGGCCTGCGGTGGTGGTGATGACGTAGGGGTGCCCCGCGCTGCCGTCGGCGCTGTCGGCGATGCCCCAATGGTCGATGAAGGTGGCGCTGACGGTGACGTCGGCGGCGGGGTCGAAGGTGAGGGCGCTGCCGCTGAGGGTGCCAGCGTCGACGCTGATGCCGTCGAATGTATAGCCGACGGCCGGTGTGCCGATGTAGCTGAGGGTGACGGTCGAGGCGCTGGCATAGTAGGTGGTCTCGCCGATGACCTTGGTCTCGGTGGCGCCGGTGGCGGTGATACCGTCGTCGAGGGTGAGGGTGTGGAGGCTGCGGATGCCGTCGATATCGTGCGGGCTATAGTTGCCAGGTTCGCCGCCCAGGCCTACGCCCGTGGCATTGGCGCTGCCGTTGACGGTGCAGCCGCGGTAGTAGTTGGCGGTGCAGATGTAGGTATTGTCTCTATGACCCGCTATGGCACCGACACGACTTGTGCCGCTGACGGTGGCGCCAATGACGAGGCAGTTCTGCATTTCGCCGCTAAGGTTGCCCGCAATGCCGCCATAGTATTGGCAATTAGTAAGGCCGGTGGCCACGCTCAGCGTGGCGGCGCTGGTGCAACCGCTGACGCTGCCGCCGTTGACTTTGCCCACGATGCCGCCGTGATAGGAGGCATGGTCCACGACGGCGTGGAGGCTGACGCTGCCGGTGACATGGCAGTTGTCGATAACACCGCTGTTATTAACTATATAACCCGCGATGCCGCCGACATATTGCATTCCGGTGATGACGGCATCGGTGAGGGTGACGTTCTTGATGGTGCCGCCCCAAACCTGACCGAAAAGACCCTGGTAGCCGTCGGCATTGGTGGTGCCGCCGCGGTAGATGCGGATGCCACTGATGGTGTCATTGTCGCCGTCGAAGGTGCCGCTGAAGTATTTCCAGCCATCAAAGTAGCCGCCGATGGCGGTGTAGTTGCTCTCGGTGGTGCCGAGACCCTCATGGCTGTAGGTGATGTTGTTGGCGAGCTTGAAATACTTGCCGCTGAAGTTGTTGGCGGCGAATCCGTCGGTGCCGTTCACGTAGCGGGCCAGCAGGTTGAGGTCGGCGGTGTCGGCGATGAGGTAGGCCGTGGCCTCGCTGGTGCCGTCGCGGCCGGAGGCGATGCCCCAGTGGCTGGTGAGGCTGTGGCTGACGGTGGCGTCGGCGGCGGGCATAGTGAAGGTGTGGCCGCTGATGGCGTGGTCGTTGCCGTCGTTGTAGCTGTAGCTGACGCTGTAGCCCGGGGCGCCCGTGTAAGTGAGGGCAACGGGGGTGTTGGAGGCGTAGTAGGTGACGTTGTCAATCATCTTTGTCTCGCCGCTGGTGGTGACATCGGACGGCAGGCCAAGGGTGTGGAGGCTGGCTACCTCTCCGGCATAGTCGTTTTGTGGCGCACCCAGGCCGATGTTGGTGACGTAGGTGTTGTCTTCCACATTGACGATGCAGTTGCGGTAGTAGTTGTGGATGAGAGTACCATTGTATTTATAGCCCACGACTGCACCCGTACTATGATATTCACCTTCGTAATTACCAGTAATGGTAGCGTTAAGGACGAGGCAATTTTGAACCGTATCATTCCCAAAATAGCCCACTATTCCACCGACATAATCATTGCCTGTGATACGGATGTCGGTGAGGATAACGTTTTTAACGGTAGCATCATAGACACGGCCAAAGAGACCTTGAAATTGGTTGCTGGGCCTATAGATGCGGATGCCGCTGACGGTGTGTCCGTCGCCGTCGAAGGTGCCATCGAATTCATGTCCGCTGATGCCGATGGCGGTGTAGTTGTTCTCGGTGCTGGTGGAGTCGTTCCAGTTGGTGGTGTGGGGATAGGTGATGTCGGCACCCAGCTGGAAGAACTTGTACTGGTAGGTAGTTCCGCTGTTGACGGTGGCGGCCAGGGAGTCGAGCTGGCTGGCATATAATATAATGTAGGGGTCGTCGGCGCTGGTGCCGGTGCCCGTCCAGGGGATGACGGCCCACTGGGCGTAGAGGTCGACGACGGCGCCGTCCTCGGCGGTGAGGTTGAGAATCTCCTGGGTGGCGCCGTAGCTGGTGCCGCTGCCGTCGGGTTCGGTGGTCCAGCGGGCCACGGTGTAGCCGGTGCGCGTAAGCGTCGAACTGAGGTGCTGCGCGGTGGCGTAGGTGAAGGTCTGATCCTCAGTGGCGTGGGTACCGTAGGGGCCGTCGTTCTGGTGGAAGCGGACGGTATAGGTGCTCCAACGGATGGGGAAGGTGGCGCTGGCCGAGCCAGTGTAGGGGGCTACACCCGTGGCGGTGATGGTGCCGTTGCCGGCAGTGTTGTTGTTAGCCCACGAGAGGGTGTAGTGGGTGGTGGGAGTGAGGGTGGTGCGGTGGTCGGTGGTCTTGGTGCCCTTGTAGAAATAGACGGTTGTGGGGACGGGCTCGAAGGGTCCGTTGCCGCTCAGGACATACTCACTGGCCAGCCCTATAAATTCGGTGTTGTAGTTGTCGAGGGTGTAGGTGGCCGAGCAGGTGACGCCGATGAAGGTCTTGTTGAAACCGCTGTTGCCGCCTTGATAGTAGTTATTCGCCAAGTCGTTGAACAGACTGTTTTCGATGCCGGTAATCGCCAAGGTGGTACCTGCCGAAGCGTTGATGGTACCCTTGTAGGTGATGACATTGGTGTAGTCGCCCGACTCGTAGGTGACGGTGCCCCATGTGGTATTCAACTTTTTGAATGCTCCCGAGATATGCACAATCTCGCTGAAAGGGACGCTGATATAGAAGGTGTTGCCCACGATGTAGGGACCCGGCGAGACGGTGATGTGTTCGGTGGTGCCGCCATAGAGTGTCGGTTTGGTGGCATCGACAGCCTGGATGTGGGCCTTGACGTTCTTGGCATACCAGTCATCGTTACTACCACCCGAGGCATTGAGGCGAACCACGAGGGTTTGGAAATCCGTGGGTACAATAAGACGGCCATCGCTGGCACGAAAGTTACTCTTGAACTTCTGGGTATGGAGCTTGTTGGTGACACCGTTGTCCCAGACATTGCTCACCGCAGAGCAGTTGTTAGGCCGCGAAGTGACGGGGAAAGAGTAAGCGGCGTAGGTGGTACAGACGGTGCTGGGGACGTGCTCAAATCCTGCTGTGTAGCACGAGAGGTCGGGGGTGCCGGGTTTGCCGTCGTCGAAGAGTCCATTAGGGCGGTTATCGCAACTGTTGGTGTTGTCGAACAGTATCTGCACGTACTGGTAACCGTCGTCGTCCTCCTTGGCATCGAAGGAGAGAGTCATGCGCAATTGGGCACCGATGGCTTGGAAATAGCCCTTGGGTGCGGCATTGTTGAAATAGTTGCTGCTGGAGACGGACTTGTAGCCGTTGTTCTGATAGCCATCGTCGGTGACCACATAGGCGCTTGATTGTATGGTAACCGTTTTTTCATCGAAAATACCCGACGTGGGAACACTGGTGCCGATGGTGAAAGAACGGTCCTTGTAGGCCAGCAGGAAGCCATTGATATCCAGCACCTCAAAGCGATAGGACCGGGTGGTGCTTTGCTGGAAAGCGAAGGGGCCGCTGGCGGATGTCTCCTCTCTGACAACCACCTCCCTGAGGGTATCGCCTTCGCCGAAGGTGACATGATCGCATACTGGTATAAAGTGTGCCGGTGCAAAAGCCGAGAGGCTGACGGTGCGATAGTTGACGGTCTGTGCTGGCAGGTAGTCGCCCGAACGCTTGATTTTGAATGTCGTCCGGTGGGTACTGCTGTTGTGCGTCGCGGTGATGTCGAACGTCTGCGCCCAGGCGCCGTTCCCTCCGGCGACCGCCGCCAGGAGCAGCAGCGCAAGGAGGATCTTGAAATGCTTAAAACGTTTTGATTTCATTATTTATTATTTATTATTTCTATAGTAGTGTCATTTCTCTCCTTTTGACTTCGTCTACGCTTCTTCATCTCGGCAAAGTTCAAACAAGTTTGACTCTGCTCTCGACTTCCGAAGCTTCCACTCCCTTTCAATTCCTTTCATTCCTTATTATTTAATCACTATCTTTTGAGTCTGTCCGTTGAGACGTAAAACATACACACCGGTTCCCGGGAACTCTGAATTCTTCATTCTTAATTCTTCATTCTTTATTTTCCTGCTAAGCAGCAGTCGGCCCATGATGTCGTAAGCCTGGAGGATGCCTTCGCCGGTGATGACGAGGTGGTCGCCCTCCCAACGGGCGAAGTCACCGTTAACGTTAAGGTTATCGTTATCGTTATCGTTTTCGTTCAGGCAGAGGCCTGAGGGCAGCGGGGGTAGGGTGCCCTTGGCGGGGTCGACGGTGCAGCCCTGGTGGTCGTGGAAGAGGAGTGTGGTGGGATGGTCGGTGTAAACAAGGACACCTTGACCGACGGCGACAGCGTCGCCTGCGGCGTGGGCTGTCCACGAACCGTCGGCATTGAGCGAGTAGAAGGGGATGCAGAGGGTGACGCTGTAGGGGTAGGGGTTGCCCACGAGGTTGAAGCCCCGCAGGTCGCCACTGCCGCTGGCGGTGAGGGTTATCTGGACGTCGCCGCTGTTGAAGTTGCCGCCGAAAGGAATGGCGAGGTCGTCGTTACGGCGATAGATGTATCCGCGGCCGAGGTCCATACGGTTGAAGCCGTCGTTCTTCTGGTTCTGCCAGGTGGCGGTGGGCTCGTCGTAGCGGAAGAAGTCGTAGCTGCCCGTGATGAGGGCGGCAGCGATGGTCCAGCAGGTCTCACCGTCGTCGTGCACCGGCGCGGCAATGGCCTGCCAGCCACCCTCGGGGATGACGACACCCTGCATCACTGTGAGGGTGCCGGGCAGGTAGGTGACCTGGTAGCAGTCGGAGACATCGGCGTCATCATGGTTCGCGCTCTTGATTACCACCCCAGTCGGCACGACGCTGCCCGTTCCGACCTCCGTCTGGCTGCCGTCGAACAGCACACTCCAAACGGTGTCGCCCGGCACGAGGGCGGTGTGCGTGAAGCTGCCGCCGGTGAGCGGCGTGCCGTCATAGAGCTTGGTTGTGTCGCCAGCCGTGACGTTCAGGGGCTTTGGTGTCACCTCCAAAGTGCCGTTGACGAAAGTGATATCGTAGCAGTTCGCCACCGACACACCGTCGGTGTTTCGGATGTCGGCATCGTCGGGCACATTGTCGCAGGTTCCTGCTTTCCACAGGCTGCTCTCCACCGTCACACTCCAGATAGAGTCGCCCGTGACGAGGTCGGTGTGGGAGTATCCGGGCTGTGTCAGCGGGGTGCCATCGTAGACTTTGGTGGAATCGCCGGCGGTGATGGTGAGGGGTCTCGGCGTGACCGTCAGGGTGCCGTTGACGTAGATGATGTCATAGTTTGAGGTCATATTCTGGTTGCTGGCGTTCTTGATGACCGCCGCACTGGGCACGTTGTCGCTCTCGCCGGCCAAGGTGCGGCTGCCGGTGACGGTGACGCTGGCGAGGGTGTGACCGGTGGGCAGGTCGTCGGAGTGGGTGTAGGTGTTGTTAGTCAGCGGGGTGCCGTCATAGCGCATGGTGTCGCTGCCGGCGGTGACGGTGAAGGGGCGCGGTGTCACCGTGAGGGTACCGTTGACGAAGGTGATGTCGTAGTTGGGGGTGACGTCGAGACCGGCGGCGTCCCAGATGAGGGCGTCGATGGGCATGTTAGCGGAGGTACCGGCGAGGGTGCGGCGGCCGAGGATGGCGACGCTGATGAGGTCGTGGCCGGCGACGAGGGGCGTGTGGGTGTAGGAGCGGCAGGAGAGGGGGGTGCCGTCGTAGACTTTGGTAGAGTCGCAGGCCGTGATGGTGAGGGGTTTCGGCGTAATCGTCAGCGTGCCAATTGAGTCTTCGATATTGGTGAAAAATGCCGTCACGTCGTGGCCGTCGGCGTCGAAGATGTGGAACGAGGTCACCGCATTCACCGCCTTCTCACCTTCGCCTGGCGTGACGTTCGTCACCGTGCCGTCGGCGGTGGCCGTCCAGGTGAGGCCCTCGGGAACACCCGTCACCGTGAAGTCCTCGTGTGCCGTCTTCGTCAGCGGCGTGCCGTCGTACACCTTGGTACCGTCAGCGGGGATTACCTTGATGAGGGTGTCGTTCGTCGTCACTGTGAGGGTGCCGTTGGCGTAGGAGACGGCATAGCTGGAGTTCATATTCACCGTGGCATCTACCCTGCGTGTGATCACCGCATTACTGGGCACGTTCGCACTTGAGCCCACGTCGGTCTGGCTGCCGGTGATGGTCAAGTTGGCAATGGAGTCAGTATTGAGAATGGGAATCCAATTATGCATATTGTCGTAGTCAATCACCGTACATTCGTAGTATGGCGAGGTGAGCGGCGTGCCGTCATATTTCTTCGTGGCGCTTCCCGCTGCGATGGTGATGGGGCGCGGCTCTACCTGAATTGTGATGACGGTGTCCACACTGCCGCAACCCGGCGTCTGATTGCTCGTGGCCGTGGCGGTATAACTGTAGGTTCCGGCGCTGTCTAACGAACCCGACACCGTGCTATTATTCGAGTTGAAATTCAGCCCTTCTTCCCCTAACGTCACGGAAAGAGTAGAGTACTCGTTGTAGATCGTTATATCCTGAATCATCTCACCGTAGAAGATGGTTTGGGTGCCTAAGGTATCGATACGGATTGTTGGCAGTGGATTAACCTTGATGATCATCTTGTCGGTGAAGCTGTTGCCGCAGGAGTCGGTGACGGTCCAGTATTGTTCGTATTGCCGTATCCCGTTGACAACAGTATAATTACCTGTATCAATCGAATTGTGGACCACCAAGCTTCCCTGCAGCTTGGTGCAGTTGTCGTGGATGTTCGCCACTCGGTTTATCACTTGGTTATGCTCATCGTATATGACCGAATTGACGGTCTCTTTGTATTTTCCGGGGCCGAGGAGGCAGAGGGTAGTATCCTTGGGGACAATGTCGAAGGTGGGTGGTGTCGTGTCTGTTATAAGTTGTGCATGATAATACGTTGCCCTGTTGCCGGCACGATCGGACACCACGTAGGAGATGACCGCCGTGTCGACGCAGTTTCCACCGTTTTTCACCGTTTTCTCCGCACTCAACAATCCGATACTATAAGGACTATTTTCATCATATTCATCACAGTTGTCTATTAAATCAAAACGCCTGACAACCCTATGAGGATTATCCGTTATCTGGATGAAAAGTGCTGGATTAGTGTCGCAGCGGCAAACCGGATCAGCCCAAAGTGTATCGTTGACGACCCGCTGAGGAAAAGCCCATGGGTCGGGCCGCGGGGGAATTGTGTCTACACCACAAACATAGAGCGTGTCGAAGTTGAGGTTGCCGCAGAAGTCTCTTAGCTCATATATACGGCGGATAGTCCAGCCGGGGTCGTTAACCGTGGTGTCCTGCGTGTAGGAGATCGCTGCCACCCCGCTGCAGTCTTCAAAGATGAGCACCTGTTTGTCTGGAATAATGTCTTCGATGTCACCCTTGAACCTGCAGGCGTCAACTTTGAGGGTATCTATTGTCAGCTTGGGACCCGTTGTGTCGCCGCCGGTTATGTACATGACTCTGCTCTCCAGCCTGCAATTGGCATTATAGTCTATAGGATTCCAGGTACTAGTATAGGTGCGGGCACATAACCAGTCGCAGGGGTCGCTTCTAAGCACCGAATCGGTATGCGTTACATGCCATTGATACTTTGCTTGGAAGGCACTGTCAGAAGGCAGTAAATCCGTGTTGGTGGGGTCAAAACAAACGCCCGGAACGGTGGTGGTATCGGGCCAATTGGTGATACTTAATAAGGTATGCTTGCAGTTGATGGTGAAGGTACCGTTCTTGACGGTTACCACATAATTAGTGTTGCTCGTATAGGTAGCCGTCAGTACGTCAACGTAGGTGCCAACAACATCCGGCTGGGTGGCATCAGTCCTGTAGAAACTGATTGTACCAAGGTCGTTGTCATGGACAAGGCCTGTGACTGTACCGGAGAAGACGGGGTCGTCCTCACCCGAGGTCTTGCTGGCATCATTGACGGTGATGGTAACCGGTCGCGGGTTGATGGTAACAGAGCCGGCATTTAGGGTGACATTGTAGTGACAACGGTGGTCGATACCGTTTGTGATACTGTAACTGGTGATTGACACCCCTTCCGGAGAGTCAAACGGATTGCTGATATTCACCGGGTTTGAGAGGCTGACGCGCAGGGTGTCGCCGTTGGAGAGGATGGCACATTGTCCGGCATTCAGGGTGTCGGGCGCATAACCTTCCTCTTGCACGACATAGCGGTAAACCGTGAATGGGGTGCCGTCGTAATCTTTGCTTTCGCTGCAGCCACTGATGGTCAGATTCACTGGCTCAGGTTCTCCCAAGGTGACTGTCTGCGTGAGGACGCAAGTCGAAATGAGCGAATCGGTCAGGGTCAAGTGATAGGTGCCGGGAAGGATGTTCGCGAGGTTGGGCAGATTGCCGAGGCTGTCGTTGCCCGCATTGGTCCACTTGTAACGGAACCCATTGCCGGTTCCCCCGCTCACTGTTGACAACAGTGCACCGTCAGCAATCGTACCACACGTACCCTTGACCTGCTCAATCCTGCAATCTACATTCACAATGGTGAGGTTCAAGGCATAATATATAATCCTTTCAATACCATAACTCTGCTCACGCTTGATATACGTGTAGAATCCGGATTTTCCATAAGTCGTACTATTGACCGGCCAGGTGTAGCTGTTGAAGGCGGTGACGTTGCTCACATAGAAATTCTCAGGTACATTCCTCACCCTAACCGGCACCAGACGTTGTGCGCCCAGGGGTTGGTTGTAGCTCACTCTCAACGTATCATACCCTATACTGTTTATGAGGATGCTGTCTTTGTAGGGCATGCATTGGCCAATATCGACAGCTGCCGCTGCCGATGTATTGTATCGAGACCAAACAACACGCGTGTCCTGATCGCAGGAATTATTCCCGGTGGCGCCGGAGAAATTTACCATGATGTTGTCCACCGGCATATAGCCCGGGAGCAGCAAAGGCTTTACCGAAATAGGAACGATGATTCCGGCTTTTGGATAAAATCGTGTAAGAGAGGGGTATTCATTGTTGTTATAGGTCCAATATTCGTCGCCCAGGGCTGCCCGTATGGAGGAATAAGGGTTCGTTCCGGCCACCATTTCACTTGTGAAGAGGCCGGTAGCATTCACCTCCTCCGCCGTACACATCTGCTTGTCGTAGAAGCAATCGTAAATGGAGTAGCCGTTGGTGGGGCCGCAATCGGATACGATGGCCATCTGGAGAGAGCCATAGGGTAGATAGCCCGTGTTGTAGCAATGGTGGATGCTGTCGCCCAGAAGCTGACCTGCAATGCCGCCCGCTCGATGCGAACCATTCACACTGCCGCTGTTGTAACAATGTTTGATCTCGGTGGAGGTGCTGCCGGCGATGCCGCCCGCGTAGCAATTGTAGGTAATCCGGGACTGAATCATGCCGTAATTGAAGCATTGGTTCACGTTGCCGCCGTAGAGGTTGTATGGCATTCCGCCATAGGTGGCGATATTCTTGTTGGCTGTGAAATCGCCCACAATGCCGCCCACATATTGCTTGCCTGAGACATTCAAGCCGTTATAGCAGTTCTTGATTTCCGAGTTGTAGGCCATGCCGACCAAACCGCCGACATAGTTCCTGCCTTTCACCTTGGGCGAGTCAGAGTGCGCATAGCTGCCGCAGTCCAAAACCGAGCCGTGGCAATAACCCGCCACAAGGCCGACGTAGTCGGAGTTGTCGGCGCTGATGGAGCAATCCACTAAGTCGAGGTTTCGAACGGTACCTTCCATATAGCCGAAGAGGCCTTGGTAGTAGTAGTCTTCGTCGTCTTCGTCGAAGGGGTTGGCGACGTTGAGAGTGTATTTGATGCTGTGATCCAGACCATCAAAGATACCACGGAAGGGATGCTCCGGGTCTTTGCCGATGGGTTCCCAATCGCTATCGCTGATATTCAAGTCGCAGTTTAATCGGACGAGCGTGCCCTCGTAGCTGTTGCCGTTGTTCACGTTCTGTTTGAAAGACAGGAGTTGTCCTATAGAGGTTATGTCCACGACGGCGTCATACCGAACAATATTTGTGCTGGAGCAGTTCTCAAGCATGGTGGGGTCTTCGGCAGATCCATAGACGCCACCACCCATGGCGGCGTAGAAGATTTTTTGCACATCGTTGCGGCTGTTGCGGCATGCATGTGCTCCCACCCCTTTCAGACAACCTACCAATCCACCCACTTGGGCGATACCGCTCACCTTGCCTTCACCCAGCACCGTGCAGCTGTCGAACCAAGCGTTTTGGCAGACAAGGCCGGCCAGACCACCCACCTGGTCCCTGCCTCTGACCGTGCCGTTGTTGGTGCACCGGTAGAGACTGCTGTTCTCCAGCATAACGCCCGCGATGCCGCCCACATAGTTCGAGTCGGCACCCGCGAGGCCGCTGTTGTGGCAGGTGATTAATCCGGACTTACCCGTGAGGGCACCCGCTATACCGCCGGCATAAAAGCCCGCGGCAGGCCAATAGCGGGGACCCGCGGCCGCGCGTATGGTGCCCTCGTTTTGGCAGTCGTAGATGTTGGCGCCGCCGATGATGCCTACCACGCCGCCCACATAGCTGCTGCCCGTCACATTGACGTGGTTGGAACAGTTGCGTATGTAGCTGTCGCCACCTTCGCCCGTGAAGCGACCGCAGATGCCGCCCACACTGTCGGCGCAAACCGAGATATTACCGGCTAAATTGTGGCAGTTGGTAAGGGTGATATTCTGTCCTTGACACATGCCTACGATGCCGCCGACGTGCCGGATATTCTTGATGCAATCACCATAGCCATTGCACGTGTCGGCGGTGAAGGTGAAGCCGTCGCTGACGCAGCCGTCTATCACACTGGGCATGTAGCCGTAGGAGGCTTCTTTGTCGGCATCATCCGGGGAGCAGCCGCTCAATCCGCAGATGCCGCCGACATTCTTGTATTGCTTCGCCACCCTCAGCAGGAATCGACTCCTCGCGATGGTGTCATTCAGCAGCTGTCCATGGTAATTCTTTCCGCAGATGCCACCCAGATTTTCCACAATGGTGTAAAAATCACCGCGATCTTCATAACGGAAGTCCTCCACCCGGCAGCGGCTGATGACGCCCCGGTCGTTGAGCGCGCAAATACCGCCCATATTATGGCGGTTGTAGGTATTTATGGCACCAGGCAACCTAAGTATTTTGGCGTTTTTTATCCGACAACTGTCGATAATGCCCTTTTCGTTCTTGCCGCAGAGAAAGCCAATGTTGCTGCTCATATACACAAGTGTATCGAATTCCCATACGCTGTTAACGATCTCGCAATTGTAGATCGTACCTCCTTTATTTACAGAGCAGAGGAAACCGATGGTGTCGTAATGAATATCACCTTTAGGATTATCGAGAATCAGGTTCTTCACCGTGCCGCCTTCTATCACACCGAACAAACCTATTCTGGGGTTATTACATCCCTCGAATTGCAGGCGTTTGACGGTGCAACCGTTGCCGTCGAAGATTCCCTTGAACGTTCTGCCTTCAAAGCCACACGTGTTATCCGCATAACCACCGATAGGAGTCCAGTGTTTTTGGGAATTATCGGACCATCTGAGCACTTCGATATCGATTTCAGAAGCGGTGAGCTTGAAGTAACAGTCTTTGCCACCGTCCATGATGGCGATGAAGTCGTTTGCGTTGGCCCCTGCGGGAATAGTCAGATGGAAAGTGCTGTCGATGAGGTTATAGTAGCCCCCTTGGTTGATCACCATCCGCATGGTGTCAAATTGCCTGAGGCTTGTGATGACGTAGGCATGACTCTCTTCCAGATTGAATTTCAGCGTGATGTAGCGGTAGGGAACGCTGTCGAGGGTGGCGGCGAACTCCATTGTACCTTTGTCGCGATTCGAGGTGTGGACATTACAATCGTTAACGCTGACATTGCCGGAAATCTTTTTCCAGAAGTAGTGATCGTCGCAGCCTTTGAGGGGGATGCTGTCGTGAGCGGTCGCCCAGTTTTGGCCAGAACCAAGCACAACCGGCATGACCGCCACTCTTTGTAAGTCCGCATCATTTCTCGTTCCCGCAAGTTGGGGATAGAGGCCTGGGGTGAAGATCCAGTTCGTGTTGTCTCCTAAAGAGTCACTCAGTGCAGAGCCCAACATGGCGGTAGTTTCAAAGCCTTTGACGGAGCGCGCGGGTATATTGCTTCCATTATTGGCGGCCATAGGAGACATCTGCTTGTCGTAGTAGCATTTTTGGTCGTGCTCGGAGATGCCCACAATGCTGCCGGTGTGTGCGCCTCTGCAGATAGTTGTGTTGGAGGTGTAGCAGTATTTCGGGTTGCCCTTGCCGATGATGCCGCCGACGTAGTTGCGGTCACTGCCCTGGATGGGGCCGGCGTTGTAACAGTAGCGGACGGCGCTGTCGGCTTCGTTCAGTCCCACCACACCGCCGACATAGAAGTTGCCGGTTTGGTTAGCCTCTTCGATGTTGATGCGACCGGTGTTGAAGCAACGCAGGGCGCTGGTCAAGTCGCCGCCGATGCCGCCGAGGTAACCGCAGTCTTTGCTGGCTGAGATGTTGCCCGCATTGGCACAGTCGATGACCACACCGCCGTGACCGATGATGCCGCCCACACTATGGAAGGCGATGTTTTTGCCGCGGCCCACGTGGGTGGTGATGTCGGCATAGTTGATGCAGCCACGGATGGTGTCGCCACACTGGAATATGGAGTCTTGGATACGGGCGGTCAGCGATACGCCCGCAATACCGCCAATGCCGCTGAGGGCGTAATAGTTATTGGATTTGGAGGTCTCGATATGGCCCTTGACGATACAGTTTTCGATGGTTGCCCCGTTCATCAGGGCGCAGACGGCACCCGCCACGATGGTGGTGGAATCCGCCGTGAGGTTTTCGAAGATCAGGTCGCGCACTTCGCCGCTCAGCATTCCGAACAGACCACCGAAATTGGCATTCTTGTCGCGATTGGGAGTGGCGTTGTCGAGGCTGAGGTTGTAGATGGTATGGCCGTCGCCGAGGAAACGACCCGCAAAGCGGCTGCCGCTCATCACCGAGCCGATGGGCTCCCACGGTCTTTGGTACCCCATGTTGAGGTCGGTGGTCAGCTTGAAAGTGACCCCTTCCGCGTAGCGGGGCAGTTTGTGGTTCTTGTAGAAGAATGATTTACCGCTGTTGACACTGTCGCGCAACATCTTCAGTTCGTTGAGGTTATCTACCGTGAGGATGTCGCTGGGGGGCGTTATGCTGTGAAGCAAATGGGTGACCTTGATGGTGTCGTCGCTGCCCAAGATAGCAGTCATGGGGACGATCATGTCGCATTCGCTGACTGTATCCACTGTCGGCCAAATGAAGCCCCCGCTGCACGATTGGTTATCAATGGTTACCAGACAGTTGTGCTTAGGCACCTGCCAATACAATTTTGTATCGAAGCAGCCAAGCCGGAAGGGGTTTGTCACATGATAGATGTCGATATCGGACAGGAAGATGGGTTCGCTGGCCGCTATGGCGAAATCTTTGGCATCTTCCCCCTCGCCGCCTTCTTGGGTCCACTTGAGTTGCGGATAGACGTTGGTGCCGAAAACCCAATGCTCATCGCCGAGAATATCCATGATAGTAGGGTCTCCTCCGAAGATATTTACGCTAGGGAAGAGGATACCGTCCAGTCCATCGGGAGCCATCTGAGCGTCGGCGATACAATTGATGGAATAATTATTGGAGATGCTGCGCGGGAGGTAGCTATAAGTAAGGTTGCGGTCGTAAATGGCAACGGCGTTGATACAGTATCTCGCTGTGTCGCTAGCCACACCTGCCGCGCGACCGTTCCTTGTCTCGTAGTTGTAGATTTCACCCACGTTAAAGCAGTGCTCGGCAATGCTGCCCAAGCCCACCACACCTTGGTCGCCTTTGATGTTGAATTTGGGGTGGGGATGCTTCGTCAACGTGATAATGCCGGTATTGAAGCTGTAGCGCGTCTTGGCCTTGCAAGGCGCCAATACGCCGCCAACAGATAAGATGTTGAGGTTCGAGTCGGCAGCCGGTCTCAGCTGCGGAGAGAGCGAATAATAGTTAGAGGGCATCGTGTCGGAACTGTAGAGCACGCCGACACCGGTGATTCTGCCGGTGTTGAAACAGGAGTCGATGTTGCATCGTGTGTTGTTGCTGAGACCGCTCTCGGCATCGAAAAGGCCAGCCACACCGCCGATGTATCCGCAGTGGGCGGTGATGTGGCCCTTGTTGTAGCACCTGGAGATCAAGGAAGGCGTGGTAGGTACAAGACCCCTTCCGACCACACCGGCGACGCTGAGGGTGTCTTCTTGGAACTTCGGTCTATAGGTGGAGCTGATATTTCCGAAGTTGTAGCAGCGGGTCACCAGATAGTGATGGGCGTTGATAACGGCTACCACGCCGGCCACGGAGTTCTGGTCGTTTGCTGACGTTTGCTGGTAGTTGGAGATGATTTCACAGTTGCTGGAACATCTATCGATGGTGACATCGTCGGCTTTCTGGCCATCGGGGATGCCTATGCAACCGATGAGGGCAGCGCAATTTTTGCCGTTGAACACCAAGGGGCTGCCGGGGCTGCAGTTGACGTGACAGTCGCGGATGGTGCCGCCCATTACGTAGGTGGCCAGTGCGCCGCTGTTATTGACATTGTCGGCGAAGACGGGATCCTGCATTGTCAGGTGTCCGATGGTACCGGTGGAGTAGCAGAATAAGGCTGGCTGGTTGGCTGTCAGCTTCAGGTTGATGATGTTATATACGTCGCCATCATAATTGCCTCGGAATCCAGTGGTTGGCGAAGTGCCGATGGGGTGCCATGTTTTGCCGGCCAAATCGATGTTGGCCATTTGTTTGAAATAGGTGCCCTCTCCGTATGCCGGGATGGGACCGTTCGGGTCGAGGACGAACATGCTGTCTGTGTATCGGTATGAAAAATTCTGACCTGAGTTGATGCATTGCGCAAAAGCGTAGAGCGCAGCTGCGTCTTTGATGGGATAGGGATAAAGATATGTGCCGTTCTGTGCCACGGCGCCGTTCATCTGTGCCGCGAAGAGCAGCACGCCGACGAGGGTTATACTGAAGATGTTGTTTTTTTTCATTGGTCACTCTTTTTTCTATTTCTTCTCGATGCATTCGGTTTTCCCCTGGGTTGCGGGGTATTTTTCGTTGAAAGGCCAGCAGACCTCGTCGGGGTAACCGCAATGGGCGGTAATGTCGCCCTTGTTGTAGCAGTAGGTGATCTCAGAAGGGTGAGTGGGCAAGTATCCCCGACCGACCACACCGGCAAAGCAGAGCGAGTCTTTCTGGAACACCGGTCTGTAGGTGGAGGTGATGTTGCCGGTGTTGAAGCAACGGGTCACATGATAGCGCTCGGCCTGGATGCAGGCCACCACTCCGGCTACGGAGTTATAGTAGTCGGTAAAGCTTTCTTGTTGGTAGGTGGAGGTGATATTGCAGCCGTTGGAGCAATGGGAGATGGTGACCTCGCCGGCCTTGCTGCCGCTGGGGTCACCCACCCAGCCAATCAGAGCACCGCAGTCTTTACCGTTGAACACCAGGGCATTGCCGACAACATGACAGCTGTCGATGGTGCCGCCCATCACGAAGGTGGCCAATGCGCCGCCATAGTTGACAGTACCGCTGAAGACGGGATTCTCCATCGTCAGGTCCTGGATAGTGCCGTTGGGATAGCAGAAGAGTGCCGGCTTCTCGGCCGTCAGCGTCAGATGCTGTATCTTATGCCCCTGACCGATGTATATGCCTTTGAATCCGTTGGTTGACGAATTGCCGATAGTGTGCCACGTCATGTCGCTCATGTCGATATCGGCGGTCTGCTCGAAATAGATGTCCGTACCGTTGGCAGGGATGTCGCCGTTGGGATCGGAGACGAACCTGTCGTTTTCGAATTTAAAGTTATAACCCGTGTTAATACATTGTGCTAGAGTAACCAACGCCTCCTTGCCATTGATAGGGTATGGATGTGCCTGCGTGCCGTCGGGTTGTGTCGCATTCTGTGCCACTGCACTATTTACGAGTGCCGCAAACAGTAGTGCCGTTATGAGGCTTGTCTTGATTATGTGGTGTTTATTTTTCATCTATCGAATGTTCTTTTTCCTGTTTTACATTTTCCGGTTTCTCATTTGGCCTGTTGTATGGCCAGTAGACCTCGTCGGGGTGGTCGCGGCGATAGCGCCAGGCGCGGACAATCTGCCGGATGAGTACCCCGAGGACCAGGGCACCGAACGAAAGAAGGATGATTAACTTCAAATTCATTGCTTAACTATTATTATTTCGATTGCTTTTTTGGTATTTTTGCGTGCAAAAATACAGCCATATTATTAAATAGAATTTCCCCTGAAGGAAATTTCCTCCAGGGGAACAAATATTTTCCGTTAGAGGAAATTTTCCTCTAAAAGACACTGCTTATCAAAAAGATAAGGAAATATGTTTTTCCGTTAAAGGAAAGAAAAGAGGTGACGCCATTAGGCGTCGGATACGGGTAGCCAGCCATTTCAATGGCTGGCTATCATTGTCTTGCCCCTAACGGGGCATCGGGACCGCGCTTCCTCGTGCGTCGTGTTCCTATTAGCGGTAGGAGCTGGGGGATTCTTTGCCTTGCGATTTGAAGGCTTTGGCCATCGAGGCCGGGGAGGAGAAGCCGCACTGCTCGGCGATGTCGGCCATCAGGGCGTCGGGGTGCTGGTGGATGAGCGAGATGGCATGGCGCACACGGTGCAAGCTGATCATGTCGTAGAACGACTGATAGCCGCTGCGGCGGATGACCTCGGTGAGGTATTTGCTGTTGGTGCCCAGCCGCGAGATGAGCGTGTCGATGGTGATGTGCGGCTGGGTGAAGATATGCTCCTCGACGAGCAGCCGATCGAGCTTGCGCGCCAGCTCGTCGTAGCGGCTGGCGCTGAGCAGATGGGCTGGGGCCTCCTGGTCTTCCGGATATTCCGGAGGCTCCTGAGGCTCAGGAGCTCCCGGGAGCTCCTCCGCCAGCTTCCGCCAAGGGTTGAGCGTCAAGAGGCAGAACCACACGCTGGCCCCCAAGAAGAGGAGGTCGCGGACGAACTTCACCCACACGTTGTCAGCGTAGAAGTTGACAGCCAGCAGGATAAGTATTCCCGTGGGCACCCGGCGGATGAGGTTGGCGAACTGCACGGGGAAGTCGTCGCTGTCGGCGTAGCGCTCCTCGTTGACGCATTGCACGGCGCGCTTGATGCGCAAGGCCATGCGTATGTTGCGCAGGAAGTAGTAGACGAGGAGAAGGCTCACGGCCCCAATCATCCATGTACGCCAGCCGTGGGGCAGGCTGATGATATCAAGGGCCTGCAACAGCAGGGGCAGCAGGGCTGCAACGGCGGGGAGGACCACCCAGTATTCGCGCAGCGGACGGTGGCGGCGGGGGAAGAAGTAGCCCTCGCACATGTAGTACATCTGGAGCGAGAAGAAGAGCAGGGCGAAGGCGTTGACGTAGAGCAACGCGTCGCGGTCGCCGACCTGCAGCAGGTAGGGCAGCTCGCAGAGCTGCATGAGGTAGATGACGCTCACCGAACGTTGGGCGGGGAAAAGCTCGTCGAAATGCTCGCTGTAGGCTTTGGGTTTCCAGAAACGCTTCAGCAGCCACCCATAGAGATGGGTGATAATAAATGCCAGATTTGCAGCGAATAAAACCAGATATGTCGTATCTATGGTGGTCATTTTCGGACTGCAAATCTACATAAAAATCCTGAATTAAACACAAACGAATGAAATACAACGTTAATTTCCGTCAATTAACCGTTAATTATCAGAAATTTAATTAACGGACCATTAATGATAATTGACGTTTTTTTTCAGAGGAAAGATACGAAAAATTTTATAATAAATCCAAACACTGCTCGATGGGGATTCCGCGGCATTTGTCGGAGAGCGCTAAGTTGCGCTCGATGAGGCGACTGACGACAGTCATAGCCGTCGCGGTGCTGTCGCGCAGCGCCTCTCCGTTCAACAGGTGGCCGATGAGCACGGCAGAGAAAATATCGCCCGTACCATGAAAGGCCACAGGAATTTCCTCATAGTCGATGCGGAAATAAGGTCCCTGAGCACCGCGTTGGCGGAAACCCTCCAAAGGCCATTCGCTGCGTCGTCCGATGACGCAGCGCTGTCCGTCGACGCAAGCGCTGGTAATCACCGCCGCTTTGGCACCGAGGGCTATGATGCCGTCGAGCATACAGCAGGCCTCGTCCCAGGAGAGTCCCTCCTCGCGGTAGGGAATGTCGGTGAGGTAGCAGGCCTCAGTGTAGTTGGGGAAGGTGAGGTCGGCAACGCCCACCATCTCTTTCATCAGCCGCACCTGTGTGTCGCTGATGCCGTTGTAGAGGCGGCCGCCGTCGCCCATGATGGGGTCGACGAAGATAGTGGTTCCCTCGCGCTGCAGCTGACGGCAGAAGGAGGAGACCAGCGTGGCCTGCTCCTCGCTGAACATCAGGCCCGTGCAGACGGCGTCGAAGCGGAAGCCCAACTGGCGCCACACGGGGATGGTGCCGCGCATATAGTCGGTGGTCTCGAGGACGTTGAAATGGCCGTAGTCAAGGGTATTGGAGACGAGGGCCGTGGGGAGGTTATAGGTGGTGTGGCCCATCTGTGTGAGGATGGGCAGCATGGCCACCATGCCCACATGGCTGTAGCCCACCACATCGTTGATTAAGAGTATCTGTTTCACGAATGTGTTAATGTGTTAATGCGTTAATGCGTTAGTCTTCGGAGTGTTTCCGGATGCAAAGATACGAAAAAAAAGCGAATGTGGAGACAAAAAAATTCAACAATGCCGAGAAAAACTATAATCCATCGCCCTTATAATAGTCTCTGGGGGAGACTCCTGTGGCCTGTTTGAAATACTTGCCAAAGGCAGACTGGGAGGGAAATCCAAGGATGTCGGAGACTTGTTGCACGTTGTGACGGCCATCTAGGAGCAGAAGTTTGGCTTCAAGGATGACGCGTTCGCGAATCCAGTCGGCGGGCATCCTGCCGCTGGCCTGCCGAATGACCTGCGAGGCATATTTGGGAGCGAGGCAAAGCTTTTCGGCGTAGAAACCGACATCGCGGTGGGAGGAAAAGTGTTTTTCGACGAGGTCGAAGAAGGCCGTCAATGTCTCCATACGACGAGGGACGCGAGTGGGAGAATGAACCGCAGTGTCGTTGTGTGAATGGATAGCACGGGCCAGATGGAGATAGAGAACGAGCATGTAGGCACGGGCGAAAGCATCGGTAAAAGGGTCTCGCTGGCGTTGGACGGAATTCTCAAGAAGGCTGCAAGTGTCGACAAAAGCTTTGGCCGTCTGGGCATCGAGGTGGACAAAGGGCGTGCGTGCAATCAACTCATGGAGGGCGAGATACTCTTTCATGCCCACATCGACGGGGCGGAATCCTTCGCTGACAAGAAGGCCGACGAGGTTGACGGCGGGATCGTTAACTATAATTTCGACAATTGAATTCTCGCGGATGAAGAGGAAATCGTCGCGACGGAGAGTGTATTCAATCATGTTGAGTCGGCAGGAAATCTGCCCGCCATAGCAGTAGAGCATGCATAGTTGCTCGGTGCGCACAGGGCGAGACACCATACTGATGATTTCGTCACCCCCGGCAGGGAGTACCCGAGACAGATGGCTGTCAATGCTGCTGATAATGGTGAGACCCTCTATGTTGGTTATTCTGCGCTCGTAAGGGTAAAAATGGCGGTTGAGGATGTTGGATATGGTTTCCATGCCTTTAGCGGTTTATTCAAAAGTTGTGATATAAAACGCTCCTTTGTTCCAATTGTTGTGCCTATTGGTTGAAAAGAAAGAAAAAACAATCCTCTGCTCCAATTGTTGCAACCTTTTGATTGGTGAAGGACCGTTTCGTGAAAGTATCTTTGCACGGCGAAAATAAAAACAAAAACACAAATCAATAATTAATAATCAACAAGTTATATGCAAATACAAAGAAAGAGTGTGGCGATGATTATGCTGTTATTTATTGTGCTGACGTCTTGCCATACGAAAAACGAGAAGGATGACAGCATGCGCTGTGTCGAAGTGGTTACCGCCGTCAAGCAGAACGGTGAGGATACAAAAAGTTTTCCCGGACGTGTACAAGAAAGCGACCATATCAACGTGGCTTTCAAAATGGGTGGAGAAATAGAGAGAATCCATGTACGCGCAGGACAACGAGTGACAAAGGGACAGCTGCTGGCCTCGGTGGACAGCAAAGATTACGAACTGGAACTGCGCAACTATGAGATACAATATGGCCAGTTAAAGGAGGAGGTGGCACGGTTGAAGACGCTTTACGAAAGCCGTTCTGTGTCGAGGAACGACTACGAGAAAGCAGTGGCAGGCCTGCAGCAGCTGGAGATTGCCCTGGAGGGCAGCCGGCGCAAGGTGGAGTACACCAAGCTGTACGCTCCTGCCTCAGGCGTCATCACCGAGATTTACTACTCTGCATCCGAACTGGTGGATGCCGGCATGGCGGTCTTCTCATTGTTGGCCGAACGCGAGATGAAGGTGCAGTTCGACCTCTCGGCTGCCGACTATCTGCAACGGACCCATTTTAGCAGTTTCTGTTGTCGTCCCTCCTTTGCGCCCGACACCCTTTTCCCCATGCGATTGGAGAGCATAACCCCCAAGGCCGACAATAGCCAGCTGTACCGCGCTACACTCACCTTTGCCCACGAGGCCGACAAACGCTTGACGCCGGGTATGACAGTGTCGGTGGAGGTAATAATTGAAAGAGGAAAGTTGAAAGTGGAAAATGGTATAAGCCTGCCCGTTTCGTGCGTGCGTCAGGATGGGGAAGAAAATATTGTGTGGGTTGTAGACACGGGCGGCATACTGCGGCGCCGGCCAGTGACTCTTGGAGAGGTGACAAGGCACGGCTTCGTCCTCATTCTTTCCGGTCTGGACGGTGGCGAACGTGTGGTACGGGCCGCCGCCTCGTCGCTGAAAGAGGGCGAACGGGTGCGTGTGCTGCCTGAACCCTCAGTTACTAATGTTGGAAACCTGTTGTAGCCATGGAACGACTGACAAAATTCTTCATGCAGCGGCGACTCTTGTTTTGGTCGCTAATCATCATACTGGCGTTGCTGGGTGTCGTCAGTTTCCTTCAGATGCCCAAACTCGAAGACCCTGCCATCTATGGCCGTCAGGCCACCGTGGTGGTGCCCTATCCCGGAGCCACAGCACACGAGGTGGAGCTGGCGGTGGCACAGATGGTGGAGGAACAGCTGAACACACTGCCCAACATCAAGGAAATCCGCACCACCTGCAGCGAAGATGCCGCTGTGTTCACGGTGGAGTTCAACGACGAGATGGAACCGTCCGACATGGAACAGCAGTTCGACCTGCTGCGTCGCAAAGTGCGCGACTTCTCTTCCAGCCTTCCTCAGGGCAGCTACGACCCTATCGTGGTAGACGACATGATGGATGTCTACGGTATCATGTACGCCCTTACCGGCGACGGTCACAGTTACGAAGAGATGCTACGCTATGCCAAACTCATCCGCAACCGTCTGCTGGAGGTCGACGGCGTGAAGCGCGTCAATATCGCGGGGGTGCGCAGCCAGAGCATCAACATCACGGTGGACAAAGACCGCCTGGCCGCCAACGGCATGCTGCCCACCCAACTGATGCTGACCCTGCAAGGCATTGGCAAGCCCCTCTCCGCCGGCAGGATGGATGCCGGCGAGAGACTCTACACACTGCGCGTATCGGGCGAGGAGAGTTCGGTGGAGGAAATTGCCGACTTGCTGCTCACCACCCCGCAGGGCAAGGCCGTGAGGTTGGGCGACGTGGTGCAGAGTGTCAGCCTCGACTATGACGAGCCGCAGACCGGAGGGTTCTTCGTCGACGGACAGCCGGCTTTGGCCATCTGTGTGGCACTGGAGACCGATGCCGTGGTGCCCGACGTGGGACGCGCTGTCGACAACCATCTGCAACGAGTGATGCAGAACGTGCCTGCTGGCCTCGACATGACCAAGATATACTTCCAGCCCGACAAGGTGCGTGGCGCCATCGGCGGTTTTGCCATGAACGTGGTGGAGTCGGTGCTAATTGTCATTTTGATTCTGATATTGTTTGTAGGCTGGCGCAGCGGCTTGATTGTTGGCTTCGGACTGATACTCACCATTCTGATGTCGTTCCCTATCCTTTCAGCATGGGGCACCACGCTGCAACGCATGTCGCTCGGAGCCTTCATCGTCGCCATGGGCATGCTGGTGGACAATGCTGTGGTGATTATCGACGGCATCATGAACGACCGAAAGCGAAGACTGTCGCACCACGTTTATCTCTACCGGACGGTACACAACACCGCTTGGCCCCTTTTGGCGGCAACCCTTATCGCCATATTGGCATTCATCGGTGTCTACCTTAGCAAGGGGACCATCGCAGAATATGCCTCCGACCTCTTCAAGGTGCTGTGTGCAAGCTTGCTGGTCAGCTGGCTGCTGGCCATGGTGCAAGTACCCGTCTGCACTGCAGCCTGGGGCGACAGTCGCTGGTGGCGCGGCAGGAAGAAAAAGGAAAGTCCCCTGATGGACAAGTTCTCCTCTTTTGTGCGCCGCACGGTCACCTTGCTGGCCGCTCACAAGATTGTCACCATCGCCGTTGCCGTGGTGCTTGTCGGCGGGGCTGCATTGGGATTTTTCACCATACGCAATAATTTCTTCCCCGACTTCGAGTACAACCAGATTGTCGTCGAATGCTTCTGGCCCGAGAGCGCCAATGCCGACGACGTGCGCGACAATCTGTTAAAGATGACCGGTGAACTGCGATGCGACAGCAACGTCACTCGCGTCACCGCCAGCCAGAGCAGCGCACCGGCGCACTACTGCCTCGTGCGGCCGATGACGGCGGGGGGCAGCCGCTATGGCGAGTTGATGGTGGACTTCTCGTCACCAAAAGAACTTGAGAAGGCGTTGCCCGAGATGCGTCGCCGACTGCGGGCCGACTATCCCGATGCCTATATCCGCTTCCGCAAATACAACATGTCGGTGGCTACCTCCCATCCCATCGAGGTGCGGTTCAGCGGTCCCGACCCGGCTGTGCTGCGGCAACTGGCCGCACAGGCTGAGGAGATTATGGAAAAGAGTCCATACATCGATGCCTATTCTGTCCAGAACGACTGGTGCGAGCGCAGCCGCAAAATCTCCGTGGCTTTCAACCGCGAGAATGCCCTTGCCGCCAATATCAGCCGCTCCGATATAGCCAACGCCCTTGCCGCTGCCACCGACGGCATGCCCATCGGCCTTGTCCAGACTCTCGACGAGAGGCGCATCGTGCGCCTGATGGTACGCAACAGCGACGGCTCACGCATAGAAGACCTCTCCTCGGCACCGGTATGGACTGCACTGAATATCCGCTCCGGCGACATATCCTTGGCCAAACTGATGAGCAGCGGCATGAAAGAGGCTGGCGACGATCTCTTCCGCACAGTGCCCGTCGGCGCTGTGGCCGACAGCATCGGCCTCGTGTGGGAGGAGAACAACATACATCGCGTAAACGGACGACGCACCATCGAAGTGGAGTGCGACCCTAATCCGGATGTCAGGGAGGCCACCTCCTGGCGTGCATGGAACGACATCCGTGACGCCGTCGACGCCATTCCCCTTCCACCCGGTTACGACCGCGAGTGGATCGGCACCCAGAAGTCAGCCATCGAGGGCATCGTGGCTGTGCTCCTCAAGAGCATCATCGGCGTGTTCCTGATGATAGTCATCCTGTTGTTGCTGTTCAACTCCTGGAAGAAGCTTGCCATCATACTCCTCTGCCTGCCATTCATGGTGTGCGGCATTGTCCCCGCATTGCTCCTCTCCGGCAAGGCTTTCACCTTCATGGTGGCCATCAGCCTCATCGGCATGTTGGGCATGATGATAAAGAATGCTATTGTCCTTGTCGACGAGACCGACCGCCTAATTGCCTCGGGAGTGCCACGCTTCGAGGCTGTAGTGCAGGCCACCATCTCGCGTACACGCCCCGTATTGATGGCTTCGCTCACCACCATCGTCGGCATGATACCCCTCATCCCCGATGCCATGTACGGCTCGCTGGCCGTGGCCATCATGGGCGGCCTCGCCGTGGGTACACTGGTGACTCTCATTTTCTTACCCTTCCTCTATATAACCTTTTTCGGAATTAAAAAAGAGACCTTGTCATGAAGAAAACATCTTGCATTTTTCTCACATTTTTCTCACTGTTGTCGGTCGGGGCGCAGGACACCTTGCGCCTCGACATCGACCAGTGCCGCAAGCGGGCACTCGAATACAGCCAGAACATGCAGCGCAGCAACAATGCGCTCCAACAGGCTGAACTGACACGCAAGTCAATGGTCACCAATTTCTTCCCGCAGGTCGGCGGTTCGGCCACAGTGATGTATATCGAAGACCAGCATCTGCTCGACGGCCAGATGGGCAGCCTGGACATGCTGATGCACGGAGCCTACATGTGTGGCTTCACCCTGCAGCAACCCCTCTTTGCCGGTGGCAAGATTGTAAACGGTCACCGCCTGACCAAGGTGGGTGTGGAGGTGGCCAAAGAGCAACAACGCCAGCAGCAGGCCCAGACCCTCGCCGAGGTGGAGAATGCCTACTGGACCTATGTCGCAGTGCTCAGCAAAGAGCGACTGCTCGATGAGTATTGCCGCAATCTCGACACCCTCTTCTCCCAAGTGGAAAGCAGCGTCGCCGCCGGCATGGCTACCGATTATGACCTGCTGCAGGTCTCCTCGGCTCGCAGCAACCTCGCCTACCAGCGGCTCCGTACCCGGGGCGGCGTCACCCTCTGCCGTTTGTCGCTCTCCCGGCTGGTCGGTGTCCCTTCCGACAATACAGTCCTTCTGCCCGACACCACCCTCCCCAGCGCCAATCCTACGTCACTCAGCCCCGACTTCTCTTCCCGCCCCGAACTGCGGCTTCTGCAGCTTGCTGTCGACGCTGCCGACCTGCAGGTGAAAATGAAACGCGCCGACTATCTGCCCACCCTCGGAGTGGGACTGGGTTACAACTGGGTGGGCAACATCACCCTGCAGGGAGGCCTCACGCTCTCCCAGCTGGGGGCTATCCCCATCAACCCGCCCGTGGAAATCCCCATCGACAAAACCATTGACATCCATACCCCCGTGCTGGCCATTTCGCTCTCGGTGCCCATCACCCAATGGTGGCAGGGAAGTTACGAAATCCGCAAGGCAAAACTTGAAGCACAGAACAGCCGTCTGGAACAGGAGAAGAACACAGACCTGCTGCGCCTCGAGGTGCAGCAGGCCATCCATAACGTCGAATCCGGTTGTGCCCTTATTGCTTCCTCCGAGCAAGCCTTGGCCGCCGCCGAGGAGCAACTGCGCGTGGCTCAAAACCGATACAGTGTCAACATGATACCCCTCTCCGACCTCCTCGATGCCCAAGCCAAACGCCAGCAAGCCTTGAGCGACTACATCGAGGCACGCACCCAATACCTCATCTACATGGCCGAGTACCGCCGGGTGACCGGCAGGGATTAATCGTCGATATGCTTCCGCGAGCCGTCGATGGCTTCGGAAACGTTGATGACGTAGTCGCCGAGTTTCTCGTAGAGGGCGTAGAGGCTCGAGTAGGCGTTGCCGATGGCGTAGTCGTAGACGCCGAGCTTGAGGGCGTTGAGGTGCTGCGTGCGCAGACGGTCGCGGCAGGCGTTGATGGCGTGCTCGGCGGCATAGGCGGCGTCGAGGTCCACGTGATCGTAGTCGTGGAGGTTGCTGTCCATCACATCGAGGGCCTTCTGCACCAGCGAGCGCATCTCCTCGAGGTTGGCGTTGAGGCCGGCGTCGAAGTGCACGGCGTCTTCGCGCTTGCTCTGGCGCGTCATAGCTATCTGGTAGATGGTGTCGCCGATGGACTCGAGGTTGTCGATGATGCGCAGCATGGTGCTGATGCGCTCGGAGCCGTGCTCCGAGATGTCGCCGGAGCCCACCTTGGTGAGGAAACGACTGATTTCCATCTCCATGCGGTCGGTAATCTCCTCGTACTTGGCGACGCGTGCCATGATGGCGTCGAACTCCTCATCCTCCTTGGCAGTCCTCAAACCGGGCAAAAACGTATACATCCGCAACACGCGCTTGGAAAACTCCTCGATTTCGCTCTTGGCGCTCTGGATGTTAAGCTCGGCGGTGGAGAGCAGGTTGGGCGTGAGGTAGGTGAGGCGGAACTCCTCCTCGCCCTCCTCCTTCTTGTCGGGCACCATCCAGGTGACAATCTTCACAATCTGCGGGATGAAGAAAGCCAGGATGATGGTGGTGACCACATTGAAAAGTGTATGGAATATGGTGATCTCCAAAGGAAGGAGTGGTATGGAGGGAAGCATACCATCAAGTTTTCCGCCAATGAACTCTACTCCGTGGCAAATGGGATAGAAGGGGACGAGGAAGATAATGGCACCAGCCACATTGAACACCAAATGGGCACGGGCCGTGCGCTTACCTGTGGTGCCGGTGGTCATAGCCACTACCTGTGCCGTCAGCGTGGTGCCGAGGTTCTGACCTATCACCAAGGCCATAGAAGTCGGGAAATCAATCCACCCCTGGCTGGCCATCAACAGGATGACAGCCGTCATGGCTGAGGAGGTCTGCAGGATGATACAGAGGATAGCACCCACCACAATAAACAGCAGCACAGACCAATAGCCCCACTGCCCCAAATCGGCAATGGACTTGGCCACATTTTCGTCCAGCGGCGGCACCGAGTCGCCCATCAGACCCAACCCGAGGATGAGCAGGGCAAGACCCACAATAGTCTGACCCAAATACTGCATCTTGTTCTTCTTACTAAAGATGAAGAAGAGGCTGATGGCCGCAATAGCCATCGGCATCAGAGGAACAGCCTCTTCCTCTCCGCTGCCACCCAGACCGAAGAGGGTGATGATCCACGCGGTAACCGTGGTGCCGATATTGGCACCCATGACGACAGCGATGGCACCGCCGAGGGTGAGGAGGCCCGCACCAGCGAAACCCACGGTCATCACCGTGGTGGCCGTCGAGCTCTGGATGACAGCGGTAACACCCGTACCGGCCAGGATGCCGCTCAGCGGCTTGCCGGTAATCTTGGTCAAAATGTGGCGAAGTTTCGAGCCCGCGTATTTCTGCAGTCCCTCACTCATCAGTTTCATGGCGAAGAGAAACACCGCCAAGGCTCCCGCCAACTTCAAGCATACAAGAAAAATTTCCATAATATCTTGATTCTTAATTTCTAATTCTTATTTCTCAATTCTAATCGATGCTGCAAAAATACGCAGAATATCGTTATGCCATTGTTACGTTTTTGTTAAGTTTTTTCTCTCCGCCCTTCCCAGCCGCCTCCCGCCAACACCTGCCTTCTCCTATGCTACAGCAGAGTGTATTCTATGTATTATCTCTGTATAAGATACAGAGTATGTACAGAGCATATACAGAGCATGTACAGAGATGATATGGGTATTTATCTAGGAAGCAGCGATTTATAGAATCATAAAAAAAAGGCCCCGTTTTCGGGGCCTTTTTCCGTTGAGACGCAGCACGCTGCGTCTCTCTACTGAGGATTTCTTATCTCACGATAAGTTTGCGGATGGCGTTGACCTGCTCGCCGACGATGCGGACGAAGTAGGCTCCCTGGGCCATCTCGGTAACATCGATAGTCAACTGACCGTCGCTGACAGTCCATTCACCAGCCTTGCGGCCGTTCATGTCGACCACCGTCACCGTGGCCTTG
>JBGUXP010000007.1:0-48044 GCA_045222295.1 Bacteroidales bacterium | reverse complement strand
AATATCGATGTAACGGCGACCCATCAGCGAGAAATCCGTCCACGCAACGCCTTCGTTGACTGCAAGCGCCGAAGTGTTGTAGATTGCGGTCTGGACTTGTAGGCCGAGAAGAGTGTTGCCGCGACGGACACCGAAGTGAATGGCCTCGCTCAAAGTGGTATAGCTGTCCGTCGCATCCTGGAAGAGCGAGAGGGAGCTGTAGTTGGTGAACGTCGTCATGCCGATATTGCAGCCGAGCTCGTAAGTCTGTTTTTTGTTTTCCTGGGCGTTTGCCCCACCAATTGCCAGCGCAAGGGCCAGCATTATGAATACTTTCTTCATTTTGAGAAATATTAAGCGTTATTTATAATTTTATAGTGTCCTCCAATTAAGGAATCCTGCACCAGCCGACGTTGCAATAGCAGATGCAGCCACCCAACCAGGCGCAAGGGGTGTCGTCCATGAGTATACGGCTGCTGCTCCTGCGTCAACCAAGGCCAATTTCGCAAGCTTTGCAGCAGTGGGCTTAACAACTTCATGATATACCTCAACAACCTTGTCTTTGATATTCGTAATAACTCTCCCAAGGCCTTGGAGAATGTTCGATTTAGTATTAAAAGACACATCCAACTCCAAGTTATCGGTCGCAATCAAATAGTTGTGCCACGGATTCTTTTCATTCTCATATGCATCCGTCCAGAAAGCTAGACTATGTTCAAAAACATTTAATGTTATCACCAAGCAAGTATCATACAAACTTTTTGCATTTTCTAATATTACCACCTCTTGAGCTCGTACTATTTCACGTTGCTCATTTATGTCAGAACAATCTTCAATTTTTTCAAGAAGCTGCTTTAAAACACCTTCCATCTTACTATTGAAAAAATACTTGTTAAAATTATCCATATCCAAGAAAGAATAAATATTTTTGGAATATTCATTCATCGTTTCGCCATCCACACCCAATATTTTATATTCCCCTTCTATGACAGCAAGATTATCAATCATTTTTTTTACAAGCCGCTCCTGCATTTCTGCATCAAGAGTCTGCTCATCTGCCATTTTTGCATACAGGGTCATTGTGTCTTGATACATTTCTCCAATAGCATAGAGAAAAGCATTATGCTGTTCTCCGATATAGTCGAAAGGTAAACTTCCTTCGCAAATGGATTTTCCATTGTTAGGCAGAGTTGATTCATTTTTTTCTTTGTCGCATGATGCGACGAATGTCACAGAACCGATAGTTAAAATTGCAGTAAAAATAATTGCGATTTTTCTGAGTTTTATTTTCATTGTTGTTTTTTTAGATTTGTTTGTTAGTTTTATTATATAGTTGTCTCTTTTTGGTGATTACTTCACCGAGACTTGGCGGTTGCCTGATTGATGCTGTGTAACAATTGGCAGCGTTTCTGTCACACAATAAAGTCGGTCCCACTACGCTATCTAAATGATTCTTATGTATTGAGTGACCGCTCTATGCCTCAGGTGTCGGATTCGACACCCTCTTTTTTCCACGCCCCGACACAACGGCACATCAATCTTGTGCGGGGCTACCTACAATGAATTGCATTCTTTTATTGGTTTCGTGTGACACTCCTGTCACTTTTTTGTTCCTAAACATCGATTAAAAATTCCTTCTACTTATATAATAACCACCCAGAAGAGCAAAACAGGACAAGGAGGGAGAAAAAGCCACGTTTTTAACACGATTTAACGTTTGGATCGAAAAATGTTTGTATTTTTGCATTTCAAATATGAAGACACCGATAGTGACACTGACCACAGACTGGGGCACCCAGGGATTCTTCGCCGGCATGGTGAAGGGTGCGCTGATGAGTATGGTGGATGGTGTACAGGTGGTGGATGTCACCCACGGCGTGGAGCCTTTCAACGTGATGGCAGCGACCTTCGTGGTGAAGCACGCATGCCTAGGGTTCCCGACAGGGACAGTGCATATCATCGACGTAGCGTCGAGCCAGACAGAGGAGCATCCCTTCGTGGTGGTGAAGGCCAAGGGCCAGTATTTCATCTGCTGCGATAACGGGCTGCCCGCGATGGCGTTCGGCAATGATATCGAGGAGGTGAGCCGTATCCCTGTGCAGGAGAACGGAGTGTACAACTTCGTTGCCTATACCCTCTTCGCCCGTGTGGCGGCGATGCTGCTGAACGGAGCCACAATGCGAGATATTGGTCCTCACCATGACAGCCTCCTGCAGCGCCGCCTAGTGGGTTGGATGCCCCAGGAGGATGGATACCGCATCTACATCCATTATATCGATAATTATGGCAATGCCTATCTCGGCATGAGTTACAAGGAGTTTGTGGAGCTACGCCAAGGACGGCCATTCACGATGACGGTGCGCGACCAAGAGGTATCGGAAGTGATGGCCTCCTACTATCAGCAACACGAGCGCAACGACCCACGGCGCAAACTGCGCCTGACGGTGTCGGCCACAGGCATTCTCGAGCTAGCCGTGAAGGAAAGCTCCTTCACCCAGCTGATGGGACTGAAGGCCAACGACTCGGTACTGTTGAGGTTTAAAGGCTAATGCTTAATAGCCAAAGAAAAAGGGGCTGCGCATCAAACTGCGTCAGCCCCTTAATAATTTATCTTTTATCCAACAACTACTTACTGGGAGTTTTCCAATTAAAAAAGAGTTGCACTCCGGCCATCTGGTACACTTGGAGGTGACCCCAACGGCCCATGCCGCTGAAATCGGTGTCCCATTTGAGGTTGAGGGCGAAGTTAGCGGAGATGAAAGAGGAAAATCGATAGTCGAGCTTGAGTTCGAAGTCCATATCGGTTTCGAATACACGACGCTGGAGCCAATTGAAGTTGGCAAGGTCCTGCCAGGTCTCATCGGCACCGAGCTTGTACTCACAGTCGATAGGAGAAGTGGCACCGGTGACTGAACCGTCGACAAAATCCTTGATATTATTCCAGGCCATGTGGGTTGATTTCTTATAGTCGTAGAAAAGCTCAAGACGGGCATAGAGGTCGAGGTTGGGAAGGAGATCTTTCTTGAGATACTGGGCCTTGAGGTAGCTACCAAGGGCGAAGTAGGCATGTTTGTAGGTGCGGTTGGCATCGGTGGGATCAAATCCTTTTTCCTGTACAACACCATAGGTGTATCCGCTGTCAATGAGGTCGTTATTGAAGACGAAGGTGGTCTTACCCGTGAGGAAAGAGAGGGCTACCGACCAGTCGGGCTTCTTATACTCAAAGGAGAGGGCAGTGGTGAGGTAGGCCGGAGCAAAGAAGGAGGAGACCATCTTGCCCTCGTTGTCGCCAGCACCGGCATACTCATAACCCGGGGCAAACTGAGTCTTGAGGTTGGCCGTGAAGCTGGCACCCCAATCCTTGTAGGCCTTCCAGCTGATGGCCGACGTGAGGTCAATCTTGTCCAGACTCTTGCGCACGCTCTCGAAGCGGCCGCCCTGAGCGGAATTGTCGAGGTCCTGCCAGGCTTGACCGAAGCCAAGGTCTACAACATTGTCCCATACATACTTTGGGTGGGTATACTTGTAGTTGCCAAAGAAGGTGATGTTGAGATCAAGCTGCGAGGTACCGGAGGAGGACCAGTTGTTGAACATCGACTCACTGAATTTAAGGGCGGGAGTCGAGGAAGTAGCCCATGAGCCTTGAGGTGCATCCTCCTGGGCAGCAATGGGGAGGGCTGACATCAGGAAGACCGCGCATAAAATGCAAAAGTGTTTCATTGGTTTAAAATATTGGTTATTACTTGATTGATCTCAGATAGCATGAAACCGCGAGAGATAAGAAAAGAGGTAAGTTTCTGGCGGAGAAGGAAATCGTCGGAGAAGCGTGGACGTAATTCCAAACATTTACGGCCGGCAAGTTCGGCAAGGACATTGAGGTAAGCCTCATCGGAGACGGCAGCCATACCCTTGTCAACAGCCATCCGTGGCAGATGCTTGAGGCGCAACTGATAAAGAACCTTCTGGCGACCCCAATGTTGATGGAGAATCTTGCTCTCGCAATAAGCACGGGCATAACGCTCATCGTCGAGGTATTGCTCATTATAAAGCTTGTCCACCACAGCATCGGACTCAGCTGGCGAGGCTCCCCAAGTGACGAGTTTCTGCCGCACAGCATCCTCGCATTGTTCAGCACTAGCACAATAATTGCGTGCACGGTCGAGCAACGCCCGGAGATGGTCGTTTTTCTGGGTCTTGTCATCCATAGTTTCGGGATGCAAAAATACAACTTTTTTTTTAACTGGGAGAATGATTTTGCCATATCGATTTTTTTTTGTACCTTTGCATTTGGTAAATTATATTTAATTTTTATGGCAAAAGGGAGAATACTATTTGTAAATCAAGAAATTGCGCCTTTTTCACCAGAAAACGAGCAAAGTCTGTTCGGGCGCTATTTGCCTGCGAAGACGCAGGAAATAGGGCGCGAGATACGTGTCTTTATGCCGAAGTTTTGTGAAGTCAACGACCGCAAGCACCAGTTACATGAGGTCATCCGCCTTTCGGGCATGAACCTCATTGTGAACAGTTGTGACCACCAGCTGATTATCAAAGTGGGATCCATTCCCACAGCCCGGATGCAGGTCTACTTCATCGACAACGAGGAATATGTCATCAACAGCAAGAGCCTCACCAACGAAAAGAATCATGTCTTCCCCGATACCGACGAGAGACTACTCTTCTTCGGCCGTGGGACACTTGAGGCTGTGCGCAAGCTGGCCTGGCAACCCCATTTAATCCATTTCACTGGCTGGTTTGCCTCGATGATACCTTTCTACCTGCGCCGTATCAACAAGGAGAATGCCTTCTTCAGCGGCACCAAGATGGTCATCACCCTCATGGACGACCGCTTCGATGGTCCCATCGGCGGCGACTTGGAACGCAAGATGAAGACCGACGGTGCCACCGCCAAGGACCTGCGCCTCTATGGCCAGACCGACTACCGCGGCCTGATGAAGTCGGCCATCACCTACTCTCAAGGGGTGATCATCGGCTCACCAAACGCCGACCCCGAACTTGTAGCTTTTGCCAAGGAGAACAAACGCAACGTGCTGGACTATATCGAAGATCGCGACGAATTTTTTGCACGCATCAATAAATTCTACGACTCTATCGTAGGTAGCAGCAAAATGGAGAATTAATTTTACATTTCTTTTTTTTAACTTCTTATTTCTAAGTACTAAGTTCTAAGTAATGAAGAGATTTTTTAGTTTAGCGGTGGTGCTCGGATTGATGATTTCCTTGACAACCTCGTGTGTGGACGAAGAGTCAGAACTGGGAATGAGCCTGGCCGACACCACAATGCTTTACAACGGGAAAACCGACACACTCTACGCCGACAATGCCTGGACAGAATTCGAAGACTCGCTGCTGACAAGCAACTACTCCTACGGCATCATCGGTAACTACACCGACCCCACCTTTGGAAAGGTCAGTTCCGAACTCTACACCCAGATAGCACTTCCCTCAAACGCCAACAACATCTCGCTAGACAGTTCGCTGGTGATTGACTCGGTAATCCTCACCCTCACCAAAAGCCAACTCTTCCCTGACACAGGACGCGTGTACAACTTCCATTTCGAGGTGAAGCAACTGGCTGAGCCCCTGTTGAGCGACACCCAGTTCTATGCTGAGAACACACTGCCGGTGAACGAAAGTGCTGTGTTCTTTGACAACAACGTGTCCGTCAGCAACAGCGATACTGCCATCCATCTGGTGCTGAATTCCAACATCTATCCTGTTCTCCAACAGACCGCCACTGCCGAAGAATTCATCAAGATTACCAAGGGTCTGCGCATAAGGATTACGACGACAGGTGACGAAGGAATGGTAAGCATCGACTTCTCGTCGTCGAGAACAAACCTCCGCGTATATTACCACTACCAATACGGTACCGAAAACAACAATGGCTACTACACCTTCTTGATGGGTGCTGGCACCTCGCATTTCACCCACTTTGAGCACAAATACACCGGCACTCCCTTTGCGAGCGGAAACAAAATACCGGGAACACTGAGGCTTTACCTTGAGCCATTGGCCGGCCATCGCATACGCATGAGCTTCGACCAAGACCTCCAGGCCTTCCATGCCGCCCATCCCTGGGCGGTCATCCATCATGCCGAACTGATTATGCCGCTGGCTCCTGAGACTCCTGCCTTGAAGCCCGATCAGATTCTCACCCTTAGGAAACAGGCCGACAACAGCGATGTTTATATCAACGATCTTATCGATATCTACACGCTTAGCGGATATGACGGTAGTTACAACGAAACAGGCAATTGTTATAAAATGCGAGTGACACAACACTTGCAGGGGTTGCTGCGCGAAGGCAGAGACCGGGGCATCATGCTGCTTCTCAACTCGCGCCGCCATGCGGCCCAGCGTGCCATCTTCAACGGCATCGGCACCACTGACCGTCCCAAGATTATCTTTGTCTACACCGAATAAAAAACAATCAAAAACCTCACCAACCATGAAAAGATTCCTCGCCATCGCTATCATAGCCATGCTAGCACCTTCTGTAAATGCACAGACCGTCTATCAGAAAAAATACTCGAACACCAACCAATTGTCGGTGCAGGGAAAGATGAACGACGAGAATCGCCGGACAGGCAGTTGGACATGGTGGTATGAGAACGGCCGTATCTCACAGGAAGGTTCCTACGACAACGGCAAGAAAAGCGGCGTGTGGACTCTCTATTATGAAGACGGGAGCCGTATGGCAGAAGAATGCTACGGTACCGGCACCTCGCGCACCTGGCACCGCAATGGCGACCTCAAGAGCGAAGTAGCCGTGGAAAACGGCAAGAAGACCGGCCTCTATCGCTCGTGGCACGCCAACGGACAGAAAGAGGAAGAGGTCACCTATGTCGACGGCAAACGCGAAGGGAAAACAACCCAGTGGTTCAATAACGGCACGCTGCGTTTCAGCGGCCAATACAAAGACGATGAATTGCAAGGTGACGCCATCTGGTACTTTCCCAACGGGAAAGTTGACATGAAAGGCAAGCTCGTCAACGGTGTGCAAGACGGCGAATGGTCGTTCTTCTGGCGCAGCAATGGCAAGCTGGGCATTCAGGGCATCTATGCCAACGGCAAGGAGATAGGCCAATGGACCTACTATTATGAAACCGGCGAGCGCTGGCGCTTTGGCAATTACCGCAACGGCAAGCGAGAAGGCCTCTGGACAACCTACTATGAGAGTGGTGCCAAGTTGCACGAAGGCAACTATGAAAACGGAAAAGTAGAGGGGAAATGGACCGCTTGGTATGAAAACGGAAAAGTAGACTACTATGGAGAATTTTCCGACGGCGAGATGGACGGTGAATGGAAAGGTCTCTACGATGACGGCTCAACACGTTATATTATCCACTATGCCAATGGAGAAAAGGAGGGTGAAGAAGTACGCTACTACCCCAATGGTAAAATAGAACTCCGCCAGAACTATAAAGACGGCCTTCTTGATGGAAAATATGAGCGCTACGAAGAGACTGGTGCTCCCGTCGAGAAGGGGAGTTTCCTCAATGGCGAGAAAGAGGGCCGCTGGAGTTGGTACCAAAACGGGCAAGAAGTCCATAAGGCCAAGTTCAAAGGTGGAGTTGAGGTGAAATGAAACTTCTACTAGCTTCCAAATCGCCCCGACGCCGTCAACTTCTTGGAGAACTCGGCTTCCCAATAGAATTCATCAGCCTTGATGTCGACGAGCATGTGCCTCTCGACACCCCTGCTGCCGAGACTGCCGAATTGTTGGCTCGACGCAAAGCAGAAGCTTGCCCTACTGAGAGAATCACTAACGACGCCATCCTCGTGACGGCCGATACCGTAGTAGTGCTCGATGACAAGGTGCTCGGAAAACCAGCCAACCACCAGCAAGCACTGGAAATGCTACGCTCCCTCGCAGACAACCGCCACACCGTTTTTACAGGCGTCTGCTTACGCACACAGCGCCACACACTTTCCTTTACAGAGAAGACCGATGTCTATTTCCGTCCATTGAACGACGACGAATTAACTTACTATATCGACAACTACCGTCCTTACGACAAAGCTGGTGCCTATGGCATCCAAGAATGGATTGGCATGGTAGGTATCAGTCGCATAGAAGGCTGCTACTACAACGTCATGGGTCTTCCGGTGGCTCGTGTCTATGAGGCCATCCGCCAACTCGTCCCAAACATCACGCTAGAAAGCAAGATGCAACTGTGAATTCTCGTCAAGAACAATCTCTCCCCTATCAATCATCTCGCGCAGGGTATCTCCCACATGCTCATAGTCTTCCGAGGAAAGCATCTGTATCAATTGTTGTGCTCCCATAGGGCTCTTCTCCAACAACCGCTCCACTGCCTTCAAAATATCCGAAGGCTTTGATTTATCCCTAAGACAGACATCACAGATTCCGCATTTCGACTCCGTATGCTCACCGAAATAGTCCACCAACTGTCGGCTGCGGCAATGTTTATTATTGGAAATATAGCCAACAATGGACTTGATTCGTTGCTGAGCCGATTTCTTGAGCATAGCATAGTTCTGCTCGGAGGGATAAATTGAATGCTCATCAATCCTCTCTGAAAGGAAGAATATTTGAGAGGTAAGGGGTTGCGGACGGTACTGGACGATATGCATTTCATGAAGCTGCCGTAGCATCTGAACCACTTCTGAAGAAGTGGTATAGCACTTCGAGGCAATCTTACGTTCATCCACAGGTACCGCACAATCCATCAATCCTGGATACACCCTTATTACCGCCTGCAAAATGTCGCCTAATCGCTGATGGTTGACCTGGAAACGGTAGAGTTCATCGCGTGCCACCGGGATATACAGCGTTGAAGATGTATCCTCAAGCTCGGGAATAGCTATAAGACCCTCACGTTCTAGAATCTTGCAGGCACCATAGAACTCCCGAGGCCTGAAATTGTAAACAGAGCAAATCTTCTCAATATCAAAATCAAACTGAGAGTCCGCACCACCTCCCACTGGCAAACGGTAATAATTGCATAGCGCCTTATAGACATTCCTGATTTGCCTTATCTCAGGGAAATCAATATCAATATCGCGATACAACCTATCAACATCCGAAGTGTCGCAAAGGAGCACCGCATAGGACTTCTCGCCGTCGCGACCTGCACGTCCCGCCTCTTGGAAATATGCCTCAAGGGAATCAGGAATATCCATATGGATAACAAAACGCACGTCAGGCTTATCGATACCCATTCCGAAAGCATTGGTAGCCACCATCACCTGACAACGCCCCATCATCCAGGCTGCTTGCCGACGGTCACGCTCGGCAGCATCAAGGCCTGCATGATAAAAAGTCACCGACACTCCAGATGCCTCAAGGAAACGGGCCACTGTCTGCGTCCCTCGACGATTGCGCATATAGATGATTCCCGACCCACCCACACGACGGACGATACGCAGCAATCGATGGTTCTTATCGCCATCGTTCAGTACCATATAGGCCAGATTAGACCTAACAAAACTGGACTGAAACCTGTGGCAATCCGTCATCTTTAGTTTTTGGCAAATATCATCGGCCACAGCTGGCGTGGCAGTGGCTGTAAGGGCGATCACTGGAACCTGAGGATGGTAATCCCTGATGGAGGCAATCTGAAGATAAGGCGGCCGAAAATCATAACCCCACTGGGAAATACAATGGGCCTCGTCGACAGCAATCATTCCCACCTTCATCCGGCGAAAATGCTCGATGAACATCTGTTGGCAAAGTCTTTCTGGCGACACGTAAAGGAATTTCAGCGTGCCACTTACTGCACCCATCAGCACCCCTGACACCACCTGCCTCGGCATTCCCGAGACAATACACGCTGCTTTCAAGTGACGGTCGTTCAACTTTTGTACCTGGTCTTTCATCAATGCTATCAGCGGTGACACCACCAAGCACACCCCATCCCTCATCAATGCCGGCAACTGATAGCACAACGACTTCCCTCCACCAGTAGGAAGCAGGGCCAACGTATCGTGGCCCTGCAAAACGGAATCAATAATTTCCTCCTGTAAGGGGCGAAAAGCATCGTAACCCCAGAATTTCTTTAGCAGATTTCTCTGTTCACTCATCAGCGTATTAATGTAACTGTTCCCTGCATTGAACTCAGTGCTGTCGTACCAGGTCTGCGGAACCGGCAGGTGTAGACATAGGCCCCCTGCGGACACGGCTCTCCATCCTTCGTACCATCCCACTGGAAATGCACATTATCGGAATCATAGACCAACTCGCCACGGCGGTTATAGATATAGATATGGAACAATTCATACTCGTTGATCGTGTAAAGACTGAACTTCGAGTTATCATCGTTAGAGCCGGGCGTAAACGCCGTGGGGAACCATGCCGTAAAGACAATCACAGGAATATTGAATCTATACACTGTCGGACAATCCAGAGCATTGTAGCTTGTCAATGTAACCGGCACAGAGTCAAAACCGATGCAATTCTCAAACGTATGACTTACCTCTCGGCCCGTAGCCGTCATGCCGTCGTTAAACTGCCACTGCGAACTCACCCCGTATTCCGATTGGTCGCGCAGCACCACCGTAGGATCGTCTGTATCGATATATTCCGGCGTCAGCCTCACACTCGCCACCGGTAGTGGCATAATGGTCACCGTTTTCTGCAACGGTGTAGCATCACAACCGTTCGAGCCATGGCCCACCATGGTATACACTGTCGTTTCCTTCGGAGACACCCGAATTTGACTTGCGCTGTCCTGACCCGTCAACGACGAGTCGACCGGCGATGCTGTCCATGTAAAATGATGAGCATCGCTGCCTGTCAGCGTAGCCACATCTCCCGGACAAATACGTCCATCCGTAGGGAATATAGAGACCTTGGGACGTACCACATAAGCATGGATACTATCCCATGCCACACAGCCTTTTGGGCTGGTCACCTTTACATAATAGGTAGCCTTGTCGGCATAAGGTGTCACCTGCAGCCGCGACCCCGCAGGCAGGTCACCCGTGATACTGTTTGGCGACAGTGACCACTCATAGGTGCAACTGTCTGTGCCAATAGCACGCACTGTAGCATCCGTCTTACTACCCTCGCAAACTATCGTATCTCCCAGCACCTCCAATTCAGGATGCAAGAATACCGATACCGAATCCCTAACCTTCGTTTGACACCACAATGTGTCATAGAGATCGAAAGGATTTACCTGATAAGTGCCATTGTACACAACAAGCTCGATGGGCTCATTTAAATGTGTGAACGACCGTGTAAGACTCCTATTCTCATCTCCCGCACCACGCACCTTAACGGTCAATGCCGTATCCTCTGAATTGGGAGCGCGGAACGACCATTCACGCGTCAGATTCTCTCCCTGTGTCGTGTCAGTTATCGTTGTCGGATTAGCATCGCACAATACACGCTCAGAAATAGACATGCCAGCGCGCGGATTTTCTCGTGGCTGAATTGGATAGGTGGCATCAGAGTAGCAGGTGGAGTCTGTTGTGAACGAGCGGACACGCACGCCTTTCATTTCTGTGTCATTAAAAAAAGTCTCCACACTGTCACCCACCATGGTCGCAATGGCAGTGCCACCACAATCGGGATTATTGTAGAACAGCCACAGCGTGGAATCAAGCACAACCTTGTCCATCTCTCTTGTTGCCCCCGGCACTTTACTCTTATTCCAGAGCTTAACGCTTCCATCACAAGCGAACAGCGAGTCCACTAGCATTGTCGGTTTCTTGTTCTGCACATTCACATACAAGTACGAGTCAAACGGCCTTGACGGGTCGAGAGCTGACGTCATCTTGCATCGGAATGTCTGCTTGTTGCCCACTGAGTCACAGATGACTGTGTTACCATTTGCATCTCTTCTACGCGTCACTTGGAAGTCCGATGCTTGTACATTATATTGATTCGACGTACTTTGATCTGGTGTCAACTGGCGAAAGGTAAAATGCGCATTGTCGTTACCCTCGGCAAGCGAAGATGTTGGATCAGCCACACCCCACTCCGAGGCATACCATACATAATTCTGCAGGTCTCGGGGGGCCATCAGAGTAGTCACATCCGTCGACAGACCTGCAGGACATCCCGACGACTGAATCTCCATCGGGCGACATTCTCCACAGATGTAAGCATAGGCATAGTGGGCATTATAGATGCAGTCATACATAATAACCTCTATTCGAACCGTTTGAAGCAAATAATCGCTCAGATTAATCGACACCTTGTCCCAATCCTTATAGTACACAGCATTGTATCCCGTACCATACTGATGCCATCCATTCTGACCGCTGGCTGCCAGAGAGACATAACCCATATTCGGGCACTCGTCAGAATGGTCCGTACTAGGAGTGGAACTAATATAATAGCCATAATTATTGTTAATTTGCACCCAGCTTCCTGAGCTATTTTTCTTCATAACACGGATAACCAGTGTCGGATTACCCCTCTGGCCATGACCGGGAGCCTCTGCAACAATTGCATAATAGATATAGAACATAGCATTCTGAGGGGTCACTCTCATCTGGTAATACAAGGCAGCACCACTCTGTCCATCGGAGCCTGAACCGTTGGAGCAGCCATCGCCGATACGGATACTACGTAACAGGTTGGTATTGTATTGCGCCCCCTGGTCTGTCGTGTTGAAACGCGAAGGTACATAAGGCAACGCATTTCCTGTATTCGGGTCGGTGCCCGTGGTATTCGTCATAATATGGAACTGCTTAAGAGAGTTCGGCAATGACGAATTGCAATAACTTCCCGTTGACGAAATACCCTGCTGCATTTGACTTGCCGAATAATTCGACCCCATTGAATTGACACCCGTGGCATATGTGTTCGGATTCGGGCAGGGCTTACCACTAGACGAGATATTGATTCCCGCACCAGAATAAAAGTTATTGGCATCACCAATCGTAAAACTAGAGGGGTTATTCCACCCCGGACAGGCACAGGTCTGCGCCCAAGGCTCTCCATTTGCACATGTCATAGGTTCCTGCCCATAGACCGTGGTTCCTCCCACGAAGGCAGAAACCATTATTGCCACAAAAGCATAAAAAAACTTGTTTGTCATCATGACAATATTTTTATTTATCTAATATTCAACAATCCACACCACATCACATCCTCTTCAAATTTTACAAAGATAGCAATTATTTTTCATCCATGCAATTATTTCTTCTGCACCTATCTATATAGACACAAAAACAATCCCCAAATTTCACACGCGATAAAAAAAATTAAAGGCAGGCGTTTGTGCCTGCCTTTAACCTTGTCTTGAAACGGGAAGAATATTATTTCTCCTCTTTCAGTTTCTGGAAGATATCGAGGTCGCCGAGAGTGGTCTTCTCAAGGCTCTCGTTAATCTGCTTCACAGACTTGGAGGTAGCGCGACCCTTCTTGTCGTCGCCTTCAGCTCGAACCTCATCCTTGCCATCCTGGAAGGTGCGGGTATGGCTCACGATGATTTTCTTGCTCTCTTTCGAGAACTCGATGACCTTGAAGTCAAGAGTTTCGCCGTTCTTGGCTTTACTCTTGTCTTCCTTGTCGAGGTGACGCATTGGAGCGAAAGCTTCCACGTCGTAAGGCAGGATGACGGTGGCACCCTTGTCGTTCATGTTGACAATCTTGCCCTGATGGACACTGCCAATGGTGAAGAGTGTCTCATAGACATCCCAGGGATTCTCCTCGAGCTGTTTGTGACCGAGGCTGAGACGACGGTTCTCGGCATCGACCTCAAGGACGACAACGTCAATCTTCTCACCAATCTTAGTGAACTCTGCGGGGTGCTTGATTTTCTTGCTCCAGCTGAGGTCGCTGATGTGGATGAGGCCGTCGACACCTTCCTCAAGTTCCACAAAGATACCGAAGTTGGTGAAGTTGCGGACAGTGGCGGTGTGTTTGCTTCCGACGGGATATTTCTCGGCGATGGCCAGCCAGGGATCGGGCATGAGCTGACGGATACCGAGGCTCATCTTGCGGTTCTCGCGGTCGAGGGTCAGGATAACAGCCTCCACCTCGTCGCCAACCTTCAGGAAGTCCTGAGCGCTGCGCAGGTGCTGGCTCCAGCTCATCTCACTGACATGGATGAGACCTTCAACACCGGGGATCACCTCGACGAAAGCACCGTAGTCGGCCAGAACAACCACTTTACCCTTCACATGGTCGCCCTCCTTCAGGTTAGGATCGAGAGCATCCCAGGGGTGAGGAGTGAGCTGCTTGAGACCGAGGGCAATACGACGCTTGGCCTCGTCGAAGTCGAGAATAACAACATTGATCTTCTGATCGAGCTGGACAATCTCTTCGGGGTGGTTGATACGGCCCCAACTGAGGTCGGTGATATGGATGAGACCGTCGACACCGCCGAGGTCCACAAAGACACCGTAGCTGGTGATGTTCTTCACCACGCCCTCGAGCACCTGACCCTTCTCGAGGTGGCTGATAATCTCGGCCTTCTGAGCCTCGATCTCGTCCTCGATGAGAGCCTTGTGGCTAACAACGACGTTCTTGTATTCGTGGTTGATTTTGACCACTTTGAACTCCATAGTCTTGTCGACATACACGTCGTAGTCGCGGATAGGTTTGACATCAATTTGGCTGCCGGGAAGGAATGCCTCGATGTTGTCAAACACGGTAACGATGAGACCGCCTTTAGTGCGGCTCTTGACGTAACCGGTGATGATTTCCTGGTTGTCATAGGCCTGGTTGACACGCTCCCAGCTCTTAAGGATGCGGGCTTTCTTGTGGCTCAGCATCAGCTGACCGTTGGCATCCTCCTGGCTCTCGACATAGACTTCAATCTTGTCGCCAGCCTTGAAATCGGGATTGTAACGAAGCTCGCTGATGGGGATGACACCGTCGCTCTTGGCGCCGACGTTCACCACAGCCTCACGGTCGGTCAGGGCAACAATGGTACCCTCGATAACCTCCTGCTCGGTGAAGGAGTTGAAACTCTTGTCATAAGCCTCGTCTTTTTCGCTAGCTTTCTGGACACTGATTTTACCGGCTTTCTCGTCGACGGCATCCCAATCGAAATCTGCCAGCGGTTTCACATTCTTATAATCCATTCTTTTTGCGGAGAGAGAGCTCCGCAACTCTTTTTTGTGTGCTCCTGTCCTGCACGGGTTCAACCTTTTATCAATTTATCATTTTGAGTAACAATCTATTGACAGGATTTAGCGCACTCAAAATGCTTTGCAAAGATACGAAATAATTTTAATATAAAAAAAATAATTTAAAAGGAGACTTCTCCCGTCCTACCCCGTAGAGTTTTTCTACCAAAAACAACCCTACCCTCCCCCTATCAACTCCTACCGCGGTAAGGGGAGGTTAGGAGTGGGTAAGGAGATGATAAAGACTTGGTAAAGACTTGATGGGTAGAAAATGCTATTTATCAATCAGATAGTGGGCAAAGAAAAACGGGGTTTTCAACCCCGTTTCCCATTTTTTGAATATAACCTATTTATTACTGTAAATCAATGATTTATTCTACTGGAATATCACGATTGACATTCTTTGAGCCAACGAGTGCATAGAAGAGAATGTATGCAAGCATGGCGACGACAAGCCAGTAGGAGCCCATATAGCCGATGCTGCCGGCCAAGGCGTCCTGGATGAGAGGCATGACACCGCCACCTACCACCATCATCATGAAGATGCCGGAGGCCTGCTCGGTGTACTTGCCAAGACCCTCTACCGAGAGGTTAAAGATACCGCCCCACATGAGCGAGGTGCAGAGTCCGCAGAGCACCAGGAAGATGATACTGAGGGGAATTTGTGGAACCTGTTGCGAGGCTTCCAGTTTCTGCATCACCCAGACCGAGAGCTGGTCAGGGGCCATTTGCTGCTTCCAGTCCTTGCCAATTTCCTTTTCCACATTGAACGATTCCGCAATCCCATCCAGATAAGGTTCGATGGCCTCTACGGTGGGGTTGGCAATGTAAGCCTTGGCAACCTCATCAGCCATGCCATTGTCGACAAGAATGCCGGTGGTGGCTCTCTCGGGATTGTAGACGAAGCCAGGGGCACTGATGGTGCTGCTCTTGGGAATCATGATAGCTATAAGGACAAGTACTATGCCAATGGAAACCACCGACGTAAGCTGGACCTTGGCGCTGACTTTACCGCTAATGAGCGAACTAAGGAAACGCCCGATGAGCATGCAGAACCAATAGATGGCGGCAAAAGCGCCACCGATGAGAGCCCCATTGACGAGGATACCAGCCCCACTGGCACCGGTGTTGGAGAGGTAAAAGTTAAGCTCGGAAGGGATACCCACCTCGGTGCCCACATAGAAGAAGATGGCAATGACACCGAGCACCAAGTGACGGAAAGACCAAGCGGAGTGTCTTTTGTCGGTCTTTTCGGACTTATCTGACGAGGCGGAGAAATTGGACTTTCGGGGTTCGGGGATGTGGACAAAGAGAATAATCAGGAATGCCAACGCAAAGATACCCATGGCGATAAAAAGCAGGGGAGCCACGTCGGACATGGAGGTTCTCTTGGTTACCGTTCCGATGAGCGCACCCACCAGGAAGGGGGTCAAAGAGCCCGACAGCGAGTTGAGAGTACCACCGGTCTGGATGAGCTGGTTGCCACGGTTGCCGCCACCGCCGAGGAGGTTGAGCATGGGGTTAACTACGGTGTTGAGCATACAGACGGAGAAACCGCAGATAAAGGCACCGAGGAGGTAGATAAGGAAGTTAAGCATCACAGACTGGCCACTGATGCTGAAAGTGGCGGTGTCGGCTCCCACCATGCTGGAGAGGTACTGCACCACCATGCCCACGAAGCCCACACCAAGGGCCCAGAGGGCGGTCTTCTTATAGCCGATACGGCTCATGAGCTTTCCGGCGGGGATACCCATGATGAGGTAGGCTAGGAAGTTCATCATGTTGCCGAGCATGCCCGACCACTCATAGGTGTTTTTCCAGATATTGCCGAAAGGGGCGGCCATATTGGTCACGAAGCTAATCATGGCGAACATGAAGAACATCGTAATGACGGGAATGACATAGTTCTGTTTCTTTTCCATGGTGTTTATTTTTTATCTAAAGTCCTTAAGGTTTTTATAAAGCCACAATTTTTCTAACAGAGGCACCGCAGCGCAGCAGGTATACTCCCTTTGCGGGGAGTTGTATCTGTAGAGACTCCGTATGCTGAGTCTCAGCATAAAGTTGGCGCCCCTGGATGTCATAGAGGGCCAGCGAGAGTCCCTGAGGATTGGAGATACTGACCATCAAGCCATTCTGTACGACAGACAATGTATTCATATCCACCTCATCGACACCTACGGAGGAGACAAAGGTGGCGGTGATGGTCTCAGCAGAGGTGACACGGTGAAGGTATGGATTCTCGCGTGCGCCAGTGCTCCAACGCACGAAGCGGTAGCCCTCAGCAGGCGTGGCAACAAGACGGGCAGTGTCGCCGGGGTAGTAGAGACCGCCACCCGACACGGTGCCACGATTGGCATTATTGGCCTCAACTGTGACATTCACTTGGTCAAGTTCATCCAACAGGGCACGGATCATCCACGAGCCATACTCGTTGCGACCCACAAGATATTCCCATGAGGTGCCTGCGCGCTTATACCACGAGCCGTCGGGATTGCCCGAATAAGGTGACAGCATGGCTGGGTTGCTATAGCTGGTACTGGTGAGCACTACCCAGAGCGGCAGACTGTCGATAAGGGGAACTGCCTCAGGGAGGGGAACTGTAAACCAATTGAAATCAGGGGTAAATATGTTAGTGGAGAACACCTGCTGATCGAAGTTTTGGCCAAGAAAGACACTGACGGTATAGGTGGCATTGCTGACACCATAGAACTCCACGGCATTGAGCTGCCGATGAGAGGGAATAGAGATGGCTGGGATGCGAATACCCCACTCGGGTGCCGTACCGGCATATTCGCCCCAAAGGTTCTGAAAGCCGTTGAAACAATAGCCAAGGGTATCACCGTAGATGGAGGAAAATACGGCGGTGTCGGAATAGTCGTTGTTAGGCGAGAAAATGAAAGGGTTATGATGATTACCGCTCTTCCATGAAAGGAAACGGTAGCCCTCGGGAGCAGAAGCAAAGAGAGTGGTGGTGGTGTAGGGGGCGAAAGTACCGCCTCCAGTAACAGAACCCATCTGGGAGTCAGCCGACGCCACATTCACCGTCACAACAGAATTCTCCGTTGCAGGGAACACTTGCAAAAGTGCACGACAATCATTATTATAAGCATTCGACTGGTTTCCGCCGATGCCGCTACCAGTAGGGCTAAGATTATCAAAGGTATAATAGCCGTCGCAGTATCCACCCCAGCCCCAGTTGACATGATAAAGCCCCAAAGAGTCATAACCATCGATCACAAAAGCATGTCCCCCATCGCTATCATTACCAGAATAAAGAATAGGACGCGAGGCATTGAGCTCATTAGTGAGCAGGGAATCCCATTCTGCATTGGAGTAGTCTGCCCTTGACGCAGAGAACAAAGCCTGGTTATAACGAAAATAAGTTTTAAGAGCATTCTCGGAAGAGGGCTTGTTCACATCACCATAGTCGATTGTGGAGGCGCCACTGGAATGCACGCCGTAATTCATCTCAACAGCAATACCGACATGATGCATGAGCTGTGCCACCGCATCGATTTCCTCCTCTGACGAGAAGGGGCCAAGGGAATTGGGCATGTGGGCCCAGTCATAATAGGTGGTATCGAAAACAGCTGTCTGAGAGACAAAGCCAGAAGGCATATACGTGTGGGAACCACGGCCCACGGCGGGATGATTCCAATATTTCATAATCTGCGCAGTTGCAGTGGCCACACAGCCAGTGACCGCGTAGTTGGAATCAGTGATACTATAGGGGCACTGCCAGTTGTACAATGGAGCCTGACTCCATGTTGTAGTCATCAGCGGGCCTACGGCGGTGTCGCGCGTAGTATTGTATTTTGTGCCCTTGACGCCTGCCTTTCTGGCAGCAGCAATGTCATTCTGATAGGCTTTGAACCAATCGTCGATGTGCCGAGGTAATGCCCTGTCGGTAGGGAAGATTCCATCCAGGGAATAACCCAAAATAGGGGCCACACAATCGTCGACAGCAAAAAGGGCGAAACCCCTGCCGTCGGTGCCGACAAAGAGGTAGCAATCAGTGAAGCTGGCAGGAGTGGCATCCACCACCGCCTTGCCCAACAAACGCTCAGCTCTCTGCTGCACGATTTTCGAGTCGACAGGCTCGGCAAAAGCCGTGCCGACGAGAAGCAAAAGAAGTGCTAAAAGAAGTTTCCTTTTCATATTTTATTATATACATCTTATCTTAATACCACCACCTTGCGAGCAGGGCGATCGGAGAATCGGAGGAGATAGACACCGGGGGCGGACAGCTGGAATTGTAGCGAGGTGGCGTGCTGCGTCTCGGCATAGAGCTGTCGGCCCTGGACATCGTAGATTCCTACGGGGAGTCCCTGGGGATTGTTGATGGTGAGGGTGCGGCCATCGAGAGAGACCAAAAGTCCATCGGCATCGACATCGGAAATGCCATACAGGGACTCGAAGAAGGCTATCAAGATGGTGTCGTGACTCACAACGAAGACCATAGGGTTATCGGTGCTTGTGCTGTCGCCCCAGTTGACGAAGCGGTAACCCTGGCGAGGAACAGCCTGGAGGGTGACGGTTTCGCCAGCCCAGTGGAGGCCACCGCCGACGACATCGCCCATGGTGATGTCGTTGGGAGAGACCGCTACATTTACCTGACGAGCAGGAGCCATAATGGCACGGATAAGCCAACTGGCATAGAGGGGCTCTGCCTGATGGACTGGTGTCCAGGTTCCTTCGAGTTTGACCCACGAGCCATCGGGCTGTCCAGAATAGAGGGTGCGCGCGATGGACCCATCCGTTGTGAAAGTAATCCACAGCGGGAGGGTATCGAAAAGGGGCAGCGGGATGTCGAGGGGGAGGGTGTGCCATCCCTGTTCATCGAACTCATAGTCGCCAGAATAAACCGACGAATCGGGAGTTTCACCGCTATAGATTTCCAGCTGGTATTGACCTGGAGTGTAAACATATAACTGTACCGCATCCAGCTGTCTCTGGATTCCAAAATAGTTGCTGGGGATGCGGATTCCCCAGGAGATTATGCTGTCGGGGGGGAAGAAGACATCGCCAGTCATCTTGTCGATAGCATAGGAGAAAGTGTCGAGGTTGAGGGGGAGGAAGCAGGCGGTGTCGCGGAAGCTGCGAGTGGGAGAAGTAATCAAGGGGTTGCCGGGGTCGCCGGTGGTCCAGTGGTCGAAACGATACCCTGGGGCGGCATCGGCAAACAAGAGCACAGAGAGGCTGTCGGTGGAGAAGATTCCAGCTCCGCGCACCGAACCATGAGTCCGGTTATCGGGGGCAGCATAGATGTTGGCTTGAGGATTGTCGATAGTGATGGGAAAAACATCCATCAAGGCGACAGAATTTTCGTCAAACCTATAGCCGTTTCCAGCATCGAGACTGTCGAGAAGAAAATAGCCGTCGAAGAATCCTCCCCACCCCCAATTGACATGGAAGAATCCCAGACTATCGTAGCCGTCGACTACGAAAGCATGCCCTCCTACTGGGCCAAATCCACCATAGATGATAGGCCTGTCATTGTCGAGCTGCCTCATACAGAGGGAGTCCCATTCGGCACCCGAATGGAGATCACGGTAGTCGGCATAGAGTGTCGGATTGTATCGGAAATAGGTCTTCAAAGCTTTTTCTGCCGACCCGATGGCAATAAAACCCGAAGAAGACACCTCGGCTCCACTGAACGCACCAGAATAATCCATCTCCACAGCCACACCGACATGGTAGCACAGCTGTGCCACCGCTTCGATTTCCTGCGGCGTAGAGAGGGAGGAGAGGGCGTTGGGCATGTGGGTCCAGTCGTAGGATGTGGCGCCAAAATCGGCACTGAGGGGGCCATGAGGAGAGGTGTAGGAGTAGCTGCCGCGTCCCGTAGCGGGATGGCCCCAGAAACGCATCACCTGAGCCGTGGCCGTAGCGACACAACCCACCAGGCTGGTGTCTGCTCCGACAGAGTCGTAAGGACACTGGCTATTGTAGGGAAACGACTGGTTCCAAGTGGAGGTAATCAGGGGGCTGACAGAGCGACTGCCGACCTCTTTAACAGACCCTTCCAGCAGACGGTCCCACTCGGGATGGCGTTCGCCGGCATGGGATATGGCATTGGCGAGGCCTTGCTGGAGTCCCATAAACCAGTCGAGCACATGGTTGGGCATGGACTCTGCGGAGAAATCAGTGACTCGGGAATAGCCTAGGACAGGGCGCACACAGTCGTCGGTAGACAGGAGGAGGAACCCCTGACCGGCGACAGGATGATAGAGGCGCATTTCGCCGCCGTCACCAAGAAGTTCACTCAGCACCTCGCCGCCGAAGAATCGGACGGCAATATTATCGAGCACCTGTTTTGAAACAGGCTTTGCCCATGCGCCTGTGGCCATGGACAAAAGCAGAAGGGGAAGAAGTATTCCTCTTTTCATATACAATAAATATTTTAGTGTTAACCTTTCAAGGCCTCGGAGCCGCTGACAATCTCGATAATCTCGTTGGTGATGGCGGCTTGGCGTGCCTTATTATACGAAAGACGCAGGTCCTTCAACAGCTCGGTGGCATTGTCAGTAGCCTTCTGCATGGCATTCATGCGAGCGCCATGCTCAGCGGCCAAGGAGTCGAGCACCATGCGATAAAGCGTGGAACGCAATGTCAACGGCACCATGCTTCGGACAATCTCCTCCTTGGAGGGTTCGTAGATATAGTCATTGGTTTTAGCGACCTTAAGGTCACTAGGTTCCTTGAGGTCTTTATGCACTACCGGTAACAACTGATCAGTGGAAAGCACCTGGGTAAGCGAATTCTTGAACTGGTTGTATACTACCTCGACATAGTCAATCTGCTTGGCTGAAAACTCTGCCATAATAGTGTCGGCCATCTCTGCGAGGGTATCAAACGAAGGAGCATCAAGAATCTCATCACGCACAGTCAAGTTGAGTTCTTTCTGACGCGCAAGCATTTCCGAAGATTTCCTGCCAATCGAGATAACTCGCAAAGAACCATCGGCAGGAAGCGTGTTACGAAAGTGGTCAATGCGGGCTTGAGCCTGCTTGATGACATTGCTATTGAAAGCGCCGCAAAGACCTTTATTGGAGGTGATAACCACCAGCAACACATGGCGCACAGGGCGTACAGCATGGTAGGCTGTCAGCGCGTCACCTCCTGTATCGATATCAGACACAATCTCATTCAGCTGCGCCACGTAGGGACGCATGCCGATGATGGCATTCTGGGCACGACGGAACTTGGCGGCAGATACCATCTTCATAGCGGAAGTAATCTGCTGCGTGGAACTCACCGAGGAGATGCGGGTTCTGACTTCTTTCAGGTTAGCCATTGCTCAATCCTATTTATAACGTTCTGCCAAATCGAGGGCATCGCTCTTCATGGTGGCAAGGTCACTGTCAACCAACTTGCCAGCACGGAGGTTAGCCAAGATATCGCTATGCTGGCTGTGCATCAAGAAGAGGAACTCTTTCTCGAACGTACGCACCTTGTCCAGCGGCACCTTTTGCAACAGTCCGTTGGTTCCGCAGAAGATAATGGCCACCTGGTCTTCGACAGGCATAGGGCTATACTGCGGCTGTTTGAGCACCTCCACGTTGCGGGCACCTTTGTCAAGTACCGCCTTAGTGGCGGCATCGAGGTCGGAGCCGAACTTCGAGAAAGCCTCGAGCTCACGATACTGAGCCTGGTCGATTTTCAATGTGCCTGCAATCTTCTTCATCGACTTGATTTGAGCCTTACCGCCCACACGGCTCACCGAAATTCCCACATTGATGGCGGGACGCACACCGCTGTTAAAGAGGTTGGTCTCGAGGAAAATCTGTCCATCGGTGATGGAGATAACGTTGGTGGGGATATAGGCTGAGACATCGCCAGCCTGGGTTTCGATGATCGGCAATGCTGTCAACGATCCTCCACCACGCACCTTACCCTGCAACGATGCCGGCAGGTCATTCATCTGGGCGGCAATTTGGTCGTTCTGGATGATGCGGGCGGCACGTTCCAACAGGCGACTGTGGAGGTAGAACACATCTCCTGGGTAAGCCTCACGTCCCGGCGGGCGACGGAGGAGCAACGACACCTCGCGATAGGCGACAGCCTGCTTCGAAAGGTCGTCGTAGATAACGAGAGCGTTACGTCCCGTGTCACGGAAATATTCGCCGATGGCGGCACCGGCAAAGGGGGCGTAGAACTGCATGGCGGCAGGATCACTCGCCGTAGCGGCGACAATGATGGTATATTCCATGGCACCCTTTTCCTCAAGGTTCTTCACAAGGTTAGCCACCGTGGAGCCTTTTTGGCCGCACGCCACATAGATGCAGTAGACGGGGTCACCTGCATCATAGTTATTCTTCTGGTTAATAATAGTGTCGATAGCAATAGCGGTTTTACCCGTCTGTCGGTCGCCAATGATAAGCTCGCGCTGACCTCGTCCGATAGGAATCATCGAGTCGATGGCCTTAATACCGGTCTGCAGTGGCTGTTCCACAGGCTGACGATAGATGACACCTGGGGCTTTACGCTCCAGCGGCATTGCAAAGAGTTCCCCTTCTATGGGGCCCTTGCCATCGATAGGCTCACCGATGGTATTGATTACTCGGCCGAGGAGCCCTTCGCCAACATTCAACGAGGCAATGCGACCGGTACGTTTCACCTTGTCGCCCTCATTGATGGTGCTGACCTCACCGAGCATCACGATACCAACGTTGTCCTCTTCAAGGTTTTGAACGATACCCTGGTCTCCATTATCAAACTCCACGAGTTCACCGCTCTGAGCGTTGTTGAGGCCGTAGGCGCGGGCAATGCCGTCACCGACGGTAAGCACAGAACCCACCTCTTCGAGCTGGGTGTCGATGCTGACATCGGCCAGTTGTTTCTTCAATATTGCCGATACTTCGGCAGGTTTGATATCTGACATATTTTATAGTTTACTTTCGTATTCATTCTTTGCGAACTCAATGCGCATGCGACGGATTTTAGTGCGAATTCGCGCGTCGTACATCTTGCCATCGAACTCCAACTTAAAGCATCCCAACATCTTGGGATCGGTACGGTCGTAAAGTTCCACAGTCTTTCCTGTGTATTTTTCCACCATCTCCGTAACCATTTTCCGCGCCACATCATCAATAGGCTGGTGCGTCACCAGATCACTCAGCACAATGCCACGATACTCGCGGTACATCTCAAGGTAAGCTTCTGCTATGCCACGCAGCATCACCGTACGGTTCTTGCGCGTCACAAATACTAGAAATGTCATCGTTTCCAGAGAGACCTTGCCTTCGAACAGTTCCTTGACAATAGCCAACTTCTTTTCTCTCTTGATTACAGGATTGGCAAAAAGGACGCTCAACTCGCGGTTCTCGGCCCATACACTGCCGACAAGACGCATATCCTCAGCCACACGGTCCACCACCCCCAAATCCTGTGAGAGAAGCAGCAACGCTTTTGCGTAATGTGTATTAATGTGGTAGTTATTCATACTACTTCAATTCCATCAGTTCAAGTTCTTTCTGGATAAGCGCGTCGGCCTTAGACTTGTCACTGAGTTCGGCACGAATCAACTTCTCCGCAATCTCAATGCTAAGGTTGGCCACCTGATTTTTCAACTCGTGCATAGCCTTGAGCTTCTCGAAGTTGATGTTCTCGCGGGCGGTATCTATGATACGGTCGGCTTCCTCAACAGCCTTATTGCGGGCATCTTCCACAATCTGCTCACTCGTCAGTCGGGCGTTGCGCAACATCTCGTCGCGCTCTATCTTGGCTTGACGCAGCAGCTCCTCATTGTGAGCCACCAGGGTTTTCATCTCTTCGCGAGCCTTTGCCGCCTCGTTGAGCGATGCCGTGATGGCCTCTTCCCGCTTGTGCAATGCCTCCAAAATCATCGGCCATCCCCACTTCATCAACACAAAAGCAAGGATTCCGAAAGCCACCAACATCCACAGGAATGTACCCAGTCCCGGGTTAATCAATGGATTATTCATATCAACGATTAAGTTGTCTTATGTTGTTTTCGTTGTTTTCCACTCATAAAAGGGCCGGCCAATCGCCGGCCCGTAATCTGTGTGTCGTGTCTTCTTACTTCACTGCAATCAGGAAGCAAATAACGACGGAGAAGAAGGCAACACCTTCCACCAGAGCGGCGGCGATAATCATCGTCGAACGGATAGTGCCACCGGCTTCGGGCTGGCGGGCAATACCCTCCATGGCGCCCTGACCGATTTTACCGATACCCATACCAGCGCCAATGGTAGCGAGACCGGCTCCTACCGCTGCTCCCAGGTAACCCCAAGCCATACTCGTGGCCGCCTGCAAAAGAACCAATAATGATGTCATGTTACTTAGTATTATAATGTTAAACTATTATTGTAAAAAAAACTGGCTGCAAAGATAAAGAAAAAAAATCAATTAAATGTTAAAAAACGAAAAAATCTTAAACCAAATCAAGAGAATAATGCAGCCCTACATTTTGGCGCCGTGCACGTGCCATCTTAATAATCAAGTACGCGCATGCAATAAGGTTGCGCAACTCACTCAACGGCTCCGTCAACACGCTCCGGTTGTAAAGGTCCTCGGTCTCTCGGAAGATGAGATTCAAGCGATCGAAGGCCCGCTGTAGACGCAGGTCACTCCTCACAATGCCCACATAGTTCCACATAATCTCCTGCAATTCCTTCTTCGTCTGTGTAATCAGCACCATCTCTTCGTTCAACACCATGCCTTCGGCGTTCCAGTCGGGAATATGTTGATACGTTGATAGGTTGATATGTTGATACGTTGACACTGCCGATTGTGCGGCATTGTGAGCGTAAACTACCGCCTCGAGCAGTGAATTACTAGCAAGACGGTTGCCGCCATGCAATCCTGTGCAGGAGCACTCGCCAGCTGCATATAAGTGATGTATGGAAGACTCTCCATTACGGTCAACTTTGATGCCACCACACTGATAGTGCGCCGCCGGGCGGATGGGTATCATGTCGCGTGTGATGTCGATGCCGATGCTCAAGCACTTGGCGTAAATCGTCGGGAAACCCTCTATCAAGTGCTTGCGACCAATATCACGCGCATCCAAATAGAGGTAGTCCTTTCCGCTGAGTTTCATCTCATTGTCGATGGCACGAGCCACGATGTCACGTGGTGCCAGACTCAACCGCTTGTCGTACTTTTGCATAAATTCTTTACCATCACGGTCCTTTAATATGGCTCCGGCGCCACGCATGGCCTCGGTGATGAGGAAGGCGGGCTTCTCAGCAGGATTGTAAAGGCTTGTGGGATGGAACTGCATAAATTCCAAATCACTCAACACTCCGCGGGCACGGTGTACCATAGCCACACCATCGCCTGTTGAAATCACGGGTGTCGTGGTCGTCGTGTACACATTTCCCATGCCACCGGTAGCCAAAAGGGTTACCTTGGCCAAATAAGTGTCGATACGGTTGGTATCGCAATCGAGAGCATAGACTCCGTAGCATTCAATGTCGGGCGTATGCTTCGTAACGCGCTGTCCCAAGTGATGCTGCGTAATAATATCGATAGCAAACTGGCGCTCTTTAATCTCGATATTGGGGTGACGGCGGGCAGCCTCAAGCAGGCCGCGCTCTATCTCCTCGCCTGTGTTGTCCTTGTGATGAAGGATACGAAACTCCGAATGGCCACCTTCACGGTGAAGGTCAAACTTATCGCCCTTACGGTCAAGGTCAAAATTCACTCCGTACTGTACCAGCTCCTTGATTCTTTCAGGGGCCTCGCGAATGGTCATCTCCACCACCTCGCGGTTGCAGATGCCATCGCCGGCCACCAATGTATCGTGGATATGCTTGTCAAACGAGTCGGAGTCATACATCACCGCAGCGATTCCTCCCTGCGCATAGCGCGTCGAGCCCTCGGCGGCATCTCCCTTGGTAAGGATACACACTTTGCCGTACGGTGCCACCTTAAGCGCAAAGCTCAGTCCGGCAATACCCGAACCAACTACAAGAAAGTCAACTTCATACCGCATAAGCTGTATTTTTATAACAAATGCAAATATACACAAAAATATTAGCTACCCCAAAAAAACTTTCACCATCCCTCCGACGCGTCTTCTCCGACTCCGGTCGGAGATGGGTCGGAGTTGAGTCGGAGTTAATACGGAGTTGGTGCTTAGTATCAGCTAGTTACATATTAATTAAACAAATAAAACGCACATACCCAATAGGATATGTGCGTTTTGAGCGTTGTAACCGATTGATTTCCAACTGGAGGTTGAGGCCGCTATTCGACGATGAGTTTCTTCATCGTGTTGAAGCCGTCCGCAACGATGCGCACGAAGTACTGTCCGGTGCCTAAACGGCTGACATCGAATTCGGTTCTCCCGTTTCGGACCTCGTATCTGGCCACCTGGCGACCTGTGATGTCGGTGATGGTCACCTGCCCCTGCCCCTCAACACCATCGATTACCACGAAATCGTGGGCGGGGTTGGGGTAGATGTTGCATCTCGCATTCCGGATTCCGGAGATACCCTCGGTGTGGTCGAAGACAGCGATGAGGGTGACATCGGAGTGGATGGGGAAGATGTAGGGGTTGTCGAGGATGGTGTCGCCACTGGGGGTAATCCAGAAGAGGAACTCGATGGCACGATCGGAGGAAGCTGCCGTGAGGGTGACCGTGGACCCTTCGGCATAGGCATCGGCGCCGGTGACGGTGCAAACGGCGGGATCGAGCTCGGTGCCGTCGTTCATAATGCTAACAACAGTGACATTATGGGTGACGGGACCTTCCTGCGAGGTGACGACCTTGATGAGCCACGAGTAGACGAGGCCATAATCAGCGAGCTGGTTCCAGTTGGTGTCGTTGAGGGTAATCCAGCTGGAGTTGATGTCGTCGGCGTAGGCGCCAGCGGCGGCGGCATAGCTGAGGCTGTCGGTGTGGAAGACTATCCAGAGGTTCTGTGTCTTGTCAATATTGATAGTGGTGTTGGGAGTGAGGGTCTTGTAGCCGCTGTTGGTGTCGGTGATGTTGAAAACCTGGGTGTGGATGAGGTTCTGCGGAACGGTGTCGCCACCCTGGTAGAGACGAAGGATGTAGTCTCCGGGGACCTTGGTGTAGAGGAGCACATGGTCGAGCTTGTCGCGATGGACGAGGTAGGCCGCAGGCAGCATGATGCCCCATGAGAAAGGCGCGGGAGAGCCGGTGCCGATGTTGGTGAAGAACTCGCGGTCGAGGCAGTAGGATACGGTGTCGCCCACGGCATAGTCAACCACCAGAACCTGCAGCGTGTCGCGTCCGATGCCGTAGGCATTGGTGATGGTGGCAACGACATTATGGAGGCCGGGAGTGGTGAAGGTGGTGGTGGCAGAGGTGCCGGTAGCTACGGCGGGGGCACCTCCCTGGAAGTTCCAAGTGATGACGGCTCCGGTGGTGCCTGCAGCCTCGAAGGTGGCGGCAGCGCCCAGGGCAATCTGGGAGGGACCCGAGATGGTAACCGACGGGGCGGGCAGGGCAGGCTGCGTGGCCGAGGTGACAGCTTTGAGGAGCCATGAGAAGGTGAGCGAAGCATTGGCCTCATAGAGGTGTATCCAGTTGGTGTCGCTGAAGCCAAGCCAGTCGCTATTGACATCGCCAGTGTAGTTGCAGACGGCGGCAACGGTGCTGTTAATGACAACCCAGAGGTTTTGGCCTGTGGGAAGCGGCACCGTGGCGTCGAGAACTATCTCCTGCCAGCCGAGGTGGTTGGTATCGAAGGCGACGGACTGCGTGTGGACAAGGGTGGCAGGCATGTTGTCGCCTCCGCGGAAGACACGGAGGGTGTAGGTCTCGTCGCTGAGAACATAGGTCAGCACGCTCTTCAGATAGTTGCGGCCCGTGAGGATGCTGGCAGGGAACATGATGCCCCAGTCGAAGGAAGCTCCGCCGGCATTAATGGAAGTGGCAATGGGATTGTCGAGACAATAGGAGATGGTGTCGCCCGTCGGCGGGTTTGGAGTGTCGGCGGCGAAGTTGGCGGTATAAGTGGCGTTAGCGGTGACGGTAACCATGCGGGGATTGGTGGTATTACTATCGTTCCAGTCCACAAAGTGGTAGCCATTGTTGGCCGTAGCCGTGAGGGTAATGGTGGCGCCGGCGTTATAGGTGCCGCCGCCCGTGACGGTACCCATCATGGGATTGTTGCTAGACACCGTGATGGTGTATTGCTGCACGGGTGCGGCATCGGCAGCGAAAGTAGCCGTGAAAGTGGAGTCGCCTGTCACCGTAATGATACGCGGGGTGTTGGTGTCACCATCCTGCCAGGAAACAAAGTGATAGCCGCTATTGGCAACGGCAGTAAGGGTAGCAGTGGAACCAGCATTGTAGACACCTCCTCCAGTGACGGTACCCATCGTAGGATTGTTGCTCGCGGCAGTGATGGTGTACTGTGTGGGCGAGACTGAGGATTGCGAAGTGATGGCCTTAATGAGCCAGGAATCATTGGGAACATTCACCTGAGGCAAGTGATACCAGTTGGTGTCGTTGAGGGAAATCCAGTCGCTGTTGGGGTCGGTGGTCCGCCAGCAAGTGCGTATGGGAAAGCCCGTGCTTATGTTATGCGAGAAGACAATCCAGAGACTCTGGGAGTTGTTGAGAGGCAGCGGAGTGGGGAGGGAGAAGGTGGCATAGTCGAGGAGGGTGTCAGCAGCGGAGACGTTGACGGAGTAGGTGGCGAGGAGGGTCTGAGGGGCAGCATCACCACCCTGATAGATACGGAGGGGATAGGTTCCGGGAACGTTGACACCCACCTGGACAGCATTAAGGAGGTTGCGATGGGCCATGAAGGCGGCGGGAATCATGATGCCCCAAGAGAATGGGACACCACCAACTTGGCTATAGTGGGGGCGATCGAGGGAATAACTGACGGTGTCGCCAGCACTGTAGTCAACGACAAGAATGAGCATGGTGTCGGCACTGGTGCCATAAGCATTGGTGATGTTGGCAATGACGTTGTGATAACCGGGAGTGTTCCAAGTGGCGGTGACAGTACTTCCAGTAGCAGTAGTAGGAGTGGCACCGGGGAGGGTCCAAGAGATGGCGGTGCCAGGGGTGCCTGTGGCAGTGTAGGAGTAAGGCAACCCCATGGCAATCTGGAACTGACCGGAGACGCTCACCGTGGGAGCCACGGGGAGGGGTGCGGTGGCAGAGGTGACAGCCTTGATGAGCCAGGAATATTCGAGATTGATGTCGTGGAGATGAATCCAAGTACCGCCGTTGTTCAGCCAGTCGCTATTGGGCGAGCCTGAATGATCGCATATAGACATGGGATAGGTGAGGCCTGAGGTGGAGAAGGTAATCCATAGGTTTTGATTGTCGAGCGGGAACAGAGCATCGAGCGAGACCTCCTGCCAGCCCGACTGTCCGCTGGCGAAGGAGACAACCTGCGTATGGGCGAGAGAGGTCGGGATAGTGTCGCCACCACGATAAATCTTCAGGGTGTAGGTGCCAGGGAATTCGTTCAAGACATAGAGCATAACGCTTTTCAGATAGTTAGCACTACCCATGGCGGAAGGAGGGAGCATGATGCCCCACTGCCAGTTGCCGCCGGATGAGGTGCCGATGCCGCTATCGTAGGGCTCATTGTTGCCGCAGTAGGAGACGGTGTCTCCGTCTGTCTCCACCGGGTTACTGAAGATGCCACGAATCATGAAGGAACATTTATTGCTATATCGGGTCATATTATCTCCCATGCAGAAGCCGTCGTATCTGCCACTCCAGTTTGTCACGGTGGCAGGCCAGCCGGCATCGGGGCAGTAGAAGGTGATCCATAGGTTCTGTGTGCTGTCAACAGCCAGAGGGGTGTTGAGGGTGAAGGTGTGCCATTGACCCATGCCGGTGGAGTCGATATAGACGGCCTGCGATGAAGCCGACAAGGTGGTAGGACTGGTGGTACCGGTGTAGACTTGAAGCGTGTAGGTACCTACCTCACCAACATAAAGTTCGGCTGAGGTCAGATGGTGTCCCACGGGGAGCATCGAGGCGGGAAGACGGATACCCCAGCGGCCATCGTAGTTATAGACGCTATAACGGGTTAAACACTGACAATAGGGGTTACAATAGCCCAAGGTGTCGCCCTGCATTTGGGCGAAATTACCCGTAAAGGAATAGGTGCCGCCATTGGCAATCAATCTGCGAGGGTTTGAACGGTCGCCATCGGACCAGCCTGCGAAGCGGTAGCCTTCGACGGCAGAAGCCTTCATCGTGACGGTGTCACCGAAGGAGTAGGTGCCACTACCGGAGATGCTATTGTTACCGCTAGCATTGTTGATGACATTGACGGTGGTGGTGGCTGTGGTACTCCAACTGTTGTTGGGCCTGATACCGATAAGGGCAATATTATCGCTATTGAAGGTGTAGGTGGCATTGCCGCCGTCCCCGCCCTCGCCAGGATTGAGAGCACCGATGGCATAATAGCCGTCGTCCAAACCCTTCCAACCCCAGTTGACACAAAAAAGGCCATTGTTGTCGTAACCGTGGAGGACAAAGCTATGGCCTCCGGCATAATCGCTACCAGAATAGAGGATGGGGCGATTCTGGTCGAGCTCCGCCCGGAGACGGGCGCAAAAATCATCGTTGGGGAAGTCGTCGCGACCAAGGAGGCTCATGTCGGGACGATACTTAAAATAGGACATAAGGGAAGTCTGCGTTGAAGGCCTGAAATCATCGTTGGTTTGGTTCCAAGAGCCGCTGGCATTGGGGCTGTACATCATCTCATTCGCAACACCGATGTGGTACATCAGCGTGGCGACAGCACCGATCTGGTCGTTGCTGCTGGTGCTGGTCAAAGAATTGGGCATGTTGCCCCACTGATAGGTGGTGTCAAAAATGGCGGAGAGAGGACCATAGATATAGGTCGTTCCGCCTATGGTTCGCTGGCTGGTATAGGAGTGACTGCCATAACCTGTGGTCGGATAATTGTGATACTTCATAACCTGAGCAGTGGCGGTAGCGACACAGCCGGTAGGTACACGATTATTCGCGACACTGTCGAAGGGGCAGAGGTCGTTGTAAAGAGGCCGCTGTCCCCAAGAGGTGGTCATCAGCGGAGCAATGGCGGTGGTCAGCGGAGCTGGCGGCATCTCGCCACCCTCAAGCATCTGCCATTGGTTGGCGAGAGGATTGACAGCGTTGGCCATACCAAGATTGCCACGACGCGCCTCAAGCAGTTTGCCATAACGGATCTCACGCTCATAGTCCTCAAGCCATGCTTGCACGTGCTCAGGGATGTCTTTGGTCTCAAACTTCGTTGTCAGCGAATAGCCCAACACGGGACGAGCACAGTCGTCGGCGCTCACCAGAATAAATCCACCCGCTTCGGAGGCAAAAATATAGAACTCCGTGAAAGATGTCTGTGCAGTGACATTCACCAACTGACTGGTATTCTTCATTCCCATCGCACGCAGATAGGTCTCGGCGACGGTACGCGCCTTGTTCGCGTCCACCGGACGGGCGAAGGCGCTGCCAGCGAGCAACAGCACGCCGGCCAAAAGGAGTAATAATCTTTTCTTCATAACATAAATATTAATTATTATTTTTATTATCAATCAGATACAACAAAACAATGTATACTTGCACTACTGCAAATATACATTTTTTTTAATTGTAAAACTTTTTTTTACCCGCGTGCGAGGAATCGCACGTCGGAGGGGCTTATCAAACCCAATGTCAAAGCTTTGGCCACCCGTGCGGCACTCTTGTTGACGATGTCGAGTCGGCGCGAGAGGTCTTTCTGTCGTTCCTGGATAGCCTTGTCACTCTCGCCAAGCTGATTGGAAATCTCGCTAGCCGTGCAACCAGCAGCCTCAAGGAGCAGGAGCTGACGCTCGGTCTCAGAGACCTCAATTCCACTCTGGGAACCCACCAAGGAAAAGTAGTGCTCGGCAGCCTCTTTGAGAGTGAGCATCACCGGATAGTTGAAATAAAAACGCTCACCACGCTCAATACCCGAAATAGCTTGCAAAATATTCTCTATAGAGAACCCGCCTGCGGCATTCTTGCTCACAAAGGCACAGGCTCCCAGACGCAAGGCCTCCATCACCACCGACCCAATCTCGTTGATGCGGCGAACACGGGTCTGTGACTCCTCCGATGGATTGTCAAAACGGCCGGAGAAGATGATAATCTTGATGTCGGGGTAGCGCTCATGGAGACGCCGCGTAATCAACAATCCTCCCGTGGGTTCTCCCTGGAACTCCATGTCCACCAGCACATAATCGGGAGCCTCCACATTCTCCAATGCAGCCAGCAACGCCGGTCCCGAGGCAAAGGTGTCAACCATCTCCACACGATGGCGCTCGGTGATAAGGTCGTCGCTCGTATGGCTCTCCACCTCCACACCACGCTGATTCATCTCCATCTTGACGGCCTTCCTTATCAAAGGCTCGTCATCAACCATCATTACACGGATTGTATTCATATCTACTTAACTTCTGCCTACTTAACTACATAATACCACATGCATCGTCGTTCCCTTGCCCTCCTCACTTTCTGCCCACAGCTTACAGCCGCGACGCGTATTGTCATCGTGCTTCTTGACAATATAACGGCACAAGATTAACCCAAATCCATGCTCCCCGTCAGGCTTGTCTGTCCGGAAGAGGTTCTCGCACTGCTCAGGGCTCATTCCCACACCGGTGTCAATAATTGTAATCTCCACGAAACCAACCTCTCCACTCTCCGCTTTGCACTCGCGACTCTCTACACTGACACTCCCCTGTTCCGTATGCTGCAACGCATTGTTGACCATGTTCCGCAAAAGTATCGTCACCAGCAACCGATCGCCCCACACCATAGCATCCGTAGACTTAAAGTCGAGTATCACACCCCTCTTGGGTGAGATAACCTGACGGCTCACATCATCGAACACCTCCTGCAATACAAATCTCGATGCACTAAACACCAACCCCGAAGGAATAGACAGCGAGGTCCAATTCTTGATATTGTCGAATGTCCGAAGCAACTGAGACAACACCTCGTCGCGCAACTCGGCCGTAAGATGGGGGTTGCGCAGGTAGCCGACAAACGGACTCACATCGTGACGCATTACACTCAGACAGGTCTCCACATTGGCGATACGTTCCACATCGCGCCGCTTGGCCACCTCCAACTGCCGTTTCTCCCGGCGCAGCCTCAAGGCATTGCGCCATAGCAGGACCGACAACACCAGTAGCACAACCAGCAAAGCGCACAGCACCACAGTGAATATCGTCATCAGGCGGCTCCGCCGCTGCGCCATGTCGAGCGAGTTCTGCAAGGCGAAGTCCTCTTCTTCATTGCGGGTTATATACTCCTGAAGCTCATACCGGTGCTCATACCACCGACGGTTTTCCGCAGGTTTTTTGGCAATGCCACTACGGATGAGGATATCGAAATAGCCCAACTCCATCTTGGGAGCTCCGAAGGGGGTCCAGGTGCCACGAAGAGATTGCCACTCTCGTATCACCTCATGGGCAAAGAGTGTATCGCCGATTAGCAACGCATACCGCGCCGTCGACGTCACACCTCCTAGCATCTGGTAGGGGTCGCCATAGTCAAAAAAACACCTCCTTGCTTCGTCATAAAGGGCCAGCACACTGTCGGGGCTCATCGTTCCCGGCATACTCTTGCGTATCAAGGCCGTCATCTGCAGCGTGTTGGCATAGTTGTAAAGGCAGAAAGCACTCACCGTATCCTCTGGCACCTGCATGCAAGACAGCCGCTCGAGAATCTCAAAGTTACGGTCGCAATATTCCAACGCCTTCTGGCTCTCGCCTGCCGACTGCAAACCATAGGCCAGTGCATAGTTCAGCGCCATATCCTGCGCATAGTCGACCTTCAGGCTTCCACGCCTACGCTCCACCTCGTTGACAATCGAGCGCACATTAGCCTCCTTGCCGTTGCGATAGTGGAAGTTGAGCGTCAATAGGGTGATATAATACTCCGTCTGGGCGTAGCTGTAAAGCAGATTGTCATCGTTGTCCTCAATGATGCCTGAACGTCCAATATCATAAAGCAAGCGATAGCTGTCGGCTATCTTGCAATCGCGTTGCAACAGCCTCGCCCTGAGCAACTGCGCTATCACCGACTCAATCTCGCCATTGTCGGCCTTTCCACTTCCCGCTCTCTTCTCCACCTGCTCCAGCATAAGGGCAGCATTCTGAGGGTCAGAAACCAGGAAGTAGGCAAAAGCCATATTGTTACGAGCCCGTAGCTCACCGTCGACATAGCCCGGCAAAGAGTCTTGAATATATTGTAGAGCCTTCTGCGAAAACTCGATACAACGTCCTGGATCACGATAGCGGTTTACAAAAGCCTCCTTGTTAAGCCCGTCAACGCGCGACCGCCGCAGAGGGTCAACCCCCTGCTTCCTGTTGCAACCATAACAAGCTAACAACAAGAGTATTGCAATATAAACGACACACCGTTTCATATTGCAAAAATACAAAACAAAAAGATATTTTCAAAAAAAATAATCATCCAGAAAAACGTCCCAAAATTCAATTCCACAATTCATTCATTATAAACACCCTTTTGGTATCAAGTCTTTCCCATCTCCTTACCCTGTCCCTACCCATCCAGAAGCTCACGAAAGCCCGTCCCCTACCCTTGAAAGGGGTGCAAAAAAGCCTACGAGTATCCCTCCCCTCCCCCCGGGAGGGATGCCCGAAGGGCGGGGTAGGCAGAGATGATAAGCCATAAAACCCAGCCACTTACACTTTTTTTGCAAAAAACATTTGGCCAGTTCAGAAAATGTTTGTAATTTTGCACCCGTTTTTAAAGGTTGTCCGGCTACGCTCGCACACCCTTAAACAAAAAAAGGTCGTTTGGCCGAGGGGCTAGGCACAGGTCTGCAAAACCTGCTACTCCGGTTCAAATCCGGAAGCGACCTCAAAAAAAGGGAACTCAAATGAGTTCCCTTTTTTTGTGTAGAGACGCAGCATGCTGCGTCTCTATTTTGTTTTTATTATGCCAATGCCGCCTGGATGCTCATCTCGTAGAGCTCGGCAGGGCTGATGCCCATGGCTTTGGCCTGCTTGGGGACGATGCTCTCGGCACTCTGGCCGGGGATGGTGTTGACCTCCAGGAAGTAGAGCTCATCGGCAGCAGTGTCGTGAATGAAATCGAAGCGCACGATACCCTTGCAGCCCAGCAGGTCATAGAGCTGACTGGAAACCTCCTGAATATGCTTAGAGATGCTTTCGGGACACTCGGCAGGCGTCACCTCGTTGCTGAAGCCCTGATACTTGGCCTCGTAGTCGAAGAACTCGTGCCCCCCCTTGGGGATAATCTCGGTGATGGGGAAGACCAACTTCTCGCCGTCGGCCTTGCGGAAGACGCCGCAGTCGAACTCACGGCCTACGATGCATTCCTCCACAAGCACGGCATGATCCTCGGTAAAAGCCTCACGAATGGCCGGCAGAAGCTGATCAACACTCTTTACCTTGGTGGTAGCCACGCTGCTGCCACCGGCAGCAGGCTTCACAAAGACCGGCAACGAAAGGTTGAAGAACGACGTGTCCTTGGGCTCCTCATTGAGCAGGATCGACTTGGCCACCTTGACAATACCGAAACTCTTGACCACGGGGTTGCAAAAACCCTTGTGGAATGTCAGGCTGGAGGTGTAGAATCCGCAGGTGGTGTACTTGATGCCCAGCATATCAAAATAACCCTGCAGCACACCATTCTCGCCCGGGTTGCCATGGATGATGATGAAAGCCAAATCGAAATGGACCTTCTGTCCATTGTTCATGACGGTGAAATCGTTCATGTCCACCGGCAGCCTCTGAGACTGCTCCCCAAAGTTAGGGGAACTGGCATCCTGCAAAGATGACTGAGGAGTGTGTAGCCAGTACCAGCCGGCCCGTTCCACCACAATCTTATATACATTATATTTACTATGGTCCAACTGACCATACACCTGGTTACCGCTAGCGATGCTGATATCGTGCTCGCCACTATAACCTCCCATTACAAGTGCTATGTTTTTCTTCATTGATGCAAAGGTATATGTTGTTGACGTTTAACTTGTTTTCTATTAAATTGAGCCTGGTCGCGGACAGCAGGCGACATCGTGGCGCGCTGGAAGCGGTCCCATACCATCTCGATGGCAAGGTCAGAGGGGTGAACCATATCAGAACCATAGAAACGGTAGTCACGCAACTCGTCGAGGACAATCTCGTAGGCAGGGAAATAAACGGTGACGGGACTGTCGGACTCGGGCATCTTACCGCCTTTCTTTTTGGGGGGAATCGGCAGGTCATGGTCCACCAACTCTTCAACAGTCAGCAGAAGAGTGCTCTTACTGAGTTGATTGCCATGGGCACCATCGCCGACATGGCGGATGGGAGACACTGTGAACAACACCTGCAACACAGGATAGCATGCACGGAGTTCGTCCAGCAACGGCCGCCAAAGGGACACAATATCGTCAACCGACATCCGACGACGAATAAAGTTCTGCGGCGGCAACTTGTGACAATTGGCCACGGTCTCACCGCCGTTAGCGGTGAGACCATATACCCATGCGGAGCCAAAGGTAACCATCAGCAGGCTGGCTTCCTTGAGGGATGCATGAGCTTGATGAATTCGACTATTACATGCCTCGAGACACTCCTCCGCCGTAGGACGCGAGAAGCTGCCATGGTGGTGCCACGAATGCCAAAGCCCCTCGTGCTTCACCAGGTCGTCCATCCCCACCTCACGGTCGTATATGATACGCCGCAATGCAGAAGCTATGGAAGAGGGGTTATAGAGCGTGCCGAAAGGATTTGCCTCAATATGGAAACCGCTGTCCCGCAAACGCTTCCCTATCTCGTCGGAGAAGCAGGATCCGAGGCTGACTATACCGGTGGCGAAGTCGATTCCAAACGGCATCGGTGGCACCCCAACCCTTGTATATAACTCTATATCATACATCACATTAGCTTTTCAGAATAGGTCGGACGCTGGAGATTCCTGGCATATTCTCCAGGTCGGCAAGCATGTCGTGTGTAGACACCTTGAGGTCACCAGTGTTGAGGGTCAATGTGAGGTTGCGCGGAGCATCGACAACGATAGCCTGAAGCGGCACATCACCCTTGTGTTTGTGCACCAACTTAGTGAGATCTTTGCAGAAAGTCTCGTCGACAACCTCCAACGGCACCGTGAACGACAGCTTTGCCGTAAACTTGTCCATCACCTTGCCCAACAGCGACATGGAGAGGATTCTCATGCGCGTATAGGTCTTATCGGCACCGGTTTTCTTGTCCTTATAGTTGAACGAGCGCACCGAAGCACGACAGAAGATGAAGGTATCATCGGTGAAGAAGTTCTTCCAGTTGGTATACTCCTCATCATAGAGCCGCAACTCGAAGCTACCCGAATAGTCGTCAATGACCATCGACCCATAGGGGTCGCCCTTGGCCGACACACCACTCTTGCAGCCCGAGACCATGCCACCGAAACGCACTTCGTGGCCGGCAAACTGCTGCAAGGCGGAGAGCTGTGACACCCCCACATTGGTAAACATCTTCATCTCGTACTTGAAGTCGTCGAGCGGATGACCCGAGAGGTAGGTGGAAATGACTTCTTTTTCAGCGCGACAGCGCTCAAGAGTAGTCCACTCCGCACACACGGGGATGGGCGGATGGTCCTCCTCGGCAAGCTCTTCACTCATGCTGAAGATAGACATCTGGTTTGTGCCGGCACCATCTTGGCGACGGATGGCCCACTTCACCAACAAGTCGAGGTATGTGGGCGTGGTCTCCAACTGGTTTTCCTTGTAGAAATACTGTGCGCGGTGCATTGAACCAATGCCGTCAAAAGCACCGGCTTTCACCAATACCTCCATGTTCTTCTTATTCACCGAGTGCATATCGACGCGCTTGAGAAAATCGAAAATGTCCTGATAGGGACCATTCTTTTCGCGCTCGGCGATGATAACACTCGAGGCAGCCTCACCCATGCCACTGATGGCCTGGAGTCCGAAGCGTATCTTGCCGTCCTTGTCGACGCTGAAGTCCATCTCCGAATAGTTGACATTCGGCGCCGCCACCTCAACCCCCTGTTTCTTGCAGTCGTCCATCAATTCGGTGACACGCTTGATGTCGGTCTGCGCCGATGTCATCACGGCGGCCATATATTCGGCCGGATAGTGAGCCTTGAGGTAGGCCGTCTGGTAGGCAACCCACGAATAGCAGGCGGCATGCGACTTGTTGAAGGCATAGGAGGCAAACTTCTTCCATTCCTCCCAAATCTTGGAGAGAATCTCCTTGGGATGGCCATTCTTCTCGCCTCCCTCGTAGAAGAGCACTTCCAGCTCGTTCATCTTCTCAATCTGCTTCTTGCCCATGGCCTTGCGCAGCGTGTCGCTCTGGCCACGGGTGAAGCCCGCCAGCAGACGACTCAGAAGCATGACCTGCTCCTGATAGACGGTGATGCCATAGGTATCCTTGAGGTATTTCTCCATCACCGGAATGTCATAGGTGATAGGCTTGCGACCCTGCTTGCGGTCGATAAACTCAGGGATATTGTCCATGGGGCCCGGTCGGTAGAGAGCATTCATTGCAATGAGGTCATCGATGACATGGGGCTGCAGCTCCCGGAGGTATTTCTGCATGCCTGCACTTTCAAACTGGAACACTCCCACGGTATTACCGTCGCAGAAGAGCTTGTAAGTAAGCTCGTCATCGAGCGGCAGGTGGTCGATGTCAACCTCCTCGCCCCTACCCTTCTTCACCATGCGAATACAGTTCTTGATGATGGTGAGGTTCTTGAGCCCCAAAAAGTCCATCTTGATGAGACCTACATTCTCCACCACATGGCCGTCATACTGGGTCACCAGCACATCCTCACCACTCTCCTTGTCGTTGATGACACAGACAGGCGCCACGTTGGTAATGTCCTGCGAGCCTATGATGACGCCACAGGCGTGGATACCTATCTGGCGGTTAGTATCCTCGAGTTCCTCGGCATAAGTGAGCATGCGGCGCAGGTCGTCGGGACCGTTCTGCATGATATTCTTGAGCTCGGGGACGTATTTATAACAGTTTTTGAGGTTCACCTTGGGGCTCTTGCCCTTCTCGTCCTTGATGTTGTCGGGGAAGCCGCGGTCGGGGATATAGCCTTTCAACTCGCTGACCGTCTTCAACGGCACTTTTTCCACACGTCCCACGTCGGCAATGGAGCTCTTGGTGGCCATGGTGCCATAGGTGATGATGTGAGCCACACGCTCTTTGCCGTATTTGTGTGTCACCCAGTCGAGCACCTTGCCGCGACCCGCATCGTCGAAGTCCACGTCGATATCGGGCAGCGAGATACGGTCGGGGTTGAGGAAACGCTCGAACAGTAGGTCGTAACGCAACGGGTCGAGGTCGGTAATCCACAGGCAGTAGGCCACGACAGAACCTGCTGCCGAACCACGACCGGGACCCACACTGACCCCTAACTCCTCGCGGGCGGCACGGATATAGTCACTGACTATCAGGAAGTAGCCAGGGAATCCCATCGTCTTGATGGTATGCAGCTCGAAGATGACACGCTCACGCACCTCCTCAGACAAATCCTCCCCACGATATAGTTTCTCAGAACTGTTATTGTTATCGCAATCAGAACTATCAGAACTAAAAGCATTTTCTGATTGTTCTTTTTGTTCTGATTGAGATTTGCCATACCTCTTGCGGGCACCCTCCCACACCAGATGCTCCAGATAGTCGGCCTCGAATTTGATGCGATAGAGTTTGTTGTAGCCACCCAGCTTCTTGATTTTCTTCTCGGCGGCCTCCTGACTCAGCACCACCTCGCCTTTCTCGTTGCGGGTGAACTCATTAAAGAGGTCCTCATCCGTAAAACGGGCCCTCCAGTCCTCTTCCTTTCCGAAACTCTCGGGGATAGGGAAGACAGGCATCAAGGGGTCGCTGTCGATGCTGTAGACCTCCACCTTGCTGGCAACTTCCATGGTGTTCTCCAGCGCCTCGGGGAGGTCAGCGAAGACCTCGGCCATTTCCTCCGGACTCTTCAGCCACTCCTGCTTGGTGTAGTGCATGCGGTTAGGGTCGTCGTAGTCCTTCTGTGTGGCAAGACATATGAGGTGGTCGTGAGCATCGCCGTGCTCCTCGAGCACGAAGTGAGCGTCGTTGGTGGCCACCAACTTGATATTGTGCTTCCTGGCCAACTTGATGAGCTCGGGTTCAACCTTCATCTGCCAGCGATAGGTGTCGGTATTGGCATTGGGCTTGTCGGTTTTGTGGCGCATGAGCTCGATGTAGTAGTCGTCACCAAAGCGTTCCTTGAACCAAAGCACCTGTTTTTCTGCCTCGTCCAGTTTGCCAGCCATGATAAGTTGCGGAATCTCGCCGCCCAAGCAGGCCGAGCAGACGATAAGGCCTTCCTTGTACTGCTCCAGCACGTTGTGGTCGATACGCGGACGGTCGTAAAAACCGTCAGTGTAGGCGATGGAGGCCAGCTTGCAGAGCGAATGGTAACCCTTGAGGTTCTTGGCCAGAAGGATGAGATGATAGCCCGAACGGTCGACGACACGCTCACGTCCTGTCTCTGGACTCAACTCCTTAAAATTCTTATCCTTGTCATATAGTGTGCGGCGGGCACAATAGGCTTCGGTGCCCACAATGGGCTTGAATATCTGCCCCTGAAGCCTCTCCAACTCCTCCTGCAACTCGCTCATGCTTTTGGGCTGCTCCCCTAAGCTAAGGGAGCTGGCAGCCGCTTGCGGCTGACTGAGGAGTGTGTCACCGTAATGCTCTTCCAACTCCTTAATCTTTGCCTCCACCTCCTTGATTTTATCCTTTACCTTGCCGTTCTCTTTGTTTACTGTATCCAGCAAGTCCTTGATACCAAACATGTTACCATGATCAGTCAACGCCATCGAATACATCCCGTCCTTCTTGGCTTTATTGATCAAATCGGGAATCTTCGACATACCGTCGAGCATCGAATAATGCGAGTGCACATGCAGGTGGGTGAACTGTACCATAAAACCCTATTCCTTAAACTTTCTGCCTCTTCTGAGGCTTTAAATACCTTAAAATAAATTAAATCAAGTGAAAAACCTTAAACTTTAAACCTTAACTCAATTGCAAAAATACGACTTTTTTCCCACCCAAAGTGAATTGTTGAAAACTATTTTTAGCGACACCCTTGGGACCTGGATGGAAACACCGGAATACCTCGTCCTGAAAACGCTATTTTACATGTTGTTACTATGCTGCTCTTATCAAGTTGGGTTTAATGCTTTTAAACGGCATCTGCAGGGCAACGATTTCCCAATTAAAAAAATTTGTGTATCTTTGCAGTCACAAAAAAGAGGAAAGTGAATACTAAACACATATTTGCAGAGCCTGACAGATGGCATATCCTAAGTGGCAGCTGGTTGAAGGTCATTGCACTTGTGGCGATGCTGATAGACCATTTGGCCTTTTACTATTTGCGTTTTGACCCCAGCTTCTCAAAGCCGCTCTTCATGATTGGCGACAATCCGATTAATCTCCCCGTCTTGATGAATTGTATCGGGCGACTGGCCTTCCCCCTCTTCGCATTCCTCGTTGTAGAGGGATTCCTCCACACCCATAACCGCCTCCGCTATGGCATCAACCTTTTTGTCTTTGCACTGATGTCCGAGATACCGTGGAACCTCGTGCATTCCAACTATTGGTTCTACCCTGGGCAAAATGTACTTTTCACCCTTTTGCTAGGATACCTGGGACTATGCGCCATCGAGCGTTTCTCCGACAACCGTCGCAAGCAGGCAGCCTCACTTATCGGGCTTCTCATCGTCTCAATATTCCTTCGAGCCGACTACGGATGCGCTGGATACACCTTCATCCTTTTCCTCTATGCCCTTAGGCAGAAACGCCTTCTGCAGGCCGTTATCGGCAGCTGCATGTTAGGCACCTGGCTTGTCGGCTTCGCCTTCATCCCCATCAATATGTACAATGGGCGTAGAGGTTTTATCAAGGGGAAATATACCAAATACTTGTTCTACATCATATACCCCCTCCACCTCGCTCTCATCTACCTTATGCGGTGCAGATTTTTAGCAGGTTGAAATAAAATGAGCAATTTCCACGAAATCACCACACGGATTAATTATGACAATTCGTGTTCAATATAGTTTTTTTGCCTGTATTTCAAGAAAAATATGTATCTTTGCAGCGGAAAACAAACATAAAACCAAACACCATGATGAAAAAAATTCTTTTGCTGCCGGCCCTGCTGCTGGCCTTTGCCCCACTCTTCGCCCAGAAGGTGGAATCCAAAAACGTACAGGTGGGCACGATGTCGGTTCCCGGATTCACGATGACCATCCCCAAGGATGCCAAACTAGTGCAGGATGCCCTGAACAACCGTCTGAGAGAAGCCGACCTCAAGACCAAGAAGGCCGAAGGCTTCATCGCCGTCCTCAACCAACTCTTTTCCGAGATTTCCACCGACCCAATCAATCTCTATACCCTCGTCGAAAAAGACGGCCGCAACAAGGCGAAGGTGACCGTCTGCGTCATCCCCACAGATCTCTCCATCAACCGCGACAAAATACAAGAAAATCTGCGCGATTTTCTGGAAGGCTTCTCCCAGTATGTCACCCGCTTCGAGGCCAAGAACAACATGGCTGCCGAGCAGGACAACCTCAAAAAAGCCCAGAAGAAACACGCCTCCGCCGTGGGTGCCGTTGAGAAAATAGACAAGAGCATCCAGAAAGACCAGGAGAAAATCGCCGACAAGAAGAAAGAGATAGAGAAATACAAAGCCAAGATTGCCGAGCTCCAGGAGGACATCAAAGACCTTGAGGCCAGCATCGCCAAGAGCCATGGCAAGAAGACCGACGCCCAGAAGGATGTCGACGATGCCCACAGCAACGTGAAGTCTGTCGAAGGGGAAGTGGAGAAATACCGCAGCATCGCCGAATAATTTCTGCTCCAGACAACAAAAAATCCCCGACCGATGGGCCGGGGATTATTTTTTATGCTTTCAGTTTCTTATAGTGGATACGGTGAGGCGTGTCGTCACCCAGCCGCTTCTTGCGGTTCTCCTCGTATTCGGTGTAGCCACCCTCGAAGAAGTAGACCTGCGAGTCGCCCTCGAAAGCGAGGATATGGGTGCAGATGCGGTCAAGGAACCAGCGGTCGTGGCTGATGACCACGGCACAGCCGGCGAAGTTCTCCAAGCCCTCCTCCAAGGCACGCATGGTGTTGACATCGATGTCGTTGGTGGGCTCGTCGAGCAGCAGCACGTTGGCTTCGCTCTTGAGCGTCAACGCCAGGTGCAGACGGTTGCGCTCACCGCCGCTGAGCACTCCCACCTTCTTGCTTTGGTCGGTGCCACTGAAGTTAAACCTTGAAATGTAGGCGCGTGAATTAATGAGGCGGCCACCCACCTGCAGGTTCTCGTTGCCGCCCGATATCATCTCGTAGACGCTCTTCTCGGGGTCTATCTCGGCATGCTGCTGGTCGATATAGCCTATCTTTACCGTCTCGCCCACCTCGAAGGTGCCGCTGTCGGGCTTCTCCAAGCCCATGATGAGGCGGAAGAGTGTGGTCTTGCCGCAACCGTTGGGACCAATGATACCCACGATGCCGGCGGGCGGCAGCGAGAAGGTGAGGTTTTCATACAATAGCTTGTCGCCATAGGCTTTGCTGACTCCATTTACTTCAAGCACCTTGTTGCCCAGCCTCGGGCCGTTGGGGATGAAAATCTCGAGGTTCTGCTCTTTCTCTTTGACGTCCTCGTTGAGCAGTCGGTCGTAGGCGGCCAGACGGGCTTTGCCTTTGGCGTGACGGGCCTTGGGGGCCATGCGCACCCACTCCAACTCGCGCTGCAGGGTCTTGCGGCGTTTGCTTTCCTGCTTCTCCTCCATGGCCAGGCGGGCGGTCTTCTGCTCCAGCCAGCTGCTGTAGTTGCCCTTCCAAGGGATGCCCTCGCCACGGTCGAGTTCGAGTATCCAGCCCGCCACATGATCGAGGAAGTAGCGGTCGTGGGTAACGGCGATGACGGTGCCCTTGTACTGCTGCAGGTGCTGCTCCAGCCAGTCGATGCTCTCGGCATCGAGGTGGTTGGTGGGCTCGTCAAGCAGCAGGATGTCGGGCTCCTGCAGGAGCAGACGGCAGAGAGCCACACGGCGGCGCTCACCGCCGCTGAGGTTCTTCACCAGCTGGTCCTCATCCGGGCAACGGAGGGCATCCATCGCGCGCTCCAGCTTGGTGTCTAGGTTCCAGGCATCGTGAGCCTCAAGGAGCTCGGTGAGCTCACCCTGCCGGGCGATGAGCTTGTCGAAGTCGGCGTCGGGCTCGGCGAAGGCGTTGTTCACCTCGTCGTACTCTTTCAGCAGGTCGACAACCTCCTGCACAGCCTCCTGCACCACCTCCTTGACGGTCTTGGTGTCGTCGAGCTTGGGCTCCTGCTCGAGGTAGCCGACGCTGTAGCCGGGCGAAAAGACCACCTCGCCTTGGTAGTCCTTGTCCACGCCGGCGATAATCTTCATCAGGCTCGACTTACCCGAGCCGTTCAAACCGATAATGCCAATTTTCGCTCCGTAGAAGAAGCTGAGGTATATGTCTTTCAATATTTGGCGGCTAGGCGGAATCAGCTTGCCCACGCCCACCATCGAGAAAATAATCTTTTTGTCGTCTGCCATAATGGAGAATCGTTTTTTTCTTATTGTTTCACAAAACGGGCAAGAAGATTGGCGACACCGCCATAAGCCACATTGCCGTCAGCCACAAAGCCCAATGCAAGGCCATGTTCGTAAGTGCCCTCATAAGGATGCTCGCCGAAAGGCACACGCCAATCGGAATTCTCGGGATCCTCTTCGTTCATATGTTCCCAACCGTCTTCTCCATCCTCATAGCGCGTAGTGGTGAAGGTTGGGTTATCCATATAGATGACACCCTTTTCGTAGCGAATGGTTCCTGTATAACGTTCACCCCATGGAGTGATGATTACATCGCCGTTGTTACCGTTCACATTGACAATCACACGTGGAGTACCACCTTCTCCCATGAGCCAATACCATTTACCTTGAATATCGCCGATATTGGAGACATGAGTGGCATCCTCTTTCACGTATGGAGCCCATACCACTTCCGCCTCACCACTGTGGTCATCGATTTTCTTCATCAGCATGACATCACCCTCGTAGAGGAGCCTCACCTCAATGGATTTGGAGCTCTCTCTTGGCTGGATTTCCTGCCATTCGGTATACTGGTAGTTCCCATTTTCGTCTCTGACGGGACCTCCATAGATGTCGTCACGTACCCAGTCGCGCTCCCAAGCCTTGCTGGGAGTCAAAACCAGGGTATTGCTTCCGTAGGTGTACGTTCCTTCCTCCTTATAGAAGGATGTCTCTACAAGACCGTAACTCATATCCTCATTCAAAACGAGTGTCTCAAAGTCATCCTCATGGTGAAGGTTCCATGTTCCAACAACGGAAATGCCATTGTCATCGCCAGAGTTCTGTTTATCATCCTTATTGCAGCCAACGGCCATCATGGCAAAGGCGGCAAGAGCATAAAAAAAGACTTTTTTCATAATTGTTAAATTTTAAAATATTCAAATGCAAAACAGGTCATGTCTAGATTTTCATAATTATAGATGTTTTTCGACTGCAAAAGTACAAACTTTTTTCGATGTGGCAAAATTCTTATCATTCTCCTGCCTTGTACAAGGACCGCCGGCATCCTGCCGGCAAATGTATTACAAATCCTATTTGGAAGCATCTTCCCTAGCGCGAAACAGGTCCCCAGACATCCGACAAACAAACCATATTATAATCAGGCATTTATAAGTATCAACTCTGTACATGCTCTGTATATGCTCTGTACACTCTCTATACATACTCTGTATCTTATACAGAGAAAACATATAGTAGAGACATAGTATATACATCCTAATAATAAACTTCCTCAGTGGAAAAACCGCCTCATCAAACTCGTCAGCCAAAGCACGATAACGTTCCCATGAAACGGGATGTGTGCCGAAGGCTAAGCAAGCGGAGAAAATAACAGAATCAGCAAAAAGCCCCCCTTGGGTGGACTTACCGATTGCTCTGCCTGGCGGGTGGGGGGCTCTTTCCTGTCAAGAAGGGGTGGTTTCGGCTATCATAATAATAAATCAGAATACCTCTTTTTCGGCTATCTTTGAAACAAATCAAAAACACCGCTTTTTTTCGGCTATCTAATAAAAATACATGATGTTCCTATGATACCGATGAAAAGAATTCACTATATCACCTGATTACCTAAAAAAAAGGACCGCCACGCATGACGGTCCCGCCTCACATCACTTTCCGAAACAAACCTTTCCCCTCATAGAAAGCTTGTGACAGATTCTTTGCATAAAAAAAGAGTCTCTATTTCAGAAACTCCTTTTTTATCTATCTACCATATTCATATATGGTGTCTGACGGCAGATCTATCCAATCGTTCCAGTAGACAACCGTACGGCTTTTGTCCAGTTGCACCTGCGGCCAAAGACCATCAACAGTTCGCAGGTCGCTAAATGCGCCAACTGTTTCAATGTCCTCCGCCACGTTGTAAACGACCTTCTTTCCGTCGTCAAACAGCACGGAAAGCTGGTAACCGTCCATGGGTACAACCGTTTTTATGCGAGGTAGCGTGTTCATTTCAACGGAGGAAGTTGTTTGATTATTTGAGTGTTCCACATCTCAATGAGAGCAGGGCCATTGGTGCGTAGCCACTCTTTTACAAGTCGCTGTGCCTGAAGAGGCAGGTCACCCATCGTCATCTCGTATGTATGGATGTCGAAGATGCCCACATATTCATCATAGATGGCATGAATATGGGCAGGCTCATGTTCTTTCGGTTTAAAGAACATCTTGATAACTATTCCATAAAAGCGACTAATTACAGGCATATCATAACAATTTTTATACATAACGCAGTATTCAAATAATTATTGTATGGTTCTGTCTTTGACAGAAAAAAAACGCCATTTCTTGAAGATATTTTGAGGTTCCAAGCAGGCGAGCTGCGTCACTATCAACGTCCACTGGACGTTTCTCAGCTTTACCGATGAAAAGAATTCACTATAT
>JBGUXP010000006.1:0-340691 GCA_045222295.1 Bacteroidales bacterium | reverse complement strand
AGATGGCGCGGACCATGAAGGTGTAGGTCACACCATGGGTAAGGCCATTAACCTGGTAGGGGTTGGCGGTCACGTCAATGATGTCGTTCCTGTCGGTACCGGTGATGGCTATCTGCCAGGCGCTCTGGCCTTCCACGTTGGTCCAACCGAGGGTGGCGCTGTTGAGCGTCACGTTGCTGGCGGCAAGGGCGGTAGGCACATCGCAGGGGTGAGCCTCGGTGGTAACGGTCTGGTACACCCACTCGCTGTAGAAGTCCTCATCGCAGACGGCGCGGACACCGACGGTGTACTGCGTGGCGGGAGTGAGGCCGTTGAAGGTGTAGAAGGTATCGGTGATGACGGTGTCGCCAGCCAAGGGTTCATTCCACTGACCCTCGACGATAGCCACCTCGAAGGTCTCAGCCTCGGAGCTGAAGCCCATCAGGATGCTGGTCTCTCCAGCCAGGACGGTGTCGATGGCAGGAGCGGCGCAGACAAGGCTGCCGCCGTTGTTCACCACGATGTTGTCGATAGCGGCGGGAGGATTGGTACCCATGCTATAGTCGTTCTCCCACATAAAGACCAGGAAGTAGCGGCCAGGGGTAGAGATGTGGACGCTGTCGACGACGGTGTTCCAGGTGCTGTCGAGGTTCAGCTGGCCACCTGCGGGGTTGAGGTCGAACCAGCCGGCGGGGGTATCAGTATCGCCATCTTCCATATCTTCATCAGGATAGGCACCTGCGGTTAAAGTGGCATCGCCAGGAGCAAGCCACACACGCAAGAAATCATAGTTATATGAACCACTACCTTCACCGTAAGCTTTCCAGTCATAGCTGAAGGTGTAGTCGCCAGTGTCGGCCATATCGAAGGCTCTGTAGGCATAGGAGATAGTGGTAGCAGAATTGTTGTAAGTATTGTGGGCACCACCATCATTGCTGATGTAGAGGGAGCGGCTGCCGCCGTTGTTGGTGGCGCTGCCGATAGTCCAGGCGTTCGCACCATTGGCCATCACCCAGCTGTTGTTGTCGTTGTTGGTGGTCTCAAAGCCTGTGGTGTAGGGATAACGGCTCACAGGAGCGAGGTCGACAACACGGACATAGCCGCGGTTGGTGTCGATGCCATAAGCATTGTTGACAATGCACATAAGGGTGTCGATACCGCCAGCGGTATAGATGATAGTCAGCGAGTCGGTGTTGGCACCAGTCATCGTGGCATTGCCGGCAGCGGCCATGGTGGAAGTCCAGGCGAAGGTAACGGTGGTGGTGTCGCCCTCGGTGTAGACAGCCTTGTAGTTGTTGGTGTCGCCCACGAAGACCTGACCCTCACCGGTGAGGTAATACCTCGGGGCGAGAACGCTGCGCACGCCAAAGTCGTACATGGCAACAAAACCGCCGCTGACGCTGACGTTGTGGAAAGCGAGGCGGATGGTGTCGCCGGCATAGTTGGCCAGGGAAATACGGCGGAACTGGAAGGTGTCAATGACATTGGTGTCAACAATCAAGGTGTCGGTGAAGTCAGCATAAGCGGTACCGGCATTCGGGGCCAACAGCACCTGATAGACGGCATCCTCACCAGCGACCTGATAGACCAGCGACACCTGATCGGTGGCGGCGGTCGTCGGTATAACGATAGCGGGAGTCATCAGCCAGTCGTTGGTGGGAGTGGTGCTGGTGGCGGCAGCGGAGACGATGTAGCCGTAGCCATAAGACAGGCTCTGCTCCCAAGAAGCACTGGGATGGCCGGTGTAAACATTGTTCCAGCAGGCAGGCATGCCGTAGAAGGTGGTCTGCTCGTAAGGCACGGTCTCGGGCACGCACTCGGTGGCGAACTGCGAGACGGGGGCACTCATCGTGGTACCATCGTTGCAGTTAGTCACCACCTGAACCTCATAGATAGAGGAGGCACGGAGACCCGTGAGTGTAGCGGTAGTGCCGGTGGCGGCAGCGGTGCTCCAGGTGGTGTCGCCGGCAAGGCGATAATTGACAGTGAAGCCGCTGTTGGGGCTATGAACGGCCCAGCTGAGGGTCATGCTGTTGGGCGTGGCAGTGTCGAGGGTGACATTGCTGACGGGCATACAGCTGGGGAGGTAATCGATAGAGACAGACTTCACATAGACATCACCACCATTGGCGGGCATCAGCTTGAAGTGGTTCTGGGTGCCGCTGTAGTTCATCAGGTAGACGGTAACATCGCTGAAGGTGGTGTTAGACACGTTGATGGTGTCGATGGCCACGGCGTTGGAACCGTCGGCATCGCAGGCCATGATTTGCAGGCCAGTGCTGCTGCTTCCCTCAGAATAGGTGCGGGCATTGATGGTGATGGCCAAGGTATCGAGGCTGACGCCCATCTCGGGCGAAATCAGAGAATAGCTACTCCAAATATTATAACCATAAGAAGAGTTCGGGCTGTTAGAGGCAGTCCAGCAGGGGTTGGCGCTGGTGAAGGTCACGCTGTAGGGCGGCACAACGGCCACGCAAGCAGTGGTGACAGTGAAGGGGTTGCAGTAGACCACAGTGTCGGTGCAGACAGCACCCACGCGCACCTGGTAGCCGGTACCGGAGGTGAGGCCCGTGATGGTGTAGGGGCTGGCGGTGGCGGTAGTGGCCAAAGTCCATACGGTGTCGGCCGGGAGTTTGTACTCCACCTTCCAGCTGGTCTCCTCGCCGTTGGCGAGCCACTGGACACTGATGCTGTTGCCCGTCGTGCCGGCCACACCGGCATTGGGAGCCACGCAGCCCTGCTCACAGTTGCCGAAGAACTGGATGTTGGGGACATAGCTGGAGGTATTTCCGGTGACAGTCGCAGGATTGATGGGGTCGGAGCTGGAATAAGTACGAGATTTGTAGCCATAGGTATAGGTAGAATAGTTAGAATAGTAGTCGTAGTTGGCGACCCAGGAACAGGTGCCATTCTCGCGGCTGTCGACGGTGCTGACGGCAGTGACCACCAGACGCTTGCTATTGTTGCTGGAAGTCACGGCGAAGACAGTATCGAAGGGAATATAGACCCATTTGTTGCCAGTGACGCTCATGTGGTAGCCGTCGACAACCTTGGTCATGCCGCTGTCAACCGAGAGGGCGGCGGGCAGGTAGTACTGGCCATTGAGGAGCGTGAGGTCGGCAGTGTCGGCATAGCCCAGATACAGGTCGATGGTGGCATTGATGACACCGGGAGTACTGGAGCTGAAGGTCGATTTGTAAGCCACGCCAGAGAGGGTGTCGATGTCACGAAGGACAGTATCGGCATAGATGGTCTGCATCCAACTGTACTTGCTGGAGGTATAGACCGGGTAAGACGAGGTGGTGCTAGCCTGCGCGTCGGTGTAGTACTGGGCGCATTCGGGAGCGTGGGGGGCAAAATAAACTGTCTGCACCTTGCCGCTGTCGGCAGTGCCGCAGAGGGTGGTGAGGGTCACGCTGTAGCTGTGGCCAACGGTGAGACCGGTGTAGGTCTTGGTACTGTCGTTGAGGACAGTCTCGACCACAGGGGCGACGGTAGCGTCGGTGAGGTCGGTGAACGTCAGGACGGCTCCGGCAGGAGCAATACCCATATTGCGGTAGTGCCACGAGATAACAGCCGAGTTGTTGTTAATGGCATCCAAGCTGGCCCGATAGACCGGGTAGCAGCGCATCTGGGTAGTGAAGTAACCCATATAGAGGTAGTCGGTGGTGTCGAACCCGCCATCCTCGTTGTCGCAGAGGGTAGCCACATAGGCATAGTAGCGCGTGTCGGGGAGCAAGGTGTTGACAGAGATAGAAGTGCTGTCGCTGTGGATATGCTCAATGATGGTATCCTTAATAGCACCGGTGGTGTCGTTGTAGGTGTAGTGCACCAGGGTCAGGTCGTAACCATCCTCGGAGACACCGCTCCAGGAGAAATGGGCGCTCTCATAGTCCACGCTGTCGATGACACCGCTACCATTTAAGGGCATACGGCAACTGGGGATAGCACGCATGGTAACATCGTCAACATAGACGTAGTTGGAATAAGACGCACTGGTATTGCCCAACAAACGGAATGCCAGATAGACGGTATCACCGTCCTCAACATTCAAATCGTCGGTGAAAAACTCGAACATACGCCAAGTGTAAGAGCTGTAGTCCGAGCTGTCCTTGGTGATGGTCTTGTAGGTGTGGAAGGTGGTGGCATCGTTGGGGTTCGTCATCATACCTACTTGGAAGATTCCATTATAATACAAGTAAGGATAAATCCAATACTGGACATGGATGTTGTTGGGAGTGTAGGTGATGGGGGCGGAGACGATGAAGCTGTTCTCGTCGTCATATCTCGACATCAACACCAACGAATTGTTTCCCGAATGATAATTACCGCCAAAGACAAGGGGCATATTATAGGTTATGTAAGTACCAGAATAATAGTCATATTCACTATACTCCATACTATCGATGACTGTCCAGCACTTGGGAACCTCGTAGGAGGCATTGTTCTCGAAGCCTTCGGTCCAGGGCATGGCACTGATGGCTCCACAGGGGGTGAACACATTGCGACGGACGATGCCGCTGGTGTCGCCCTCGTCGCTGCCGCAGACGGCGGCCACGCCAAGCTGATAGGCGGTACTGGCGCTGAGGTCAGTGAAGGTATAGTAATTGTCGCTGATGGGACTCTCGGTGACGAGCGAGTCGCCCACATAGACGAGATAGGAGCCAGTCTCGCTGGTCCAGCTGAAGATGATGTTGCCGTCCTCGTCAACACTATCGGCCAAAGCGGTCGGGGGCAAACACGAGGGGCAGGGGTTGGCGACGATGGCCAGGGTGTCGTTATCCAAATTAGCCATATCTTCTATGGTGAAGATGGCTATGCCACCACCGTCGGCGACATAGCCACCCATCTCGCTAGGATAACTTCCTACCGTGAAAGTGAGAATCACAGGGCTGCCATTGCAGACCTGGAAACTCACGGTATCGTAGATACGGGTGCTAGACAAACCCTGCGTGGGCATGGAATATGTGCCATATTCGGCACCGCTGGCAGAGAGGACAGAGATGGCATTGCCGTTCCAGCCGTCGCCATACGAATCCTCAGCATAGATGGTGATGTTGCAGGTTCCATTTTCGCAATCAAGGAGCGTCTGGGCACTGCCTGCACGGGGGGCGATGCTGCCGTCGCTGCAGTCGGGGACCACAGAGAAGAAGTAGGCGGTGAAGGACTCGAGGTTGGAGAGTTCGTAGGTGGTATCGCTCAGAGCGGAAACCGTGACGGTGTCTTCTGCTGTCGAAGCACCGGCGGCCCAATAGGTGAGGGTATAGGTGGAGGTGTTGAGAGTGTCGGTCCAATGAATGGTCATGCCGTCGGTAGTGATTTCACTGGCGGCAATGGCCTGGACGCGGAAGCAGGTGGGAGCGGCGCCATAGGAGAAGGTCACCTTGGGGAGGAAGTTACGCTGAGAGCCGTAGCAGAAGGCGGCGCCGGTGGCGCTGACACCCTGGAAGAACCAGTGGTTATAGCTGGCTTCCTCGTGCTGGAGGTCTACCAGCAGGTTGCCGCCGGTGTACATGAAGGCACTCTCGAACTCGAGGGTGAGGGTGCCCGTCGAGCAGTCGAAGTAGCCCTCGTAGACCTCGGTCAGCGGGGTGGTCTGGTCGAGTCCGGAGAGGGTCGTCGCGGTGGTGGTGCCCAGCGAGACGGTCCAGGTGCCCAAGCGGTCGGCGGCAGTGTAGGTTCCATTGGCAGTGGTGTCGCGGATGTAGAACACCATCTGGGTGATGGCGCTACCCACCATGTCGGTCAGGCTGTCGGCCGGATAGATCAGCTGGTTGTGCTGGTCCTCGTCGGCATAGTAGCCATAGAACGGCACATACTCGTGGCTGGCCGTGCCTTGGCAGATGGTCAGCGTACTGCTCTGCGCGCGTGCTCCGAGGGGTACCAATAGCGCCGCGAGGAGCACAAGTCGTAAACATTTTTTTAACATAATAAAAAGTTTGTTGGTTAATATAAAAGTGATTTAATGTTATTTCGTGTTTTATAATTACTCTTAGTCGTTGTTTTTCTGTTTGTTTCGCCCGTTTTTCAAATCAACTAATCTACTATTTAGATTGCAAAAATACAACTTTTTTCCTCGCAGGACAAACTTTTTTTCCCTTTTTAACGTTTTTTCTTACGATATTTTTTTATCGATTATTTCGATAAAAACCAATCGATTACATCATCCCGGCAAGGGCACACCGTAACACCGCCGAGGGGCAAATCCCCATCCACCACCCAACCAACTCCTACCGTGGTAGGAGTTGGGGAGGAGTTGACAAGGCGTTGACAACTGGTTTGTAGCTAGTTAGCACCAAGCGGTTTTTTTGTCGTTTTTTCGACTTCACCCGTACAATTTTTTATTTAAAATAGCGTTACTAGAGATGAAAAATATGAAACAGTATCTAGACCTTTTGCAACATGTGCTCGACCATGGCACCGAGCGCTTGGACCGCACAGGGACGGGCACTGTGGGTGTTTTCGGCTACCAGATGCGCTTCGACCTCAGCGAGGGCTTTCCCGCGCTGACGACCAAGAAGCTGCACCTGCGGAGCATCATCCACGAGCTGCTGTGGTTCCTGCGTGGCGACACGAATATAAAGTACCTCAAGGACAACGGTGTGAGCATCTGGGACGAGTGGGCCGACGAGAACGGCGACCTGGGCCCCGTCTACGGCTCACAGTGGCGCTCGTGGCCCGACGGCAAAGGGGGCACCATAGACCAGATTGCCAACGTGGTGCGCCAGATTAAGGAGAATCCCTACAGCCGCCGTCTCTTAGTGACGGCCTGGAACCCCGCCGAGATAGAGGAGATGGCCCTGCCTCCCTGCCACTGCCTGTTCCAGTTCTACGTGGAGCCTATGGCTCCACAAGTTGATAAGTTGATAAGTTCTCGCGGACAAGAAGGCTCCGACAACCGTATCAACATGTCAACCCATCAACCCATCAACCACGAAAGCCGTGGCCGGCTTTCGTGCCAGCTGTACCAGCGGTCGGCGGACATCTTCCTGGGCGTGCCCTTCAACATTGCCAGCTATGCCCTGCTGACGATGATGATGGCGCAGGTATGCGGCCTGGAGCCCGGCGAATTCGTCCACACCTTCGGCGACGCCCATATCTACAAGAACCACCTCGACCAAGTGCGCCTGCAGCTGACGCGCGACCCGCGGCCGCTGCCCGCCATGCGCATCAACCCCGCGGTGAAGGACATCTTCGATTTCAAGTACGAGGATTTCACCCTCGAGAACTACAACCCGCATCCGCATATCAAAGGGGAGGTGAGTGTATGATTTGGACCATCATCATGGCCGGCGGCCTCGGCAGCCGCTTCTGGCCTATCAGCAATACCGACTGTCCGAAGCAGTTCGTCGATGCCATGGGCATCGGCAAGTCGATGTTGCAGATAACCTTCGAACGCTATGCCAAGATCTGTCGCAAGGAGAACATCGTGGTGGTCACCGGCGAGGCCTATGCCGACCGTGTGCGGGAGCAGTTGCCGGAACTAAGTGACTACCAAGTGCTCAGCGAGCCCCTGCGCCGCAACACAGCCCCCTGCGTGGCCTATGCCGCCTCGGTCATCGCACAGATGGATCCCGAGGCCACCCTCATCGTCACCCCTTCCGACCATGCCGTCTTCCGTCAGGAGAAGTTCCTGACCGACCTACGGCAGGCCATCGACACGGTGCAGAAGCACGAATGGATTGTCATCCTCGGCGCACAGCCCGTGCGGCCCGACACCAGCTACGGCTACATCCAGTTCCGTGACCGTCCGTCGATTCCCAAAGTCATGAACCTCCACGAGGTGGTGACCTTCACCGAGAAACCGCCGGTGGAGATGGCGCGCCAGTTCATCGCCAGTGGCGAGTTCTTCTGGAACGCCGGTATCTTCGTCTGGACGCTGCCGGTGCTGCGCAAGGCCTACGAGGCCTTCCTGCCGGCCATTGCCGAGAGCTTCTTCGGACTCACGGCGGAGACACCGCGCGAGGAGCTGGAGCGCATCTACTCGCAGTGCGAGGCCATCTCGGTGGACAACGGTATCATGGAGCAGGCCTCCAACGTGCATGTGTTGGCCGCCAGCTTCGGCTGGAGCGACGTGGAGACCTGGGAATCGCTATATGACGTAATGCGTCACGACCGCAACGGCAACGCCATCCTCAGCGGCAATGTCTTCACCTACGATACGAAGAATACACTGGTGATGATGCCCAACGACCCTGGCAAGACCGTGGTGCTCGAAGGTCTGGACGGCTATATCGTCGCCGCCAACGAGGACACCCTACTCATCTGCCGTCGCAAGAACGAAGACAAAATATTCAAATACGCCAGCGATGTGGAGATGAAGCAACTGCTGTACTCAAAAGTGAAATGACAATGAAACACCTAAAAGCAATAGCACTCGTTCTCTGCCTGACGGGCTTTGCCTGGCAAGTACAGGCCACCGAGCAATATCCCGACTATATCCTATATGGCGGGAAGAAATATGAACTAGCGGTGAGCTGGGGACACCCTTCGCCACTGCAGGTACTGTATATCCGCACCAACACGCAATCGCCCTTTCAATCTTGGAGCACAGCCAACTACCGTGGTCATATCGCCACCTGGCGCATCAGCGACGGGAAACTGTATCTGGTCAGCGTAGACACCCGCCGCCACTACGGTCGCACGGGAACCTACTGGCCTGACGATGAAAAGCGACTTGATACGCTGGCAGTTCCCGGCTATTTCGGCATCGCCTCGCTGGAGGTGCAACCCGCCGAGAAAGACGGCGCGGTGCTGGCCGACTGGTTCTCGGGAGTGCTGGAGATTGGCGAGGAGGTGACAGAAGAGGAAAAGAGCGTGGAGAGCGACAGTGTGCGCTATGTCTACATCCGCTATGGCGAGGTGGTGGACGACCAGCTGGTGACGGCCAAGGATTTCGAGCGGATGCAGACCATGACAGAAAAAGACACCTCAGACCATGCGTTCATGGACAAATACTACATAGCCTACCTCAATCAGTGTTACCTCTCCTACTATTTCCAAAGCGGGATGAGCAACGATGAGGTGATATTCGACGGCCACAAAGGGAGATTCGAACACAGCGACTTCCGCCCTTTGCTGATGACCATCTGCGACAACGATCCCATACAGTTCCCCTTTAGCTGGGAGAACTTCCAACGCAACGGCACTCCCGTCTGCACATGGAGCATCAGCCACGACTCGCTGTTCATCAACAACATCACTTTGTGGTCGGGGTTGGGATTCTACGAGCATTATGAGGACACCGTGGAACTAGACGAGATATTCAAGGCCGAGCGGATAGTGAACGGCCAGGTGTTCGCCTACTGGATGAACGGCGAACATACGATAGAATATGGCACGGAACAAGAAGGCGAATTCGGCATGAAAAAGTTTCAGCTGGAACGGCAGCAGCGCATCGTGCTTGACTCCGGCCGCATTGTGAGTTCCACATGGACGCCGTCGGACTTCAATGCTGTCGGTCCAATCGCAGCCTCCGCCTCTTGCGACCCGGAGCATGTGTACCGTTGTGACCACTGGGGTGCCAGCGACCGCTACAAAGAGCTGCCTGTAGCGGCTGTCTTCCCCGCCTGGACCGAGGGCGACGATGCCTTGCAGAGTTGGTTCGACAGTCATCCACTGACCGACCCGCGAGCCAAAGAGATGATGTTTAGGACAATTCTCCTCTTCAAGGTCAACTGCCGCGGCGAGGCCAGCGAATGGGCTATCGCCTCGAAAGGAAAAGGAGTGCTGTTCGAACTGTCGAACCAAGTGCTGGAGATTGCCCAGCAGCTGCCCAACGGATGGACTCCCGCCACCGACGCCGACGGCAAAGCAGTGGATTGTTGGCAAGTGCTTCAATTCAATGTCAATGAAGGCAATCTGAAATGCTTCGTACAGAAAAAGAAGTGAAACAAGAAAATCAATAAAACGATATAAATAATGAAACGTTACGAAATCAAGTATCTGCTGAAAGAGGATGTGTCGGCACTCATCGGCACCTCCATTTGTGTCAAAGGTTGGGTCCGCACCAAACGCGGCAACAAGAACGTGGCCTTCATCGCCCTCAACGACGGCTCTATTATCCATAATATCCAGGTCGTCGCCGACCCCGCCAAGTTTGAGGAGGTGCTGAAGCACGTCAACACCGGTGCTTGCCTCTGCGTAGAGGGCAAGCTGGTGGAGAGCCAGGGCAGCGGCCAGGCCGTCGAGGTGCAGGCCGAGAACATCATCGTCTACGGCGAGGCCGACCCCGACACCTATCCCCTCCAGAAGAAAGGCCACTCGATGGAGTTCCTGCGCGAGATTGGACATCTGCGCCTGCGCACCAACACCTTCGGTGCCGTGATGCGTCTGCGCCACAACATGGCCATGGCCATCCACACCTTCTTCCACGAGCGCGGCTTCTTCTACTTCCACACGCCGCTCATCACCGCCAGCGACTGCGAGGGTGCCGGCGAGATGTTCCATGTCTCCACCCTCGACCCCGAGAATCCTCCACGCAAGGAGGACGGCAGCATAGACTGGGAGCAGGACTTCTTCGGCAAGTTCACCGCCCTCACCGTCAGCGGCCAGCTGGAAGGCGAGCTCGGCGCCACCTCGCTGGGTAAGATCTACACCTTCGGCCCCACCTTCCGTGCCGAGAACAGCAACACGCCGCGCCACCTGGCCGAGTTCTGGATGATTGAGCCCGAGATGGCTTTCTATCAGCTCGACGAGCTCACCGCCCTCGAGGAGGAGTTCATCAAATACTGCGTGAAATGGGCCCTCGACCACTGCATGGACGACCTCGAGTTCCTCAACAAGATGATCGACAACGGCCTCATCGAGCGCCTGAAGAGCGTCATCGACACCGACTTCGTGCGTCTGCCATACACCGAGGGTATCAAGATACTGGAGGAAGCTGTCGCCAAGGGACACAAATTCGAGTTCCCCGTCAGCTGGGGTGTCGACCTGGCCAGCGAGCACGAACGCTACCTGGTGGAGCAGCATTTCAAGAAACCGGTCATCATGATTGACTACCCGAAGGAGATCAAGGCCTTCTACATGAAACAGAACGACGACGGCAAGACCGTACAGGGCACCGATGTGCTCTTCCCGCAGATTGGCGAGATTATCGGTGGAAGCGTGCGTGAGGAGAGCTACGACAAGCTGATGACCCGCATCAACGAGCTGAACATCCCGATGAAAGACATGTGGTGGTACCTCGACACCCGCCGCTTCGGCACCTGCCCGCACGCCGGCTTCGGCCTCGGCTTCGAGCGCCTGATGCTCTTCGTCACCGGCATGGCCAACATCCGCGACGTCATCCCCTTCCCGAGGACCCCCAAGACCGCCGAATTCTAAAAAATCAAACGGTGACAATTGTCACCGTTTTTAATATTATGGAGAACTCTGACGAACTGTACATGCGGCGGTGCCTGCAGTTAGCCGCCAACGGGTTGGGGCGCGTGAGGCCCAATCCGCTGGTGGGCTGTGTTATTGTGAAGGACGGCCGCATCATCAGCGAGGGCTACCACCAAGAATACGGTCACAACCACGCCGAACGGAATGCGTTGCTACGCCTCAACTCATCACTCATCACTCATCACTCAACGTTATACGTAAACCTCGAGCCCTGCTCGCATTATGGCAAAACGCCGCCTTGCGCCGACCTTATCATCGAGAAAGGTATCAGGCGCGTGGTCTGCTGCAACGACGACCCCAATCCCTTGGTGGCGGGCAACGGCTTCCGCAAACTCGAAGATGCCGGCATCGAGGTGGTGCGCCATGTGCTAAAGGAAGAAGGACGTGAGCTGAACCGACGTTTCTTTACCTTCATGGAGCAGAAGCGTCCCTACGTCATCCTGAAATGGGCTGAGAGCGCCGACGGCTTTATGGCACCAGATATTAAATCTCAATCAGAACTAAAAGAACAAAAAGAAAGTTCTGATAGTTCTTTTAGTTGTCGGCCAAGCCGACGGCACACCACTGATTGCAAAAAAAAATATTGGTTAAGCACGCAGGTGCAGAACCGCTTGAACCACCGCTGGCGCACCGAAGAGGCCGCCATCCTGGTGGGCTCGGAGACCTATCTTCTGGACAAACCGAGTTTGACACCCAGACATTACCTCGGCCCCGCACCGCAGCCCGTGGTGCTCGACAGGCGCAACCGTTTGGCTTTTCTAACTCAATCAGAACTAAAAGAACAAAAAGAAAAATCTGATAGTTCTTTTCGTTCTGATTGCGATAAAAAGAAATGGCTCGTTCTACAGAACCAGACCATCCCCGAGGTGCTGCACGAACTTTACGAAGCCAAGCTGCAGAGCGTCATCGTGGAGGGCGGCCGCCAGATACTCGACGCCTTCATCGCCAGCGGCCTCTACGACGAGGTGCGCATCCTCCGCAGCCCCCAGACCCTTGGCTGCGGACTCCCCGCCCCCGAGATACCACCCATCGCCCCCCATCGCTTGATTATTATTGAGCCATAAACACTCAAGCAATCACACAATCCGGCAATCACAATGTTCGACGACACCTATAAAACCATCGCCGCCCCATCGGAGGGACTCTACAAGGAGAAAGGCTCCAAGTTCCTCGCCTTCGCCTATCCTGTGCATAACATTGATGAAATCAAGTTGCATCTGGAGCAGTTGCGCAAGGACTACTTCGATGCCCGACACCACTGCTACGCCTATATCCTCGGTCCTCGCAAGGATGCCTTCCGTGCCAACGACGACGGCGAGCCCAGCGGCACCGGCGGTCGTCCCATCCACGGACAGCTGCTCTCCGCCGACCTCACCGATACGCTCATCGTAGTGGTGCGCTATTTCGGTGGCATCCTCCTTGGTGCATCCGGTTTAGCCAATGCCTACAAGACTGCCGCGCGCGACGCCATCGACCACGCCACCATCATCGAGAAGACCATCGATGCCCGCTACCGCCTCGGGTTCGAATATGTCGCCATGAATGACGTGATGCGTATCCTCAAGGACTACGACCTCAAGCCCGAGAACCCGCAGTACGACATGGATTGCACGCTGGAGGTCAGCATCCGCCAGTCGCTCAGCGTCCGCTTCTACGACGACATCAAAGAGCTCCGCACCGTAAAAATCGAGGTATTATGAATAGAGAGAAAGAAATATACAAAGTGACGCTGGTGGGCAGCGCCGGTAATGTGGCACTGTTGACTTTCAAGTTCGTGGCCGGTATCCTGGGACATAGCGCCGCCATGATAGCCGACGCAGTGCATTCGTTATCGGACTTCATCACCGACATTATCGTCATCCTCTTCGTGCGTGTCAGCGCCAAGCCGCAAGACGAGTCGCACGACTACGGCCACGGTAAGTTCGAGACACTGGCATCCTTCTTCGTGGGCCTCGCCTTGGTGGCTGCCGCCACGGGCATCATCGTCTCTGGTGCCGTGAAGTTCGCCTCGTGGCTGCGTGGCGAGCAGCTGCCTGCCCCCGGACGGCTGGCGCTATGGGCGGCACTCCTCTCCATAGTGGTCAAGGAACTGCTGTACCAGTATACCGCCCGGGCCGGAAAGAAGCTTGACTCGCAAGCTGTCGTGGCCAATGCCTGGCATCACCGCAGCGACGCGCTGTCATCCATCGGTGCCGCCATTGGTATCGGTGGAGCTATTCTGCTGGGCGACCGCTGGACTGTGCTCGACCCGCTGGCCTCCATCGTGGTGGGTGGCATGCTGGTGAAGGTGGCTGTAGATTTACTAAAAGGCAGCATGAACGAGCTGACGGAGTGCTCATTGCCCGCCGAGACGGAGAAAGAGATAGAGGAGATTATTTGTGCCATCCCCGATGTCTGCGAGCCGCACAACCTCCGCACCCGCAAGATAGGCAACCGTATCGCCATCGAAGCCCATATCCGCATGGACGGCGCCACCACCCTCTGCGTGGCCCACAACCGCGCCACCGAAATCGAGCACCGCCTCAAAGACCGTTTCGGCAAACAGACGCATGTCACCCTCCATATGGAACCAACGAAAAACAAATTAATATGACACTAAATGAAGCCATCGCCGCACGGCATTCGGTGCGGCAGTATATTGAGAAGCCTATCGAGGCGGAGATTGTTAATCGACTCAACGAGGAGATTGTGCTCTGCAATCAGGAGGGCAAGTTGCATATCCAGCTGGTTACCAACGAGCCAAAAGCCTTTGCTGGCGGGATGGCCAAATATGGCAAGTTCAGCGGGGTAGGCAATTACCTCGCCATGGTAGGCCCACAGGGGGCCGACGAGGCCATTGGTTACTACGGCGAGCGCCTCGTGCTGCTGGCGCAGACGCTGGGGCTCAACAGCTGCTGGGTGGGATTGTCTTTCAAGAAACAGCCCGACCGATATACAATTGCCGTCGGCGAAAAGTTGCATTGCGTTATCTCCCTCGGATACGGTGCTAACCAAGGGGTACAACACCCTATGCGGCCAATGGAGAAGTTCGTAAAAGCGGCTATTCCACTGCCCGACTGGTTTAAAAACGGCATGGAGGCCGTACTGCTGGCACCCACGGCGGTCAATCAACAGAAGTTTGAATTTGAACTCATCGACGACCACACCGTCGCTGCCCACGCCCGGTTTACGCTAATAGGTTACGGAAAAATGGACCTCGGCATTGCCAAATACCACTTCGAGGTAGGTGCCGGCAAAGAGAACTTTAACTGGAAGAAATAATGGCGGACAAGAAGATAAATAAGACCAACGCGGCACGGCTGCTTGACCAGTTGAAGATTGCCTACGAACTTATCCCCTACGAGGTGGATGAGGAACATCTAGGTGCCGAGCATACGGCCGAGGTGCTGGGCGAGCCCATCGAGCGCATCTTCAAGACGCTGGTGCTGCGGGGCGACAAGACGGGGCTCTTCGTCTGCGTCATCCCCGGTGCCGAAGAGGTGGACCTAAAGAAAGCCGCCAAAATGACGGGCAACAAGAAGGTGGAGATGATACATGTCAAGGAACTGCTGCCCCTGACGGGCTACATCCGTGGCGGCTGCTCGCCCATCGGCATGAAGAAACCGTTGCCCACCTGGTTCCACCTGACACTCACCGACTACGACACCATCTTTTGCAGCGCCGGACAACGAGGCCTGCAGTTCCGCATCGCTCCCAACGACTTGCTGCGAGCTGCCAAAGGTATCCTTGCAGACCTTATTGAATCGTAAGATAAAACAAAAACAATGAAAAAGATTTTCGCATTGCTGGCAATGACGGCCTTCGGCCTGACAGCCACCGCACAACTGAAGCCACGTCCCGACGCCTTTCCTCCCGTGGAGGAAACCTTTGAAACCAAAGCCATAAATATGGCCACGACGATTGAGGGAATGGCCAATTGGGACCGCTATCCGACCTACCCTGTATACCTCGAGATGATGCAACGGTGGGCGGAGGACTACCCCACCCTATGCCACATCGACACCATCGGCACCAGCGTGCAGGGACGTCTCATCCTCAGCCTGTATATCGAGACCCCTAACAATAACGAACTCTACCGCCCGGAATTCTTCTATAGCTCCACCATTCACGGCGACGAGGTGACGGGCTATGTGATGATGCTGCATCTCATCGACACCTTGCTCAGCGGCTACGGTACGAATGAGCAGTATACCAACCTCCTCAACCACACACGTATCAGCATCAACCCGCTGGCCAACCCCGACGGCACCTACTGGCGTGGCGACAATGACATCCGCAATGCCGTGCGAAACAACGCCAACAATGTGGACCTCAACCGCAACTACCCAAACCCCTTTGGGGGCGCGACCAAAGGGAGCAACCCTAAAGGAACGAAAGCTGCTGTTGAACCCGAGAATGCAGCGATGATAGCCTACTTCATGGCCCATAACTTCAAACTCAGTGCCAACCTCCATGGCGGTGCCGAGGTGATGAACTACCCCTGGGACAGTTTCCTCTCCAGAGAGAACCCGCACCCTGCCAAAGAATGGTGGGAAGCGGTCTGCCATCGTTTTGTCGACACCAGCCGTACCTACAACGCCGACCATTTCAACGACACCTACGCCTCTGGTGTCACGGCCGGCGGCGACTGGTACATCATTGAAGGCGGAAGGCAGGATTATGTCAACTTCTACCACAACTGTCTGGAGCTGACCATGGAACTATCCACCGACAAGACCCTCTCCAGCGAGCGCCTGCCGGAATACTGGAGCTTCCTGCAGCACTCGCTCGTCAACTATATCGCCGAGATTCATTCTCTGCCCGATGTCACCGGCATAGAACGTCCCCAGCCAACATCTACCAAAAACCTGCTCAAGGTATATCCCAATCCCACCACTGGCAAAGCACGCGTGGAAAACGGCGAGCAAGAGACGATAACAATCGACCTTTCCGGCTATCCCGCCGGAGTTTATTGCATTAGAATTGGCAACAAGATTGCGCGGGTGATAAAAAACTAAAAGGAGTCGTCAAAGTAGTGGATGATAGCATCCACTAGTTGATTCATCATTCAGTAGATTTTGATAGTGTAGGTGAACTCGTAACGCTCCTGAGGTGCCAAACGGTGGATATACTGGCGCTTGGAGATATCGTCTGTGAATCCGTGGGTATCGCAGATGCCGCACCAAGGTTCGAGGCAGACAAAGGGACAACCTTCTTTATGCGGAGCCCAGATACCATAGGCTTCGGCTTGCGGACAACTGACACCAAGCACTTTATTGCCATCTTTGTCGCAGAGTATGGCTTTAGTTACTTGACCTCCTTCGAACATCAAGGCATCGCGGGCGAAGGTATCAGTTTCGATGGGCATCTCGCAGGGAATGACACACTCCTCCACCACCGCAATGCGGTGGTCCCCCTCCCCTAACTTAGGGGAGGAGCAAGGTACGCGGTTGCCATCCTTGAGGCCATGGATGATAACAGGATTTATAGGATTCCCTTCGCGGTCGTAATAGCGCAGGTAGCCATGCAGTTTATCCTCGGCATGATAGTCGGGCAATAGAAATCCTGGGTGGGCGCCAATTTGGAAATAGGCATCGCGATTGTCAAGATTTTCCACCGTCCACACCACCTCAACTGCGCTTCCCTCTAAATGATAACATACCTCCAGTCCTAACCGATAAGGATAAGTGGCGCTCAAGTCGCTTTCTTTCATCCGTAATCGTCCGTCGCCGACAATCTCAAACTCGCTGTCGCGGGCGAAGCCGTGCTGCTTCATGGGATAGACTTTTCCGTCAACGTGGAGTTCGTTATTATAAGGTTTCCCTACGGCAGGGAAGAGTATTGGCGCATGACGGTTCCAGAAGGAAGCATCGCCCATCCATAGGTATTCGCGACCGTTCTTTTGGAGGCTCACCAACTCTGCCCCGTGTTCCGCCACTTCGATGGTGATGATATCGTTACTGAGTTTCATATCTTGTCATTTAAGGTTTCTAATCTTGTCCAGTATCTGTAAGTCGGCGGGGAGCCACTTCACACTCTCCAGTTCTTCTTTTGCCAGCCAGCGGGCAGCCTCGTGCTCTTTCAGGGTTAGCGAGCCGCTCTCCACGTGGCACCAGTAGCAGTGCATCTTGAGGTGGAAATTGGGATAATCCCACTCCACGGTGGTCACCAGCCGCTCGATGACGATGCGGGTTTCCAGCTCCTCCCAAATCTCGCGCTGCAACGCCTCTTCATGGCTCTCCCCCACTTCTATCTTGCCACCAGGAAACTCCCACCATCCTTCCCAGTCACCATATCCCCGCTGTGTGGCGAAGATACGCCCCTCGGCATCATGTATGATGGCTGCTACTACCTCTATCTGTTTCATAGTTCAATGGCTGGCCAGCCGTAGTCTTGGTAGTAATGGACCTTGAGGTTGTGTCGCTTGACGTACTCCTGCAACTGCTCCTTGCGGACGGCCTCGCGCACCTGCTCGTTGGAGTGCATGTTCTGGTAAATATCATAGTGTTTGCCAAAGATTTCGCGGGCGCTCTTGTCGTTTCCTGCACCGTCGACGGTCTGCCAAAAGGCGCTGACGTAATATTGTGGATATGCCAGTTCACTGATGGTTATACGACCGGAATGGTTGCCTCCCGAGACGCACTTCAATGTGTCACCGACAATCGTGTAGTTGAACACCCAGAAGTCGCCCCACACCCATGCTATTTCAGTTTCGCAGTCTTCCTCGGCCACTATCATCAGCACGGGTATGCACAGGTCGCCCTGTGTGTATTTTGTACCGAACTCCTCGGCCAAGAAAGCGCTTATGGCTGCGCGCAGCTTTTGTTCCCAGCGGTTGATGGCGATATGGCGGATGCAGTCGGCCTTGTGCCCGTCGAAGTCAGACATCAGCCACACGCCGTCGACATTCTCCATATAGAGCTTGTGCTCCTCAATGTCGGTAGACTCATCGAACGAGCCATCTTCCCACTTCTGACGCACGCTGATGGTGGCAATGGCATGTGTCTTGTCGGTCAGTTCCACGCCGGTGACCGTATAGTCGGCTATCGTGCCGCCGTTGCCAGTGACAAAGTAATAGAGCCACTCATGGTCCATGGCCTCGAACTCAGGCAGGTGATTAAACATCGTGTCAAGCATGTTATAGAAGTCCTCGGTCATGTAGTTCTTCGACTTCTCCAGCAACTCATGGTCAGGGATATACTGGCACAGCTCTGCTGCGCGTTCCTTCAGCCGCCTTTCATTGTCTCCGCATGCCGCCAGCATCACGGTGGCAAGGGCGAGTGTGATTATTCTTCTCATCGTTCAAATAGCTTTATTTCCTCTTCAGTTGTTCCAACGCGCGGCAGAGCTGGTCTGGGCAAGAGGTGGGCTTGTCGCCGCAGCGGATACCGTCTAACTTGTCAATCACGTCATCAATCTTCTGCCCTTTCACTAAGCGACAGATACCCTGCAGATTGCCATCGCAACCTCCTAAGAAAGCCACATTCTGGATGACGTTGTTCTCATCCGCTACCACGTCAATCAGCACCGAGCAGGTTCCTTGTGTTTGATATTGTATGTGCTTCATATTACCAATAATAACGCAGTATTCGAGAAAATATTGCATCGCATTCTCGTTATGGTATTTTCAAAAAAAAGTGTTATCTTTGCAAAAATTTTCAGCATGAAGAAAACAGCGTTTATCATTCTCTTTCTGACTATGACTCTATTTGGTTTCTCACAGGATGATTGGTTCGGATTCAACCGCTTCAAGGCCGACAACGAGCGTATTATCGTCGGCGGCGAGTTTCCTGAGGTGGTGTTTATGGGTAATTCCATCACCGAGTATTGGGCTGTGTACCACCCCGAGTTCTTCCGCCAGCATAACTACTGCGGCAGGGGCATCGGCGGGCAGACTTCGGCACAAATGCTGCTGCGGTTCACCACCGATGTCGTCAACCTGCACCCCAAGGCGGTAGTCATCATGGCGGGCACCAACGATGTGGCACACAACACCTACTGGGTCGCGCCCGACAAAGTGGTCGACAATATCGTGGCCATGTGTACTTTGGCCCGTGCCAACGGTATCGTGCCTATCATCAGTTCCATACCGCCCTGTGCCAATTTTGTGTGGAATCCCGACATCAAGAACGCTGCCCAAACCATCGTCGACATCAACGAACGATTGCGAGCTTATGCTGAAGCCAACGGCATCGTCTATGTTGACTATCACGCCGCCCTCGCCGACGAGCGTGGCGCCTTCCCCAAGAAGTACAGCGCCGACGGCTGCCACCCCAACCCCGACACCTACTACATCATGGAGGAGCTGGTGGTGAAAGCGATAGAAGAGGCGTTGAAGTGATCAACCCGGACATTCCGGAGAATCCGGATAAACCGGATCATCCGGATTTTCCGGAATTAATAACGGATTCCTGCTTGCTGGAGGAGGGCTGTTAGGCGTTGGATCTCCGCGCGGAGCGCGGCAATCTCGGCGGCTTGGCGCTCGATGGTTTCGCGTTGGGTTTCGCGCTGCCCGAGACGAGCAGCTGTCATACGCTCGCGGATGCCGCCCTCGGTGGTGAATTCGCGGTCGCGTTGCTCGATATATTTGGTCAATCCCGAATCAACTTGGTGGCAAAGGCAGACGGCCATGTTGGCCAGTTCTTCGTCGTCCATGCGGGCGAGCAAAGGCTGGTAGTCTTCGTAGCGGCTGTGAGTGCGGCAGAAGTCATGTAACTGTTCGAAGCGAGGGTTGTTTCCGCGCCATTCGGCGAGGCCTTTGCGTTTCAAATAATCGAGGTAATCTTCGAGGAGTTCTTTGTTGCTTCCGCGGGCGATGCCGAGGAGTTTCAGTTCGACTTCAGAAGAGGTCTGCCCGTCGCTGCTGCCTTCGGCGATGTTCTGCTTGGTGCTGCGGGCGGCTTGCACCATCTGGTCGACGGTGCGGTCGCCATAGGGCGGCAAATAGCGTTGACAGAAGAGTTGTGTGAGCTGGTAGAGGACATCGCTGCGTTGGTAGAAACGCAGTTCAGTATAAACGACAGGCTTCCGAAGGGCGCTGGCGGTGCCGTCGGCATAACGGCGATAGGTGGGAGATTTGCCGGATTGTCCGGAGGTTCCGGTTTTTCCGGAGTGTCCGGAATTTCCGGAATTTCCGGAGTGTCCGGATGAATTATTGCTATTTGCCATGAGATGACTATTTTACCTTAACTAACGCAAAAAGCGTGATTTTATTGCACCGCCTCACTAATGTTAAATTTTGAAAATATTTTTCGTCACTCAATTTATTTTTTATATCTTTGTAGTTTCACACGTTGAACAAAAAACATAATAAATAATTAATCCTTAAACGTTTAAGCAATTATGGCAAAAGAAAAAAAGTTTATGACATGTGACGGTAACTGCGCTGCTGCGCATGTGGCCTACATGTTCAGCGAGGTAGCAGCTATCTACCCCATCACCCCGAGCAGCCCCATGGCCGAGTATATCGACGAATGGGCCGCTGCCGGACGCAAGAACCTCTTCGGCGAGACCGTGAAGGTCGTCGAGATGCAGAGTGAGGCCGGCGCCGCCGGCGCCGTGCACGGCTCTCTCCAGGCCGGTGCCCTCACCACCACCTACACCGCCTCCCAGGGTCTGCTGCTGATGATCCCCAACATGTACAAGATCGCCGGCGAACTGCTGCCCGGCGTGTTCCACGTCTCCGCCCGCGCCCTTGCCGCCCAGGCCCTCTCGATCTTCGGCGACCACGCCGACGTGATGAGCGCCCGCCAGACCGGCTTCGCCCTCCTCGCCGAGAGCTCGGTGCAGGAAGTGATGGACCTCGCCCCTGTGGCACACCTCAGCGCCCTCACCGGCCGCGTGCCCTTCCTCAACTTCTTCGACGGTTTCCGCACCAGCCACGAAATCCAGAAAATCGAGGCTTGGGATATGGAAGACCTTCGTCCGCTCGTCGACCAGAAGGCTCTGAAGGCTTTCCGCGAGAACGCCCTCAACCCCGAGCACAACGTGACCCGCGGTACCGCCCAGAACAGCGACGTCTATTTCCAGACCCGCGAGCTGCAGAACAAGTACTACGATGCCCTGCCCGACATCGTGGCCAAATATATGGCTGAGATCAGCAAGCTGACCGGCCGCAACTACGCCCCCTTCACCTACTACGGTGCCGCCGATGCCGACAACGTCATCGTGGCTATGGGTTCGGTGACCGAGACCGTGAAGACCGTCGTCGACTACCTGAACGCCCAGGGCAAGAAGACCGGCTGCATCACCGTCCACCTCTACCGTCCCTTCAGCGTGAAGCACCTGATGGCCGTCATGCCCAAGAGCGTGAAGACCCTCTGCGTCCTCGACCGCACCAAGGAGCCCGGCGCCAACGGCGATCCCCTGTACCTCGACATCGTTGAGGCCTTCAAGGGCAATGCCAACGTCAACATCATCGGCGGCCGCTACGGCCTCTCCAGCAAGGACACCACTCCCGCACAGATTATCTCCGTGTTCAACAATATGGAAGGCGAGAAGAAGAACCAGTTCACCATCGGCATCGTCGACGACGTGACCTTCCGCTCGCTGCCCATCCTGCCCGAAATCTCCATCCTGCCCAAGGGCACCTTCGAGGCCCGCTTCTACGGCCTCGGCGCCGACGGTACCGTGGGTGCCAACAAAAACAGCATCAAGATTATCGGCGACAACACCAACAAGTACAGCCAGGCCTACTTCGACTACGACTCGAAGAAATCGGGCGGCTACACCTGCTCGCACCTGCGCTTCGGCGACAACCCCCTGCCCGCTCCTTACCTGGTCGGCACCCCCGACTTCGTGGCCGTCCACGTGCCCAGCTATCTGCGCAAGTACGACTGCCTGCGCGGCCTGAAGGACAACGGCACCTTCCTCTACAACAGCCCCTGGACCGTCGAGGAGACCAAGGCCCAGCTGCCCGACTTCGTGAAGAAGTACCTGGCGCTGCACCACATCACGATGTACATCATCGACGCCACCAAGATTGCCGCCGAAATCGGCCTCGGCAACCGCACCAACACCATCCTCCAGAGCGCCTTCTTCAAGATCAGCGAGGTGATTCCTTACGACCTCGCCGTCGAGCAGATGAAGAAATTCATCGTCAAGAGCTACGGCCGCAAGGGTGAGGACGTGGTCAACAAGAACTACGCAGCAGTCGACCGCGGTGGCGACATCGTGAAGGTCGAGATTCCCGCCGAGTGGGCCAACCTGCCCTGCAGTACCGACTTCGCCGTCGAGAAGCACGAGGGCGACCCCGAGTTCATCGCCAAGGTGATGCGCCCGATGGTGGCACAGACCGGCAACGACCTGCCCGTGTCGGCATTCCTCGGCTACGAAGACGGCACCTTCCCCGCCGGCACCACCGCCTACGAGAAGCGTGGCGTCGCCACCGTCATCCCTGAGTGGAACCCCGCCAACTGCATCCAGTGCAACCAGTGCTCGCTGGTCTGCCCCCACGCCGCCATCCGCCCCTGCGTGATGACCGACGAGGAGATGAAGAACGCTCCCGCCTCGATGAAGGCCATCGACGTCAAGATGCCCAAGGAGCTCGCCGGTATGCACTTCCGCATGCAGGTCTCCGTCATGGACTGCACCGGCTGCGGTAACTGCGCCGACGTCTGCCCCGCCAAGGAGAAGGCCCTCGTGATGAAACCCTTCGAGAGCCAGCTCCACGAGGCCGCCAACTGGGACTACGCCCAGAAGTGCGTCACCTACAAGGACAACCTCATCGACAAGAAAGCCAACGTCAAGAACAGCCAGTTTGCACAGCCTCTGTTCGAGTTCAGCGGCGCCTGCGCCGGCTGCGGCGAGACCCCGTACCTCAAGTGCATCACCCAGCTCTTCGGCGAGCAGATGATGGTGGCCAACGCCACGGGCTGCTCCTCCATCTACGGCGGCTCGGCTCCTGCCACCCCCTACTGCAAGAACTACCGCAGCGGCTTCGGTCCCGCCTGGGCCAACTCGCTGTTTGAGGACAACGCCGAGTTCGGCCTCGGTATGGCCACCGCCACCCGCCAGATGCGCGACCGCGTGGAGCGCATCATGAAGGAAGGCCTCGCCTGCGACTGCTGCAGCGCTGAAATAAAGGCCCTCTTCACCGAGTGGATCGCCAACCGCGAGAACACCCTCAAGACCAAGGAAATCGCCGACAAGCTCATCCCGCTGATGGAGAAATGCGGCTGCGACATCTGCAAGCAGCTCCTCGAACTCCGTCACAGCCTCGTCAAGAAGAGCCAGTGGATCTTCGGCGGCGACGGTTGGGGTTATGATATCGGATTCGGCGGTCTCGACCACGTGCTGGCCAGCGGCGAGGACGTCAACGTCGTCGTCGTCGATACCGAGGTGTACTCCAACACCGGCGGACAGAGCTCGAAGGCCACTCCGGCCGGCGCCGTCGCCAAGTTCGCCACCAGCGGCAAGAAGATTCGCAAGAAAGACCTCGGCATGATTGCCAAGAGCTACGGCTACGTCTATGTGGCGCAGGTAGCTATGGGCGCCAGCCAGGCCCAGTACTTCAACGTCATCAAGGAGGCCGAGGCCTACCACGGCCCGTCGCTCATCATCTGCTACGCACCCTGCATCAACCACGGCATCAAGATCGGTATGGGCCGCACGCAGAACGAGGAGAAGAAGGCCGTCGAGTGCGGCTACTGGCACCTCTGGCACTACAACCCCGCTGAGGAAGAAGAAGGCAAGAACGGCTTCCACCTCGACTCGAAGGAGCCCGACTGGAGCAAGTTCCGCGACTTCATTATGGGCGAGGTCCGCTACAACTCGCTGATGAAGACCTTCCCCCAGGAGGCCGAAGAACTCTTCGTCGCCACCGAGCGCAATGCCAAGATTAGGTATGAGGGTTATAAGAAGCTCGCCGAGCTCTAATTGACCCGTGCGGGCACGTTTGCTTTGCACTCGTCTTTAGCCCCGCATCTCAACCAGCAAAGGGTGTCCCCATCGGGCACCCTTTCTTTTTGCCATTCAATATTTAACGCTATTTTTCTTTTCAATAGGAATCATTGTTTTTATGATAACGCCATTTTTCTTCTTTTTTAACGCCATTTTTTTCTTCTGTTTTGTATGTTGCAACACCGTTGCAGCCAAATTTATAAGATTCCCAAGATTTCTGCCCGCAGGGCAAGGCGAAATACCCTCCCTTCTACGCCCCTTCTATGTGGGTTCTATGTGCCTTCTTTGAAACCTCCGTAACCACCACAAAACCAGCGCATTGTCTAATTTGCATGCAAATCACTGAAAATCAAACGTATAACCACAAAACCATCAAATTATCCCCCTTCCGTTTCTCGTGCACCTTGGTGGCATTCTTGCCGCCGCCTTTCTCTGTCTGTACCATACAATCGCAACAATTTTTTTTGCATCTGTTTTCGGAAAAATGTGTATTTTTGCACGGCGAAAACAGATGTGCATTGATAGATGAAAGACCGGCAGAACTCATTGATAATCTTGAAGTCGACACTAGGAAGACTTCCGTCGTACTACTGCGAAATTGAGAATCGCGTGGCGCGTGGTGAAGAATATGTGTCCTCCACCGCCATTGCCGAGAGTCTTGGCATCAACCCTGTGCAGGTGCGCAAGGATCTGGCCAGCATCAGCTCCGAGCCGGGACGCCCGAATGTAGGTTTTCGCGTCAGCACGCTGCTGGAAGATTTGAAGATATACCTCGGCTATGACCATTACGACGAGGCCGTGTTGGTAGGTGTAGGTGCTCTTGGTCATGTGCTGCTCCACTACGGCGGTTTCGCCAAATACAGCCTTGATATTGTGGCCGGTTTCGACCGCGAGCCAAAAGAGAAGAAAGTGGGCGAGAAGCCAGTGTTGCCTATCGCAAAGATGGTGCCGTTCCTCAAACGCACCCATATCAACATTGGCATCATCGCTGTTCCCGCACCAGAGGCGCAGAGCGTGGCCGACATGCTGGTGGCAGGAGGCGTCCAGGCCATCTGGAACTTCGCCCCCACGGCACTTAACTTGCCCGACAATATCCTTGTCAAAAACGAGAACCTCGCCGCCTCCCTCGCCGCCCTCACCGCCGAGCTGCGCCGGAGACAATAAAGATAACACACCAAGACCCAATATTTTTTCTATAAAAGGTGATAAAATACCCTTTGTTCGATAAAAAAAGTGCGAATTGTAAAAAATTTTATTACAGTAATACAATAACTTATATTCGATAATAAAAGTTTTATTTGGTAATTCAATTTTATTTTGTACTTTTGTAACCGCTTTCAAGGAGAAGGTTGCGGCCTTGCCGGGAGGCAGAGTACTTTGATTATTGACTAAAGAATCAGTCTGTGAGGTGCCCTGAGACCGACGCTTACTACAGCGCGGTTGTCAGGGTGAAAAGGGAATCACGTGAAAATCGTGAGCTGACGCGCAACTGTAAAGTCCATAGTAGTGATGAGTGATTAGTGATGAGTGATTAGAGCCGTGTGCAATACGTCATTGGAGGTTACTACACCTCTGAGAAGGCGCATAACGGTGGACAAGCCAGGAGACCTGCCGCACAGGGAGAGGCAAATCTTTCGCGGTTACAAGAGTATTTGCTAATGAGAAAAATGCATCGCTTGAATCATGGTCGGCGACCATATCGAGCCAATGCGTGATTGTGTTATTGTTTGAATGATGACACAGTCTTGTGGTTGATGCATTACTGTTGGATTGTGTCGGTGGATTATGGTGTGTTGTGTTCTCGTTAGATGATTTAAGATATACATTTGTTTATAGATAATGATTGCCGTTCCCTGTAGCGTCCTCGCTGCACGGAACGGCATTTTTAATTTAATTCATTTAATATTAACAATTAAAATCTTAAACGTTATGATGACAAGAGATCAATACATTGAAAGTCTTCGCAAGATGAAGATGAACGTCTGGTACATGGGCGAGAAAATCGACAACCCCGTCGACCATCCCATGATCCGCCCGTCGCTGAACTCGGTGGCTATGACCTACTGGCTGGCCGAGCAGCCCGAGTACCAGGACATTATGACCGCTGTGAGCAACCTCACAGGCAAGCGCATCAACCGCTTCTGCCACCTGCACCAGAGCACCGAGGACCTGGTGAACAAGGTGAAGATGCAGCGTCTCTGCGGCCAGAAGACCGCCGCCTGCTTCCAGCGTTGCGTGGGCATGGACGCCTTCAACGCCATCTACAGCACCACTTACGAAATCGACCAGAAATACGGTACGGAGTATCACAAACGCTTCACCGAATACCTTAAATATGTCCAGGACAACGACCTGACCATCGACGGCGCTATGACCGATCCGAAGGGCGACCGTAGCCTCAGCCCCAGCAAGCAGGCCGACCCCGACCTGTTCCTCCACATCGCCGAGATCCGTCCCGACGGTATCGTGGTGCGCGGTGCCAAGGCCCACCAGACCGGCGCCGTCAACAGCCACGAGCACCTCATCATGCCCACCCAGGCCATGAAGGAGGAGGACAAGGCTTACGCCGTCAGCTTCGCCATCCCCACCGACGCCGAGGGCATCACCATGATCTACGGCCGTCAGAGCTGCGACACCCGCAAGCTTGAGGAGTTCCACGACATCGACCTCGGCAACTCGCAGTTCGGCGGTCACGAGGCCCTCGTCATCTTCGACAACGTGTTCATCCCCAACGACCGCGTCTTCATGTGCCAGGAGTACGACTTCGCCGGCATGATGGTGGAACGCTTCGCCGGCTATCACCGCCAGAGCTACGGCGGATGCAAGGTGGGCGTGGGCGACGTGCTGATCGGTGCTGCTGCATTGGCCGCCGAGGCCAACGGTGTGCCCAAGGCCAGCCACATCAAGGACAAAATCATCGAGATGACCCACCTAAACGAGACGCTCTACAGTTGCGGTATCGCCTGCTCGTGCGAAGGCTGCAAGATGGCTGCTGGCAACTATATGATCAACCTGCTGCTGGCCAATGTATGCAAACAGAACGTCACCCGTCTGCCCTACGAAATCGCCCGTCTAGCCGAGGACATAGCCGGCGGCCTGATGGTCACCATGCCCAGCGAGGCCGACCTGCGCAGCAAGGAGATTGGCCACTATGTGGAGAAATACCTCAAGGCTTCGGCCGACTACACCACCGAGGAACGCATGCGCATCCTGCGCCTCATCGAGAACCTGACGCTCGGTACCGCTGCCGTCGGCTACCGCACCGAGAGCATGCACGGCGCCGGCTCGCCCCAGGCTCAGCGCATCATGATTAGCCGTCAGAGCGATCTCGAGAGCAAGAAGAAACTTGCTAAGGATATTGCCAAGATTAAAAAGTAAACATATAATCACGGGTACACGGGGCGGAGCAATCTGATTTTCTGACATTGATTTGCCTTTAGAAGCACACCCCCGCCCCTTTACCTTTTAAACGTTCTCCAATGGATTGGAAACAAGAATATAAGAACAAACTGACCACGGCCGAGGAGGCCATCAAGCACATCAAGGATGGCGACACCGTGGTGATGTCGGAGTGCGCCGGTGTGCCGCGCAAGGTCATCAAGACCCTCGCCGCGCACCACGCCGACTACCACGACGTGAAGATTTACCACATGCTGACCCTCGGCGAAGGCGAGTGCTTCGCCCCCGAATGTTACGAAAACTTTTGTCATCTAACCAACTTCGTCGGTGCCAACTCCAGACAAGCCGTCTGGAGTGGCGCCGGCCAGTTCTTCCCCGCCTATTTCAAGGATGTGCCGGGGATGTTGGGTCGTGAGATCCCGTGCGATGTGGCTGTTGTCACTGTCACCGAGCCGGGTCCCGACGGCTACTGCTCGCTGTCGCTCTCGTGCGACTACGCTGTGGCGGCAGCCAAGAAGGCCCGCATCGTCATCGCCGAGATGAACGACCAGCTGCCTTTCGTCTCGGGCGGCACGCTGCTGCACGTCAGCGAGCTGACTCACATCGTGCCGGTCAACTACCCGCCGGTGGAGCTGCAGCCCGCCAAGATAGGTCCCGTCGAGGAAGCCATAGGCCGCAACTGCGCCTCGCTCATCAACGACGGCGACACCCTGCAGCTGGGCATCGGCGCCATCCCCGACGCTGTGCTGGCTGAGCTGAAAGGCAAGAAGCACCTCGGCATCCACACCGAGATGTTCTCCGATGGCGTGGTCGACCTCGTCGAGGCCGGTGTTATAGACGGCGAGTACAAGACGTTGCACCGCGGCAAGCTCGTGGCCACCTTCCTTATGGGCACCAAGAAGCTCTACGACTTCGTGGACCACAACCCCATGGTGGCCCTGCACCCCGTGGACTACGTCAACGACCCCTACGTCATCGCCAAGAACGACAACATGGTGGCCATCAACTCCTGCATCGAGGTCGACCTGCAAGGCCAGGTGGCCAGCGAGAGTATGGGTACCAAGCAGTTCAGCGGCACCGGCGGGCAAGTGGACTATGTGCGTGGCGCCGCTATGAGCAAGGGCGGACGCAGCATTATGGCCATGCCGTCGACGGCAGCCAAGGGCAAGGTGAGCCGCATCGTGGCCACCCTCACCCCCGGCGCAGCAGTCACCACCTCGCGCAACGATGTGGACTACGTCATCACCGAGTACGGCATCGCCCACCTCAAGGGCAAGACCATAGCCCAGCGTGCCGAGGCCCTCACCGCCATCGCCCACCCCGACTTCCGCGACCAGCTCTGTGCCGATTTCGAAAAGTTATATATCCACAAATGATTGCGCGTGTAGCGGTCTCTCATTCCAGTTCAAGTTAATTTTTTCATAAAGAGAACAAGACCGCTACCACCAATCAAAAACAAAGAAAACAATGTTCACAGTAAAAAGCAACATACACCAGTTCGCCACTTTCGAGCAGTTTGCCCGCGAGTTCCAGCTGGACGAGAGCGACCTGGTCATCACCCAGTCGTTCATCTACGAGCCTTACATCCAGAAGCTCGGCCTGAAGTGCCACTTCGTGATGCAGGAAAAATACGGCCTCGGCGAGCCCAGCGACGAGATGATCCAGCACATCATGGATGACCTCAAAGGCGTCAGCTTCGACCGCATCGTGGCTGTCGGCGGCGGCACCGTCATCGACATCTCCAAGATCTTCGTACTGGGCATCCTGCCCAACGTCACCGACGCCTTCGAACGCAAGATTCCCATCGTGAAGCAGAAACGCCTTGTCATCGTGCCCACCACCTGCGGCACCGGCAGCGAGGTGACCAACATCTCCATCGCCGAACTCAAGGCACGCCACACCAAGCTCGGCTTGGCCGACAACGCCATCCTGGCCGACGACGCGGTACTCATCCCCGAGCTGCTCACGTCGCTGCCCTTCAAGCCCTACGCCTTCAGCGCCATCGACGCCCTCATCCACGCCACCGAGAGCTATCTCTCGCCCAAGGCCAACGACTACACGCGCCTCTTCTCCGTCGAGGCCATCCGCCTCATTCTGCCCATCTTCAAGGGCATAGCCGAGAAAGGCCCCGAGTATCGCCTTGAGCACCTCGAGCCTATGCTCCGCGCCAGCAACTACGCCGGCATCGCTTTCGGCAACGCGGGTTGCGCCGCCGTCCACGCCCTGAGCTATCCCCTCGGCGGCAACTACCACGTGCCACACGGCGAGAGCAACTACCAGTTCTTCACGCATATCCTCAACCTCTATGCCAAGAAGAACGGTAGCGGTGCCATCGCCGACCTCAACGCCCTCTACGCCTCGCTGCTCGGATGCCCGTCCGACCCAGCCGTGCTCTATCCAGCGCTCGACAAGGTGCTCTCCTGTATGGTCGCCAAGCGTCCGCTGCACGAGTACGGCATGAAGGCCGAGGAGTGCGAACTCTTCGCCGACAGTGTCCTCACTACCCAGCAACGCCTGCTGGGCAACAACTACGTGCCGCTCAGCCGCGAGGAAATCCTCAACGTTTACAAGGAACTCTTTTAATACGTATTAAATGATAGACAGGGGGAAACCCTATACTATGGATTAATATTATAAAAGTACAATTTAGAAGGTGTCATCATAATAGTGACTTTTATATTTCCCCCTTCTTTTTTTTAAAACAAAGTAAAACAAGATAGAAATGTCAGAGATTGAACAAATGATTGCCAAGGCCCGCGAAGCGCAGGCCGTCTATGTGCGCCACTTCGACCAGGACGATGTCGATGCCGCCGTGAAAATCACCACCAAGACCATCTACGACCATGCCGAGGAGCTGGCCCGCATGGCCGTCGACGAGACCCAGATGGGTGTCTATGAGGACAAGGTGGCCAAGAACCGCAACAAGTCGAAAGGCGTTTGGTGGGACCTCCACGCCAAGAAGTCCATGGGCATCCTCAGCATTGACGAGCGCACCGGCCTCATCGAGATTGCCAAGCCCATCGGCGTGGTGGCCGGCGTAACTCCCATGACCAACCCCATCGTCACTCCCATGTCGAAGATTGCCTTCGCTCTCAAGAGCCGCAACGCCATCATCATCAGCCCGCATCCCAAGTCGAAAGTCTGCTCCACCAAGGCTGTCGACCTCATCTGCGAGGCTCTGCAAGCCGTCGACCTGCCCGAAGGCATGGTGCAGATTGTGCGTGAGCCTACCCTCGAAAAGACGCAGGAGCTGATGGCCAAGTGCGACGTCACGGTGGCCACCGGCGGTATGCCGATGGTGAAGAGTGCCTACAGTAGCGGAAAACCCTCGTTCGGTGTTGGAGCCGGTAACGTTCAGGTTATCCTCGACCGCGACATCGACTACGAGCTGGCCACCAGCAAACTCGTCACCGGCCGCTCGTTCGACAACGGCATCATCTGCTCGGGTGAGCAGAGCTGCATCTATCCCCGCGAACACCGCGACGAGGTGATGGCCGGCTTCCGCGTCAACCGCGCTTACGTCTGCAACGAAAGTGAGCGCGAAAACGTCATTGCCGCCATCTTCGAGGACGGTCACACCGCCCGCGACGTCGTCGGACAGAGTGCCGTGAAGATTGCCCGCAAGGCTGGTTTCGAGGTGCCGGAGAACACCAAGATTCTTGTCGTCGAGAGCAACGGTCGCTTCGGCGTCGACGACCCCATCAGCAAGGAGAAGATGTGCCCGGTGATGGCCGCGTTCCCCTACCAGTACTTCGAGCAGGCCATCGAAATTGCGCAGACCAACCTCAGCTACGAGGGCAAGGGCCACACCGCCGGTCTCCACTCGAACAGCCAGGCCAACATCATCAAGGCTGGCTCGGAACTCAGCGTCTCGCGCCTTATTGTCAACGCCATCTGCGCCACCACCGCCGGCGGCAGCATCCAGAACGGCCTCCCCGTCACCAACACCCTCGGCTGCGGCTCTTGGGGCGGCAACTCCATCAGCGAGAATTTTACTTTCAAACACCTCCTCAATATCACCCGCGTCGCCCCGCTGCAGACCCGCATGCGCGTTCCCAGCGACGAGGAGATTTGGAATTGATGCTAAACTAATCATCTTATCCGACAGGGGGGCGAGTTGTGCATTGTTTCGGCTCGCCCCTTGTCATTCAAAAAAAGCCATGTTCAATCTTGTAGAAATATTCAGCACTTTCCTCGTGATGTTCGCCATCATCGACATCACGGGTTCCATTCCCATCTTCGTCTCGATGCGCGACAAGGGGTCGAAGATTAAACCTTTCCAGGCCACCGGCGCGGCGCTGCTGCTCTTCGTGGGCTTCTATTTCCTCGGCGACGCGCTTTTAAAACTCTTCGGCATCGATATGCCTTCGTTTGCTGTGGCCGGTTCGGTGGTGCTCTTCATTCTCGCCTTCGAGATGATTCTGGGACGCGACATCATCAAGAATGAGCCCACCTCGTCGGGTGCCAGCATCGTTCCTATCGCCTTCCCCCTCATCGCCGGGCCGGGAGCCATCACCGCCTTCATCTCGCTCCACGCCGAGTACGCCACGGTCAACATCATGATAGGCCTATTCCTCAATATCGTCATCGACTACATCGTCCTGCGTTACCTCGACAAAATCACCCACTGGCTCGGTGCCGACATCATCTATGTGCTGCGCAAATTCTTCGGCGTCATCCTGCTGGCTATGGCTGTTAAACTCTTCAGCAACAACCTTCAGTTGATATTCCACCTAACGTAATCCGATATGAAACGAGACTTCGGGGCGGAACAGCCCTATACCCCGCTGGGACCTTTCAAGCTGCGCATCCCTTTCGTCCACTACAAGTTCGCGTGGCCCGACTATGTGCAGGGACTGCTGGTGTGTGCCGTCTGTTTGAGTGCCGTGCCGATGCTGCAGGAGTACCTCGGAATGCCGTTCGACATCGCCATCACCATCGTTATCCTCAATGGCATCCTCTACTGTACCCACGTCCTGCTGGGCGACCCCGTGGTGCCGGGATGGGTCACGCCAGCCATACCGATACTGATACTGTATGTCAGTCAGTTTGAGCCGGGACCCGACCGTATGCACGCCCTCATCGCCTTCGAGTTTATGCTGGGATTCCTGGCCTTCGTGCTTGGAGCCTCGGGGCTGGGACGCAAGATGATAAAGATTGTGCCCAACGCCATGCAAGCCGGAATCATCGTGGGTGCCGGCATCGCCGCCGTCATCGTGGTGTTCAAGACCGGCAGCCATTTCGACAAGACACCCCTCACCATAGGCATCTGCATGGCCATCGGCTTCTTCCTCCTTTTCTCCAACACCTTCCGCGTGTTGGCCGGACGCAACCGCGTGGCCAAGTTCATCTCCGACATGGGCATCCTGCCCATCATGGTGTTAGCCATCCTCATCGGGCCGCTGGTGCTTGAGACACCGTGGCCTACAGTGGAATGGGGTCTGGTAAAGCCCAACTTCATTGGCGTATGGCGCGAGTGGACAATCTTCGGTCTCGGCCTGCCGCCTGCCAAGATGTTCCTCACCGCCATTCCTGTCGTCCTTTCCACATATATTGTCCTCTTTGGCGACATGATACAAGCGAAGGCGCTTATCGAGGATTGTGCCGAGAAGCGCCCCGACGAAAAAGTCGACTACAACCCAAACCGCTCGCATATCATCTTCGGCCTACGCAACATGGTGATGTCCGTCATCGGTCCCGACCTCACCATGTGCGGCCCGCTGTGGGCTGCTATGCAGGTGGTCATCTGCGACCGCTACAAGAAAGGGCGCAAGGCCATGGACTCCATTCTTTCCGGCGCGGGGTCGTTCCGTTTCGGCACCCTGACGGGCTATTTCCTGTTGCCTATCGTCACGCTCGTCAAGCCCATCCTCGGCGTAGCGCTGGCCTCCACGCTGCTAATACAAGGATTTGTATCTTTCCGTGTAGGCATCACCAAAGCACGGACGCCTCTTGATCTTGGCATTGCCGGTGTGATGGCTGCCATCCTCGCCTCGCGCGGTGCTGCCTGGGGCCTCGCCGTCGGCATCGTTATGTGTCTCCTCCTACTGCCCCGTCTCAAAGAGTGAAAGACTAATCCTTTTAATGGTGAAAATCTAAATAAGAAACATTAACAATACTCTTTTATTCGATAAAAAAAGTTTGATTTAATATTTTTTCATATCTATGCAAAAACTCCCGCGATGAGGATTTTGCAATTTATTTTGCGTAATATCAATTAGTTTATAAAGTTAGTTTATAAAGAATATTAATAATAAAGACGAAGAAAATATGACAATAAAAGTTTGTGTAGGCAGTTCGTGCCACCTGAAAGGATCTTATGATGTCATCGAGGCATTCAAGGCCGTGTTGAAAAAATACGACGTCGAGGACGTTGTGGAACTGCAAGCCAGCTTCTGTCTGGGCCACTGCGCCAAAGGGGTGACGGTGTGCTGCGAAGAGATGGAGGCTGCCGAAAAAGGTCCGCAGGTGGAGGAAACTCCCGAAGGATTCATCTTGCATGGGGTGAACTCCGAAAATGTCGAGGAGCTGTTTGCCAAAGAAGTGTTTCCCAAAATATTTAATGCCTGATGTCAGAATATTTGGAATTCAAGCCGGTGCAGTGTAAGGACTGCTACCGTTGCCTGCGTGAGTGCCCTGTGAAGGCCATCAACATCAAGGACCACCACGCCCAAATCATAGAGGAACACTGTATCCTTTGTGGCCACTGCACCAAGGTGTGCCCGCAGAAAGCCAAGATAGAGCACAGCGAAATCGACACCGTCCGCGCCCTGCTGACCATCGCGGGCGACGGTACCCAGAGTGGCGGCACCGGCGGCAACAGCGGCAGTGGGTCGGGTGGCAACAGCACTCAGGGTAACTATGTCCTCACTCTCGGGGTCAGCCCTTCCGGCAGCGGCACCCTCACCGCCACTGTCAACGGCAACGCTGTGGCCAGCGGTAGCCAGGTGGCCGCAGGTGCGGAGGTGCGACTCACCGCCACCCCTGCCAGCGGCAAGCAGCTCAGTGGCATTGTGATGAACTCCGGCAGCGGCAACACCTCTGTGCAGAACAGCAAGTTCAACATGCCCGCCGCCAACACCACCGTTACCGCCAACTTCACCGACGCAGGAGGCGACGACGGCATGAGTTAATCGGCACTCCAAGTCCGAAGCCAACCATAACCAATCAGCACATCCCGCCCCTCTACGAGGCGGGATGTTGTTTTCCTCCTCGGAGAATGTGAAATGTGGGAGCTCCGAAAGTCGAGTGCAGAGCCAAGTTTACTTGAGCTTTGCCGAGATGCAGGAGCGTAGACGAATGTGAAACGTCAAACGTGAAATGCAAATGTATTTACCCCACTCACATCCCCACACAAAACGGTATAAGCGGAATATTATGTGTTCAGAAAATGGCGTTCAAAACAAGGACTTTTTTATTTGTTTCAAAATGGCGTTCAAATACAATAAAAAATTGAAAATGGCGTTACAAAAAAATATTGAATAGCGTTACAAATGGCGTATCTATTGAATAGTAAAATGAAAGGGTGCCCGATGGGGCCGTCCTCTGCTGTTGCCGGTGCAAGCCTGTCCGTCGGCATACTGCCGTCGGCGCTATTATGCGTTGCCCCCATTGCGTCGCGACGCGCACCACAGACGATTAAAGCTCGGAAAGCTTCTTCTATCCCCTACGCGCAGCCTTGGCATTGCCGTGGCGACGAAGAGTTCTTTTTACGGCCTCCTGCGGGAAGGTCTATGGAATATGGACAGAGTTGTAGCGCACAAATAAGGAAAATGGGCGAGGTGCGCTACAACTCGCTGATGAAGACCTTCCCCCAAGAGGCCGAAGAACTCTTTGTCGCCACCGAGCGCAACGCCAAACTGCGCTACGAGGGATACAAGAAACTGAGCGAGATGTAAACCTGCATCAACACACTAAAACGACGAAAGCCGAGGCCAGCAATGGTCTCGGCTTTCAGTTTGTTGCTAGTGTAACGGCAGCGACGAGCCGCAGAAGAATGCTATGTTCATTGTGGTGTTTTATATGTGGCTATTGTGCGACAGTTTTCAGCGTGAAAGTTTGAAGATGCGGACGGCGCCGCGCAGGACGATGACGAACACTACGGCTCCGACGACGAGGTCGGGTACACGGCTGTTGAATACCCATACCGCCACGCCCGAAAGAATGACTCCGAGGTTGACCACCACGTCGTTGGCCGAGAAGATGACGCTGGCGCGCATGTGCGCGTCTCCGCTTTTCTGTCGGTTGAGGAGCCAGAGGCAGTAGGCATTGGCGACCAGCGAGAGCGCCGACATCCATATCATGGCCGCATACTCCGGCGGCAGGGAAGGCGAGACAAAACGCCGCACGACCTCGACCATCCCGGCCACGGCCAGCAAGGTCTGCAAAATCCCGCTCCACAGGGCCACGCGTTTCTTGCGTCCGACGGCGGCTCCGACCACCATGAGGCTCATGCCGTACACCGTGGCGTCGGCCAGCATGTCGAGGCTGTCGGCCACCAGTCCCATGGAACGGCTCAGCAGTCCGATGGCCATCTCCAGGGCGAAGAAGACGGCGTTCACGAGCAGCACACGGTGCAGGACACGGCGTTGCGACGTGTCGTCGGCCGCTCCGACGGCAGCATCGGCATCCCTTGTCTCGATTTTTTGGGCACCCATGTCCACGCTCTCCATTGCATCTGCGAGACGTTCCGCCGCGCTCTCGCTGTGGGTCACCGCCAGCGTGCGCTTCCTCAGGTCGAAGTCGAGCGACGCGATGTCGTCGCCCAGCTCCGCCAGCTTCATACGGATGATGTTCTCCTCGCTCGGGCAGTCCATTTCCTTTACCTTGAAGAGCGTTACCGTCATTTTCTTTTGATTATCCATTCGTGTCTGTGTTTATTGTTTCTGTTCAATGTATTGTTTCATCCGGTCAGTTTCACCGCCCTCATGTGCGGGGACAAGGTTCCTCCGGCGGTTTCTTTCCTTGGATTGGTTCGGTTACACATAGGTGTATACTGTTTATCGAACTATTACATTCGCTCCTTCTATTTTCATCTTTTGTGTCGGTGCATTGGGATTACCTGCCTCTACGGGGCGAGCTGTGGCAGTAATTATTGTAATGTCTTCTAATCCGGTCTTTGCCTCCTCTAGAACTACATCTTCCAGCATGATATCCGACATGCAATCGGTTTCCATCATCAAACGGCGGTAGCCTTGAGCCATAAATGAGATAGTATATTTACCTGGCTTGACCAGCAAAGTAAATTCACCACCGGGTATAATTTGCGTAGCAATTGTTTCGGAGTCATCCAGGACAGCTATATTGATAGAAGGTGTCGTTTTTTCTGTTCGTGGGAAAAACACTCGGCCTTTTACCTTGACATAGCCGCCAACATTCTGAGCCGAGGCAAAAAACGTCATCGCCACCATCGCCGCACATATCATCAATGCTTTCTTCATATCACAAACCATTAAAAGTTAATCACTGAAATAAACGCCACTTTGCGGATTTTATTGCCCGCGGGGTGGCGAAAATTTGCGGTTTCTGTGCAATTTTGCCTCGCATCATCGCAAAACCCTCTTGCAGTCGTGTAAATCGGTCTCGCACCATTGCATTGGGCGTTGCACGACTGCAAAATGGCCTCGCATATATGCGGAGGCTTCCGCAGGGCTGAAAATCGACCGCGCACATCGATGCGTTGTCTTCAATTAAATAACGTGGCGTTTCTGTTTTTATTGCCAGCATAAAGTATCGCCCTGAAAGATTATTTGGTCAATCCAAATAAGACTCGTATCTTTGCATTTGGAAATACTCACAATTTTTTGCAAAATTTGTGAGTGCAAATAATGGGAATATGACTGTAATAGAAAGTATTAGAAAAACCATCGCTAAGAGCACTGATGGGACGCTGTTCTTTAATAATAGCTTCCCCGAGCATGACGAAGAGTATGTTCGTCATGTTCTGTCAGACTTGTGCGCCCAGGGTATGTTGGAACGTATTGCGTTCGGTATTTACTTGAAGCCCGCGAGGAGTCGTTTTGGAGTGGTGTATCCGCCTGTAAGCGATATTGTGAAGGCCATTGCCGTGCGTGATAAAGCCAAGATTCTGCCTACTGGCAACACAGCGATGAACCAATTGGGACTTTCGGAGCAGGTTCCAATGAACTTGGAGTATATAACGAGTGGCTCAGCACGGGAAATTAAGTTGGGAAAAAGAACAATCAAACTGCGTCGGAGTGTCCCAAAGAACTTCGAGTACAAGGGAGAGCTGGTCCCAGTCTTGGTGCTGGCCATGAAGGCTATCGGGAAAGAAAACCTGACAAATGAACATCTTGGCATTATCAGAAAACTGATAGAGGAAAATCCTGAAGAAAAAAACTGGCAAAGCGACCTGCAACTGGCACCGGCTTGGATCAGAAAAGTACTGTCTAACCTGAGAAAGGAAATAACAGCATGAGCAGGTGGATTGACAACGACTTGGCCGATAGGCTCTATATGGTAAACCAAGTGTCCGAGGAGAAGAATATCGCCCCAGAGTCAGTGGAGAAAGATTGGTGGGTAACAATGGTGTTGAAGACCTTGTTTGGTCTGAATGTCAGCAAGTACGCATTTTTCAAGGGCGGCACAAGCCTGAGCAAAGGTTGGGGGTTAATCAATCGCTTTTCAGAAGACATTGACATAGCCCTCTATCGTGACTTTTTCCTTCTGGAGAAAGGTCTGGTTTGCGCCCGTTGTGAGAATAATAACCAGATTAAGATGTTGCGGAAAGCTTCTCGCGACTTTGTGTTGGGGGAATTGAAGGTGGAACTGGAGAATGCGCTGAAGGTTGCAGGACTTGATGTGACGGTCGAAGGCGTGACAATGCACCAGACAGCAGGGGGAGAGAAACCAATCGACCACGATGCCGACCCTACTATACTGTTGGTGCGATATCCGAGTATCTTCGCGAGTGGACACACCTATGTAAAGCCAATGGTGAAGTTGGAAATCAGCTGTTTGTCGATGCGTGAGCCTTTCGAGGTAAAGCATATATCGTCGTTGATATCAGATGGCTTTAATGACGAAGACAACGAGGCGGCTTGTGACATCACAACAATATCGCCAACTCGTACTTTCTTGGAGAAGGCCATGCTGCTGAACGAGGAGTTCCAAAGGAAGAATCCGAGGACATTGCGTATGAGTAGGCATTTATATGACTTGGAGAGGCTTATGGATACGGAGTACGGACGTTCGGCTATCACGGATGTCGATTTGTACAAGACTGTCGTAGAACACAGACAAAAGTTCTACCACGTGGGCGGTGTGGATTATTCGCTGGATATGCCTGATAAAATCACCTTCTGCCCACAAGGAGGGTTGCTGGAGCGTTTTCGTTCTGACTATGAGAATATGAAATCAAGTTTCATATATGGTAATCCGATGGACTTTGATAGCCTAATAAGACGAATAGAAGAATTGCAGGAAAGGTTTCATTTACTTCGGGTTTGATATAACTGATAAATAACAAACCGCCATCGGGTAGCAACGAGAGATGGAAAATCAACCAGTTGATGGACCGCACACTCGTTTACACTGTAGTCAAATCTTTCACGAGTTCTTTGAGAAATGGCCGAGGTAGGCCAACCCGCTCCGGAGTTCAAACAATTTGACTTCATGCTCCGTGCCACCATCAGGAAAGTTGTCCCTCAAGATGACACTCAAGGTGACATTCAAGATGGTAAAATTACAGGTAATCAAATAAATAAAGGTGGCACTCAAGATGTCCCTCAAGGTGTCCCTCAAGCCATTTTTGAATTAATCTCAGCTAACAACAAGATAACTAGAGAATCTATCGCTACGCAGTTGGGACTAAGTTCCAAAACGATTGCAAGGTATCTTAAACAAATGTCCGATAGGGTCCATTATGTTGGCAGCGGTTATAGTGGCCACTGGGAATTGATACCACCCGAGAAGAAAGATTGATTAACCCTTAAATTTGTTATAGCCACGGCAAGCCTCCACGCTTGCCGTGGCTTTTATTGCTCCTGAAGCTGGCCTAATTGAAAAAGTAATTTGGTCAATCCAAATAAAAATCGTATCTTTGCACAAAATTTGAAAATCAACTTATTAACCAATTAAAACTTACACATCATGAAGAAAACTATTTTTGCATCAGTATTTGCTCTGTTATTAGCAGGGTGCGGCAATGCACAGAAAGTGGACAATACGCCGGTGGCGGCGCTGGATTTGAACCGATATCTGGGTGACTGGTACGAGATTGCACGTTTTGACCATAGCTTCGAGCGGGGTCTGGATTTCTGCAAGGCCAACTATGCGCTGCGCGAAGACGGCAAGATTGCGGTGACGAACACCGGCATCAAGGAGGGCAAGAACAAAACCTCTAACGGCAAGGCCAAGACCACCGATACCCCTGCCTTGCTGCGCGTCTCCTTCTTTGGCCCGTTCTACAGCGACTACCGCGTCATGCTGCTCGACGCCGACTATCAGTGGGCACTCATCGGCAGCGGCAGTGCCAAATACCTCTGGATACTTTCCCGCACCTCCGAACTGCCCAAGGAAACCCTCGACACCATCCTCGCCGAAGCCCAACGCCGCGGCTACGACACCTCCAATCTCATCTGGGTGAAGCAGAAATAATGTCATTAACCATAAAATACTATTGCTATGAAATACAAATGCACCATTTGCAAGTATGAATATGACCCGGCACAAGGCGACCCCACACAGGGAATTGCTCCCGGAACACCATTCGAGGCACTGCCGGCCGACTGGAAATGTCCGCGCTGCAAGCAGGGGAAGGAGAAGTTTGAGCCTGTTGCTGAGGTGAAGGCTTCAAATCCTTATGCTGGCACACAGACGGAGAAGAACCTGCATGCCGCTTTCGCCGGTGAGAGCGAGGCCCGCAACAAATACACCTACTTCGCCTCGAAGGCCAAGAAGGAGGGCTATGAGCAGATTGCCGCCCTCTTTCTGCAGACGGCCGAGAACGAGAAGGAGCACGCCAAACTGTGGTTCAAAGAGCTGAACGGCATCGGCGACACCGCCGAGAACCTGGCCGCTGCCGCCGCCGGCGAGAACTATGAGTGGACGGATATGTACGAGGGCTTCGCCAAGACCGCCGAGGCCGAGGGCTTCACAGAGCTGGCCGCCAAGTTCCGTGCCGTGGCCGCGATAGAAAAACACCACGAGGAGCGCTACCGCGCCCTGCTGCACAACGTCGAAGCCAATGAGGTCTTCGCCAAGAGCGAGGTGAAGGTGTGGGAATGCCGCAACTGCGGTCACATCGTCGTCGGCACCAAGGCTCCCGACGTCTGCCCCGTCTGCGACCACCCGCAAGCCTTCTTCGAAATCAACAAGCAGAACTACTAATCTAAATGAACATACAATCCACTCCTGTTCTGCTGCTGACAGGGTATCTGGGCAGCGGCAAGACAACGCTCCTTAACCGCATACTGAACAACAAGCGAGGCATCAAGTTTGCCGTCATCGTGAACGACATCGGCGAGGTGAACATCGACGCCGACCTCATCGAGAAGGGCGGCATTGTGGGGCAAAAAGAGGAGAGCCTCGTGGCGTTGCAGAACGGCTGCATCTGCTGCACGCTGAAGATGGACCTCGTGGAGCAGCTGCGCGACATCATCAGCCAGCGACGCTTCGATTATATCGTCATTGAGGCCAGCGGCATCTGCGAGCCGGCGCCCATCGCACAAACCATCTGTTCCATCCCCACCATGGGACCGGAATACATCCGCGACGGAGTGCCAGTGGTGGACAGTATCGTCACGGTGGTCGACGCCCTGCGCATGAAGGACGAGTTCGGCAGCGGCAAGAACCTGCTGCGTCCGGGATTGGCGGAGGACGACATTGAGAACCTCGTCATCCAGCAGATTGAGTTCTGCAACATCATCCTGCTCAACAAGTCCTCGATGGTGACGCCCGACGAACTGGGGCGCATCCGCGAGATTATCCGCGCCATCCAGCCGAAAGCCGAAATCATCGAGTGCGACTACTGCGACATCGACTTCCGCAAGATTCTCTACACCGGCATGTTCGACTTCGACAAGGTGGCAACATCCGCCGCTTGGATAAATGAGATTGAAGGGCACAATGATAATGAAGAATTAAGAATTAAGAATGAAGAATTGGAAGAGGAACACCACCATCATGAGCACGAGCACCATCATCACCACGACCATGATGAAGGTGAGGCGGAGGAATACGGCATCGGCACCTTTGTCTACTACCGTCGCGAGCCGATGAACCTCGGCCGTTTCGACGAGTTCGTGGCGCGTCACTGGCCGAACAATATCATCCGAGCCAAAGGAATTTGTTGGTTTCTCTCCGAGCCCGACACCTGCTACCTCTTTGAGCAGGCCGGCTCACAGGTGTCGCTGCGCGACACGGGCCAGTGGTACGCCACCATGCCCGACGACGAGCTGCTCGACTTTATGCGCCGCAATCCCGACCTGCAGCGCGACTGGGATGACACCTACGGCGACCGCATGCAGAAGCTCGTCTTCATAGGCCAGCACCTCGACCGCGCCGCCATCACCGCCGCCCTCGACGAGTGCCTGTCGAAAGCGTATTGATTACACAATAAGGAATCTCTCGAGGCGTGTCCAGAAGGAAGAGATGGAGGGGGCGAGAGAGTAGGGTAACTCGGGCTCGTGGAGGAGGGTGCCGGTGGCAGCGAGGTATTCCTGACGCAGTTGCTTGACGGCATCGGCACGGTTCAGGGTATCGAGGGTTTGACCATAGTAGTGCATCAGCGTGGGATAGAGATGGTCGAAGTCATCGTTGATGCATTGCGCCATCTGCTGATGCGAGTCGTCGAGGGTGAGGCGCTCGCCCTGAAGCAGGAGTGTGCGGTATTTCGCGAGGCGGCATTTCATACGGTGGACGCTCACGCGGTAGGAGATGTCGGTCATCCCAAGGGCACGCGCCATTTCTTCATTCGGTAACGCCTGCTGCTTGTTGAGCATCGTGAGGAGGCTTCGAAGGAAGATGAAGCGACTGCGAGGATAGAACACCTGATGGGCGAAGGCGATGAGGTGGGAGACAATGGCGAGTTTACGCTCGTCGGTGAGGAGATTCGGATTTTCGGATGCTTGGATGTCCTGATTATCCGATAAACAGATTGTCCGATTGTCCTCTTTGTCGGCACGCACGGTGAGATAGTTGCGGAAAGCGCTGAGCATCCACGATTCAAAGGCCTCCCGTTTCTGGATGCGCTGGAGCGAGTGGTAGGGGGTACGGTTTCTACCGTCCTTCCCCTCGCGAAGATAGAGGAAGAAATCCTCCACCACATCCTCAAAGTCATCCATCAGCTGGTGCTGGTATACCTCAAACTTCTTCTGCAGTTGCTTGTTCAGCCGCTCATGCAGCAGATAGTACATCGCCTCGTCCGCCCTCTCTCCACCCGCGAGGATTACATCAATGAACTCAGGAATATCCATTGCCTTGAAAGAACACTTTTTCTGGTATCCCTCTTTTTGAGCCAGATAGATTATCGTGCCTATGGTCACCTGACCATTATTATGCTCGTAGCAATAGTCGAGCAACTGGCGACAGGCATCGGGGTCGAATTTGTCAGCATCTTGCTGGCTTAACAGAAGGAAGAAAGTCTCGCCGGTTTTGGGGCTAAAAGTGCTAGCAAGGGCGTATGCCACACGCAGCCAGTTCTCGTATTCGTGGGTGATGGAACGCCCGGTGCTCCTAAGGTGGCGTATGATATCTCGCATGGTGTCAATGTCCGACTGTCGGTCGCTACCCTTGTGGGCATGGCTTTTATTGTGTTTTACGATGGTGTTGGACTTGGTGTCTGGTGTCCCGATTTTGGCACTATCGTGGTTCACCGGGAACACCTTTGCCTTCTCCTTTATCACCAGTTCTTCATCCCAGCAAGCGTAACACAAGCGTGAGTAATCAGAGCCAGATTGGTCGATGTCTATGTCGTATTTGTTCTTGAAGTGGTCAGTCAACTGACGGAACGCCTGTCGGTGGTGCTCGTCTATAGGCAATTTGTCGTCGTCGCTGATACGCACCAGACCTTTGAGGCCCGCTCCCGAGGGCGATTTCCAATAGGCGAAGACATATTCGTCCTGCTGCAGTTGCTGCGCGACCGTCGGCAGAGCCTCCTCCGACAGGTGGTCAATATCAATGATGACAATGTTGTTGTACCGCACCAAATTGGCCTTCGAATGCCCCTCCTCGAAGACACCGCAGAAGGCCACCACCGGCAGCATCGACTTGCAAGCCTTGTACATCTCAGAATCGCCACTACGCAAGTAACTGCGGGCCTCACGGATGGTTTTCGCATATCTCCGCGAGGCGAAACTCTTCAGCACATTGTCCAATGTATACCGTTTTGCCTCTTTGCCGAATACGCTGGAAAACAACGATACCTCACATCGAAGTACCTCAGAAACAGCATATGTACCCGCGTTTTCCATATCAGAAACTCATCGCGTTGTAGGCGTTCTTAAGGTGCTTGATTTCAGCACTACCTTCTTTCGAAACAATGGTGACAATGTCGAACCGTACATTCTCCTTGCGGTTGTGTGATTTGACATATTCGTTGGCCAGGCGGATAAGCGCCAGCCGCTTTTTGTGATCGACCGCGTCCTCTGGCTGCAGGATATTGTCATAGGCGCGACTCTTCACCTCCACGATGACCAGCTCATCGCCATCCAACGCAATAAGGTCTATCTCCAGATGTCCGCGACGGTAGTTGTGCTCGAGGATGATGTACCCTTTGTCGGTCAGGTATTTTGCCGTCATCTGCTCCCCGAGTTTACCAAACTCCAGCGATTCCCGCCGCTCTTCCTGCGTGCGGGTGCTCTCACGATGGGTGGGGAATTTCAGTAGCGCCATAAGGTTGTTTTTGGTTGCAAAGATACGAAAAACTTTCAAATCAGGTGTAACATTTTCTTTTTCGCCATACTTTATAGTTGACCGGAAGTCACAAAATGTAATATCATGAACAAGAAACGCACATGCATGAACTTTTTTTTCGAGCGGTTAGAAATTATTTTGTAAATTTGCACCGTGAAACAATGGCAATGTAGAATAAACTAATAATAGCTGTAACAGAAAAGACAACAACGAAAATAGTATAGTTTAGAAGCGTTTTTTGCTTTTCTTAGTAGAGTCGAAATCCGGAAAATTTCAGACAAATACCACGTAAGAAGGCAAGACGTTCACGATATCCGTGAGCTTTCTTGTTTGTGGTATAGGTGATTTCCGGAACCTCGACTCTCGACAACGAAAGATTCACGGATTTTTAATGATAAAGAATAAACATCTAATATTACCCCTCGCTACTGCAGTGCTGTTCTTCATCTCTTGTGACAACGAATTTGTCTCTCGCACAGAATACAATGCCGCATTGTCACGGGCAGATAGTCTTGAGGCTCAAAACGACTCGCTCCAATTCGAACTCTCCGACCTCAAACTCTACAATGATTATCTGGAAAAAAAGCTCAATAGCCTCGAGCACCAGCGATAAAGGTTTTTCATAAAACCCTATTTTTAATGTGAAGCGGGGCGGCCACGGGTTGTCGGCAGAGCCGACGGCACACCAAGCTGCCCCCTTTTTTGTGCTTGTTATTTTTCCATATTCGAAAATATTCGTATCTTTGCACTCAAAATAGAAACATTAAATTATAGGAATATGAAAGACATTATGCCTGTCAACGGACAATTCGCGATGCCCACGCTGAACTATGACAATCTGGGCACCATCATCAGCAAGGAAACCCTCTCGTTCCACCACGGAAAGCATCTGAAAGCATACGTCGACAACCTCAACAAACTGCTGCCTGGCAGCGGATTGGAGAACCTGCCCTTGACAGAGGTGGTAAAGAAAGCCGACGGCGGCATGTTTAACAACGCCGGACAGGTGCTGAATCACGCGCTGTATTTCGAGCAGTTCTCCAACAGCCCGCGTCCGATGGGCGAGAAGATGAAAGCCCTGCTGGAGCGCGACTTCGGCAGCGTGGAGGCTTTCAAGAAAGAGTTCGAGCAGAAGGGCACTACGCTCTTCGGCAGCGGCTGGGTGTGGCTCTCGACTGACAAGGAGGGCAAGCTGGTCATCACACAGCAGAAAAACGCTGAGAATCCCGTCACCATGGGCCTCACGCCTCTGCTGACCTTCGATGTGTGGGAGCATGCCTACTACCTCGACTACCAGAACCGTCGCGCCGACCACCTCGCCGCCCTGTGGCAGATTGTCGACTGGGCCATCGTTGAAAGCCGCCTGTAGTGATTGCTTGATTGTTTGAGTAATGTTGGTTAAAACATACGGCAGTGCCATTATCGGCGTGAACGCGCTGACGGTCACCGTGGAAGTGAATGTCGGTGACGGTGTGGGTTTCTTTATGGTAGGACTGCCTGACAATGCCGTGAAGGAGAGCGCACAGCGTATCTCGTCGGCTTTCGAGGAGTCGGGCTTCCGCATCCCCGGCAAGCGTATCATTGTCAACCTTGCCCCCGCAGATTTGAAAAAAGAAGGCACCGCTTATGACCTGACCATTGCTGTCGGTATCCTCGGCGCCACAGGTGCGGTCAACCCCGACTCCTTTGAAAAATATGTCATCATGGGTGAGCTTGGCTTAGACGGAAGTCTGCGCCCCATCAAGGGCGTACTGCCCATCGCCATCGAGGCCCGCAGCCGCCAATGCAAAGGCATCATCGTCCCTGCTGAGAACGCCCGCGAGGCGGCCATCGTCAACAACTTGGAAGTCTACGGTGCCCACACCCTCAAGGAGGTGGCCGACTTTTTCAACGGCCAGTGCGACATCGAGCAAACCATCGTAGATACCCGTGCCGAGTTTGCCAACTCGCTGAGCCATTATGAATACGACTTTGCAGATGTGAAAGGACAAGAGAGCGTGAAGCGCTGCCTTGAGATAGCCGCCGCAGGAGGCCACAACGCCATTATGATAGGCCCTCCGGGCAGTGGCAAGTCGATGCTCGCCAAGCGTATGCCCAGCATCCTGCCGCCGCTAACGCTAAGCGAAAGCCTTGAGACGACACAGATACACTCCGTAGCAGGCCTGATGCGCAAAGAAGACTCGCTGATAGCCGTACGCCCCTTCCGTGCCCCGCATCACACAGTGTCGGATGTTGCCTTGGTTGGTGGGGGTGCTAATCCCCGGCCGGGCGAGATATCTTTAGCCCATAACGGGGTGCTCTTTCTCGACGAGCTGCCGGAATTCAAACGTACAGTATTAGAAGTACTACGTCAACCCATGGAGGAGCGACGCGTGACCATCAGCCGCGCCAAGATGACCATCGAATACCCCGCCGCCTTTATGCTTATTGCCGCCATGAATCCCTGCCCCTGCGGCTACTACAACCACCCTACCATCGAATGCACCTGCCCGCCAGGCTCCGTCAAGCGCTACCTTAACAAAGTCAGCGGACCTCTAATGGACCGCATCGACCTTCATATCGAGACAGCACCCGTGCCCGTCAGTATGCTGAACAAGGAGGGCAAAGCTGAAAGCAGTGCCGCGATAAGAGAACGTGTCGTCGCCGCCCGTGCTATTCAGACAGAACGTTTCAAAAATAATCCCGGTGTGCATTGCAATGCCCAAATGGGCAGCAAGCTGACCCGCGAATACTGCAAACTCACCGACGAATGCCGCACCATCATGGAGCAAGCCATGAACCGCTTAGGTCTCAGCGCCCGCGCCTACGACCGCATCCTCCGAGTCTCCCGCACCATTGCCGACCTTGAAGCCTCTCCCGATATCAAACCCTATCATCTGCAAGAGGCCATCACCTACCGCAGCCTCGACCGTGACAGCTGGGGCAAATAACAACAAACACTTATGACCACAACAATCATCATCGCCCTCATAGCCCTTGCCGCGGGAGTCCTCGCGGGAATACTTATCGCCGGACGCGGAAAGAACGTCCTCGTTGCCGAGAAACAATCCCTCGAGGCACAACTTGCCGCCGCCAACCAAAGTCACGCCACCGAAACAGCTCTGCTTAACAAGCAGATCGACACCCAGAAGGCTGATGCTGCACAGGCTCTACAGGAGACTAAAGAGGAGTCCGACAAACGGCTGACTGACTACAAGGAGGAGGTGCTGAAGCGCCATAACACCGTGGTGGAGGAAATCAAGCAGAACTACCAACAACTCATCGACGAGCAAGACCGCCGTCACCGCAGCGACACCGAAGCCCTTGAAAAACGTTTCACCGACACCATCAAAGCGCTCCGCGAGCAGGTAGAGAACACCACCAACACCATGCTCAAGCAACGTCAAGAGGAATTCTCCGACACCAGCACCAAGAATATCGACAGCATCGTAAAGCCCCTCAAAGAGACCATCGACAAGATGAAAGAGGAGATGGCCAAGAACTCGACCGTGCAAACTACCATGAGCGCTGAAATCAAGACCAATATGGAGCACATGATACGTCAGAGCATCGAAGCCCAGAAGAGCGCTGAAGAGCTGACGCGTGCCTTCAAACGCGAGAGCAAGACCCAAGGCGACTGGGGCGAGGTGGTACTCAGCAACCTGCTGGCCAAGCAGGGCTTCACCGAAGGCAAAGACTTCGAAGTGCAGGTCGTGATGCGCGACACCGACGGCCAGACCATCCATCCCGACGGGGGCGAGAGCCTAAGACCCGACGTGCTGCTGCACCTCGACGACAAACGCGACGTCATCATTGACTCCAAGGTCTCCATGACCGCATATATCGACTATGCCAATGCCGAAGACGAGCTCACCCGTCGCCACTTCCTCAAGGAACATATCGCCAGCCTCAAGAAACATGTCGACGAACTCTCGGCAAAAAACTACACACAATATCAAGTCAATCCCCACCTCGACTTCGTCATCATGTTCGTCCCCCACTCCCCAGCCCTCTGGGCTGCCACTGCCGAGGAGCCCTCCCTATGGCAGGATGCCATGGAGAAGAAGGTTTTCATCGCCGACGAGCAGACCCTCTACGCCGCCCTGCGCATCATCCGCATCACCTGGACCCATATCGACCAAGAGCAGAACCACCGCCGCCTCTTTGAGCTGGCACAAGAGATGATTGAGCGTACTGGCAATTTCCTCAAGGAATACGATAGTGTCGGCAAGAATCTGCAGGATGCCCTCGACGCCTTCGACAGCAGTCGCAAGAAGTTGCTCCCCGGTGGCCGCAGCATCGGCACCACCGCCAGTCAGATCCTTGCCCTAGGCATCGACAACATGAAAGTTAGCAAAGGGAAAAAAGGCGCCACCATCATACCCAACGACTATATCGACAACACATTGGAATTACCCGCCTCCAAACCAGAAGAATAAGAAAAAAACACCATATATTAACATAATAATCCAAAAAATTATGCGCGTCATTATCACCAAAGACTACGACGAAATGTCGGTCTGGGCTGCCAATTACGTAGCCAAGAAAATCATCGATTTTAAGCCCACGGCGGAGCACCCGTTTGTCCTCGGATGCCCCACCGGTAGTTCCCCCCTCGGACTTTACCAACACCTAGTGAAACTCAACAAGAAAGGTGTGCTTAGTTTCCAGAATGTGGTAACCTTCAACATGGATGAATACGTCAACCTTGACGTCAAACATCCCGAAAGCTACCATTCCTTCATGTGGAACAACTTCTTCAACCATATAGATATCAAGAAGGAGAATGTCCACATCCTCGACGGCAATGCCAAGGACCTTTTGGCCGAATGCGCTCACTATGAAGAGATGATTTCTGCCGCCGGTGGCGTCGACCTCTTCATGGGTGGCGTGGGTCCCGATGGTCACATAGCCTTCAACGAGCCCGGCTCCTCGCTGACTAGCCGCACAAGAATCAAGACCCTCACCACCAATACCATCCAGGCCAACTGCCGCTTTTTCGACAATGACGAGACCAAGGTGCCGAAGCAGGCTCTCACCGTCGGCGTAGGTACCGTGATGGATGCCCGCGAGGTCCTCATCCTCTGCAACGGCCCGAAGAAAGCCCGCGCCCTGCGCCACATGATTGAGGAGGGCGTGAACCACATGTGGACCTCCTCCATGCTGCAGATGCACCCCCACGCCGTGGTGGTATGTGACGAAGAAGCCTCCGTGGAGCTTAAGATGAGCACTTATGACTATTTCAAGGACAAGCAGCGCATTGAAGGGAGCATCGAGGAGTATATCAATCTGTATTAGTAGTTAAGTAATTAAGACAATAGTTTCTATGACAGAACTATCATATCGCAATCTGACGGCGGCTGAAATCGCTCAGCTGGAGCGTCAGGGGAATTGTGCGGAAGACTGGTCCACTGTGCGGGTGGCCGAGCCTTTCTGCGCTGAATGTGTGAGGAACAGCACCTTCGAGGGTGCTGTTTCTCTTGGAGCCATCGAGAACCGTAAGCATACCGACGAAGCCCTCACCCTCCGCGAGGGTATCTACAACTCGACCCTTGCCGATGTTACTGTGGGCGAAAATCCCGTCATACACAATGTGCGCATGCTCAGCGGATACACGCTGGGTAACCAGGTAACGCTCTTCAACGTAGAGGAGATGACATGCACGGCCGACCCCCACAAGGTGGCATGGCTCGAACCCATGAACGAGAATGGCGGCCGCCGTTTGCTGCCCTTCTGCGGCATGACAATAGGTGACGCCTACATGTGGGCACGCTACCGTGGTCACAAGACCTTTATGGAAAAGCTGGAGCAGTTCACATACGACACTCTGGGCACCGCCGAGGGCCGATACGGTCAGGTGGGCGACTGCTGTGTCATCAAGAACACCAAAGCCATCCGCAATGTCACCATCCGCTCCTCGGAGCAGGACCCCTCGGAGGTAGACGGATGCATTGTACTCAGCGACGGCGTGGTGGGCACAGGCTGTACACTGGAACATGGCATCATAGCTGTGCGCTTCCTGCTGGGTGAGCATGTACACCTGGAGTTCGGCCTGAGGCTCAACGACACTGTGGTGGGCGACAACAGCACCCTGGCGCGCTGCGAGGTGGGCAACAGCATTATTTTCCCTGCCCATGAACAACACCACAACAACTCGTTCCTCATCGCCGGCCTCATCATGGGTCAGAGCAATATCGCCGCCGGCGGCACCATAGGCTCCAACCACAACTCGCGCACGGCCGACAACGAGATTGCCGCCGGTCGCGGCTTCTGGCCGGGGCTCTGCTGTTCCTTCAAGCACTCAAGTCGTTTCGCAAGCTACTGTCTATTGGCCAAAGGTGACTATCCCGCCGAGCTCGACATTACACTGCCTTTTGCCTTGGTGAACAACAACGTGAGCAAAGACCAACTGGAAGTGATGCCCGCCTACTGGTGGATGTACAATATGTACGCCATGGAACGCAACAGCAAGAAGTTCGCCAAACGTGACAAGCGTAAAATCAAGGCTCAGCATATCGAGTTCGACAACCTAGCCCCCGACACCGCAGAGGAAATCATCCACGGCATGAAGATGCTTCGCGACTGGATAGCCAAAGCCAAGGACGGCGTGGTCTACGCTGACGGCATGGAGAAAGGAAAGCGTAAGACACTTATCCTCAAAGCGAAAGAAGGATTAAGAGCCTATGAAGAAATGCTTATTTTCTATGCCATGAAAAACTTGGGTCAGGTGCTACCAACTACCAACCAACAACTACCAACTGAAGAATGGGTAAATATCGGCGGTCAACTGGTGGACAAGCCGGACATGGAGAAATTAATCGCCGATGTGGAGAACGGTATTATCAGCAATTGGCGACAACTGCACGACCGCATGGATACCCTTTGGGATGCCTATCCTGCCCAGCGAGAGGCCCACGCCTATGGTGTCCTCTGCCGCTTGGCGGGTGTGGAGACCCTCTCTAACGACCTCTGGCAACGCTATCAACAGCGCTATGCCGAGATACAGAAGTTTATTGAAGAGCAGAAAGTGGCCAGCCGTCACAAAGACGAGGTGAACCCTTTCCGCAACATGACCTACTGGGACGACGACGAGCGCGCCGCCGTCCTGGAGTAACCAACCACCAACTAAAGAAAAGAGCCGATTCCAAAAGAAATCGGCTCTTTTTTTTCAAGGATTCGCTATGTCGATTACATGGCGTTGACCTGACGCATGCACTTCGACTTAAGATTGGAAGCTTTGTTCTTGTGGATGATGCTGCGCTTGGCAAGCTTGTCGATGATGCTAATCATCTTGGGCAGACGCTCGGTAGCCACGGCTTTGTCTTCCAGAGCACGGAAGTCGCGCAGAGCATTGCGCATGGTCTTGGCGTAGTATCTGTTCTCAACTCTTCTTTTTTCGCTCGAGCGAATTCTCTTTTTTGCAGACTTGTGGTGTGCCATTTTAAATTCTAATTTCTAATTTCTAATTTCTAATTTTGTACCGCGTGCGGGATTCGAACCCGCGATTTTGAGAATGAAAATCTCACGTCCTGGGCCAGCTAGACGAACGCGGCAGCCTTTTTTTATCGCTTTTTTAATCTTTTTAGCCTCTCAAAAGCGGGTGCAAAAGTACGAACATTTTCCGACATGGCAAAATTTTTTTCAACGCCTCCAGTTAATATCTTTCCAAATTCATTCGTTATCTGCCTGAAAACGAAAACCTAAGCGCTTGCCCGTCACCAGGGATTTTTTATCAAAATTAGTCCTCATCTCACCCACCGAAACGAGTTTAACTTCATCATACGGAGGAGTCAAAAGGTCAAAATTGGTGGTATATTCGATAGCCGATTCCACGATACCTTGGACACTTTCAGGTGTCACTGTCGAGGTGTTGAAATTAGTGTACAGCATGCCCAGTTCACGCTTACCCTCGATGAAATAGTGCTTCTCATTATTGACAAACACGCGCCCAATCATATAGCCCAAATCGTTGTCACGCTGGTAGGCGAAGCTGTCGGCCAAGAAGTTATAAATATGAATAACACCGCAATAACTGCGGCGTGGGTCCTCTCGCACATAGGGTGTTTTCATCACCTGATGGTCGCGCGAGAACTCGAAAACGTTGGTGTGCATCATGAACAGAAGTATGTCACCCGCAAACTTCACCTCGAACTCGAAGTCACCGCGGTCTGTGAACTCAAAAGCCACTTGGCGACCCTCCTCGCGGCAGCGCTCGCGGAAGAGATCTATCAACTCCCGCGTCTCCTTACGGAAGAGTTCAAAAGTATCTTTAGTAGCCTGATACACATTCTGTTTCAGTTCGCTTTTGGTAAAGACGAGGTCCTTGAGGGAAGCTTTCAGTTCCATAATGCTGTCATTTTTCCAATACACACCTATTAACGTTCCCGGTCTTGAAATATTATCCAGTTGACAAAATATAATTGTCCTGCAATTTGCCTTTCCTTCACATTACTTACATTCAGTCACTTGGACATATCATCTCTGTATATGGTCTGTATATACTCTGTACATGTTCTGTACATACTCTGTATCGGATACAGAGTATGTACTTAGAAAATACAGAGAAAACATTAAGTATCAAATAAGAAGATATCAGGAAGATGATGTTCAACGGGCGGCAGCGGAAAAGAATTGAGAGAGTCTTTTTTTACATTTTTACATTTTTTTATTCGTATATTAAAAAAAATGTGTATTTTTGCAGCCGGAAAATTGTAGAACCAAACAGGATTGAATGAAGCAACCGTATCAGTTTTAACCCCCTAAAATTAGAGGAATATGACGGACGTAAAAACCAGACAACTGTCAGACAACGAACTGATTCTGCGCTACCAGGAAGGCGACGCATCTTGCTTTGAAGTGCTCCTTGAGCGCTATCAAGCCAAGGTGTATGGCTACATTTTTTCAGTGGTGAAAGAGAAGGAAACTGCGGACGATATCTTCCAAGACACCTTCTACAAAGTCATCGTCACCATCAACTCGGGCTTGTATAAGGACGAGAACAAGTTTGTCCACTGGGTGATGCGCATCGCACACAACCTGATAGTAGACTATTTCCGCCGCAACAACAAGATGCCCTTGGTGCCCAATAAGCCCGAAGGCGACGTTGTAGACAACCTGAAGATACAAGACGAGAACGCCGAGCACGCCATCATGAAGAAGCAGACCAGCGCCAATATCCGCAAGCTGGTGAAGATGCTTCCCGCCGAGCAACGCCGCGTGGTCATCCTGCGCCACTACGGCAAGTGCGACTTCAAAGACATCGCCGCCCGTACCGGTGTTAGTATCAACACTGCCCTAGGCCGTATGCGCTACGCCATTATCAACCTGCGCCGCCTGGCTCAGGAGAACAATATGTATATTGAACTATAAGTAGACAGTAGTCAAATAGATTAATCGAGTAGATTGATAAGTAAAAATAAACTGAAGGAATTGGCCGCCTACCGCCTGCAGAAACGTTGCGACGAGGAGGCGGTTTTTGTTGTCGAAGGACCGAAGATGGCCGCCGAGGCGATAGCGTCGGGCTTTGCAGTGCGTACCGTATGCGCCACCAGCGAGTGGAAAGTGGGAAATGGCGAGTGGGACGAATTCTACGAGGTAAGTCCTGCCGAACTCGAACGGCTTTCCAACTTCAAGACTCCCAACCAAGTATGGATGCTGGTGGAACGCCCCGAAAACTCATCACTCATCACCCTTCACTCATCACTTACCCTGGCGTTGGACAGGGTTCAGGACCCCGGCAATCTGGGCACCATGCTGCGCACGGCCGACTGGTTTGGAGTGCGCCATGTGGTATGCAGCCGTGACACCGTAAGTTGCTACAATCCCAAGGTGGTCCAGTCGACAATGGGAGCCATCTTCCGCACACAGGTGGACTACGTGGACCTGCCTGAATGGCTGGCCTCCTGCGGCATGCCCGTCTACGGCGCCTCGCTGCAGGGAAAACCCATCGCTAAACACTTAACACTAAACACTGAGCACTCGGTGCTGCTCATCGGCAACGAGAGTCGCGGCATCAGCCCCAAAGCGATGGCTCAGGTGACCAACCCTGTACTCATCCCCAACCTCGGCGGAACAGCCGAAAGCCTCAACGCCAGCGTGGCAGCAGGGATATTGATGTTTTATTTGGCACAAGGGAGTGTGCTGAAATAATAGATTTTTTTTTGAAAATGGAACAATTGCAATATCAAGAAGGAAGAACAGAAATAGGCCAGCTGGGCAAGGTAGCCCTCATTGACCGTCTGACGGCCGACACCGGCTGTCAGGGCGATGACTGTGCCGTGCTCGGCGAGGGCAAGAAAAAGACCCTCGTCACTGTGCAGACCCTCGTGGAGGGTGTGGATTTTGACATGATGTACACACCTCTGAAGCACCTAGGTTACAAGGCTGTGGCCATAGCCATCAGCAATATCGCCGCCATGAATGGCACCCCGCGCCAGGCGTTGGTGAGCATCGCCGTGAGCAACCGCTACTCAGTGGAGGCCCTCGACGAGCTCTACGCCGGCATCCGCCTCTGCTGCGAGCGTTATGATGTCGTCCTCGTGGGCGGCGACACCCGCAGCACGCGCGCCGGTATGGTGCTGACCGTCACCCTTATCGGCGAAGCCGACGAGGAAAAGATTGCCTACCGTGGCGGTGCCCAGCACAACGACCTCATCTGTGTCAGCGGTGACCTCGGCAGCGCCTATGCCGGCCTGCTGGTGCTGGAGCGCGAGAAGGTGACCTATCAGGCCAACCCCAATTTTCAACCCGACCTCGACGGTTTCGACTACGTGCTGGAGCGTTTCCTCAAGCCCGAACCCCGCATGGACATAGTGAAAAAGCTCGCCGAGCGCAAAGTGGTACCCACGTCAATGACCGACATCAGCGAAGGGCTGGCCGACAGCTTGTTGCATCTCGGCAAAGCTTCGGGCTGTGGCTGCGAGGTGTACGAGGAGCGTCTGCCCATCGACTACCAGTGTTCGCGCGTCTGTTCGGAGATGAGCAAGAACATGCTGCCCGTGAGTTGCGCCCTCAATGGTGGCAAAGACTACGAACTGCTCTTCACCGTCGACCAGAAGGACTACGAGAAAATCAAGGACATGGAAGGCATCCATATCATAGGCTACGTCACCGAACCCGGCATGCCGGCGGTGATGGTCACGCCTCAGAACACTACCATAGAACTACGGGCACAGGGCTTCACCAAACAATGATTCGACAAGACACATTCAAACATAAGGGCTTACGGAAACAGATGGTCGAAGGACTGCGCAAGAAAGGCATCGACGACTCGGCGGTGCTGCATGCCATGGAGGAAGTACCGCGGCACTGGTTCATTGACAGTGCCCTCGATGCCTTCGCCTATGAGGACCGTGCTTTGAAAATAAGTTGCGACCAGACCATCTCGCACCCCTCGACGGTGGCCATGCAGAGCCAGCTGCTCAACGTGCAGCCCGGCATGAAAGTGCTGGAGATAGGCACCGGCAGCGGCTACCAAGCCGCCATCCTCTGCAAGATGGGCGCCAAGGTGTTCAGCGTGGAGCGTCAGAAAGGACTCTTCGACAAGACCCGCGTGCTACTTGCTGAGCTAGGATTTAGGGTACGCTGTTTCCTCGGCGACGGCTATCAAGGGTTGCAAGAAGTGAACTACGGTCCTTACGACCGTGTCATCGTCACCTGCGGCGCCCGTGAGATGCCCGCAATACTGATGAAGCAACTCAAGATAGGAGGCATCATGGTCATACCTCTCGACGACGAGAATGGACAGGAGATGTTGCGCATCACCAAAAACGGTCCCGAAGAGAAGGACTGGAAAGTGGAACATATGGGAGCCTATAGTTTCGTCCCGATGCTCGACGGCCGCCAGATGCGCTAACGCAGGATGAAATGCTGCTTGGAAAGGTGGGGATTGGCCACTGCTATACCCACGGAGAAGAGGTCAATGGTGGCCTGCCATTGCGGGTCGACAACAATCGATTGCCAGCGAGCCTCGTCGCGGTGAGGATGGTCGACGACTAGGAAACGCCCCTCGGGAGTGACGAGGATAGCAGTATCGGCGGAACGCTCCGAGACAACATTGTAATACTTCTCCAGTCGCCAAAGAACAGCCTCATAACGCTTACGCGGACACCCTTCGGCACGAGAGAAAAGGACCTCGGTATAAAGCCCATAGACGAAAGGCGAGTGCAGGTTGAACTGCGTCTTGGCACGAAGAAAATGTTGCAAGCGATTCATGGTGCAAAGGTACGAAATAAAGTTTAAAGTTTAAGGTTTTAAGTTTAAAGAGAATGAGTATCAAGAATATAATATTAGGATTTATAACTGTGGCAACACTTGTGGCATGCGGTGGAAATGACTATTCGCCTAAGCCGCAGGCCTACCTGCGCATCGATATGCCGGAACACAACTATTGGCTTGTCGACAGCCTCTGCACCCACCCGGGCGACACGCTCGTATCTGGTACCGATACCATGATCGCCATTACCGGTTCCTGCAAAACCTTCCCCTTCACCTTCGAGGCCAACAAGTGTGTCGAGCTAAGGGAGAAGGATGCCCCCAAGGGGGAGGAATGGCTTGATTTGATGTATCCGATTTGGGACGGCGTGGTGTTCCTCACTTACAAGCGCCTGCATTCGCCCGACGACCTGCGCGGCCAGACCGACACCTCTACACGCCTGCTGGAGAAGCACTATCAGTTTGCCTCGGGCATCGACGAGCAAGTCTTCGAGAGCGACGACCATACGGTGCACGCCGTCAAGTGGCACCTCAAGGGCAAGAACGTAGCCTCGACCTACCAGTTCTACGCCACCGATTCGGCACGCCACTTCCTTCGAGGCGCCGTCTATATCAACCACGCCCCCAACAACGACTCCCTCGCCCCGGTGCTTGAATACATGCACCGCGACGTCGACCACCTCATCGAGACCCTTCGGTGGAAATAAAAAATACGTGCACGCGCAATAAAGTTATCTGAAGCGTCGTTATAGGCAACATTATGTCGAACCGTTATTCCGACCGAAGCCATGTGGTGAAGATTATCTTCATCGTGGTGGGTGCCCTTTTCATCGGGCGCCTGGCGATGTTGCAGCTCTTCAACCCCAAGTACAAGGCGTTAGGCGAGATGCAGTCGCTGAGAAACGTGACACAGTATCCCGCCCGCGGTTTCATCTACGACCGCCACGGTGAGCTGCTGGTGCACAACGAGGCAGTCTACGACCTCATGGTCATCCCTCGCATGGTGAAGGAACTCGACACCACCTACTTCTGCCAATGCCTTGGCATCACTCGTGATGAGTTCGACGAGCGCATGCAGAAAGCACGCAATTACTCGCCCTATTCGGCCTCCATCTTCATGAAGCAGGTCTCAAAGGAGGAATATGCCAAGTTTGAGAACAAGATGTTCCGCTTCAAAGGTTTCTACATCTCGCAACGCACCCTTAGAATCTATGACCGCCCCATTGCGGCACAGGTGCTGGGCTATGTGGGCGAGGTAGACCAAGCCGACTTGGACCGTGACCCCTACTACAAGCGTGGCGACTACATCGGCAAGAGCGGCCTTGAGAAGAGTTATGAGGAGGTACTCCGCGGCATCAAAGGCAAAAAGGTGATGCACGTCGACGTACACAACCGCGAGATAGGCCCCTACCGCCACGGCGAACTCGACACGATGCCCATCGAAGGATGCAACCTCTATACCACCCTCGATGCCGACCTGCAGACCTACGCCGAAGAACTGATGGCCAACAAGCGTGGCTGCGTGGTGGCCATTGAGCCCTCGTCGGGCGAGATTCTCGCCATGGTGTCGGCTCCCACCTACGACCCCAACCTGCTGGTGGGACGCATCCGCGGCAAGAACTACATCATGCTCAACAGCGATATTTCCAAGCCAATGCTCAACCGCGCCCTTATAGGCCAGTATCCCCCGGGCTCCATCTTCAAGGTGGCCCAGTCGATGGTGGCCCTCGACCTCGGCGTCATCAACCCCGGCAGCAGCTTCGCCTGCGACAAGAGTCTCGTAGGCTGCCACAACCACCCCTCGGCACGCTCGGTGCAGGAAGCCATAAAGATGAGTTGCAACCCCTATTTCTATCAGGTCTACCGTCGCGTCATCCAACAGGGCAAATACAAAAACATTTACAAAGACGCACAGTATGGCCTCACTGTTTGGCACGACTATATGCTACGTTTCGGCTTCGGCCAAAAGATTGACATTGACCTGCCCAAGAGCGGCATGTCCTCTGGCAACATCCCCGACACGGCCTTCTACAACCGTTGGTACGGCAAGGAGCGCTGGGCCTTCTCCACCATCTACTCCAACTCCATCGGCCAAGGCGAAGTCACTGTGGTACCCATCCAGATGGCCAACCTGGCGGCTATCGTGGCCAACCGTGGCTACTACATCACACCCCACATGGTGCGCTTCTACGGTCCCGATTCGGTGCACAACGAGCAATACCTCGAACGCCATGAAACAGGGGTCGACAAGAAATACTTTGACATCGCCGCCGCAGGCATGTTCGACGTGGTGCATGTGGCTGGCGGAACGGCCCGCCGCGCCCGGGTCGACGGACTCGACATCTGCGGCAAAACCGGCACTGCGGAGAACTACGGAAACGACCACTCCGTCTTCATCTGCTTCGCCCCCAAGGACAACCCCAAGATTGCGATGGCTGTCTATGTGGAAAACGCACAAGGCGGCGGCGGCACCTGGGCGGCACCCATCGCCGGACTCCTCGTGGAGAAATACCTCAACGGCGAGGTGAAACGCAAAGATGTGGAGAAAATGTACAAAGAAATCAATCCCTGCCAAAAGCTGCCGCTCACCCGCAGAGTCAAAAAAGCCAAGAAAAGAGGATAACCACACTATGTATCAAGAGAAGCTAAAACTGGACTGGACCACCATCGGGCTTTACCTGGCCATCATGCTCTTCGGCTGGGTGAACATCTACGCCGCCGGTTACGACGAGGCTCATGCCTCCATCTTCGACATTTCGGTGCAGCATGGCAAGCAGCTCATCTGGATGTCCACCGCACTCCTCCTTGCCGTCATCATCGTCTTCACTGAACCTCGCGTCTTTTCCAACACAGCCTACCTCATCTATGGCCTCGTCATGGGGCTTCTGGTGATAACCCTCTTCCTCGCCGTCACCGTCAACGGCGGCAAGTCGTGGATCGACTTCGGATTCTTCCGCTTCCAGCCCTCCGAATTCGCCAAGTTCGCCACCGCCCTAGCGCTAGCCAAATACCTATCCACCATTGGCATCAACCTCCGCGAAATGCACACCAAGGTCATCGCCGTGGCACTCCTCGCCGTGCCCGCTGTGCTCATCCTCCTGCAGCACGACACTGGCTCGGCACTGGTATTCATGGGTTTCGTCCTTCCGCTGTTCCGCGAAGGCCTCTCGGGAGCAATCCTCATCCTCGGCGTGGTGGCCATAGCACTGTTCGTGATGGCACTGCTTGTGAACAAATACATCCTCATCGCCATCCTCGCCGTGCTGGCAATCCTCTACCTTTTCGTGTGGCTCAACAAACGCACACAGCGTGACTATCTGCGCACCATCGGCATCTTCCTCTGCTGCGTCATGTTCATCTTCTCTGTTGATTTCGTCTTCAATGGCATCCTCGAACCGCACCAGCGCGAGCGCATCGATGTGCTGCTTGGCAAGACCGAAGACCTTCAGGGGTCGGGCTACAACGTCAACCAGTCGAAGATAGCCATTGGCTCGGGAGGCTTCATCGGTAAAGGGTTCCTCAAAGGCACCCTCACCAAGGCCGATTTCGTCCCCGAGCAGGAGACAGACTTCATTTTCTGCACCGTGGGAGAGGAATGGGGCTTCGTGGGGTCTTCCATCCTTGTAGCTCTCTATGTCATCCTCCTCATCAGGTTGGTGGAGATGGCCGAACGACAACGGTCACCTTTCGCCCGTATCTACGGTTACTCCGTGGCCAGCATCCTCTTCATCCACCTCTTCGTCAACGTAGGCATGGTACTGGGTTTGGTACCCGTCATTGGCATCCCCCTACCCTTCTTCTCCTACGGCGGCTCCTCCCTTCTGGCCTTCACCATTTTGTTATTCATATTCATACGCCAAGACGCGTCCAAAAACCAGTTACTATAAATGTCCAAGAAACCCACCAATGAAGAACACTGTTCCTTCTGCGGCCGTCCCGCCTCGCAGGCCGGTATGCTCCTTGCAGGCCTCAACGGCTACATCTGCCAAGACTGCTCCCAGCAGGCCGAGAAAATCTTCCACGAACACAGCGCCGACAACAAGTCCACGACACCCGTAGACAATGGCCCAATACCGACACCTGCCGAAATTAAGCAATTCCTCGACCAGTATGTCATCGGCCAGGAGGCCGCCAAGCGCGTCCTCTCCGTAGCCGTTTACAATCACTACAAACGACTGAAATACAACTCAGAGCACGGAGACAAGAACGATGTCGAAATTGAGAAGAGTAACATCGTCATGGTCGGCGAGACAGGCACTGGAAAAACCCTCCTGGCCCGCACCATCGCGCGCCTGCTCAAGGTGCCCTTCTGCATCGCCGATGCCACTACTCTCACCGAAGCCGGCTATGTGGGCGATGATGTCGAGAACGTCCTCGTGCGCCTCCTCCAGGCCGCCAACTACGATGTCGCCTCCTGCGAACGCGGCATCGTCTTCATCGACGAAATCGATAAGATTGCCCGCAAGAGCGAGAACACCTCCATCACACGCGATGTCAGCGGCGAAGGCGTACAGCAAGCCCTGCTGAAACTCCTGGAAGGAGCCCTCGTTTCTGTCCCCCCCGAGGGCGGACGCAAGCACCCCGAACAAAAGCTCATCACCATCAACACCCGCAACATACTCTTCATCTGCGGCGGTGCTTTCGACGGCATCGAGCGTGCCATTGCCTCGCGCCTCAACTCCAACGTCATTGGTTTCAAGGGTGACGAGACCCGCGCCGAACTCGACCGCGACAACATGCTGCAGTATGTGCAGCCCATGGACCTCAAGAAATTCGGTCTCATCCCCGAACTCGTGGGCCGATTCCCTGTCCTCACCGCCCTCCAACCCCTCAATCGCGAGGCCCTGCGCCGTATCCTCACCGAGCCCAAGAACGCCCTCGTCAAGCAGTATCAAGAACTCTTTCGCATGGACGACATTACCCTCGAGTTCGCCCCCGAGACCCTCGACCTCGTCGTCGACTGCGCCGTCAAATACCATCTCGGTGCACGTGGCCTCCGCTCCATCATGGAGAGCATCATGACAGACCTCATGTTCGATCTCCCCACTCTCAAAAAAGGAACCACCTTTACCCTCACCTCCGACCTCGCCACGGCCAAACTCAAGCTTTGACATAAGTTTTTTTTGCCGTGTGCGGAAAAAGTCGTATCTTAGCATTCTGAATTGACACATTGAATTGACCACCATGGTCATTTAATGAGTTGATTGATATATTAATACGAACAAAAGAAAACTTGGGTATATATTATGAAAACACTCAAAAAAGGTCTCCTAATGCTCTTTGCGGCCATACTAATGACCTCCGGAGCCTACGCCCAGTCGAAAAGTCTTGCCGCCAAGGCCGACAACCTCTTCGACCAGAACCGCTTTAACGAAGCTGTCAAGGAATACGAGGCCGCCTACGAAAAAATCAAGGACAATAAGGCCGAGAAAAACCGCATCTACTTCCAGATTGCCGAGTGCTACCGACTGACCTACAACTACCCCCGTGCCGAGCGCATCTACAAACGCCTGGCTGACGAAGAATATTACAAGAGCGAACGTAAACTCTATTTCAACCTCGCCGAGATGTGCCGCTTCCAGGAGAAATTCGACGAAGCCGAACAGTATTACCAGAAATACCTCGAGCAGGAGCCCAAAGATAACTATGCTGTCAAGCGCAAAGAGTCGCTCGTCTATGTCAACCAGCTGGCCAACAACCGCACCCGTCACACCATCAGCAAGATGTCACAATGGTGCACCGACTACAACGATTTCGCCCCACGCTTTGTGGGAAACGACACCACCAAGATAGTCTTCACCTCGGCTCGCTTCCCCGAAGGTGAGGAACAGGGAAAGGATCCTTGGACCGACCAAGCCTATTCCGACATCTACATGGTCTATATGGACCGTAACGGCCAGTGGAACTCTGCCCCAGAGCCGTGGGACAAGAGCGGTAAAATCAACACCGCCGTCAACGAAGGAGAGCCCACCTTCACCCCGGACGGGAATACCGTCTTCTTCTCGCGTTGCGACATTCGAGAAAATGAGACCGTGCGTTGCCGCATCTATACCTCCGTCCGCACACCCCAAAATCTCGATGACAAGAGCAAGAAAAAGAAGACCGTAAAGAAAAAAGCCCCCAAGAAGAATCCCGCGAAGAAAGGCAAGAAGGATAACGTCGGCGATGCCGACGAGGAGAGCGCCACAACCACCGAGGAACCCAAGCCAGGCGAGTGGAGCGACGCTACCTACGTGCATCTTGGCGACACCGCCTATACATTCCTCTACCCTGCCATTAGCAGTGACGGCCTGACACTCTACTTCTCATCCAACATGCCTGGCGGCTTCGGAGAATACGACCTCTGGCGTGCCTCCCGCAAGTCAATAGCCGACGAGTTTGGCCGTCCCGTCAACCTATCTTCCTTTATCAACACCCCTGGCAAGGAGATTATGCCGGTGCTGAGAAACGACTCTCTGATGTATTTCTCTTCCAACGGTCACCCCGGCGTCGGCGGTCAGGACCTCTTCATGACCAAACTTAACCCCAACGGCAAATGGTCAGTCCCCCAGAACCTCGGCATCCCTATCAACTCATCCTACGACGAGATGTCCATCGTTTTCTACCCTGACGCGTCGAAGAACAACATCCTTGAGCGCGGCTACTTCTCCTCGAACCGTCCTTATGTGGATCCCCATAACCGCAGCGTGCAGAACGAGAACCGCAGCACCCAGGCACCACCTATCAACGACAATATCTTCTACTTCGAGATTCCGGGCCTCAACTACGCCATCCAGGGCACCGTGCGCGACGAGAAATCCATGCAACTCATGAAGGACGTACGTATCAAGCTCGTCGGTTCCGACGGCGCCACCTTCGAGACCCGCACCGACAAGAAAGGATTCTATAAGTTCGACAGCACCATCGTCCGCCGCGACGTGGTCTACAAGCTGTACCTCTCCAAACAGAGCTACTACAGCATCGAAGGCTCCGAAAGCACCCGTGGATACAGCACCAACAAGACCATCGTTCACGATTTCCGCATGGAGCCCGTCCCGCGTCGTCCCATCACCCTGCCCAAAATTAACTTTGAGTTGGCCAAGACCGACCTCCAAGCACAGTTCATGGACTCCTTGATGGACCTCTACCTCATCATGGAAAACAACCCCAACCTTGTGGTTGAGATACGCTCGCACACCGACTGTCAACCCTATGTAGGCCTCACAAACGACACTCTCTCGCAACGCCGCGCCCAGAGCGTAGTTGACTATCTCGTCAACCGTGGCATCGAGCGCGAGCGACTGGTTGCCAAGGGCTATGCCGACCGTGTACCACGCACTCTCGACGAGGATGTCTCCGTCAACTACAACGGTCAGAAATACGAATTCTCGGCAGGCTCAGTGATGGAATGCGACTATATCGCCACCCTCAGTGGCGACCGTCAGCAGGCTGCCCACTCCCTCAACCGCCGCATCGAGTTCCTCGTCCTGCGCGAAGACTATGTATCTCACAAACTCGTTGACAACCTCACCGCCGACAGCAAGTCGAAAGATGAGAAAGGCAAGGTTGTGGACCTCATTGAGCACCGCAACGATGATGATGAGCCCGACATCGCCCCCACCATCGTCCACGACGAGAGCACCGTCTATGTCACCATGATTAACTCCACCCGTGGCGAGATTACTTGTATCGCCAACGGCATGCAGGTGCCCATGCTCATCGACGAGCGCTACGCTGAGCCTATCGCCATCTCGTGGGAGGAAGCCATGAACCTTCTCTACCAGCAACGCATCACCAAAGAGGACTTCCCCCTGCGTGACAAATCCTTCGACCCCGAGGGCAACATCCTAGACCGCACCACCATCCTCTTCAAGTCCATGCAGATTGGTGAGCAGCGCCGCGAGAACGTCGAGGTCGTCGTCATCAAGGGCATCGACTACAAGTTCATCATCAACCGCACCGGCCTCCAACAGTTCGGCAACTACGAGTTCGACAAACAGCGCTCAAAGCTGATTTTCCTGGATGAGTAGTCTCATTACCATCCTCGGTCCCACGGCCACCGGCAAGACCGCCCTGGCCGCCGAGGTGGCCTACCGCCTGGGCGGCGAAATCATCAGCGCCGACTCCAGGCAGGTGTTTCGTGGCATGGACATCGGCACTGGCAAAGACCTCGCCGACTACCATCTCCACGGCACCCATATCCCCTACCACCTTATCGACATCTGCGACCCCGGCGAGGAATATAGTGCCTACCGTTTCCTGCGCGACTTCTGCACCGCCTACGATGACATCATCTCTCGTGGCCGCCAACCAATCCTCTGCGGTGGCACCGGCCTCTATATCGACGCTGTCGTGCGTGGCTACCGTCTGGCCGACGCACCCATTGACCCTGACTACCGTCATAGCCTTGAAGCCTTCTCTGACGAGGAACTCACCGCACGCCTGGCCTCCTATGGACCTCTCCACAACCACACCGACACCGAGACACGCGACCGCCTCGTCCGCGCCCTGGAGATACAGGAATTCGCCCTCGCCCACCCCGAGGCATGCACCCAGGTGCCGCTCATGGAGCACCGCATTTACGGCCTCCTGCTACCTCGCCAGATAGTCATCGAACACATCGAGGCACGCCTGCGCCATCGCATGGAAGAGGGCATGACCGATGAGGTGCAGCGGTTGCTCGACAGCGGCGTGCCCCCGGCACGACTCATGCGCTACGGACTGGAGTATCGCCATGTCACACGGTTCCTGATGGGGCAGTGCTCCCAGGAAGAACTCTTCCGCGACCTCTTCACTGATATCCGCCGCTTCGCCAAACGGCAGATGACCTGGTTCCGCCGCATGGAGCGCAACGGCGTAGCCATCCGGTGGATCGACGGCACCCTTCCCATCGAAGAGAAGGTCAATCAAATAATTACTCAGGAAGCTTGATTTCTTTGAAGCGACTCTGGCGTTTCTGCCAGCGTTCACGGGCATACTGCTGCATGTCTGCCACCTCATCGCTCTCGTCGATAATCTCGAGACCGAAAATAGTCTCAATGATATCCTCCAACGTGATAATACCCTGGAACGAGCCAAACTCATCGATGATGCCGGCAATCTGTTCCTTGTGCTTCAGAAGACTATCCCAGATATCGGCCACACTCATCTCCTCATTATAGAGCGGGATGGTGCGCTTAATCTCTCCGAGAGTCTTCTTGAAATGATCCTCTGCCAACTCCTCCAAAGCCTCACTACGCAGCACGTATCCCGTAATGAAATCCTCCTCGTCGGCATAAACTGGAATGCGCGAGAAGTGGCTATACTCCTGCTCCTTGTAGAAATCCTTCAGCGTCATGCTCTCAGGAGCCGTAGCGGCCACCACTCGGGGAGTCATCACGTCGTAGGCTTTGATATCATTGAGTTTGATGACATTCTGGATAATCTTGTTCTCGTCCTCGTCAATAACACCCTCATCCTCGCCCATATCAGCCATGGCAGCCACCTCCTCTCGGGAGACGACGGTCTCCTCCTCGTCCTTGTGGGCGATGAGCTTGGTGAACCACTGCACGGCCACTACTATCGGGTAGAGGCCGAAGATAAGGGAACGGATAGTATAGGCGGTGAAGCCCATCAGGCGACGCCATTGGCTGGTGCCGATGGTCTTGGGAATAATCTCGCTGAACACTAAAATGAGCACCGTGGTGACAGCAGATACCAGGCCAAACCACTGGCTACCGAAAGCTTCCTCCACTTGATGGCCCACGCCAGCAGCACCAATGGTGTTGGCGATGGTGTTGAGACTGAGAATGGCGGCAATGGCACGGGCGTTGTCCTGCTTGTACTTCTTGAACAGCGGGGCTGCTTTATAGCCCTCGTCCTCGCGCATGGAGATGTAACTGAGCGGGGTGGACATCAACACCGATTCCAACACGGAGCAGAGGAACGAGATGGACATCGCACCCGCCAAAAATATAATGAGTAAGGTCATTCTTTCATTGCTAAAAAACGATGCAAAGATACGAAATAAATCCCATACAGCGACAATTATTTGCTTCTCAGCCCTATTTCGTCAATCATAAGCCATGCTTTTCCCCCGCTGTAGGGGTGCCATATGGGTAGCGTGGAACGGCAGGCAAAGCGCAGGCGGACATAGTGGACATACTTAGCCTTGCGGGGCTGCAGGGAGTAGCACAGGCGGCGGCTGTCGCGGTAGAGGTTGGCGGGCGGATTCTGCACGTCGAGGCTCTGCCACGAGCTCCAATTCTTGCCATCGATGCTCCAGGAGGCCTGCACGTCGAGAGGCTTCACTACCCAGTCGCTGGGACTGTGGCAGGCACCCACGGCAATCTCGCCGAGGGTGGCGTATTCCTCAAGCGTCAGCGTCATCTCCACGGTGTCGGGGCCTTCGAAGCCCGCCCAGCCGTGGTGATAGTCGCCAGGGATGGCGCGGCGACCGTCGGCGAGCACCTGCGGGAAGCCGTCGGAATACTGCTTGGCAGGCTCAGCGTTGCAAACCACAGCCGCCACTTTGAGGGTTGAGCCCTTGTCGTCGGAGGGCATCTGCTGCAGGTCGGGGTGAACAGCATAGCTAAAGGCGCGGAGACCATCGGCGATGTCGGCAGGAGGGCCAGGCATCACAATAAAGCTGTAGCAGTAGATGCTGTCGCCACTGATGGTGTGGCGTTCGGCCACGCCGGGGCCGCAAGTGGCGGTGCCGAGGGGCGCCACCCGGTGGTCGATGCAGACCGTGTAGTAGGGGTCAGCCTCTCCCACGTCGCGCCAGCGGCGGGTAGCGGTGAGGACGCTGTCGCTGTAGCGGCGTACGCTGAAGTTCAGTGGCACAAGCCACTTGTCATTACGGGCGAAGGTGATGTCGGGGCCGTCGCCCTTGAAGCGTACCCAGCGAGCCTCGTGGTTGCCCTGCTCTTCGGGCACCACATACTGAGGTGTGCTGAGTTCTTCGAGGCTCTTGTACCATGTGCTCACACGCTGTGCCTCGCGGCGGTCGGGGTAGGTCTCGTGGATGTTGCCATAGAAGGTGCAGGCGGTGTAGGAACTGTCTAGGCCGAACTGGAGACCCAGTTTGGGGAGCGTGTGGAATTGCCCGCCAGGCACCACCATGTAGTTCAGCTGCAGGTTGCCCTGTTCGTCGGCCACGATAATCTGCTTCAGACGTATGGAGGCTCCGTCAGGGGTGGAGAGGCGCAACAGCATCTGCACCTCGGCACGGCCTGTGGAGACGCTGAGCATCTCGGCCTTCAGCCGGTCGAGCCCTTGCCAGGCGCGAGCGCCATTGATGTCGACGAGGTCGTTCTCGGTCGGCGGACGCCAGAAGTTCCACCGCAGCGGACGGGCCAGCAGCTCGTGGCCGTCGAAGATGTAGGAAGTAATGCTTCCGTCGACGGCGCTGACAGACACGCAGAAGTCCTTGCCACTGATGGTCACATGGTGTTTGTCGCGGTCGATGCTGTAGTGCTCTGCCGGTCCTGTCATCCAACGGTAGAGGTAGCGGTGTACTGTGTCGTCGGGCACGTTGCCGCTGCCACATGTATAGACGGCCTCCACTTCGTTGGCATGGGGGTGCGGGGTGCGGTCGGCGGCGAGGATTCCGTTGGCACAGAAAGCGTCGTCGTCCTTGATGCCGGGCAACGCGCCGAAATCGCCACCAGCGGCCCAATAACCATCTTTCTGGAAAGCTTGGTCGATCCAGTCCCAGATAAAGCCGCCCTGCAGCTGGGGATATTTGTCGATGGTGTCCCAGTAGTCTTTGAAACCTCCCATCGAGTTGCCCATGGCGTGGCAGTATTCGGCAATGATGTAAGGCCGTTTGTTCTTGGGGTTACGGGCATATTCCGAAAGAAACTCCACGGAGGGATACATGATGCCGACGATGTCGGTATTGCAATCCAACTCGGCACGCTCGTAGACCACAGGGCGCGTGTTGTCCTTTCCTTTGAGGAAGCGGTAAGCCTCCTTCATGCAATAGCCGTTGCCGCATTCGTTGCCGAGGCTCCAGGCGATGACACAGGGGTGGTTGCGGTCGCGCTTGTACATGTTGTAGATGCGGTCCAAGATGGGGTTGAGCCATTCCTTCTTCTTGGCCAAGGAATTCTCGCCGTAGCCTTGGGCATGGCTTTCGACATTGGCTTCGTCCCAAACATAGATGCCGGCGGAGTCGCAGAGGTCGTACCAGAGTTCGTCATTGGGATAGTGGCTGGTGCGCACGGCGTTGATGCCCATCTCCTTCATCAAGCTGATGTCATCGCGCATCTCGTCGGGGGTGACGTAATGACCGCCGTACATGCTGTGCTCATGACGATTGACACCGCGGATCTCCATGGGCATGCCGTTGAGGCACAACTGGCCGCCCATGATATCGATGTGGCGGAAACCTATCTTTTTTGTGATGCTCTCGGTCTCATGGCCCGAGGCATCGAGAAGGCGTATGGTGAGATTGTAGAGCACAGGGGTGCTGTCGTTCCAGGGGCGGACACCATGGAGCCTCATCTGGAAATCCACGAACCAGTCCTTGTTCTTTAGCAGATGACCCATCTCAATGCCACCGCATGTCACTTCCACCCGTCCGCCACTCACCTCGCGATTGAGGTCGACCATCACGTCCAACAGACCCGTAGTCCAATCGGAGGTGTCGAGGTCGGCAAGAACCTTAATGTCGGTGATGTATGTTTTGGGCACAGAATAGAGTTCCACGTCGCGCGTGATGCCACTCATGCGCCACATGTCCTGACACTCGAGGTAGCTGCCATCGCACCACCGCAGCACCTTAACCTTAAGGTCGTTCTTCCCCTCGTGGAGGTACTTGGTGACGTCCCACTCCGCCGGGGTCTTTGAGTCCTCGCTATAGCCCACCTCGCAACCGTTGACATAGAGGTACATGGCCGACTTAACAGCGCCGAACTTGATGATTGTGCGTCGACCCTGCCAATGATCAGGAAAGGTGAAGGTGCGGGAGTAGACATAAGTGGGATTATAGTCGATGGGGGCGTAAGGTGGGTTACTTGGGAACTCATTTTTCATATTTACATACACAGGCACACCATAACCCTGCAACTCAACATTTCCGGGAACCTGAATACTATCCCACCGGGAGGGGTTGAGGGTGGCTTTTGCCGGCGCATCAAAGTAGGCGAACTTCCAAGTGCCATTGAGGCTCATACGCCACTGACGTCCAATGAAACCGTGTCGGCTGTCGGGTATAATGCGGTCGTGGGGCTGCACCTTGTTTAACCGGTACACCTCAAGATTGTTCCAATAGGGCTGTCCCGACACCACTAACACTGTCGTCAACAGTGCCATGAATATCAATATCCGCTTCATAAAACGGTTGCAAAAATACACATTTTTTGCCAAATGGAAAAATATTCGTATTTTTGCACTTTCGTTCCATGCAAGAAGGACTGGTCATAAGGACAACCGGCAGCTGGTACCGTGTGCTAGTGTTCAGTGATCAGTGTTCAGTGATTAGTGATGCTACGCAATCCTGCGACAGCCTATTTAACACTAAACACTTAACACTAAACACTGAACCAATCGACTGCCGTCTCCGTGGCAACTACCGTCTCCGCGGAAACAAACAGACCAACCCTGTGGCTGTAGGCGACATCGTGGACTTCGTGCCTCAGGACGACGGCTCCGGCGTCATCGTCGATGTCCACGACCGCCGCAACTACATCGTCCGCCGCGCCACCAAACTCTCCAAGCAGACCCACGTCATCGCCGCCAATATCGACCGACTTTGTATCGTTGCCACTCTCGGTCTCCCGCGCACATCCACAGGCTTCATCGACCGCCTGCTGGTCACTGCCGAGGCCTACCACATCCCGGCAGCACTTGTCTTCAACAAGGTGGACCTCTACGATGAGGAGCTATGGGAGTTCCACAACGAAATAAAAGCCATCTACGTTAACGCCGGCTATCCAGTCCTCGAGGTCTCCGCCCTCCGTGGCGACGGCCTCGACGAGCTCAAAGAGATGATTGCCGGCAAGACCGTCCTCTTCTCCGGACATTCGGGCGTAGGCAAAAGTGCCCTCCTCAACGCCCTCTGCCCAGGGCTCGCCCTCCGCACTGGCGAACTCTCCGACTGGAGCCTTAAAGGCACGCATACCACCACCTTCGCCGAAATCTTCCCCGTCCACCTTTCACCCCCTCTCACTCCCTCTCACTCCCTTTCGCTCCCCCAAACATATCTCATTGACACCCCCGGCATCAAGGAGTTCGGCATGGTGGACTTCACCGAGCAGGAACTCTCCCATTTCTTCCCCGAAATGCGCGCACACCTACACGACTGCCGCTTCGCCAACTGCACCCACCGCCACGAACCCGGCTGCGCAATAAAAAAGGCCGTCGAAGACGGCCTTATCAGCAAAGAACGCTATAATAACTATCTCAATATTATAGAATCTATTTCTTCAGAAATTTGAAGTCCTTGCCAAGGTAGTAAGCTTCGTCTCCAAGGCTCTCCTCGATGCGCATCAGTTGATTGTACTTGCAGATGCGGTCAGTGCGGCTGGCGCTGCCCGTCTTGATGAGACCGGCATTCATGGCCACCACGAGATCGGCGATGGTGGTATCCTCGGTCTCGCCACTACGGTGGCTGATGATGGCGGTATACTGGTTGCGCATGGCCAGGTTCACGGCATCGATGGTCTCGGTGAGAGTACCAATCTGGTTGAGCTTGATAAGGATGGAGTTAGCCACCTTCTTCTCAAGACCCATCTTCAGACGGCTCACGTTGGTAACGAAGAGATCGTCGCCCACCAGCTGGCAGCGGTCGCCGATGGTGTCGGTGTGCAGCTTCCAGCCGTCCCAGTCGTCCTCGGCCATACCGTCCTCGATGCTGAGGATGGGGTAGCGCTTCACCCAGTCGGCCCAGAAATCGCTCATCTGGCTGGGAGTAAGCTTCTCGCCGGTGCTCCACTTGAGCTCGTACATATTCTCCTCAGCATTGTAGAACTCCGAGGCCGCGGCATCCAGTCCGATGAAGACATCCTCGCCGGGACGGTAGCCGGCCTTCTCGATGGCCTGGAGGATGCACATCAGGGCCTCCTCGTTGCTGCCCAGGTTGGGAGCGAAGCCGCCCTCGTCGCCCACATTGGTGCTGAGGCCTTTGGCCTTGAGCACGGAGCGGAGGTTGTGGAACACCTCGGCACCCATGCGCAATGCTTCGCTGAAGGTGGGGGCACCCACGGGCATAATCATGAACTCCTGGAAGTCGATGCTGTTGTCGGCATGCGAACCGCCGTTGAGGATGTTCATCATGGGGATGGGCAACGTGTAGCCGCCCACACCGCCAAGGTAGCGGTAGAGCTCCTGGCCCGTCTCCTGCGCGGCAGCCTTGGCGGCGGCCAGCGAGACACCCAGAATGGCATTGGCACCCAGACGGCTCTTGTTCTCTGTGCCGTCAAGTTCTATCATCTTCATGTCGAGGGCTTTCTGCTCGCTGACAAACATGCCCTGCAACTCGTCGTTCAAAACAGTGTTCACATTGTTCACGGCCTGCATCACGCTTTTGCCGAGGAACAAGCTCTTGTCGCCATCGCGAAGCTCGCAAGCCTCGTGCACGCCCGTGGAGGCACCGCTCGGAACGGCGGCGCGGCCCATGGCGCCCTGGTCGGTATACACATCGACTTCAACTGTGGGGTTTCCGCGACTGTCGAGAATCTGACGGCCCTTGATTCCTATAATCTGACTCATAACTACTTATATTGATTAATTAAACAATTATTCCTTTCGAAATGAGTCGCAAAATTACAAAAAAAATCTCACACCACGGAAAAAATCACCCGAAATCATTCATTTCGGGGAGCACTCCCCATGAGACATCTGACACCCACCGCCATTGAAGCAACCCGGCACGCTGCGCCGCAACAGAGAGGTCTTCTCCCGCGCCAGCCGTCTCCTCCCGGCGCTCCTCGTGAGCTTCATTGCGTACCTCGGTCCTTTCCATAACCCCGATATAGACAGTCTCGCTGGCCTCTCCGTCCAGGTCCACCGCGAAGCCGTAGAAATGCACCTCCTTGCCCTGCCAGCGCTCGGGCAGCGTCAGCCGCACGCTGCCGCCCCTCCGCCATGCCGGTGCACTCAGCACACCCTCCGCAGCCTCGGGACAATAGGCGTAGACATACACCTCATCGTCCCCACAAGCCTTCTCCCCCTCGCCGCAAGGCGAGAAGGGAAAGGTAATATATCTTTCGTTCCTGACACACTCCTCCACCACCGCTACGCGGCGGTCCCCCTCCCCTAACTTAGGGGAGGAGCTGCTGCTGCCGCCGTCACCGTTACTGCCAGCGATGTTACTAACTGGCTGCTCCCCTCTGCCTGGCTCCGAAGGAGACACGGCCTGCGACCGAAGTGGAGCAAAGTTAGGGGAGCTGGCAGCCCTTCCAGGGCTGACTGAGGAGTGTGTAGAAGAGAGCAGGCCGGGTTCCGGCACCGCGAACTCCGGCACCGCCACGCTACCTTCGCTGATGATCAGCCTCTCCCAGTCCACCAACATCCGTTGTCCCTGCTCCTCTCCCTTGGACCGCCGGCTTCCAGCCGGCATCCTCCCGCTCTCGTCCAGCGAGAAGCACCCCTTGTTCCTCTTGACGAAGAGGTTGCACTCGGTGATGTGCAGACCCATAGACACGTTGTGCAGACCCTTGCGGAGGGCCAGCTTCATGGTCCCCGCCAGGGCCACCGCCTGCTTGAAGACCATGCGGTTGCTCTGCTGCTTCTCCGTCCGTGGGTTGCGCACCCGCAGCGGTCGTGCGCGCAGGCACCACTTGCCGCGCCACTCATACCCGATGACCGTCCCCACCGTCCCACGGTAGGCGTCGTTGATTCCAAATCTTTGCTTTGCCATAATATGTTGTTTTTAAAAATTCGACACACATAATATAATCCGGAACCTGTCCGCTGTCAAGCGAAAAAAAGTTAAAAGAGCATTTGGGGGCATAAAAACGCCCTACCATCACCTACCGTGGTAGGAGTTGGTAGGGAGATGACAGGGGGTTGGTAAGGCTTTCGAGGCTATGCGGTGCAAGGGAGAAATCGAGATGAGACAAAAAAAGCCCCGCCGGGGTATCCCGGCGGGGCGCAAGGTTATGGGGCCGTTGGATTATCGGCACCAGAAGGCCTCATTCCACCTGGTGAAGGACTTGCGAATACGATGGATCATCGGAGTCAATGGCAATGAGAGTATGGCTCTGCGAATCGTAATGGAACAGCGAGTGTCCTCCCTCTGTGTTTATGAAATTGCCGTCTTCCCCGTCGAAAACATAAGTTGTATGGAAAATAAGGGAATCGTTAGATTGCACTCCATTCATCTCGATAACGTACAACTTTTGTGTTAAATTGGAATCGGTCTCAAAACACATAAAATAGTCGATCACGCTATGGTGGCCGATTTGCGGATAATCATGCTCCATACGGACAGTCCATGTTGTCCCCGCGAGGGACACTTGATCCACCACCTCCGACCCGCCCGTGGCGTTGCCGGTCTTCTCGTCCTCCTTTTCGCAGGAGACCATTGTCATGGCAAACGCCATGGCCAGGATAATAAAACTAAACTTTTTCATAGGGATTATTATTAAATTATTATTAATATTATAAAGTTAATGTTTCCTCTTTATTGTTGCGGAGGAATATAAGTGCCTCCCGACAATTTTACCAAATAGGCCGTATTTATGTCTATATGATGCTGTAGTGCACATTTAAACAAACAGCACATATACCGCACAAAAGAATGATTGATCAATGCAGGAAGACACTTGTAATCGCATGAGTTTACACTAGGATTTTCCAAGCACAAGACCGTATCAACAAAAGAGGGTTCGTAGGTTTTGATTTGATTGATGATATCGTAGTGATTCACCATTGCTGTTCCTATAGCAGGAAGAGCCTCCAAAATACAAGACAAGCAAGGTGTAGTATCAAAAGATATGCTGGGACTGCTGGCAAAGAAATCCTGATACATTAAGTTCGCCTCATACGCAATATCAACTATCACCTTAGGTGGAATATGTGTCATCTGAAGGAACCCAGCCGTGTCATTTTGGGAGCATCTGTAAAGGAAATAACTACTATCAGCGTGATAAGCTGAATCGCAGTGATGCCAAACGACTTCGAGAAGCGTTCTCAACTGACTGGTGTCATAAGGAGTTCCTTTCAATGCAGGATAATTATCGTCAAGTCCTGCCTGACTATTCTCCTTGTTGCAGGCAACGATGATTCCGAGGGTGACGAAGAGGGCGATAGCGCCGACAATTAAAAAGCTTTTTTTCATGGTTCTAATTTTTTAAAGTTATGTTTTTGTTAAATGTTGTGGAGTTGTGTGTTTTGTTAAATGTTGCGGTGCTGTGTGATAGCCACACAATAGAATCGTTTGTGCTGCGTTATGCCTGTTGAAGGCATGGCAATGTTCTATGCCTTGCGGAGCCTGCGGAAGGAGGGAGAGAGTGGCTTGTGGATTGGACCCCTGGAGACACTCTTCCCTCTCGGGGCTCCCTCTTTTTTGCCCCCTGAGCGACGGCGCACCGGTTATCGCCGGGGGCTGAGATGGATGATTTTCATGGCGTTTTGGAATTGGTTAATAATTCACTTGATGGCAATACCACTTCGTTCCAACAAGTGTCTGAAATTGGGATTCTCCGGTAGGGTTGCCGGTCTTCTCCTCCTCCTTTTCGCAGGCCACGAAGTTCAGCGCCAACAGCATGGCCAGGATAACAAAACTATACTTTTTCATATTTCCATTTTTTATTCACCTTATTTCCAGAGACGAACCCATCTCAACCTCAATTCCATTTTTCAGAAAAACATCTCCTTCTCCATCGAAAACGACGCGAGCACCATTTGAGACCTTAACTTTTCCATAGGGAGGAATGCAGATGTTGTATCCCGCAGAGATATAGTTACCTGTCTCATAGGCATTTTGCGTATATGTTGTTTTTTGAATGCAGCGGTTGTTCTGAAAACCATTATTGATATGTCCATTGCCAACATATCACTGTTTTATTATTTTCTTATAGACGACAGAACCTTTAGAGATAATGTTCAGGAAGTAGGAGCCACTCGGAAGCATTGACACATCAATATGTTTCCGCTGGCCTGTAGATGTCTTTATTAGGCAGCCCTGCATGTTGTAAATTTGAATAGATTCGACACCGCCGCCATCTACAATCACCCAATCACTGCAAGGATTGGGGAATACCGAGACACGGGCTTCTTCTTCTTCAATCTCGCCAATTCCAACATGTTTAATCACGCATCCTTCCTCTCGGTCAGCGTATCGGGTGTTGTGGTAGACAAGACTGTCGTCTTTGTGGCAACAGATAATCTCACTCCCAATATTAAAATCATAGCGGGTGTAGTCCAACAGATTGGAGCATCCAACCCCTTCGACGAATACTGGAGTGCGGTAGAATCCATCTCCACTCAAGGCGATTATTTTTTTAGAATCAACAGTATCAACACGCTGGACAATTTCCAGATGAATCCCCTGCATACGCTGTGTCATATTGTGCAAATAGATGCTGTCGCCTACCGACAACGACATGTCGACAATGATAAAATCCTCATCTTCATCAGTGTAACGGCACCAGAGCCTTCCCGTCATGGTATCCTCGCGGAGGAAGAAGTCGTATCTTGGGGTCCGATATCCATTATGGGAATATTGCATTTTTTTGTATTCTTTACCGTCAAAAACAGTGTCATAAGCGACCTGGAGAACATGGTTTTCCAAATCCGTATCATAAGACTCTGTCACTCCATTCCAAACCGTCGACTCTCGTCCGAAGAACGATTGGTAGGCATTTGTATCCTGCCCATGGGACACTAAAGACACCCCCAAAAGGGCAATGCCAATGAGTAATACTTTTTTCATAAATTTCTTTGTTTACTTGGTTAATATCATCCGTTTACTGTCGATTATCTGTCCATCAACGGCCATTCCATCACAACAACCCCACCGTTGCTTCTCGTTAGCTTGAACCCATTTTTCCCGTGTAGCCAAAGCATATCGCTGTCAATCGTATCATATTCGCCTACAAAGACGTTCCATCCGTAGTAATTATAGAGTCCAAAATCTCCAAAGCCTAATTTTGAACCCGCATGTCCACTTTTGCGTCCTTGTATGGACATTGAAAGAACACCTCCTAAGTCGTCGTCCGTCTGCGCAGTGGGACCGACATACACACGACCGTCCTGTTTTATTAACAACTGTGCCTCTGCTGACATAAATCCAAGTTGCAGTGCAAATAATACTATAAAGAATTTTCTTTTGCTCATTCTTTTATGTTTAAATGTTATTTATAATAATTTTTTAAGCGCCATCTTTGTTTTCGGCATGCAAAAGTTCTATGCCTTGCGGAGCCTGCGGAAGGAGGGAGAGAGTGGCTTGCGGATTGGGCCCTTGGAGACACTCTTCCCTCTCGGGGCTCCCTCTTTTTTGCCCCCTGAGCGACGGCGCACCAGTTATCGCCGGGGGCTAAGATGGATGATTTTCATGGCGTTTGGGGATTGGTTAATAATTCACTTGATGGCGATGCACACGAACACATGATTGGTAGTATCATAAGTCATACTCACCTTGTAGCCTGCATCAAACATGCTATTGCACCATGATATGGCATCTTTTTCGTCGGCAGTGGTGTAGGTCACAACATCTTTTGACGGAATACCTTGCTGAACTTGGTTTTCGTTCCAAAAGACCACCTCATAGCCATCCATCGCCATTATCGCCATCCTTTCAAGGAAGGCATGCCAGGCTTCGTCTCCTTTAAGTTCGATGCGATAGCTCTGCCCGTCTATGGAATAAACCACCGTACGAGAGGTTTCGTCTGCAGCGACAACATTGATATTCTTCATGTGTTCTTCTTTCTGGCATCCGACTGCACTGAAGCCCAAGACCGCACATAGAGCGATTGTTTTGATTGTTCTTTTCATAATGACTATTTTTTAAGTTTTAAAGATTTTTTATAATTGTTTTGCAATACTGCTTTTTGCTGAGATTCCGTAATGGTATGGAATACACCTATGTTGTGTTTTACGCATGATATGGCAATAATGTACTCTTTTTTAATTCCCATGTCTTCAAAGAAGTCTCTGTAGTCGGACGAAGCCTTATAGGACATCACATTATCATCCTTGTCTTCTATCAATGCCAGGAAGTGCTCCGGCAGTGTGGGAACATTAAAGTCTCTGCGGAGGGCCTCCCAGCCGGCGGAGTCGGTGGCCTGCAGCAGGGTGACGTCGAGGCGGAGGGTGTCGTCGATGGGGAAGTCCTTGATGAAGGTGGCGCTGATGTGCTCGCTGTGCTCATACCGTCGGTAGAGATCGCTGGCCTCGGCGGCAGGAATGCTGCGCTGGGCGAGCAGCACCGCCAGCACCACAAAAGGAGGCACCAAGGCTATCAACAGAGGTATGAGACGTCGTTTCAGCATGACAGGAGATAGTTTATTTCACCGACGGCAACGGCCTGCGGGGTGCCGTCGCTGGAAATCATGGGGAGGACACCCGCCATGGCACGGACGACGCCAAGGCAGAGCAGCAGGGAAAGGACGGTGGCACAGGCATAGCGCCGCAGGGCGGCGACGCGACTATGACGCACGGCCCAGGGGGCGAAGCCACGGAGGGCGGCGACACGGATGGCCTCGGCGGCCTCGGGGGAGGCAGGCTCCCGCGAGGGGCTGTCGAGGTGCAGCATCAAAGTAAGGTCTTTGTCTTTCATAGGGTTTTATGTTTTTTTTATGATTAATATTCATTGTCGTCGGGAAAGGCGATTGACGGCTTGCTCCTCGCGTGCGACCACTCGGCGAAGGCGGCGCACAAGGCGGAACATGCGGACACGCACGGCGGCAGCCGTGATTCCCAGACGGTCGCCAATCTCGCGGTCGGAGTAGCCGGCGAGGCGGAGGTCGACGAGCTGGCGGTCGGCGTGGGGAAGGGTGGCGAGGAGGGCGGCGAAGGTGAGGTCGTCGTCGACGGAGGACTCCTCGCTCCCTTCGTAAGGTTGGCCCAGAACGAGGAGATTGCGGCGCTGGCGGCAGTCGTGCTCATAGAGGATGGCGCGGACACGCCAGGCGACCCAGCGGCGCTCCTGCCGCGGAGTGCTGTCGAGCCGCAGGGAACCTCTATAGCGCCAGAGGGCCTGCGCGGCCTCCTGCACGAGGTCGGCGGCGGCACGGCGGTCGTCGTGCTCGTGGCGCAGGCACAGCTTCCAGATGACGCTCCGTTGGCGCTGGAGGAGGGCGAGGAAGAGCTCTCGCTGCGGGTCCTGTTCAGTGATGGGCATACTCCGGCTTAAAAAAAATTCTTTTTTTCGAAAACCTCACATATATAAATACAAGGTTTTTGGGGAAAATGTTACACAGGGGTGCATTTTTTTTCAAAAAAAAAACGGCAACTCCCCTTGGAGAGGGAAGATGCCGTTTGTTGTCGGAGAGTATTTTTATTTCTTTACTCAGCCTTGGGAGCCTCTTCGGCCACGGGAGCCTCGGCGACGGGAGCGGCCTCGGCTTTCTTGGCGCGGCTACGGCGGGTGCTCTTGGCAGCCTTCTTGGTGGTGTCCTTGAGCATGTTCTCGTTGTAGTCGACGAGCTCGATGATAGCCATCTCGGAGTTGTCGCCATGACGGATGCCGGTCTTCAGGATGCGGGTGTAGCCACCGGGGCGACCAGCGACCTTCTGCGACACTTCGCGGAAGAGTTCGTTGACGGCCTCTTTGCTGTGGAGGTAGCTGAAGACGATACGGCGGTTGTGGGTGGAGTCCTCTTTGGAGCGGCTGATGAGCGGCTCGACATACACGCGGAGGGCTTTGGCCTTGGCAACAGTGGTCTCGATGCGCTTATGCATGATAAGCGAGGTTGCCATGTTGGAGAGCATAGCCACGCGATGGGCGTGGGTTCTTGACAGATGATTTACTTTGCAACCGTGTCTCATATTCTTTTCTTATTCTTTATCAAGTTTATACTTTGAAACATTCATGCCGAATTCGAGGTTCTTCGAAGCGACGAGGTTCTCGAGCTCGGTAAGCGATTTTTTGCCGAAGTTGCGGAACTTGAGCAGATCGGCCTTGTTGAAGGACACCAGATCACCGAGGGTTTCGACTTCGGCGGCCTTGAGGCAGTTGAGTGCGCGGACGGAGAGGTCGAGGTCGATGAGCTTGGTCTTGAGGAGCTGACGGGTGTGGGCCGTGGACTCATCGAATTCATCCTGGACGGGCTTGGTCTCAACATCGAGGGTGATGCGCTCGTCGGAGAAGAGCATGAAGTGCTGGATGAGGATAGTGGCGGCCTCTTTGAGGGCTTCCTTCGGATGGATGGAGCCGTCGGTCTCGATATCGAACGTCAGCTTCTCATAGTCGGTGCGCTGCTCGACGCGGTAGTCGTCAACGGCATACATGACCTTCTTGATGGGGGTATGGATGGAGTCGATGGCGATGACACCGATGGGGTCGGTGGCTTTCTTGTTCTCGTCGGCGGGGACGTAGCCGCGGCCCTTGTCGATGGACAGGGTGATGCGGAGCTCGGTGGAAGCTTCCATATGGCAGATTTCAAGGTCGGGGTTGAGGACCTGGAATCCGTTGAGGTTGCTGTTGAGGTCACCGGCTTTGAAGACTGTCTGATTTTTGACCGTGAAGGTGAGCTTCTCGTGGTCGTAATCCTCCAGCTGACGGCGGAAGCGTATCTGCTTCAAGCGCAGGATAATGTCGGTCATGTCCTCGACAACTCCAGGGAGCGAGGAGAATTCATGGTCGACGCCATCAATCTGGACAGATGTGATAGCATAGCCTTCGAGCGAAGAGAGAAGGACGCGACGCAAAGCGTTGCCGATGGTTGTGCCGTAACCGGGCTCCAGCGGACGGAATTCGAACGTGCCGCGGAAGTCGTCGGCTTCCAGCATGACCACCTTATCGGGTTTTTGGAATGATAATATTGCCATTTTTTATCCTTTCTTTCTTTGATTGGGTTGATGTCTAAGTCAAGACTCAGACTGACGTCCTGTGAACTATTACTTGGAGTAGAGGTCAACGATGAGCTGCTCGTTGATGGTCTCGGGGATGTCGGAGCGCTGGGGGAAGTTGACAAACTTACCGCTCATGCTGGCGCCGTCCCATTCGAGCCAAGGATAGTTGTTGGCACGCGAGGCGAGGGCATCGTTGATAATCTCGAGCGATTTGCTGCGCTCGCGAACGGAGACGACATCGCCTTCTTTCAAAGAATAGGAGGGGACATTGACGACATTGCCGTTGACGGCGATGTGGCGGTGGGAGACGAGCTGGCGGGCCTGAGCGCGGCTGCGGGCGATGCCGAGACGGTAGACCACATTGTCGAGGCGGGCCTCGATGAGTTTCATCAGCTCTTCACCGGTGATGCCACCACGGCGCGAAGCCTCGGCATAGAGTTTACGGAACTGGCGCTCGAGAATGCCATAGGTATATTTGGCTTTCTGTTTCTCGTTGAGCTGGATGCCGTACTCAGAGGTCTTGCTGCGACGGCGGTTCTGGCCGTGCATACCAGGGGCGTAGGGTTTTTTCTCGTAGCTCTTGTCCGGGCCATAGATAGGCTCGTGGAACTTTCTTGCGATTTTGGTCTTCGGACCAGTGTATCTTGCCATTGTTCTTTTTTTCTTTTAAGATTAATAATTACACACGACGACGTTTGGGGGGACGGCAACCATTGTGAGGCAGCGGGGTGATGTCGGTGATTTCCATAACCTCGATACCGCAGGTGTTGATTGCGCGGATTGCAGATTCACGTCCTTGACCAGGTCCTTTGACAAAGACCTTCACTTTTCTTAGGCCCAAATCATAAGCAACTTTGCCGCAATCTTCCGCAGCCATCTGAGCGGCGTACGGAGTGTTTTTCTTCGATCCGCGGAAGCCCATTTTTCCAGCAGACGACCAAGAAATCACTTGACCGGCGTTGTTCGTCAACGAGACGATGACGTTGTTGAAGGATGCAAAGATGCATGCTCTTCCCTGAGGTTCAACTTTTACGACTCTTTTTTTAGTCGGTTTTGAAGTTTTTGCCATTTTGTTTTTGCTTGATTTACTTTGTTTCTTACTACCAACCGCTCCTGAGGTCACATTCTAATCCGCGATTGGGGCGCTACAACCATTACTTACTTGGTAGCTTTCTTCTTGTTAGCGATTGTTTTCTTCTTACCCTTACGAGTACGGGCGTTGTTCTTGGTGCTCTGACCACGGAGGGGCAGACCCAGACGGTGACGGATGCCGCGATAGCAGCCAATATCCATCAGTCGCTTGATGTTCATCTGGACTTCGGAGCGGAGGGCGCCTTCGACTTTGTACTCATCGTTGATGATGTTACGGAGGGTGTTCTGCTCGTCGTCGGTCCAATCCTGCACCTTCTTGCCCTCGTCGATACCGGCCTTGGCCAGAATCTCTTTGGCGGTGCTACGTCCGATTCCGAAGATATAGGTCAGACCTATCTCTCCTCTTTTGTTCTTGGGTAAGTCAATACCTGCAATACGTGCCATAGATTCTTTTTATTGTTTTTTTAATTATCCTTGTCTTTGTTTGAATTTAGGATTTTTCTTGTTGATAACATAGACAACCCCGTGGCGGCGGACCACTTTGCATTCGGGCGATCTTTTCTTGACTGAAACTCTAACTTTCATTTTGTGTAATTATTAATCTTGTTGATACTTCTTGTTCTTTTTGGCAGGCGTGCGGCCTACTTGTGGCGGTAAGTGATGCGGCCTTTCGAGAGGTCATAGGGGGACATCTCAATCTGCACCTTGTCGCCGGGCAGAATCTTGATGTAGTGCATGCGCATTTTGCCGGAGATGTGGGCAATGATTTGGTGTCCGTTTTCCAATTCGACGCGGAACATAGCGTTGCCAAGGGATTCGACAACGGTTCCGTCTAATTGTATGGATGCTTGTTTTGCCATTGAATTGTTATTACTTACCGTTTGTGTTTAGTTGTTTTCGATAAATTCGAAGGTTGTGAGAATATCCGGTCCGTTGGCGGTGATGGCCACCGTGTGCTCGAAGTGAGCCGCGGGCTTGCCATCGCGGGTGCGGCAGGTCCAACCGTCTTCCGAGGAGAACTTGACGTTCTTGGAGCCCATGCACACCATGGGTTCGACAGCAATGACCATGCCCTCCTTGAGGAGGGGGCCGGTGCCGGGAACACCATAGTTGGGCACGTTGGGGGACTCGTGCATCTTGAATCCCACGCCGTGGCCACAGAGCTCGCGAACGACGGAGTAGCCGTTCTTCTCACAATGCATCTGAACGGCATGGCCGATGTCCCCTACCCTATTGCCAGCCTTGCACTTGTCGAGGCCGATGAAGAGGGATTCGCGGGTAACCTTGAGGAGGCGCTTCATCTCGGGAGAGACCTCGCCAACGGTGAAAGTGTAGGCCGAGTCGGCCACATAACCGTTGAGCTCGATGACACAATCGAGAGAGACATTGTCGCCCTCCTTGATGAAGAGGTCGCCGGGGATGCCATGGACAACGACATCGTTGACCGAGATGCAGAAAGCCGAAGGAAAACCCTCGAAGCCTTTGCAAAGGGGCTTGGCGCCATTGTCGCGGATAATCTGCTCGCCTATCTGGTCGAGGAATGCCGTGGTCACACCTGGACGGATGTGACGGCCCACCTCCGCGAGAGTTTTCCCGAGGAGGCGGCCGGCATCACGTATGAGCTCGATTTCTTCTTTAGTCTTGAGCAGAATCATTCTTTTCCGTAGATGTTTTTTGTTTAAGCCTGGATGGACATCGAGGTGCGGCCCTTGATACGGCCAGTCTTGGTGAGACCGTCGTAGTGACGCATCAGAAGGTGGCTCTCGACCTGCTGGAGGGTGTCGAGGACGACACCGACAAGGATGAGCAGCGAGGTGCCGCCATAGAACTGAGCAAACTGGGTGTTGACACCGAAGAGGCGGATGATGGCCGGCATGATGGCCACAATGGCGAGGAAGACAGAGCCCGGAAGGGTAATCTTGGAGAGTATACCCTCGAGGTACTCGGCAGTCTTCTTACCGGGCTTGACACCGGGGATGAACCCGCCGTTCTTCTTCATGTCATCGGCCATCTGGTTGGGGTTGATGGCGATGGCGGTGTAGAAGTAGGTGAACACCACAACAAGGATAAAGAACACCAGGTTGTACCAGAAACTGTTGTAGTCAGCGAAAGCCATAGCGAACTTGCTGTCGGTGTTGTTGGAGAAGCCCATGAAGGTGATAGGCAGGAACATGATTGCTTGGGCAAAGATGATCGGCATGACGCCAGCTGCGTTAACCTTGATGGGGATGTACTGGCGGACACCACCGTACTGCTTGTTACCGACAATACGTTTGGCGTACTGCACGGGGATTCTGCGGGTACCCTGGACAAGCAGGATGACGAGCAGGATAACAACAAGGAGGACAACAAGCTCGAAGAGGAACATCACCAGACCGCCACCTTCGGACAAACGCGAGGCAAACTCGGCCGAGAGAGCGAAGGGGAGACGAGCAATGATACCAATCATAATCAAAAGCGATATACCATTGCCGACACCTTTGTCGGTAATGCGCTCACCCATCCACATGACAAAGAGGGTACCGCTAATCAGGATGACAATGCTGCTAATCCAGAAGAAGAGCGAGGGTTCGGCGCCCGTGAAAGGATGGAGGGCATAGGGAGTGGCCTCGAGCTGCATTCTCATGTTGGTGATATAGGCGGGAGCCTGAGCTGCCGTGACGGCAACGGTGAGCCAACGAGTGATTTGATTCATTTTTCTACGGCCACTTTCACCTTCCCGCTGCATTTTCTGGAACTTGGGTACCACCATCACCAACAACTGGATAACGATGGATGCCGTAATATACGGCATGATACCCAAGGCAAAGATGGAGGCATTGGAGAATGCTCCGCCCGAAAACATGTTGAGAAGGCCCATCAAACCCTCGGAGCCCTGTTTTCTGAGGACTGAGAGCTGTGAGGGGTCAACACCCGGCAAAACGACATAGGAACCGATGCGGTAGATGAGCACCAAACCGATGGTGTAGAGGATTCTTTTCCGCAGGTCTTCAATCGACCAGATGTTTTTAAGTGTCTGTATTAATCGCTTCATTGTAATAGTATTGTTTTATTCGATAACGGTAGCAATACCGCCTTTGTCCTCGATAGCTTTCTTGGCGGTAGCCGAGAAGGCATGAGCAGTGACGTTGACAGCCTTGGCGAGTTCGCCACGACCCAAGATCTTGATACGATCCTTGCCCGAGATGAGACCGTTCTCCTTCAGCACGTCAATGTTGAAGTCAGTGATGTTTTTGGCCTCGGCAAGAGCGTTGATGGTATCGATGTTGATGCCGACATACTCGACGCGGTTGATGTTCTTAAAACCGAACTTGGGAACGCGACGATAGAGAGGCATCTGACCGCCCTCGAAGCCGACCTTCTGGTGGTAACCGGAGCGGGCCTTGGCACCTTTGTTACCGCGGGTGGCGGTACCGCCTTTGCCGGAACCGGCGCCACGGCCGATGCGTTTCGAATGCTTGATAGATCCTTCAGCGGGCTTGAGATTACTTAAGTTCATTATATCTTTCCTTTCTTATTTTACTAGGTTAAATTTCTTCGACGGCGATGAGGTGCTTAACCTTATCAATCATACCCATGATCTGGGGGGTAGCGACAACCTCGCGGGTGTGGTTGATGCGCTTCAGACCCAGAGCGGCCATGGTGCGTTTCTGGCGGGCGGGACGGCCGATGATACTTCTGACCTGTTTGATTCTGAGTTTCTTTTCTGCCATAATCTTGACCTCCTATAATTAACCGTTAAACACTTTGTCGAGAGAAATACCACGGAGCTGGGACACCATGTAAGGATCCTTCATCTGGAGAAGGGCATTGATGGTGGCCTTCACAACGCTGTGGGGATTGGAGGAACCCTTGCACTTGGCAAGCACATCCTTCACGCCAACGCTCTCCAGAACGGCACGCATGGCACCGCCGGCGATGACACCGGTACCGGGGGCAGCAGGTTTCAGGAAGACTTTGGCACCGCTGTACTTACCGCACTGCTCGTGGGGGATGGTACCCTTCAGCACGGGAACACGGATGAGGTTCTTCTTGGCGTCGTCGATACCTTTCTGTACGGCGGCTTGGACCTCCTTGGCTTTACCGAGGCCGTAGCCCACAACACCATTTTCATTTCCAATAACGACGATGGCAGCAAAGGTGAAGGTTCTACCACCTTTGGTAACCTTGGTGACGCGATTGATAGCGACAAGACGATCTTTGAATTCGATCTCGCTCGATTTTACTCTTTTAATGTTTACTTCTGCCATGACTTATTAGAATTTTAAACCACCTTCTCTGGCACCGTCGGCCAGGCTTTTCACGCGGCCGTGGTAGAGGTAACCATTACGGTCAAAAACAACGGTTTTGATACCAGCGGCAATGGCGCGCTCGGCAAGAGCCTTACCGACCTTGGCGGCCACTTCGCTCTTTGTGCCACTCTTTTCAAAGCCTTTCTCGAGGGAAGAGGCTGCGGTCAGTGTCACACCTTTTACATCGTCAATCACCTGAGCGTAGATTTCCTTATTGCTTCTGAAAACCGACAGGCGGGGCATCTCAGCGGTTCCGCTGACTTTGTGACGGATGCGGAATTTAATCTTTATTCTTCTTATGTCTTTTTTTGTTGCCATAATTGTTCTTTCTTTTGGCTTTTTTAGGCAAATCTCTTTACCTTACTATTTATTTAGCAGCAGCTTTACCAGCTTTCTTGCGAACCTCTTCGCCCTGGAAGCGGATACCTTTACCCTTGTAGGGCTCGGGCTTGCGGAGCGAACGAATCTTAGCTGCAGCCTGACCAAGGATTTGCTTGTCGCAGCAGGTCATGGTAATGATGGGGTTCTTACCTTTCTCGGTGACGGTCTCGACCTTGATTTCAGGGGCGAGCTCGAAGAAAATCTTGTGGGAGTAACCGAGGTCCATCTCCATAACGTTGCCGGTGGCCTGGACTTTGTAACCCACGCCGATGACCTCCTGAACGGTCTTGAAACCTTCGCTGACACCTTTCACCATATTGGCGGCAAGGGCGCGGTAGAGGCCGTGCATGGCCTTAGTCTCACGCTCGTCGTTGGGACGGTTGAAGTGGAGCACGCCATCTTCAACTTTCATCTCGATCATGGGGTTCACTTTCTGGGTGAGTTCTCCAAGGGGACCTTTAACAGTCAGGACATTGTCATCAGAAATCTTCACTTCAACACCTTTAGGAAGGTGGATGGGCATTTTACCTATTCTTGACATTTTCTAAATCTCCTCTCTTGATTAGCTGATGTAACATAAAACTTCGCCACCGACATTGAGGGTGCGGGCTTCCTTGTCTGTCATGAGGCCTTTGGAAGTAGACACAATGGCGATGCCGAGACCATTGAGGACGCGGGGCATCTCGTCGACAGAGACATACTTACGCAGACCGGGGCTGGAGACGCGCTTCAGCTCGGCGATGGCCGACTGTTTGGTCACGGGGTGATACTTGAGAGCGATTTTGATGCTCTGGTTGTGGGAGCCTTCATTCTCAAACTTATAGTTGAGGATGTAGCCTTTCTCGAAGAGAATCTTGGTGATCTCTTTTTTCAGTTTCGAAGCAGGAATCTCGACCACACGATGTTTGGCGGCGATGGCGTTGCGAACGCGGGTCAGGTAATCTGCAATAGGATCTGTTACCATATTAATTTTTTGATTTTAAGTTTTGTAGTATTGGTGTTATGCCAACTTGCAAAGCTACCAATAAATTATTTTACCAACTTGCTTTTTTAACACCGGGGATAAGTCCAGAGACAGCCATCTCGCGGAAGTTAATACGCGAGATACCGAACTGGCGCATGTAGCCTTTGGGGCGGCCTGTCAGCTGGCAGCGGTTGTGCTGACGAATAGGGCAGGCATTCTTCGGGAGTTTCTGAAGGGCGATGACGGCCTTCTCCACGTCCTCAGGTTCACCGGTGCGGACAATTTCTTTCAGGGCAGCGCGCTTGGCAGCGTACTTAGCGACCATTTTAGCTCTTTTGCGCTCTCTTGCTTTAATCGATTCTTTAGCCATTATGCTTATTTTTGTTGATTCTTGAACGGTAAACCGAACTCTTTGAGCAGCGACATGGCCTCCTTGTCGGTGTTGGCCGAGGTGACGAAGGTGATGTCCATACCCTGGATGCGGTCGATTTTGTCGATATCGATCTCGGGGAAGATAATCTGCTCGGCGATGCCGAAGGTGTAATTACCTTTACCATCGAAACCCTTGTCGTTGATGCCGCGGAAGTCGCGGATACGGGGGATGGAAGCGGTCACAAGGCGCTCCAGAAACTCGTACATGCGCTCGCCACGGAGGGTCACACGGACGCCGATGGGCATGCCGCGACGCAGTTTGAAGTTCGAGATGTCTTTACGCGACTTGGTGGCGACGGCTTTCTGGCCGGTGATGGCGGTCATCTCCTCGATACCCTTGTCGATGACTTTCTTGTCAGCGATGGCGGCCTTACCGAGACCCTGATTCAGGGTGATTTTCTTCAGGCGGGGAGCCTGCATAACGGTCTTGTAGCCGTACTCTTTCATCAAAGCAGGCAGAATCTCCTCTTTGTATTTGGTCTTTAATGCGGGAATGTATGCCATTACTTAATCTCCTCTCCAGTTTTTTTAGAATAACGGACTATTTTGCCAGTCTTTTCATCGACACGACGGCCAATCTTAGTGGGGGTCTTGCCAACCACAACCATGAGGTTGGAGATGTGGATGGGAGCTTCCTGCTCGACGATACCGCCCTGCGTGTTCTTGGCGTTGGGCTTGGTATGCTTCTTGTTCACGTTGACACCCTCGACGATGGCGCGATTCTTTTCGGGATAGACCTTCAGGACCTTGGCGATCTTGCCTTTGTCATCGCCGGCGATCACCTGGACCATATCCCCTTTCTTAACGTGCAATTTCATTTTCTCTTCTTTCTTTTATTGTTTACAATACTTCGGGAGCGAGAGAGACAATCTTCATAAACTGTTTCTCACGCAGTTCACGACCCACGGGGCCGAAGATACGGGTGCCACGGAGCTCATCGGCGGCGGTGAGCAGGACGCAGGCATTGTCGTCGAAGCGGATGTAGGAACCATCATTGCGACGAATCTCTTTCTTGGTGCGCACCACGACTGCTTTGGAAACGCTACCTTTCTTCACGTTGCCGGAAGGAAGTGCATCTTTGATGGCCACGACGATGGTATCGCCAATGGAAGCGTAGCGCTTCTTGGTGCCACCGAGGACGCGGATGCACAGGGCACTCTTGGCGCCGCTGTTGTCGGCAACTGTCATTCTGGTTTCTTGTTGTATCATTTCTCTTTATTTTTTCTGATAGGTTATTTAGCCTTCTCGACGATTTCGACCAAGCGCCAGCATTTGTTCTTGCTCAGGGGACGGGTCTCCATGATACGGACGGTGTCTCCGATGTTGGCTTCGTTCTTTTCGTCGTGGGCCATGAATTTGGTGGACTTCTTCACGAACTTGCCGTACTTGGGGTGTTTCACCTTACGCTCGACGAGAATCACAATGGATTTGTCCATCTTGTTGCTGACCACAACACCGATTCTTTCTTTTCTTAAATTTCTTTCCATCTTTAGAATTGGATTTTACTAATTGCCATGCTTACTTGTTGCCGGCGATTTCGCGGGCGCGGAGCTCTGTAAGGCAGCGGGCAATGTTTTTTCTACTTTCTTTAATTTTGTTGGGATTCTCGAGGGGCGAGACAGCGTGGGTCAGAAGCATCTTCTGATAGGTGGCGCGCTCGGTCTCGAGTTTCTCTTTCAATTCAGCAGTCGAGAGCTCTTTTAAAACGATTTCATTCTTCATGACTGTAGGACTTCTAATTATTCTTCGATATAGTCTCTTTTGACGACAAATTTGGTCGAGATGGGAAGTTTCTGAGCGGCCAAACGGAGAGCCTCTTTAGCAACATCCATGGGGACACCCTCGCACTCGAACAACATGGTGCCGGGCATGACACGGGCGACGAAATACTCGGGAGCACCCTTACCTTTACCCATACGAACCTCATTGGGCTTCTTGGTAATAGGCTTGTCCGGGAAGATGCGGATCCAAATCTGACCTTCACGTTTCATGTGACGCGTTACAGCTTGACGAGCAGCCTCAATCTGACGGCCAGTGATGAAGCAAGTTTCAAGCGATTTGATACCGAAGGTACCGAATGCGAGTTCATGGCCACGGAAGGCATTACCTTTGATTTTGCCTTTCTGCTGCTTTCTATATCTTGTTTTCTTAGGTTGTAACATTTCTTCTTATTGTTTCGTGTTTAGCGCGGGACTAAACTACAAATTATTTACTGTTGTTATTTCTGCCACCCTGACGACGGCGGGGGGCACCTTCCGGACGACGGCCTGCGCCCATAGCACCGGCACGATGGTCTTTCTGCTGTCCACCGACAGTGGAGGGAACGAGCTCGGGTCTGCCATAGATGACACCACGGCAAATCCACACCTTGATACCAATGCGGCCATAGGTAGTGTGAGCCTCGGCATTGGCATAGTCGATGTCGGCGCGGAGCGTGTGAAGAGGAGTACGACCCTCTTTGAAATGCTCGCTGCGGGCGATCTCAGCGCCACCGATACGGCCGGCGATGGAGACCTTGATACCCTCGGCACCAGTACGCATGGTGGAGGTGATGGCATTCTTGATGGCACGACGATACTGGATGCGGCCTTCAATCTGCTTGGCGATGTTCTGAGCCACGAGGACGGCGTCCATCTCGGGGCGCTTCACCTCGCTGATGTTAATCTGCACATCCTTGCCGGTGAGCTTCTTGAGCTCTTCGCGGAGTTTGTCAACCTCAGAACCGGCACGACCGATGATTAGACCTGGACGAGCGGAGTTGATGGTGACGGTGAGCAGCTTCAGGGTACGCTCAATGTAAATCTTGGAGATGCTAGCCTTGGCAAGACGGGCGTTGAGATACTTACGGATCTTGTCGTCCTCAACGAGCTTCTGTTCAAATCTTCTTCCGCCAAACCAGTTAGAATCCCATCCGCGGATGATACCTAATCTGTTTCCAATTGGGTTAGTTTTTTGTCCCATTGTTGAGTTTCTTCTTATTAATTACTTATTTAGTTTCTTCTTTTTCAGCCTGGGCGACCGGGGCATCCTCGATGCGACTGCCGAGAATCACGGTGATGTGGTTGCTACGCTTGCGGATGCGGTAACCGCGGCCCTGGGGGGCGGTACGCATGCGCTTCATCGTGCGGCCTTCGTCAACCTTAATTTGCTTGACATACAGTTGAGCGTCCTCCATGCGGGCACCCTCGTTCTTGGCCTGCCAGTTGGCGACAGCCGAGAGGATGAGCTTGCGCATCTTGGGAGCGGACTCTCTGGGATTGTACTGAAGGATACCGAGGGCTTTCTCGACGTCGACACCACGGACGAGGTCAGCGACGAGACGGGTCTTACGAGGCGAAGTAGGATTGTTCATCAACTTTGCCACATAAAGGGTCTTGTTGGCTTCTTTACGTGCTTCTGCACTATTATGTTTTCTACGTCCCATTTTCTTTTAATGTTTACTTTTTACCTTTATCTTTAGATCCTGCATGGCCGCGGAAGATGCGGGTGGGAGCGAACTCGCCAAGCTTGTGACCCACCATGTTCTCGGTGACGTACACGGGGATGAACTTGTTGCCATTGTGCACGGCAATAGTCTGACCCACGAAGTCGGGCGAAATCATCGAAGCTCTCGACCATGTCTTGATGGTAACCTTCTTGTTGGACTGCTGTGCCTCGATTACACGTTTTTCCAGTTTGTGGAAAATATACGGACCTTTCTTTAATGAACGACTCATTGTTTCTTCTTTTTACTGAGTTACTTCTTTCTTCTTTCGACGATGTACTTGCTCGACTGCTTCTTGGGAGCACGAGTCTTGTAGCCCTTGGCCGGGATACCCTTGCGCGAACGGGGATGTCCGCCGGTCTGACGGCCCTCACCACCGCCCATCGGGTGGTCAACGGGGTTCATGACAACGCCGCGGTTGCGCGGACGACGGCCGAGGTGACGGCTGCGGCCGGCTTTACCACCGACTTCGAGGTTGTGCTCAGGATTGCTCACGATACCCACGGTAGCGCGGCAGGCCTGGAGGATCATGCGCATCTCGCCGCTGGGCATCTTGATGATAGCGTACTTGTCGTCGCGCGACATCAGTTGGGCATAAGCACCGGCCGAACGCACCATCTTGGCACCCTGGCCGGGACGGAGCTCGATATTATGAATCAGCGTGCCGAAAGGAATCTCAGCAAGCAGAAGGGTGTTACCCACTTCGGGGGCGACACCGGCGCCGGACATAACAGTCTGGCCGACCTTCAGACCCTGGGGGCAGAGGATGTAGCTCTTCTCACCGTCAGCGTAGCACACGAGGGCGATACGGGAACTGCGGTTGGGGTCGTACTCGATGGTCTTCACGACAGCGGGGATACCGTCTTTGTTACGCTTGAAGTCGACGAAGCGGAACAACTGCTTGTGACCGCCGCCGATATAGCGCATCGTCATCTTACCCTGATTGTTACGGCCACCGCTCTTGCGTTTACCGTAAACAAGGCTTTTCTCCGGTCTGGTAGCGGTGATGTCGTCATTGGTGACAACAAGTTTGTGACGCTGACCGGGAGTCGTAGGTTTAATTTTCTTTAAAGCCATTTCTTTTTTTAATTCTTTTTAGTCTCTTATCAGTGGACTATAACTATTATTAAATCTGATTAAATGTTTGCATAGAAATCGATGGCGTCGCCCTCGGCCAAGGTAACGATGGCTTTCTTGAAGGCGTTGGTACGGCCAGTGAGGAAGCCGGCTTTGGTGTAGCGCGACTTCACTTTACCGGAGTAGTTCATCGTGTTCACGTCAATGACCTTCACATTGTAGAACTGCTCGACAGCATTCTTGATTTCAATCTTGTTGGCGCGTTTGTCGACAACAAAACCATAGCGGTTGTGAGCAGGTGCGACGGCGATGCCTTTCTTGCGCTGGATGCGGGTCTGCACAGGATTGGCCGCAGCCTCAGAGAGGCGGGTCATCTTTTCACTAATCAGCGGTTTTACTATAATGTTCATCATTTGTTAAACTTTCTTAAATCGTTATACTCACATACCTTATTTTGTCGCCAAAACGCGGTTGATTTCGCTCATTGAACCCTCACAAACGACAATATTGGAGGCGTTAACAATGTCGTAAGTATTTAATTGCGACACGTTTACCACCTTCACGTTCTTGAGGTTTCTAGCAGACAAAGATACGAAATTATTTTGATTCTCAAGCACAAAAAGTGACTTTTTATCGTTCAGGTTCAGGTTCTTGAGGACCTCGATCATCTTCTTGGTCTTGGGACCCTCGAAGGTGAAGTTCTCCACCACGGTCAGGGCATTGTCGCTGGCCTTGTAGCTGAGGGCGCTGCGGCGGGCAAGACGTTTGACCTTGATGTTGAGTTTGAAACGATAATCGCGGGGCTTGGGTCCGAAGATGGTACCGCCACCGACGAACACGGGGCTCTTCAAATCACCCGAACGGGCACCGCCGGTGCCTTTCTGGCGTTTCAGTTTGCGGGTGCTGTGAGCATTCTCGCTGCGCTCTTTGGCTTTATGAGTACCCTGACGGTTGTCGGCCAAATACTGTTTGACATCGAGGTAGATGGCGTGATCATTGGGCTCGATGGCGAAGATAGAATCCTCGAGGTTGATGGTTCTACCGGTTTCGCTTCCGTTGACGTTATAAACTTTAATCTCCATGTCTTATTAACTCCATCTTTCAAGTTTGACAATAGAACCCTTGGGACCGGGAACGGAACCCTTAACCAGCATGAGGTTCTTCTCAGCGATAATCTTGACCACCTGGAGATTCTGGACCTTCACGCGGTGGTTGCCAGTCTGACCGGCCATGCGCATACCCTTGAAGATACGCGAGGGGTAGGACGAAGCACCGATTGAACCGGGAGCACGCAGACGGTCGTGCTGACCGTGGGTCTTGTCGCCGACACCGCCGAAGCCGTGACGCGTAACAACGCCCTGGAATCCTTTACCTTTCGAGGTACCGACCACGTCGACGAACTCGCCTTCCTGGAACACCTCGACGGTGAGAATCTCACCATGTTTCTTCTTGTGACCCTCCTCGAAGCGGCTGAACTCAGCGAGGTAGCGCTTGGGGGTAGTGTTGGCCTTGGCGAAGTGACCCTTCATGGCCTTCGTCGTGTGGCTCTCTTTCTTCTCGCCGAAAGCGAGCTGGATGGCCTCGTAGCCATCTTTCTCAATCGTTCTCACTTGTGTGACAACACAAGGACCAGCTTCAATAACAGTGCACGGAATCTGCTTTCCGTCGGCATCAAAAAGACTGGTCATTCCAATTTTCTTTCCGATTAATCCTGACATTTCTTAGTTTGGATTCTTTTAAATTGTTAGACAATTCAGCTTATCTGTTGGACATAGGCTGATTAAATTCACACTTTGATTTCAACTTCCACGCCGCTGGGGAGCTCGAGCTTCATCAAGGCATCGATGGTCTTCGTACGATCGTTGATCTCGATGTCCATCAGGCGCTTGTAGGTGCTCAGTTCGAACTGCTCACGCGATTTCTTGTTCACGAAGGTCGAGCGGTTCACCGTGAAAATCTTTTTGTTGGTAGGCAGAGGTATGGGACCATTGACCACTGCGCCAGTCATCTTAACGGTCTTCACAATCTTCTCAGCCGATTTGTCGACGAGGTTGTGGTCGTAAGATTTGAGCTTGATTCTGATTCTTTGACTCATTGTTATTATTTTTTTTAATTATTTTTATTCTTTAAGATAGCATCCTGCTGCTCATGGCTCACCTCGGCATAGTGCGAGAACTCCATCGTGGAGTTGGCGCGGCCCGAGGTGATGGTGCGCAGAGAGGTGACGTAGCCGAACATCTGCTCCAGAGGCACCTTGGCATGGATAGCCTGGACGCCCACTTTTGCGGTGATGTTCTCCAACATACCGCGACGACGGTTTAGGTCGCCGGTAACATCGCCCACATAGGCATCGGGGGTCAGCACCTCGAGCTTCATGATAGGCTCCAGCAGCACGGGGTTGGCCTTGCGGCAAGCAGCCTTGAAACCAATCTTGGCGCAAAGTTCGAAACTCAGCTGGTCGCTGTCCACGGGGTGGAACGAGCCGTCGATGATTCTCACCTTCATGCTGTCCATCGGGTAGCCGGCCAGAACACCGTTCTGCATAGCCTCCTTGAAGCCTTTCTCGATGGCGGGCATATACTCCTTCGGAATATTGCCACCCTTCACCTCATTGATGAACTGCAGACCCACGAAGCCTTCGTCGGCGGGGCCGATTTCGAAGAGCACGTCAGCGAACTTACCCTTACCGCCAGTCTGCTTCTTGTAGATTTCGTGGTGCTGCACCGTAGTGGTGATAGCCTCCTTGTAGGCCACCTCGGGACGACCCTGGTTGACATCCACACCGAACTCGCGGCGCAGACGGTCCATGATGATGTCCAGATGGAGTTCGCCCATACCGCTGATAACGGTTTGGCCGCTGACCTCGTCGGTCTTCACGCGGAAGGTGGGGTCTTCTTCCACCAGCTTCATCAGGGCATTGGTCATCTTGTCCATGTCGGCCTGGGTGTGAGGCTCCACGGCAATGCTGATGACAGGCTCGGGGAACTTCATCGACTCGAGGATAATGGGATGCTGTTCGTCACAGAGGGTATGACCGGTCTTAATCTCCTTGAAACCGACAGCGGCGCCGATATCGCCGGCTTCGATGCGGTCAAGGGGATTCTGCTTGTTGGAGTGCATCTGCATGATACGCGAAATACGCTCCTTCTTACCGGTATTGGCATTGTACACATACGAACCGCTCTCCAAGCTGCCGCTGTAGACGCGGAAGAAGCACAGACGTCCCACATAGGGGTCGGTGGCAATCTTGAAAGCGAGAGCCGAGAAGGGGGCTTTGACATCCACCTTGCGGCACTCTTCCTTGTCGGTCTTGGGGTTGATGCCGTCAATCTCCGGCATATCGAGCGGGCTGGGCAGGAAAGCTGCCACAGCATCGAGCAACGACTGAATGCCTTTGTTCTTGAAGGCCGAACCGCACATCACGGGGACAATCTTCTGGGCAAGGGTAGCCTTGCGGATCTCCGTAATCATCTCCTCTTGGGTAATCGAGTTGGGATCGTCGAAGAACTTCATCATCAACTCCTCGTTCTCCTCGGCGACACCTTCGACGAGTTTTTGGCGATACTCTGCCACAGTGTCCTTCATATCCTCAGGCATGGGAATCTCCACGAAACGCTGGCCGTTGGAACTCTCGTCCCACACCAGGGCCTTGCCTGTGATGAGGTCTACAACACCCTTGTAAAGGTCTTCCTGTCCAATGGGCAACTCGATGGGAATCGGGTTGGCACCGAGGCGCTCCTTAATTTGACTCACCACCGAGAAAAAGTCGGCACCCGCGCGGTCCATCTTGTTGATGAAGGCGATGCGGGGCACACCATACTTGTCGGCCTGACGCCAGACGGTCTCACTCTGGGGCTCCACGCCGCCCACGGCGCAGAAGATGGCGATGGCGCCATCGAGCACGCGCAGCGAACGCTCCACCTCGACGGTGAAGTCCACGTGACCTGGAGTGTCAATAATGTTGTACTTGTAGCGGTTATTGTGCCATTCCCAGTACACGGTGGTAGCGGCAGAGGTAATGGTAATACCGCGTTCCTGCTCTTGCACCATCCAGTCCATAGTGGCGCTACCCTCGTGCGTCTCACCAAGCTTGTAGTTCTTGCCTGTGTAGAAGAGGATGCGCTCAGTCGTCGTCGTCTTTCCGGCGTCGATGTGGGCCATAATTCCGATGTTGCGGGTGTACCTAAGGTCTGACATATTGTTGTTTTCGGTCGTTTACTTATTATATATGTACAAATATATTCTTTATAATTAGCATCACACTCTGAAGTGCGAGAAGGCCTTGTTGGCGTCGGCCATGCGGTGGATATCCTCCTTACGCTTGAAGGCGGCACCCTCCTCCTTGTAAGCGGCCTGGATTTCGGCGGCCAGCTTCAGGGCCATGGTCTTCTCACTGCGCTTGCGCGAGAAACCGATGAGGTTCTTCATGCCGATGCTCTGCTTGCGCTCGGCGCGGATTTCGGTAGGAATCTGGAAAGTGGCGCCACCAATACGCTTGCTGCGCACCTCGACGCTGGGGGTAACGTTGGCCAGAGCCTTCTTCCACACCTCGAGACCGTCCTCTTTCGTACGATCGGCCACCACGTCGATAGCCTCGTAGAAAATCTTGTAGGCAACAGTCTTCTTGCCACCCATCATCAGGTTGTTGACGAACTTGGTGACCATGATGTCATTGTATTTGGGATCCGGAAGGATGATTCTTTTCTTGGGCTTAGCTTTTCTCATTGCTAAAAATGCTTTTTAACTGTTAACTCTTAACTTTTAACTCTAAACTGACTTACTTGCCGGCCTGTTTCGGACGCTTGGCACCGTATTTCGAACGACGCTGGCGACGACCGTCCACTCCGCTGGTATCCAAAGCACCACGGATGATGTGATAACGCACACCGGGAAGGTCCTTCACACGGCCTCCGCGGATCATCACGATCGAGTGCTCCTGCAGGTTGTGACCCTCACCCGGGATGTAGGCGTTGACTTCCTTACCATTGGTAAGACGCACACGGGCCACTTTACGCATGGCCGAGTTAGGTTTCTTGGGGGTGGTGGTGTACACACGGGTGCAGACACCGCGACGCTGCGGGCAGCTGTCGAGGGCGGGAGACTTACTCTTGTACTCCATCTGCTGACGTCCTTTGCGAACTAATTGCTGAATTGTTGGCATTTCTTTTTACTTGTTTTTTTATTTATTATTATTTTGTTTTTCTAGTCTCGTTTTCGGGCATAACACGCCCAAAAAGGAATTGCAAAAGTACAACTTTTTCCCGACCCCACCAAACATCCCAACCCCTACTAACTGTTAAAAAATCATAAAATCTTTTGGCAATATTGATTATCTGTATTTTACAGAATAATTTTAACACAAAATAATTGCACAAAAACACGATTTATCAACAAAAATAGTCCCGCAAAATGGTCCGTTATCAACATGTTTTTCACAAAATCGTCCCCTCTCCGACCGACGGAGAACAGACACACTCCCCCTCCCCCACCCCGAAGCTGCGACACACGCCAGAGAAACAGCATATAAATCCTTAATAAATGTTAAATACAAGCATCGTATTATAGCCCTATCAACTCCTACCGTGGTAGGAGTTGGTTAGGAGTTGGTTAGGAGATGGTAAGTACATTATACCTCTCATTTACTTTGTGATAGCATAAAAAAGACAGTCCTCTAAAAAAAAGACCGCCTACAAGGATTTTGATAGATGAATAAAATGTTAAAAATCCTAAATTACATCTCAAAATTGATATTCTTCTACACGAAGAATATGGGTATGTCCAAATAAGTATGGAGGATAAAAAAAAGGCTCCTGATACGATACGTACCAGGAGCCAATCCCTTTTCACTCTAAAATCGATTAGTAGTGTAAATAGTATCTTGCGAAGTCGCGCAGGAAGTCTTTGATTTCGGTGGTCATACGGAAGTCGCCACTGGTAATCTCGCAATTGCCGTTAAGATCGAAAGTGACGGTGCCAACATAGTGGCGGATGACGACGCGGTTGGGAGAGTTGGTAGGATAGAACTTGATGTCGAATTTGATGGCTCTTCTGCCCAGGAGTTCGTAGTAGCCACCCCAGACGGTCCAAGTGGTACCGTTCGAGTCGGTGAAGTTCTGAAGCTCGATGGGGAAATGGGCTCCATCGTTCACATTCTTTGTAGCAACCTGCTCGGTCTGAGGATTGACAATGTCGTTTTCCTTGTCGCAGGAGACGAAGGTGAGGCTACCGAAAGCCATGAGGGCGGCGAGAGCCACCGAATAGAATTTGAAAAACTTTTTCATTTTTGTTTGTTTTTAAGGGTTTGTGTTTAATGTTGATTAATTATTTATGGATTTGTGTTTAATGGACCGAATTTGTTTTTAGATATGCAACCAGTATTTTGCGTAATCGCACAGGAACTCTTTGAGTTCTGGAGTCAGGCGGAAGGTAGCGCCGTGAATGGTGCAATTGCCTTCGGGGTCGAATTCGACCGTACCGGTAAAGTGCCACTCGGCACTGACGCTGTGGGAAGCCCCAATTGCATGACGGAACTTGATGTCGAGTTCGATGACACTTCCGGGAGTAAGAACATGGCCATAACCGCCCCACACATACCACACAACATTTGCCGCATCGGTGAAGAAATGAGGTTCGATGGGGAAAATCCTCTTTGTTGCAGGAGCGTTCTGCTCAGTCTGCGGGATGACAGCATCGTTTTCCTTGTCGCAAGAGACAAAAGTGAGGCTACCGAGAGCCATAAGGGCGGCAAAAGCCACGCTAAATATCTTTTTCATTGTTTTTTCAGATTAATATTAGTTTTCTTTTTTTCACTTCATTTCAGGCACCGTGTCAATACAGCAGATGCTTCGAGTATTCGCGCATGACGAACCAAACGAGACGCGAGGGTTCAGGTGATCCTTCATCGGGGATAAGGGTAAACGGGACAGGAACATCATTGGAGGGATTGCACCACACGGCATTACCTTTATAGTAATAGGTACCCGAACCACCGCGATCCCTGAACTTAACATCCAGGTGGACACCATTGCGACCGCCGTTGACATCAAGCCAGCTACCATTGCCTTTGATATGCCAGCAACGACCCATCGAATCGTGGAAATACTCGTCAATGAGAAATATTGCCTGCGGAGTGGAATTCGGAGGGGTATTTGTTTTCAAGGACGGGACACCCGTGTAGGACTGGGGATTGATTGCATCGTTGTCCTTATCGCAGGAGACAAAGGTGAGGCTACCGAAAGCCATTACGGCCACAAAGGCCACAGTGAATACTTTTTTCATATTATTATTTTTTTGAGGTTAAAAATATTTTCCTTGTTGTCATTTTATCTTAGATTCTCTGACCATAGAGCAAATACTTCGAGTATTCGCGCATGACAAACCAAACGAGACGCGAGGGTTCGTCACCATCGGGGATGAGGGTAAACTGGACCGGGTCGACGGTGGGATTCCACACAGCCTGTCCCTTATAATAATAGATAGCATCGTCACCACGCTGTCTGAAATTAACATTGAGATAGACGCCGTTGCGGCCGCCGTTGACATTGACCCAACTGCCAGTGCCATGCATATTCCAGTAGCGGCCCATCGAGTCGCGGAAGCACTCGCTAATCTGGAACTGCAGGGATTTTGTGGCGACCTGCTCGGTCTGCGGATTGACGGCATCGTTTTCCTTGTCGCACGAGGCAAAAGTCAGGCTACTGAGAGCCATGAGGGCGGCGAGAGCCACCGAATAGAATTTAAAAGTCTTTTTCATTGTTTGATTGTTTTTGGGGTTTGTGTTTAATGATTGAATTGTTTTTGATTTTTATTTTCAAGTGACAGGGGGGTTGTTTTCTGCAAGAATGGGGACTGCCACATAAAGTGGCAATCCCCTGCAAGCAACACATCAATCATTTCTTGACAAGTTTGAGATAGGTTATCTCCTCAGGAGTATCATCATCGACTTTGGTTTTGACGCGGACGATGTAGATACCGGAAGCGAGATTGGAGATATCGAAGTTCGGGGAACTCTCGAAGGTGGCCATCTTGCGACCGTTCATGTCCATCACCACCACCTCGACAACCTCATCGGTTGTGCCAATAACGTTGACCTCACCGGTTGTGGGATTGGGCGAGAGCTGCGGGTTGGAAATCACGGGCTTGACAGAGACGAAATCCGTTCGTGGATTTTCGTCCCATTCGCGGGCAGGAGCCATGTTTTGATATCCTCCAGAGAGAACCATCTTGGCAGGAACGCAAAGTTTGAATTTGCAAATCTTGTCATTATCACAAACAATAGCATAGAAGCAGATTTCCTTCTCCTCATCTATCATCTGCGACAATGTGGAGGCCTCTATCATGCCGAGACCTATCACCATCGTGCCATCATAGTTGTAGTCGACAATCATTGAGGGTTCAGACCAGAAAGCAAGCAGGGTCTGGCCAGGAGCATTCAAATGGAAGTCGTAGTAGGCGGCTGCGGGGTTCGAGAAGCTCGGATCGGGCTCGATAGCAAACATGTTAATCTGCTGCTCGCAATCGAACCATTCGGGCATGAGTTCGATGCTGAACTCCTTGGTGCAATCCATATCACAATAGTTAATAAGGCTGAATAGAGCCACCTGCGAAGGAGTAAACTGGGAAGCCTCAAAATGGATATTGAAGGTTTCACAATCGCCAGGAGCCAGCGAGAGGCCATTAAAGCTGGAGGAAATCATAGTGAGAGAAGTATTGTCGAAGAGAGGAACGAGATCCTTGAAACAGTAGGTCATGTCAGAATTGTTGCACACGGTGACGCTGTAGTCATAGAAAATATGGCAACCCTTCATATATGAACCACCCTTGAGGGAGATTTCAACCTTCTCGCAATCGCAGTCTGGCTTACCGTTGATGACGAGATTGGGGGAGATAACGTTGCAGAGATCGTTGTTGTACCACACATCAAGATTATAGGTACCGAAATCCTTCAGCGGGAGCAGGATAGGTGCGTATGTGTGGTTGTCATAGCTGTTGTCAATTTCACCGCCCTCAAAGAACCACTTCCAATCAATCGTTTGGCCCCAACGAGTCAGAGCCCAGACAGGCAGGTGAGGATCATGATTGAAGTAATCGGGGCATTTCTCATAGCAACCCGTAAGCATGGCATCAAAGTCGGGCTGTGCGTCAACGGTAAAGCTCGCTTCAGGAGATTTGCAGCCTGTATACGCGTCGTAGTACCAGGCAGTGACTACACCGGGAGTGAAAATCTGGGCCGTCGTACCGTAGTTGCCGTTACTCCAATGCAGGTCGATACCGGCGGGAGTGATACCACCCAGTACCACAGGAGGAGTGTCGAGGCAGGGGTTGCCGGCATAGTCGATAGTGGGTTGAATAGGTCTGGCATTCACCTCGATATACACAGTCTGTGCGGTAGCACTGCATCCCTCATTATTGGAGACGGTCAAATCGACGGTGTAGGTACCATTCTTCAATGCAGTGAAATTGACGGTGGCCTGGTTGGAAACCGACACCTGGATACCGTCGGGATCCAGAACAGTCCAATTATACTGACAGGTGTTCGAGTCGGGGCCAGGGGCACCGTGGAGTACCACGTTGTCATACACGCAGTAGCGGATTCTGTCGGTTCTGATAACCGCAACAGGACGGTTCTTATAGACCACATTCTTCCGGGCCTGCGCAATGCAATAATGATCGTTGGTCACAGAGACCATCACATCGGTGGTATTGGTGATTTCGACATAAGAATCAGATGTGGGGGTATTGTTGTTCACGTTCCATCTGTAGACAGGATTGTACTGAGTGGTGGTGGGGACATAGGTCAGTCTCTTTATGTCTCCGGGGCACAACTTGCCAGTGGGAGACTCCGACAAGTTTCCAGGAAGCAGATTATTGCTGTATGCATGCACTGTCGTGGTGCCATTCACATTACAGCCATTCTCCTCTTTCACCGTGGCGGTGACAGTGTAGTTGTTCGACTGCGATTTAAAGGTGTGCTGGAACTGGTTTCCCTCCTTGTTGTAGAAGGTCCCGTCGCTGAACTCCCATTGGGTTTTACTTATCTGATATCCAGAGGACAGCGATGCCGTAAACCCTATCGGAAGGTTGTCGCAGGCAATCCACGGGGTACCCGTACGGTCTATGGCCTCCACGCTCAACACGTCGGTGGGCTGGTTGGTGATGGTCACCGAGCCCAACGGACAGGTAGCCACAGGCTGCAACAGGGTGAAGGTGAAAGTGCCACCGGCACCAGTATTGTAAGTGTAACTCTCTCTACCGGCAGAGAAGTTGATGACACTGGGGGGGGTTAAATCACTTTTATACACTCTCATTCTCACGTTGGCATCAGCATCCTGGTATTTCGAGTTGTTGTGGATGATGATGGAGGTGCAGTTCTTCTCGAAGGTGAAGTCGGGAACAAACGTCACATTCTGGATATAGACACTTTTCTGGCAAGTTTCGCTCCCCCTCAAAGAGGCAGTGATTGTGTACTGCTTGGCTTCCTTGAAGGTGATGTCCGCACTACGGCCATCGTTGCTATATGTAATTGTATATTGACCGCCTTGGACAGTCCAGATCGGATACAAAAATCCAGTAAACTGCGACTCGAGATGCAACGTCGCCGTGCAGGGGTCGTAGCTGGTTGCGGCCCACGCCACCGACGTGCAGGGATCTACGGGAATGGGGAGAGTGATGCTGAGGGTCTTGCTGCAGCCAGTCTCCGAGTTCGTTATCGTGCACGTATAAGTTCCGATACCTCTGTATGCAGTGGAATAGGTGCTTCCCGTCTGCACTGTACCGTTGTACGTCCACTGGAAAGTGTAACCCGTGGTCGAGCTCGAGGCTCCGTCGACAACCACTCTCGGTCTGGTCACTCCTCCTCCATTATTGTAGCTCAGGCTGTAGAACGGAGGCAGAGGGTGCACATTCACATTGGTGGTGGACGTCGTGTAGTAATCCAGGTTGGTGCAGACATCATACATCGCCAGCATGCTTCTCAGCGTCACCGTGTGGGTGCCCGGGGTGTTGAAAGCGTGGGTATAGGTTGTACCGTGGTAGTAGTTTCTGTGGTCGTCGCTTTTCCAGAGATAGGAAGCCGGTTTACCGCCCGTACCCGAGAAGGTGATCGGCTCACCCACACACGCGTTAGCGTTGGCAGGAGAAATAATGGGGTTTTTATACAATCCACCTTTCTTCGTGATGATGTTGATGGTGGTCTGGGCCGAAGTATTGCAATAGCGGCGCTCCAGCGTCACATTCGTACTCACGCTCATAACCTGCGTGGGGTTCGGGTTGGGGAAGTCGTTCACGGCCAGTTTCACGCCGCTCTGCGTCGCGTTGCCCTGTACCGAGACATATTGCTGCTTGTTGTTCTCTATCTTCCAGAGGTAGGTAAATCCTTCGTTCGTCTGATTCGGCACCACGCCGTTGGTCCAGTCAAGTTCCGTACCCGGGCATACCACGATGGGCGATGTGATGTTGACAGGCTGGGGGACTATCTCGCTCACATGGTGCACATAAGCGTTAGCCGAACGGCAACCCATTACGTTGTCATAGTTGTACACCTCCACATCGCACACTGTGTTGCCATACTGGATGGTCGCCGAGTTGCTAGTGATGTAGTTGTCACTGCACACAGGATGCCACACTAGCGTGTAGTCAGGATGGTTGTAGCTATAGTTCGAGTGAGCCTTCATCAGTACTCCCGAATTGAGGCAAGCTTTCGTTGGGTTGTTCGGGTCAAGGTCGCTCACTGTCGGCGCTACAGGGGCTCCCACCACAGTCAGGAAGAACTCAGCAGGACGGCAGAAGTTAGGATGCTCGGCAAGGATTTTATACTTACCTTCATGCGGGAAATTCCACGAAAGATCAATTCCGTTGTAAGTATGGATAACCTGATTGTTGTTCTCTATGTCCACCACACTCCAGTTGACAGCCACTGCGGGGTCGGCATCGGTCGTCAGGTCGCAGGCGTTCGAGATGCAGATGCGGTTGTTGCCGGAGATATTCAGACGGGGTTTCACAGTCACAGTCAGCGACTGTGCGTAGAAACGTCCGCAACCCAGGAAATCACAGTAATAGTCAGCACTAATATGATATGTGCCCGGCTGGTGGAAAATCACCAACTGTTCATTCGCATTGTTCACCGGAGTCATCGTGAAACCAGTGTTCGGCCATATCCGCCAGTTATACTCTGTCGAACCAAAAAGCGGAAGCTTGTAGATAACAGCCTCACCCAGACAAACGGTGCTCTGGCCCTCAATCGGAAGATCCTTCTCAATGATTGGAATCTTCTTCGTCATCATCGAGGGGCAGGTGGCACCGCCACAAATCACACCGTCGATGCCGATAACTCCGTAGCCATTCTGCACATTATCCCAATCCACAGTAATAGTTGAAGTATACTGTCCGTCAACCAACGAACCACCCTCTACATACCATATCCACTTGTCGCAGTCTCCAGGACTCACAGCTTTATACGTAACACGCGAACCTTCACAGGCCGTACCGTAGCAATCAATCACCAACGGCTCACCACCCAGCACCTCAATATGGTACACCTCTTCGTCATAGCATCCGCAGTTGTTGTACACACGGTGGGTCACATCACAAGGCTGCTGCACATCCTCCACCTTGAAATTGGGTGTAGAACCAGTGCGGCCACACCCTTCCCAGTAATAGCCCACAATATCGCTATTCGTCGCCGCAGTTTCGTCGGTGAACTCCACCGACGAACCCTGGCACACGAAGATAACATTATTATTGTCCATCTGGGGAACTGACCTCACAGAAATTTGAGGTTTCTCAATCAGTCGTACATTCTCTACACGGGTAATCATTGGTAACCCCATGTAAGCCCAGCCACCATTGTTCGTCGCAGTCAACGTCAACTGGCCTGCATCACCGTCACCCCAGGTCACGGTAATGTTTTGTCCATCATTAGAAACTAAATATGATTCCGCACCAAGAACATTCCATTCTATACCGGTGGCATATCCTTCTATATTGGCAGTATACACAACCGTCGAGCCTTGGCAAGCCACCATCTCGTAAGGGTACTCGTTGAGATACCCCCTCTTCTCAATCGGAACCAGACACTGTGGCTCAAAGTCGCCTGTTATAAAGGCATTATAGAGCGGAGGGAGTGGACACTTCGGAGGCGTTCCCGGTTGCTCCTGTGCAAAGACTTGTGCCGATAATAGGCACATCAAAGTTAACACCCAGACTCTCGCGAGTCTAATCAATAAGGGCTTTCTCATAACTTAATGATTTTTTGTTTGTAAATAGTGTGAATTGAACTAATTATAATATAGTAGACACCCGCAGGGTATCCACTGATATCCAAAGTATTTGACTCTATCTTTTCTTCCCAGCTGACGCCCTGGGCGGAAACCACATAGCAGTTCCTGACAGTTTCGCCTTCGGGCAAAACGATATTCACCGTGGCACAGGTAGGGTTGGGATAGAGCATGATGCTGCCATGGGGTACCTCATCAATCAGTTGCGGCGTCACTTGATGAGGACGATAGGTCGATGCAAATGAGGTGTCGACATATCGGGACATATAGGCAATACTGTACCCTGAGGGGCAAATCGTCGTGTCGGCAAACCGGATATTGTCAACCATACCGCCACAGACATACAGCACACTGTCGCGTAGCGCAAGACTTGAACTCACCGGATTGAGAGTCGAACACTTCTTCAAGTCGATAAAGTCGATTTCCTCTCCCTCATACGACCAGACAAACACACCCTCACCTTCATTGCATCCCCCGAACTGATTCCTCGGCAGCACAATGGAGGTGTCTCTCCATTGAATGTTGCACGCATAATCCACCATCGCAAAAAGTCTGCCTTTCGATGCAACGGCCCCTTTAGGGTCCTTTGTTCCCCACAGACTCGTAAACTGGTCAGAGCGGGCAAACCCGTCGGCCAGGATTGTCGGGCTTCCTATGCGGGTCTTAAGGAAAAAGGCATCTCTCGTCCCAATTTCCACCGCCTGCCCGTTTACCGTCAAGTCAATTTCCGGATCGTTATCCGCTATGTCTCCAAGAATAAACAACAGATTGCTGTCAGCGTCAATTACCATCTTGCCGAAATACGAATTCCACTCCGCTCGTCCCGACAGCGGCTGCACCTGTTCTATTTGGTAAACCTCCAGGGGCTGCAACTGGCTGTCGTATTCCACCACCACTCCCTGTATCATGTTGTTAAACCGAACAAACTTGTCGACAGAACCCGCGAGAGACTGCGCCGTCAACTCAGTGGGCTCACACACATTGAAAAGCAGAAACACATGGCTACCGCTGGTATCGGTTATCAACTGCTGATTGACATAATAGCCCCACTGCCCGATTTCATTCTCAAACACATATCGGCAAGCCTGCATCTCCTCAAAATGGGGAGAGAACTTCATTATTCTGTAATTGCTCATTGTGGGATGAGAAGACGGGGTATTGGAGAACCTCAATTGACCGTTGACCATCACCATCCATTCTCCAATCAGCCCGTTATTCAAATTGGGGGATATATACCCACCTTGACAGGTGTCGCAACGTAGATGGAGTTCATCCTGCACAATATGGCCCAAATAGATATTACCCAGGTTGTCCACATGAAAGGCACCGGAGAAGAAGGGATTGTTGAGAACATAGGCTGTATCCATGGCCCTATTAGTCATCCTGTCAAGTGTTATCAAGCGTCCTTCATTGTCCTTGTAAGCTACGTGCAGGATATAATGCTCCTTGCGGTTACCATCCGTGTCGAAAGCAGTGACGGCCAAAGAACCACCCACACTGATACTGTCGGAATCCAACAAGGCACTACGATTCGATGGTGTGATGAGGGTGTCGTAGAAATAGAGATATTCGTCCTCTGCACGGGGAAGATCGAACTCAGCACAGATCCAGAGGGCGGTGTCGCCCACCAGCTGCATGTCAATTATATACGACATGCGGCTCTGGTTGGCATGGAGAACCTTTTTCCACAGAAGCTCACCGTCAGGTGAAAGCTTCATAATGCACGCATTGGGCATGAAAACGTCGCCGCCCCAGGGAGACAGAGGCATCATGTCCTCTCCTGCAAAAACAGCACTGAAGACCATTTGTCCGGCCACATAGAGGTTGCCTCGTGAGTCAGTTGTAGAACTCACGATGTAGTTTCGGGGATAATCCTGAGGTTCAGGGCCAGTATATGCCCTTACCCAGTCGAACTTTTGGGCTGCGCTAGCCAAAAAGAACGACGCAAAAATGAGAATGAGAAATGCTTTTTTCATCCTGTGGCGACTTTTTTTTTCGCCCTACGCATTTCCCATACAATAAACTGGACATTTGTCCGTTATGGAAAAAGCGTAGAGTTATTTTTCTCTACCTTTTCAGGGTGCCCACACGCTTCCACCTGCACGGGCACCCTTCTTTTTTATGTTTTATCACGGCTTTGTTGCCACCACGGTATACTCCCCATTATTGTTGTTCATTCGCACATTATACCCTTGCTGGTGCTTATTCTTTGCCCAATCATTTGCCTGATTCTTGTCGGTGGTGGTCAGCGTCTGGGTTTCCTTAGCGGCCAAACCACAATTGCCAGATCCCTGAATGAGAATCTCATGTCCCTCATCCGTGAGAGTCATCAGGTAGTCGAAGAAAGCATCCCTTTCGGCATCGCTGCTCAGGATAGCCTGCTGGGCAATACCATCAACGGTGTAGTTCACCGTGTACTTCGCGCCCATCTCCGCCACAGCGGGATTCTGCTCCGAAAAATTCTCCTTCTGGCAACCGACGGCCAGGGTGGCCAGCACTGCAAAGAGTGCAACTGAAACAATGTTTTTTCTCATTTTTGTTGTTTTTTTTGTTTAATGAATGGTGATTGTATACCTTTTAAATTTCGTCGATTTCTTTATCCATGATAGCGTCATACTGCACCTCGGTAACGGAATGGAATATACACACAGTCCTGTTGTATCGTGTATAGATGAACACCGTCTGCAGCGGACAGGGCTCACCGTTCACCGTCACAGTATCATACAGCACATACGACTCGAAACCGTTGGGGGAGAAATAGAGGTCGCGGTACTCCTCGGGCAACTGTGCTGTGGTGAGCAGATGCAGTTCCTCGCACACCTGCTCCCATACCACCGAGTCAGAGACCTCAAGGACAGTGACATCAAGCCGGAGGGTATCGTTGATACGGTAATCCTTTACATAAGATGCAGTTATTCCCTTGCGTTCGGCATAGCGTGTGTAATACTCGCTAACCTCGTCTGTGGGGAAAAGTTGATGCCAGCGAAATGCCACGGTGATGGCGGCCATAGCGACCGCCAAAACCACGGCGAAAATTAACCAAAACCTAACTATGCTCTTTCTAAGAATCATACATTTTCTATTGCACGACGAATAACGTCACAGACATGCTGGCTGTCGACATCGTCCGAAACAATAATCTGGTCATACTGCTTTGCCGCCATTGCGGAAGACCATGTGCTGCAGCATCCCACAAACAGACATGCAGCCAAAACGGTGCGCCTCACTGCCTCATAACGGCGGCGACGGATGCACCAATGATGCAAGTCGGCATTATGCTCGGAGACCACATGATATACATGTGCCAACTCCTGCCGGTTGCGCTCTGCTGCAATGTTAATACTTTTTTCTATCTCTTGTTCTGTCATAATATATATGTTTTCTTATATTTTATATCGTAATATTTCTGTCATACTGTTGTTGCATTTTTTGAATGATACGCTGTCGTATCTTACCCACATTCTCGGAAGTCGCCTCCAGTTTCTCCGCTATTTCCCGTTGGGCAAAACCCTGAAGAATCAGAGAAAGTATACGATGCTCTTTGTCGTTGAGTCCAGTTGCCAAATCCTCAATGATCTCTTTTAAATCGGCCTCGGATGATGACGCTGGCAGGCTGTCAATCAACTGTTCGCTAATAGGTAGCCATTCAAACAATGTATGGCGCTTTCGGTGGGAGAAAACACTCCGGCACTGCCATGCCACCCAGGCGGCCTGTTGAAGGGCATGTACTCCAGACCGCAGGGAGGCAAGGTGGTACCAGATAGCTACATAACAGTCCTGCACTAATTCTTCGCATAGTGCTTCATTTCCCGATGAGTGTCGCCAGCAGAGCCTTCGGATAAGTCCTCTGTTGCGTTTTACCAGGTCATCGAACAGTTCATATTTTAGTTCCCTGTTGTTGGCCATCAATTCATGCCCTTCTACTTATATAATAACCACCAAATGACCCAAAAATGGACATGGGTATGTGTTTTTTATGAATTTTTAACATTTCATAGCCATCACTCACCCCCCCCATAATTCCACACAACAACTTATTAATTAGTTATTTAACGCAAAATAATGTATTATTCTTTAATTATTTCATCAGAACAGTTTTTTTTAACAGACAAGATACAACCTATAGACAGAACTTTTCGAGGAGAAATGGAAGAAATGTTAAATTTTTATTCTGGCACAATTTTTTTTTTTTGATGGAGTTATTACATGTGAAATTAACCAATACAAAAACCAATTGTTCAACAAAAAAGGCGCGTATGATGCAGGAATACGAATTTACCCATGCGGACACATTTCCGACCTCTGCAAGCACAAGCATACAACCCTCGGAGCAGATACTCCAGAACATTATGAGTTTTGCCCGCTGCTGCCAGAATGTTGATGCCGGAGGATTGAAGATGAGGCTCTTCCTCAACTAAAGAAGCAGTAAAAAAAAAGAACGGGGCTTTCCTGATGGAAGCCCCGTTTATTGTTTAGTTGTAGGCATGCAGGCCGCCGAGGAGGAGGTTGACGCCGAAGTAAGTGATTACCACACTCAGGAAGGCCAGCAGGCAGTAGAGGTGGAAGGTGCGAATGCGTGATTGTGTGATTGCTTGATTGCTTGAGTGTTTTGATGCCAAGTGCAGGGGGATGGCGTAGATGATGAGGGTGATGAGGGCCCAGACCTCCTTGGGGTCCCACGACCAGTAGTTGCCCCACGAGATGTTGGCCCAGATGGCTCCGATGATGATGCCTATGGCCAGCAGCGTCACCGCAGGATAGAGCAGCAGGAGGTTCAGCCGACGGTAGGCTTCGCCATCCCGAATGAGGCCCGCCACGCCGCCCATCATCACGAAGAAGAAGAGGGCATAACTGCACATGATGACGGCCACATGGAGGGTGAGCAGGGGCGAGTTGAGCACCGGCATGAGGTTGGTGACGGGCGGGTTGCTGCCGCTCATCATGGCCACCAGCAAGCAGAATCCCATGGTCAGCATGCCGGCCGGCAATGCCACAGGATGGCGACGGCAGAGCAGCATCGCGACGATGCCTATCACCAGCGCCATGAGGTTCATACTGTCGAAGCCTCCGGCCATCGGAGCGTGTCCGCCAATAATCCAACGGAGAACGAATATTAGCAGCAGGAAAGCCGTCAATGCCGCAACCCACACTATGGAGGCGACGCGCATCCATTTCGCCTGTTTGTTTTTGCGTATAAGGGTGTAGGCGAAGAAGAGAAGTCCAAAGGTGATGCTCACCATCGCCAGCCAGCGGCCGGTGGTCAGCGCGTTGTAGAGGCTCTCGGCACCCACGAGGAAAGTCGAGGGATGAAAGCGTTTCTCCTGGTACTGGCGGGTCTTATCGAAAGCCTCCTCCAAGGCCTCGAAGTCGCCCTCCACCACCAGCTGCTGGAAGTAGCTAAGGCTTCGCCGCACAAAGAGGTACTCGTCGTCATCGACACAGAGCGGCAGGTCGTCGTTCTGGCTGTACCAGCCGAGGGTGCCGCTGCTGTCGGCGATGGGATAGAGCTTCAGCAGCTTGCCCGACAGGAGCATGCGCACCAGGCTCTGCTTCTCGGCGGCGGCCTTCAGGTTCTTGTCAGTGGCGGGGCCCACACGCAGGGTGTCGAGAACCGCCAGCTGCGACATCGACGCGCGGCTGTCGAGCCCGAGGCTGCCGGCGCCCTTGATTTTGATGGCGGGCTCGTCGACCCACTCGCCGTAGTAGAAGAGGTAGCCGCTTAGCACCTGCTCGCTGCTCAGGCCGTGGTAGGTGGCGCCACCGGTGAGCTTGGTGGTGAAATCCTTGGCCAGCGTCTGCAGCGGACACACGCGCCCTTTGTAGAGCACGAACATCTCGCCCATCTTCGAGGCGGTGCTGCGCGGCAGTGTCTTCGGCGTCGCATTTGCGGCATTCGGGAGCATCAGGATGGCGGCAATGGCGGCTCCGCGTAACAGCCTGCGGAAAGGACCGTTCTTGGCGACAAGCATCCCGAGGAGCCCCAGTATCAGCAAGGCGTAGCCGCAATAGGTAACGCCGATGCCCCAGGGGTCGTGCGCCACACTGAGGGTCGACGAGCCGTCCTCGCCGTAGTCCTCCTGATAGAAACGGTAGCCGCGGTGGCGCAGGATGTTGTTCATCGAAATGTCGGCTTTGCGGACGGGCATGGTATGCCCCGCGACCTCGTGGAGCGAACCGTCCGCCACACTGACATGGCTCACGAAGTCCATCGGAGTGCGGGTGCCGGCGTAGGGAACCACCTCGAAACGCTCCAGAGTGACACTGAAGGGCAAACTATGTCCGTCGAACTCATTGCAGGGAACTCCCGGCTGCAGCGTCATGCTGCCGTGCTGTCCCGTCCAAGTGGTCAATGCGCCACCCAGCAGGATGACCGGCACCGCAGCGTGAATGAGCAGTGCGAAAGGCCGCCGCCACATCTTCCCATGCACGATAGAGATGATGGCACCGACGGCCACCACGCCCATCAGCACCGCAAACCACCACGAGCCATAGAAATGCTCGCCCGTCCACTCTGCGCCGCGCTCTTTCTCAAAGATGGTGCCCGCAGCCAGCACCGCCGCCACCAGTGCCATCACTATCAAACTGACTTTCTTTGTATTCACTTTCATAAGCAGAAAAATAATCTGCTGCAAAAGTACGTCCAAATCCTCGTCCGCCCAATAGCCAAAAGTAGTGATTTTTACACATTGAATGCAGGATATATATATGCTCTCGCCGTGACAACATTGAGCTTAAACATGCTGAATGCCACCAGATGAGAGTACATCAGCCCGCTGAAACAGACGCCCTCACGCGTTCAGCCAGCCGCATGGCGAGGATGGCAATGGGAATAGTGAGAACCAAGACGATAACCAGCAGGGGGACGTTTTCGATAACGGGAACCATCAGTTGGTCATAGCCGGCGGGCATCTCCTCGACGGCAGCGGCCAGCGACCCTTCGGTGTCGGTCCACCAATGGAGGGTGTAGGTGAAGAACGAGAAGGCAAAAGGTACGAAACTCCAGCGGATGCCCTTCTGTGTGTTGTATTTGCAGAAGAAGCGGACAAGTTCGGCGATAGCCGTCAAGATGAGGATGCCGACAATGAAAGCCGTATCCGCTTCACCTGCAATCAGGAAGAGAATAAAGATGAAGCCGTTAAAGGCAGTCGCCGCGCCGAAACCGCGGATGAGGGTTGTAGCGCGAAGATAGATAAACGCTGAAATGAACGGCAGCAATGCGCCGACATAGGCATAGCAGGCAGGATGAATGGCACCGCTGGCGGCGCCCAAAATGAACATGGCCAGATAAGCAACGGCCATAAGGATGACTTTTAATGTTGTTTTCATTGTATGGTGTTTTAAAGGTTTAAGGGGTTTAAAAGGTTTAAAAGGTTTGAGGGGTTCAGAAGCTGTATTTCAGTTTCACCCACACTTCGGAATTATGTTTATAGATGGCGAAGGAGCCTTTGTCGCCGTGGAACCAGTCGTAACCCAGCAGGGCGTGCAACTGGTCATTGATGGCGTAGTCGGCACTGAGGCGGTTGTAGATGCCGCCATTGGTGACGTCGATATAGGCGAAGTCCTGCAGGGTGAGGGTATTGTTCAGCAGCTCCTTGGAGACGCGGAAGGTGGCAAGCCCGCTGTTGCGCTGCCCGTCCCATGCCACATATTTGTGGGCGTATTGCGCCGAGAGCGACCAGTCGTTGCCGGCATACCAGTCGAGCCCCACAAGAACATTGGTGGAGTTGGCCGTCGGCACTTCGCCGGCACCCATGAAGGTCTGTGCCTCGTCGAGATATTCCGCGGCTTCGCCCCTTATCACAAACTGCCCAACGGGAACAGAGATATCGGCGCCCAGCATAGTCATACGGCGATAGACACCCATACCCGAACAGAGCACGGGCATCTTGTTCCAGGTGCGGAGGGCTGAAAACGAGAAGTCGACCCCGCTGAGGAAAAAAGACAAGCGTCCGCCATACTCCATATTGCCAAGCTTGTGTTGGGGTTCGGCCTCGATGGGGATGGGACCTACCGACCAGGGGTTGGTAGCATCGGTGGGCAGCTCGAAGAACGACGGGACGGGAACGGCGACAGCTTCAAGGCACCACTTGTCGCGAGAGTAGCGCAGACGCATAGCACCGACAGGTATACGGATGTCATCGTAGTCTTGTGCCAGAAATTCGGTGTAATCCATCGGCGAGATGATATCGGTGAGCCTCAAACCGTCGGCCACGCCCCAGACGATGATCTGTCGGCCGGCTCGCAGGTCCCAGTGGCCGTGCGACCACCAGCCGTAGGCTTCGCGCAGCTGAAAGCCCGTGAGATCCTTCAGGGTGGCGTTGTACATCAGGTTGGCCGACACAAAGGCACCGGCATCGCCCTTCTCGAGGGTCACCTCGCCGCGCACTCTCGTGCGCGACGACATCCAATCGTACGGCTCTTCCGTCCGCAGGGCGTGATAGGTGTCCACAAAGCCTTTCACTCCGACGCGGAGCGATTCCTCGTCCTGTGCTGAGACAGGACGAGGAATCAGGCATCCGAGTAATGCAACTAAGAGAATCCTTTTCATAAGCCTTTCTCCAGTTTCGCGACGGTGAAGAGGTTTTTGTCAACCTTGATGTTGTACTTGGAGTTCTTCACGGTGATGATGGTGCTGTGCTCTGTCTGCACGTTCTTCATCTCCATTTTGTGAACCGTCCAAAAGCCTTGCACCTCTTTTACATCGCTGATGGTGAGCACGCGGTGCAACTTGTTCAGCTTGTCGTAGTATTCCACATAGATGGCCGTCAGACAGTCCTGGCGAATCCAGGAGACTTTGCGGCTGTAGATTTCGCGTTTGTCGACAGGCACCGACTCGACGACCCAGCATTTGTGACCGTCCTTCATCTCCTCGCGCAGCAGTTTGTGGGTGTCTTCATCCACATTGCGCGACCCCATGTCGTCGTAGGTGAAGTCGGTGCCCATGAAGTAGTCGGTCTTCGACGAGGAGCCGCTGATGCGGCGCGTCTTCTTCATGGCGGGCAGGTAGAGCCACTTGTCGTCCTCCTTGCCCACCTGGTCGTAATCGTAGGTGAGGAATCCCGTCCCTTTCACGTCGCCCGGGTAGGTGAAGAACATAATTTTCTTGGTGTCCTTGCCTTCGTCCATGGCCCACATGGTGATTTTGCGCTGACGGGTGGTGCCGTTCTTCTTCATGAGCGTCAACTCTAGCTCGCTGTAGCGGGTGTCGCCGTCGGGACGGTTCTTCACTTTCTGGACAATGTCGCGACCCGTGAGTTGCTGCGCTTGGCAAATGGACAGTTGACAATTGATAAATGAAAACAGGGCTGCAAATAAAACTATTTTTTTCATTGTTATTGTTATTTATTGGTTAGACTTTTCCTTTCCAAAGGCTTTACACTTGTTCACCAAAATCGGTGTCACAAACAGGTCGGCAGCCAGTGCCGAGAGGATGCCGATGATGGCCATCAGGCCGAAGTTGACGCACATGGTGCAGGCCGACGTGCAGAAGCTGGCGAAGACCGCCGAGGTGATGATGGAGGTGATAAGGATAGCGACACCTACCACACGGAAGGTGCGACGGATGGCCGTCCGATAGTGCTGTGTGCGGTCGAACTCCAGCTTCGAGTGGTTGATGAAGTGGATGGTGTCGTCCACAGCCATACCCAACATCATGGGCAGCAAGGTGGCCGTCATCATGTCGAGCGGGATGCCCATCCATCCCATATAGCCACCCACAAAGATGGCAGGCATCATGTTGGGCACCAATCCGATGAGTCCAACGCGGATGCTCTGGAAGGCTATCATCAGGATGATACCGATGATGAGGATGGAGATGACGAACGAGAGCATCTGTCCACGCACGAGGTACTGCATCATCGTCACGAACTGCGGGATGTTGCCCACCACGGTGATTTTGGCTTCGGGGAAGAGCTTCTGCGCATCGTCCTGTATCTGCGCCATCTCGCGCTCCACCTGCGCCGAGTTGAAGTCGGAAATCTCCACCATCAGGCGCAGGCGGCGGTAGTCGTAGTCAATCCAGTATTCCGACTCGGTGCCGCCGGCATTCTCGTAGAGCACCATCATCTGCGCCACCTCCTCCTCGGTGTCGGGGATGCGGTAGAAGGCGCTGTCACCGTCGTTCAGGGTTTGGTTGAGGTCTTTCAAGATGTCGAGAATCGAAGTGGTGCGCTTCGTAAGCTCATAGCCGGCCACTTCTTGCTGCAGCTTGTCCAGACGCTTCAGTTGGTCAGGTTCCTTGGCTTGGTCGTCGTTGGGCAGCTCCACTATGAGGTCGTAGGAATAGAGCGAACCTAGCTCGGAGCGTCCCACGTCGACCACCTCCTTCACGTAGGGCACGCTGATACCCATCGTGCGCTCGATGTCGAACGCGGCCTCTATCTTCCAAAGGCCGACGCAGAGGAAGGCCGCGATCACAATGAACGTGATGCCTATCTTCTTGGGGTTGCGCAACACCACGTCGCTCAGGTTCACCATCATCTTGCTCCAGCGGGTGTCGCTATCCTCGGTGAAGCCCTCCACGGGGCGCTTGTCCTTGCCAAACGACAGCAGCAGCGGGGTAATCACCAACGACGTGAGCAGCACAAAGAGAACGCTCATCGAACTCACCACGCCGATACAATGCATCGGGCGGATGGGGATGACGAGGAACGACAGCAGCGACACCAACGTGGTGAAACCGCAGAAGAACACCGACCAGCCAATCTCCGTGAGGGTCTCGACGATGGCTTTGCGGCGCTTGCCGTGGATGCGCATCCGTCCCCGGAAGTAGGAGAATATGTGGATATTGTATGCGATGGCGACAGCAAACGACAAGATGGTGGGTATCATCAGCACTGTCGAGTCGACATACATCTGGGTATATCCTGCAATGCCGTAAGTGATGAACAGGCCTCCGACGACCGACAGCAACGGAGCCACGATACCCCTCCACGAACGAGTCATGATGAGCATCACAACAATGCATATCAGGATGGCGATACCCATCAGTCGCCCCATCTCTTTGCCTATATATTCGGTTTTACAATGTGTGACGTAGGGCATACCGGCACCTCGCGGATTCAGCGAGGCATACTCGGCTTTCTTGATGATGCGCTCCACCTCCTCGCCGGTGATGATGTCGGGAGCCACGGTGCCCTGCTGTTTCCACACGCTGTCTTTGGGGAAGGCGCGCAACTTCACCATAATCCACGACAGGTCGCCCTTCTCGGAGATGAGCTTGCGGGCTACGTGGGGCTTGCTGTAGGCGCGGGCGCGGATGCTGTCCATCGCCGCCGTTCCGTCGTCGGGAATCTCGTCGGGCACTATCTGCTCAATGGTCATCCCCTCATCGCTGCCCACCATAAACTCGATGTCGGTCAGTGAGGTCACCTTGTCGGCATACGAGAGGCTGTCCTGCAGCTCGTTCGAGAGGGCACGCAGCGTGGTCAGGTGTTCCTTTGTGAAATGGTTGTCGCATTGCGTCAGCACGCCCACATAGTAGTCGTTGCCAAAGTGCGACTTGAATTCCTCGGTCTTCACCAGCATTGGGTCATCCTCGATGAAATAGTCGTCGAACGAGGTCTCTTTCACCATACGCCCCATACCCACCACGGAGAGGGCAATCACTACGACGAATGCGGCCAGTGTCCACCACCTGACTCGCAACAGTCTTTCGGCATAGCGGCCGAAGAAATTGTTGATTTTTTCGATTTTCATTTTTTTTATTGTTTTTGTTATTAATTATTGATTTTTAATTCTCAATTTTCATCACTTCACTCCATCCCGCGAACTCAAACTGGACATAGTCCTCCACGGCCTTCTCCATCTCGTCGAGCGTCAGCCGGTGTTTGATGACTTCCGACATGAAGCTGAACATCCACACCGTGTGGACGTGGTAGGTGAACCTTGTCCTAACCATGCCCGTTTGCGGGTGCTTCCGCTTGTAGTCTCTCATAAATTCCACCACCTGACGGGTGCACTCCTCCGTATAATCGTCGATAAAGTTCTCCAGCGACGATCCCTGGGACTTGTACAGAATCAGCCTCATTTCATCCTTGTGGTTGCCTATCAGCCTTATGTATGCCTGCATGTGCTCCAGCATCATCTCATCGCTGCCCTCATTGGCATACTTCTGGAATTGGTCCTGATACCTTGTGTTGTGATGCTCGCGCAGCATCCGCTCCATCTCGGCGATCAGCGGCGTGACGATATATCTGAACAGCTCGTCCTTGCTCCTGAAATAATTGTATATATTGCTCACGCCAACACCCGCACCTTTGGCGATGTCGTGCATGGCGGTCTTCATAAAACCCTTCCGCAGGAAGACCTCCTTGGCGGCGGCAGCTATCTGCTCATGTACCGATTCCTTTTTTGTTTGCATATTCTTTGTTGTTTTCAAAAACGAACGTTATTCAAAATCATTCAAAAAAAGAAGAGGACCTACGCTCTGTAAGTCCTCTCTATATTCTCAAAATCAATTTTATAAAGGCTACATGTTACCATAAGTGGCACTCTGTTTTCACGCTGCAAAAATACAGCTTCTTTTTCGAACGCATGCTAACCATTAATAGTGATTTACCTTATATGGCATTGATAAACTTCACCACGGCATCGCGGTCGGCTTTGCTGAGCTGGCGGAAGCGCTCCACCGTCCAGCGGGCGTCGCTCTGGCCACCCTCACGCGAACAGCCGTGCCACATGATGGCCTCGATGACATTGCGGGCGCGGCAGTCGTGCAGACGGTCGGCATGTCCCGAGCAGATGGGTGCTAGGCCGCGTCCCCACAGCGGGGTGGTGCGGCACCAGCCGGTGCGGATGTCGTTCTTCATGAAGAGGCGGTGCTGCACCATGTCAGTGTAGGGCCATATCTTCTGGTGCGGATAGCGCGGCAGGCGCACGTCGCCGTCGGCGAAGAAACCGTTGGGGTCGGTGAAGCGGTCGTCGCCAGTCTCCCAGCTGGGACGGTGGCAGGCGGCGCAACCTATCTCGCGGAAGAGTTGACGGCCGCGTTGCACGGTGGCGTCGCTGAGGTTGCGGGCGGCGGGAACGGCCAAGCCACGGTGCCACACCATGAAGTTGACATAGTCCTCGTCGCTCATCTCGACGGGCAGCTCGGTGGAGGTGAGGTAGTTGTAGATGTCCTGCTGCACGTTGCCGGTCTTGTTCCACTCGGGGAAGTACTGGTAGAACTGGGCCTGCACTTCAGGGTCTTGCGAAGCCGTGGTGGCGTAGATGGAGGGGTCGAGGCTGAGGTAGTGCTTGCGGCGGTCGCTGCGGGTGACGTTGGTGATGTTCCAGATGGCGTTGGCACCGGCGGCATCCTGCAAGGGACCGCGGCTGAGGGCGTAGGTAAAGCGCTTGGGATGCGAGGTGTTGCCGTATAGCGACGCCCAGTCGCCACCCGCCCAGATGGTGGGGTTGAGGGTGGCACCGGCTTCCTGCTCACGCTGGTATTGCGCCTTCAGCGAATCGTCGGGGATGGCGTCGAGTAGGCCAGTGCCGTAGATGCCAATTGTGCTCTCGAGGCGGAAAGCCAGCTGGCCGTAGGGAGTGGACAGGGGAGCATAGAAGGCATCCTCGGGGATGGTCACCTCGGGATAGATGAGGTCGTAGGTCTCGCCGTCGGGGAAGGTGTTGTTCCAGTCGTCGGTGTAGGGCAGCCAGGCGATGTTGATTTTCTCCTCGTCAATGGAGGGCTTGAAGGGCGCCACCGCCTTGGTTTGCGGCATGCCGGCCACCGAGCTCTCATAGGCATTGGTGGCGCTGTTGTACACCACCAGCAAGTAGCCGTTGCCCCAATCGTCGGCACGGTAGCGTTCCATGCGGCGTCCGTGGCCGTAGCCGGGATGACAGCTCTCGCAGCTGGAACGCACATAGAGCGGCCCGAGGCCGTTGAAGGGCGGGTTGTTCTGCGTGACGGTGTGCTCGAAGAACATCTCTCCGTATTTGAAAGCGTTGACCATGCCGGCCTGTTCCACGGCGGGCGTGGGGTCTTCGTAGGCTGATGCGCTCTGGTTGAAGGTGGTGCCGAGCAGGCCACCGGCGTAAGTCTCTTCATCGACTCCCGGCTGAGGCTGCGGTGTCGGCTCCTCTTCGTGGTTGCAGGCGGCGAAACTTATCGCCAATGCAACTGATAGAAATATTGCAGTCTTTTTCATATTTTTTCTAATTAACATGAATTTCCATGAATTATTCATGAAATAATTAATGGTCAATTTGTGATAATTCGTGTTTATTTAATTGTTACGGATAGCGTCAATCGCCTCGCCGAGGGCATCGCTCAGTGCGACACAGGCTTCGACGGCCTCACCGTTGGCGGCCTCGCTGTAATGCAGGGCGAAGGGCACCGGCATAGCGTCGATTTTGGCAAGCGCGTTGTCGATGGCGGCCATCACCTGGCTGTCCAAACCGGCGTTGAGGCTCTTCAGATAATTGTGCAGCGACTTGCTCTCGTCGCGCTGACCCTCGATGCCTCCCATATAGGCATTCTTAATGCTGATAATGTTGTTACGGAAGTCAGTAATGGACATATAGCTGTAGGGTGACTCGATATAGGTGACGTCCTCACCGTGCCAGGCGGCGTAGATCTTGCTGCTGCCCACCTCGTCGGCGATGTCGGAGCAGCCCTGCAGGATGGCCATCAAGGCGGCGGCACGGGTGCCGTAGGTGCTGCCGGCCTGACCGGCATTCTTCATGTTCTCGCCGTAGCTGTAGTTGCCACCGGCAACGGTGTACTGCAGCTCCAGGTCGTCGAGCTTGGCCTTGTGGGCGGCGGGAGCGGCATCGCCGAGCCAACCCACCTCGAGTTGGTAGCAGCGGTTGCGCAGGTCGCCGGCCACTGCCATCACATATTTCCACTGGTCGGCGGTGATGTCACTCACGTTGCGGGGCTGGCCGTTGCGGAAGAGGATGTACTCTATGCCGTGGAAACCCAGCAGGGCGTTGCCGAGTCGCTCGCCGGCCACCACGTCGCCATCCTCGCCATTGAGGGCTTCGAGCATGGCCGGGCTGTTCATCAGTGTGTTGAAGGCATCCTCGTCGAGTGGCCAGCTGTCGATGTGCGGATCGATACCAAAGTCGCCGGCAGCGCCGAAGAGGAAGGCTTCACTCTTCTCCCACTGCTCGCGGGCGGCAAGGAATGTCTCACAAGCCTGCTGAAGGCCCTGCTGTGTGGGGCAGGCCTTTAGGGCTGCCAGCTGGTCGGCCAACTGCTCGGCATTGGCCGCCAGCGCGGTGTAGGTCGGTGCCACGGTGTGGTCAACAAACTGGCCGACGATGGCTTGTGCCTGCTGGTCGTCGTTGGTAACATCGTTGTTCTCTTTCTCGCACGAAGCGAGCGTCAGGGTGGCAAGAAGCGCCACCGCTAAAGTTTTGAAGACGTGTTTCATAATATAATTGTTTTTGTGTTTTCGTTATCGTTTAAAAAATCCTGCCCAGGTCACTCCGATGGCGTAGTAGGGCTCGTTGTTGTACTGGCTGGCCAGCAGTCGCACGCCGCCTTCGGCCTTGATGGCAATTTCGGGCAGCGGATAATAGTTCACTCCCACGCTTACCACCTGACGTTCGGCCCACTCCACATCGGTCCATCCCTCGGCGGGAACGAAACTGTCATAGTGGTCGTAACGCCCGAAGAACCACAGCTTTTGCGGATGGTTGCCCCATAACGACAACAAGTCGACACCCGCTTCAATCGAGGCATCCCAAGCACTCTCGCCTACGGCAGTATGGGGGTAAGGGTTGCCGGTCATTGTCGTCTGGTTTTTATTGCGGGTGCTGATAAGGCTGGCATCGCCGAGATGACCGTAATCCACGTTTCCACGCACGGTGAGCCAACGGTTCTTGTAGGCGAAGTCGAAACAACCAATCATCAGGGTTCCAGTGGCACCGTAGTAACGCGAGGTTTCGGGATACACCGTCGTGGTGATGTCGTTGGAGAAAGTGTTGCCAATGTATCCGCTGAGGCTTAGTCGAAGGCCCTTAATGCCGCTCCAATCCACACGGGCGGCACCCGCCAGGCTATTGGCCGGACGGAACTCGTAGGGCGAGGCACTCCCGTTGTGCACCCATCCCGCATCGTTGAAGAGGTTGCTGTTCAGTGCCGGCAGCAGCTGCACCTCGTAGCGCCAGCTGCCCGCCTTGCCCCACAGGCTCACGCCCGTCTCGTGCCACGTGCAGGGCATGATGGTGTTCTCGCCCTCAGGACGGTAGAGGCCGAAAAACTGCGTGGGCAGGTGGTTGCTGTTGGTCATTCCCACCGGCACCACTATATGTCCCGCACGCACATTCAGATGTTTGTTAAAACTCTTCTGCACCCAGAACTGCTCCAGTGCCACCTCGCCGCCACGTTCGATTTCCTGCTCGAACTCGCCCGTCTCCTCGGTCTCCTTCTCCACAGCGGCCTCGATGCCACCGTGCTCGAACTCAATCTCGGTACCGATGCTCCATCCGTGCCCGAAGTCGTAACCCAGCATGATGACGGCGTGCGGCAGGTCCAGACGCGAATAGGCGGGCGCATCCTTGTAGCGGTCGGCATGTGAGTAACGGAACACATTGTCCGAATAGAAATGGCGGCTGTACACCGCCTCTCCGTAGCCTCCAAGGGTCAGGCGACTTTTCGTCGACAAAGTATCAGTTTGCGCCGTCGCCAGTGTGCCGACAAGCAAACAAAGAAACATATAAGAGACTGAAAATTTACCTTTTGCAGACATAATAAATTGTTTTTTTCGACTGCAAAGGTACAGAGAAAGCGCCTTTCAGAGGCTCACCATTACTGGTGATTTTGGCGAGAGGAGGCTATTTCTGACGTTCCTTGAGGACGAAGTCGCGTCCGAGGTATTTCTCCCTCACGTCGGGGTCGTTGGCGAGGGCTTCGGGTGTGCCCTGCTGGAGGACCGTGCCTTCGTAGAGGAGGTAGGCGCGGTTGGTGATGTGGAGGGTCTCGCGCACGTTATGATCAGTAATAAGAATGCCTATGTTGCGCTTCTGAAGTTTGAGGACGATATCCTGAATGTCCTGCACAGCGATGGGATCGACACCGGCGAATGGCTCGTCGAGGAGGAGGAACATGGGGTCGTTGGCCAGTGCGCGCGCTATCTCGGTACGGCGACGCTCGCCGCCGGAGAGCTGGATACCCTTGCTGTTACGAATGTGCTGCAGGTGAAATTCGTCAAGAAGCGACTCAAGCTTGACCTCACGCTGGGCCTTGTCGAGATCCTTGCGGAATTCAAGGATGGACATGATATTGTCGGCCACGGTCATCTGGCGGAAGACCGAGGCTTCCTGCGCCAGATAGCCCACACCCATCTGCGAACGACGGTACATGGGGAACTGGGTGAGCTCTATAGTCTCACCCGTCTCGCCCTTATCCTCTTCGGGCGCGAGGTACACCTTGCCACTGAAGGGCTTGATGATACCCACGACCATATAGAACGTGGTGGTCTTGCCGGCGCCATTGGGTCCCAGCAGACCTACAATCTCGCCTTGGCGAACCTCGACGGAGGCGCCTTTGACGACGGTGCGCGAGCGGTATTTCTTGACGACGTTGTCGGTGTATAACTTCACGGTTGATAAATTGATGGGTTAACAAGTTATTAGATAATGCCTTCGCGAAGAATGTCATGGATATGGATAATGCCAAGGTAGTGGCCGTCGGCGTCGGTGACGATGAGCTGGGTGATGGAATTCTGGCGCATCATCTGGAGGGCATTGACGGCATACTCGGTGTCGAGAATGGTGCGGGGATTGGGGTGCATGATGTCGGCGGCAAACTTGGGCATGTGACTGGTTTGCATCATACGACGAAGGTCGCCGTCGGTGATAATGCCTGCGATACGACCTTCTTCTGCAACTACAGCGCATCCGAGACGCTTGGAGGTCATCTCGATGATAGTGTCGGAGATGGGCGTAGAGGGAGCCACTTCTGGTCGTTCATTCTGGATGTAAAGGTCAGCTACGCGAAGGTAGAGTTGCTTGCCGAGAGCACCGCCAGGATGGAAGCGAGCGAAGTCGCGAGCCGAGAAGTTTCTACATTCGATGAGGGCAACCGCAAGGGCATCGCCCATGACAAGTTGAGCGGTAGTGGACGAGGTTGGGGCCAAATTGTTGGGGCAGGCCTCATGGGCAACGGTGGTATTGAGCACGATATCGGCCTCGTGGGCGAGGAAAGAGTCAGTATTGCCGACGATGGCGATAAGGGTGTTTCCGAAATTCTTGATGAGAGGTACGAGGACCTTGATTTCTGGAGTGTTTCCGGACTTGGAGATGCAGATGACGACATCGCCGGGACGGACCATACCGAGGTCGCCGTGGATGGCATCGGCAGCATGGAGGAAGAGTGCCGGAGTGCCTGTGGAATTAAGGGTGGAGACAATCTTGACGGCAATGTTAGCACTTTTGCCGATACCCGTCACCACCACGCGTCCAGAGGCCGAAAAAATGATCTCGACAGCTTTGGAAAAGCTCTCGTCAATGTAATTTGCGAGATTTTCGATAGCTTTTTTTTCATCGCTAATTACCTGGATAGCAATATTTTTTATCTCTTCTCGACTCTTCACAATGATTTTTTTTTTGTTGATTCAATTTTTTTGACTACCTTTGTAAAACAGAAATAAATAACGCACGTTTGAGCGAAATATTGTGACGATATGAAGGATTTGCACATATATTTAAAAGAAATCTTCGGCTTTGACCAGTTCAAAGGCGACCAGGAAGCTATTATCCGGAGCCTGCTGGAAGGGAACGACACTTTTGTCATTATGCCTACAGGAGGCGGAAAGAGTCTCTGCTACCAGTTGCCGGCAATGATTAGTGAGGGGATAGCCATTGTGGTGTCGCCACTGATAGCGCTGATGAAGAACCAGGTAGACGCTGTGCGCTACACATCGGGAAGCCAATGTGTGGCCCATTTCCTCAATTCCTCGCTGAACCGTGCACAAGTTACCGAAGTGAAGGAGGATTTGCTGAAAGGCGACACGAAGCTGCTCTATGTAGCTCCCGAGACCCTCTCGAAGGAGGAGACAGTGGAATTCCTGCAACAAATTCGGATATCATTCTTCGCCATCGACGAGGCCCACTGCATCTCGGAGTGGGGACACGACTTCCGCCCCGAATACCGCCGATTGCGTGACGCCATTAAGGCCATCAACGCGAAGGTGCCCATCCTGACCCTTACCGCGAGCGCTACTCCGAAGGTGCAGCAGGACATCATCAAGAACTTGGGGATGGAGAACGCGAAGACCTTCATCTCGAGTTTCAACCGTCCGAACCTCTACTACGAGGTGCGGCCGAAGCCCAACGACCCCATGCAGCTGCACAAGGAGATTATCCGTTTCATCAAGGACAACCCCGGGAAGAGCGGCATCATCTACTGCCTCACACGCAAACGCGTGGAAGAACTTGCCGAACTGCTGGTCATCAACGGCATCAAGGCTCTCCCCTACCATGCGGGGCTGGACAACAAGGTGCGAACGGAGAACCAGGACAAATTCCTGATGGAGGATGTGGATGTCATCGTGGCCACCATCGCCTTCGGCATGGGTATCGACAAGCCGGACGTGCGCTTTGTCATCCACTACGACATCCCCAAGAGCATCGAAGGCTACTATCAAGAGACCGGCCGTGCCGGCCGCGACGGCGGCGAGGGACGCTGTATAGCCTTCTACAGCGACCATGACGTGGAAAAACTCTACAAATTCTTCACCGACAAGAACGTCACCGAGCAGGAGATGGCCAAACAACTGGTGCAGGAGATGGTCTCCTACGCCGAGAGTTCAGCCTGCCGGAGGCTGAACATTCTGAAATACTTCGGCGAGGACTACAACGAGCCCTATTGCGGCAATTGCGACAACTGCACCCATCCCAAGCCCCAAGTGGAAGCCAAAGAGGAGATGCAGTATGCGCTGGAAACCATCATAGCGATGAAGCAGGCCTTCAAACCCAAAGACATCGTAGATGTCATCATGGGGCGCAAGAATGCCAACACGAAGACCTACCACCTGGACAAGCTGGAGCAGTTTGGCGGCGGTTCGGACCACGACGATCTTTTCTGGAAAGCCGTCCTGCGCCAGGCTCAATTCGAAGGGCTGCTGCAAAAAGAGATTGAACAATACGGCGTGTTAAAACTCACACCCGCGGGAAACAAATTTGTCAAGAATCCCTACAGCCTCTACGTCACCTGCGACCATGACTATTCGGCGGCCGCCAACGAAGAAGAGGAAGACTTAGTGGCTGCCAGCGGCGGTGCCTCGGCAGCAGGCGACGAAGCCCTATACGTACAGCTCAAGAGCCTCCGCAAGAGCATCGCCTCGCGCGAGAAGCTGCCAGCCTACGTCATCTTCGAGGAGTCGTCGCTCAAGGACATGACGTTACAATATCCCTGCAATGTCGAGGAACTAAGCCATTGTGCCGGCGTAGGTATTGCCAAAGCACAGAAATACGGTGAACCTTTCATCGAACTCATCAAGCGCTATGTGGAGGACAACGACATCGAGCGTCCTCAAGATATCGTGGTACGTTCAGCCGTCAACAAGTCGGGGCTCAAAGTATATATTATCCGTGCCATCGACGGGCGCAAGAGCCTTGAGGACATCGCCGCCGGCAAGGGCATCTCGATGAGCGAGTTGCTCACCGAGATGGAGCATATCATCTCCAGTGGCACTAAACTTAATATAGATTACTATATTAATGAGATGATAGAGCCTGACCATCAGGAAGAGTTGCTTGACTACTGGCGCAACTCCGAAAGTGCATCGCTGGAGGAAGCCTACGAAGAATACCAGGACGACCCCGACTACACCGAGGAGGAGATACGCCTGATGCGCATCAAGTTCATGGCCGACTACGGTCACTAAGAGATGAGACAAGCCGCACATAGACTGCTAACCCTGTTGCTTCTGACAGCAATGGTGGGGGGGCATTTGTGTGCCCAATCATTCTCGAAAACCCTTTACAATCACGACACCACCTATTTCTGTACCACTACATGGTCTGAAAACTTCGAACACGCCCTTTATACCGAGCTCGACACCTTTGATTCCTGGGGTATTATCACTGGTGTCGACCCCACATTCCATCTGTTGGTGGATTATTTTTGTTCCGGTGTCAATGGATACCTCACCATTTGGGACGGCAACACGCAGATTGTAGACCAGCATTTGCAAGGCAGCCTCTCTCAAATCTATCCTATCAGCAGCGGGCAGATCACCTTCCACGTGCACTTCGACGCCATTCAAGCCAATCAAGCACTCATTGCGCAACGACATCTGAATATGTTTTGGTCCTCCAGTAATTTCACCTATTCCTCCGAGAATCCCTGCTCGCCAACATTCCTCACCTCCGTCGAAAACATCACCACCACCGAAGCCGACATCACCTGGTCGCCTGCCAACGCCACCATGCACATCACCGTGGATGACCAACATTACACCAGTACCGGAGGCGCCCTACACCTCTCTGGGCTTGCACCCAACAGTTACCACCATGTCAAAGTCATGCCCAACATCCCGAACGCCTCTCCCTGTTGCACCAGTATCCGTGACTTCTACACCAAACCCGTACCACGCCTGGGATGCCCCAACGCGCTAGATCTTTATTCGGACTATGTGCAATGCTTCTATGGCAATCTCCTACACCCAATCTTCAACATCGGCATTATGGATGGCGGACCTGCAAACTCATACAGCCGTCACACCGTCCATACCAACCCTGATGAAACCGACCCTCTAACCAACAACATGCTCCATACCGTTTGTCCAGGGGCTCCTGGTTCGGTACGTCTTGGGAACTGGCATACGGGAGCAGAGTCCGAATCTATCGAATACCACCTCCATGTCGACACAACGCTCTACTCGCTAATCATGCTCCACTATGCTGCCGTCCTTCAAAACCCAAACCACAATGCAGAAGAGCAACCCCGTTTCACCATGCGCATCCTCGACCAGAACGATTCCGTCATCGACCCCCAATGCGGGGCTGCCGATTTCATTGCCAACGCTTCTCTCGGCTGGAATACCTATGGAGACGACATATTGTGGAAAGACTGGACCACCATCGGCATCAACCTCGCCCCCTATCACGGACAAGACGTACGGCTGCAGCTCACCACTTTCGACTGCGGTGAAGGGGGGCATTTCGGCTATGCCTATTTCTATGTCGAATGCCAGCAGCCCTATGCCACGTCGGACCACTGCGGCACCGTCGACACCGCCACACTGACAGCCCCTGACGGCTTCAACTACCTGTGGTACTACAACAACGAAACCCAACACCCCATCTCTACCGAACGGACAGCCACCGTGGTCACCTCGGAGGGACCTGTCCACTGCCGTCTCTCGTTTATCGAGAATCCCTCCTGCTACCTCACCATGAACACCAACGTTCTCAATTTCTGGCCCCTCGCCGTCATCGACACCCTCTTTACACAAAACAATGGCTGCGACGGCTTCGTGGTGCAGTTCCATAATTGTAGCACCATTCTCGACGACGACAGCATCCCACTTGTGGGGACTCCCCCGTGTGAATCGGCCCTCTGGCGCTTCGGCGACGGGTTCATCTCAACCGCATATCATCCGACACACACCTACCGTCGCCCCGGCACCTACACGGTGACCCTCATCTCCGGTCTGGCTGGCGGACAATGTTTCGACACTGCCACCTACACCATTGTTGCCCCCGATGTCTGGGTGGACAAAGACGTTTACCCCACCTGCTGCGACTCCTTAATGTGGATTGACAGCGTGTGGTACACCCACGACACCGTGGGGCCCTCCACCAGGATAGCCTATCCTGAAAGCTGCGATACCATCTACACCCTCCACCTCACCACCCTGCCTACCAGTCACTACTATATGCCCACCGACACCTTCTGCCATAATAGCGCCTACGTCTGGCGTGGTGACTCGGCGCCCATCAGTCATTCCTACGACACCCTCTACCCATTGCTCACCTCCACCGAGCACCTTACCGCCGCCAACGGCTGCGATTCCTTGATTCACCTTCCCTTGGTGCAACTGCCTCGCGACCCTCTCAACATCATCATCAATCCCGACTGCGGCCAGGGATTCTACACCCTCACTGCAGCCACCGACAAACCCTTCTGGCTATGGAGTTCCTCACCAACCGACACCGTCCTTGACGGACACGAGGCCGACCGACAAATATGGGTTTTCCCCGACAGCCCCACCACATACACCCTCACCTCCTACTACGACAGCACGCTCTTCTGTCCTACCACCATCAGCCGTTCTCTTTCGCATCCCACCTTCCCACATGGCGAACTCGAGGTGAATCCTGAAGTGCTTAGTGTCGACAACCACACCTTGGTGGCCTACGACAAAAGCGACAAACACAATAGCCGCCACTGGGCCGTAATACCTTATGGTCCTGGCGACACCATCTCACTGCCCGACACCCTGCGACGCATCTCCTACACTGCATCGCCCTTCGACGACAGCATCACCGTCCTCCTTGCTGTCAGCAACGCCTTCTGCAACGATACCGTTTCCCGGACCATCCCCATCATCCGCTCGGCCGCTTTTGCGCCCAATGTCTTCACCCCCGGCGCCGACCGCAACAACCGCTTCACCATCGTCTACAACGGTATCGTTGAAGCCGAGCTTACCATCTACAACCGCCAAGGCCTGCTGGTTTTCACCACCACCGACCTCGACACCGGCTGGGATGGCACCCACAACGGGACCCCCTGCCCACAGGGAGCCTATGTTTGGCACCTCCGCATCCGCAGCGCCGAGAAACCCGAACAATGGCAATCCTGCATAGGTACCGTCACCCTCCTCCGGTAAGGGAGTGAAGGAAGGGTGAAGAATGGGACGGCCTTCTACCGTGACAAGAAGAATATGACAAGGTATGATAGACAATTCTTAAAATATCCTTCGACCATATTTCTACCATATATAATGGTTAAAGTATGGTCGAAGGATGGTTAATGTATGGTTGAAGTATGGTTGAAATGACATAGTATATACGATGCATTTACCTATCTATCTATAATCCATCAGATGATGTGTGCGACATGTGTCTGACCGAAGGGGACGCTTAAAAGAGGAGAGAAAGTTATTCACATGTGCAGTTACGGCGACGGCGCCACACATCAATGTGCGCTGGTGAAGCGGTTCGGCAATGCCCCCATCCTGCTTTTCCACGAAGCCGATGCCATCAACGGCCTCGTGGAATACTTCGGGTAATTAGAGAAGATGCGTGCCAAGGGGTGGCTACCTGCCACACGACTGCTCTGAGGGATAAAACAACTATCGGTTACAAATCCTTTTTTTGGGAAATTGTTGTTCATTTTTTGCTTTTGATAAAGAAAATATTTGTATCTTTGCACCGTCAAAAAGAGCATAGGGGTGCTCTTATGTTGCTCGAAATGAGCACAGAGAAGCTGAGAACATACCCTGTAAACTTGATCCGGATAATGCCGGCGTAAGGAATGAAACTATGAAACACAACATCTATAGCTGTGGTCGCTATCTAATTTCTCAGGCCACCAGGATTAGTCGCAAGCAGATGATAGCCTGCTGCGTGCTTGCCTCAACATTTAACCTTTCACCTTTAACCTCTCATGCACAGGACACCGTGCGCACCCTCGACGAGGTGATAATCTCCTCCTCACGAGCCGACAACAAGACGCCGTTGACCACCAGCACCATCAACCGGGCGACCCTGGAGGAGAATAAAATCTCCTTCTCCCTCCCATATATGTTGGAGTTGGAGCCCAGCGTGGTCACCTCCTCCGAGAACGGCATGGTTGGCGTCACAAACCTCCGCATCCGTGGTGTTGATGCTACGCGCATCAATGTCAACATCAACGGCATCCCGCTGAATGATGCTGAGAGTCAGAGTGTCTACTGGTACAACATTCCCAACCTTGGTGGTATGGCACAGAGCCTACAGATACAGCGCGGCGTGGGTGCCTCCAACGGCGGCTCTGCAGCCTTCGGTGGCGCCATGAACATGCAGACCTTCAACACTGCCCAGCGCCCTTACGCCACCGCCGACCTTTCTTGGGGTTCCTTCAACACCCACCAGTACGGCTTCGTGGCAGGAAGCGGATTGACCAAGCATGGCTTCTCCTTCGACGCTGCCTACAACGGCCTCACTAGCGACGGTTTCCTCCGGGGCGGTCAGACCGACCAACAGAGCCTCTTCCTTTCCGCCAGCCACTACGGTGAGCGCTCCCTGTTTAAACTCATCGCCATCATTGGCAAACAGAAGAGCGGCATCACCTGGGACGGTGCCACCCTCGAAGAAATCGAAGCCAACGGAAAAACCTACCACGCCCGTGGTGCCTACAGTGACGAGTATGGCAACGTCTTCTACTATCCCGACGAGACCGACAACTACAACCAGCAGCACTACCAACTCTACTACAACTACCTGCTCAACGACTACTGGAGCCTTAGCACCGCCCTCGACTACACCTACGGATTTGGTTTCACCGAGAGCTACAAAGACAACAAGAAAGTAGCCAACTATGGTAACCTCAACACCATCCTCAACGACCCCACTCGTACCGACCTCATCGTCAACAAAGACATGCGCAACGATGCCTACACCGCCAACCTATCCCTCAACTACGAAAAAGAATCGATAACACTCATCTTCGGAGGCAGCTACCAGCTCTATGTCGGCGACCACTACGGCGAAATCCTTTGGGCCGACCGTGACACCGCCGGTGGTCAGCACCACTTCGACCGCGATCACCCATTCAACGACTGGTATTCCAATACCGGAAAAAAGCACGACGCTGTAGCCTTCGCCAAGATGAACTATGAATTCTCGCCCCGCTTTAACCTCTACGCTGATATGCAGCTGCGCTACATCAACTACAGCCTCCACGGCAGCGATGACGACTATGGCCAACTCGACTACGACACCACCCATCTCTTCTTCAACCCCAAGATAGGTCTCAACTTCCGAATCGACGACCATCAGCGCGCCTATTTCGTCGCTGGCATCAGCAACCGTGAGGCTGCACGCGCCGACATCAAAGAGGCTTTGGCTGACGGCTCTCACATGAACCACGAAACCATGCTCGACCTCGAATTGGGCTACCAACTTCAGCAGAAAAACTTCCACTTCGAGAGCAACATCTACGCCATGATTTATAAGAACCAGCTGGTTGCCAATGGTAAAGCCACCGAAAGCGGATACTCCCTCATGGACAATGTCGACAAAAGCTATCGTCTCGGCCTGGAACTCGTCGGTGGCTACCGTTTCTGCAAACAATTCTCTCTCGATGGCAACCTGACGCTCAGCATGAACAAAATCATCGACTACAACTACGAAGCCACCCTCAACGACTGGTACAGCAAAACCTGGCTCAATCTCGGCAATACCGACCTCGCCCTTTCTCCCTCCATCGTCGGAGCCATCGTCGCCACCTACCACCCTGTCGATAATGCCAAAGTGCAGCTCATCGGAAAATACGTTGGTGAACAGTATGCCGACAACACCAGCCGCGAAGAGGTAAAAGTACCCGCCTACTTCCTTCTCAACGCCCGCGCTTCCTACACCTTCCACCTGCGCAACAGCAACCAAATCGAATGCCAACTGGCTGTCAATAACCTCCTCGACCACGACTACCGTGTCAGCGCCTACGTCTACGGTACCTACGACCCCACGACACAGGCCTACGACAACTACCACTACTGGTTCCAGCAGCCCGGCATCAACTTCATGGGCCGTGTAATCTATCGCTTTTAAATGAATACTCTGGACATCATCGGCGCAACCATCGGCTTGGCCTATATCGTCAGCGAATATAGGGCAGACCGATGGTTCTGGCCGTTGAGTCTACTCATGTCGGCCTTCTATGCCGTCATCGAATTCTCTGTCGGCTACTACGCCAACGGTTCCATCTGCATCTATAACTTCATCATGTCCATCTACGGTCTCCTCATCTGGCGAGGCATCGTTCAAAGCAAGAATAGGGAGGAGCGTCCCATCGGCAGTTGCCCGCGACACTACTGGTGGCAGATTCTCACCGTCACCGCCCTCCTCAGCGTGGCGTTCTGGTTCCTGCTGGTTCACTTGCCCAACGAAAGCAACCATCCCGTCATCGACGGCATCTCATCGGCACTCAACATCGTAGGCATGCTCATGCTGGCACAGAAATGGTGGCAGCAGTGGTTCTGCTGGCTACTCGTGGAGCCCATGATGATATACCTCTTCCAATCCAGCGGCAACTACGCCTCTGCCATCCTCTACATCATCTTCGAAGTATTCGTCATTCTTGGCATCATCCGCTGGCGCAAAGAGGCCCTTAATCATTCATGCATTAACACTTTGTCACAATGAATGTAGTCATTCTCGCCGCTGGCGACTTTCCCACCCACCCCGTTCCTCTCCGCGCCCTCCACGAAGCCGACTTTGTGATCTATTGTGATAGCGCCTACTCACAATTCACAACTCAGCACTCAGCACTCACCACTGACTTCGTGGTCATTGGCGACGGCGACTCGCTTTCAGAGAGCGACAAACGCAACCTCGGCGACCGCTGGATACATGTCGCCGAACAGGACTACAACGACCTCCACAAGGCCATGGCTTGGATTAGTGATGAGTTCGATCACTCATCACTCAAAATCACCATTCTCGGTGCCACTGGCAAGCGCGAGGACCACACATTAGGAAACATCAGTTATCTCGTCACCTTCGCCGAAGAATACCCTGGGATTGATATCGAGATGCTGACCGACCACGGCCGCTTCGTCGCCCTGCATGGTACCCATACCTGCCCCTCCTTCCCAAAACAACAGGTTTCGATGTTTGTCCTTGACCCCTCCACCTCCCTTACCAGCGACGGTCTCCGCTGGCCGCTCCAAGACTTCCACCCTCGCACATGGTGGCAAGCATCCCTCAATGAGGCACTTGGAATCAACTTCACCCTCACTTCCACCAACTGGGTCATCCTCTTCCAAACCTACGAACCCAAGGGGTGAAATCACCCAAAATCACCCCTATTTCAAGATACAGAGGAAGGACATAGAAGACACCGTGAATTGGTAGAGTGTCTGCGTCAGGATTCCCAAAGGATGCTCTTTCATTCCAAAAAGGAAAATACCGGGGGAAACTGTTGGCAAAAAATTACTATTTACAATTTTTTTTTGCCATGTCGATTGGATTATGTATTTTTGCATTTTATTTATAGAAACAACAAAAATAAAATACATGAATATTCTACTCCTTGGATCGGGCGGTCGCGAGCACGCAATAGCTTATAAAATAGCGCAAAGTGCCCAGTGCAGCCAACTCTTTATTGCCCCTGGCAACGCAGGAACAGAAAAGGTGGGCGAGAACGTGAAACTGGACATCACTGACTTTGAAGCCGTCGGCCAGTTCGCCATCAGCCACCGTGTGGAAATGATGGTGGTAGGACCCGAAGCCCCCCTAGTGGCGGGCATCGCCGACTACTTCGCCGAGCAGCCCCTGCTGAAGAACATCATGGTCATCGGTCCCTCGAAACAAGGTGCCATGCTCGAAGGCAGCAAGGACTATGCCAAAGCCTTCATGCAACGGCACAACATTCCCACGGCCCGCTACCGTACCTTCACTGTGGAGACCCTCGCCGAGGGAGAGAAGTTCCTGGAGACGCTCCAGCCCCCCTACGTGCTGAAAGCCGATGGACTGGCTGCCGGGAAGGGCGTACTGATAGAACCCGACCTGGCCACTGCCAAAGCCCATCTGCGCGAAATGCTTAAAGAGCGCAAGTTCGGCGACGCATCCGCCAGCGTGGTTATCGAGGAATACCTCGAGGGCATCGAGATGAGTGTCTTTGTGCTCACCGACGGCAGCCACTACCTCCTCCTCCCCTCCGCCAAAGACTATAAACGCATTGGCGAAGGCGACACCGGACTCAACACCGGCGGCATGGGCAGCATTAGCCCCGTGCCCTTCGCCGACAAAACTTTCATGAAAAAAGTCGAAGACCGCATCGTCAAGCCCACCGTCCGAGGCCTGCGCGACGAGAAGATCCCCTACTGTGGATTCATCTTCATCGGCCTGATGTGCAGCAACATTGGCACCCCCGAAGCCGAACCCTTCGTCATCGAATACAACGTCCGCATGGGTGACCCCGAGACCGAGAGCGTCTTCCCACGCATCAAGAGCGACATCGTCGAACTCTTCGAGAACGCCGCTCACGGCAATCTCGACGGCTGCAAACTTGAGATTGACTCCCGCACCGCTGCCTGTGTCATGATGGTGGCTGGCGGTTACCCGGAATCCTATAAGAAAGGCGATATTATCGACCTTGGCACCGACGACGAAACCCTCGTCTTCCACTGTGGTACCAAGCGCAACGAACTGGGCAAGCTCGTCACCAACGGCGGCCGTGTCCTCTGCACCACCGCCCTTGCCAACAGCCTCCCAGAGGCACTCCTCAAAAGTTACAACCGCAGCTTGGGCATCTCTTGGAACGGCAAATACAACCGTCGTGATATCGGTCAAGACCTCCTCAAACTGATGCAAGAAAAATGAAGGATTGATAAGTTGATAGGTTGATTTAATGGGCAAGATTAATCCTCATGTAGCCACGGGCCATGCAGCGGCGGCAGCAGCTTATGTCATCTTCGGTATCAATGTCGTCGTCTGCCGTGATATTGCCACTGACGGTGGCATCGAGCCCATTGTGCTCTTCGCCATGCGTGCCCTGGTAGCCGGCGGATTGTTCTGGCTGGTATCTCTGTTCCTGCCCAAGGAACAAGTTTCACGGAAAGACCTGCTGAAGCTGGCGGGTGCCGGTTTCCTCGGCCTCTTCATGCCGCAGCTCACCTTCCTACACGCCATTGCCCATACCACTCCTGTCGACCTCTCAGTGATGAGCACCACTACGCCTATCTTCACCATGTTCGTGGCAGCCATCTTCCTCAAGGAGCCCATCACTTGGAAGAAAGCTCTCGGTGTAGCGTTGAGTTTCGGCGGCATCCTGTGGCTCATTCTTCAAAGCACCTTCGGAGGTAATGGGGCTTCAGAAACCGAACCTGTCGGTATCATCTTCTGTTTCGCCAACTATATTATCTTCGCCCTTTATCTCGGCACCTGCCGCAACCTCATCGCGCGCTATTCGGTGGTGACGAGCATGAAGTGGATGTTCCTCTTCTCGTTCATTCTGGCCATACCCTTCACACTGCCACACTTGCCCACGACCCAATTCGCGGCGGTACCCAACTATGTGTGGTGGGAGATTGCCTTTATGATTTTCTTCTCCACTTTTATTGCATACTACCTCATTCCTGCAGCCCAGAAACGCATCAGACCCACGCTGGTGAGCATGTACGGATACTTACAACCCATCATAGCCATTGCCGTAGCCATCTGGACGGCCATGGACCGCTTGACCTTTACCAAGATGCTAGCCGCCATACTGGTATTCACCGGTGTATGGGTGGTCAACAAGAGCCGTGCAGCGGTAATCGAACCTGTCGAACAAACTAATCAAGCGAAAAATGACTAACGAGAACTCTTCCAACAACGGCAACAAGATACTTATCGTCATCGCCATGGTCATGGGTGTGGTGATAGGTCTTATGTTTGGCTCGCACCAAACAGGCAGAAACATGTCGGACTACACCTCTCTGCAAGGCAAGATGAGCGAGGTTCTCGACTTAGTGGAACGCCAGTACGTGGACTCCATCGATGCCGACTCCCTCAGTGAACGGCTGGTGAGCGTGATGCTCAACGATCTCGATCCACATAGCACCTACCTCACAGCCCGCGAGACCGAACGCACCGCAGAGATGATGCGTGGCAATTTCGAGGGTGTAGGTCTCGTAATACGCCGCGAGGGCGACACCTCCTTTGTCGGGCAGGTACTCGACGACGGTCCTTCGGCCAACTCGGGGATACTCCCAGGCGACATGATTTGGAGTGTCGACGGCGTGCAAGTCAGTGGCGTAGGTATGCCCGCCGACTCTGTAGTGGCACGCTTGCGTGGCCCTCGTCGTTCGACGGTAGCCATTGATATACGCCGCGGTGCCACTAACAAGAAAAAACTGACCTTCAACATCCGCCGCGGTATCGTTAACCACAAAACCCTGCTCTATAGCGCCATGCTCAACGACACCACGGGCTACATCCTCCTCTCCTCCTTCTCCTCCACAAGCCACGACGAATTCCACCTCGCTCTCCGCAACCTTGTCAACAAAGGAATGACCAACCTTATCTTCGACCTGCGCGGCAACACCGGCGGCTCGCTCGAATCGGCCATAGGCATCGCAAACGAATTGCTCCCCGCCGGCAGTCTCATTGTCTATACCCAGGGGGCCCACCAACGGCGCGAAAACGTCTATGCCCGGCGTGGCGGATTGTTCACCCAGGGAAGGATAACAGTAATGGTCGATGAGGGGTCGGCCTCCGCTAGCGAGGTGGTGAGCGGTGCCCTGCAGGACAATGACCGTGCTACCATCGTGGGACGACGTACCTTCGGCAAGGGACTCGTTCAGCGCGAATTCAAACTCAACGACGGCTCCGCCCTGCTGCTCACGGTGGCTCGCTACTACACCCCCTCGGGCCGTTCCATCCAACGTCCCTACAATCAAGGCACCGACGAATACTACCACGACTATGTGGAACAACTCATGGAAGAATCCTATGTCGACAACCCCACGCTGCACATTACCGACTCTACGCCCTACTTTACCGTGGGTGGTCGTGTAGTCTATGGTGGTGGCGGCATCTTCCCTGACCAACTTATCCCCTACCACAAGGACCACACATTCGTCTACTACAACAAACTCTCCTCCAAAGGGCTCCTCAACCGCACCGCTTTTGAACAGGTTCGCCTGCATGCCGCCGAATGGCTGAGACAATACCCCACTCTCGACGACTTTTTCCACCACTTTGCAGTGAGCGACAATACTATCCAACGGATGGTAACTCTCGGCGAAAGCGAGGGTATACCTCTTGACAGCAAAGGTCTGGCAACCCACCGGAACCTTATACGCACCATGATTAAAGCCTACATCGGCGATTTCCTTTATGGACAGGAAGCATTCTATCGCATCTACCTGCCCGAGGATGAAGATTTGAAACAAGTGAAACATTAAAATATTGCATAAAAAATGAAACGTCTTTTTTTACTCATAACCCTCTTGACAACCATTACCGCCAGTGCTCAGAAAAGTTCCCTTAATTGCACCTTCAACGGCTTGGAGGATGGTATGCGTATTATTGTCAGTCAAGCCCAAGGCGGTCGGCTGGTACCCACCGACACCCTCACCCCCGACAGCAAGGGTCGCATCCAGCTTGAGCGTGCTCTAGCCGACCCTCTCATGCTGGCCCTCAACCTGGAAAACACCAACGTCATGCTCCACCTCATCCTCATGCCCAAAGAGAAAATCACCATGGCGGTGGATTATATGCCCACCCTCCGCCAGTTCAACATCACCTCCTCCAAAGGGTCGGAGAATATGGAGCTCTACAAAGAGTTTACCAACCTCCTCGTCCGTACTCGTCTGTGGACGCCGGAGATACCCATCGAGCAAAGCCTCGACTCTCTCCTCTCCGCCAACCCCGGCACCCTCATGAGCGCATTCCTGGTCACCTTTTTCGAGCAGGCGTTCGAACAGTATGCCCCTCTGTACAAAAAAATTCGCGACGCCCTCATCGACAAATGGCCCAACAACGAATTCGTGCAGCACCTCGACAGCCGCCTGCGAACCATATTGCTTGCAGGTATGGAAGCACCTGACATAGCACTACCCGATCGCAACGGTGAGACGCGCCGTCTCTCCGACCTGCGAGGCAAGGTAGTACTCATTGACTTTTGGGCCTCTTGGTGTCGTCCTTGCCGCATGGAGAATCCCAATGTCGTGCGACTCTACCAACAATATCACAACAACGGTTTCGAAATCTTCAGCGTCTCGCTCGACAACAACCGCGAAGCCTGGCTGAAGGCCATCACTGATGACCACCTGAACTGGACCAACCATGTCAGCGACCTCCGCGGCTGGTCGTCGGCCGGAGGAAAACTCTACGGAATCCAGTCCATCCCCTCCACCGTACTCGTAGGACCTGATGGGAAAATCCTGGCACGCAATTTGCGGGGACAAGAATTAGAAAACAAACTCAAAGAAATATTCGGAGAATAAAATAATTCACTATAGAAATCAAAAAAAGAAATGATAACAACAACACAGATAGAGATGGCCCTCGGCCATGTCAACGACCCCGACCTCGGCCGCAGCCTCACAGAGCTCGGCATGATTGAGAATATCAAGGTTGACGGCATGAAGGTGAGCTTCGACCTCGTCCTCACCACCCCCGCCTGTCCCATGAAGAAAAAGATGAGCGACGACTGCATCAACGCCATTCACGAGATGGTGGACCGCAACGCCGAAGTGGAGATCAACCTCACCTCGCGCCCCCAGCCCGACCCCAAAGAGGAGTTCAAAGAGGTCTTAAAGAATGTCCACAACATCATAGCCGTGGCCTCCGGCAAAGGCGGCGTGGGCAAGAGCACCGTGGCTGCCAACTTGGCAGTGTCGCTGGCCAAGACGGGAGCCAAAGTAGCCCTGGTCGATGCCGACATCTATGGTCCCTCTATCCCCATCATGTTCAACATCGAAGGCGAGGAGGTCTACGGCCACCATGTGGGCGACAAGACCTATATGCTCCCCATCGAGAAATACGGCATCAAGCTGATGTCAGTGGGATTCTTTGTCGATGCCTCCAAAGCCCTCGCCTGGCGCGGTCCAATGGCCAGTGGCGCTCTCAAGCAGCTTATCGGCGAAACCTGGTGGGAAGAGATAGACTACATGGTGGTCGATATGCCCCCGGGAACTGGCGACATCCAACTCACCCTCGCCCAAACCCTCCCTGTCACCGGTGCCATCATCGTCAGCACCCCCCAGCAGGTGGCGTTGGCCGACGTGGTACGTGGCGTGGAGCTCTTCCGCAATGAAAACGTAAACATCCCAGTTCTGGGATTCGTTGAGAACATGGCCTACTTCACTCCCGCCGAACTGCCTAACAATAAATACTATATCTTCGGTAAGGGCGGCTGCCGCAAGTTAGCCGAGGAGATGGACATCCCCTTGCTGGGCGAGATACCCCTGGTGCAAAGCATCGCCGAGAGTGGCGACAACGGCAAGCCCGCAGCGCTCTTCAACCCCGCACAGACCAATGACCCTGTACGCGACGCTTTCGACAACCTCGCCCAGAACACCATCAAAGAAATTTGCAAACTGCAAATAAAATAATTTTTCGGCGGCGAATTAAGCGGATTAAGAGAAAAACATACTTGTACAATTCGCCCAATTCGCCGATAAATAAATAATTCGTAGAGAAATGACCGATTTAGAGAAACCCATCGTTGAGCAGAAAGTAAAGAACGCACTGGCCCAGATACGCCCCTACCTCCAGCAGGACGGCGGCGACGTGGAATATGTCGACATGACCGCTGAAGGCGTTGTCATCGTGCGCCTTAAAGGTCACTGCGGGACCTGCCCACACGCCATGCAGACCCTCAAGCAAGGCATCGAGCAGGCCCTGAAAAGAGTTATTCCAGAAGTAAAAAGTGTTGAGAAAATATGATATACACCAAAACCGGCGACTCCGGCACCACCTCGCTGGTGGGCGGCAGTCGCGTTGCCAAAGACGACCACCGTGTCGAAGCCTACGGCACCGTCGATGAGCTCAACTCGCACATCGGCCTGCTAGCCGAGATGCTGCGCGAAATGAGGGGGGGCTACTATGACGAGCTGAAAGCCGTCCAGCGCAACCTCTTCACCATCCAGACCCTGCTGGCTACCGAAGACGAGACCATTTATGCCAAATTGCCTCAATTGGCCGAAGAAGAGGTCGAGGTTCTTGAACGCCAAATAGACATCCTCACCGACCAACTGCCTAAGTTGCAGAACTTCGTCATTGCCGGCGGTACCTTCGCCGGTGCTCAGTGCCACGTGGCCCGCACTGTCTGCCGCCGTGCCGAGCGTCGTGTCGTTACCCTCGCCCGCAACCAAAGTGGAACGAGCGTCGATACAAACCATCGCGAGGCAAAAATCGACCCCGTGATTCAGCGCTACCTCAACCGCCTCTCCGACTACCTCTTCGTCCTCTCCCGCTATGCCGTTGTCTCTGCAGGCCAAGAGGAGGACCTCTACATCAACTAAATAAAAAAAATATTTGTCAGTATCAAGAAAAGGTGTACATTTGCAAAAAATTTTTAGAGAGGAAAACAATACAATTTACACAAAATAAAATAATTACGCATCATACGTGAATAATATATTGAAGGAAAGAAAAGTATGTACTGGACTCTTGAATTAGCATCAAAACTGGAAGACGCTCCCTGGCCCGCCACCAAGGAGGAACTCATTGACTATGCACAGCGCACCGGCGCACCTATGGAAGTTGTCGAAAACCTTCAGGAGATTGAAGATGAAGGCGACCAATACGAAAGTATCGAAGATATTTGGCCCGACTACCCCACAAAAGAGGACTTTTTCTTTGAAGAAGACGAATACTAGCAGTATATCCATCATCGGGTCGGGCAACGTGGCCACCCACCTCGCCTTGGCCCTCCACAACGCAGGCCACACCATCCGGCAAGTCCTCTCGCGTGAGTTCGACCATGCCAGTCTTCTAGCTTCCCGCGTGGAGGCACAACCCATCAACAAGGTCAACTTACTTGACGACCATTCCGACATCTACCTACTGTCCGTCAACGACGACGCCCTCTACGACCTTGCCCTCGACCTGCATCTGCCCGACGCTTTGGTGATTCACACCTCTGGAAGCACCCCTGGCACAGTCCTCAAACCCATCTCCCGCCGCTTCGGCGTGGTATGGTCCCCTCAGACCTTTATTCGCGACATCGCCATGGACTACGCTCGCCTGCCCCTCTGCATAGAGGGCTGCAACGAAAAAGCCGAAAGAGAAATAGAAGTTCTCTTCTCCTCTATCAGTGGAAACATTCACCACCTCAATTTCGAGCAGCGCCGCTGGGCACATCTGGCAGCCGTTATGGTCAACAACTTCGGCAATGCCATCAACGCCCTCGCCCAAGAGACCCTGGAGAGTCACAACATCGACTTCTCCATTCTCCGCCCCTTAGCCGAGATGACAGTCAAGAAAATGGACTACGGCAACCTCTGGGCACAGCAGACTGGCCCCGCCCGACGTCACGACCAGAAGACCCTCGACGCCCAACGCCGCCTCCTGGCCAACAACCCCCAGATGTTACAGCTCTACGACCTGATGACAAAGATTATTCAGAAGTCAGAAGATAAGGAGATAAAACCTTAAACTTTAACTTTACCGATGACATTTATCGACACCCACTGCCACCTCTACGACGAAGCCTTCGACACCGACCGCGACGAAGCCCTGCAGCGGGCCCTCGACGCAGGTGTTACCACCATGCTGCTGCCGGCCATCGACAGCCAGAGTCATGCGAAGCAGGAACAACTAGCCTCGCAACATCCCCAATACTTCCGACAGATGATGGGGCTCCACCCCACCTCGGTAAAGGAAGACTTCGAGCAGGAGCTTGAACGCGTACACTCATCACTCGTCACTCATCACTCATCACCGAAATACGTCGCCATGGGCGAAATCGGCATGGACCTCTACTGGAATCGCACCTTCGAGGTCCAACAGCGCGAAGTGCTTAGAACCCAGCTACAATGGGCCGTAGAGCACGACCTTCCCGTCTGCCTCCACATTCGCAAAGCACATAACGAGGTCTTCAATCTGCTACGTGAGCTAAACCGTCCCTCCTGGCGTGGTGTCATGCATTGTTTCGGCGGCAGTGTGCAGGAGGCGCAGCGCGCCCTTGAAATGGGATTCCATCTTGGCATCGGCGGCGTGGTCACCTTCAAGAATGCCGGCATGGCTGAAGTCGTCAAAGCCGTCCCCTTGGAACGTCTCCTCCTCGAGACCGACGCTCCCTATCTCAGTCCCGTCCCCCACCGCGGCCAACGCAATGAGAGCGCATACATCCCCCTCATCGCCCAAAAGATTGCCGACCTCAAGGAGGTTCCCCTTGACGAAGTCGCCGCCGTCACCACCGCCTCCGCCCGCACCCTCTTCTGTCTATAACATTTTTCATTATCCACCTACACCATGCTGCATTTCTACAGCGTGGCAGTTTTTTATCAGCGTTTTTACATTATATACAATATTATTCGTATATTTGCATTATCCCCTTTTTATGATAAATTGGGGTAATGTTTTTTTTATCAGTGTATTGTACCATGAAGAAAGAGATAAAATTCAGTCTGGTATACCGCGATATGTGGCAATCGAGCGGGAAATACCAACCCCGAGTGGACCAGTTGGAGCGCATTGCGCCAGTGATTGTGGACATGGGGTGTTTCGACCGTATCGAAACCAACGGCGGCGCCTTCGAGCAGGTGAACCTGATGTACGGCGAGAATCCCAACAAAGCCGTCCGCGCCTGGACCAAGGCCTTTAACAAAGCCGGCATCCAGACCCACATGCTGGAGCGCGCTCTGAACGGCCTGCGCATGTATGGCGTGCCCGCCGATGTGCGCCGCCTAATGCCAAAGGTAAAGAAGGCACAGGGAGTGGACATCATGCGTTCGTTCTGCGGACTGAATGACCCGAGGAATCTGGAACTCAGCGTTAAATATGCCAAGGAGGCCGGCATGATTTCACAGGCCGCCCTAAGCATCACCCACTCGCCCATCCACACGGTGGAGTACTACATGGGTATCGTGGACAAGCTGGTGGAGTTCGGCGCCGACGAGATATGCCTGAAAGATATGGCCGGCGTAGGGCGTCCCTCCACGCTGGGCCGTCTGGTGAAGGAAATCAAGACCAAGTATCCCCATATCATCGTTCAGTATCACGGACATACGGGTCCCGGCCTCTCGATGGCCAGCACCCTGATGGTGGCCGAAGCAGGCGCCGACGTCATCGACTGTGCCATGGAACCCCTGTCGTGGGGCATGGTGCACCCCGACGTCATCTCGGTACAGGCCATGCTCAAGGATGCCGGCTTCTTGGTAAAAGACATCAATATGGATGCCTACATGGCAGCCCGTAAGCTGACGCAGGAGTTCATCGACGACTTCCTGGGTCTCTATATCAACCCTGGCAACCGCATCAGTAGTTCGCTGCTGGTGGGCTGTGGACTGCCCGGTGGCATGATGGGCTCGATGATGAGTGACCTGAAGGGTGTACATGGAGCCATCAATATGGCACTCAAAAAGAATGGGAAACCAGAGGTGAGCTTTGAGGAACTCACGGTGCAACTGTTTCAGGAAGTGGAGCACATCTGGCCAATGCTAGGATATCCTCCATTGGTGACTCCCTTCAGCCAGTATACCAAGAACATCGCTGTGATGAACCTTCTTTCTATGGCACAAGGCAAGCCCCGGTTCAGCCAGATAGACAAGGACTCATGGAGTATGATTCTGGGCCGTGCCGGAAAGCTGCCCGGCGAGCTGGCACCCGAAATCGTGGAGCTGGCCAAACAGCAGGGTATGGAGTTCTATACTGGTGTGCCGCAGGAGGCCTATCCCGATGCCCTACCCCAATACATCAAAGAGATGGAGGAGAACGGCTGGGAGCGTGGTGAGGATGACGAGGAGCTCTTCGAGCTGGCCATGCACGACCGCCAGTACCGCGACTACAAGAGTGGTATCGCCAAGGAGCGCTTCAACAAGGAGGTCGCGCAACTTCGTGTCGAAAAAGAGACCCCCAAGGCTCCCGCAACCGCCGAGAGTATCGCCCTGAACTACATCACTCCCAAACATCCCAACGCAACTCCCATCGTTGCCGATGCCACCGGCCGCTTGCTGTGGGAGGTGCGCTTCGACGACCAAAGTACCGCTCCTGCCCCGGGAACCAATGTAAAAGAGGGGGATACCCTCGCTCATATCGAGGCTTCCTACGCCCTGATGCCACTTGTGGCACTCAAGGGAGGGAAAATCATCGACACCTGCGCCAAACAAGGCCAGATGGTGAAGAAAGGCGACGTGCTTGGATGGGTGGAATAATCGGGTTTAATGGTTTAAAGTTTATGGATCAAGGAAAAAAATTTGGTCAGTTCGGAAAAAGTGTGTACTTTTGCAGTTCGAATCAAGAAAAAATAATTGACTTATGACAGGTATCTCAATATTTGCACTAATCATTGGAGCCATCTTCGTAAACAACGTGGTTCTGGCTCAGTTCCTCGGCATCTGCCCCTTCCTGGGTGTATCGAAAGATGTCAAGAGTTCGCTCGGCATGGGAGGTGCCGTGCTCTTCGTGATGCTGCTGGCCACCATGGTGACCTACCTCATCATGCAGTATGTGCTTACACCGCTGGGTTTGGAGTATCTACAGACTATTGCTTATATTCTTGTCATCGCCGCCTTGGTGCAGATGGTCGAGATTGTACTAAAGAAGATTGCCCCCGCACTCTATCAGGCACTGGGAGTGTTTCTTCCGCTGATTACCACCAACTGCGCCGTTTTGGGCGTGGCCATTCTGGTTATCCAAAAAAACATGAACTTCCTGGAGAGCGTTATCTACTCTGCCAGCATCGCCGTGGGCTTCACTCTGGCACTGGTTATCTTCGCCGGCATCCGTGAGCAGTTGGAGCTCACCGGCACCCCCAAGGGAATGAAAGGCGTTCCTATTGCCCTAGTCACCGCCGGCATCCTGGCCATGGCTTTCATGGGTTTCAACAACCTAGTACCCTTACCCTAAAAGAGAGAATAAAAACACAGCAAAATAATATGCGCCCCGCCTTCACGACGGGGCCTTATTTTAGCCCTTTGGATCCTTTAAACCATCATTTTGCAAGAGGCGAAAGATAAAAAATGCACATTTTTTAAACAATATAAATCGCTGTAAAATTGAGTTTTATACATTTTTTAGGAATTATTAAAACTTTATTTTTTAACACTTTCGATTTATGTAGTATTTTTGCACCTCGAAAAAAGGGAAAAAAACAATTAACAATATTAATAACCATTTAAAATTTTAAAATGATGAAGAAAGTATTTTTTGCATTCGCAATCGCTGGTATGTTCGGTTTCGCCGCTTGCGGCAGCAACAACACCGAGAACACTGACACCGTCGCCGAGGAAATGACCGCCGTCGAGGAGGCCACCGAGGAGACCATGGACAGCACCGTTGAGGCCGCCGTCGAAGAGGTTGCTACCGAAGCCGTCGCTCAGTAAGTTGCGATTACAAATTCAGAAATTAAGGGTGTCCTTTCGGGCACCCTTAATTTTTTTTGTATCTGTTCTTTTTTAGTCGCGATAACCAATGACGTGGCGAACCTCGTCGATAGTCCGGCGCGCACTCTCGCGAGCCTTTTCCTTTCCATGGTCGATGATTCGGCGCAAAGCCTCGTCATCGGAACCAATCTCAAGAATGCGCTGGCGCAACGGCTCGACAAAAGCCACCATATCCTCTGCCAGCTGCTTCTTCAAGTCACCGTAGCGTATCTGACAGCGGTTGTACAGGTCATCGAAATATTCCACCGTATCAGGCTTAGAGACAGCCTTCAGCAATAAGAACAAGTTCTCTATCTCCTCGGGCTTTTTCTGGTTCATCTCCGTTGGGCCGCTGTCACTCTTGGCTTTCATAATCTTCTTTCGGATGACCGCGGGCTCATCCGTGAGGAAGATGGTACTGGCTTCTCCCTCGCTCTTACCCATCTTGCCACTACCGTTTAGGGCCGGAATCTTCACCAGCGTACCGTTGGAACCCATCGCCTGAGGCAGCGGGAAAACCTCGCTCCCGTACATATTGTTGAAGCGTTGGGCGAAGGTGCGAGTCATCTCCAAGTGCTGCTCCTGGTCCTTGCCCACAGGCACTTTTGTAGCCTTATGGATGAGAATGTCCGCGGCCATCAACGTGGGATAGGTCAGAAGACCCGCATTGACATTGTTCGGATTCTGACGCACCTTGTCCTTGAAGGAAGTGACACGTTCGAGCTCACCTAAGTAGGCGTTCATGTTGAAGAAAAGGTAGAGTTCGATAGTCTCAGGCAGGTCGCTCTGGAAATAAATGGTGGCCTTCTCCGGATCAAGACCTGAGGCAAGGTACTGCACCAAAATAGCACGAGCATCGTTATAGATACTGCCTGGCGTAGGATGTGTGGTCAGCGAATGGTAATCGGCAATGAAGAAATAGCAGTCGTATTCGTCCTGCATCTTGACAAAATTCTTCAAAGCTCCGAAATAATTCCCCAGATGGAGATTACCCGTGGGGCGTATACCGCTGCAAACTATATCTTTACTCATTTTCAATATTTTTATTCAGAGATGCAAATATACGTTTTTTTCTTTATATCCGCGCCCGCCTCACGGTCAGCGCCACCGAGAGGCTGCTGATGACCATAACCAAGAGGAAAGTGACAAAAAAGTCGACAGCCCGCATCGCCACGGGGAAAGCGCTGACGACAAAGTTTCCGTCGCCCATACGGATGATTCCAAACTGCTGCTGGAGGAAACACACGATGAACCCCAGCAACAATCCAGCCAATGCTGCAGTGGCACAAATCAGCAAGCCCTCGGCGAGAAAAGCCCGACGAAGATCCCGCCGCTCCATGCCCATGGAGCGCAGGATGAAAATATCGTCGCGCTTGTTGATGATGAGCAGCGACAGCGAAGCAACCAGACTCAGCGTGGAAATGAGCACAATGAGCGAGAGGATGAGGTAGATGCCAAAGCGCTCAGTGCTGTAAATCTTATAGTAGAGCGGTTGCTGGTCATAGCGGTCCCTGACAATAAGTGATGAGTGATGAGTAATGAGTGATGAGTGGAGAGCCTGCTTCACCTTGTCGGGGTCGGTACCAGGTTTTAGCTTGAGGGCCAACGAGGAGACCTCATCCGGAGCGTAGTTCATCAACTGCTGCACAAAAGCGATATCGGTGACGACAAATTGGCGGTCAAGATCCTGCTGTATGAAGAAGTTGGCCACAGGGTAGGCATAGCCGATATTGAATGCTTGGTCCATTGTAAAACCCATCGCGGTGGTACCTCGCTTGGGGATATGCACGGCGGCAGGCACTACCGAAGGAATCCGCATCCCTAGTTCATGGAAGATTTGCCCCCCCACAATAAGGCTGTTGCCGTCCATTCGGTATTCTCCCAACGAGAGCAAGGTGTCGAGTCCCGTGATGGTGGCGTAGTTCTCGTCCACGCCACGCAACTTCACGATGGCCTGGTTCTGTCCATAGGTAACCCATGCCGTCTCGGTGACGATGCACGAGACACACTCAATATCGTCCGCAGACAAGTCGAAATCGGCAGTGTGGAACGTGCGCCCCTCGGCGGGTTCAATGACCAATTCGGGGTCAAAAGTATTGAAGAGAGACTTGGTGATATCGCCGATACCGTTATAAACCGACAACACCACGATGAGCGCCATAGTGCTCACCATAAGACCAATGAGCGAAATCCACGAGATGACGTTGACCACAGAGCGCTGCTTGCGGGAGAAAAGGTAGCGGACAGCGATGAGGGCCTCAATCTTCAATGTGTTAACGTGTTAATGTGTTATTGCTTGAGTAAGCGCTCGATATTCTCAATATAGTCGAGTGAATCGTCGAGATAGAACTCCAAATGGGGGATAATGCGCAACTGCTTGCCTTCACGAAGCCCCAGCCGACGACGGAGGTCGGCGGTATTCTCGCGAATCAAGGCCAGCAATTCTTCCTTCGTTCCGCCACCGATTATCATCAAGGAAACATAGATGCGGGCGATGGAGAGATCAGGGGTGATGCGCACCTGGGTGACAGTGATGAGCGACTGACCGAAGACGGGCTTCATCTCGCGCAGGAAGATGTCACCCATATCCTGCTGGATGAGACGGCAGATTTTATTTTGTCGAGTACTCTGCATAGCCTACCACCTCCAACCTAAACGAATGGGCAAAAAGACAGTTTGCTGCATATAGGCCACTCCGATGGTGGCGTAGAAGCTGTGCCAGTTGCGGGTCATATTGCGCATGCCATGGATGTGGTACCAGTAGTACCAGTTGAGACCGCCATAAACCTCAGCCATGGGAGTAAGGAGCATCTTGTTATCGAAAAGGGCACTACCGCCGAGGCGGGCACCAATCAGAGGGGCGAACTTGATGGAAGTGGGTTGGTAGTCAAGTCCCATAACGGCCTGCCAAATGGGACGGAAGTCGAAGTCGACAAAGAAATTAGCACCCATCAACGACTCCGCGGTCTCCTGTTTAGGACTGAGAAAATAGCAGAAACCACCGCCGGCACCGAGGAACCAATCCTGACTGATATTGACGCCGGCCATGACATTAAGGTTGGCCATGCTATGAAACTTATCGAGATTGTATTTACCCGTGTTTTTGTCGGCCTCACCCACATTTCCCATAAAGAAACCATAGCCGCCTTCTACCTTGAGCATGAATTCATTCTTTTTTCCTAGCTGAGAATACTGTGCCGCCGAAGTGAACGAAATGCCCACCAGCACTACTAAAACGAGAGTTTTTATCTTTATCATAATTGTATCAATTTCGACTGCAAAGATATGAAATTATTTTCAATTCTGACAAAATATGTTCCTTTTGCCAGACAGGGAGTCATTTTCTGGCCATTACGACAACCCATTTTTTGCCAAACCTGACGGCCGCCGGCATCGAAAACCGTCACAGTGAAAGGCTCGTCGGAATCCACCTCTACAGTCAGCGACTCTCCCTGTCCCAGCGGGTTGGGGAAGAGCTGAATGTCAACGGGCGACGACTGATTGATAGAAAGGTGCTCGAAATCGACCACCGCCAGCGTGTATTCACCCGGCAAAACGCCACGTCCTACAAGCCAACCCTCATTGGCATTTCCGGAACGTGTACGGGAGACCAACGTCCAAGGGGAGGAACTATTGGGCCGGTAGAAGAGGCCCAGCGAGTCGGCAGTGGCTGCCTTGGAGTAGAACCCACGGTCGAGATTGGGATAGGCTCCGTCGGTATAGCCCGTGCGCACATAGCGGAACCATAGATCCACACTATCGGCGATATCCCAGTTGCCACGCAGCATCCAATAGCGGTTGGCACGACGCACCACTCCCCCAGGCAGGTCACCCGTGGCCGGTGCCATATGATGTTCGATGCGGATATCCACATCGCCTTCAGAGTCGACTTTCACATGCGCCAAGTGTCTCGCCACAGGCTCCTCATAGCCAAAATGATGAAGTCCCGCCACTATGGCAGCGTCCGAAATCTCATAGTCACAGTCTATCATGCAAAACGCTGGCCGGAAGGGGAGCCCTACGAAAGAGGCGCTGCCCTCGAGACCTTCGAACTCTACCCACCGCTTGACAGAATCGAGCCGTTCGTCAATATAACCATAGATGGCCACCGGCACACGGTTGGTGTTCACTGTCTGCGATGTTGCCACAGTCTGCTGACGCACCCTTATCGTTGCAGCGTTCTCACTGACGTCGGTCATCTCCACATGGTAATCTACAAAACCAGGGCTGAAGACATGGAAATTAAAGAAGTCCGTCAAGTCAACACCGGTGTAAAGGCTCAGCGAGTCGCGCAATTGGTAAGCATCCAGCGTGCCGAAGGCGCAACGCTCCATCAGTGTTCTCAAGGAACTATAGAAAAGTTCCTCGCCGAGGTATCCGCGCAACGTGTGCCACACCATCCATCCCTTTTTATAAGAGGTATGACCATAAGTATACTGGTGTGGAATACCGTGAAGAGCCCGGTAGCCATCGTCCTCGATATGGGTAGTGCGCAACACCGCCTCCAAGTAACGCTGGTAGTATTCGTTGCTCGCGGCGCGACCTTTGACGGCCTCCATGCCTACCTCGGCGGTGAATGAGGCGCCACCCTCGTTAATCCACATGTCGCCTTCAGTGGCACAGGTGACGAGGTTACCAAACCATGCATGTCCTAATTCATGGGCAATAGTCGTCTGAGCCGCTTCCGATATCGCTGAGATAAAGCCCGAATAGAGGGCGATATTGTTGACATGCTCCATCGACCCCTGAGTCGTGCCGATATAGCCGATGCGTCCCCATCGGTAAGGGCCGAAACAACGCTCAAACATCGGCACTACCGAGTCTAGCTGGGCGAAAGCACGAATAACCAAACCTCTCGCGGCACTCGTGTAGCCAATGGTCAGCGGGTAGTCGCCATAAAGGGAAGAGATGGTGTCCTGAATACGTGTCCAGTTGGCCTGGCTTATCGAAGCAATATAAGTAGGTATAGGTTGTGCAATACGCCACACGGAACTCTCGCAGCCGTCACTGTCAGTAGAGACGCTCTGGCGTATGCCGCTACATTCGGCCGTCCAACCCGCCTTGGTCTTCATGCGGAGGGTATAGGTGGCCTTATCATGGAAATTGTCACGGCAGGGGAACCATGCACGTCCAAACGGATGTGGGTCGGGCTCAAAGGCGGCACCGAAGTTATAGCTCATATTATTATTGAGATGCAGGCCACCTAAATCCAGCGGTTCCACATAGCCCGTGACATGATACCACACACGAACCGTGAACTCTTGGCCGACAGCGATGCCAGCCGTGGGAAGCGCCTCGAGGTCGGGATTGTTAACCGCCACACCGGCGACCTCCACTGAGTCCACTGTGCCGATAAGCGACAGGCCGATGCTTGCGCAGGGGCGCAATAACTTCATGCTCACCGTAGCGTCGCCCGGACAAGGGGCTGCCTGACTGAGGTCTAGGCTGATATCATAATCGAGCACGTCGACCGAATCCTGCATCTGTGCCCGGACAACCGTACCGCACAAAGAGGTTAGAATCAACAAGGAAAAGATTTTTGACAGTTTCATCGTGCAAACATTTTAAAGTGCAAAAATACATTTTTTTCCAGGAATATAATAAAAAAGATTCTATTGCGTTTTAAAAGAAGCTATGAGAAAAAGAAGTATTCTGATATGGTTTGCATTACTGCTAGTGGCGGGAGTTGTCTGCAGCTCCTGTGGCAGCAGCGTCAATATGCACAAACATCACCGCAGCCACTGCGATTGTCCCTCATTCTGATGACCAACGAAGAGAAATATCGCCGCATACTGGGCAATCACCTGCCTGCAGAGGCTGTAAATTGGGTATACGACTATCTCAACTTCCACAAAGTACATTTCCATATTACACTCGAGCGGATGTCGAAACTAGGCGACTATCGCTGGCCACGTCCTGACCATCCGTTCCACGAGATTTCCATCAACGGAAACCTCAACCCCTTCTTCTTCCTCTGGGTCTTCCTCCACGAAGCCGCCCATCTGGAGACGCATTTGAAATATAAGGGGGTACAGCCCCACGGCCACGAGTGGCAGGAGGAATACGCCCTGTTACTGAAGCAGCATGCGTCGTTATTTCCTCCCGAGGTGCAGCCTTTGTTGGCGAAATACACTCGCCGCATCCCCCTCTCCCATCCTGTGGGCAAAGAGATTGAGGCCACACTACATCGCTACGACCCAGACTACAACCCCGACCTGCAGACCCTCGACAGTCTACAGCCTGGGGACCGCTTCCGTCTGAAAAGCAGACCCTCCACCCTCTTCGAAGCCAACGAACGCCGCCGTACCCGCTGGCTCTGCACCGACCTGGCCACAGGCCGCCAATATCTGGTCAGCGGAAGCGCTGAAACCACTCCACCTTAGAGAACACACCATATTAATCCAATAACAACACTAAACATTATCCAAAATGAGACACACTCTTTTTTATCTCACAATGCTGCTTGCCGGTTGCGGCAGCATTCACGCACAAACTCAAATCAGCGGTACCCTGCGCAAGGAGAACACAGAGCAGGCGGTAGCCTATGGCAATATCGTCCTGCTGCGAGCGACAGACAGCACCTTCGTGCGCGGCACCACCAGCGACGATCGAGGGCGCTTCACCCTGGAGGGTGACACGACCTCCACCCTACTGCGAATCTCAGCCATAGGCTTTGAGACACTCTGGCTGCCTGTGAACGACAGTTCCAACGCTACAAAAATCAACCTCGGCATCCTGCAGATGAAAGAGGGTGCCACCACCCTCGACGCGGTGAATATCACAGCGAGGAAACCCATCTATTCCATCGACGGAGAAAAGAAAATCTACAATGTCAGCGAAGATCCCACCATCCAAAACGGCACTGCCCAGGACGCCTTACAGAGCGCCCCGGGCGTGCAAGTAGACGGCGACGGCAATATCACGCTCAACGGCAAAGAGGTGAAGGTGTATATCAACGACCGTGAGTCGCACTACACAGACGACATGCTGAAGCAGTATATCAAAACCCTTACCGCCGACCAAATCAGCAGCATAGAAGCCATCGAGTACCCCTCGGCCAAGTACGGTGGCAAGGGACCGGTCATCAATATCCGGACACAACAGAACCTGATACGGAATTCCTACCTCAGTTTCGGAGCCTATGGCTCGTCGAGCCCCGCATTGTCCCCCTTCGTCTCCTACGCCTATGCCAATGAAAAGCTACGCTTCAACGCATACGTGCGCTACAGCCGCGAGGGATATGAGAACGAGACGGACGGCGGCGGCAACTACTACAACGAAGACAGCGTGATGGTGCGCGAATACAACTACAAGTCGACCACCACCAGTCGTGAACACAACGCAAACGCCAGCCTCAGTTTCAGCTACGATTTCGACACGATGAACACCCTCTCGACCTTCTTCAACCTTTACCCCTCATGGTCGAGCAACGTCAACGACGGCCGCACGGTGAGGCGCGAACTGATAGGTACCACCATGGAGGACTACAGCTACAACTCTCACTCCGATTACGATAATAGCAACTTCTGGGGCTACGGCGGACTGAACTTCCAGCACAAATTCAACAATGAGGGGCATGCTCTCTCGTTCAGCGCCTTCGGCTCCGGCGGCGGCACCCTCGGCTCACCCACCTCCACAAGTTGGAACCACTATGATGTTCAACCCCAGATGAGTTTCGACGAGAAAGAGTCGAATAATTTTTCCTACCACAATTTAGACATGAGTCTTGACTATTCGTGGCCCTACAGCAATAATGGCGAACTGGAAGCAGGCATCGGCTTCTCAATGAGAAACAATCCCTCCAGCAACCATCGCGATACATTGGGCGCCGACGGACTTTATCACTGCGATGCCCTGCGGTCGGACTCCACCGACAATCCTGAATACGACTCACGAATCTACCTCTCTTGGCGACGCAAATTCGGCAACTTCACCCTTCGCATCGGTGGCAATCTGTACTACGACATCAGTAGCGCCTCACATATCCACCAGCCGGAATACGACACCACGGTGGGATTCCTCTACTTCTCCCCCAGCATCACCCTGCTATACAACACCGAAAGCATGCACTCCTTCAGCCTCGACTACTCGAGCAGCATCACACCACCTACGGCCGACCAACTAAACCGCTACGAGACATATGGCACCGACAGCTACAGCACTGGCAACCCCAACCTCGGCAGCAGCTACACACACGACCTGGGATTCAGCTACGACAAATATTTCGAACAAGGACACTCCATCGGCATCAACACTAGCTTTATGTGGTACACCAACGTGGCTGAGGAAATCAGCCTGCCCGACTACAGCTCCTTTTTCGGCCGTTATGTGATGACATCCAGACCCTTCAACGCCAAAGATAGCCGTCGCATAACACTTTCTGCCTACGGCCGTTGGCGTCCGTCGGCACTCTTCTCCATGTCCCTCAGCGGAACAATAAAGAACGACTGGTACCGCACAATGGTGCACACAGACGAATGGATGGAGGACGAGAAGACCTCCTTCGACATACGCCTCAACACGCGTGTCAAAGTCTTCAACTTGATATGGCTGTCGGCAACAGGCTACTATTCCAGTCAATCGCACGGCTGGTCGGCTTTCCAAATCTCCGAACCGCGGTGGGGGGCTGAATTCAGTGCCAGTGCCGACCTCTTCGACCGCAAACTCTCCTTCTACCTCAATGTCTACGACATTTTCCACTCTTACAGCTGGAATTCCAGCAGCATCAACCCCTACGCTCCGTCGAGCAGGAACAGCTCGTTTAATTCGCAGAGCATCACCTTCGGCGTCACCCTGCGCTTCGGCAAGATGGAACTGGGCGACAGCAGCAAAGAGGGCATCGTGTCCGGCGGCCAACAGAGAGGAAAATAAACGGCAAGGAAGCCTCCCGCAGCGGGAGGCTTCCTATTTTTTTTATCTTTTATTCTGCAGTTGTTCGGTACTTGTTCGGTAGTTGTTCGGTCTTTCACCGAACAACTACCGAACAAATAGTGAATAGAAAATGAACAAAAGAGTAAGAAAACACCAACCGAAGAACAAGGAGCGGAAGAGAGTAGCAAAAACCAAAATTACGTTGACAAATTTCGTCGAAAACATGTGTGGATTGGTGCAATTCAAAAAATACCAATTTTTTTTTATCGAAATCAACAAACAGTATATTAAACAATTGTCATTACCAACAATGAAAGGTTGGTAAAAAGTTCATTGTCAAATGGAAAGATTGTTGTACTTTTGCACGCTCAAATCGGCGTGGCATACCCCATTAAAGGGGTCTGTCCGTGGCCAAGCCACCACCTGGTCCTAGTAATTAAGAACGGAAAAAAGATATAACAATGAAGAAAATATATATGTATGCGGCCGCAATGCTCTGTGGCCTTGCAATGGCAACCAGTTGCACAAAAGAAGACATGGCAACAAGTGGCATCCCCGAGGGTGCCCTGGAGATTTTCGCCGAGGGTTCGGGCACCAAGACCACCGTCAGCGGCACCTCGGTGAAGTGGGCCGTCGGTGACGAAATGATGTTTTTTCCCTATTTTGGTTCCTCCGAGGGTGGAATAGTTCAGCAAGACGGAGACCATTGGTATGTAGTAAAGGAAGGAGGCAACCCTTTCGCCTTCACTTCGTCCTTTAACACCTACTATCCTTCCAGCATTGCCACCGCCTCTGGCACAGCAAACGTAACTGCATGTGATGGCGATTGGACAACAACAGTGGTGTTTCCGGCAAGCTATAATAGCTCTTTCGACGGTGACAGGCAGGTCATTGCCCTGCCGATGGCTGCCACCAGCGCAGCGGGCGCCACACACATCGAAATGAAACACCTCAGCGCCGGCATCAACGTGAATGTGAAGAACGCCTTTGCCAATGACACCGTCCTGTATGTCGATTCCGTGAAGGTGACTTCAAGTGAGGTGAACCTCAGCGGCAAGCTCAACCTCAAAATGCGCACCAACCAGGTGCCTGCCATCGTTTCCAGAGGCAACCAAGGCACGCACAGCGTCACCGTCAAATTCAGCACCCCCATCGCCCTTGCTGTTGACGAAAGCCGATGCATCCAGGTGCCCGTATTGCCGGGCAGCGAAGACCTGGGCACTGTCACCATCAACGTCTACACCCATCTGATGCCCAGGAAATACGGCATTGTCGATGTCTTCACCTACCAGCGCAGCAAAGCCTCCTTCGGTGCCCTCGGCCGCAACCAGGTCATGGCCTCGCCCGAAATAGCCATCGTGCGCGGCGGCGACAACATTACCCGCCGGGAGCGTGGCGCATTCTCCATCAGTGATAGAGAACGAGTCATCTTCTCGCCTGGCAACCTGCAGTATCGGGCATCCACCGACTCCTGGCGTTTCGCGCTGAACCAGTACGACTATGTGGGCGATGCCGACAATGGCAACGTGTACGAAGGCGGTGTGAAGTGCAACAACGCCTTGAAATCGGCCAGCTATGACGGGTGGATAGACTTTTTCGGCTGGGGTACTTGGACGGGCAGTAATCCAGACCCCACCAAAAATACCACAATCGACACTCTTTATAAATGGGATGAGAACGACTTTATGATGGAATCTAAGCTTGCCGATGCTACCCAACAAGGCTACAATTGGCGCACCCTGGACGGTTTTTGGGAAAATTATTCCAATTATGAATGGTATTACTTGATAGCTTGTCGCCCGACATCTACCATTGGTGGCACGGCAAATGCCCGTTATCTGAAGGCCACGGTGGACGGACACAGGTGCCTTATTCTCTTCCCCGATGAATTCGTCTGGAACGTCTCCACGATGGGCGATGTTCCTACCACTTGTAATAAACCTGATGACCTTTTCACCCACACCCTCACCCTTACCCAATGGCAAGCCCTTGAAAATGTCGGTGCCGTATTATTGCCCGCAGCAGGTTATGATGGGGATGGAATAAAATATGTTGGTCAATGTGTATATTGTTGGGCAGGCAAGATATCAAGTTTTAACGGTGCTATTAGGCATGGTGGTGCTGTTATAGCGGTGAATGGCAAAGTTGAAGGCAGTGCTTTGCGTTTCCACAATTGCGCTACCGTCCGCTTGGTGCGTGACGCAAACTAACATTCCGAGCCTTCGCCGCATCAGCGAAGGCAGCACACACGATAATAGTGGGACCGTCATGTGTGGCGGTCCCTTTTTTCGGCTGCAAAAAAACACAACATGAAATGTTAAAATTTCTTTACAATCATTTTTATTTTGTATCTTTGACCATTCAATAATGTGCGAAAAAACATTGTAAATAATAAAAATCAAAAAGTTACAATAAAATGAAGATCTTAGTTTTAAACTGCGGAAGTTCATCGATCAAGTATCAGCTGGTCGACATGGCAAACAATGCTCAGGTGATGGCCAAGGGTCTGCTGGAGCGTATCGGTCTGGAAATGGGTGAGTTCACCCACAAGTGGAACGGTCAGAAGCACTACGAGCAGAAACCTATCCCCAACCACACTGAAGGTATCAAGATTGTCCTCGCCGCTCTTACCGACCCCAAGATTGGCGTTATCAAAGACCTCAAGGAGATTGGTGCCGTCGGTAACCGCGTGGCCCACGGTGGCGAAATCTTCAAGGAGAGCTGCCTGGTGACCGACAAGGTCATCGAGCAGATCAAGAGCCTCGAGCACCTGGCCCCGCTGCACACCCCCGGCAACCTGGCCGGCATCTACGCCATGCGCGAGGTGCTTCCCGGCGTGCCTCAGAGCGTGGTCTTCGACACCGCCTTCCACAGCACCCTGCCGCCCAAGACCTTCCTCTATGGCCTGCCCTACGAGATGTATGAGAAATACGGCATCCGCCGCTACGGCTTCCACGGCACCAGCCACAAGTTCGTCGCCGAGAAGGCCGCCAAAATGATTGGCAAAGACTGGCACGACCTGAAGATTATCTCCTGCCACCTCGGCAGCGGTGCCTCCATCGCCGCCATCGACCACGGCAAGAGCTTCGACACCACCATGGGTATGACCGCCCTCGAGGGTCTCATCATGGGCTCGCGCTGCGGCGATGTCGACCCCGGTGTCATCCTCTACCTCATGGACCAGGGCTACGACAGCAAGGCCTTGACGAAGCTGCTCTACAAGCAGAGCGGTCTCATCGGCATCAGCGGCGACAAACAGGACATGCGCGATATCCGCGCCGGCCGTGATGCTGGCGACGAGCGCGCCACCTATGCTTTCGACATGTTCGCCCTCCGCGTCAAGCGCTACATCGGCGGCTACATGGCCGAGATGGGCGGCTGCGACCTGCTGCTCTTCACCGGTGGCATCGGCGAGAACGCCTGGTTCATGCGCCGTCCTATCCTCGAGGGTCTCGAGTGCCTCGGTATCGATATCGACTTCAGCAAGAACGACAACGTCATGGGTGAGGACATCATCCTCAGCACCTCGAAGTCGAAGATGGCCGTCGTCGTCTGCACCACCGACGAGGAATACGTCATCGCCAGCGACACCTACCGCTTGGTGACCAAGTAAGGTTGAACCTAACAGAATCAAAGCAACGGGCTCCCGATGAGGAGCCCGTTTTGTGTTTTTTCCCGCCAGACAATAAAAACAGTAGTGTTTCGTTATTCATTTGTTATGAAACGCTATGTAACAATCCTTTTGATATTGCTGCCGCTGGCGGCCATGGGACAGAACGCGAAAAGCGAAAAACTGTTCGAACAGGCGGTGGAGAAGGGCGCTGTGGGACAGTATGAAGAGGCTGTGAAGTTGCTGAACAAGGCTCTCGATATCGACCCCAACTATGCCGAAGCGTGGCTGCTGTTGGGCGACCAGCACCTGTCGCTGGAAGAATATGCCAAAGCCATCGAATGCTACGGTCACGCCACCACCCTCCTGGAGGGGATGGCCGACACGAAGATACACGCCCAATGGAAGCGTGAGGCCAAGGAGGGTGCACGCATAGCCCGCTGGCGCAAAACCGCCGTGGAGAACCCCGTGCCTTTCCGTCCCATCAACCTCGGTCCCAATGTCAACACCGAGGATGACGAATACCTTCCGGCCCTCACGGCCGACTACCGCATGCTAGTCTTCACACGCCGCGTGCCACGCAACCCATTGACGGATATCGGACTGGACCGCGAGGAAGATTTCTACTGGTCGGACTACGACACCATGGAACTCGACTGGGGCCCCGCCCACCGCATGCCCGAACCCCTCAACAGCCACGGCAACGAGGGCGCCCAGACCATCTCTCACGACGGCCGCGTGGTCATCTTCACCGCCTGCGGACGCAGCAAAGAGCCCACGGGATGCGACTTATATATGAGTGTGCGTCAGGGTGGCCGCTGGGGCAAACCCCGCAACCTCGGCGCTCCCGTCAACTCACGCTACTGGGAGTCCTTTCCCTCGCTCTCCATCGACGGCTATACGCTCTACTTCGCCTCCAACCGTCCTGGCGGCTACGGCGGCACCGACATCTGGTGCTGCACCCTCGAGGAGGGCCGCTGGAGCGAACCTAAAAACCTAGGACCCGAGATCAACACCAAGGGCAACGAAACAGCTCCCTACATCCATTTCGACGACAAGACCCTCTACTTCGCTTCCGACGGCCACACCGGCATGGGAGGTACGGATCTCTTTGTGGCAAGGAGACAAGAGGCAGGAGATAAGGAGACAGCAAAGTGGAAGGTAGAGAACCTGGGCTATCCCATCAACACCTCGGGCGATGAAAACAACCTCATTGTGGCTCCCGACGGACGCACGGCAATCTTCAGCAGCGACCGTTATGGCGGCTACGGCAATCAGGACCTCTACTCCTTCGTTATGCCGGCCCCCGTGCGTCCCGAGCGCATCACCTTCATCGACCCCGTCGTACAGGCCGAGAATCTGCTGACCCTCGGCGACACCGTCACTCTGCGCAACATCCACTTCCTCACCGCCAGTGCCGAGCTCTACGAAGCCTCCAAGGCCGGCCTCGACCGTCTGGCCGAGGCACTCAACCGCCATCCACGCCTACGCCTTGAGGTGGGTGGCCATACCGATGCCGTGGGCAAGGACGAGGACAACATGGCCCTCAGCGAGCGCCGCGCAAAAGCTGTCTACGACTACCTCATCCTCCGCGGAGTCAGCGCCGACCGCCTGACGTACAAAGGCTACGGCGAGACCCGTCCCATCGCCCCCAACGACACCCCCGAGGGACGCGCCATGAACCGCCGCACCACACTGACACCATTAAAGGGAGTGATAAGGAGTGAAGGGGAGTGAAAAGGCAATACCGTCCTTTTAATGATAGTGGGATACAATAAATAGAAAGATTCTTCGTTGTATAATTTATTATGAAAAAAATAGTGGTATTGACTGGCGCGGGCATCAGCGCCGAAAGCGGTATCTCGACATTTCGCGACTCTGACGGTTTGTGGGAGCACTACCGTGTGGAAGATGTGGCCACCCATGAGGCCTACGAGCGCAACCCCGAGTTGGTACTCAATTTCTATAACGAGCGTCGTCGCCAGCTCTTCCAGGCACAGCCCAACGAAGCCCATCGACAGCTGGTGAGACTCGAAGAGAAATACGACGTCCAGATAGTGACCCAAAATATCGACGACCTGCACGAACGTGCGGGTTCGAGTCATGTGCTACACCTGCATGGCGAACTCACCAAGGGTCGTAGCGACCGCAACCCCGACCTCATCGTGGAGGTGGGCGACAAAGATATCAAGCTCGGCGACAAAGCCCCCGACGGCACACAGTTGCGTCCCCATATCGTGTGGTTCGGCGAGGCGGTACCTAACATTGAACCTGCCGCGGCCCTTTGCGAGGAGGCCGACATCTTCATCGTCGTCGGTACCTCAATGGCCGTCTATCCGGCTGCCGGGCTTATCCACTATGTGCAGCGCGGCGTACCCTGCTACGTTGTCGATCCCAAGGAAGTGCCTGTGAGCCGCCCCGTGACGTTCATCAAGGAAGTGGCCACCAAAGGCGTCACCCAGTTAGTGAACCAACTATTAAACGAATAGACCCATGTATTTCTATTTCATGACAATGATTATCGCCGTAGTGGCCGCCGTGGCCGTCACGGGATGGCTGTTCTACCTGCTGGTGAAACGCTATTTCGACAACCAACAGAAAGAGCGGTTGCTGCAGATGAAAATCGACGAGCGTCGCGAGACCCTCAAGGTGGTGACGCCCATCCGCCTGCAGGCCTATGAGCGCATGGCCCTCTTCCTGGAACGCATAAGTCCCGACAGCCTGGTGCTGCGCTGCTACCAGCCCGGCATGGACCTCAAGTTGCTGCAGGGCGTGATGACCAAGAACATACGCGACGAGTGGGAGCACAACCTCTCGCAGCAGGTCTACCTGACCGCCGAGAGCTGGGCACGCATCCGCGCGGCCAAGGATGAAATGGTGAACTTGGTGAATTCCAGCGCCGTGACCCTCACCGATACCGACGACCCGACGCGTCTGGCCGCCACCATCTTCGCCTCGGCGGCACAACAGCGTCCCACCGACAGCGCCCTCGAGGCATTGAAAAAGGAAATCAACGAACTCTTCGGTTGATATGAAAGAAGTTAAGAAGTTAAGGAGCCAGGAGTTAAGACAAATATCCCAGTTGCGGTACAGTCTTATCTCCTTAGTCACTGTCTCCTGTCTCCTTTTCTTTTTGTCCTGCGCGCGACAAGGATATCCCACCGGAGGCCCCAAGGACGAGCAGCCGCCCATGGCCCTGGGCTCCAAGCCCGCCAATGAGAGCCGCCATTTCGCGGAGAAGGAGTTCTACATCCAGTTCAACGAATATGTGGTGCTCAAGAACGCCGCGGAGAACGTCCTCGTGTCGCCGCCCATGAAGCAGAAGCCCGAGTTCACCACCAAGGGCAAGGGCGTGCTGGTGAAGATAAAGGACACCCTGCAGGAGAACACCACCTACCTCTTCCAGTTCAAGGAAGCCATCGCCGACTTCACGGAGGGCAACCTGCTGCCGAGCTACGAATATGTCTTCTCCACCGGCGAGAGCATGGACACCATGACCCTCGGCGGCCAGGTGCTCGACGCCCGCAGTGGCAAGGCATGGAAGGAGACGGTGACGGTGATGGCGTACCGGGTGACACACTCCTCCGCCCTGACGGCAGAAGTCCACTGGACTTCGTGCTCATCCCCTAACTTAGGGGAGGAGTTAGATACTATGGCCGCTACCGTACAGCCCGATTTCGTCACCCGTTGCGACAAGGAGGGCCGCTTCGCCTTCCATTATATCCCTGCCGGCAGCTACCGGCTGGTGGCCCTCGAGGACAAAAACCGCAACCTGCGCGTCGACGTAAGCGATGCCGTAGCGTGGGACACCGTGGCTGTGACGAGCCATCCCCTTTCCGACAGCACTCACCACCTGCACTACTTCATCTCGCAGCCCGAGAACCGCCAACAACGCATCACAAAAAGCGAGTTCACAAAGCTGGGACAAATTGCGGTGACCACCCAAATTCCCATGCAGCAGCCCACCCTCGAAGGAGTGGAGGGAGAATGGCGCTTGAACAGCCGTCGCGATACACTGACGCTCTGGTGTCTCGATGCCAAATGCGACTCGGCACAACTGGTGGTCAGCGACCCTACGGGCCTCCAGGACACCTTGAAGCTGCGCTACACAAAGAAATCCAAGGGCGGACGCCGCAAAATCGGCAGCAAGGAAGAGAAGACCCCGCTGATAAAAGCCCTCTGCGACGGCAGCAAGGCCTACTATGACGACCTGCGGCTGGCTTTCGCCAATCCTATCGTCAAACAAGCCGATAGCGCACAGGCCGAGGTGATGTTTTTGAAGGACAGCACGCTGCACTTCTACCCTATCGTGGTGGACAGCACCGGCCTCGGCGCACACATCATGGCCAGCCTTAAGTCGGACGAACAATACCGTGTGCGCATCGCCGAGAATCTCTTCACCGACCTCTATGGCAACACCACCGACAGCCTCACCTTCACGCTCACCCCAAAAGACTACGGCATCCTCAGCATCAACATCGACAACCGCATGGGATACCCGTTGGTCGTCGAGGTGCTTGACAGTCGTGATACCATCGTCCAGCACTCAACACTCAACACTCAACACTTAACACTCAAATTCTTTCACCTGCCCGCAGGCGACTACCGCTTGCGTGCCGTGGTGGACCGCAACGGCGACGGCCGCTGGACCCCCGGCGACTACCGTTTACAGCGGCAGCCTGAGCAGACCTTGATGTTTGAAAAGACCCTCAGCCTCCGCGAGAAATGGGAGATGGAGGAGAAATGGGTAGTGAAGGAAGAAACGATGAGAGTGGAATTTTTCGACAAGAAAGCGCTGATGCCGCTGAAAGAGGTTTCTCCTGGCGGCCTTGGGAAACCCAACCTCGGACGATAACCCATCACCATGCAAAAAAAGCTACTCTCCGGACTCTTTTGGGTGCTGCTAGCCAACCTGCTGGTGAAACCCTTCTGGATTCTCGGTGTCGAAGTGGGCGTACAGAATGCCGTCGGCAACGAGATGTATGGCTTCTATTTCTCCATCTTCAACCTCAGCTACATCCTCAACATCCTGCTCGACCTGGGCATCACCAACTTCAACACCCGCAACATAGCGCAGCATCCACAATTGATAGGCAAGCACCTGTCGGGAATCCTCGGCATCAAGATAATGCTGCTGGGGGTATATCTTGTGGCCACATTCACTATTGGCGCATTGATGGGTTATGGCAGCAATGAGTTCCATCTGCTGGCATTGCTGACGCTCTGCCAGTTCCTCAACTCGCTGATACTCTATCTGCGAAGCAACTTCGAAGGACTGCTGCTCTTCAAATGGGACAGTCTCTTCTCGGTACTCGACCGGGTGCTGATGATTCTCATCTGCGGATGCCTGCTATGGGGTCCTTTGCGCGAGAGTTTCAATATCTACTGGTTCGTTTATGCGCAGGTGATTGCCTACGGGCTGACCGCCTTGTTGGCCTTCGTCGTCATTGCCCGCAAAGCACAGTTCCGGCGCCTACGGTGGAACTGGCGTTTTTTCCTTGTCATCCTCCGCAAGAGTGCCCCATTTGCTCTGCTGGTGCTGCTCATGGCCAGCTATAACCGTATCGACCCTATCCTGCTACGCCAGCTGGCTGGCGATGCCGACGCGGGCGTCTATGCCGGTGCCTTCCGCCTCCTCGACGCGTTGACCATGGTCTGCTACCTCGTCAGCGTGCCCCTGCTGCCCGTCTTCTCCAAACTGTGTAAGGCCTCTAGTTCTACCCCCTCCCCCCTACGGGGGACTTCCCCTGTCCCAGGGGGAGAGCCCATTACCTCTAGTTGCCCCCCTGAGACAGGGGAGTTGTCCAAAGGACTGAGGGGTGGAGGCAACCCTTCTCCTCTCGTCGATGCCTTGCGTATCGTCTTCTGGCCCATGATGGTTTTTGCCGTGGGCGTGGCGGTAGCCAGCGCTGTGTGGGCAGAACCCATCATGAGCCTGCTCTATCACGAGCGCGGCACACTCTATGTGCCTGTCTTCCGCGTGGTCATCTTCGGCATCATCCCCATTGGCCTCACCTATATCTTCGGCACCCTCCTCACCGCCGGCGGCCATCTGCGCCAGCTTAACATCTTCGCCGCCACAAGCCTGCTGCTCAACGTGGTGATCAACCTGTTGTTGATTCCCCGCTTCGGTGCCGTAGGCTCCGCCTGGGCCTCCCTCACCGCCCAGAGCTTCATCGCCCTGGCCCAGTTCGTGTTGGCCATCCGGCTTTTCCGTCTACCCCTCAGCACTTTCCGCTTCCCCGGCCCCGCCGATTTCCGCCACCTCCTCTCCACACTCCGCGGAGCCTCCCAATCCTAGGAACACACCTTTTTCTCCATCGAAAATTATCTTTGCGCCGTTTGTGGTTTTTACATTACCCAGTGGTGGATCGCACACGTCAAAACCAGCATTTTTCCATTGGCAATATACTTTCCATCAGTATCTGCGAATGACCCATCAAATGAGGAAGGACTATAACCGCAGATTATTTGATTGGAAACAATTGGCATTAAACACACGGAAAAAGCAAAAAATAATATCTTTTTCATGTTATTTTTTTATGATAGTCTTATATACATTTGTTGTTCCCATAAGAATCTGCAGAAAATACATTCCACTTGGTAGGTCTGATAGATTGATTCACCCTTGTGTGTCAAAAAAGGTTTTGACATTTTTCCCATGCACATCATAGATATTTATCGACAGAATATCTTCCCCGTCTAATTCTATCCAATCCGTGCAAGGATTGGGGAATACAGAAATCTTGGGACTTTCAACCTCCCGAATACTAATATAAGGTTCTCCGTAACATCCTTCCAATAAACTATCATGGTATATCCGGAATCCATCTTTAACGCAACACAGAAGACGACTTCCTATTCCCAAAGAGTAAGGATATTCAATAATATTTGAACATCCTACGCCCTCAATAAAGAGAATTTCTCTTCCTCCCCAAGAGCTCTTTAGAATAAGAGTCCGGTGGGAACCTGTGTCAATAAGATTTTGAACAACAAATTCTCTTCCGCTGCTTTCTCCTGCAGGTCTATACAATGTTATTGTATCTCCTAGAGAAAGAGACATGTCTACAATCAGGAATTCTTCATCTTCATCAATAGGACGGTACCATAGTCTTCCTGTATGGGTATCTTCCCTGAGAAGAAGGGAGAAGTCCGGAGGTGCGTTATAGTCATCGTCGTTAAAGATTTCGTTGTGTTCTGCCTTTTTATATAGAACACCATCAACCAATGTGTCGTAAGTGGTTCGTATCAAATGAAAGCTATAATAATCACAGTCTACGAGCACTCCCCACCATTCTGTCGACTCCTGTCCGAAGAACGACTGGTAGGCATTTGTGTCCTGGCCATACCCTTTTAGAGTCATACAAAAGAGACCAATACAAATGAGTAATCCTTTTTTCATAACCTTGTTAGTTTATCTTGTTAATATCATCCGTTTACTATCCATCCGCAACGATTTCACCCCTCTCATATATAATAACCACCATTGACCCAAAAAATTCAACAGGGGTGATTTTTTAACATCATTTAACATACAGAGAAAAAGTGAGCCTTGGCACAATAATGTCTGCATTTCGACGTTTATTTTAAATATTTTAAACAATAAAAGTTGAACTAGATGAAAGCATACGTATTCCCTGGACAGGGAGCCCAGTTTGTAGGTATGGGTAAAAACTTGTACGACGGCAACGAAGAGTGCCGCGCCATGTTTGAGAAAGCCAACGAGATTATTGGCTTCCGCATCACCGACCTGATGTTCGCAGGTACTCCAGAGGACCTCAAGCAGACCAAGGTGACGCAGCCCGCCATCTTCCTCCATAGCGTCATCCTGGCTAAATATATGGGTGAAAACTTCAAGCCCGACATGGTGGGTGGCCACTCCCTCGGTGAGTTCTCGGCCCTCGTCGCCGCCGGCGCCATGAGTTTCGAAGACGGCCTCCGCCTGGTCATCGCCCGCGCCAACGCCATGCAGAAATGCTGCGAGAAAACCCCGTCGACCATGGCCGCCGTGCTGAAGCTCGACGACAAGACCGTCGAGGATATCTGCGCCTCCATCAATGGCGAGGTGGTGGTTCCCGCCAACTACAACTGCCCGGGTCAGCTGGTCATCAGCGGCACTAACGAGGGTGTGGCGAAAGCCTGCGAACTCGCCAAAGAGGCCAAGGGTAAAGCCCTTCCGCTGGCAGTGGGTGGAGCTTTCCACAGCCCCCTGATGGAGCCTGCCCGCGTGGAGCTGGCCGAAGCCATCGAGCGCACCGAGTTCCGCAAGCCCGTCTGCCCCGTCTACCAGAATGTCGACGCCCTGCCGCATAGCGACCCCGACGAGATCAAGAAGAACCTCCTCATGCAGCTCACCTCACCTGTCCGCTGGACTGCCACCGTGCAGAACATGCTCAAGGACGGCGCCGACGAGTTCATCGAGGTCGGCCCCGGTACCGCCCTGCAGGGCATGGTGAAACGCGTTGATGCCAACGCCAACGCCCACTCCGCCGAATAAAACAATGACCTAATAAAAGATAAAGGCCAAGATTAACTCTTGGCCTTTATCTTTTCCATAAATTTCGTTGTATCGATGACGAAACGTTCATGGGTGCCTTCGCCGATGAGGCCGCACTCGTCGTAGGCCTTCACGCTAAAAACCAGCCGGCGACGGTCCACCTCTACCAGTTCGCTCTCGCACCACACCCGCATGCCGATGGGAGTGGCTGCGACATGGCTGACGTTGACCAGCGTACCCACGGTACCTTGACCATCCTCCAGATGAGGCAAAACGCTCTCAAGACAGGTCTGCTCAACGAGTGCCACCATCATCGGTGTGGCGAAGACCTCCACCAGTCCGCTTCCCACTCTTGCCGCCGACATCTCCGGCGTCACCGTCTGTTCCCGACGGCCTTTGATTCCTGTTTCTACCATAACAATATTTCTTTACAAAATAGGCTGACGCAAAGAGACCTGCGCCAGCCCATTCCAATTGTTTTTTACTTAACCCTGCCTTTCGGCGAGCTTACTTAGCCTTCGATTTCCTTGCGGACTTTCTTGAAGGCCTCGATGCACTTGTCGAGGTGCTCATGCTCGTGGGCGGCGCTGATCTGGACGCGGATACGGGCCTGACCCTTCGGCACGACGGGATAGTAGAAGCCGGTGACGAAGATGCCTTCTTCCTGCATCTTGGCGGCATACTGCTGGCTCTTGGCGGCATCGTAGATCATGACGGCGCAGATGGCGCTCTCGCTGGGCTTGCAGTCGAAGCCTTCCTCCTTCATGCGGCGCAGGAAGTAGTCGGTGTTCTCGTGCAGCTTGTCCTGCAGGGCGTTGGTCTCACTCATGAGTTCGAACATGCGGATACCAGCGGCCACGAGGCCGGGAGCCATCGAGTTGCTGAACAGATAGGGACGGCTGCGCTGACGCAGCATGTCGATGATTTCCTTCTTACCGGTGGTGAAGCCACCCATGGCGCCGCCGAAGGCCTTTCCTAATGTGCCGGTGAGGATTTCAATCTTGCCGCGCAGGTTGTAGCGCTCGGTGACACCACGACCGGTCTTTCCGACCACGCCAGCGGAGTGGCTCTCGTCGACCATCACCATGGCATCGTACTTGTTTGCGAGCTCGTAGATCTTGTCGAGCGGGCAGACGTTGCCGTCCATGGAGAATACACCGTCGGTGACGATGATACGGAAGCGGTTCTTCTGGGCAGCCTTAAGTTGCTCCTCGAGGTCGGCCATATCGGCGTTGGCGTAGCGGTAGCGCTGAGCCTTGCAGAGACGGACACCGTCAATGATGGAGGCGTGGTTGAGGGCATCGCTGATGATGGCGTCCTCGTCGGTGAGCAGGGGCTCGAAGACACCGCCGTTGGCGTCGAAGCAGGCAGCGTAGAGGATGGTGTCCTCAGTGCCAAAGAACTCAGCAATCTTCTTCTCGAGCTGCTTGTGGAGGTCCTGGCAGCCGCAGATGAAGCGGACCGAAGCCATACCGTAGCCGCGGGCATCCATGCCCTTCTTAGCGGCCTCGATGAGCTCGGGGTTGTCGGCCAGACCGAGGTAGTTGTTGGCGCAGAAGTTGAGGCACTTCTTGCCCTTCACCATGATCTCGGCACCCTGAGGGCTCTCGATGATACGTTCATGTTTGTAAAGACCGGCGGCCTCGATGTCGGCCAGCTCTTTCTGCAAATGCTGTTGAAACTTAGTGTACATAATTACAATATTTTATCGTTATTTTTTATATTTTCATTCCTTGAATAACAATCGACAAAAGTACAAAAAAAACTTTATGCTGCAAAAAATATTTTCACATTATTTCCCGCTTGTGTTGTCCTCCCAGATGCGGAGGAAGGCTCGGGAAACATTGGGGAGGTATTCGCCCTCGGTGATATGCCATTGGATGGAGTCGGCAACATGACGTCGCAGAGGCTCGGTGTCGTCGACACCTTCGACGGTGGGCAGCAAGCGCCAGCAGAAGCCTTCACAGCGCAGGCGTCCGGGGTAGAAGTCCTTGAGGCGGTCGTAGGCATACTGGGTGAAATAGACAGGACGGCGGAAAGCATTGTCCTCCATCACCTGCATCACCTTGCGGAAGCCCGAGACGTTTATGTTGTAAACATCCATATCAGGCCGCTGGTTCTCAGCATATTTAAGATACCATAAAGGGAAGGTGTCATTGTCGCCATAGGTGAAGAGTATGGCGCCGTGGTCGCAGCTTTGGAGGTGAGCCATGCTGATATCATGGACCGAATGACAGCCGCTGCGGTCGTGGTCGCTCCAATTGCCAACAGCCATGAGCAGAGGTGACATCAGCACCAATGCCGTCAGCCAACGTTTGTTCCTCTTTATAAGACTGGCCGCCCCGATGCCAATCCAGACAGCGAAAGCATAGAAAGAGAGTACATAGGCATAATCGCGCTCTCGAGGCTCGTAACAAGGGTGGTTAAGGTAGAAATTGAGTATGATGCCGCCGAAGAGAAAGAGCAGCAGCATGGCACGGAAGTCACCCCGTTGGCGACGCCGGTGACACCACATACCCCATATTCCCAACAGGAAGGGTAGAATGAAGAGCACGATGATGTTCCACTGAAGATTCTCGCGGCCGATGAAATTGTACATCAAGTAGCGGCAGTACATATAGCCGAACTGATAGGTGGCATAATACTTGACATTCCCCCAGAATGCCTGGCTATCACCGCCCCAGTCGTCCCAGTGAGACACATCACGCTCGCGCCACATGCGAGGGTAGAGGGGTGCTTTCGCATACTGCTCTCGGGAGAAATAGTTCTTAAAATCCGCGTATGTAGCAGGATGACCTTCGTTGATGGGAGGGTTGGCGGCAGCGCGAATGGGGATGATGGCGTAAGACGTGAGGCCTAGGAAAAAGAAGGGAATAGCAATGAAAAGAATCCTTAGAGGCTTTAAAGCCCCTAGAGATCTTAAGGACCTTACAAAAATCCACAGGAGGAAAGGTGTCACCAGCAGTGTCATCAGGTGGACGCAGACACCCAGGCCCAACAGGAGGGAGATGAGCAGCAGAAGGCGATTGTCGCCTCGCTGTTCCCAGCGGAGCATGAGCCACACGGTGAGAGAGCAGAAGAGCATAGCCATGCTGTAGACCTCGCTTTCGACAGCCGAAAACCAGGCGGTGTCGCAGAAGAGGTAGCAGAGGGCACCGACGGCGGCGGCGAGCCTGCCGGCAAGATGCCGGCGGTCCAAAAGCAGAAGAATCGTTTTATAGAGCAGCATCACCGTCAGAGCACCACAGAGCACGGAAACGAAATTGCTCAGCGGCGCTACCCACATGGGGTTGCCGAAAGAGAGAAGCATGAAACAATGGGTAACCAACTGATAGAAGGGTGCTCCGGGAGGATGGCCCACTTGAAGTCCATAGCCCGTGGCGATGAACTCGCCACAATCCCACCAACTGACCGAGCGGTCCATGGTGAGGAAATAGACGATGAGAGAAACAATGAAAATAGGGAGGGAGAGGGAGTGCCTTTTCATTCTACCAATTGACTACTGCTTTGTTGAAGATATCCTCGCATAGTTCGGTAACGATTTCGCTCACCAGCGAACTTTCGACCGAGGAGAAGTCGCGCGAAGCGGGATAGTCGCGATAGCGAGAAAACTGCTGCTCGAAATTGGCTTCGGGGTCGATGCTGTTGGTGAAGCGCACCTTGATGGTGACGGTGAGACGGTTCATGGAGACTTCGTCGTTGCTCGACAGGGCGGCAGCACGGGTGTCGTAGCCTGTGATTTCGCCCTCGACATGCAAGTCTCCCCCCTCGTTGCTCATCACGTCGAGGGAAGTCTGGCTGGAGAACATCTGCATCAGCTCGTCGGTGAGTTTCTGACTCAGTTGGGGATTGACCGTAGAGGCATAGTTGGGGAAAGTGGCGATGGAGATGGTCTTGGCTCCTGGCGGGATGGAGGCACCGGTGAAAGAATAACCGCCAGTGCAACTCGACAAAGAAACAAAAAGGTAAAAACTAAAAACTAAAAGGCTGATGCTTTGTAATCTGCCGAAAACAGAACTTTTCCTCATAATAATACTTTTAGCTTTTAGTTTTCAGATTTTAGCTTTAGTAATCGCGTGAGTCTTCATCGATACGTTGTTCATCTTCCAACTGCCACAGCAGAAAACCGGTCTCCTGCTGGATGTAGTTAAGCACAGCAATCTTGGTCATCAGGTCGGGGACAGCGGCCACCTCGCTGATGAGGGCGTCAATCTTTTCTTTAAACTTTAAATCCATATTTTTTATCCGTTTATTCTATTATAATAGTGCCACCAGAGCTCAGGAATCTCGTTGTCCATGGCCCTCTGGTAGTCGGCATAGCTGCAGGGGATGAGTGTGTGACGCTGGTAACGTTCACGGCGCTCGGTGTCGTTGCAGGGCACCTCCATCCACCAGCGGTCACTCTTGAGGCTCTTGTAGAAAACGATGTCGAGCCCGTGTTCGCGCATCTCCACTGTGAAGCGCTTGTAGGACTGCTTGTCGCGGTGGGGGAAGTCGTTCTGGCGGTAGTAGAATCCCTCGATGAAGTGCCATACGGCATGTGCCAGCATGTGGGCCGTCTGCCCGTCACGGTCGTGCTGGGGGTTCATCTCGAAGAGACCGAAGGTAGAGGTTTTGTCGCTCATGCCGGCGAAGCGTGCCAGCTGGCAAATCTGCTCACCATAAAAGCCGTGGGGCGAGGGGTTGGCGTTGGCGGGGGCATCGCTTTGGCGCACTGCGCTAATGTCGACCGCCACTACGTCGCTATAGCGCACCAGCGGTTCGGCACCCACCATCGAAGCCTGCACCTCGCCGAGACGCTTGGTGCTGAACTTCAGTTCGTCCATGAGGTCTATCATCTCCTGTCCCACAAAATAGGTCTGGTAGCCCACGTTGACATAGTCGAAGAGATAGTTGGGCTGCTGGAGGATGATGTGCTGCAGGTAGTTGCTCGAGTTGATTTCATCGCCGCCCTCGAGGTTGAATCGCGAGTCGACAGAGCAGATGTTGATGACTCGGCCAAGCACCTCATAAGCCTTATAGATGGGGAAGACGAGATCGTCGCTACCACCGAGGATGATAACGGTGGTACCATTTTCTATCAGCTGATGCAACACTTCAATGAGAGCGAAGTAGGTGTCGCGTTTCTCGGCACCGGGGGTGATGTTACCCAAGTCGACGATGCTGGTATCGGTATGTGGTTTAGCCAGGCGATAGAGACGGCGGCGGATAAGGTCGGGTGCGGCGGCGCAGCCAGGGTTGTCCACCGACCCGCGATCCTCCTTGACTCCCAGTAGCGCCAAACTTGCATTCTTCCACTCGGGGAATGCATCGCGGTCGACATAAGTGGCGATATTGTCTCCCAGCATCGGGTGGAACTCGCGAGGATGGTAATCCACAACGGCAGTGTCTATAGGTTCAAAATAGGTACTCAGCTCCATGTTGTTTCATTAACTAATATTCCCTATAACGTAACAAATTCGCTTTTATTGTGTGATTTTTTTACTCCATATTGAGATTATTTTGTATCTTTGCATCGGAATTTTTTTTTGAAAAAACAACATGGAAACAAATAAATAAACAATAAACTATATGAAAATCAACCGCATTTTTGCAGCAGCGTTCCTTGGAGCCTCCTTGCTCTTCGGCGCCAATGCCGACGCCTGCACCAATTTTCTTTTCACCAAGGGTGCCACCAAGGACGGCAGCACCATGATTACCTATGCTGCCGACAGCCATACCCTCTATGGTGAGCTCTACTACCGCAAGGCGGCCACTTATCCCGCCGGCACCATGTTCCGCGTCATCGACTGGGACAGTGGCACTCCCCTTATCATGATTCCCCAAGTGGCGCAGACCTACAGCGTGGTGGGCAACATGAACGAGTGGCAGCTGGCCATCGGCGAAACCACCTATGGCGGCCGCGAGGAACTGGCCTCGGAGATTGAGGGTGGCATCGACTACGGCAGCTACATCTACCTCACCCTCCAACGCGCCAAGAACGCCCGCGAGGCCATCCAGGTCCTCGCCGGCTTCATGAGCCAGTATCCCTACCACAGCGAGGGCGAGAGTTTCAGCATCGCCGACCCCAACGAGGTGTGGATTCTCGAACTTATCGGCAAGCGCACCGGTACTGTGAAGGACGATCTCGCCAAGAAACTGAAATACAAATACACCGACGGCGCTGTATGGGTAGCCCGCCGCATCCCCGACGGTTATGTCTGCGGCCACGCCAATCAGGCCCGCATCACCCAATTCCCCCAGGAGGGCAAGAAGTTCAGCAAGGCCAAAGGCAAAGGCCTCCACAAGGTCATCTCTTCCGCCCACCTCGAATATCTCTTCGAGCCTGAGGTCGAGTGCGTCTATGCTGCCGACGTCATCACCTATGCCCGCGCCTGCGGCTGGTACAACGGCAAAGACGAGGACTTCAGCTTCGCCGACACCTATGCTCCCCTGACCTTCAGTGGTCTCCGTGGCTGCGACGCCCGTGTCTACGCCATGTTCAACCGCGTTGCCAACGGCATGCAACGCTACGAAAAATATGCCATGGGCGACGCCACTGCCGAGCGTATGCCCCTGTGGATCAAGCCCGACCACAAACTCGACCTCCATGAGGTGATGAACCTCATGCGTGACCACTACGAAGGCACTGCCATGGACATGACCAACGACCTCGGTGCCGGCCCCTTCAAATGCCCCTACCGTTGGCGCCCCATGGGCTTCGATGTTGACGGCCACAAATATATCCACGAGCGTGCCACCTCCACCCAGCAGACAGGCTTCTCCTTTGTGGCTCAGTGCCGTAGCTGGCTGCCTGCCAAGGTCGGCGGCATCCTCTGGTTCGGCGTCGACGACACCTACAGCACCGTCTACTGTCCCATGTATTGCGGCATCACCGAGATTCCCCTCTGCTTCCGCCAAGGCAACGGCGATATGCTGACCTACAGCGAGACCGCCGCTTTCTGGCTCTTCAACCGTGTCACCAACTTCGTCTACAGCCGCTACTGCGACATGATTAAGGACCTGCAGAAAGTGCAGACCCGCCTCGAGGAGACCTACATCTCTGACGTACAGAAATTTGACAACCGCGTCAAAGACCTCGAAGGCGATGCCCTCGCCTACCAGCTCAACGACTTCTGTGGCCGCCAGGCCGCAAAGATGATGATGGAATGGAACACCCTCGACCGCTACCTCCTCGTCAAATACATGGACGGCAACATCAAGAAGGAAAAAGATGGCAAGTTTGAGCGCACCGCCACCGGCAACGCCGTCTTCCCCATGCAGCCCGAATACCGCAAGGAGTGGAACCGTATGATTGTCAACGACCACGGCGACGTCATCCGCGAGAAATAATCTTTCATTATCACCACTTTACAATAATTGACAGAGATGTTTAACAAAATTGTTAAACATCTCTGTCAACTTTTATTTCCAAATAATAACCCTACCAACTGATTCCCATTACGTTAACAAAACACCTACTCCCTCTCAACTCCCTACCATCTCCTTATCAACTCCTACCCAACTCCTATCGTGGTAGGAGTTGATAGGTTTTTCATTGGGGTGTGGGATTAACTAAATTTAATGTTTTTTCCTTCCATAAAGAAATACAATTTATAAAAAAGTTGTATCTTTGCAGTTTAAAACTGATGTGATGAGCCTTCTTGGGAAGATTATATCATATTGTAAAAGAAAAGATTGTAAAGAATCAGAAGAAGAATCTGTGAGCAAATTTCTCATAGTGGGACTAGGCAATGTGGGTGCCGAATACGAAGGCACGCGCCATAACGCAGGCTTCATGGTGGTCGATGCCCTGGCCAAGGAGGCCGATGCCCGCTGGGGTCTGGAGCGTCATGCCTACCGCACAGAGATACGCCACAAAGGGCGCATCATGGTGCTTATCAAACCCACCACCTATATGAATCTCAGCGGCAAAGCCGTGAAATACTGGCTGCAGGCCGAAAAGATAGAACTCTCGAACCTGATGGTCGTCGTCGACGACCTGGCCCTCGACCCTGGTATCGTCCGCATCAAGAAGCAGGGGGGGGCTGGTGGCCACAATGGTCTCACCGACATTGAGACACTACTAGGCACCCAAAACTACAACCGTATGCGTATGGGAGTGGGCAACAGTTTCGGACGCGGCCACCAGGTGGATTACGTCCTCGGACGCATTGAGGGTGAAGACCTGGCAAGGATGGAAGAGGCCGTGAAGACAGCCTGCGACGCGGTGAAATGCTTCGTCACACAGGGCATTGACCGCACCATGAACCTCTACAACAAGAAGGGGAACGCACATACTGTTTAGAATTAAATATTCAAAGATAAGCGATAGGGAGTTAATGAATTTGACACTGGACATAGGGAACACCGCCGCGAAATGGGCAACCTTCGAAGGAAGGGAACTCAAAGATTACGGTTATGGTATGCCTGAGGAACTGATAACGAAAGCCGACCATGTACTCGCAAGCGCCAGCGGAGATATCTCCACGCTAAACTTTAAATTTCCCACTTTAAACTCCTCCAAACCCCTTCCAATAAAGCTTGACTACAAGACCCCCAAGACCCTGGGAGCCGACCGTGTGGCCGATGCCTGCGGGGCAGTGAGCCTGCACCCTGGCGAGCCCTGCCTGGTGATTGATGCCGGCACCTGCATCACCATTGACTTTGTCGATGCCAAGGGTGTTTACCACGGCGGTGCCATCATGCCGGGCCTCAAAATGAATTTGCAAGCATTGCATACTTTCACGGCGAAACTGCCGTTAATTGATATCGAGGGGGTGGAAAAAGCCCCCGTATTGGGACGTTCCACCGAAGAGAGCATCCTCGCCGGCACACTGGGAGCCACGCTCCTGTCCTTGGCGGGTTTTGTGACTCTCTACAAAGAGAAAGCCCCCAACCTTCATGTGCTGCTCACCGGCGGCGATGCAGAACGCCTCATGGCGTCAGGAGCCAAGGGATGGGAGCATGTAGCGCATCTGACATTGATTGGACTCAACGAGATACTGATATACAATGAGAACTAAGAGATTTTTAGTAGGTTTAATGGGTTTAATAGGTTTAATGGGCAGTTTGAATGCCCAGAACGGCTTCAATATGCCCTACTCACAATTCGGCATCGGATTGGGCGACCTGCCCTACACTGTGCCTGTCGCGAATCGCATGGGCGGCGTAGCCTACACCCTCTCGGGAAGCAACTACATCAACCCCTTCAACCCCGCATCCTATGGCAGCATCGGCATGGAGAGTTTCGTGTTTGACATGGGTGCCGACATCCAGCTCACCCGCCTGCAGAACAACACCAACCATGCCAACGACGCCGACGGCAACATCAGCCACTTGATGTTCGGCCTGCCTGTGACCAAATGGTGGAAACTGGCGGGCGGACTGCTGCCCTACAGCTCGGTAGACTATGAATCGGTGGCACAAGGCACCTATGCCGGCAACAGTGTGGTGAAGAACATCTACGACGGCACCGGTGGCACCAGCCTAGTGTTCCTCGGCAACGCCTTCAACATCATGGACAATGACAAAGGCCGCCGTCTGCAAGTAGGATTCAACGTCGACATGCTTCTCGGCCGCATCCAGCGCGCCCTCTCCTACTCATTCCAAGGTATCGACTCGACCCACTACATGAATAAACGTCGCTTTAAGGAGACCAAGCTGGCCAACCTGCTGTTCGACTTCGGCGTGCAATATTGGGAGCCATTGAACGAGAAATACACCCTCGGCGTAGCCCTCACCTACAAGCCTTACCGCAAGATGAACATCGACGACAAAGTGCTCATCTACACCTACCATGCCAGCGACCAGACCCTTGCCGACACCATCTTTCCTCTTGCTGGACAGTCGTCGACTGTCACAAGCACCCTTGAGCGCGACCATACTATTGGCCTAGGCCTGAGCTTTGCCCGCAACAGCAGCTGGATGGTGGCAGCCGACGTAACCTTTTCGGGATGGTCGGGAATGAAATATACCGAAGGGCTAACCCCGCCTGTATTTGGCGAGAGTTCCCTCGACTATGGTCCCTACAGCCGCTACGCCCTGGCCTTCGAGAAGACCGGCAACATGGATGCATCCTCCTATTGGGGTCGCATCAGTTGGAGCGCCGGTGTGAATATGGAGAGGGGGGCCATGCGCCTGTCCATCAACGGACGCAACGAGGTAATCGACACCTGGGGCTGCGGTTTGGGAGCCACCCTCCCTATGCGCAAAGGACGCTCGCTGCTGACGCTCAGCGTAGGCTACCGCAGCTTCGGCAATAAAGACCTCCTACAGCGCGAGAGCCTCACCTTCGGCATCTCAGTGAGCAGCTGCGAACGCTGGTTCGTCAAACGCAAATATAACTAAGAGGTGCAATAATTGCCCACAAAAACAGACTAAAAGGAAAACAGAAAACAAACAATAAAAAAGAAATAGAGATGAAAACGATTAAAACATTGACGATTGGACTCTTCCTAGCTGCCATGGGAGCACCCGCCATGGCGCAGCAACCTAACTGGGGCTGCTCCGACGAGGTACAGCAAGAAATGATGGCTCCTGTGTCGCTCTACCAGGATGCCGTGAAACAGTACAAAGCCACCAAAGACTCACGCTGGCTAGAGGAAGCCTACCCCTACTGGCACGAAATCGTGGCCAAATGCCCCAAGCAGAGCAAAAACCTCTACAACAACGGCACCAACATCATGAAGGTGAAGATTGCCAAGGCCAAAGACGCCGCCGAGCGTGATGCCCTGATTGAGGAACTGATGAATATGTACGACATCCGCATCGCCAACTATGGCGAAGGTCCCAAATACACTGCCAAGAAAGCCCTCGACCTAGAGGAAATCCTGAAAGAAGAGGGTTTGGAACGCTACTACACCCTCTATGATCAGGCTGTGAGAATGGAAGGTGAGCTCGAAGCCGCCTACCTGGTAAAATACATGGAAGCTACTATCAACTATGTGCGCGCTGGCAAGGCCGAGCCCACCCTAGTGGTCGACAACTACGACATCGCCAGTGAAAAACTCGATGACGAGTTGCAGAAGAATGCCGACGACAGCGTGAAGGCCGCCACCATCCGCGGTTACATCGCAGGTGTCGAGGCCGCCTTCTCCCCCTACGCCACTTGCGACCAACTGGTGGAAATCTACAGCAAGAAGTTCGAAGCCGACCCCGAGAATGTTGACCTGCTGAAAAAAATCACCAACATCATGTCAAAGAAAGGCTGCACTGGCCAACAGCTCTTTTTCTCGGCCACCGAAAACCTTTACCGTCTGGAGCCCACTCCCTCCACCGCCATGAAGATGGGTGCCATGTGCCTTCAGAAGAAAGACTATGCTGAAGCTATCAAATATCTGACTGACGCCGCCAAAGGAGTCTCTGGAAAAGACAAATATATGGCCTATCTCTACCTTGGCCACGCCTACAGTGGAGCCAAGAGTTATAGTGCTGCCCGAAATGCCTACAACAGCGCCGCCGAAGCCGACCGCACCAAGGGAGAACCTTACCGCATGATTGCCTCTCTTTACGCCTCAAGTGCCTCGAGTGCTTCGGAAGACAACGTCAATGGTCATAGTGCCTACTGGGCCGCTGTCGACAAGCTGAACAAATCGAAAAGCGTCGATCCCTCCGAGGAAAATGTGGAAGCTTGCAACCGAATGATTAGCACCTATAGTGCCCGCTTCCCCAAGCAGACCGATGCCTTCATGGCTGGCCTTGAAAACGGCAACCGCTTCACGGTACCCGGCTGGATTGGCGAATCGACCATTGTCAGAACAAGATAAAGAGATGAAAGTGGGAAGTGGAAAATGGAAAGAGCGAGGAACTGTCCAATTGTGGAAGCTCCTCTTTCCATTTTTCGTTTCACTTATCTCCATTTCCTGCAGCAACGACATGAAGGACATCCAACAGTTCCAGCGGCAAGCCCCTCCCGACCAAGAGATTGTCGATGCGCACATCTGGCGCAGCGACGAAGGCAAGCTACAACTGGAACTGGACGCTCCTCGTATCGTGCAATACCGCAAACCCGATACCCGAACCCTCTACCCTAAAGGGGTAGAATTACGTTTTTATGACGGGCAACGGCATCTGCAGACCTTTATCTGTGCCAACAAAGCCACGTCGTACGACGACAAGAACATCATCACCGCCAAAGATAGTGTCATGGTCATCGACTACACCAATGGCGACACCATTTATTTGGAGGACATCGTCTGGAAATCGGACGAAGACATCATATACTCAAACCACCCCGTCCGTGCCGTCAACGGCAACCGCGTCACCTATGGCGACGGATTTGTGAGCGATGCCAACATGACCAATCTGCGCATCACCCGCCAACGAGGAATCATTGAATTTGAAGAATAAAGCATGCAATACACAGCAAAAGAATTAGCCCGTATCGTCAAGGGTACCATTGAAGGCGACGAGAACACCCGCGTATGGAAACCCTGCAAGATTGAAGAAGGAGAAGCCGGGGGCATCACCTTCTTGGGCAATCCCAAGTACACCCACTGGATATATGAGAAAGAGGCATCGATTGTCATCGTAAAAAAAGACTTCCGGCCCGAGCATCCCGTAAACTCCACACTCATTCGCGTCGACAACCCCTACATGGCGGTAGCCAAGTTGCTCCACGCTTTCAACCAACGCAGCAAACCCCCGAAAGGGCGCTCATGGAGAAGTCATGTGGGTCATGGATCAAAACTCGGCAAGAAGTTCTATATGGGCGAGTATTCTGTGGTAGGACGTCATTGCACCATTGGCGACAATGTGAAGATATACCCCAACGCTTGCATTGGAGACAATGTGAAGATTGGAGACAACACCATCATCTATGCCGGAGTGAAGATTTACGAGGGTGTCGAGATTGGACGCAACTGCATCCTACATGCCGGCTGTGTCATCGGTGCCGATGGTTTCGGATTCGCACCCACAGGTGACGGCGGCTGGGACAAGATAGACCAGATAGGCAATGTCATCCTTGAGGACAACGTCGAGGTAGGTGCGAACACATGCGTCGACCGCGCTACCATGGGCTCCACCATCCTCCACGAAGGGGTGAAAGTCGACAACCTCTGCCAGGTGGCCCACAATGTGGTCATCGGCCGTCATACCGCCATGGCCTCACAGGTAGGTATCGCGGGGAGCTGCAAGGTAGGATCCGACTGTATTATCGCCGGACAAGCAGGCTTGGTAGGTCATATCACCGTGGGTAACCATGTAACCATTGGCGCCCAGAGCGGCGTCACCCACAACGTCCCCAGCGATCAGACCATCTTCGGCAGCCCCGCCATGGAAGCCTCCAAGCGCCGCAAAGTAGAGGTATTGGTGCGCAACATTGAGAAATTGGCAGACAGAATAGCCGCATTAGAGCAGAAATGAAGCCTGGCAAGATAACGCTCTTCTTTGCGTGCGTCATCGTCGCGTTGGCCTTTATCTGCGCCATCTTCCCTTCCGACGGCATCACCGTTGGAAGGCATTCTTTTTACCTACCTACCATCCACGATCTGGCAGAAGCCAATCGCTCGTCATCCGACGACCCTGACGGTTCTTCCCAACCCCTCCCTCCGGAGATGGCGCAACTCAGTGACTCCATCGTCTGCCTGCAAACTTTCTCCGATAGTAGCGACATCCGTTTCTGGCTACCTGACAGCCTCTATTTCGCCTCTTTCTGGGAAGCTGTCGAAAGTGCTGCAAGCCAAGGCCGTATTGTCCGCATACTACACTATGGCGACTCACAGATAGAGATGGACCGTATGACATCTCAACTCCGTATATACATGCAAGAGACCTTTGGTGGCGGCGGGCCAGGAATGATTCCCTATCGCACCATCATCCCCACTCTCGCTGTGAGCGAGAGCACGAGTGGGGAGCTTACCCACCTCTCCTCCTTCGGCGACAGCACTGTTACCCGCTCGCGCGGCAACTATGGCCCAATGATGCAAAGCTTCCGCATGAGCGGCGAAGCCTCATTACGCATCAGGGCCGCTTCGCATGCTTCTGTTGACAAACATGTCAAAGCATTCTCCAACATCCGCCTAGTGTACAACAACAGGTCAGGCACTCTAAAGAGCACCCTCACCAACAGTCAAAGTAAAACCCCCATTTCTCACGAAGCTACTGGTGAAGGGGTGGGAAGCATGGCTTGGACCCTTGACTCGGCTACCACGGCGGTCTCCCTCTCCACCCACGGCAATGCCGACCTTTACTGTGTCACCGTCGACAATGGTCCTGGCGTGGCTGTCGACAACATACCCATGCGTGGTTGCTCAGGGCAACAGTTCACCTTCGTCAAAGAAGAGTTCCTTACCCAAGCCTATGCCCAACTCGACGTAGGCCTCATTATCCTGCAGTTTGGTGGCAATTCTGTGCCCTACCTAAACAATGGGAAGGCCATCTCCACCTACTGCCAATCCATGGGCAAACAGATTGACTATCTCCATCGCTGCTGTCCCGGAGCCAAAATACTATTTGTCGGACCTTCCGACATGAGCACCCGTCACAAAGGCGTCCTACAAACCTACTCCATGCTGCCCGTCCTCATCGACAGTCTTATCGCCACCGTCAACAGCCATGGTGCCGCCTACTGGAGCATCTACCACGCCATGGGTGGATGGAATTCCATGGTGCAATGGAATAAGAAGGGGCTGGCCGGAAGCGACTATATCCACTTCTCCCAGCACGGTGCCGACAAGATGGGCAACAAGCTGGCGCAGGCCTTTGCCGACAACTACCGTCTCTTTTGCATGCGTCGCCGTCTAAACCAACATAACAAAGAATAACCCAATGAAACGTCTCTCTATACTTACCCTGCTTCTATTGGCATCCCTTTGCTCCACCGCGCAGCCGGAACCTGTCGAGTTGCCACAATACCCGTTTATCCGCTACCAAGACAACCTGTTGCGCTACCATGCCGGGTCGGTGCCAATGAAGACCTTTTTCCAGAAGTGGAAGCGAATAATCGCCACACAACAAGGCAACATAAACATCGTCCATATCGGCGGTTCGCATGTTCAGGCGGGAACGTTGAGCAACACCATACGTACCAACCTGCTACATGCCTACCCCTCTTTCGTCGCCGGACGCGGTATGATATTCCCTTACTCGGCCGCTGCCCGCTGCAACAACCCCCGCGACTACCGCGTACACTGTCCACAGAAGGTCACGCTCACGCGTAACATTTATAAAGAACACACCTACCCATTGGGGCTCTGCGGCATTGCCATCACTGCCTCCGACTCGCTCACCGAGGTACAGATAGTCCTCAACGAGCCCTCCATCGACTATGCCACTAACCGCGTGGTCATCATCGGTCATTCCGATGCGCAGGTAGTGCCACTCCTCTCCTTTGGCGGACGCAAGGTCTACCCCTCCTATGAGGATCGCAACACCGACCGCTACGTCTTCAACCTTGGCACTACCGTCGACTCATTCGCCATCCTGCTTCCTTGCGGCCCCGGGGAACAGTTCACTCTCACCGGCATCCACCTCTCCAACCGCCATCCCGGGTTCTCCTTCCACTCCATCGGTGTCAACGGTGCCGCCGTGCCCGACTACTTGCGCTGCAAAAATTTTGTCCGCGACCTCCGCATGCTGCGCCCCGACATGGTGGTCTTCGGCATCGGCATCAACGATGCCTCAGGCGCCGACTTCGACACCGTCGCCTTCCGCTCCAACTACCTTGCCCTCGTCGACTCCATCCGCACCATCAATCCCGACTGCGCCTTCGTATTCATCACCAACAACGACAGCTACCGACGGAAACGGCGGAACCGCTACGAGGTGAACCGCAACGGACTTCTCGCCCGCGAAGTATTCTACCGTCTGGCCGACGACACCGACGGAGCCATCTGGGACCAATTTGAAGTGATGGGAGGATTAAAATCGATGGAGAAATGGTACAAGAGCAAGCTGGCACAGAAGGACCGGGTTCACTTCACGACCGCGGGCTACGAGCTTGTCGGGGACCTGTTTACCAATGCCCTCTTCAAAGCTTATTCCGAATACTCTGAATAATCTGATTACTCCGCTACGATGTCTGACTATTTAACATACCTCGTTTCTCTCTTCGCCTTCAACAACGACCACCCGTTGCTGTTCACGCAGATACACTTCTGGGTGCTATTCTTGATTATCTACCTCTTCTTCGGACTCATCGTAGCCAAGCAACGTAAACAGAGTAACGGGAGGATGGACCCTCAGCGGCGCGTTATGCGCAATGGATACCTGTTCGCTTTCAGCCTAATCTTCTACTATAAAACTTCGGGGCTCTTCGTGCTGCTGCTGATTTTCTCAACCCTCCTTGGGTGGCTGCTGGGCATCGGAATGGACAGAGAAATCAGAGCCGGACGGCGCAAGCTACTCCGCAACACAGGTGTGGTAATCAATCTGGGGGTCCTCTGTTTCTTCAAATACGCCTACTTCTTCACCGACATCTTCAACGCCACCTTCCACACCGAATACAGCATCGCTATCAAGATATTTCTCCCTGTCGGAATCTCTTTCTATACCTTCCAAAATATCAGCTATATCATTGATGTCTACAAGCGCAAGATACCCCATGTCTCCAACATCCTCGACTTTGGCTTCTACACCGCCTTCTTTCCCCAACTCGTGGCAGGCCCCATCCTGCGTGCCGACCAGTTCGTCCCGCAGCTCTACAAACCATTCTTCCTTGGTCGCCGGCAGTTCGGCATCGCCGTCTTCTGGATATGCAACGGACTGATAAAGAAACTCATCCTCAGTGACTACCTAGCCGTCAATTTCGCCGACCGTGTCTTCGACAATCCCCTACTCTACACCCCCTTCGAGAATTTCTCAGCCCTGATGGTCTACTCCATGCAGGTCTACGCTGACTTCTCAGGGTATACCGACATAGCCATTGGAGTGGCCATGCTCATGGGATTCTACCTACCCGTCAACTTCAACTCGCCCTATAAGGCGCAGAACCCTACCGACTTCTGGCGCCGTTGGCACATGTCGCTCTCCCGCTGGCTGCGCGACTATCTCTACATACCCCTCGGCGGAAACCGAAGCGCAGGAGTCACCTCCTACTGCATCCTTGTGGGCATCCTCCTCATCGCCGCTTTCCGCCTGCAGAACCTCTGGTTCACGCTTGTGGTCTGCGCCATCATCGCCACGGTGATGTTGTTGCTGGCCTTCCGCCCGTCGCACCGTCGCACCCTGGGGACCAATGTCAACAACATGGACACCATGCTCCTTGGCGGCCTTTGGCACGGGTCGTCGTTTAACTTCATCACCTGGGGAGGCCTCAACGGCTTGGGAATCCTCGTCCATAAATGGTGGAGAGACCGGTCCTGGCGTACACGCCTCCTGACCCTCCTCACCGTCACCGCCCTCCTCACCCTCATTTCCTATCTCTTCGAGAGTCCCTTGCTCAACCTCCTGGCCTTCTGCTGCCAGGTGCTCCTCGTAGGCTTTACCATCATGTATCTCCTCGCCCGCAGCAAGAAACCCTCCGACCTCCACGCTCCGCTCTCCACTGCCTGGTCCGTCCTCATCACCTTCATCTTCATCTCTTTCACCCGCCTCTTTTTCCGCTCGGGTTCAAACCTCGACCCCGCTGAAGCCAATGAGCAGGCTTGGAGCACCGCCTCACAGATGGTCGACCGCATCGGTTCCCACTGGAATCTCTCTCAGATACCCGACATCCTCTCCAACTACTCCACTGTATTCCTCCTCTTCGCCGCCGGCATGGCTATCCACTGGCTCCCAACACGTCTCAAACGCCGTTATCGCCTATGGTTCGCCACCATGCCCCTTTGGCTTATGGCTGTCTTCTGCATCATCATGGCCGTAGTGCTCTATCAGTTCGTCACCGCCGACCTGCAGCCGTTCATATATTTCCAGTTCTGAAGCAAAATATTAAACCATGAAAATAAAAGCCTTTCCATTTAGCAACGTACTCTCGGTTCTCATCAACCTGGTACTCGTCTATGTTCTTTACATGATTACCCGCGTGGCCTTTGTGCTAGAAAACTGGAGTACCCTCTCCGTGGGGTGGGACCAGCTGTCGATGGGCGAGCTTCTCGCCGGTAGCCTTCGCTTCGACTCCTCGGCCATCCTCTACACCAACTGGCTATGGATTATCCTCATGCTCCTTCCCATCCATACCAAGGAGCGCCCCTGGTGGCATAAGATGTGTAAGTGGATTTTCGTTGTCATCAACTCCCTGGGTCTCACCATCAACCTTGTCGATACCGTCTACTCCCAGTTCACCGGGCGCCGCACCACCGCCACTTTCTTCGCTGAATTCTCTAACGAAAACAATCTCGGAGGCATCTTCTTTACCGAACTCATAGGCCACTGGTACCTTCTCCTCCTCGGCATTGCACTCATTGCCGCCCTTTGGTTCCTCTATACCAAACCCGACCTCTCCGAGGAATCAAAAGCCAAAATCCAAAATTCAAAATTGAAGTACTACCTCGCCATCTCCTTCGGTCTTATCGTAGCCATTCCCTTCTCCATCTTCGCCATGCGCGGCGGCTTCACTCGTGACACGCGACCCATTACTATCTCCAACGCCAATCAATATGTCCACTCCCCTCAGCAGGCCTCCATCGTCCTTAACACCCCCTTCTCCATCATCCGTACCATCGGCAAGCGTCCATTCAAAGACCCGCAGTACATGCCCGAAGAACAGCTCGCCTCCATCTATTCCCCCCTCCATATCCCCTCTGGAGCCGACACCGTTCCCATGGTTACCGGACAGAAAAACGTTATGGTCATCATCCTCGAAAGCTTCTCGCGCGAATACTTCGGCTACTATAACCAATCCCTCCGACAGTCTCATCCCGACTTCGTCTCCTACACCCCCTTCCTCGATTCGCTCCTCAAGCACTCGCTGACCTACGAGCACACCTTCGCCAACGGCCGCAAGAGCATAGATGCCATGCCTTCGTCGCTCTCCTCGGTGCCCTTCTTCATCGAGCCCTTCATCCTCACCCCCTCCTCGCTCAACGACCTCAGCGGCCTCGCCGACTGCCTCGGACAGAAAGGCTATCACACCGCCTTCTTCCATGGCGCCCCCAACTCCTCCATGGGCTTCCAGGCCTTTGCCCGTTCCTCGGGATTCAAACAGTATTTCGGCATGAGCGAATACTGCGACGACCCACGCACTGGCGGCCGCTCCGACTTCGACGGCCACTGGGCCATCTGGGACGAGGACTTCCTGCAGTTCACCTCTACCGCCATCACCGAGCGCCTAAAGGAGCCCTTTATGGTGGGATTCTTCTCCGCCACCTCACACCACCCCTTCAATATCCCAGCAAATTACGAGAGCACCTACACCGGCGGCCCGCTCCCCATCCACCGTACCATCCAATATTGTGACAACGCATTAAGAAAATTCTTCGCCACAGCCAGCCAGCAGCCATGGTTCAAGAATACCCTCTTCGTCTTCACCGCCGACCACACCTCGCGCCTCCAATACGATGAAAGCAACACCTCCGTCGGGGTCTTCTCCATCCCCATCGCCATCTACGATCCCTCGGGAGAACTGCCTACGGGTATGCTCCCCGGCGTCATGCAACAGATTGACATCATGCCCTCCGTCCTCCGCATCCTCGGTTACGACAAGCCCTTCCCCGCCTTCGGCAAGAACGTCTTTGACCCCAATGAAACCCCCTGGGCCGTCAACTTCAGCAACGATATCTATCAGTACATCGAAGGCGACTACACCCTCCTCTTCGACGGCGAGCTGCCCACCGGCCTCTACAACTACGTCCTCGACCCCCTGCTGAAGCATAACCTTCTCAAAGCCGAACCTCAACGCACCAACGGTATGCTCACCCGCCTCAAGGCCATAGTCCAGACCTACATGATACGCATGACCACCAACCACCTCGTCATCCGCGACGGAGACCTATAGTGACCTCTAATAACTAATAACATGAAAAAAATAATTCTAATAATCTGCAGCTGCATGTTATTCACGGCCATGACATGCACAAAAGACAGTGATGACGCGCATCATCATATCTTGTTTTACAATGGAGCCGATTACGATATATTTGTTGACAGAAGTTTTGACTATCCAGACACCTCTCTTTTACGCACACAGAATGTCATGGCCCCAGGGTGGGACTTGGGCGTAAAATCACACAATTCTAACAATGAAGCTCTTACAAGCAGAGGGACATATGAAAGCAAATTTTGTAATCTGGATACACTGATAGTCTTCGTATTCAACGCAGACACCTTATCGATCCGTGGATGGGACTATGTAAAAGACCACAACATAGTTGCACAACGCTACGACTTGAGCCTATCGGACCTAAGGTACCTTAACTGGAAGCTGACCTTCCCTCCCACGGAAGAGATGCGTAACATCAAGATGTGGCCAACGTATGGAACCTATGATTCTTTAGGTCATAAACGCAATTAAATCATCCTCCCGTGCCAAACGACAGCAAAACAATTAAAAATATTTCTATATTAAAAAAAAATCGTATTTTTGCATTTTCAAATCTGCTAGAAAGATGAGTCACAAGACCGCAATAAGATTATATGAAATAGCCTCCTACGTGCTGATTCTCGGTGCCACCGTGGTCTATTTCATGCTGAAAAACAGCGAGACACCGGGTCTCAGTCTCTCGCTGACAATGATTCTCGTGGCCCTGGCCATCGCCATGCGCTGGATGATGGAGCGCCACCGCTTCCGTGCCTGCGAAGAGGAACTCGACCAACTGAAGGATGACCTGCGCCGCCTCACCCAGCTCTACGCCGAGGAAAAGAAGAAAAACAATAATAATCAACAATAATACATTACATTTTATGGCAACAACGACCGATATTAAAAACGGACTTTGCATCAATTTCAACAACGACATCTACACCATCGTTGAGTTCCTCCACGTGAAACCCGGCAAGGGCGCCGCCTTCGTGCGCACCAAGATGCGCAACGTGAAGACTGGCCGCATGCTCGAGAACACCTTCCCCAGCGGTGCCAAAATCGACATCGTCCGCGTGGAACGCCGCCCCTATACCTACCTCTACAAAGAGGGCGACATGCATGTCTTCATGCACACCGAAACCTATGAGCAGATTTATATCCCCGAGACCATCATCAACGCTCCCCAGTTCCTCAAGGACGGCCAGTATGTTGAAATCACCGTCGAGGCCGACACCGAGACCCCGTTGACCTGCGAGCTGCCTCCCTTCATCGAGACCGTCGTCACCTACACCGAGCCCGGCTTCGCCGGCAACACCGCTACCAACGCCATGAAGGACGCCACCGTGGAGCCCGGCGTGCAGGTCCGCGTGCCCCTCTTCATCAAGGAAGGAGAGCGCATCAAGGTCGACACCCGCACCTGCGAGTATGCAGAACGACTGAAATAGTTAAGAGTTAATAGATAACAGATAAGAGTTACCCTTGAAACAACTCGCAATTATCGCAGCCTGCTTGCTTGCGCTGGCAGGCTGCAAACATAAACAGGAGGTCCCCGAGACCCTGCAGGGCATCGACTACACACAGGTGGCCGTGCCCAAGTTTTCGGCCGATAGCGCCTACGCCTATGTCGAAGCCCAGTTGGCTTTTGGCAACCGCATCCCCGGCAGTAAGGGTTGGCGTCAATGCGCCGACTGGCTGCTGGCTCAGATGAGCCGCTGGTGCGACACTGTCATCGTGCAGGACTTCAACGCCACGCTGTGGGACAACAGCACGGTGCCCGGCAAGAACATCATCGCCTCGCTCAACCCCACGGCGAGCAACCGCGTGCTACTGGCAGCCCATTGGGATAGCCGCTCATGGGCCGACCACGACAATGTCGAGAGCCTGCAACGCAAACCCGTCCCTGGAGCCAACGACGGTGCCTCGGGCGTGGCAGCACTCATGGAGATGGCCCGCGTGATGAGCCAGATGCCCCCTTCTGTGGGCGTGGACTTCATCTTCTTCGACGTGGAAGACCAAGGTGCCACCTCGTGGAGCGAGGTCTACGATGAGAACACCTGGTGCAAGGGGTCGCAACACTGGGCACAAAACCGCCATGTGCCTTACTACACTGCCGTCTACGGCGTACTCTTCGACATGGTGGGCACCCTCAATCCCCGCTTCACCAAAGAGCAGATCAGCCGCAACTTTGCCCCCGGCCTCACCGACAAGATGTGGCGTGCCGCCGCCGCTCTCGGCTACAACAGCATATTTGTCAACCAAGACACCGACCCCATACTCGACGACCACTACTATGTGAACCGTCTTGCCGGCATCCCCATGGTTGACATCGTGCAGAACAGCGGCACCACCAGTTTCTTCGAGCACTGGCACACCACTACTGACGACATCAATTCGGTGAGCAAAGAAAGTCTCCGCACCGTAGCCACGGTGACCATGAAGACCATTTATGGAGATTATCCGAATGGGAAATAAAGGAGATAAGGAGATAAGGAGACAGGAGACAAGACGATACCGCTACTGGCGCACATGTCTTTTCGCCTTAACAACCATTATCCTGCTGGCAGGGTGCAGCCGCGAGGACTCTTGCAACACACCTTTCGGCGAGGGTGCCCAAATAGACATCTATATGCCCGACTTCGCCTCCCTGCAGAACGTGGGAGGCACGGTGACCGTTAACCGTGGCCACAAGGGCATCTTCGTTCGACGTATCAGCTACAGCGAATTCGTGGCCTTCGAATGCGCCTGTCCCAACGACCATGAGGTGGGACTCCAACCCCTTGAGGACTGGAACGGCGAGGTGTTGAAATGTCCCTCCTGCGGATCGATGTACGAAACCATCAACGGACAACCACTCGAGGGTGCCGCCAGCGGATGCCCACTCTACGAATATTACACCTCCTTCGACGGGTATATCCTGACAGTCTATTGAAATGAGACATTCGGCGAACATATTAACTTCCACTTTTATCCTGATACTGCTGCTTATGGGGACAGCTGGCATATCGGTGGAAAAATGTTCGTGCACAGGCCGCATCACCCTGACATTACCCATCCACCAGGACTGCTGCCCCGATGAAAGCGACTGCATGACGGTGAAATCTATGCAGCTGTCAGACTATGTGCCGACCACGACTGCCGGTCTCGAAATGCCGGTACAAACGGCGTTGTTCCCTATTTTCCCTCCTGTTGTCATGGGCCCAACCCTCGCCGCCGAATGGCAACTGGAGTCACATTGCGACCAAGCCCCTCCGGGAACTTTGGCCCATACTGTTACTGTGTTGAGGGTTTGATTGAAGTTTTTTTTGGCTCTATAGTCTCTATAGTTACTATAGTCACTGTGGTTAAAAAAAATTCAATCATTATTAAACCCTTAGAATCATGATAAAAAGATTTATCGTCGCCAGCCTTGTATTGCTGGCGGCCACAAGTGTCGGAGCACAAACCGACACCACCACACGCAAGCGCACTTTGGAGGAGGTCTCCATCCAACAGCGCAAGGCCGAAGGCGTGTCCCGCATGGGCGGTGCCGTCAACGGCAACGAGATAGGACAGGACGAGCTCTTCCGCGCCGCCTGCTGCAACCTCGGCGAGAGTTTCATTACCAATCCCTCGGTGGATGTCAACTACAACGATGCCGCCGTCGGTGCCCGACAAATCAAGCTGCTAGGCCTCAGCGGCCAGTATGTGCAGATGCTTCTGGAGAACCTGCCCGTCACCCTTGGGGCCGCCATGCCTTACTCCTTGGGATATGTCCCCGGGGCCTGGATGAAAAGCATCTCGGTGAGCAAGGGTGCTTCGAGCGTCAAGAACGGTCCCCAGAGCATCACGGGACAGATCAACGTGGAATATGTGAAACCCGAGGACGACCCCGGCCTGTCGCTCAACCTCTACACTGACAGCCGCCTCAAGAGCGAACTCAACGCCATGGGGAACCTCCACCTGAACCACCACCTGAGCACCGAAGTGCTGGCGCACTACGAGAAGGACTTCATGCACATGGACGAAAACAACGACGGCTGGCACGATTCGCCCGCCCTTGAACAGCTGCACCTGCAGAACCGCTGGAAATACCAGAAAGGGCACTACATCATGCACGCCGGATTCGGCTATCTGCACGAGAACCGTGAGGGCGGTCAGTTGAAGGACTTCTCTCCCACTCCCTACACTGTGCTCACCAAGGCCAACCGACTGGATGCCTACATGAAGCACGCCTTCCTGCTCGACCGCGATCACAACACCAACCTCGCCCTGCTGGCCACAGGCAGCCTCTACAACCTCGACGGCTCCTTCGGCACCAATGAATACAATGACCGCCAGCAGAGCCTCAATGCCACCTTGGTATTGGAGCACGACTTCAACGACATCCACAACCTCTCCACCGGCCTCGGCTTCAATGCCGACCGGCTGGACGAGAAACTCATAGCCCTTAATTCCCAATTCACAACAGAATACACCCCCGGTGCCTATATCCAGTACACCTTTAAACCCACCTACAAGTTCACCGCCATGGGAGGACTGCGCGCCGACCACAGCTCGCTCTACAACCGCACCTACCTCACCCCGCGCCTCCATGTGAAATGGGTGGCCACCGACTGGATGACCCTCCGCGCCTCGACAGGCAAAGGCTTCCGCACACCCCAGCCCCTGGCCGAGAACCACTACCTGCTCACCTCCGGGCGCACCCTGGCGGTGGCAGCGCTGAAGCAGGAAGAGGCTTGGAACAGTGGCCTCAGCGCCGCCTTCTATATCCCGCTGATGGAGCGCACGCTGACCGTCAACGCGGAATACTACTACACCGACTTCATCAACCAAGCCGTGGTGGACTACGACAGCGACCCCACCAAGATTGCCATCACCAACCTCGACGGCCGTTCCTACTCCCACACCCTGCAGGTGGATGCCAACTACGACCTCACCGAGGAGCTCAACCTTTTGGCGGCGTTCCGCTACAACCGCGTGATGTGCACCTATGGCGGACAGCTGATGGAGAAGCCTCTGCAGAGCCGCTACAAAGGGCTCGTCACCTTGAGTTGGAAGCCCATGCTGGCCCTCTGGCAGGTGGACCTCACCCTGCAGCTCAACGGCGGCGGCCGTATCCCCGACTATCTCGACGAGAACAACACACTGGTCTCCGGCACGGAGTTCAACCCCTACCCCCAGCTCAACCTCCAGGTGACGCGCGAGTTCCGCCACTTCTCACTCTATATCGGCGGCGAGAACCTCACCAACTACCGCCAGCCCAACCCCGTCGTCAACGCCGCCAACCCCTGGTCCTCCACCTTCGACCCCACACTCGTCTGGGGCCCCGTGCACGGCATCATGGCGTACGCCGGCATTCGGCTGAATCTATAAACAGAATAATAACAGAAAAAGTTTGCAGATTATGAAACAGACAATTTTGATGATTATGGCCAGCCTGCTGCTGATAGCTGGTTCCAAAGACCTCCGCGTGCTAGTGATGACCCCCACGCCCGAGATGCACTGCGAGAGATGCGAGAACAAGATTAAGAAGAACCTCCGTTTTGAGAAAGGCATGGTGAAAATCGAGACCAGCATCAAGGAGCAGACCGTCACGGTGACCTACGATGCCACAAAGACCGACGTGGAGAAGATTCAAGCAGCGATGAAAAAGATTGGCTACGAGACGAAGGTCGTCTCCGACAAGCCAAAAGAGAAAGAGAAGAAGTAAGAGAAAAGGCGTCTCGAATGAGACGCCTTTTTTATTTAATGTGCAGTTCGTGGCCCATGCGGTCCTGCTTGGTCTTCAGGTAGCGCTCGTTGTATTTGTTGGGCTCGATGACGATGGGTACAATCTCGGTCACTTCGAGGCCGTAGCCTTCGAGGCCGGTGCGTTTCACGGGGTTGTTGGTGATGAGGCGCATCTTGGTGACTTTCTGGTCGCGCAATATCTGGGCACCTATGCCATAGTCGCGCTCGTCGGCCTTGAAGCCGAGCTTAAGGTTGGCATCGACGGTATCGAGACCCATCTCCTGCAAGTGGTAGGCCTTGAGCTTATTGACCAATCCGATGCCGCGACCTTCCTGACTCATATAGGCGATGAGACCTTTGCCCTCTTTCTCAATCATCTCCATGGCGTGGTGCAGCTGGTCGCCGCAGTCGCACTTGCAACTGCCGAAGATGTCACCTGTGGCACAGCTGGAGTGGACGCGCACCAGGACGGGCTCGCCTTCCTGCCATTCGCCTTTCTTGAGCACCATGTGAGTGTTGCCATTGTCGAGCTGGGTGTAGGCGATGAGTTGGAAGTTACCCCACTGGGTGGGCAGGAAGACTTCCTGCTCCTTGCGGATAAGGGTCTCGTGGGCCACGCGGTAGGCAATGAGATCTTTGATGGTCACTATCTTGAGGCCGAACTTCTTGGCCACTTCCTGCAGCTGAGGCATACGGGCCATGGTGCCGTCGTCGTTGATAATCTCAATGAGGGCACCTGCGGGATAGAGTCCGGCGAGGCGGGCTAGATCGACAGCCGCCTCGGTATGGCCGGCGCGGACAAGCACGCCACCGTTGCGGGCACGCAAGGGATTGATATGGCCAGGACGTCCGAGTTGGTCGGCCTTGGTATTGGGGTCGGCCAGCGCACGGATGGTGCTGGCACGGTCGTGCATACTGACACCTGTAGTGCAACCATCGAGAAGGTTGTCAACGGTGACGGTGAAGGGGGTGCCGAGGAGCGAGGTATTGTCATGCACCTGCATGTCGAGCTGCAACTCATGGCAGCGCTCCTCAGTAATGGGGGCGCAGAGCACTCCGCGGCCATTCTTCAACATGAAGTTGACATGCTCGGGAGTAATCTTTTCGGCGGCCATGATAAAGTCGCCCTCATTCTCGCGGTCCTCATCGTCGACAACAATTACAAACTTGCCCTCGCGGAAATCCTCGATAGCCTCTTCTATAGTGTTGAGTTTAAATTCCATAGGTATAAATCGTCATTTTTTTTCTGGTGCAAAGATACGAAAAAAAAATGACACATTGACTTAAATCGAGAGAGCATTTCAAAACACTATTACTTAGCCAATTATTCGCCAGTTGTTCGGTACTTGTTCGGTAGTTGTTCGGTGTTTTACCGAACAACTACCGAACAAGTAATGAATATAAACCGAATAAAAGAGAACGCAGATACCATGTGGAATACTCGAAAATACAAGACAATATTTATGGAATATCTGCGTTATTAATCTAAACACTAGAACATGACCCACGGAAAAACCATCTGCAACCAACTCAAGGCTGTGAGGAAACGCATTGCCGAGGAAAATAATTCCTTTATGACTCGATATTATGATACTGGTAGTAAATAAAGCAAAAAACAATAAGAGAAAGTATACAGGCGACTATAATAATGAACGGGTTCTATGCGGTTTTATCTGCACCCTTGTTTTATTTTTTTACATTGTTTTCTCCACACATTCTGTAGGGTTTTGGTTAATAACTGTCATGCTGTCATTGGTGGCTTTATTCACTATTATCGCGATAATGAGGTTGGACAATTATCTGCGATGGTATCGCGGCATTGAGACTGTGTCGGTGCAACACGAGATTCTAGTCATCGAATGCAAAGGGAGCGTCTTCCGGAGAAAAAAAGAGATTCCTTTGTCCACCATCAGGAGGGTGGAGACCTATGATGGAAAGGGTGACGTGCCCGACACCCTCTGTGTTGTCTATTCCAATTCCACCTATCGTTTTGGCATTGGTCTGGACGACCAGAAACGCGATGAATTGGCCCGAAAGATTACGATTTTAAAGGACCAATACGTATAAAATTTGGCCGTTTGGGAAAAAGTTGCTATCTTTGCAGATTGTTTTTGAACATTGGAAAATGAAGATAGCACTGATAGGATACGGAAAGATGGGCCATGCCATCGAAGCGCTGGCCAGAGAAAGAGGACATGTCGTCGCCCTTAAACTCGACAAGGACGACCCCTGGCCCGAGAAGATGGATGCCGATGTGGCGATAGAGTTCACCACGCCCACCACGGCGGTAAGAAATATGAGGCTCTGCCTCGGGAAGGAAATTCCTGTGGTGTGTGGCACCACAGGTTGGTATGGCGACTACGAGACGGTGGTCGCCGAGTGCAAGCGGCAGAAAGGAAAGCTCTTCACGGCCACCAACTTCAGCATCGGAATGAACATCATGTTTGAACTGAACCGCCGTCTGGCGGAGCTGATGCGCGACCGCGACGACTACAAGGTCTCCATCAGCGAAACCCACCATATTCACAAGCTCGACACCCCCAGCGGCACAGCCATCACACTGCAGGAGCAGATAGTGGAAAACGGTAAGCGGAAAGCGGAAAATGTGCCCATCGAGTCGTTCCGCGAGGGCGAGGTGCCCGGGACGCACACGGTAGTATACGACAGCGAGATTGATACCCTGACGCTAACCCACGAGGCGCATTCGCGCAAAGGGCTGGCCCTAGGAGCCCTGCTGGCAGCCGAGTTCCTGACCAAGGCCGAACCGGGAGTGTATACGATGAAAGACATTCTATAAGCCCTATATGTCCAGTAAGACTTATAAGTCGGGGAAAGCCAGTCCGTGGGTGGTTGGCGGCCTCGTCGTGCTGCTTGCGGCGACGATGGTGGCCAGCTGTCTGTTTGGTGCGGTGGATTTCCGTTGGGACGAGATATGGCACTCGCAAATCTTCTGGCAACTGCGTCTGCCGAGAGTTATTATGGGTGCCTTGGTGGGAGCGGTGTTGAGTGTCTGCGGAGCGGCTTACCAAAGTATCTTCCGTAACCCACTGACCGACCCCTATGTGTTGGGCGTTTCAAGCGGTGCCTCGCTGGGTGCCGCGGTGGCCATTTTGCTTGGTCTCGAAGCTTTCCTCTGGGGCGTGGGCGGCATAGCGCTGGCGGCGGCACTACTCACGGTGCTGCTTATCTACAAGATTGCCTCCATAGGCAACCGCATGCATACCACCACGCTGCTGCTCACAGGTGTCTGCCTGACGCTGCTCATCTCGGCCGTCATCTCGTTCCTTATGGTGCTAAACCAAGAGAAGATGGACAGCATCATCTTCTGGACGATGGGAAGCTTCGGCAGCTCGTCGTGGACCGATATATGGATGATGCTTCCTGTGGCGGCAGTGGGTATGGGCGTGGTGCTGTGGTACTCGCGCGACCTGAACCTGCTGCTGGCTGGCAGCGAGGCAGCACAGAGCATGGGCTGCGAGGTGGAGAAGGTGAAGCGCGTGCTGCTGCTCTTCACCACCTTGATGGTGGCTTTCGCCGTGAGCTCATGCGGCGTGATAGGCTTCGTGGGTCTCATCGTTCCCCATGCCGTGAGGCTAGTGGCGGGCCCCGACAACCGACGCGTGGTGCCCTACTCGATGCTCTGTGGCGCCATCTTCGTGCTGCTCTGCGACACTCTGGCACGCACGGTGCTGAGGCCCAGCGAACTGCCTGTGGGTAGCCTCACCTCAATGGTGGGAGCGCCCCTATTCATCTACCTGCTGTATAAAAACAAGAAGAGCTATTAATGATAGAGTTGCAACATATATCGGTCAACTTCGGCCAACGTGAGATATTGAACGACATCTGCGCCGACATAGCGGAAGGGCATATCACAGCGGTGATGGGACCCAACGGATGCGGCAAGACGACACTCTTGCGCTGTATCGGAGGGTTGCTGACCCCCAATGGCGGGCAGGTGGTTATCGATGGCCGCAAGGTGCAGGATTTCTCGGCACGGGCGCTGGCACAACAGGTGTCTTTCGTGCGCCAGCAGGCACAGACCGACTTCGAGTTTTCGGCCTTCGAGACCGTACTCATGGGTCGTAATCCCTACCAGAAACGGCTGCAGAACGAGTCGCAGAAAGACTGGGACATCGTGGAAGAATGCATGCGTCAGACCAGCACCTGGCACCTGCGCTTCGCCAAGCCGGGCGAGATGAGCGGCGGCGAGATGCAGCGGGTGATGATTGCACGCGCACTGGCACAGCAGACCCCCGTGTTGCTGATGGACGAGCCCGTGAGCAACCTCGATATCGCCCATCAGCTGGAGGTTATGCGTCTGCTGAGAAATGCTGGCAAAAGCGTAATCATTGTCATCCACGACTTGAACCTCGCCATGCAATTCTGCGACGACCTACTCCTCTTCCACGAAGGACATCTGCTCTACCACGGCCCCATCGCCGGAGGCCTCACCACAGAAAATATTAAATCCGTCTACGGCGTGGCCACGCACATGACCGAAGGACGCATCATTTTTGACTATTGAATCTATGAAAAAAACATTGTTCCTCTGTCTCTCCCTTATGTTCCTGCATGGGACTCTCCTGCATGGACAAACCACCGTACCCGATACCTGTATCTCCGTCGACACACTGATTGGCGAGAGCATGAAATACCTAGGCACCCCCTACCGCTGGGCCGGCAAGACTCCCAAGGGCTTCGACTGTGCGGGATTCACGCGCTATATCTATGGCAAATTCGGCGTAACGTTGGCACCCTCGGCAGGCGGCCAATACAAGATGTGCAAAAAAATTGAGGGCGACACCCTGCGGGTTGGCGACCTGGTGTTCTACGGCGGCCGGAAGAACACCAAAGTCGTCGGCCATGTGGGGATTGTCACCGAAGTGAACAACGACGGCAGTTTCCGTTTCATCCATTCGGCAACAGCCACAGGCATCTGTATCACCTCGTCGAAAGCCCCTTACTACAAAAAACGCTATATCGGCGCCTGCCGCATCATCAACTGTACTCCCTAATTTTGATTTTTTAAATAATTACATTTTGTGGGTTGGCATATTTTTTGTACTTTTGCAAAGATTTTTACACCAGAATAGCAAGCAAAACACATGAAATATACACGACCTATCCTATTGTTATTTGCCCTGTTGGCAACTCCCATAGTGGCAGCGGCACAGAGTGACAAACCACAGCAGAAAAACAACAAATCGGAAATCAAAGTCAACAAACTGGACGTTATCTACGAGGACGAGGAATACAAAGGGGTGGTGATAGACCCCCGCAACAATAAAGAGACTGAGAACCACCTATATCAAGCCCCCTTCCTTCTGGAAGAGAGAGACGAAGAAGATGATGATGTCGATGAGGAAGGCATGCCCACCATCTATACCCTCGACGACGAGGGTGCAGAGAGCGAAGATGAAATTCTGTTGGCCGGTTTCGACACCGCCGCCATCCATCTGCCGAAGCTCGACGTGAACAGCATCGAATCTCCTATCAGCATACGCCTGCGCAACGATGCTCGCGGAGAGAAGTTCTCATGGCCGACCCCTACCGCTGCACGTCCCTCGTCGCATTTCGGCCCACGCAGACGCCGTTTCCACTATGGCCTCGATTTGGCACAGCCCACGGGAGAACCTATCTATGCCGCCTTTGACGGCGTGGTGCGCATCTCGAAACGCAACCGCAGCTACGGCGAGCTGGTCATCATCCACCATTCTAACGGCTTGGAGACCTACTACGCCCACATGTCGAAACGCCATGTGGTGGCGGGTCAGCAGGTGAAGAGCGGCGAAGTGATTGGTCTCTGCGGCAACACCGGTCGCAGCCGTGGCAGCCACCTCCACTTCGAAATCCGTTATATGGGCAACGCCATCAATCCCGAGGACGTCCTCGACTGCTCTACCCACGACCTCATCAACGACGAGCTGTCGCTCACTTCCTCCTCCTTCCGCAAGGTAGCAAAAGGAGGAAAAACAAATAGTCGTGTCTCGTCACGCAGCGGTAAAGCCTCTAACGGCTGGTACCGTGTGCGCAGTGGCGACACCCTGGAGAAGATTGCACGCCGTAATGGCACCACCATCACCCAATTGTGCAAACTCAACGGCATCAGCCGCAACAAGGTGCTACACCCGGGCGACAAACTGCGTGTCAGCGGAAAATCCAAGAAGAAATGAGACTCGACATTCTTACCCTCTTCCCGATCATGATGACCATGTTCTTTGAGGAGAGTATCCTCAAGCGGGCCCAAAAGAAAGGGCTCGTGGAGGTGGTGTTCCACGACCTCCATGACTATTCTTTGACCAAATACGGCTCGGTCGACGACTACCCTTACGGCGGCGCTGCCGGCATGGTGATGGCCGTGGAACCTTTGGCCAACTGCATCGAAGGACTCCAAAAGGAACGTCATTACGACGAAGTCATCTATACCGCCCCCGATGGCGAGATGTTGTCGCAGCCTATGGCCAACCAGCTGTCGCTTTCAGAGAACCTGATGATTCTTTGTGGACACTACAAAGGTGTCGACGAGCGGGTACGCGAGCATTTTATCACCAAGGAAATATCCATCGGCGACTATGTCCTCACCGGTGGTGAGCTGGCCACGGCGGTCATCGCGGATGCCGTCATCCGCCTGGTGCCTGGTGTGCTCGGAGACGAGCAGTCGGCCCTCGGAGACTCCTTCCAAGACGGCCTCGTGGCCCCACCTGAATATACCCGTCCTCCTGAGTTCCGTGGATGGAAGGTGCCCGACGTGCTCCTCAGCGGCAACCACGCCAAGATAGAGCAGTGGCGCATGGAACAGGCCATCGCCCGCACCAAGGAACGTCGCCCCGACCTACTCAAACAATCAAGCAATTAAACAATCAAGCAATAACACCATGACAGAATTCGAGAAATATGCCACCCGTCATCGTGGCATCAGCAGCACCACCTACGCCAAATATACTTCGGCTATCAATAATTCACTGACCCCCTATATTGTTGAGGAGCGCCAGCTCAACGTGGCCCAGATGGACGTCTTCAGTCGTCTGATGATGGACCGTATTATCTTCCTCGGCACCGCCATCGACGACTACACCGCCAACGTCATCCAGGCCCAGCTGCTCTTCCTTGAGAGCGTGGATCGCGAGAAGGATATCCAGATCTACCTCAACTCGCCGGGAGGCAGCGTCTATGCCGGCCTCGGCATCTACGACACCATGCAGTACATCCAGCCGAAGGTGAGCACCATCTGCACGGGCCTCGCCGCCTCGATGGCCTCTGTGCTGCTCTGCGCCGGCGAGAAAGGCCGCCGCTGCGCCCTGCCGCATGCCCGTGTGATGATCCACCAGCCCATGGGCGGTGCCGACGGTCAGGCCACCGACATGGAGATTACCGTCCGCGAGATCCTCAAGCTCAAGAAAGAGCTCTACGAGATTATCGCCCTCCACAGCGGCCAACCCTTCGAGCAGGTGGAGAAAGACTCCGACCGCGACCACTGGTTCACCGCCGACGAAGCCCTCGCCTACGGTATGATTGATGAAGTGCTGACGAAGAAGTAATCGCTGATATACTAAAAAGCAGGCTCATGACATTCCATCATGAGCCTGCTTTTGTATTATGGGTGTTTTCGATAGAGTGCTACCTAATCACTACAACCTTGCGGGCGGGATGGTTGCCGATTTTGACAAAGTAGACACCAGCAGTCGGTACTGTAATGCTGTTAACCTTGTTTGTATTAGAAAGCGATGTTACACATTGCCCCATCATGTTGTATACCCTAATCTCATCAATAATTTCTCCGTCAAAGATAATCTTATTTTTATCTGTAAATATTTGGATATTTCTTGCGTTGATGTCAATTATCCCATTGTTTTCTCCATCTGCATGGAAAATAGCAGTAAGCAAGGTGTCGTGTATTACTGCAAAAGTGTATGGATTATATGTAGCCCCATTACTCCAATGGGAAAAACGGAATCCGCTATATGGAGATGCTGAAATGGTAACCGGAGAACCAAACGCATAAGACCCACCTCCAGATACTGATCCATGAGTAATATCATCAGCCTGAATAGTTACCGTATGATTGTCAATCTCAAAATAGGCAATCCACTTAGGATAGTTGTACATGAACTCATAGCGCCAGAAGTCAGTAAACTCAAAACGATTTGGATTGTTGTATATTGGCATGTCGTATTGAGTGGCATTTTCTAACTCCCATCGCTGGAAATGAAAATGTGGTTTGGGAATGGCCGTAATGTAATCGGTAGAATCATAAAACACTCCATATACGGTATCTGCATTGACAAACCCCATTGTCGTATCTGCACTTTGGAATACCAAAGCAAAAGGTTTAGGATTATAATAAGCTATAAACACAGTGTCTTGTGTCAATACAAATGAACGGGGATTTGTCGTATCACCGTCTTGCCAGTGAGAGAAGTAATATCCATGACATTCTTCATCAGCAACGATGGTAATGGTATCAAGATAATATGAAGAAAAAAATCTATCTGTAATACAAGAATAAAAACTAGTATCTGCTAACAATCCAATTGAATAAATATTTTTCCCATAGTAAGCTCCATGAAATACATCTCTCCCTACTTCATGTTTTATTATTCTGGTGGTATCTATTCCATTTGGAGAATTAATATCCTCCCATCCTATAAAATGATAGCCATATGGAGGTTCTATCGGAGAAAATGTGATTGAGTCTATAGGGTATGGGAAAGCAATAGTATATAACGTATCCATAAAGATGAGTTCTTCATTAAAGATGAGATCTTCATCCATGGTTACATGAGTCTCGCCAATATAAACTGTATCATATATGTATTTATTGTGTACATCAGAATGCAGTCCAGAGTAATCATCCGTTATTGGGATACCCCATCTATGGGGAACGACCATTGTCAACAAACCGCTATTAGTCCAGTAATATCCACTATGCCAATTCAAAGATCGTCTAAGGCGAATACTGTTTTGATACTCATACACAATCCGACCTTCAAAATATGGAATAAAACTGGATGTTATCCAAACGGTCATATCGCAAAAACATTCAAATGAATCAAATCCCAAATAATGAACATTACCAGGAATAATTATAACAGAATGGGTCAAACCCGAACATCCTAAAAAGGCTTGGTTCCCTATATACCGCATGCTATCCCCAAAACATACCGACGTTAGTCCCATTTGATTACTAAAAGCATTAGAGTCAATGGCGACCACGTAGCGCATGGTATCCAAATAGGTAATACTATTCGGAATTGTCAACGAGCCAGTAATGATGTAGGATACAGACATTGTAGTATCATAAAGAGGATTGACCACAACGGCGCCACTATCCGTGATAGAATAGTACAGAGTCTGCCCGGTAGAAGCAGTAACACTAATATCCACATGTGTAACTTGTTGACCATAGATGGGTAATATTGACATTGCCACAAACGCACAAAATGATATGATTTTTCTCTTGGTTTACTGAGTATTTATATTATCAGATATTGTTGTTTGCCATCTGTTAAGATAGAATCCAACGTTTGTATAAGAGACATGGAGAAAGGCGCAAATCCTCTCAACAATGCCCGCCTTATTTTGTGAGTAGGTTGTCTGGAAATACCTTTGTGTAAATAAGGGGAAGGATTCACGCCTATGCGCGAACTTTCGCCAACTTATTCTCACACGGCAGCAACGTTTTCCAGACATTTACTCACAGAGAACAAGAGCGTCAGCTCTATGTGTTGTCTTTATTATTTCTGTTTTTCTACATATATCTTATGTTTTTATTGTCGACTGCAAAGATACAAATAATAATCCATCCGACCAAAAATATTTTCATCATGTCGCAGAAAATGCGTATTTTTGCAATTTGAAAAACCGTTATTATGCAAGTAAAGATTGTCAATACCTCCCACCACCCGCTGCCGAAGTATGAGACTTCGCAGTCGGCGGGCATGGACCTCAGAGCCTTCCTGCCGGAAGGGCCGATTACGTTGAAACCCATGGAACGCGGGCTCGTGAAGACGGGTCTTTTCATGGAACTGCCGGCAGGCTATGAGGCGCAGGTGCGTCCCCGTAGCGGCCTGGCGCTGAAGAAGGGCATCACCGTCCTCAACAGTCCCGGCACCATCGATGCCGACTACCGCGGCGAGATATGCGTCATCCTTATCAACCTCAGCAACGAGGACTTCGTCATCAATGACGGCGAGCGCATCGCCCAGATGGTCATCGCCCGCCACGAGCAGGCCGAGATTGTCCAGGTGGAGGAGCTCACCGACACCGAGCGTGGCGCCGGCGGGTTTGGACACACAGGAAAGAACTAAGCAAAGATGGCCACCATTTTAACCGCGCATGACATCCATGTGCGGTTTTTTGTTAAAGTTTGTACCCCCGATGTAAGATTACCGGCATAACATGAGTATTATATTGGCATGACGCACAGAAACGACATACAAGACACCGCCGCAGACTTTGAGATCATGCTGCACCGTCGACAGACTGACCTTTGGCGACTCTGTCTGCGTCAGGCTTGGGGCAATACCGAGCAGGCCCGTGACCTGATGCAGGAGTCAATACTGGCGTTGCTCCGCGTTGATGCACGTCGGCGTCACGATGTAACCGATGCCGAGGAACGCTCGTGGGTGCTGCTGGTGGCACGCACGGCCATCAGCAACCTCCGACGGAAACACCGCGTGGAGACAGTACCCCTTGACGAAAGCTGGGCACTGCCTGCTGAAGACAACGACGACAAAGCCCGCGAACTGCTCGACGAGATGCGTGTCCATTTGTCGGAGGCCGACCAACAGCTATTGCAGCTCTATCGCGACGGCTTCGCCGTAAAAGACATTGCCGTGATACTTTCCATCACTGCCGATGCCGCCAGCGTGCGACTCCATCGACTCACCGAACGGCTGCGCACAATATATAATGACAACTATAAATCCAGATAGCCATGAAATTCGAAGACATTGAACATTACATGCACGAGGAGCACCTGCAAAACGAGGCCGCAAAGTTCACCGCTGACCTGATGCACTCGCAAGAGGCTCGTCGGGCCTTGCACCGTGCCCGGCTGCAGCGGGCCGTGGCGGCCTGCTTCCTGTTAGGCGTGATTACTCTGACATCCTCGGCCTTCATGCCGGTACCCCGTTACGACTATGCCTATGGCACCCACGCCGAAGCAGCCTCATCAGTATGTGACAGCGTTCAACAAATATATTCCATGCTATGAAACACACTATCTCCGTCTTGTTGTTTTTAGCAATGCTGTGTGTCGGCGGTGTGGCGACGGTTAGGTATTGGACCCGTCTCTTCCCGTCGGACGAGACCAGCGTCCTCTTCCGCCGCTACGAAAATGCTGATGGCATTGAGGCCGACTTCGTGCGCCGCATGCGTTTCGACAACGGCCAGCGCATCGATATCACCCTGCTCCACGCCACCGATAGTGTAGCATGGGACAAACTGAAATGCGATCTGAATATCCAGGAACAGCCTGTCGAGGCATTGCGACGTCTGGGAGTCGAGCCTGCCGACATTCACCTGCGCTATTCCACCCGCCAACACCCCGAGCGGGCCATCACCATCGTCGACTTCGATGTCTACGACTGTGTGGCCGTATGCTACAGTCGCCGCCTGGTATGTGTGTTCCATATCGATACCAAGGAGCAGATGGAAACCATGTTCTCCGAGGTGGCAAACAACCATATGAATCAAGTTTTCAATCATTAAATACTTAACATCAATGAAACAAATTGTCAAAATGCTGCTTCTCGCAGCCATGCTGTTCCCCCTCGGCTGCACAGCCGAAACCACCGAAGGTAAACCTAGCGGCAAGAGCGCCCTGGTGGGCACCGAATGGGTCTATCACTATGAAGGTAACGACACTATTATGGACCAGGTTTTCACTAATGTGGGAGATTACATACTGCAGTTCCTCACCGACAGCACAGGTCTCTATTTAGTGGATACTTACGTCATCATCAATGGTGTCTCGCAGAACAGCAATAACCAGATGGGCATAAAATACACTTTTGACGGTCACAGCGGCGTCATCAAATACATCTTCCCCGAGGGAACACCTTCCTATGTGCGCGCCAGCATGCCGCCACAGAAATTCGTCTACGATGCCAAGAAGCAGGAACTCATCTGGGTAAACTTACTTGACCCCACATGGGAGAAAAAGCACGGCAAAATGATTTTCCGCCCCAAAAAGTAAACATACACAATAAATTGCGGTTCTCCGCGTTATACCAGCAATATGAAACGCACAACGCTCATATTGCTGGTTTTGTTTGTTGCGATGTCCCTCATCTCCTGCCACGCCCAATTGACTACCGAGAGAGGCTATGTGCCCCTGCGGACGGGCGCCGAGATGTTGATGGAGCAGCAACTGCCGAAGGGGCATGTTGTCGTAGTGGGCAACCAGACATCAGTCATCGATGGCACTCACATTGTGGACACGCTGATAGCACGTGATGTGCAGGTGGTGAAGATATTCTGTCCCGAGCACGGCTTCCGTGGCACCGCCGCTGCTGGTGCCCATGTCGACAACAGCGTCGATCCTAAGACTGGCCTCCCCATCATCTCGCTCTATGGGAAAAACAAGAAGCCCACGAAGGAGCAGCTAAAGGATGTGGACTGTGTGATCTTCGACCTTCAGGATGTGGGCTGCCGCTTTTACACTTATATCAGCACGCTACACTATGTGATGGAAGCCTGCGCAGAGAGCAATATTCCACTTATTGTCCTCGACCGACCCAACCCTAATGGGTATTATGTCGATGGTCCGGTGCTCGACACTGCTAAATATTGCTCTTTTGTCGGTATGCACCCTGTGCCTGTCGTTTACGGCATGACCATTGGAGAATATGCCGAGATGATTAACGGTGAGCATTGGCTGAAGGGAGGTATCAAATGCGACCTCACGGTTGTCTCTATGGAGGGCTACAAGCGCGACTCGGTGGGCTACGAGCTTCCTGTGCCACCGTCACCCAACCTGCGTAACGCCCACGCCATTGCCCTCTATCCTAGCCTCTGCCTCTTCGAGGGTACCAACTGCGGTGTAGGACGCGGCACCGACTATCCCTTCGAGTGGGTCACCTATGGGAAAGACACCCTCGACTTGCGGCAGGAACCCGCCCCCGATTCCTTCAGCCTCAAGTACTTGACGTCCATGTATAAGCGGGTGCCAAAAGGAAAATTCTTTCTCAAGAACAATTTCTTCGAAAAACTCGCTGGCAATGGGGAGTTGCGCCGTCAGATAGAGGCCGGCATGAGCGAGAAAGACATCCGCGCCACTTGGCAGCCCGCGCTCAGGGAATTCATGAAAATCCGTGAAAAATACTTAATTTATAAATAAAATGAAGAAAACCTTATTACTGATGGCAGCTGCCGCCATGCTCTTCGGCGCCTGCTGCGAGAAACAAGAGGCCACACCGGTCAACACTGCCGACGTGGTGATGCAGAACATCCTCAACCGCAAGAGCGTGCGCTCCTACAATGGTGAGGCCATCCCCGACACAGTGATGCAGAACCTCCTACGGGCCGCCATGTCGGCTCCTACGGGCATGGACATCCGTCCTTGGAGCTTCGTAGTCCTCACCGACAACAGCCAGTATGAGACCATCTTCGAAGGTAACGGCAACATGAAGAAGTTCATGGAGAGCGGTGCCATCATCGTTGTCTGTGCCGACACCACCGTCACCCGCCCCACCCGCGAGGACCCCGACGGCCCCGCTGTGACGCGCCCCAACCCCATGTGGCGTGACGATGTCGCCGCCGCCACCGAAAACCTCCTCCTCGCCGTTGAGGGTTATGGCTTAGGTGCCTGCTGGACAGCTTGCTATCCCTTCCCGGAGACTATGGATCCCGTACGCAAAGCCCTCGGCCTCCCCGCCGAGGTGGTCCCCTATGCCGTGGTTCCCATCGGATATCACGACGGCACTACCCAGCCCAAAGACAAGTGGGATCCCTCACGCATCCATAACAGCCGCTGGTAGAACACTTTGCGACAGAAAAGCAACACTTGGGCACCTCTCGAAAAAGGGGTGCCTTCTTCTTGACGCTAACTACCTATGAACCAGTTATCAAGCCCTTACCAACTCCTACCCAACTCCTACCATGGTAGGAGATGATAGGGTGATGGTAGGGCGATGACATGTTGAAGACAGGGAGCATTACCTAGGAGGGGCAGGGATAGAAATAAAAAAGGGAGAGAACGTTGACGTTCTCTCCCTTCGTGGAGTAGATGGGACTCGAACCCACTACCTTTTGATTGCGAACCAAATGCTCTACCAGATGAGCTACTACCCCTCCTTTTATCAAAAAAGGGCCGTACTTGCGACCCTCTTGTTTGTGGAGTATATCGGAGTCGAACCGATGACCTCTTGCATGCCATGCAAGCGCTCTAGCCTACTGAGCTAATACCCCTCTTCTTTCCTTCGAAAGCGGGTGCAAAAATACAACCTTTTTCCGATATGGCAAAATATTTTTTGAAAATATTTTATAGATTACTGATTATCAGTATCTATATTTTTATAAAGAGTCCCTTTTCTAATCCTATTACCAAGGTGTTCAGGACACCGGGAATACTATTTTTCCACCCTCGACCCTTGTCGTGTTCCACGATGTGTAAGTTCAGCTTCGACCAATGCGGGAATCTCCTCGTTGCGCAGCAGGCGGCCGTCTGGGCGACGAAAGCTGCGCTCAGGACAGGCCTGGTAGCGTGGCGGCACCTCGCCGGCCAGGCGCTCCACCACCATGTCGGGCCGCAGCCTCTCCAACAGGTCGCACACCAGAGAGATATACTCGTCGAGCGTGAACTGCAGCAGCGACCGGCGGAAGTCCTCGTCTTGATACTGCCGCTCCATCTCAGTACCGCGAAGAATCTGCAATTGGTGGAACTTCACCGTGGTAAGGGGCAAAGCGTTAATCATCTCCATCTCCGCCAACAAATCACCACGACTCTCGCCGGGGAGTCCCAAGATGAGGTGACCGCCCACAGGAAGTCCCCGCTCAGCGGTGGCGCGGACAGCACGCTGCGTACAGGCGAAGTCGTGGCCACGCTTGATGGCCTTGAGGGTGCGGTCGTAGCAACTCTCGATACCGTATTCTACTGCCACATAATTGTTCTGCGCATACCCTGCCAACAGGTCGAGTACCGCGTCGTCGACACAGTCGGGCCGAGTGCCCACCACCAATCCCACCACATCCTCATGGCGCAGTGCTTCATCGTAGCGTTCACGCAGCATCTCCAGTGGTGCATAGGTATTGCTGTAGGCCTGAAAATAAGCCAGGTATACTGGCGCCGAACGATAGCGGTGACGATGGAATGCAATGCCCTCGTCGAGTTGCTCGGTGATGGTCGCCACACAGCGGCAATAAGAGGGATTGAAGGCCTCGTTGGTGCAGAAAGAACAGCCACCCGTGCCTACCCGACCGTCACGGTTCGGGCAGCTGAAGCCGCCGTCGACCGACAGCTTCTGCACCCTTGAGCCGAAAAGCTCGCGGAAATAGGCACTATAAGCGTTGTAGCGCACCGGTTGCATTTTGTTTTAGATTGCAAAAATACTATTTTTTCCCGACATGCAGATTTTTTTGTATTTTTGCATTTTATTATATTCAATAGTATGGAACAACAATTGTTGATTTACAATACCTTGACTAAGACCAAGGAACTCTTCCGCCCGCTGACAGAGGGTCGTGTGGGCATGTATGTCTGCGGTCCCACCGTCTATGGAGACGGTCATCTCGGCCACGCCCGTCCCGCCATCACGTTCGACGTGGTGTTCCGCTATCTCAGCCACCTCGGCTACAAGGTGCGCTATGTGCGCAACATCACCGATGTGGGACACTTGGAGCACGATGCCGACGAAGGTGAGGACAAGATTGCCAAGAAGGCCCGCCTCGAGCAGCTCGAGCCCATGGAAGTGGCGCAGTACTACACCAACCGCTACCATGCGGCGATGGAGCGTCTCAACGTGCTGCCCCCCAGCATCGAGCCTCACGCTTCTGGCCACATCATGGAGCAGATAGCCCTTGTGCAGAGCATCCTCGATGCCGGCTATGCCTACGTCTCCAACGGCAGCGTCTACTTCGACGTGCGCAAGTACCAAGAGGATACCCATAAATACGGCCAGCTCAGCGGCCGCGTCATCGACGAGATGCTCGCCACCACACGCGAGCTCGACGGTCAGGACGAGAAGCGCTTCAGTGGCGACTTCGCCCTCTGGAAGAAAGCCACTCCCGAGCATATCATGCGTTGGCCTTCGCCTTGGAGCGACGGCTTCCCCGGCTGGCATGCCGAGTGCACGGCCATGGGTGCCAAATACCTCGGCTCGCCCTTCGACATCCACGGTGGCGGCATGGACCTCGTCTTCCCCCACCACGAGAGCGAGATAGCGCAGTGCGTCGCCTCCACGGGTCACGCCCCCTGCCGCTACTGGATGCACAACAACATGATCACCATCAATGGCCAGAAGATGGGCAAGTCTCTAGGCAATTTCATCACTCTCGATGAGTTCTTCAATGGCAGCCACAAGGACAAGGAGGGCAAGGAGATGCTTGAGCAGCCCTACAGCCCCATGACCATCCGCTTCTTCATCCTCCAGGCCCATTACCGCAGCACCGTCGACTTCAGCAACGAAGCCCTACAAGCCGCCGAGAAAGGTTTTACTAAATTGATGGAAGCTTACAAGGCGCTATCGCGCCTCACCGGAAACTCCGGAGTGGCTGATAATCCCGGAGTGGCTGGCTTGCGCCAGCGCTGCTACGACGCCATGAACGACGACTTCGCCACCCCGACGGTCATCTCCCACCTCTTCGAGGCCGCCAAGATCATCAACAGCGCTGCCGACGGCAAACTGAAACTCAGCCAGGCCGACATCGACGAACTGAAGTGGGTCTTCGACACCTTCCTCTTCGAGGTGATGGGTATGAAGGACGAGGCCGCGAGCGACAACACCGCCCTCATCGACGGCCTGATGCACATCATCCTCGACATCCGCGCCACCGCCAAAGCCAACAAAGACTGGGCCACCAGCGACAAAATCCGCGATGCCCTCAAGGAAGCCGGCGTCACCGTCAAAGACGGTAAAGAGGGAACAACTTACCAGTTATGAGTTAAGAGATAAAAGTTAAGAGTTTTATGAAAAAAGCAGATTGGATACTGATACTTTGTGTTGCCGCAGTGGCGACACTCTTTGCCATCCCGCAGACACATGCGGCCGAGGGTTTTAACTGGGCCACTGCCCATCACCCTTACATCATGGCCTTCTTCAAGTTCGCTATCCTCGCCACCCTCGGCGAGATGCTGGCCCTCCGCATCCGCAAAGGTGTCTACAACGAGAAGGGCTTCGGTGTGGCTCCCCGCATGATCGTCTGGGGCTTCCTCGGTACAGCTATCGCTATGTCGATGGTCATCTTCAAGGTCGGCGTTCCCGCCTTCCTCGAGACCGTCGGGGGTTGTGAGAAAGGCTCGCTGGCCGCCATCTTCGCCGCTCCAGAGCTCACCTGGGGTAAGGTGGGTATCGCCTTCGCCGTCTCGGTGTTGATGAACAGCATTTTCGCCCCGGTGATGATGACCTTCCACAAGTGCACCGACATCCATATCACCGACAACGGTGGTACGGTGGCTGGCCTCCTGCGTCCGATGAAGATGCGCGAGATTATCAGCAAGAAGGTCAACTGGGATATCCAGTGGAATCTGGTCATCAAGAAGACCATCCCCCTCTTCTGGTTCCCGATGCACACCATCACCTTCATCCTGCCCGCCAACCTGCAGGTGCTTTTCGCCGCCCTCTTGGGTGTTGCCCTGGGACTCATTCTCGCACTGGCCGGAGGAAGCAAGAAATGAAGAAAGTTAGGAAGATGGTGGCTATAGTAGCTATGGTCACTATAGGTACTATAGGGAATCTCCCTGCGCAGGGATTCTCCCTCGACTGGCACGGTTTCGTCAACCCCCACTATTATGCTGACAGCCGCAGCGTGGTGGGTGGCCGCGAGGACATGATGCTCTTCTATCCCAAGCCTGTGCTCCTCGATGCCAACGGCAACGACCTCAACGACGGCTGGCAGGCCAATATGCTGGCCATCACTGCCCGCCTCGGGCTCAGAATCAACGGTCCCGAGATGCTGGGAGCTAAAACCTCCGCCTATATCGAAGGCGACTTCACCGGCTCGACCAACGCCACCATCAACGACCTGCGTCTGCGTCACGCCTATATCACCCTCGACTGGGGCCACCACAAGCTCCTCGCGGGACAGTACTGGTATGGGATGGTCATCCACGAGATAATGCCAATGACCAACCCCCTGAATATGGGTGCCCCCTTCCACTGCTATGCCCGTCAGCCGCAAGTGCGCTACGAGTACCACCACGATGCCATCGAGGCTGTCGCCGTCGCGCAATGGCAGCTCGACAACATGAGTCAGGGATTGTTGAACGGAGACTCTGCAGCCTCCACCCTGTTCGCCCGTCACTCCATGGTGCCCGAAATGACTGCCCAGTTGCGCTATCGTGGCGAGAAATTCTTCGTTGGTGTGGCCGCCAACCTCAAAACCATCCAACCCAATGTCCAGACCAAGTACACTACGGTGCAACCTTCCTCCGACCTCTATTCCTCTTTTTCCTGGTCTCTCTTCGGAAAAGCCACACTCGGTCCTGTCACCGTCAAAGCACAGACATTATTGAATAACAGCCTCTATGAAGGCTGCTCCCTCGGTGGCTACCTAATGCTGGCTGACAGCAGTTTCCAGGACTGGCATTTCAACACCGTATGGCTTGACATTGAGCGTAACAGCGGCAAGTGGCGCCCAGGTATCTTCATGGGTTTTGCCAAGAACCTTGACTATGGCAAGCACTCCGATGCCTTGCATTATTTCGGTCGCGGCCACAATATCGAATACCTCTGGCGTATCCAGCCCCGCCTCACCTATGCCACAGGCAACGGCCTCTCCTTCACTGGCGAAGCCGAATACACCTATGCAGGTTACAAAGACCCCGTAGGCAACCTGCGCCTCTCCCTCAGCATGACCTATGCTTTCTAATTTTCATACGCATAGCTGTTATTGTGACGGCAAAGCGACACCTCGCGAGATGGTGGAGTTTGCCGTCGCCCATGGTTTCTCAGAACTGGGATTTAGTGGCCATTGTCCATTGCCCTTCGAGAACACCTTCTCTATCACAGACTACGAGGGCTATTGTAACGAGGCGCGAGCCCTCAAAGAAGAATACAAAGACCGTATCAAGATACACCTCGGTCTCGAGATGGATTATGTGCCGGGAATGCTCGAGGATTTCACCCCGTTGATAGAGCAGGGCCAACTTGATTACACCATTGGCAGCGTCCACCTGATACCCGGTCTTCTACACACTCCCTCCCCCCTTCGGGGTACTCCCCCTAACTTAGGGGGAGAGACTGATAGTTATCCTTACTCCTCCCCTAAGTTAGGGGAGGGGGACCGCCGCTCTGCGGTGGTGGAGGAGTCTGTCAGCGACACACTCTGGTTCATCGACGGCCCCAGCTACGAGCGTTACGACGAAGGATTAGTAAAACTTTTCGGTGGCGACATCCGTCGTGCCGTCCGCGCCTATTTCCACCAGCAGAACGCCATGCTGGAGCGTAACCGTCCCACCATTGTCGGCCATCCCGACAAGATAGTGATGCACAACCGCGACCGCTACTTCCACGAAGACGAGCCTTGGTACCGTGAACTCGCGCTAGAGACCATTCATCTCATCCACGAACTCGGTCTCATCTGCGAAATCAACACCCGCGGCATCTACAAAGGCCGTCATGCCGACTATTACCCCGGCAAATGGCTGATACAAGAAATGAAAGCGTTGCGTATCCCCGTCATCGTCAGCACCGATGCCCACGCCCCCGAAGATTTGTTGCGCACCGAAGGAGCTTATGAATACCTCGCGGCTATCCACTACTCCGAAGTGCTGTTTGAACTTCCTTGACACATAACACACCCCTCAGTCAGCCCTACAAGGGCTGACAGCTCCCCTATCTTAGGGGAGCAGCTAGATGGCATTCTTGGATCCTCCCCAAAGTTAGGGGTGGGGAACCCGAGCGGAGTGAGGGGGGAGGAGAGTGTCAACCACGACAAGCATCGGCAACTATCTGTGTGTGGTCGAAGGCCAAAGGCGGCAGCTTATCAAGCGGCCACCAACGCACCTCGGCAGCATCGTCGCCAGCCCTTACTCCCCCCCCCTCTGAGAGGGGAGAAGGTGATAGAAACGACTCCGTCCCCTCTCCCCGAGAGGGGTGCCCCAAAGGGGCGGGGTGTGTCAAAGCATACGCTGCTGTCACCGTCCTTCCTCGCGGATCGCGTCCCGGAGCACTATAGACACCTATCAGCTCGATATCTTTCTCGCTAACCTTCAATCCTGTCTCTTCCTCGAGTTCACGAACGGCACAATGCTCGATGGTCTCGTCCATCTCCATGAAGCCCCCCGGCAACGCCCAGCAGCCCTTGAAGGGCTCGCCTCCCCGCCGCACCAGCAGCACCTCCCTCTTTTCATTCACCACCACACAGTCCGCCGTCAACATCGGACGCGGATAATCGTATGTATATAAACCTTTTGTAGCCATAAATCGGTCTCCTTTCAAGCAACAAAAATACAAAAATAGAAAAGTCTTATGATGTTAAAAAAAATTAAAGCTTGTAGGAGTAAAGGAAAAATCGTATCTTTGTCTTTTAAACAATGCATCCCATTCTCTTGTGAAATACAGGAAATGAGTAACATATAGAATTGAAACAAATATAAAAATAAACAATTTAAACACAACAAACATGAAAAAAGCTTTTACGATTTTCGCAGCCATGGTCATGCTTGCCTCGATGAGCTTTGCTCAGAAAGGAATGACCAAACTGGGTGACAATCGCCCCATGCTGCAATCCACCCGTTTCGCTCCTGCGAAACTGATGAAGAAAGGCAATGCCAAGAACGGCCTCAAAGATGTCAGTTTCCCCATCTGGAACAACACCATGTCGTACTGCATGGATGAGGAATTCTACACCAACGTGGGAACCGCAACTCCCGGCGACACCGTCTACTGGGCCATTCAGATTGAGTCTGCTGCCCTTGCTGGCCGCAACAATCTGACCAGTGTAGAGTTCTTTGTTGCCGACGCTGGCACCTATACGCTGAACATCTACAGCGGTGCCCAGCCTACTGGCACAGCACTCCACACCCAGACCATCAATGCGGTTGCTGCCGACACTCTGGCCTGGAAGACCATCACCTTTGCCAACCCTATCGCCATCGATCAGACCCAGGACCTCTGGGTGGTGCTGAGCAACTCTGATGTGGAATATCCCGCCGCCGGTGTCATGGGCAATGACTATGACTACGGCAAATGGGTTTCTACCGACGGCATCCAGTGGTTGAGCATCGCTGATGCCGGCGTAGACGTCACCTGGATGATTCGTGCCATCAGCGACACCTACACCGTGCTGCCTCCCATGGTGCACATCAACGGTCCTGTGGCTGTCCGTACCGGCGACACCGCCTACTATACGGCCATTAGCCCCAACAGCGACGGCTACAACTGGACTATCAACGCCGACTTCGTCGACACCAACCTCAACGTCGCCCAGGTGGTGTGGAACAACGCTGGTACCTATGATGTCATCGTCACCGCCACAAACACCGCCGACGCTACCGACGACACCCTCAGTGTCGAGGTCTTCAGCTGCGACGACATCACCCTGCCCTACATTCCCAACTTCAACGGCGGCCTCCGCTGCTGGGATACCGTCTGCGACTCCACCCATGGTACCGGCTGGTTCGCCAGCGTCGACATGTTTGAGTCCAATCCCGAGGGTCAGGTCCTCTCCATATCCGCCCAGAACTATTATAACCTCTTCATGCTGCCCTTCCCCGTCGACAACTGGCTCATCAGCCCCGAGATGGAGATGCCCACCACAGGCGAATACGAGATTGCTTGGCAGGTGAAACCCTTCATGGCCAACTATAGCGGCGACCACTATGGCGTCTACGTCATCAGCGGTACCGACACTACCCTCCTCTTCGAAGAGAGCCTCACCGGTATGACCGATTTCACCCAGCGCATGGCCGTCATCCCCTCCACCGTCAATGGTGACTTCAAGGTGGCCTTCCGCCATTTCAACAGCGAGAATGGCTATGTCATCATCCTTGACAGCATCCAGGTTCGCGACCTCACCGCTCCCGTGCTGACCCTCCAAGGCCCTGCCACAGCTGAGAGTAATACCGCAGTTGTCTACACTGCCACAGCTCCCAACGCCACCGGCTTTGCCTGGACCATCAATGGCACCCCTGTCAACACCGCCGGTAATGTGCTGACTCAAACCTTTACCAACGATGGCTTCGACACCATCGTCGTCACCGCATCAAACAGCGCTGGCTCCGCCACCGATAGCATCATCACGGAAATCTACTCCTGCAATGCCATTAACAGTTTCCCCTACACTCAAGACTTTGAGAACGGCATTCGCTGCTGGAACATGATCAGCAATGACCCCGCCAATGATGACCGCTTCGGTCTCGACACCACCCACTACACCGGCACCCACGGCTTCCGCTTCAGCAGCTACAGCCGCGCCAGCGACTACAACCAGTACCTCATCAGTCCCGAACTCGCCCTCCCCGAGACCAATGATTACATGGTGAAGTTTATGTACAAAGGCTACCGCAACGCAGAAGCCTTCCGCGTGCTGGCTTCCACCACCACCAACGCTGTCGATGCCTTCACCGTCGAGCTGGGCACCTACGAAACCACCGCCACCGAATGGACCGAGGTAGGATTCCTCCTGCCCCAAGGCACCAAATATGTCGCCATCAACTACTATGGCAACTACCAGTATTACCTCTATATCGACGACATCACCGTTAAGGTTCTCGACCTTGTTCCCACCGTCACCGTGCAGGGACCCACCACCGTTGAGGCTGGCGTACAGGCCACCTTTACTGCCAATGCTCCGTTGGCCACCTCTTTCACTTGGAGTGTCGACAATGCCACCGTCAACACCACTGGCAACACACTGACCACTAGCTTCACCGGCAACGGTGAGCACACCGTCTCCGTCGTGGCCAACAACAGCGTGGGCAGCTCCACTCCCGCCAGCATCACCGTCAACGTCTTCTCCTGCGATGCCATTACCGAATTCCCCTGGAGTGAGGACTTCGAGCAAACCGAGGGTTATGGCTGCTGGAAATTCATCGACGCCGATGGCGATGGCTATAATTGGGCCATCTCTCACTCCGATGAAATAAAAGGCCACAAAAATAGTAGTGGCTTGGCCATCTCTGCCTCTTACATCAATAACTATGGTCCCCTCACTCCCGACAACTGGATGGTTCTTCCCGCCATGGCGCTTCCCGAGGGCTCCAACCTCATCCTCAGCTGGTATGAGAAAGGTCAGGACTCCAACTACGCCGCTGAAAAATATAGCGTCTACATCTCTACCACCGGCAACACCGTTGAAGACTTCACCACCGCTGCTGCCAACTTCACTGCCACCAAGAATTGGGTGGGTCGCAATGTCGAGCTTTCCCAATACGCTGGCCAGACCGTCTATATTGCCTTCCGCCATCACGATGTTACCGACATGTATATGCTCGATATCGACGATATCAAGATTAGTTCCGAGCGCGTGAGCATCGACGAGGTGGAGAGCAACATGATCAGCCTCTACCCCAACCCCGCCAGCGAGATGGTAAGCGTCAACGCCGAAGGCATTGAGGGCAAGGTCAACGTACAGATTCTCGACCTCACCGGCCGCGTGATGATGCAGCAGGAGGGCGCCGCCCAGAGCTTCCGCTTCAACGTGAGCACCCTCGCCAAAGGTTCCTACTTCGTCCGCATGACTGGCGAGAACATCAACGCCGTCCGCAAACTCATTGTGAGATAAGGTCTCGCAATCCGTAATACCCCAAAGGGGTGTTCCCTAACGGGAGCACCCCTTTCCAATGAACTGGATAATACTTATACTGGCAGGTTGCTGCGAGGTAGGCTTTGCTTTCTGTCTCGGAAAAACCAAAGCGCTCATCGGATTACCCTACTGGGAGTGGATGGGCGGTTTCGCCTTCTTCTATGTCCTCAGCGCTGTGCTGCTGGCCAAAGCAGCAGAGACGATACCCATCGGCACCGCCTATCCTGTCTGGACAGGCATCGGGGCCCTCGGCTCCGTGCTCGTCGGCATCTTCATCTTCCACGAGCCCGCCACCTTCTGGCGCCTCCTCTTCATCACCACCCTCACCGCATCTATCATCGGCCTGAAGGCAGTTTCATAGACAATCAAAAGCCTATCTCAATACCTATTTCATGTATGGGATATGAGAGGTAGAGCGGCAGAAGATTGGCGATGAGGCTGACGCGACGGAAATATCTTTTAGGGAATAGTACACCTACACCCAAAGTCAGCCGCCATGGATTGAGTTCAATGCCTCCCAACATATGCGACAGCGATATACTGTGCGCAGGAGTTAGGCTTAGGCTCCATCCAACGCTATTATTGTCTCGAGGGGCAATGTTAAAGGTGAGAGGCAAGCTTGCATAGAGGCTGAAGGAGCCGTAAATTCCTTCCGACTGCATGGCGAGAACCTCGGATTCACTCCCGTCAACTCCCAACATCTGGTCATAACCCACACTCAATAGCTCCCCTTGTTGGTAGTGGCCTCCGAGGGTGAAGCCTATGTCAAAGTGGTGCCGTTCGTTACCCGCGACGGTGATAGCCGCACCCACATCGGCCATGAGGGTACCATAGGGCGAGAGTACCGAATGTCCATCACTCACGGCAGTGTTGTTATCTGAGGTAGAGGATTCTCCTGTGCCATAGAGCGGCGTGAGCGAAGCTGTGACGGAGGAGATGAAATGGAGACGGCTGTTATGCTTGACTGGAGGTTGTAATTCACTATAGCTGACATTGTCGATGGAGGGTAAGGCCTTTGGGACCGCCGACATCTTGTCGGCAGAATCCGCAAGTGTCGGCAGGATGTCGGCGGTCCAAGCGTTGAAGTTCGAACTGTCAGCTGTGTCCCCTTGCAGTGTCGCTGCCACCAACGAAGGCTCTTCGACAGTTGATGGCAAGGGAGTATCAGGAGTCTCCATCATGGCGATTTGATTGTTATACGGCTTCGTCGGTGCAGTCACTGATTTGGGTTCAACTTTCACGGTGGCTACATCAACAACAGGAGCCGTATTGTCGGAAACAGTCCGCACCTGTTGGGCGACAAGGGATTGCTCCAGAGTCTGTGAGGTCGAAAGCATCCGGACAATCCCTATCGACCCCAGAAGCACCAGCAGCGTACACACCACCCATGCGCGCCGCCGTGCCTGCACGTGTGCCAGATGTCGCACATGCGAAACAAGCTGCTGCTGCCTGCCATATTGCTGCAAGAGTTTTTTTATGTCGTCATTGTATTCCATTATCCATTGTTTTTCTGAGTGTGGCATAGGCGCGGCTCATCAGCGTGGTTACATTGGTCTCGCTGAGGCCCGTCAACTCAGCCATCTCGTGGATGCTGTGTCCTTTCACATATTTCAGCTCTATAAGTTGTTGCTGCTGAGGTGGTAAGGTAGCGATGGCCGTCTCCAAACGGCGGTAACGCTCTTCAGAGGCCTCTGCGTCGTCATCTGGCAGAGGGAACTGGTCAGCCTCCTCCCATGGGATACTGACGTGTCCTTGTTGCCGCAGGATATCGATGCAACGGTTGTGGAGCGTTTTTATGCAGTAGCCGCGACAGTCTTTCATCATCCCCAGTCGCCACCGTTTGTGCCAGAGCTGGATTAGCGCTTCTTGCACGGCGTCGGCAGCCAGGTCGTCGTCGTGCAGGAATCTCGCCGCAACACGTTGCATCATGGGCTGTAGCGAGACAACGTCGTTTATGAACTTCTCTGTGTCGATGGACTATTTGGTGAATTCTCCGTAGGTGATATGGTTCGTGACGTAGACGGTGGTCCAATACATAGTATTGTAAGAGTAGTTGACGCTGGTAGGGTAACCGTCAGGCCCGTAGGTGTAGTTCCACAGTGTCTCTTCGCTGTTGGTTTCTCCATGGTTGGAGTGGTGAGTCACGCGGCGCACCAGATTGTTGCGGCACAGGCTGGTAGGTTCGTTCACAAAGCCGTCATGGAAAATTTGCGAGGTGAAGAACAAACCCTGCAGGTTGTTGGGGTGGTCGTCGTAGTAGTAGTCTATCTGCGAAATGCCGGACCAGTACCATGCTGTCGAGTCTGCCGTGGCCCGCGCCAAGTTGCCGTCGCTCCACTGCAGTGTCCAGGTTTGCACCACGGTGTCACCATAGTGTTCTACCATGAAATCCTCTTGGGGATGGGTGAAAATCACGGCGTAAGGATATTGGCTCCCTGAACGATAACGGAACTCCGTCCGGTACTGGCGGTCGCTGTTCCCGAAGGGATAGGTGATTTGGCTCAGCAGTCCGTTTCGGTAGTAGAAGCGGCAAGTGCGGTCGATGTAGCCATGACAGTCGATGGATTCCAGGCGGCCTTGCCCGTCATAATGATAGGTATCGTTGAAAGGGGTATAGAGAGCACGGCGGTAGTAATTCCCTGCCGTATCGTAGTCCACGGCGGTTAGTTGTCTTTGGCTATTCCAGCGCCAGACATCGATGATGGTCAGGGAGTCGATGGAAGCCTCCACGCCCTCTTCATGAAGGTCGTAGCGCATCTGCATGATGGGACGTCCAGCCATGCATTTGCCGTTGAAGGGACTTCCGCCAACGGGGAAGTCTTCAGTGCGCTCGCAAGCGGCCAAGGTCAGCAGCAGCACAACGGAAATGAAATATTTCTTCATAATAACTCCACTTACTATTTGTCTTATTTCCTCTCTCCTTATTTCCTAAAACGATTCTTGGTATACAATGGTTGTCTCGGTTGTGTCACCTGTAATGCCCATAAAGACGCTTTCCTCCTGGACAATCAGCGTGAAGGGCCGCTGGGGTAAGTTGTCGATTTGGAATGTGTTGTCGTAGAAGCAGAAACAGTCGGTCAGTCCTTGTTCGCCCACATGCTCTGTCACGATGACGACATCGCCGTTCATCTCCACCGTAGTCACGATATGCTCGTCCGAGCCGCAGTCCAGATTCATGTTGTAATGTGTGACAACCATCGGGCCGTCCGCATGTGGCCAAGAGACCACAACAGAATCTTCGTCGCTGTTTTTGGTATACCTCTCGGGGTCGGGATAGTGGCAGTCGGAGATGCTGACATTGCTGATTCCGGGGATGGTGGCATTTTGTTTGTCGCATCCCCAGAAGGCGGCAGCCATAACCCCCGTTACCATTGCCAGTGCAATAAACGTCTTCTTCATAAATTGTCAACTTTAAAAGTTTCTACCAATATAACGGAGAAAAATGAAAAATATCACATCTGGTTGAGAAAAAATCTTGACACACTCCTCAGTCAGGCACAAGCGCCTGCCAGTTCCACGAACTTAATGGAGCACAGCCTGTTGGTAAGGCCTCGCTATCAAACTCCTCCACTAAGTTAGGGGAGGGGGACCAGAGTTTGCTCTGGTGAAGGAGTGTGTGTTTTTTTTTGCAGTCAAGATGTGACATTTCTCATCTTTCTACGTTATTTAGGTGAATTAAAACACTATCATCATGAAAAAACATCTTGTCTTCTTGCTGTTTTCTGCTTTTGTTACCCTATTGTTGGTCTCCTGCACGAAAAGTGCAGACAACAAGCATTTCTCTTATGACGGCCCCTGCCATTGCGGTGTCGACAATCCGCTCGACGACCTGGATTGGCTCCACCAAACCGTGCTCCTGTTTGAGTCGTGGCGCGGGGAGCATGCAGCTTCGATAGCGGTATGCACTTATGATTCCGTCAAGCAGGGATTTCTTATCAACACCTGTGTACAATGTGACGACGGCACCGTTTCATTGATGGACTGTGAGGGTAACTGTATAGGTATGTTGGGCGGAATAATGGGAATTCCTTATTCGGAATACAATATCGACCCCGCTAGCGTGCGCACCATCTACTGCAACTATCCCGACACCATCCCTACCCTCACCGACAAGAAATGGCATCTGCAACGTTTCGTCGACCGCACGACCAGCCCTTGGACGGAGGAGGTCCCCGAGAATAGCAACGGTCCCATTCCCTTCTGGCTCCAATTCTACGAGAACGGTGAAGTCCAAGGCGGCGGTATCAACCACCTCCAGGGCAATTATTTTATAGATCCTGACCGCACTGACCATATCTATTTCCATATCGAGAGTACGACCGAAATCTACGACCCATCGGGCTGGGAGGATCGCCTGATTGCAGCCCTCAACGGTGCTACCATCTGCGACTTCTTCGACTACGGCGGCCGCATAAGAATCTACTACGACCAGAATCGAAAATTCCTTGAATTCATACAATAATTTATTTTTTTTCACGTTGTCTTATTATTTGAGACAAATAATAAAGACATAATACAATGGAAAAGAAAGACCTCCTGAAAGAAACCGTCAAGCACATTGACATCAAGAAGTACGACAGCACCGAGCTTATCGATGCCATGCGTCACATGAGTTTCACCAGCCGCGACACCGCCCGCGCCGCCGACATCCTCTGCCAGATGATCGCCGAGAAGGACTGCACCAACATCCTCACCATCGCCGGTTCCACCTCCGCCGCCGGTTGCATGCAGGTGTACGTCGACATGGTGCGCAACAAGATGGTCGACGCCGTCGTCAGCACTGGCGCCAGCATCATCGACATGGACCTCTTCGAGGCCCTCGGCTACAAGCACTACATCGGCACCAAGGAGAACGTCATCCCCGACACCCAGCTCCGCGAGCTCTACATCGACCGTATTTATGATACCTTCATCGACGAGGAGGAGCTGCAGGCTTGCGACCAGGCTACCTGTGATGTCGCCGACACCCTCGAGTGCCGTCCTTACTCCAGCCGCGAGTTCCTCTACGAGGTAGGCAAATGGCTTGCCAATGGTCATGGCGTGAAAAAAGAGAGCCTCATCCAGACCTGCTACGAGTGTGGCGTGCCCATCTTCTGCCCCGCCTTCAGCGACAGCAGCGCCGGCTTCGGTATCGGCAAGCACCAGTGGCTCCGCAAACAGGCCGGCAAGCCCTATGTCAGCATCGACAGCGTCGCCGACTTCCTCGAGCTCACCGAAATCAAGATGAACAGCCCCGAGAGCGGCCTCTTCATGGTCGGCGGCGGCACCCCCAAGAACTTTGCTCAAGACACCGTCGTCTGCGCCGAAATCCTTGGCAAGGAAGTCCCCATGCACAAATACGCCATCCAGATCACCGTGGCCGACGTCCGCGACGGCGCCTGCTCCTCCAGCACCCTCCTCGAGGCCGGCAGCTGGGGCAAGGTGAGCGAGGAACTGCAGCAGATGGTCTATGCCGAAGGCACCACCGTCATCCCTGCCATCGTCTCCTACGCCTACCACAACGCCGACTGGAAAGCCCGCGAATACAAGAACTGGCAGAAACTGTTCCAGAAATAAACTGCCATTTGTATCATAAAGACAGTTCCCTCCCTGCGAGGGACTGTCTTTTTTCCCTTAAAAAATAAAAGCGCTTCTAATGAACCATTTCCAAAATTTTAAGCTTCTACCCCCCCCCCCCACGAATTAACGGGCTGACTAACTGCCTGTTACAGTTATTCACCGTCTGCACAATCCTCTTATTCTCATGCACAAAGGAGGAGTCCGACGGCAATGGAATGATAGAGATTTTCGCGGAGAGGATGGGGAATGGCAGCAAAGTGCTGCTTGACGGGGCCCACTCGTCGTGGGTCGATGGCGACTCCATCAGCATCAACAGCGACAAGGTGGTGGTGGAGAGAATCAACGACCATGCTTACATCCGGTATGCCGCGCCCCTGTCAATCAATCGCGCCGTCTATCCTGCCTCACTGGCCAGCGGCAACCTGAGTAGCGACAATGTCACCATCACCTTCCCTGCCTATTACCACTACCGCACCGACGGCAGTGGCCACCAGCTTCTTGACCTTCCCATGGCGGCCCGCTCCGAGGGTGACGACCCGATGCAGTTCAAGCATCTCACCGGCGCCCTTTATATAACCGTAACCAACACCGCTGCTGTACCCCTTACCCTTCAATCTGTCACTGTCCAGAGTAACCGATACAAACTCAACGGAACCAAAACTATCAATCTAAATGATTTGGACAATATAAGCCCCTCTACAGGCGCAAACGATGCCTGCTCAGTCTCTCTTCTTTTTGATACAGGATATACACTTGCTTCCAATGCTTCACTCAAGGTGATGATTCCAATAATGCCCGTTGGAGGAAACGGCAACAACATTTTTACCATCATAGTTAGATCCACCTCTGCGGAACAAGCAAACTTTTATCTAAATAGCAGGAAGCAACCTTCCGGTAGCGACCATGCCCTTGCCCGAAACCAGCTTGGTTACGCCCCTATTGAGATTACTGCCACGAACGAGCAAATACCCCTCGATCAAGTCGGTGGGAAATATGTTGTACGCACCCCGTTGGAGTTTTCCGCAATGGCTCATTCCATAACAAATGGAACGGTTTCTAATACAAGTAATTTTGAGATTCTGGAAGATCTTGATATGTCGAATTTTTCCATTACAACCATTAACAACTCAGCTTATGCCGGGACAATCAACGGAAATAATCATAAAATAAGAAACCTGACCATTAATAGTGTAAATACTGGTTCTAATGAATATTCTTGTGCACTTTTTTATCGAGCAGTTGCTTCTCTTGTAGTAAAAGACATTACTTTCCTCGGACTCACATTGAGACATCGTGGAAATACAAGCAATACCTTAAAGCTGGGAGGGATATTCGCATACTACGAAAAAGGAAGTTCCCCGAATGCGACACTAAATATTGACAATTGCAAAATAACTTTTGATAATATTGACATCCAGGGTGCAACTGGTAACATTTACTATGGGGGATTGCTTTGCGAAGTAGATGGAAAATATGCTCAAGTCAACATATCCAATTGTCAAATAACTTTTACTACGATTTCTCTAAATGGCAGTAAGATTTATTGGGGAGGTCTAATCGCATCTACTGGTGCATCAACCACGACAATTTCTTCTTCATCATTGACTGGATCAATCAACCTAACTGCAACAAATGAAGTTCGAATCGGTGGTTTTATTGGGAATAAAGCTAGCAGCAACTTTGTTGCAAGCGACTGTTCTATTTCTGGAGCAATAACAGCATCCTCTCCTAGCGGTTATCTAGGTTCACTCATTGGGTATTATTATTCCCAGGAAAATGCCACGCTTTCCAATGTTGAATCCAATATTTCTTTTTCACTAAACGGGACCTCCATTCCATCTAACATTTTCGGGAATTAACCAATAAAATGAAAGCCATGAAAAAACCATATATCTCGCCATCTTTGACTATTGTGGAGTTCCGGACGGAAAGAGGGTTTGCGACGAGTGGGGGATTGCAGCAAGCAGGGATGCTTCTGATACTTTTCAATCCAAACAGCACTCCAAGTTACGAAACCGAGACTTTCAGCACGCATAATACCTGGACGGAAGGCTCCGAGGGCTTCTGGCAATAGTCTATCTAGCGCTTGAGGAGTACCCACATCAAGTAACCGGTGATGGCGAAAATCCCCACCAACAACAGCGCCGGCACAAACGTCGACAGCAGCAATACACCACCAAGCAACAACAGCAGACGCGAAGCGAGCCTCTTCTCTTTGGGCAATGCCTGTCGTCCCATCTTATAGGTATGCCACAACGACTGCCACCGTGGCATGTTCAGCCATTGCCGCAGTCGGCTCATGGTGCGTCCACGATGGTCAATGGTCTCGGCCTTCGTCACAGGAATCTCCTTCACCTTCACGCGGAGGGTCTTCGAATAGGGCTTGCCGTCGACATGCGCGGTGAGCGTGAGACGCGTGCGTCCTTTCGAGCGATTGAGGCGGAAGCGCTTGCTGCCGCCAATTTCCAGCGGTATCACGCTGGATTTGTATCCATTGTCTATCGTGAGTTCAACACTTGTGGAGCCCGGGCAATTCCAGCGCACCTCCACAATATCGCCTTCGGTGACCGTCGAACGGTCGGTGGTAAAAGTCATTCGTTCCATACTTTTTTTCTATCAATTTCCGTGCCAAGATTACAAGGTATCGGAAAGCATTCTTTTACACTTATTTGTCGGTATTTGTTCGGTATTTGTTCGGTGTTTGACCGAACAAATACCGAACAAATACCGAACAACAACCGCAGAAATAAGCTTGTAGATAGCATCCATTCGGGACTGAAACTTGAAGAAAGATTTTTCGTCGTTTTGAAAAAAAGTCGTATCTTTGCATTTTAAAATAATTCTATAAAAAGATGAAGAAAATACTCGCAATCTTAGTTCTGGCAACACTCTCGCTGCCTTCGTTCGCTGACGAGGGCATGTGGATTCCCATGCTCCTGCAGCGCAACGAAGCTGCCATGCAGAAGGCCGGCATGCACATCACGGCTCAAGACATCTACGACATCAACCACGCCTCGCTCAAAGATGCCATCCTCCTCTTCGGCGGCGGATGCACCGGCGAGTTTGTCAGCGACGAGGGCCTGGTGCTCACCAACCACCACTGCGGCTACAGCTACATCGTGAAGCACAGCAGCGTCGAGCACGACTACCTCACCCATGGCTTCTGGGCCATGAGCCGCGACCAGGAGATTCCCTGCCCCGGCCTCAGTGTGACACGTTTGGTCCGTATGGAGGATGTCACCGCCCAGGTGCTCGAGGGTGTCACCGACGAGACCACCGAAGCCGACCGCGAGAAGATTGTTGCCAAAAACATCGCCGCCATCACCGCCAAAGCGGTGGAGGGTACACACTACAAGGCGATAATAAAGCCTTTCTACTATGGCAACCAGTACTTCATGTATGTTAACGAGGTCTTCACCGACGTGCGTCTGGTAGGAGCCCCGCCCTCGAATATCGGCAAGTTCGGTGGCGACACCGACAACTGGATGTGGCCGCGCCACACGGGCGACTTCTCCATGTTCCGCGTCTATGCCAACGACGGCAAGCCCGCCGACTTCAGCAAGGAGAACACCCCCTACCGTCCCTTGAAGCATCTCGAGATTAGCCTCAAAGGCATCGACGAGGGCGACTTCACCTTCGTCTTCGGCTATCCCGGCACCACACGCCGCTATGTCACCCACGATGCCGTCGACCTGGCTGCCAACGTCGAGAACCCCATCCGCATCGCCTTGCGCGACATCCGTCTGGCCCACTACAACGCCGCCATGCAGCAGAGCCCCGCCCAGCGCTTGAAATACGCCTCGCGCGTAGCCTCCATCGCCAACGGCTGGAAGAAATGGCAGGGCGAGAGCCTCGGCATCGAGCGTCTCCACGGCGTGGAACAGAAGATGGAACAGGAAGAAGCCTTCCGCAAATGGGCTGCCGACAAGCCCCAGTATCGCGACGTGCTCGACGAGATGGAGGTAAACTACAACCTGCTCCGCGAGGTGGAGACCGAATGGACCTACTTCAACGAGGCTCTGCTGGCCAGCGACTTCATGAACCGAGCCATGCGCCTGTGGCGCATACAGCGCAGTTCCGACGAGACCCTTGCGGAGAGCATGCTCAACGACAGCCGCAAATATTTCGAGGACTTCGACCAGCACTCGCCCGTCGACGAGGCCATCTTCGTGGAGACCTTCCTTTACATGTGGGAGCGCGGCTTCGCCCCCTACATGAACCTCAAGCACAGCACGGCTTCCGAGGTGGAGGCCACCCTCAAGAAAATCTATGCCAAATCGGTCCTCAATAATCCCAAGAAACTGGAGAAACTCCTCACGATGAAACGCGAGAAGATGCTGTTCGAGATAGGCAAGGACCCCGCCGTGGTCCTCTTCACCGTGGCCTATACCTACTGCTATAGCGACCAGAAGCGCAAGCAGTACAACGAGGCCGACGACAACATCCAGCGTCTCATGCGCACCTATATCAAGGGCATGATGGAGCAGTTCCCCGACAGCAACTTCTTCCCCGATGCCAACCTCACGCTGCGCGTGGCCTACGGCCATGTCGAGGGTTTCAAACCCAAGGACGCCACCTACTACACCGCCTACTCCACCATCGAGGGCATCATGGAGAAGGAGAACCCCCATGTCTACGACTACCGCGTGGAGCCCAAGCTCAAAGAGCTTTGGCAGAAGAAAGACTACGGCCAGTATGCCAATAACAAAGGTGAGCTTCCCGTAGCCTTCATCGCCACCAACCACACCACCGGCGGCAACAGCGGCTCGCCCGTTCTCAACGCCGACGGCCAGCTCGTCGGCATCAACTACGACCGTTGCTGGGAAGGCACGATGAGCGACCTGCTCTTCGACCCCAACTACTGCCGCAACATCTCGCTCGACATCCGCTACTGCCTCTTTATCATCGACAAATTTGCCGGTGCCCGCCATCTGGTGGATGAGATGACACTGATTAATTAATCACCGATATGAAACGCTCCATCATTGCTTTCGGGTTCCTTTTTCTGGGGAGTCTCTCCCTGGCCACAGCACAGAAGGAACAAGGATTCCGTATCCTGAAAGACGACTATTCCTCCCTGCAGATTGAGTTCACTCCCGGCACCCCTCAGGTGGACGAGGTTACTCTCGCAGATGAGACTTTCAGCACCATTGCCATCGAAGGCTACCAGCAGTCTTTGGCCAACTATGGAGACCCTGCACTTCCCACTTTCTCGCGCCTCATCGAGGTACCGCTGTGCGAGGGGTTTGACGTGGAAGTGACCAATGCCAGCTACGACACCCTTCCGGCGCTCAAATACAGGCTCATGCCCGTACAATTGCCGCGCCGTAAGAGCGACACCTCGGCCTTCCGTCTTTTCATCAGTCAGGCTTATTCCCAGAATCATTTCCTTGGACAAAAGGAGGCTCTGGTGGAGGCCGTGGGCGTGGCCCGCAATCGCAACCTTGCCCGTCTGCAGTTCTCGCCAGTGACCTACAATCCCGTGAACGGACAGGTTATCGTCTGCCGCCATGCTACGGTAACCGTGCGCTACCGCGGGGTGGACAAGGAAGGCACCCTGGAGATGTTCAACCGCTACTATTCGCCGGCCTTCAACAGTGGCGCCAATACCATCAACAGACTCTATCCCAAGAGTGTCCGCACCACGGCTCCCGTGCGCTACCTCATCGTGGCCAACAGCATGTTCCGCGGCCAGTTGGACACCTTCGTCCAGTGGAAACAGCGCAAGGGCTTCCGTGTCGACGTAGCCTACACCGACAATCCTTCTGTGGGTACCGACACAAACTCCATCTCTAACTACATCAAGAGTCTGTACACCAACGCCACCACGACCGACCCCGCACCTACCTATGTGCTGCTGGTTGGCGACGTGGCGCAGCTGCCGGCCTTCAGTTACCATGTGCTAGCCACCTCGAGTTTGAATCCCCATGTCACCGACCTCTACTATATGACTTGGACCACGGGCGACCACATCCCCGACTGCCACTACGGTCGCTTCTCGGCACAGAACATCTCCCAGCTGACACCCCAGATTGAGAAGACCCTGATGTATGAACAGTACACTTTCGCCGACCCTTCGTTCCTCGACCGTGCCGTCATGGTCGCCGGTGTCGACGGTGGCAGCAACGGCTACAACTATGGTGACCCTGCTATGGATTATGCCGTCACCAACTACGTCAACGGAACCCATGGCTGGAGCCAGGTGATGTACTATAAGAACGATGTCTCCATCGTCCCCTCGGTCACCACCAATGTCACCGTCGGTAGCAGCGCTTCAGGCAATGCCACAACCATACGCAACTATTACAACCAGGGGGCCGCGCTTATCAACTACAGCGCCCACGGCAGCGCCACCAGCTGGAGCACCCCTAACTTCTCAACCACCCATGTCGCCAGCATGACCAACAACCAGAAATTTGGCTTGATGATTGGCAACTGCTGCCTGTCCAACAAATTCGACGAAAGTACCTGCCTTGGCGAATCTCTGCTCCGCAAGGACGAATATGCCGGTGCCGTGGGCTACATCGGCGGCAGCAACAGCACCTATTGGGGTCAGGACTTCTACTGGGCTGTGGGTGTGCGCAGCAGCGTTGGCCCTTCCATGTCCATGGCCTACAACGCCTCCAACCTCGGCGTCTACGACCGCACCTTCCATACCCACAACGAAAGCTACGCCGACTGGTGCACCACGCAAGGCTCAATGATAATGCAGGGCAACATGGCGGTCGAAAGCTCCTCGTCGGGGTCCAGTATGAAATGGTACTACTGGGAAATCTATCATCTGATGGGAGACCCGTCGGTGAAGCCCTACATGACGCAGGCCGAGGTGATGACGGTCACTGTGGTGCCGACGATAACCTATGGCACCACGGATCTCTCGGTATCGGCAGTACCCTACGCCTATGTGGCCCTCACCGACACGGTAACGAGGACCCTCATTGCGGCGGCTTATGCCGATGCCAACGGCAATGCCCAGCTGACGTTGCCTGCCGACCTCTCCGTGGGCTCCTACCTCCTCGCCGCCTCCGCCCAGCAGTATCGCACCGCCTTCCGCCCGGTCAGCATCATCCAGCCGGCGGGGGCCTTCCCCGTGGTCACCGCCATCAGCTCGGACCCCCTCAATGCCGGCGACACTGTGGCGCTGACGCTGCATGTGGAGAATATCGGCAACACCATGGCCCGCAATATCAGCATCCAGCTTGCCAGTAGCAATCCTCAGCTGACATTCTCCACCACCACGGTATCCCTCGACAGCCTGGAGGCCGGAGCCTCTGCCGACCTCTCCTCGATCGTCAGCGCCATTGTGAACGGGAACACTCCCGACAATACCCCCACCGACCTCTCCACCAGCACCTCCTGGACCGGCGGCACCCTCGCCGGCACCTCCTCGTTCCGCCTGTGGCTCTATGCTCCCGTGCTCTCACTGACCTTCTCCAACACCTTCCCCGACCTGCTGCCCGGCAACAGCAGCACCATTACCGCCACGCTGCACAACAGCGGCCATGCTCCCGCGCGCGCAAACACTTTATCTTTCTCCTCCCCCACCGCCCTGCTCTCCGTCCTCCACTCCCCCTTCTCAAACCCGCTGGCCGCCAACGCCACAGCCTCCATCCCCGTCACCCTGCAGTCCGATGCCCGGTTACCACAGAATATCATCATCCCCGTGGCCTGCCGCTACGCTTCCCTCAACGACACCCTGCCGATATTCATCGGCGAGCTCGACATCGAGACCTTCGAGGGCGGCACCACCCATTGCACGGGCTGGAACACCGCTGCCACCTATCCCTGGGCCGCCAGTACCGAGCAGCCTTTCGAAGGCTCCTACTGCCTCCGTTCGGCTCAGAATCTGGACCACAAAAAGCAGTCCGACATCTCCTTCAACACCTCCCTCACCAGCGCCGACAGCGTGAGTTTCTACTACCGCGTATCGTCGGAAAACGGCTACGACAAGTTCTTCTTCCTCATTGACAGCGTGGAGATGCTCGACGCCTCGGGCGAGATGCCCTGGACCCACGCCGCCTTCTTCCTCCCTGCCGGCTCCCATATCCTCACCTTCCGCTACAAAAAAGACTATAGCGTCAGCAACGGCAGTGACTGTGCCTGGATCGACAACGTGGTGCTGCCCCACCAGTCGCATCCCGTCATGTTCATCCACCGCGACACCTGTCTGGACAACACGCCCTCGCCACAAACCTCAGTGGCAGCGAACGGCGACGTCACCATCATCGACTACACCGCCCATCCCTCCTACAACCTGTCCACCCAAATCAGCGCCTGCGACAGCCTCCTCTGGAACGGAAACGAATACACCTCCTCCGTCCACCAGATTACAACCCTGCCGTCGGCTTATGGCTGCGACAGCATCGTGGGTATAGCCATCACCATCAACCATTCCTCTGCCGGCGACACCTTACAGGTCTCCACCGCCGCCACCTCCTATGAGTGGTATGGCACCGTCTATGAGACCTCCGGAACCTACCAGCAGCTCTTCGTCAACAGTCAGGGCTGCGACAGCACTGTCACCCTCGTGCTCACCATCGGCACCCAAGGTATCGACGGCATTGACACAGAAAGCCTCACCCTCTATCCCAACCCCACGACCGGATGGCTGCAAGTGAGTCAGGAAGTTGACGAGGTAACCGTCTACGACCTTACAGGACGTGTTGTGGCGCAGCAGCGTAAGACCACTGTCGTCGACCTTGGCAGCCTAGCTCCAGGAATCTACACCCTGCGGCTGACAGACTCGGGAAGCACAGCGATACAACGTGTTGTGAAACAATAAAGAAAAGGCCGCCAACTGATGAGTTGGCGGCCTTTTCTTTTGTTACCAGTAGTAGTATTGCCTTTACTACTTAACTACTAAATATTAGAGGAGTTTCTTCTTCAGATTCAGGATCATATCGTCCGTCATCTTCTCGAGGTCGTACTGCGGGCACCAGCCCCACTCGGCGCGGGCGCAGCTGTCGTCCATCTTGTCGGGCCAGCTGTCGGCGATGGCCTGCTTGATGGGCTCGGGCTCATAGACCATCTCGAAGTTGGGGTAGCGCTTCTTGATGGCCTGGTAGATGGTGTCGGGGTCGAAGCTCATGGCGGTGATGTTGAAGCTGTTGCGGTGGATAAGCTTGGTGGGATCAGCCTCCATGATGTCGATCATGGCCTTCTGGGCATCGGGCATGTACATCATGTCCATGAGGGTGCCTTTCTTCAAGGGGCAGACGAACTTCTCACCCTTGACGGCAGCGTAGTAGATTTCCACAGCATAGTCGGTGGTGCCGCCGCCGGGAAGTGTCTGCCAGCTGATGAGGCCCGGGAAGCGGACACTGCGGGTGTCGACGCCGAAGCGGGTATAATAGTAGTCGGAGAGCAGCTCACCGGTTACCTTGGTGACACCGTAGATGGTGTTGGGGCGCTGGATGGTGTCCTGCGGGGTGTTGTCGTGTGGGGTGGAGGGGCCGAAGGCACCGATGCTGGAGGGAGTGAAGACGGCGCAGCCGAAGAGGCGGGCCACCTCGAGGCAGTTCACCAGGCTTCCGATGCCGACATTCCAGCCCAGCATGGGGTTGAGCTCGGCCGTGGCGCTCAGGATGGCGGCCAGGTTGTAGATGGTGTCGATGTTGTACTGCTTCACGGCAGCGGCAATCTGCATTATCTGCGTGCTGTCGATGCGCTCGATGGGTCCACGCTCGTAGGGGTCGCCCTTCAGGGGACGCAGGTCACTGCACACGACATTGCTGTCGCCATAAACATCTCTCAAATTACGTGTCAGCTCAGAACCAATCTGTCCGCCGGCACCGACAATAAGAATCTTCTTCATTGTTATCTTACTTTTTAATCTCTTTATAACAAACAATATATCATGTCCTTGCACCACTTTGTGTCTCACAAAGACGAGTACAAATTTACAAAAAAAAGATGAATTACATACATGCGTGTGAATTTTTTTCCGCTCCCTCCCATCCCCTTTTTGTAAGGGTAGAGAAAGGTGAAATGTTAAAAAAAAGGCCAAAATGTCATATTTTGCCCACGAAGTGGTTATATATACAGGAAAAAATGTTGCCGTAGGTGATGAAAGAGGAAAACGACAGTGCCGCCATCCGCTATTGCGCGCTTCTCCGCCGCCACGAGCGCAGCCTTCGCTGGCTGTGCCTGCGCCGCGCCTGGGGCGACCCTGACCTCGCCGACGACTATTTCCAAGAGGTGTCCCTCCTGCTCTGGCGTTACCTCGACCGCTTCTATCCCGGCCTCTCTCCGCGCCAGGAGCGCGCCTACGTCAAGCGTGCCGCCCTGTATGCCCTCAGCCACTGCTCCCGCAAGAAACGCCTCGACCAGCAACTGCTGCGAGACGACCTTACGGCGGCTCTCGAGCAGCGCGACAGAGAGGACGAGCAACTCCTCAACAGCCTCGTCGAGGAGCTCCCGGAAGACGACCGCATCGTGGTGGGGCTTTTCCGCGCGGGATATGACACGGGGGACATCGCCCGTTTCCTGGGCATCACACCCAACGCCGTCAGCCAGCGCCTCCACCGCATCGTCACAAAAATGCGCACCCTCTACTACAAAGAATATAAACCTTAAAATAGATGAACCATGAAGGATGAAGAAATGCTCAAACAGATGCTTGAGAAGTCCCATCGGCGGGGAGAACAAAGGATTGCCGAGATGGAGAAGCTGACAGAGTTCCTCCACGACCACCACTGGCGCCGCCAGGGCAACCGCTACGCCAACCTGCTAGGAGTCTTCGTGTTCGTCGTTGTCATCCTTATTTCCTATGCCTGGGTTCCCACGCCAGAATACGGCTCTTATTTCTGCACCCATGCCGACGCTTCCTCCAGCGCCGACTACCAGGTGATTCTTCAAATGCTTGCCCATCAATGAAACGCCGTCTGCTCATAGTGTTCCTGTCCTCCCTCCTGGCCGTCGCCGCCGTCGCCGTCGTCAGGTGGTGGCCTCGCCTCTTCCCCTCCGGCGAGGTAAGTGAACTGTATCGCCACTATGAGCACTCCGAGCATATCCGTGCCTCTTTCATCAAAGGCTTCCCTGTCGACGACACCCTCCGCGTCGACGTCACCCTGCTACAGTCCACCGACTCCGCCGGATGGGAAGTACTGAAGAAAGATTTCAATATCAAAGAATTTCCTTCCCATGTCACAGATCCTATAGATAGTGGCAAAGATATTGTGTCGGTCAAACTTACTTCAAAAGACCATCCCGGGCAACCAATGGACACTTCTGACATTCTCAACAATAACGTAATGGCCATATCACGGCTTCGTCATACAATCAGTCTCTTTGAGGTACACACCGAAGCGGAAATAGATGCCGTTGCCCATAGTAAATACAGATATAGTTATAAACAATAATCAACCCAAAAACCTAACAAAATGAAAATAATTTTTAAAAGTGTAGCACTCTTTATGGTGCTCAGTCTCACAGCCGTCGGCTGTGAAAAGGAAACCATCAGCGACCCTATCGCCGTCGCCAGTGAGGATGCCGCCATGTACACGGTGTATTACTCCATCGACGGAGAAAATAGCCGAGTGACAATTCTGGATGAGGATTCATGGAAAAGCTTCCTCGAATGGATGGTTGCTCTGAGCAGGGAAGGTCACCGCGTCAGCTTCCGCCGAGGGATACCCACCAGCAATCGAATATCCAAGGAGACTGTTATTTTCACTACCTCGAGCCATCACGAAGCAGAGGTATGGGCTGATATCAAAATAAAAGAAGGTTACGAAGTAACTATCCAGTTTGACTCTAAGACAGGTATTTATACCTGCACAGCAAATAAGATAGATTATTAACCGACACAAAATGATATGAAACACACACATCACTGCCTTCGGCTATAACCGGTGCATCGTTGCTCAGGGGGCAAAATACAATAAAATAAAAAAACTTCGTTATTAATTTAAACAAAAATATTATGAAAAAACATTATTTGAAGGCGATGGCTTTAATGGCTCTTATGCTGCCGTTAGGATTGTCGGCGCAGGACATTGTAAGATATGCATGGGGGCAAAAGTCTGACTTCGCCCTTGTGAGGCAGCGGAACGGATACGCCAAATGGATAGGATATAATGATTCTCCAGAGTATTTTACATTCGGCCTTTTCGACACGACAGGGTCTATCAATTTGTTTATGAAGACCCAGCAGCATATTCATGTCAAGGATATGGAACTAAGTGGGAACACACTCTATTTCTGTGGGAGCGTTTTTGATTCGTCATCAATGTCCAACACGGGAATTGTGGGCTTTTTTGACATTTCTGCCATGCCTACGCCTACTGTGAATTACCTTCTGTTTGACAGCCTTTCTGTTCTCAAAAAGTTGGAATACTATATGCTGTATTCAACCAAGCATATTGCAATGGTTGGCACGGGCAAGGATGGCAGGGATTATATTGCGGACGCGTATTATTGGAATAATTCGCTTAATCCAGGTTCTTCCACATGGCGCAAATCATGGACCTATGTGCCAAACTTCGATGCGAAATTCGACGACATAGCTCTTGTCGACACCAATGTGGTGGTGTCAGCCAGATATGCCGACTCATCGGTGGCATGTCTTTGCTATATCAGTAGAGCCACAATAGATGACCATCCCTTTTTCAGCGGTACATATATCTATACAAAGAATCTGAAATTAAGCCCCGTAGGACCTGTGCTACTACAATACGCAAAACCCGATACATTGTTTGCCGTCTACCGACGTTCACAGAGCCTTTATATCCATCAACTGAAAGCCAAACGAGAACTTTCAGTAAAGTGCATTTCTTTTGCGACTTTCCCTCCCCACTTCAATGAATATTTTGACTTGCTGGATGTGGCTTCGGACTATAGCAAGAACTATCTTAACATTCTCATCAAAAAGGTTTCGCTTCTCTATAACTATAGGATTTACCATATCCCTACGGGGTCGTTCTCTTCGGGCGGCACGATTAACGGACATGAAACGTCGGCAACAATTAACTCATTGGGGGATAGTTGGACCAACGGGAATACCATTGCTGCAGGAAATATGGGGGAGTGGACATTCTATAAGGTCCAGAACAATGCCGCGGGCAGCTGCCTTTCCTCCATCAGCGCCACACTCCTGGATGTCACGCCGAATAATGCGGACTTGCAGGAGAAAGATCATAGCAAAGTTCAGCAGTCCTCGGCTCTCAGCACCATGCCCGTCACAAGTGTGTCGGCAACGATGATAACCCAATGCCATTAAATAATACACAATAAAAAAGATAAGACATGAAAAAGATAATCATTTTGTTGGCTTTACTGCCAGCGCTGATTGGCTGGTCGCAGGACACCGTGAGTGATATCCCCCGGGAGGGCTATTTCTATAACACGCTGCCAAATTTAAAAGAGTCCAATGGAATCAATGGCGCCGTTATTAGTGGCGACACCTGCGGAGTGGTGTGCAAAAGGCTCATCTCCCCGAACAAAGAACCTCTGAAGGTATATGGTGTTGCCGCCGCCATGATTACCGACTTGGACCACTATGATTTTAATTCCATACTGGCCCGCGATTCGGAGTCGGTAGCCTTGTTTTGGGAGGACTTTTACGGTTTTTTCATTGACACCACGCTGGACAACGCCTATGAATATGTGGGCCTTTACCTCAGGAGCGGCGACTCGCTGGAGGTGCAGCAGCAAAAAAGGATACACCGCAAGTATGACACGGCAACCTATTACGTCCGTCCCGACCCAACGGTATGGGCATTTGGGAACCCCAATTTTGTCTACCCGATGTATGAGCGATACTTCGATTCGGTAATCACCGTTTCCGACACATTCTATGTGGGGTCGACGCAACGGTCGCAGAAAGGACTCACCTCGGACATCAATAACTTTCGGAGACATGTGGGACTGAGTGTGGTGAGCTACTTCGGCTCGGCCTACAACCGCGACTATATTGTTTTCAAATATTGCTATCCGGAAGAGGGAAGTGTGTACTGGAGCCTGATTAATCAGGAGGAGGACCATCAGGAGGACTATTACATGATGATTTTCCCGATACTGACCCCAGAGGGGAGTCCTTCGGGCGACAGCACGGCGGTGGTGACGGCGGCCGACATGGTGAGCCGCTATGTGGCTGTGCAGCCCAACCCGGCAAAAGAGGAGGCCCGCGTGCTGTCGAGCTTCGGGCTGACGCGCATCGAAGCCTACGACGACAAGGGGCGCCAGGTGATGGCGCGCGAGGCCTCGGGCTACGAGGCCACCCTCGACGTCAAGGCCTGGCCCATCGGCACCTACATCCTCCGCGTCGCCACCCCCATGGGCACAGCGGTCAAGAAGCTGCTAGTGCGGTAATTGGCCAGAGATATAAAAACAAAAAAAGCCACCCTTGAGGGGTGGCTTTTCTGCTGTTTTTGGTGACCCTGCTGCGATTCGAACGCAGGACCTACTGCTTAGAAGGCAGTTGCTCTATCCAGCTGAGCTACGGGGCCAAATTTTGGCGCTGAACACGACCTTGTGTCGCGAACGGGCAAAAATTATGTCGGGGCACCCAGATTCGAACTGGGGGTCTCCTGCTCCCAAAGCAGGCGCGATAACCGGGCTTCGCTATGCCCCGCGGTATCTATTGCTATTAAAAAAGACGCCACTCGGGGCGTCTTTCTGGCGGAGAAGGGGGGATTCGAACCCCCGGTACCCTAATCGAGTACGACAGTTTAGCAAACTGTTGGTTTCAGCCACTCACCCACCTCTCCGTGTGTTCTTCCTGACTAAAAAGCACCGTTTTTTGTCTCTCAAAAACGGTGCAAAAGTACGAACATTTTTTTAACTGGCCAAATTTTTTTTCAATTAACTACTCACTATCCACTACCAACTATCCACTAGTTATTTCTTTTTGGCTTGATTGGCAACGCTTTGCATCTTGGCAGCAATAACCTCGGGATCACCTAGGAATTTGTCTTCGACGAGTCTCATCTGGTTGTCAAAAGTGAAGACATAAGGCACAGCGGTAGGCAAATTGAACTTAATTATCTCCTCGTTAGTCATACCTTTGAGCTCTTTGACAATACCACGCAGCGAGTTGCCATGGGCCACGACCATGAGGGTGTTGCGGTTCTCAAAAGCGGGGAGGATGGTGCCACGATAGTAAGGCATGAGACGCTCGATGGTGTCCTTGAGGCTCTCGGTGAGGGGAATGAGGTTGTCGGGAATCTCGTTGTAGCGCGGGTCGACACGGGGGCTGCGCTCGTCATGGAGGTCGAGAGCCGGGGGCTGCACGTCGAAGGAGCGGCGCCAGAGGAGCACCTGCTCGTCGCCGTATTTGGCGGCGGTGTCGGCCTTGTTGAGGCCCTGGATGGCGCCGTAGCTCTTCTCGTTGAGACGCCAGCTTTTCTGCACCGGCAGCCAGTCCATATCCATGGCATCGAGAATCTCGTTGAGAGTCTTAACGGCACGCTTAAGGTAGGAGGTGAAGCAGAGCTCGGGGCGGTAGCCTTCGGCTTTGAGGAGTTTACCGGCCTCGTAGGCTTCCTTGATGCCAGCCTCGGTGAGGTCGACATCGGTCCAGCCGGTGAAGAGATTCAGTTTGTTCCAAGCGCTTTCGCCATGACGTACAAGTATCAGTGTTTTCATTTGTTGTCTATTTTATTTTGGTTCTTCTTTTTTGATTCTTTGCGTTCCTGTCTGGCTTTTTGCCATGCCGCTTTACTTACGGCTGCTTTCTTTTCCCTTTCTAACCTTTCGCGTTTTTCCTTGGCATCTTTTTCTTCCCATTTGGCTACGATAGTTTTCACTTCGCCATATGGAAAGGGTCCCTGCGGGAACTTGTCGCCGCGTGACATCCAAGCGATGATAAGACCCGCCACGATGAAGGGAAGGCTGAGAAGTTGGCCCATGTTGAGGGTCATACCGGCCTCGAATCCAACCTGGTCGTTTTTGACAAATTCGATGAGGAAACGTACGCCAAAGAGTGCCACCAGCCACCAGCCGAAGATGGCACCACTACGGATATTGCCTTTCTTGCGGAGGTAGTAGCATAGGCAGGCACCAAAGATGGCAAAATAACTGAGGCTCTCATAGAGCTGTGTGGGGTGCTTGGCGACGGTCTCGTGGTTGCGGTCGAAGATGAATCCCCAGGGCAACGTGGTGACATGTCCATAGATTTCACTATTAAAGAGGTTGCCCAGACGGATGAAGGCGCCACCTAGGGCGATGACGATGACCAAGCGGTCGAGAATCCACCAGAGGTTCATGCTATACTTACGCCAGTAGAGCCACATGGCCGTCAGGATACCCACGGCGGCACCGTGGCTGGCGAGACCCTGGAAGCCAGTGAACTCACCGTTACTGAAGGGCCATATAATCTCGGGCCAGTGGGCTGAGGTGAGGAAATAGCCAGGCTCGTAAAAGAGACAGTGGCCCAGACGGGCTCCGATAAGGGTGGCGAGGAACATATAGATGACTAGACTGTCGAGGTAATTGGACCTCACACCTTCGCGTTTGAACATTCGTGAGATAATCCAGTAGCCCAAGACGAAAGCTATAAGGAAGCCCAACGAATAGTAGCGCAAGCCAAAAGACCCGATGTGAAACATCACCGGGTCTATATTCCAATGGATGGCCAATATTGATAGCATGCTCATTAACCTTTAACCAATAACCATTAACCTCTACTTGGCATAGTTGATGGCGCGGGTCTCGCGGATGACCGTGACCTTAATCTGGCCAGGGTAGGTCATCTCGTTCTGAATCTGCTTGGAGAGGTCGAAACTGAGCTTGTTGGCCTCCACGTCGGTCACCTTGTCGGCACCCACGATGACGCGCAGCTCGCGGCCAGCCTGGATAGCGTAGGTCTTCACCACTCCAGGGTAGGTCATAGCCATGTCTTCCAGTTTCTTGAGGCGGTTGATATAGGCTTCGACGACCTCGCGACGGGCACCGGGACGGGCACCACTGATGGCATCGGCCACCTGAATGATGGGCGAGATGAGGTTGGTCATCTCCATCTCGTCGTGGTGCGCTCCAATGGCGTTGCAGATATCGGGATGCTCCTTGTATTTCTCAGCGAGCTTCATGCCGAAGATGGCATGCGGCATCTCGGGGTCGGTCTCGGGCACCTTGCCGATGTCGTGCAGCAGGCCAGCGCGCTTGGCCAGCTTGGGGTTCAGACCCAGCTCGGAAGCCATGGTGGCAGCCAGGTTGGCCACCTCGCGGCTATGCTGCAGGAGGTTCTGACCGTAGGAGGAACGATACTTCATGCGTCCCACCATGCGCATCAACTCGTGGTTCATGTTGAGAATGCCGAGGTCGATGCAAGTGCGCTTACCTACCTCGTTGATTTCCTGTTCAATCTGGCGACGGGTCTTGGCGACCACCTCTTCGATACGGGCAGGATGGATGCGGCCATCGGTGACCAGTTTGTGGAGCGACAGGCGTGCTATCTCGCGGCGCACAGGGTCGAAGCCGCTGATGATGATGGCGTCAGGGGAATCGTCGATGATAATCTCCACACCGGTAAGACTCTCGAGGGTGCGTATATTGCGGCCCTCACGGCCGATGATGCGGCCCTTGACCTCTTCATTTTCCAAGTTGAAGACGCTGACGGTGTTCTCGACAGCGGTCTCGGTGGCGGTACGCTGGATACTCTGGATGACAATCTTCTTGGCCTGCTCGGCGGCAGTGATTTTGGCCTCCTCTACGATATCCATGATGGTGGTGCTAGCTTCGGCACGGGCCTCCTCGGTCATGGCGTCGACCAATTGCTGCTTGGCCTCTTCGGCGCTCATGCCGGCGATGTGCTCAAGCTTGGTGACGCTCTCTTTATAGACTTTCTCCACTTCGGCCTGACGTTTCTTGAGGGCCTCAATCTGGTTATTGAGGTTGTCGCTCACACCCTTGAGTTCGTTGCTTTTCTTCTGCAGTTCGTCGACCTTCTGATTGAGGGTCTGCTCACGCTGTTTCAGCTTGTTTTCTTGGTCGCGCAACTTGTTGTTCTGTTCGTTGACGCGCTTCTCGTGCTCACCTTTCAGCTGTAGATACTGTTCTTTGGCTTGAAGAATTTTGTCCTTCTTGATAACCTCGCCTTTCTCTTCAGCATCTTTCAGTACCTGCTGACTTTTAGCGAGCAACTTGTTGCGCAATACGGTAGTGGTCAGCCAGACACCCAAGGCACCGCCGGCCACGATTCCGATTATAATAAAAACTACTTCCATGATGTTGTGTGTGTTGTTGTGGGAACGGCGGTTGCCTTCATCGGAGAGAGGTCAGTCTAAAAAGAAAATCCTGCATCGCGTTTAAAAAGAGAGTTATGGTAAACTCTGAACTATTAGGATTTGAGCGCCGGGCGTATCAGCCATACAACCTACCCGCCCCTGAGCCGACTCGGTTTGTAAATGGTGTTGAGTTTACAAACTGCTTTCCGTCGGATGCAGGATTTGTTCCAATACACTGTCGATGGACTGCAGCCTCTGCGCGAGGTCTGTGTCCTTGAACCGCAGTGAGTCTTGTATCTTGGTCAATTGAGTGATCTGCGTCAATGCTACCATCGCCAATAAGTCCTGATGGTCGTTATAGGCATACTGCTTACCAAAACTCTTGGCCTGCGAGTCGATAAGGTCGGAAGCCTTGCGCAATGCCGCCTCATCTTCCGGGGACACGCGGAGTTTATAGGTGCGCCCCAATATGTTAACCGATGCCGATATCGTTTCCATTGTCTTTCTTCAATATCTCAAGACTCTTGTCGATGGCGCGAATCATCTGATTGATTTTTAGTTTTATCTCAGCACTCTCGCCTTTTTCTGACAATCTATTCCCTAGTTTTAATAATTTGTTCTCTTCTTTTAAATTGTTAATTGTTTTTTCGTTGTTTCTAAGTGCTTCTTCCAGTTCATAGCACCGGTCCTCTTTCTCTGACACCAGCTTGCGCAGACGTGCCACTTCGTCCGCCAACTGTCTCACTTTAAATTCAATCCCTGTTACCGATGTCTCGAAGTCGAACATAACATTCAATGCCTATAATACTATAAAAAGCGGTGCAAAAGTAGTAAAATTTTCTTAATCCCACAAATTTTTTTACTGGGAGCCGCCGATGAACTGGGCCACCCAGTCATCCTGCGGAGCCTCGTCGGTCCAGCCAGTGGTGTCGATGTACACTTCGAGGAACTTGGCGGATCCCTCGCAGAAGAGTTCTACGCCATCAGCCACCGCGGGTACCAGCACGCATTCGCCGGTATGAACGGGAACGATGGTGTCCATGCTCTTTACCGCAGCGATACCATCAACACACATATAGACCACAAAGGTATCCACCTCTTCAAGGTTCTTGCGAATGGGTTGGTCAAGAGCGATGAGGCTGGTGATGAAATAGGGGCAGGTGGCCAGTGTGACAGTCTCGTTACTACGGGCTTGATAGCGGGTGTTGGCGTGCCCCTGAATGCCACTGAAGTCGATGGCATCCATGGCCTCCTCTGTGTGCAACTGGCGGAGCTTGCCGTCGGCATCACGACGGTTGTAGTCGTAAATGCGATAAGTGCAGTCGGAGGTCTGCTGTATCTCAGCCACCATTAACCCTTTACCAAGGGCGTGGACACGACCTGCAGGGATAAAATAGACATCGCCAGCCTTGGGCTCTTCAGCATAGAGGAGCTCTTCGAGATGTCCTGTGGTGAGGGCAGCGCGATATTCCTCGGGGTCGGTATCGCGACGGAAGCCGCTGATAAGCCTAGCCCCCTCATCGACCTCCATGACATACCACATCTCGGTCTTGCCACAAGGCATACCGCGGTGCTGTGCCAATTCGTCGTCGGGATGTACCTGAATGGAGAGGTCCTTGGCGGCGTCGATAATCTTGAACAGCAACGGGAATTCCGTGCCGAAACGATTGAAGACCTTGTCTCCCACCAGGTCTCCCATATAAATTTCAATGGCTTCGTTAAGGGTGTTCTCGGCAAGAAATCCGTTAGCAATAACCGACTCACGTCCCTCGACGGAAGAGAGGGCCCACAACTCGCCACAATTGGGCAGCGGGTCGTAGTTGAAACCATATTCTTTCAGTTTGTTGCCTCCCCAGATGACATTCTTGAAGAGGGGAAGAAATTTAAGCGGATAGAGAGAACTTTGCATCAATAACTTCTAGTTGTACGGCCATTGGCCCTATTGTTACCTTTCACCTTAATGTTTGTATTGACCTTGCGGCCCTTGTTCGACTGGTGACGTTCATACATCATCTCTCTGGTGCCGTGACCTCTTTGGCCCCTTACTTGGCTTCTCGAGCTGCTTCTGCACGACAACTGCATACCGCTCATTGCCAGCACGGCGACGACGAGCAACAAAGGCAACGCTTTTTTTAGAGCATTCTTCATGTTTGTATTTTGATTTTCAAGACAATAATATAGTAGAAGCCACTATGGCTCCGAGTACAAAGTAACAAAAAATTCTGCGAATAGACAAATATTTTTTCTCCGAGAGAGTAAAAATCACCTACTTCGGTGGCAACTTTATCCTCGGCGGCATCCACGCCTATAACTAATTGCGAACCTCCGTACCCCACATGAGTTTATCGCGGATGGCAGAAAAGAAGTTCTGCGTGTCGAGGCGGATAAGGCGGATGGTGAAGGGGGCTCGGGAGAGCTTGAAGGAGGCCGGGCCCTGGAGAAGCGAGCGACGAGAGTCGATACCGAGAGTGAAGGGTTGGTCGGAGTCGACGCGGAGCTCAAGATGTGCAGTGTCGGGGATGATAATAGGACGCAGGGTGAGGGTGTGGGCCGAGATGGGGGTGATGACGAAACAGGAGGAGTCGGGGGTAAGGATAGGACCACCACAACTGAGCGAATAGGCCGTAGAGCCTGTAGGTGTAGCCACAATGACACCGTCGCCGGCATAGGTGGCCACATAATCACCATCGACATAGACATGGGTGCGGAGCATGGAAGAGCCCTCAGGGCGGTGAAGGAAGACTTCGTTGAGGGAGTAACCCACAGCATCGACCGCAAGGAGAGTACGACTTTCCATAGTAAAACGCCCGGCCAAAAGATCACTGACGAGGCTATCGAGATTATCCCTGCCCGCCGTGGTAAGGAATCCCAAATGGCCAAAGTTGATACCCAGAATGGGGGGAAAAGCCTCGGTACCAGATGAATGGATAAATTGCACAGAAGAGAGCAAAGTTCCGTCGCCACCGATGGAAAAGAGGTAGTCGAAGCCATCGAGGCTGTCGCCATCGCCAACGGTCTGGGTAATTACGCTGGCATGTTGCAGTTGGTCACAGAGATAATTGAACGCCGGAAGATCAGCAGAATCGATATAGCGGTAATAAAGGGCGACTTTCATGGGATTTTAGGTTTTATTTTATCACTAATATTGAACCTGTAAATATCTTGACAATATTGTTGTTGAAACGGCAACGGAGGGCGTAGGCATAGGCACCTTGTGGAGTATCGGACGAGGGAATCCAGGCGGCAACAGGGTCGGTGGAATGGTGGACGAGGATGCCATTGCGGTTATAGATGAAGAGTTCGTAGAGGTCGCCCTTGAGTCCCTGAAGACGAGGGAGAAAGGCGCCGTTGGTAGGATCGCCGACGATAATGACATTAGGGATACTTGAGGCGGGGTCAGGGGGTGTGGGTACCGTGATGCACTGCGTATTGGAGAATTTTTCGTTCATGTCGCAGGCATCAGTGACAGAGAGGCGATAACAGTGGAGCGAGTCAAAGGGATTGATGGAGCCGTCGACAGAGGTGGTGACAGAGGGAGGAAGTTGGGCTATCACACTCCAAGGTCTTCCATCGATGCTACGCCATAGGGTGTAGTGGTCGGTATGGTAGGAAGTGTCGATATTGAAAGAGAGCATGACTTGGTTGGAAGCACTGTCGTAGGCGGCGGAAGTGATTTCGACGAAAGCAGCAGAATCAGCAGTGAGGCGCTTCACTTCAATAATGTTAGACTGCGAGACGAGTTGTCCACCGGTGACGCTGTCGGGAAAACCGACCGCCTGAACCTTAAGCCAGACACGCGTGATATTATCGGCTATTCCAAACTCCTGAGACAACGGGCCAGCAGTATCAGTGCTGTATGCAACAAAATATCTCTCATCTACAGGTTCACGCATCATCCACAGCCTGTAGCGTTCCACGCCGCCAGGCATACCAACATAGGGGGTCCAGGAGACGCTGAGAGTGCTGGAACATGGGGGCACATCAGCGGTAAGGACGATGTTTCCAAAAGAGGGGGTCAATGAACTGACATTGTAGGCGCTGTCGAAGACATGAAGGCGATAGGTGTGCTGCTCGAGGGGATCATGGTCCAGACAGGTATAGGTGTTGTTTTGACGGCCAAAAACGGTGTCATAGTCCAAACAAGGAGTTCCAGTGCAGATATGATACCCCATGGCCTGGGTGTCGGCGCTGGGAGTCCACGAAAGGACTATCTGTTGTAGGGAATCGTCGACAGTAGCCACCCAACGGGTGACAGGATCGACATATACTTGAGCGTGAAGAGGGGTCAGATAGAAAAAAAACATTAAAAGCCCTAGAGACTTTAGGGATGTTATGGACCTTAGGGTCGTTATGAGTAACGAGTTTCGCATTCCTAAAAACTTTGCAATGCGACTAGTTCGGAATAGCGACCATGAAGGTTCATGAGCTCAGCGTGGGTGCCCTGCTCGACGATACGTCCGTGGTCGAGGACAACGATATTGTCGGCTCCGACGATAGTGGAGAGCCGATGGGCGATGACGATGGCGGTGCGTCCACGGAGCACCTCATTAAGAGTAGCCTGGAGGAGCCGCTCACTTTCTGTGTCGAGTGCCGAGGTGGCTTCGTCGAGGATGAGCAAGCGGGGGTTGCGGAGGAGAGCACGAGCAATGCTGATGCGCTGGCGCTGACCGCCAGAGAGGAGGCTTCCCCCTTCGCCGAGAGAGGTGTCGTAGCCTTTGGGGAGGCTCATGATGAATTCGTGAGCCTGAGCGTCGTGGGCGGCTTTCTCTATTTCGTCACGAGTAGCCCCAGGATGGCCAAAGGCAATATTGGCGGCCACGGTATCGTTGAAGAGCAAGGTGTCCTGCGCCACCACACCAATGCGACTACGGAGCTCGGAAAGGGTCATACTATTGATATCGACTCCTTCAAGAAGAATCTCTCCCTGAGTGCAAGGATAGAAACGACAGAGGAGGTCGGCGATGGTGGATTTACCACTACCCGAACTTCCTACCAGCGCAAGCGTTGTTCCACGAGGAACATCAAGCGAGATGTCATGTAGTACCTCTGTATCAGGGTTGTAGGAGAAGGAGATGTGGCGGAGAGAGACGGCAGAAATTGTGGTTTGGGTAGATGAATCAGTGGAACCAGCCGGCCTGATTGAAGAGGGTTCCTCGGCCTCCATAAGGAAGGCGTCGATACGGTCGGCGCAGGCGCGGCCTTTCTTGATTTGCGAGAGTCCGGTGGAGAAATCTTTGGCTGGAGGAATCATCAATACAAAGAGCATCACATAGGAGATGAAGAGTTCGGAGGTGAGACCCTGGTCACCACGGAAGACAAGCCAAGCACCGAAAAGGAGGATGCCTATAACGATGGTGTTGCCCAAAAAGTCACTGACAGGCGAAGCGGCATCGATGCGGCGCAGCATGAGTGTGCGGCGACGCGTATACTCGCGATTGGAAGCGCGGAAGCGGCGGTTGGAGAAGTCGATGGCGGTGTAGGATTTGATAACTTTCAGGCCTCCGATGGTTTCGTCGGTGAGCGAGACGAGGTAGGAGTTCATTTCCTGGACAATCTTTGAACTGCGCTTGAGGCGGTGGGAAATGCCGGAGATGACAAGTGCCACCAGAGGTAACATGCAGAGGACAAAGAGTGTGAGTTTGACATTGATATAGAAGAGCATGAAGAGGTAAAGGGTCATGCCGATGACAGATGTCAAAAGCATCTGAATGGAGCCGAGAATGCCTTCTTCGTATTCTACCATGTCACTGGTGAAGCGGGCCATGACATCGCCTTTGCGGTGGTGGTCATAATAGCTCATGGGGAGATGCATCGCTTTGTGAAACATACGATTGCGAAGGTTTCGGACAATTCCCGTGCGGATGATGGAAATTTCGACGGCAGAGAGGTAAGAGAAGATGTTCTTGAGGGTATAGAGCACGAAGATAATGCCGGAGAAGAGGAGAAGTGCGTTGAGTTGACCAAAGGAGATAAGCCATGAGTAGAGATGGTCAAGAGCAGAAGCCACAAGGTTGCCATTGGCCACAGGAAGCTCCTCGCCGGAGCCAAAAAGGATCTTCAAGAAGTCGGCCACAGAGAGGGCCGTGGCCATGGTGAAGATGACACTCAGCACCACAAAGAGGCCATACAGTGCACTTTGTGCACCGTAAGGCTTCAGTTGACGAAGGGTGAAGTTGCCGTGCAGTTTCACAGACTGTAACCGATATAGTTATGGGGTGTGATATGGCGGATGCGCTCCTTGACCTCTGGAGCCACGTCGAGGGTTTCGACGAAGGCGGCAATGGTCTCGGAGGTGACCTTCTCGTTGGTGCGAGTGAGCTGCTTGAGGGCTTCGTAGGGGTTGGGATAACCCACGGAGCGGAGGATGGTCTGGATGGCTTCGGCCACCACGGCCCAGTTGTTCTCAAGGTCGCGATAGAGGGCCTGCTCATTGAGGAGCAGCTTGCCCAAGCCCTTCTCCAACGAAGCAATGGAAATCATGGTGTGGGCAATGGGGACACCGATGTTGCGGGAGACGGTGCTGTCGGTGAGGTCGCGCTGCATGCGGGAGACGGGCAGTTTGTGGCTGAGGTGCTCAAAGATGGCGTTGGCCAGGCCGAGGTTACCTTCGGCGTTCTCGAAGTCGATAGGGTTGACTTTGTGTGGCATGGCGCTGGAACCCACTTCACCGGCTTTGATTTTCTGTTTGAAATATTCCATGGAGACGTAAGTCCAGATGTCGCGGCAGAGGTCGATGAGTATGACATTGATACGCTTGCAGGCATCGAACCAAGCGGCCATCATATCATAGTTCTCAATCTGGGTGGTGAGTTGCTGGCGCTCGAGGCCGAGGTGATTTTTCACGAAGTCATTGCCGAAGGCGCGCCAATCCATTTCCGGGAAGGCGGCCAAGTGGGCGTTATAGTTGCCCGTGGCGCCACCGAATTTGGCGGTGAAGGGGATGCGCTCCAATTCTTCAATCTGACGGCGCAGACGGTAGGCAAAGACACCCCATTCCTTGCCCAGCGTGGTGGGCGAGGCGGGCTGACCGTGAGTATGGGCCAGCATGGGAATGTCCTTCCACTCGTTGGCGCGCTCGTCGAGGAGGGCGAGAATCTTCTTGTAGGCAGGCAGCAACACCTCATCGTGGCATTCTTTCATGGAGAGCGGTACTGAAGTGTTGTTGATATCCTGCGAGGTGAGGCCAAAATGGATGAATTCTTTGAGTTCGGAGAGTCCCATCTCGTCGAACTTGCCTTTGAGGAAGTACTCTACGGCTTTGACATCATGGTTGGTGACCTTCTCGATGTCCTTGATGGCCTGAGCGTCGGTGTCGGAGAAGTTGCGATAAATGTCACGCAGGGATTCAGCCTTGGAGGCAACAGAGGCAAGGGCAGGACGCACCTGCTTCAGGCGGTCGGCGAGGGCGATGAAATACTCCACTTCGACACGGACACGATATTTAATCAATGCCCCTTCAGAGAAGTACTTGGCCAGGGGCTCACATTTGCTACGATAGCGCCCGTCAATGGGCGACACGGCATTAAGACTGTTCATATTCTGTTTTACAATGATTTGTTCATAAATTCGTATTTTTCCAAGACCTTTTCGACCTTGCGGTCGTGGGAAAGGTCGATGAGCGCTTGGGCATACATGGTGTTGTGGGTGTCGGTACCCATAAACTCCACCCAACCATGCTCAATCAGATGATAGGCACGCCGTTGGGCTTCCTCGCCATAGAAGCCACCAAGCGACAGGAGGTTTATCTGGAACAAAACACCCTGGTTCTTGAGCTGTTCCATGCGTGAGCCGAAGACGTTGAGATAGGGATAGCGCTCCGGGTGGGCAAGTATAATTTCATAGCCTTTCATCTGCAAGTCGAAAATCATTTCGTCGCACCCCATCATCTGCTGATGGAGGGAGAACTCGACGAGCACATATTTCCCACCCACCAAGAGGAAACGGGGATTGTCGAGGCGGGGCTTAAAGCCGTCGTCGATACGGTATTCGCCAGCAATGCCGGCAAACGTTATATCCACGCCGGCATCTGCGGCCTGCTTCTTGAGTTCCTCATAGCGACGGCAAATGTCGTCCTCGTCGTTCTGAAAACGAGGGAACTGAAAATGGGGCGTGATGATAACCTTATCGTATCCTACAGCCTTGAGTGTGTTGAGGCATTCGATACTTTCCTCTATACATTTGGAGCCGTCGTCGACCTTCGGCACCAAGTGGCAGTGCATATCAATCCCGAGAGGCTGGAAGATGGGGCGTGGTTCACGTTTTCTCTTGAAAAAACCAAACATACTTTGCTTTGTAAGGGTTATCCGTTTTGTTTATTCCACTCTCCTTATCTCGGCACCGAGCTTGGCGAGTCGTTTGTCTATATACTGGTATCCACGGTCTATTTGCTCGATGTTGTCGATGCGGCTCTTCCCTTCGGCGCTGAGTGCGGCAATAAGCAGAGCCACACCTGCACGAATGTCTGGCGAAGCCATGCGGACGCCACGGAGCTTGTGCTCACGGTCGAGACCAATGACGGTGGCGCGGTGGGGGTCGCAGAGGATAATCTGGGCACCCATGTCGATGAGTTTATCGACGAAGAAGAGTCGACTCTCGAACATCTTCTGGTGTATCAACACACTGCCCTTCGCCTGGGTGGCGACCACGAGGGCAATGGAGATAAGGTCGGGGGTGAATCCAGGCCAGGGGGCATCGGCCACAGTCATGATGGAGCCATCCATGAACCGCTCAATCTCATAGTGTTCCTGCGCCGGCACATAGAGGTCGTCACCTTTCTGCCACACTTCGATACCGAGACGGCGGAAGACCTGTGGGATAAGTCCCAAGTGCTGCACCTGGGCATTCTTGATGGTGATGTCGCCCTGTGTCATGGCGGCCATGCCGATGAAGGAACCCACCTCAATCATGTCAGGCAACAGGCGGTGTTCGCAACCGTGAAGCTCCTTCACACCGCGAATGGTAAGCATATTGCTCCCCACGCCAGTGATTTTGGCACCCATACGGTTGAGCATATTGCAGAGCTGGTAGACATAGGGCTCACAGGCGGCATTCATGATGGTGGTAGTGCCACGGGCAAGGACCGCGGTCATAATGATATTGGCAGTACCGGTGACAGAAGCCTCATCGAGCAGCATATAGCAACCTTTGAGCTTCTTGGCGTTGACTATGTAGGCTCCACGCTTGTATTCCACCGTGGCTCCGAGGCGTTCCATGCCAATGAAATGAGTGTCGAGGCGGCGGCGGCCAATCTTGTCGCCACCAGGCTGCGGCACCACGGCCTGTCCATAACGCGACAGGAGAGGTCCCACAAGCATGATGCTACCCCGGAGGGCACCTGCTTGCTCACGGAACTGCTGACTCTGCAGCACCTCGAGGTTCACTTGGTCAGCCTGGAACTCGAAGGTGCGGCCACTTTCGCAGGCCGACGGCACATCCTCGCGCACACTGACACCAAGGAGCTTCAGCAAGTCGATGAGCTTGTTTACATCGCGGATGTCTGGCACATGCTCGATACGTACCTTCTCGGAGGTCAGCAACACGGCACAAAGCACCTGCAGGGCCTCGTTCTTGGCTCCTTGTGGCACAATCTCGCCTCTCAGCTTATGGCCTCCTATGATTTCGAAACTACTCATTTTTTCTTCTTTTTCTTTTTCTTGGCATTCGACTCCTTTTTGGCCGTCACTGCAGCCATGGCGTCGAGGTAGATTTTCGAGTCGCGGAACTGGAAATCCTCAGGCAGCGTGATGCGGCCGCCAGAGAGCTCGTTGAGCTGTTCCCTTATCAGATCGTCATCCACCGAGTCGCGATTCCACTGCAGGTACTGCCGCTTCATGGTATGGGCTATCTGCTGCGACAGGGCACTCTTCTCCTCCCCTTCGGGCATCTCGGCCACAGCACGTATCATGTCTTCCAAGGCACGACCATAATGCCGGTAGCGTATCTTGCTGTCGCTGTAACTTAGCGGACGGGGTTTTACCTCTTCTGTCTCCTCGCGATTGATGGTGTAAGGGCAGTCCACATCGAGGTCATAGCTGGCCATCATCATCAAGTGGTCCCACAGGATATGACGGTAGTCGGTACGTTCCTTGACCTTGGGGTTTACCAATGCCATGGTGTCGATGATGAGGTTGGCCATCTGTGTGCGCTCGATACGGTCTTCGATAGTTTTGGCGTAATCTATCATCTTCGTGACGTTACGCCCATAATCCGTAATCTTCAGTTGCTCTCGTTGAGTGTTGTATTCCACTTTCTCTATTTCTGTTTTCGTTTTTCACTTATTGTTTTTCATTGCTCACTTTTCACCTCTCAATATAACCAAGGGCCGCTAAAAATCTCATAGCACGGCACGCCATAGCCATAGTAAGGATGTCCCAGGATGCCAAGGGCATCATTGCCATAATGGTCATGCACGAAATGGAAGTGCATCTCGAGCATCGACTCGTCACTCAAGGCATAGCTGAATCCGCCGCTGAGAGCGGTAACACCGATATTGAAGGCCTCGTTGAAGGGCGACCACACAGGCTCATGCCAGCCGCCGATGTGCATCACCGTGGCCCAGAGGGTCAGACGGTCGCTGACAGTGTAGTCGGCACCGATGGCGGCACCCATCAACTGCGTGCCACGACGACACGGGGCGAGACTGCGGCTGTTGCCTTGCAGCTCGTAACCTCCCAGCAACGATCCCACGGCAAGGAAGCCGCCACGGAGGGTCAATCGGTCGTTGGCCTGATAGTTTACACTAGGCGCTACCCACATATAGGCGTTGCCCTTCCCATTGCTGGTCATCAGCGATGAACCCACCGACAGGTGATAATCCCACCGCGAAGTATCGGCAACGGTCTTGTACTGTGCCGACACGCCGAACACCAGCGTCAAAAAAGCTATGATAAAAAATATCTTTTTATACATAATAACCTTCTAACGCAGTTTGTTGCTTTTTATTGTATAATACCGAAAAAAACTTGACAAAGGGAATGGGAGGTATTTTGTACCTCTGTTGTACAGTTGTTTAACATCATTTGTTCGGTACTTGTTCGGTGTTTGACCGAACAAGTACCGAACAACTACTGAACAAATGTAAAACAATTAACCTCCCGAACCTATTCGGAACAAGAGTCTAGTTCAAAACAAAAGGAGGTCTTTCTCTGTCAGAGTTCCATCAACTTGAGGAATGATGAGGGGATGGGAGTCTCGAATTTCAGGCGCTTGCCGGTGATAGGATGCACGAAGCAGAGGCGGAAGGCGTGGAGCGCCAGGCGGTTGATGGGCGAGAGGTCTTCCTTGTAGCCATACATGGGGTCGTGGACCACTGGGTGCTGCAGGTCACGCAGGTGGACACGGATTTGGTTGCGGCGACCGGTATCGAGCTTCAACTCCACAAGGCTATATCTACGGGACGTCTGCTTTACTTCATAGTGTGTCACAGCCAGTTTTCCTCCATTGTCTGTGGGTGACGAGAGTACGCAGAACTCGCCGTCGGTGAACCACGAACGCACCTCTCCCCTACTCTTCTCCAAGTGACCCCAAGCCACTGCAACATAGCGGCGGTCAAAGACCATGCCCTTCCAGTCCTCCTCGAACTTCTGGCTCACCTCCTTACTTTTGCTCACCACCATCAAACCGCTGGTATCACGGTCAAGGCGATGGACGATATGGGCGTGGCAACGCTGACGAGTGGCATCAAGATATTGGTTGAGCACTGTGATAACCGTTTTGTCGTTGGGATGCTTGCTGTTGCTCAACAAACCCTCGTGTTTGTTAACTACCAACAGGTGCTGGTCTTCGAAGACGATATCGAGGTCTCGGGGTCGCAGACGGTCCTGGAACGACGTCTTTTCAATGCTCACCTTCATTCCCTTCTGTAACGGAAAGTTGAACTGCGACGTGCGTCGTCCGTCGACATAGACATTATGCGCCAACAGCTCCTTTACCTTTGTGCGGCTGCTGTCGGACATTATTTCCATAAGGAACTGCAACAATTCCTTAGGTTCGTTGACAATATATTCGTTCTGTTTCATTTCGGCTGCAAAAATACACTTTTTTCACCGTGTGGTGAAAATTTTTTTCGCGCTGTTGTGTCTTTTGCCATGTCTGCACCAGATAATAAAAACTGTTAAAAAAGAAAGACAGCTGTAAGATTTGGACCCTTTGTGCGTTTTGTATATAAAGAACAGCATACTCAACTTTTAAAAAAAATGAAACTTCCTAGTGTCAAAACAGTCTTTGCCCTGATGATAGGTACTTTGCTGTTGACGGGCTGCAGAATATCAAAGCCTACAGAGAAAAATTACCGAAAGGTGCTCGCTATGGACAACCTCACGCCCGTCACGGTGGAGCAATTGCGGCAGTTGATAGTCGCCGATACCACGCACTACAAGGTGGTTGTGCTGACCAGCTCGTGCTGTGGCCCCTGCGAGTTGGCCATGCGCGACGTTTACCCGCGCAAGATGGCTGAGTGCGACAGCAGCCAGGTGCGTTGGTACTTTGTGGAAACCGACTATAGCACGGCGCAGTATATGGACGAGGTGTTCCGCCGCCATGGCATCACCTCGCCCCGCTATTGGATCAACGACACCCTGCCGCAATACCGCCAGTTGATGATGAAGAACATGTGGCAGGTGGTGTGGACCTTCATCTTTCATTATGGTGAAAGCTTTGATGAGTTAGGGTTCGATGTAGCCGACAATTATCTTAACAATGTCGTAAATGCCATCGCCCCACAGCAGCAGCTCATCACCGGCCCCAACGGCACCCCTACCACGGTGATGCTCGACCCACAAGGCCACATGAAATGTACCTACGTCATTGATGAATCCGACAACGTGACGTTTAAACCCACCGACATACGTGATATCAACGTTCCTGTAACAGACTTGGACTATTCCAAAGTCGACACTCTATTCTACGTACCCCACGTTTGCACCCCCGAAGGATGCAACTAAAAAAGGAGAAGTTCCCATAATGGAAATTCCTCCTTGATGTTTCACGTAAAACATCAATTTTACTATGTTATCAACAATTTGGGTTGTATAAATCAACAATCTCGTAGGGGTTGCCAATTTGTTCGATAAATTTCAACATATCGTCACGTGATATCACCAGCGATGCATGGTTGTCGTTGGGATGAAAACTCACTTTTTCGGCGTTCAACAGGTTGCGATCGACGAAGAGAGTGACCCCATGATTGGTATCATTGATGAGCGTGAAGAGTGAGACACTGCCAGGCTTCACTCCGAGATATTTCATCATTCGCTCAGAACTGGCGAAAGAGAGTTTTCCCTGATGTAATCGGTGCTCCATATCGTGGATATCCATCGGGAATCGGCTGTCCATGATGACGAGATAATGACGGTTGCCCTTATGGTTTCGGAAGAAGAGGTTTTTACACAATGTCGTCCCCTCGCCGCGGTAGAATTGCGCGGCAATCTCTATGGTCGGTGCCTCGGGATGCTCGTAATAGTCGAAAGGAATACCCATTCTTTCCAGGGTTTCGTATACTTGTGGTTGTCCTATCATGGTTTCTCATTTTTATTGTCAACATAACAGCCACCAAAGTTGGGGTGATCGTAGACCATCGTTTCGGCAGGCTCTTTACGGATAGACCATACAATCATCAAATCGCCTGAAGCTGCTTCAATAAGATACCTCACCTGATGATCCCCAACTGGCGGCTCATGTCAAGCATGCGAACAATGGGACGTTTGGCAGCCTCAATCATCTCGGGGCTCATCAAAATTTCAGGCTGCTCGTCTCGCAGACATTTATACAGTTTCTCCAGCGTGTTAAGCTTCATATAAGCACAGTCGTCGCAGGCGCAACTCTTGTTGTCGCGCAAAGTGATAAACTCCTTATCAGGATTTTCTCTTTTCATCTCAAAGAGAATTCCCGTTTCTGTAGCTACAATGAATTTCTTGGCCGAAGAGGCTTTGATGTAATTGAGCATTGCCTTGGTAGAACCCACAAAATCGGCTACTTTAAGAAGAGCAGGATTACACTCGGGATGAGCGATGACGGGAGCGTCGGGATGTTCGGCCTTAAGTTGCAGCACTGCTTCAGCCTGCATAGCATCATGTACAGTGCATACACCATTCCAAAGGAGCATCTTTCTGCCAGTAACCTGATTGATATAACCACCCAGATTCTTATCTGGAGCAAAAATGATCTTCTGGTCTTCGGGTAATGAACGCACCAATTTTTCGGCATTGCCGGAAGTACAGATAAGGTCGGACAAAGCCTTTATCTCAGCAGAACAATTAACGTAACTTATCACCATGTGATCAGGATGCTCTGCTTTGAACTTGGAGAAATCTTCAGCCTTACAACTCTCAGCCAACGAGCAGCTAGCCTCCATGTCAGGCAATAAAACCTTACGACTAGGATTGAGGATTTTAGCTGTCTCCGCCATGAAATGAACACCACAGAAGACAATAATGTCAGCTGTTGCCTCCTGCGCTTTTTGTGCTAAAGCAAGGCTGTCGCCTACATAGTCAGATAATTCTTGTATCTCATGCCGCTGGTAATAATGACCTAAAATGACAGCATTTTTTTCTTTCTTTAATCGAAGAATTTCCTCTTTCAGTTGCTCGTTAGTCATAAACTCTAAAATTTTTGTTTTTAGACTGCAAAAATACACAAAAAAATCCATTGGTTAATAATTTTCTTTATTCCTTTTTTTAATTTTTTCTTTTTTCTTTATTTCTTGTTAATTTGGTTAATAACTTTGTAAGGTTTATGGAATACATTATTTTTCAGTAATATCCTATTCTCTTAGTTCATCGTTTTTCTGTTGATAAAGGTCTTGATAACTATTGTTTTTTCAACATTCACCAGTATGTTTTTTCTTTTCAACATCACTGCTGACAATATCTAACAGCAAATTAAACTATCTTTTGTTGATATTTTATTCAGTATTGATTATCTTATTTTTACGCTTATCGGTAATAAAATGTTGATAATTTCCAGGGTTTCATTCTTAGGGAGTTCCGTTTTTATCGTACTTTTGCACACAGAAAAAGTTATAAACATTGATTAAAATGACAGAAATTATTCCTATAGCGTGCGACCATGCAGGCTATGAGCTCAAACTGAAAGTAATTGACCATTTGAAACAAAAAGGTTTCGATGTAAAGGATTATGGTACTCATTGCAGTGAGAGTTGTGACTATCCCGATTTTGCCCATCAAGTGGGTAACGTTATCAACCGCGGAGAATATAAACGTGGAATAGTTATTTGCGGTTCCGGAAATGGTGTGCAAATGACGGTGAACAAATACCCCAATGTCCGTTGTGCCCTTTGCTGGACTCCTGAGATTGCACATCTCGGCCGTCAACATAATGACTGTAACATCCTTTCGATGCCTGCCCGCTTCATAAGCGAGGAAACAGCCATGCAGATTGTTGATGAATTTCTAAACACCGAGTTCGAAGGTGGACGTCATCAACGTCGTGTGGAGAAAATCAGCCAGATTCTCTGATGGACAAGACTTTTGCCAAGAGAGTGTTTGCCTGTATCGACAACACTACTCTTAACGCAACCGACAATGATGCATCGGTTGAAGCATTTTGCAGGCATACGCTGGAATTACAGACATTGGAAAAAGCGCATGTGGCTGCCGTGTGTATTTATCCTCGCTTTGTGTCTGTTGCCAGACGTACTCTTCCTGTCGATTTCAAGATTGCCTCGGTAGCAGGTGCTTTTCCTCATGGTCAGTTACCGATGAAGTTGAAAATCGAAGAGGTGAGATACGCCATAGGAGAAGGGGCAGATGAAATTGACATGGTGCTTAGTCGTGGTCTTCTTCTTGCGGGTGAATACAACGCTGTGAGTGACGAAGTTGCCACTATGAAAGAAGCCTGTCAGGGTAAAACTTTGAAGGTTATTCTTGAAACTGGTGAACTCCCCTCCCCCACCCTTGTACGCAAAGCTTCGGAGTTGGCCATTGCCGGTGGTGCCGACTTTATCAAGACATCCACTGGCAAGATAGGTATTGGAGCCACTCTAGAGTCAGCAGAAGTGATGCTTAAGTGCATTGCAGATAGTGTTAAAATTAACAAAAAAACAGTTGGATTTAAAGCTGCTGGAGGTATTTCAACCCCAGAGGAGGCTTTGGCTTATGCCGAGATGGCAAAAAAAATTGTGGGAGATAATTTTGTTAATAATCAGACTTTTAGAATAGGTGCAAGTCGATTGACTGACAAACTGTATTCAATTTTAACATAAAAAGTTTTGATGGTTTAAGAAATTTTTTGTTATTTTGCACTTTAAAAATTTATATATATTATTTTGTAATTTATGAAGCCGTTACAGCAAAAGTTAGCGCAGTATACAGTCCCACAAGAAGCGAAAGCAGCTGGGATTTATCCTTATTTCACTCCCATTACATCCGAACAGAACACAGAGGTCTATGTGCAAGGTCACAAGGATAAAGTGTTGATGTTCGGCAGCAATTCCTACCTTGGACTCACTAACGATCCTCGTCTGAAAGAGGCAGCTAAGAGGGCCATCGACAAGTATGGTACTGGTTGTGCTGGATCCCCGTTCCTCAACGGTACTTTAGATATCCATATCCAGTTACAGAATGAATTGGCAGAATTCCTTGGTAAAGACGATGTAATGCTCTTCTCGGCCGGTTTCCTTGCTAATTCAGGTGTCATTCCCGATGTGGTTTCCCGTGGCGACTACCTGTTTTACGACGAACGTGTCCATGCTTCCATTATGGAAGGCAAGCTCATCACTTTTGCCAATACCCAGAAATACAAACACAACGACATGGCCGACCTTGAGCGTGTGCTGCAGAAAGCACCCCTTGAGGCCAGTAAATTGGTGGTTACCGATGGTGTCTTTTCGATGGAAGGCGATGTTGCCAAGGTGGACAAAATGGTTGACATCTGCAACAAATACCAGGCAACCTTGATGGTCGATGAGGCTCATGGTCTCGGTGTCTTCGGCCGTGAGGGCCGCGGTACTTGCGACCACTTCAACATGTTGCCCAATGTCGAGCTGGTCATGGGAACCTTCAGCAAGAGTCTCGCCTCAGTGGGTGGCTTCATTGCCTCTGACAAGGAGACCATCAATTGGATGAAACATTCCGTGCGTCCTTATATCTTCACAGCCTCCATCACTCCCGCTAGCACGGCGTCGGTCCTCGAAGCCTTGCATATCATGCGTAGCGAGCCCGAGCGCAACGCCGCCCTCTGGGATAATCAGCGCTATGCCTATAAGGCTTTTAAAGATCTCGGCTTTGAGATTGGCAACACAGAGACTCCCATCATCCCCCTCTTCATCCGCGACAACAACAAGACTTTCACCATCACCCACGAGCTTTTGGAGGATGGAGTTTTTGTCACCCCTGTCATTGCTCCCGCAGTACCCAGCGACGAGACCCTCATCCGTGTCGCCCTTATGGCAACTCATACCCATGAGCAGATCGACATCGCCGTGGAAAAAATACATAAAGCGTTCAAAAACCTTCAAGTTCTTTGAATATGATTATCGTTCGCTCCGTCAAAGGTCGCCGCGACCTTAAGAAATTCATTGCTTTCCCCAACAAGCTCTTTAAGGATGTGCCCAGCTATATCCCTGCGTTGAATTTCGACGAGGTGAACCTTCTCACCGATAAAAACCCTTCGCTCGAACACTGTTCAAGGGAGTTGTATCTCGCCGAACGCGACGGAAAGATTGTGGGCCGCGTAGCCGCCATCATCAACCGCAGCGTCAATGAGCATTGGAACAAGAAGGCCGTGCGCTTTGGATGGTTCGACTTCATCGAAGACTATGATGTCTTCACCGCCTTGCTCAACAAGGTGATAGAATACGGCCGTGCCAACGGCATGACAGAGATAGAGGGACCTTTCGGTTTCACCGATATGGACAAGGAGTGCTGGGTCATCGACAATTTTGATGCCCGTCAGAACATCTCCACCCTTTATAACCCAGAATACTACGTGCGCTTTATCGAGCGTGCCGGTTACGAAATCCGTTGCAAATGGCAGCAGTACAAGATGCCGGCCAATCAGCCTGTGCCCGACAAAGTGGGGCGCCTTAACACGCTCATCATGGAGAAGTACCACCTGCGTTTGGTACGTGTCAAGCACCGCAAGGAGCTTATCCCCTACGCCTGGCAGTTTTTCCATGCCATTAATGAATCGTTCAAAGACCTCTACGACTTTGTCCCCATGACTGAGAAGGAAATAGATGTCTATATCAAAGAGTACTTCCCCTTCGTCAATATGGATTTTGTGCAGTTTGTGGTTGACGAGAACGACCAGCTGGTGGGATTTGGACTCAGTATTCCTGACCTCAACGCCGCTTACAAAAAAGCCAACGGTCACCTCTTCCCCTTCGGATGGTACCATATTTTAAAGGCTTTCCGCAAGTTCGACACCATCGACCTACTGCTCAACGGTGTGCTGCCCGAGTGGCAGAAGCGTGGCGTACATAGCATCTACTACTGTGACATGAACGAGGCTGCCATCCGTTATGATGTCCATACAGCCTATACCAATCCACAGATTATTGGAAACGAGGCCGTGAAAATCTGGGAGACGCAGTACAATACTACCCCATTGATGCAGAGAGCTATCTTCGGAAAGAGCCTTTAAAATTATAAAGAATAATAAGTATATATAGCCAGTTTTTTGACTGGCTTTTTTTTGTTAATTTTTACGCCTGTGTCAGATTTGGGTAAAAAAAGGTGTATAATATATGTAGATAAACATAAACAATACACCTATGAAAGCAAAATATTTTTCCGTTGTGCTGCTATTTGCAGCCGTTGTAACAACCGCTGTCTCCTGCAGCAAAGAGGATGAAAAGAAGGCTAATCAGGCCTCCCATTATGCCGAAAAGATTGTGGGGTGCTGGAACTTGGAGATGACAGACGACCATCCGACCCCATGGTACAGGTATACCCACTGGGAGTTTACTCCGGAAAATGAATGGATACAGACTAGTGTATATAATGATGGAGAGCACTATGATTCCATAGTTAATCGTGCCACCTATGCACTGCTCGACGACTCGGTCACGCTGTTTCAGGACAACGGTGTTGTCAGTGGATTGCGTATTGTGCAACTCGACGATGACACAATGAAAACCTGTGAATGGTACCAGGGACAATTCCAGCCCGATGGTGCCTGGTTCACCTACACGTTCAGCCGCATGTAGAAAATATTTTGTATCTTTGCACCCGCAATGAATGACTCAAATACCTTCACCGACTTTTTGAACCGCCACCGTCCGATGATATGGCGTATGTGCTGGCTCGCCGCCAGAGGCAACTATGAACGCTGTAGTGACTTAGCCCAAGAGGTTTCCATTGCCATTTGGCGCCACTTCGACCAGTTGCGTCCCAACGCTTCTCCGCAAGAGGAACGTGCGTGGGTGCGTTGGCAGGCACGTTCGGTCATCGACCTCCAACGTCGTCTAAAAAAAAGCCTCCCCATGGTCCCTTTGACTCCCGGGATGGCGGATACTCTGTCTTCTACCGATTCTGCCCCTCAGAAGGAGGAATTAGACCGTCTGATGAGCTCCTTGGGCCCCGACGAGCGGCATTTATTGCAGCTGCTCCTTGAGGGCTATCATGCCGACGAGATTGGGGAAGCCTTGGGAATGGGGCGCGATGTGGTGTACCAACGCTACCACCGCGCCCTGAAGAAGATGCGTCGTGTGGTGATGTTGGTGCTGCTCATTGGCATCGCCGCTACCGTGGCTGTCGCCGTTGTACCACAATGGAGACAACAAGTCCTTCAAAAAATGGTTGAGAACGAGCAACCGCCTGTGGAAGAACTGGTAAAGCCTGCCAACGAACCCTCCCCCATTGAGTCGGAACCTGTAGAACCCCCTATCGACACTGTTGCCGTACCTCCTGCCTGGATTCCACCAGAGCCTATCCCCCACCTCACCTCTGTTATCGACACTTTACTCCCCCTCCCGCCAGAGCAAAAGACAGAAGTGGGAATTGTCGTCAATGGTAATAAGCTTGTTTTTACAGGACTTCTAGATGGTGAGATTGTAACCGTCCGCAACCTCAAAGGAGTTCTCATCGCCCTCAAGCGTGCTCATGGTACTACATGTACCATCGAACTGCCGCTCAATAATAAACTCTCCTCCAACACCTCTTTCCTACTCCAAATTGGCAATCGCCCGGACCGAATACGTGTAGACCTATAGAGTGGTCATTTCTATTATTACAACCAAAGAATGATTGGCCTATTGCTTAACTCTTATAATAGCCTCGCAAAATGCCGACCATCTGGTTACCGGTGAGTAAGCGTTTGATGACAACCGAGAGTTTCTGTTCGAAGTTGGCGACAACCTTGCGCAGTGGCGGATTCTTCTGCTCCACCATCTTAGCGATGCGGCGAGCGAGAATTTCGGGTTTTAGTCCTCCGTTCTCTTCTTTTTCAATAATTGACAGGCTATTGCGGAAGATAGGACCGTAGTCGGGGTCGTCGAGGGTGGCTTGGCTGTTGCGACGGCTGCCGGTGAAGCCGGTGGCGAAGTCGCCAGGTTCGACCATAGATACCGTGATGCCGAAACCGCGAACCTCGGCGCTGAGGGCCTCGGAGAAGCCCTCGATGGCGAACTTGGAGGCGGAATAGAAGCCTTGGTAGGGCAGGCCCATGACACCGCCGATGGAGCTCAGGTTGATGATTTTACCATGTCGGGCCTTGCGCATGTATGGCAGCACGGCCTGACAGAGGTTTACACAGCCCATGAAATTGGTTCCCATTTGAAGGTCGATTTCATCGGGGGTGGCGAGCTCGAGGGCACCGCCGATACCCATGCCGGCATTGTTAACAAGGATATCGATACGTCCTTGTTCCTCAAGGATCTGCGCCACCGTGTCGGCAATTTGCTCGCGGTTGCGCACATCACATTGACGGTAGTGGATAGCGGGATGTTCCATAGGGCGGCGGCAGAGGCCGTAGACGGTATGCCCCTGAGAGGCGAGAAGCTCGGCGGTGGCTAGACCGAAACCCGACGAGGCTCCAGTGATGAGAATAACCTGTTGCTTCATAACTATTTGAAATTTTTTGCAAAAGTACTAAAAAAATATGATTCAGCGTATATTAAAAAAAGTTCGTATCTTTGCAGATTAATTTTTCTGTAATGGACAACCGGCACGACATATTGCAGGCTCTCGATGCCTTTATTCGCAAGTATTATAAGAACTTGCTGATACGTGGTGTGTTATATGCTACTGGTATCGTGCTGACACTCTTCCTAATGGCAGTGTTGTTGGAGCATTTTGGCTGGCTGTCGCCTTTGGCGCGAGGGTTGATTTTCTGGGTGGGAATGGTGTCGGTGTCGGCAGTGCTGGCATGGCTGCTGGTGCGTCCACTGTTGAAGATGGCAGGTCTCGGCAAGCGCATAAGTCGTGAAGAAGCTGCCCGCATCATCGGAAGACATTTCCCCGAGATAAGCGACAAGTTGCTCAATCTGTTGCAGTTGATGTCTAATGAATCAGACTCGTCGGCCGAGTCGGATTTATTGCTGGCGGCTATCGAGCAAAAGACGAACGAGATGAAGCCGGTGCCAGTATTGAATGCCATCAATCTTAAAGGCAATAAAAAATATTTAAAATATGCCCTGCTTCCGTTGGCAGTGTTAGTAGTGCTACTTGTTGCAGCACCGCAGGTGGTGACGGAACCTTCGAAGCGTATTATGAACTATACGACAGTTTATGAGCGTCCGGAACCCTTCCGATTCGAGATTGTAAATGAGGAACTTACTACTTTCCTTGGGCAGGATTTCGAGCTAGATGTTAAGGTTGTGGGTGAGGCGTTGCCTAGCGAGGTGTTTGTTAATGTCGAGGGGCGACGTTACAAGATGAAGAGAGTGGCTTCTGATAGCTTTACATATATTTTTAAGAGTGTTATGCGTTCGCTGGTATTCCATCTCGAGGGCGCTGGCGTGGAGAGTGGCGACTACGAGCTGGTGGTGCCTCCTGACCCACAGGTGGTGGAGTTCCGCATGGTCCTCTCCTACCCTGCCTATACGGGCCGCCAGAATGAAACGTTGGTGGACCTTGGCGATGCTGCAGTGCCCGAGGGCACGGTTGTGAAATGGATTTTCCAGACCCAGGATGCTGACTCGCTTTATTTTGGTGTAGAGAATGGTGTGTGGAAGGCGGAAAGCGTAGGTGGTAATGGAAGAGTGGAGTTGTCGCGTCGCGTGATGCAGACAGTGAGTTACGGATTTGCTGTATGTAGCGCCCACCATTCGTCCGATACGCTGCGCTATGCCCTCTCGGCCATCGCCGACGCGGTGCCAATGATTGCTGTCGAGGAGCTGACAGACTCTCTTCATCCGGACAGAAAGATGTTCCGTGGTCGCATCAAGGACGATTACGGCTTCTCTAGGCTCGTCTTTGTGCACAGGACCACGAATCCTACCGACACGACGCGAAACGCTTTCCGTGTGGCCGAAATAGCCATTTCCAAGGAGACTTCTCAGGAGTTCTACTTCTCGTTCAACACTGCCGAATTGGTACTGGCACCAGGCGATGAGTTGACCTATTATTTTGAGGTGAGCGACAACGATGCCATCCATGGTCCCAAGAAGGCACGCTCACAGATATTCGAGATTAAGATTCCCACCGCCGAGGAACTTGACCAGATTCTCGACCGCTCGAGTAATGAAGTGCGCAAAAGTGCCGAGTTGCAGATGAGTGAGTTGCAGAAACTGCAGGAGGAAATTAACGAGATGATGCGCAAACTGGTGGATAAAAAGGAACTCAACTGGCAGGACAAGAAGGACTTGCAAGAGATTCAGAAGAAACAGCAGCAGGTGTGTCAGATGATGCAGCAGATGCAGCAGCAAATCCAGGAAAACAACCGGATGGAGCAGAAATACCGTGAGCAGAGTGAACAAGTGATGGAGAAACAGCGCGAGTTGGATCGCTTGATGAACGAGGTGATGGATGAGAAGATGAAAGAAACTATGGCGGAGATTGATCGCATGATGAAGGAGCTGGATAAAAAGAAAGTGCAGGAACAACTTGAGCAGTTGAAAATGGATAATTCTGAGTTGGAGAAGCAGCTGGATCAGAACATCGAACTCATGAAACGTCTAGAGGTAGAGAAGAAGGTTGAACAGACGATACAGAAGATGGACAAATTGGCCGAGGAACAGCGCAAACTGTCGGAGGAAACATCTTCATCATCAAAAAAAGAGAAAGAAGGATTACAGCAGAAACAGCAGGAAATCAAAGACAAATTCCTGCAACTGAAACAGGACCTCAACCAGATAAAACAAGACTACAAGGATCTCGACCCCAGCACCGATTTTAAGGTGCCTACCGGCCTTGAGAAACAGGTAGATCAGCATCAGAAAGAGGCTCAGCAGAACTTGCAAAAGGGCAAAAATAAGGAGGCTTCGAAGATGCAGAAGGAGGCTGCCGACGATATGGAGAAGCTTAGTGAAGCCATAGCCCAGGCTCAACTCGAAGCTGAGCAGGAAGACCTGGCAGAGGATGCCGAGGAAGTGCGCCGACTGCTCAAAAATCTTGTGCAGCTCTCGTTCAATCAAGAGGAACTTATTACAGATGTCAATGCTATTTATATTCAGGATCCTAAATATCAGACTATTATAGCGAGACAGAACCGCATCAAGGACGACTTCCGTAATGTGGAGGATTCGCTTCGTTCGATGGCTAAACGCCAGTTGCAGGTAGCATCAGCTATTACCAAGGATGTGAGTGATGTGAACTCCAATGTCAGCCGTTCGCTCAGTGGATTGCTCGACATGAATCAGAGTTTTTACGGAAGTTACAAGAATACGAACGCTTCACGTTCAATGCAATACAGCATGACATCGCTCAATAATTTGGCGTTGGTGCTGGTCGAAAGTCTCGACCAGATGCAGAATCAGATGCGGAAGAACAGCCAGAAGCAGAAGAGTGGTCAGTGCAAGAATAAGGGCAAAAGCAATAGTCAATGCAATAATCCTGGCAAGGGTAAGCCGTCGGCAAAGTCGATGAAACAGATGCAGCAGGAGCTCAACAAGCAAATGGAAGCTCTCAAAAAGCAACTCGACAAGCAAGGAAAGAAACTGGGCAATCGACATCAGTTGGGTGGACAACAGACAATTAGTGAGGAATTTGCAAAGATGGCTGCTCAACAGGAGATGATACGTCGCATGATGCAGGAATATGGGCAGGAGATGAAGTCTGCCTCGGGTGGCGATCCCAAGTTGGCACGCGAGATAGACCAGATGCTCAAGCAGATGGAGCAGACGGAGACCGACCTTGTGAACCGAACCATCACACAGCAAACTATCAATCGCCAGCAACAGATTATGACACGTTTGCTAGAGCATGAAAAAGCTGAAATGCAGCGCGAGAAAGAGAAACGTCGTGAGAGCCATGAAGCCGGTGATCTCTATAGTCAACCCTCCCCTGCTGAGTTGGAGAAATACAACAAGCAGTTGAAGCCTGTGGACGACCAACTCCGCACGGTACCTCCTACCTTTCAGCCTTATTATAGAGAGAAAGTTAACGACTTTTTTTATAGATAATCTGAAAAAAGCGTATATTTGCAAAAACTTTCAATCTTTTAGATGATGACGGAATCATTTGTTATACAGTCTGATATTGCAAATCTGCCAGAGGTGGAAGAGCGATTGTTTCATTTTTGTCTGGAGTGCAATGTGGGTAACTATTACTCTGCAGTCTCCGTGGCGATGATACAGGCTGTGGAAAATGCTATTGTACATGGGAATGGTTCCGATGTTAGTAAGGGAGTGTCTGTCACTTTTTCTACATGTCGAGGAGGCATCTCCGTCGAAGTGGAGGATCAAGGTAATGGTTTCGATTTTTGTCGCTACGGGTCCCTGCCAGAAGGGGAGGAGTTCGGCAAAGGTATTTTTGTCATGAAGTCGCTCGCCGATCGGATGACCTTTTCCGAGGGAGGTCGGAAGGTGAGAATGGAATTTGATGTTAATGGTATCGACCCTGCCGATGCCCTTGAGCGTGTCGCCCTCCTTCAGGAGCGTTTTGCTCTAGTGGCAGCATGAAAGGATTCCTTATTCTCTGTCGCTTGTTGACTACGTCTGTCCAACCTTTCATAAAATACTGCAAGGATTTTGAGGAATAATCTTGCATATAATCTATATAATATACTGATAATCAATAAGTAAATGTAGTGTTATGGCTATCCGTTTTGCTGTTCAAGATACAGATTTTGAGCTTTTAGAAGAAGGAAAAGTAAAAAAATGGCTCTCAGAAGTGATTTCTCGACGTGGGAAGTGCGTTGGGAATATTTCCTACCTCTTTTGTAGAGACGAACATCTGCTTGAAGTGAATCAGCATTATCTGAACCATGATACTTATACCGATATTATTACTTTTGATTATGTTGCTGCCGACCTTATCTCAGGAGATATCCTTATCAGTGTTGAAAGAGTAGGGGAGAATGCACAGCATTTCGGTGTTCCTTTTGAGCAGGAACTTCACAGGGTGATTGTTCATGGGGTACTTCATCTCCTCGGTCAAGGCGACAAGAGTGAATGTGAAGCGACAGAGATGCGTCGTCAAGAAGAGGAATCTTTGATGTTATGGAACATCATGTTTCACGGGGAACAGATATGCTAAATACCATATTTTATGACTTTTGAGCCTTATGATATCATAGTTGTAGGTGCCGGTCATGCCGGTGCAGAAGCAGCAGCGGCGGTAGCCAAGCTTGGCTCCAAAGTGCTGCTGATTACTCAGATGCTCGACAATATTTGTCAGATGTCGTGTAACCCTGCTATGGGCGGTGTGGCCAAAGGTCAGATAGTACGTGAGGTTGATGCACTTGGTGGATGGAGTGGTATTGTCACCGATCGTTCGGCTATTCAGTTCCGTATGCTCAACCTCTCGAAGGGTCCCGCCATGTGGAGTCCACGCGCTCAATGCGACCGCATGCTCTTCTCTCTTAATTGGCGTCAGGTGCTGGAGTCTATTCCTAATCTTTCCCTTTGGCAGGATGAAGTGGTGGCACTCTTATTTGAGGGCAAAACGGTCTCTGGTGTTGTCACGCGTATGGGACATACTATTCCGGCACAGGCGGTCATCCTTACTAGTGGTACCTTCTTAAATGGTAAGATATATATTGGAGAAGATTCTTGGAGTGGCGGTAGGGTAGGAGAGAGTCCGGCCATGGGTCTCTCCGATCAACTCCGTGGGGTAGGCTTTGAGGTGCAGCGTCTCAAAACAGGTACCCCTGTTCGCATTGATGGCCGTACTATTGATTTCTCTCGTCTACAGGAACAGACTGGGGATGAACATCCTTCTAAGTTCTCTTTTTCTGATACTAAACCGCTCTCTGAACAGAAGTCTTGTTATATTGCTAATACCAATCTCCGCACCCATGATATTCTCCGCACGGGTTTCTCTCGCTCACCGATGTTTACGGGTCGTATCCAAGGTCGCGGCCCACGATACTGTCCTTCTATAGAGGATAAGATTGACCGCTTTGCTGATAAAGACCACCATCAGCTTTTTGTTGAGCCCGAGGGATGGCGTTCGCAGTCCTACTATCTTAATGGTTTCTCTTCGTCTTTGCCTCTCGAGGTGCAACTTGAGGCGTTGCATAGCATTGAGGGTTTCGAACAGGCCCACATCTTTAAGCCGGGTTATGCTATAGAATATGATTATTTCCCTCCAACGCAACTTCTCTATACCCTTGAGACCAAGCGTGTAGAGAATCTTTATTTTGCTGGTCAGATTAACGGCACTACGGGTTATGAGGAGGCTGCCTGTCAAGGGCTGATGGCAGGAATCAATGCTGCACTGAAGATTCAGGGGCGAGCACCTTTTGTTCTTGGGCGTTCCCAAGCTTATATCGGCGTGCTTATTGATGACTTGGTGACAAAAGGTGTTGATGAGCCTTATCGTATGTTTACCTCCCGAGCCGAATATCGCATCCTTCTTCGACAGGACAATGCTGACCAGCGTCTCACGCCTCTCTCGTATTCTCTGGGTTTAGCCTCGGAAGATCGTATGCGCAGGGTGGAAAAGAAACAGAAATATGCTATTGGGTTGAAAAGTTCTGTTGAACAGGTGTCAGTATTGCCGTCAGAGGTGAACTCCTGGCTTGAGGAGCATCAGTCAGCTCCGCTCAGTCAGCGTATGCATCTCTCCTCACTGTTGCTCCGACCCGAACTGAATCTCGAGCAACTGCTCTCATTGGCACCAGAGGTGGTTGAGGAGGTGCGGTCCGTCCCGAAGTCTCTACGAGAAGAAGTGAAGCATGAGGTGGAGACGGTAATAAAATATCAGCGATATATTGAGAAAGAGCAGGAGGTGGCCAACCGGATTTTGAAATTCGAGGATATTTCCATTCCCACAGATTTCGACTATTTCTCCTTGACGGCTCTCAGTTATGAGTGCCGTGAGAAACTTAATCGTTATTGTCCTGTCACTATCGGGCAGGCGTCTCGCATTAGTGGTATCTCGCCAGCTGATGTTTCTGTTCTGCTGCTAACCTTCGCTCGATAGGATAAAAATAGCCTGTTGTTTCGTGAGGAACAACAGGTTTATTGTTTTTGTTCTATGATAGTTACGAAATAGAACTCAGATATTCTCTTGCCTCGGGACCCAGGTTCATCAGTAGGTCGATAATGCTGAGGTTAGGGGTGAATGGGATTCTGTCGGAGAACACTTGGTAGTATTTTCTATGCCCCTCGGTAGAATAGGGAATCTTTGGAGAGAAAGTGTTGCGAAAGTCCAGTTCGTATGTTTTTTCATAGTCTTCTGTTTGCTTCAGATGGCAGTCAACTTTCAGCAAACGAAGGATCCATTTCAACAATGTGTCGTTAAGATCAACAATCCTCTCGTAATGCTGGGTCAATAGGTTTTCTAGTTCGTCTTTATAATATAGAAAATAGGGTGAAGCGCTGTATGCGGCCGTCAAGGTACGCAGATGGATGATATTCCAGCGTTCTTTGTAGTCGATGCCTACTTCATTGGTGCGTGAGTGGTTATTGCGGATTACGGGTACTGTCAGAGTCTTGATACCTCCGGCAGTTAATATCTCCGTCCGGTTCCGGTAGGTCTGCTTGGGGAATGTCTCCTGTGTCTCGACAAATGCCTCATGGTAATGCGTCAGCGCTGCCACGTAGGCTATCGGGGGCAGGTAGGCGGTGCTGAAAACTGGTGTCATGCGCCTAGGATGATGGAAATGAGTTCTCCGTTGTCAAAGTAAAAGTCGATATTCCCTTCGTTAAATGTCACGCGGCGTTCGCCCCAGTCTTCTTCGTCTACATCTTGTTCGGAAATATTGTTCTTGACCATCAGCGCTACCAGTTCGCGCTCATTCATGTCGAAAATATGTTCTCCAAAGAGGGTGCAGTCTTCGTTGGCGATATCAAGGCAAGCCAGTGTGGGGTTCTCTCCTTCGCAGAAGAGTGTTAGCCCCTCTTCATTGTAGCGCAAAACGGTAGTGCTCTCGTCGGCAGCATTGTCGATATTCTCAACCTCATCGGCAGTTCCGAGTATTTTTACCACATCTTCTACCGGCATACCGAATTCTATATCGCCGAGTCCTTTCTTTAGTTTTATGGTTAAATCCATGATATTTATTACTTTATACTATTTATCTGATAGTTGTTTCTTTCTTTTGACTTTTACAAATATACAAATAAATTATTATGTGGCAAAATAATTCTTTTTTATGGCAAAAACAAAGGGTTTTTCATATTTTTTATCTTCGTGTAGTTGCTTAAAAATCATGTAATTATTGTTTTTTTCGTGATGGTTTCTTATAAAATATTTTGTCCTTTAATAAAAAAGTTGTACTTTTGCACCCTCAATTTGTGGGCGAAAGCCTGCTTTGTTGACTCAGTAGCTCAGTAGGTAGAGCACAACACTTTTAATGTTGGGGTCCTGGGTTCGAGCCCCAGCTGGGTCACAAAAAACTAACGGTTGTGAATACAGATTCGTAATCATCCATGACTCAGTAGCTCAGCAGGTAGAGCACAACACTTTTAATGTTGGGGTCCTGGGTTCGAGCCCCAGCTGGGTCACAATCCAACAATTAGGACCGGAATGTAAGATTCCGGTTTTTTTGTATGAAACATATAGGCAACATACTGGTGCTAATTCTTTTGGCGGTATTTTTCTTTCGCCCAGGCTCTTCCTCTGCCCAGCAGTCGCAGGAGCAGATGGCCGCCTATTACTATGATAATGGCGAGTTCCAGCAGGCCGCACAGCTTTATGAGACTCTGTATAAGAACACTACCAACAAGTTCTATTACCAGCGACTCTATGCCACCTATCTCCGTCTTGGTGAGTTCAGGGATGCCGCCAAATTGGCCGAAAAACGCCTCAAGAGCCACCCAAAGGAGCTTGCCCTCTATGTTGACCAAGGCAATGTTTATCTTATCCAGAAGCAGGACAAAAAGGCCCTAAAATACTTCGACCGTGCCATCGAAGCCATCACTTCTGATCTCTCTCCCGTTCCCGATCTCGCTATGGCTTTTGTCAATGTCGGCCGTCCCGATTATGCAGTTCTTACCTACTGTATGGCGCGCACCAAGACACGGAATAGTCAGCTTTATTTTAATGAGTTGGTAGGTGTCTATCAGACTATGGGCGATTATGCGGCAATGACACAGGAGTATTTCAACCTTCTCGACCAGAGCCACGGCATCATGCCTTCAGTGCAGGTCAGTATGCAAAAGGCCATGCTCGAGGCTCCAGACAACCGTTTGGCCGATGGGGTGAGACAAGCCTTGGTTCAACGTGTTCGTGAACACCCGGAGAACCAGATTTATCTGGAGATGATGATATGGTTTTCTATCCAGCAGAAAGACTTCTCTTTCGCTCTGACGCAGGCTCAGGCTGTTGATGCCCGTTTCCCTGACAAAGGGAGCGAGCAGTTGTATCGAGTGGCCCAGATAGCTTATCAGAATGAGGCCTATGATGTGGCTTCCGAAGCCTACCGCCTCCTTCAGCGCAAAGGTCCCGATAGTCCTCGCTATTTCGATAGTCGTGTGGGAGAACTCGAGGTGGAGTTTGCCCGTATCAATCACAACTACTCCATTGATAGCAAAGATTTTAAGATGTTAAAAAGCCGTTATGAGGAGGCTGTCAGCGAGCTTGGAAAAAACGAACGAACCATCCCCCTCATGCGCAATTATGCTACCCTTATGGCCTATCATGGAGGCGACGCGCAGGCGGCTGTCAGCATGCTCGACGATGTACTCGAGATACCACGTCTTAAACCTGCCATTCGAGATGCCGTGAAGCTGGAATTGGGAGACCTACTGCTCTTTGCAGGCTCTGTCTGGGATGCCTCGTTGCTTTACATGCAGGTCGAGAAGGCGAATAAAGACGACCTTCTTGGCGCTCAGGCAAAGTTCAAGAATGCCAAGCTTTCTTATTTCAACCACGACTTCGAATGGGCCAATTCGCAGCTCAAGGTCCTCCGTTCCTCTACCTCCAAGTTGGTGGCTAACGATGCCATGGAGCTCTCTCTCTTGATATCTGATAACATGGAAGATGACAGCACGTATGGTATGCTTGAGCTCTTTGCTGATGCCGACTTGCTGCTCTATCAGAACCGACTTGATTCCGCCTGGGATGGCTTCGATGCCATTTCTCGCAGCGTCCTTTCCCACCCCCTTTTTGACGAGGTGCTAATGCGAAAAGCACAAATACGCATGAAACAAGCACGTTATGCCGAGGCTGACTCACTCTTGCAGCGACTGGTTGATTTCTACCCCGAGGATATTACGGCCGACGATGCCCTCATGCTCCGAGCCGAACTCAACGAAGAGCGTCTCAACAACCTCGCTACAGCGCGCGAATGCTATGAGAAACTGCTCGTCGACTATCCCACCTCCCTCTATGTCGACCGTGCACGTAAACGTTACAACGCATTGAAAGCAAGATGAATGAAGTAAAAGCCAAAAAATTCCTTGGGCAACATTTCCTCACCGACGAAAGCATCGCCCTTCGCATTGTCGATAGCCTCTCTGGATGTACTTCCAATGTCATCGAGATAGGCCCTGGTATGGGTGTGCTGACGAAGTATCTCATTGAGAAACAAGACCTCAACTTTCATGTGGTGGAGATTGACCGTGAGTCGGTAGCCTGGCTCCATGAGTTCTATCCTACGCTTGATGTCATTGAAGGCGATTTCTTGAAGCTTGACCTAAGCGCTTTGTTCCATGACTCTTTTGCTGTGATAGGCAACTTCCCTTACAACATTTCGTCGCAGATACTCTTCCGTGTCTTCGAGTGTCGTAATCAAGCTGTCGAGGTGGTGGGAATGTTCCAAAAGGAGGTGGCAGAACGTGTGGCAGCGGGTCCTGGAAGTAAGACCTATGGCATCCTTTCTGTCCTGTTGTCAGCATTCTATAATATTGAATATCTTTTCACCGTCCACAAGTATGTCTTTAACCCTCCTCCCAAGGTCAAATCGGCTGTTATAAGGCTTAAGCGAAACGATGTAACTTCTTTGGAATGTGATGAGCAGCTCTTTGTTAAGGTGGTCAAGGCGGGCTTCAATCAGCGAAGAAAAACCCTCCGTAACGCTTTGCGTTCGGCGGCATTACCTATCGAGACGGTCGATGAGGTGCTCCTGGGCAAACGTGCGGAACAGTTGACGGTTGCCGAATTTATCCAACTCACGAAATCCATCCAGACATGTCTATAGTTTCCTTTATTGTCATTGCTATCGCCTTTGGAATCAGTGCCATGCTTCTCATGCGCCGTTGCACTGAGGCGGCTCCCGTGATGTTGTCGTCAGGCTTGCTTATTTCTTTTACGGTTGCCGTTGTTCATGTGGCTCTTTTCTGCCTGGGTATCCTCCTGGGTAATATGCTACGGTTTGAGCTCCCGGGTGAACCCGAAGCTTTTTTGAAGTCTAATGCATTTGTTTTCTTAGGTTTGGCTATTATGGTATCCATCAAGATGATGTGGCCTTATATGGGTCGGAAGACGCAGCCTGTTGCCTACGACCTCAATGCCGGGGTGTTTCGTGTGCTGCTTTTCACCATTGCCACGGGTGTCAACGGATTTCTCCTTGGTGTGGGAGCCGGTTTTGTAACACCTCTTGCTGGCCATTTCCACAGAGCCTTCTGGCCTTTGTTTGTCGCCACATTCCTTTTTTCCTATCTTGGGATTATGTATGGCCGTCAGCAGGTGAAACTCCGTCCCCGCCGCTGGATGGTGGTTTCCGCGGTCATTCTCATCGTCACGGCCATCGCTGCCGTTGTCAATGCGGGTTGACAATTATTTCTTGTAGATTCTCATCAGGCACTGGCGACAGTCGAATTCCAAGCGGAAGCGGCGGTCGTTGTTGCGGAGGACAAGGATGTCGGTGGGTTTGATGTCCACCATGGCTTTGTTTGTATTCTTGCCCTGCAGACAGCAGCCTAGTTCATAGCGCAGGCAGTACTTGGTAGTCATCAGGGCTTTCTCGTCGTAGTCGTCGCTCTTCTCCAAGCCAGGTTCTATCTCGCTTACCCCATGGCTCTTATAGAATTCCAAGGCCTTCTGATTGATGACATTGGCGCGGTAGTCGAGAATGGAGGCGTAATAAGGGAGTTTTTGGTCGATTCGATGGGTGTCTTTCGGATGGAAATATTTGATTCGATTATCTATAAGTAACGCTATGGCCTCCCTGCGGAGTTCGTTGAGGAGGCTTGCCGGGGCAAAGTAACGGCCCTCGGTGGCATCGGTTATCTTATCGATGACAAAAGGCGTGTTCCCCACTTTTGAAAGTTGTTTGATGATGGTGTTGGAGTTTTGTAGAGGCTTGTCCGATTCTGTATGTTTTGCTGCAATGTGTTGAACCACAGAAATTCCGTCTTCATCTTTGATATTCAGACAGAAACCTTGTTGGCTGACGCAGAAGAGCATCTCTATGCCGATTTTGCGCTCGGAACTCTTCCCTTGCAGTTGTTTCTCAAATACTTGGTCATTGTTGCGCCAGATGACGGTGCCTACCTTGATGTCAGGCATGTGGTTGGGCGTGACGGTGCGTCCCTGTACGTTGTTGACCAAAAAACCCTGCATGCGGCCGTCGGCGTCGAAATAGCAGAGGCCGTCACCGTTGGTAAATGTCTCTTTCCCATTGATAGTAAGTGTAGAATGCCCTGTCGAAGTCACCTCTCCTATGCGTTTGCCGATGGATTTCTGGGTGGAGAAGGAGGCCATCGGTTTCCGTTCGCGGAGAAAATAGTCGGTATATCCGCGATTGAAAGTCTTTTCTATGTCCGGCGTGAAGGAGAACGTGCAGGTACCGCTCGAGGCATGTCTCTCTTCTTCATTCATCATGTTGTCAAGTAGTTGACGGTAGTAAGCTGTCACGTTCTTCAAATAACTTAGGTCTTTCAGTCGTCCCTCGATCTTGAATGAGGTGATGCCGGCGTCTATCATATTCCTAAGCTGTTGTGAGGCGTTGAAGTCCTTGAGCGACAACAGGTGCTTCTCTTTGATCAGCAGCTTGCCGTCGCCGTTGTAGAGGTCGTAGGTGGAGCGGCAGGGTTGTGAGCAGCATCCGCGGTTACCACTGCGGTCGTTAAGATACTGGCTCATATAGCATTGCCCGCTATAGCTGACGCAGAGGGCGCCATGGATGAAAGCCTCGAGATCGACGTGTGTGGCGTCATGGATCTCTCGCATCTGTTCCAGCGAGGTTTCGCGGGCTAGCACCACACGGCGGAAACCTACTGTTTCCAAGAATTTTATGCGTTCTACTGTGGCATTGTGACATTGTGTGCTGGCATGTAACTCGATGGGAGGTAGGTCGCACTCCAGCAGCCCCATGTCCTGAATGAGTATTGCATCCACGCCAATATTGTAGAGTTGGCGGATTATCTTCACTGCATCGTCAATCTCGTTGTCGAACAGGAGCGTATTGGTAGTTGCAAAGACTTTGGAACCATACAAATGGGCGTATTTCACCAGTTCCTCAATGTCCTCGATGCTGTTGGTGGCCGCCTGGCGTGCGCCAAAGGCTGGGGCACCGATATAGAGTGCATCAGCACCATGGTTGATGGCCTCGCGGCCGAACTCCATGTTCTTGGCGGGGGAGAGCAGTTCCAGTTTCATATAATAAATAACGCATGGACGCGTTATTTATTATATGAGAGCATTTTCTAAAATACTATATGGGGGCCTAAAGGCATTGCAGCGCGAGTTAGCCAAGGTGGAGTGGCAGGAGGCAAAGTATACTATCTTGTTGGATGAAAATACATTTCAACATTGCCTACCGTTGTTGATTTCCCGTGTGGAAGCTCTGCAGGAAGCTGAGTTTATCGAGGTGCCGGTGGGGGAGGAGTGCAAGGCCCTTGAGGTGGCGGTGCAGGTGTGGCAGACGCTTCTGGAGGGCGAGGCTGACCGTCAGCATGTCATTGTCAACCTTGGAGGTGGCAGTGTCTGTGACCTAGGTGGCTTTGTGGCGGCAGGCTATAAGCGCAGCATCCGCCACATCAATGTGCCTACTACGCTGCTGGCCATGGTCGACGCCTCCATTGGTGGCAAGACGGCCATTGATTTTGGAGGGGTGAAGAATAGCATCGGCCACTTTTATCCTGCTTCGTTAACTGTTCTAGACCCTGTGTTTTTAGACACGTTACCGCAGGAGGAGCTCCTCAACGGCCAGATGGAGATGGTGAAAACCGCTGCAGTATCTGATTCCATGATGTTTAAAGAGCTTCTGGATATTCCATCAATCCCTATTTCCCCTATTAAAGAGGTGGCCAGAATCAAGAATTGTGTGGTTAAAGCAGACCCCTACGACCATAGTATCAGAAAGATACTGAACTTTGGCCACACCTTCGGACACGCCATCGAGGTTTACCGTGCTTTGCCTCATGGTTTGGCTGTCGGCATCGGCATGGAGGTAGCCATGTATCTCTCCACGAAGAAACTAGGCTTGCAAGAGGAGGTCTATACCACCTACTCCCATTGGCTCAAAGAGCAACTATCCACTGCCCACTATCCACTGCCCGCTTTCAACCTAAAAGACATTGAGCAGATGCTCCCCCTGATGCATCAGGACAAGAAAAACACCGCAGGGTCGCTGCGGTGTGTGTTGCTGCAAGAACTCGGGGCTCCTGTTATTGACATCGAAGTTTCTGACAACGAAGTCCGAGATGCATTTCTCAAGCTGGGACGATAAGTTGTTCGGTGGTGCGGCTGCGTTGCTCGAGGAGGATGGGACGGCCGGCGACGATGCTGTCGATCACCTGTTGCGTGTAGTAGCGGATAGTGATAAGTTGCAGGTTATCGTTGTAACGCACACGGAACATGCTTTTTAAATGCTCTATCAGCACGCCGATGCGCTGTGGGTTGTTGTCCACGCAGATGGAGAAGCTCAAGGCTGAGTTTTGCATGAGGTTCACCCTGATTCCAAGCTCATTAAGTATTCCGAAGATGACCTGCAGGTTGTCTTCGGCGATGAAAGAATAGTCGCGTGGCAGAATGGAGAGCAGAATCTGGTTGTTCTTAAAGATATACAACGGGGTCTCGGGCTTGAGAACTTGGTAGTTGCCGATGGATGAGCCTTCACTTTCTGGGGTGATGAAGGAACGGATATAGAGCGGGATGTTCTTGTTCTGGATGGGTTTCACCGTCTTGGGGTGGATGACGGAGGCTCCGTAGTAGGCAAGCTCAATAGCCTCATTGTATGGTATTTGCTCTATCTTGACGGTATCTGCGAAGAATTTGGGATCGGCGTTAAGGAATCCGGGGACATCTTTCCAGATGGTGACGCTCTCGGCATCGAGGCAGTAGGCTAGGATGGCTGCCGTGTAGTCGGAGCCTTCGCGACCGAGGGTGGTGGTAAATACACACTCCTCAGTCACCCCCTTTGGGGCTGACAGCTCCCCTAACTTGGTGGAGCTGCTTTTGGTGCCACCGATGAAGCCCTGGGTCAGAACAACCCTGCAGGAATTCCTCATTCCTAATTTATAATTTCTAATGGCTTCCTGGGTGGCAGTCCAGTCGACACGACCTTCGCGGTAGTGGTTGTTGGTCTTGATGAGCTGGCGTGCATCGGCCCATAAGGTTTTTATTCCAAGGATGTTGAGGTAGTCGGCGATGATGGTGGTGGAGAGCAGTTCGCCGTGGCTGACCACCTGGTCGTAGTTGTAGTTGTAGTGCTCCACATCGTCCGGCAGGGTGGCGCAGAGGTGGTCGAGGCTGGTCAGCAGGTCGCTTATCTTGTCTTGAATCTCTTTGTTATCAGGCATTAACGCTGAAGCGATGGTGCGGTGGTAGTCTTCCAGTTGCTGACGTAATTCCTGCCGGCAAGATGCCGGCACTCCATTGCCAGGGACGAGTTTCTCCAGCAGGTTTGTTGTCTTGCCCATGGCGGAGACCACTACTACCAAAGACTCTGATTCCAAATGGTTTTTCACTATCTGCGCCATATTGCGCACGGCATCGGCGCTATTCACCGATGCCCCACCGAATTTAAACACCTTCATTTGTCTTAACTACTTTACTACTGTCTACTTAACTACTTGTTTATGCCAATTCCCTTTCCATGTCGCGGCGCGAGTCCTTGGCCTTGAGGGTCTCGCGTTTGTCATAGTGGTGTTTACCCTTGGCCAGGGCGATGGTCAGTTTGGCATAGCCCTGAGGGTTGACAAAGAGCATCTCCGGTACGATAGTGTAGCCGCGCTCTTTAATTTTGTTCTGCAGCTTGCGTAGTTCGCGGCGGTTGAGCAACAACTTGCGGTCGCGCTTGGCGGTATGGCCCCAATAGGAGCCGAACTTGTATTCCGAGATATGCATGTCTCTTACAAACAGCTCGTTGCCGACGAAGGTGCACCAGGCATCGTTGAGGTTGGCCTTGCCCTCGCGGATGCTCTTGATCTCGCTGCCCATCAGCACCAAGCCCGCGGTATACTCGTCCATCAAGAAGTACTCGTATACCGCCCGTTTGTTCTTTATCTCGATGATATTCTTTTCTTCCATGTCCTTTACAACGTCTCTTGTCGCGAATTATTGTATTGTGGGAGAACTTTTACTCCGTCAGTCCGCCATAGCTCCTGGCGGCTTCCTGCAATGCCTCTTCGGTGGTAAACTGCTGATAGTAAGTGCAGTGTGTGACCACCGACTGCGACGAGCAGCGATCTCTGTAGACACGCACCAGTGCCCAGCCTTTCTGCTCGTCGGCAAAGCTTTCGTCCACCAAAGCCTGGCACCCCTCCACGATGGTGAATTCGTTTTGAGGAACCACACGGACTTTAAACCTCACCCGCGGTGTACGGCTCTCTATACGCTGTTCCGCGGTGTAGAGCCACAACTCTTCGCCATGCTGCAGGTCGCTGGGTTTCAGATTGGTGAGCAAGGCTGCGGTGCCGTTGTGCTCACCAAGTTGCTGTTTTATTGGTGTCAGAGTGCCATCGCTCACCGGAAGGTCGGGCAACAGCAGCGATGCCCCGTCGAGGGGACCGCGACAGGGGATATACACCACTGGGAGTCTGAATGCCAGCGACGCAAAGCGTGCATAGGCACTGTTGCCGCCATGAAATCTGGTGGCATTCGCCATCTTCATCATCTGCCAGAGGGCTACGGTGTGCTTGGTTCGCATCCGCACGTCGAACTGTGCCCGCGTGCGCCGCTTGGGCTGCAAGCTACGCGAGGTGCGGATGATGGTCTTTCCCTGCTTGGTGTAGAATGTCACCCCTGCAGTCCTCACGCTGCCGTTCACCATCAGCCCGGTCATTTTTCGTCTTGCCATATAAATTCTCCTTTCTTTATTGGTTATTGATAATATGTGTTTTACGCAAAGCCCCACTTAAGCTCCACCAAAGCTACTCATTTTCAGTTTGTTTATATGCTGTTCTTATGTTGTTCTTATGAATAAATCTAAAGAACAACATAAGAACAGCATTGTATTAAATTGAAAAATAAGTTCTTATACATGATTTTTTCATTATGAAATGACTAAGAAGGTGCAAAGAAACAATTTATTATTGAGATGGCCAAAAAAAGTTTGAGTTAATTGGCGTAGTGTTATCTTCACGTTAACTTATTCGTAATATTCAATCTGGCGTTCTTCGATTTCCGTGACAACCAGAGATTGTTCATCGGGTCCTTCGGAGCGCACTCGTTTCACCCAGTTCCCGTGGATGTCGTAGTCATATTGGTAACGGACAATCTTGTACGGTTGGTCCTTCTGTTGGTAAGCGACATGTTCCACCAGATTGCCCTGTTTGTCATAAGCACATTCTTCCATGACGACCATGCTGTAGTGGAATAGGGCATCGTTGAGACGATAGTTTCCTAGCAAGGCCTCCTTTTTCACTATTCTGCCGACGGTATCGTAGGTGGTTTGGATGTGGCGGTCGAAGGTTTTCTCTGTGCCGCGGACATCATAGTGTTTGTATTCGATTTCCCTTCCGGCGCTGTCGTATTGGTAATAATAGTCCCATCCACTGGGGTGCCAGTCGCCGATGGAATATTTGCGGATCATATGATGTTGGTCGTCATATTCATATCCTTGGTTTGCTTTGAAACCCTTGCAGTTGCAGTTTTTGTAACTGTTACAGCTACCCTCGAAAATCAAGTTGTCCCGGTCGTCATACACAAAAGCATCATCCCTTTTGTCCGACAGATGCGCCACTTTGTTGCCTCTCTCGTCGTAGCAATAGGTCTCCACGGTAAGCTGTTTGCCGTTCCTTCGTTCTTCCACTCGCACGGGTTTCCCCATGTCATTGAGAGTGATTTCTTTCTCCAAAAAAAGTTTGTTGTCCCAATAATGGGTCGACACTTTTGTCAGATGCCCATGCTCGTCATATTCGAAAGTGTTCTCGCTATTGTAGTCTTCTTCGATGGCTTGGCGCATACGGCCATCGAAATCAAATACATAAAAGGCTATTGTGTCTGTGGAATCGTGTCCATGGACATCTGTCAAAGGAGGGGTGGTGACCATGAAACGGGACATCAGTCCTGTTGGGGAAAATATCCAGGTTCGTTGGTTGACAGGAGAATACTCGGAGGTGTTTCCCTGTTTCAAAATATTGGTTTCCACGACCGACTTGACAGCCCCCTTCAGCGAGATGTCCAATTGTTTATATTTTCCGTAAAATAGATTGAACTCTTTATATGGCTTCTCGTCGACATATTCTGTTTTCTGTCGTGCCGAAACGGCCCCTGCAGGAGCGCCGGTAGAATCAGGATAGCCGCTCTCGATGTTTTTATAACGGCTAACACGTTGAGTGTCGGTTTTCTTGTTTCCCTTGACGATTTCTTTCACGTCGTTGTGCAGCTTCTCGTAGTCGATGTTTTCCTTGTAGGTGTATTCGTACATGGAGCCTTGCCATTCGCCTTTCTCCGTTGAGATGCATTTCTCCATGATGTAGTCGAAGGGCATGTCTGTCCCGTGGAACATAATCAGATGCAGACGGTAAAGCTGGTCTTTGTCGCTGCCGTCAGGATGGGTGCTGTAAACATAATAGACGACTTTGGTAAAACTGGTGGAGAAGCGGTCCTTTGGCAACTCGTCGTACCATTCGTATCCCCAGACATTGAGGGTGTCCACCTTGAAGAAGTCGAAATTGTAATAGTGGCAAAGCTCATTCTCGCAGGGTAATTTGTCCTTCTTATGGGCTTTGTAAAGCAGGGCTCTGTTTTTGGCGGCTTCGGCGTATTGTCCCATTCCCGAATAGCAGACAATCTTGTTGCGGATGGCATAATAGTCGGTTTCCGGTTCCATCAAGTCGAGCATCTCCTCGTTGAGTTTCAACGCCTCCGCGAAGTTCTCCTGAAACCGGTAGAACATCTCAAGCAGATAAGTTGTACCGTAATATTCGGCCGTGGCATCTTTGAATTCCTGGCTCTTGTCTGTTGGCAGGCTTTGCCAACGGTGTTTGGCGTATTGGTAGGCCTCTTCATACAGGCCTGACTGCCATAAACTGTCAATATGCTGTTCGTGGGGGCTGTTTTGTGCGTAGATACCCCGTGGCAGAATCGCGGAGACAATGGTCAGTAGCAGGAGGGATGCTTGTTTCATGGCGTTTGGAGTGTTTCTGTTTGACGATGCAAAGATAGCTGTTTTTTCCCAAATAGTAGAATCAAAAAAAACAGGCGGGTTATAGGTTATTGGTTTTCTTTGTTTTATTATTATCGGACATCATGCATGGGGAGGGCGAATGTATGGCAGCAAAAGGTGGCTCCGTGGATTTTGTTTTTGCCGATTCAAAAAAAGTTTGTACTTTTGCGTCATAAATTTGACTGGCGACACCTCGTGTGCTGTCGTGATGCAAAAAAGAACAGGAGACAAAATAGGATGAAAGATTACGGATTGAAAGACAGGGTTGCGCTGATTACGGGTGCCAACAACCCGCAGGGCATCGGCGCAACAACAGCATTGGCTTTTGCCCGAGAAGGGGCGAAGGTGGTTTTGGTATACAAGAAACTGCCCAGACCTTTTGACAAGGACAAGACCGACAGGAATGGTGCCGACAGGTATTACCAGGCAAATGCGGGGAATGCCGATATTGTAGAGGGCAAACTCAGGGGAATGGATGTTGACTATATGGTTATCGAAGGCGATATTTCCCACGAGGAAGCTGTAAAAGAGATATTTTCGGCGATTATCGAGCGATATGGAAGGGTTGACATCCTGGTTAACAATGCGGCGGATGGCGATATGGATGGTTTGGATACCATAGAAAAAATCACCCAAAACGTGATTGACGATACTTTTGCGGTCAATGTCAGAGGAAGCATCCTGATGACGAGGGAGTTCGTCAAGCACCGCACTAATTATGGGAGGATTGTCAATATTTCCACCGATGCAGCACAAGTTTTTGCGGGTCAGATTACCTATGGGGCCAGCAAGGCGACCTTGGAGGCCCTTACCCGCAGCATTGCTCTCGAGGTGGCGCAATATGGAATCACGGTGAATTGTGTTGCGCCGGGTCCGACGCAGACGGGATGGATTGATGAGGACTTGGAGAAAGCTGTTGTCCCGATTATCCCCATGGGGAAACTGATTCAACCGCAGGATATTGCCGAGGCCATTCTCTTTTTGGCAAGTGAACAGGCAAGGATGCTTACAGGCCAGGTGATAAAGGTATCGGGCGGCCATGCCTTGTAACTACGCTCACGCCTGCTGGTTACGATTTTGGGTGGAATAGTGCTCCTTGATATTGTCGAGGACGGTGAGGGTCTCTTCCAATGAGGGGGTGCTGACAAGGGCGAGGCGAAAGGGTTTGAAGTTGAAGAGGCCTTTGAAGTAGTTGCCGTAGTGTTTGCGCATCTCGAAAATGGCGGTGCGCTCGCCTTTGAAGTCAACGGCGGCGAGGAGGTGGCGGCGGCAGACATCGACGCGCTCGGCGACGGTAATCTCGCGTTCCGGCTCTCCATGGAAGGCTCTTTGGCATTGCTCGAAAATCCATGGGTTGCCGATGGCTCCACGGCCGATGAGGATGCCGTCGACACCGTAACGGTTCTTACTTTCAACGGCTTGCGCCGCAGTGACGATGTCGCCGTTGCCGAAGATGGGGATGTGCATGCGGGGATTGTTCTTCACCTCGCCGATGAGGGTCCAGTCAGCGGATCCGCTATACATCTGAGTCTTAGTGCGTCCGTGGATGCTGAGGGCGGCGATACCGGTGTCCTGCAGGGCTTCGGCGAAATCCGTTATCATCATGGAATCAGCGCTATATCCCAAGCGGGTCTTCACGGTTACCGGCAGGTGGGCGTGTCTGACCATATTGTCGGTGATTCTAAGCATCTTAGGGATATCCTGCAGGATGCCCGAACCGGCGCCTTTGCCTGCCACCTTACGTACGGGGCAACCCCAATTGATGTCAATGAAGTCGGGCTCGGCCTGCTCCACTACCTCGAGGCAGCGCAGCAGTTCCTCTTCTTCGGCACCAAATATCTGTATGCCAATGGGTTGCTGTTCGGGGGTGAAACGCATCTTGCGGAGGCTTTTCTCCGCGTCGCGGTTGAGGGCTTCGGAGGCGATGAATTCGGTGATGAGCAGGTTGGCCCCGAACTCTTTGCAGAGTTCGCGGAAAGGGAGGTCGGTGATGTCGTCCATGGGCGAGAGGCCAACAATACACTCTTTATTTTTCGTCAAGGGGTTCATGGTAAAGGCTTTGTAACATTTCATCGTCGAAGTAGACCTGTTCGTCGGGGTGTTGTGCCACACGGCGGATGGCGGCCTCGAGGCCTGTAAGGGCAGCGAAGGGGGCGAACTGGCAGGCACGGCCTTCCATGCTCATGTGCGGGTAGTGGGTCGACACATGATGCGGCAGGTTGATAATATCTTCATAGTCAGTGTTCATGCTTTGTGCCCTCCTATCTGTCTGTTGCGGTCACGGGCGGTGGCCCCTTCCTCGAGGTTCATGCCGCGGAGGATGGCGTTCTTGTTGTATTTCCGTTTGATAGATAGCACGGCCTCCTGCATACGGCGCTCTTTGTCGAGGGATGCCTGCTCGGCCGCGCGTTGGCGCGCCAGCTGCTCGTAGTCGGTGAACATGTCGAGTTGTTCGGCAGGGGTGCTGCCGGCTACCGTCTCTTCGTCAACCACTTGGTTCACAGTGATAGTCAGTCTCCGTACCAGTAACTTTGGGTTCACCGCTTGGTCGAAGAGGCTCATGGCTGTCTCTGTGATGATGCGTGCCGACGAGGTGGGGTGGGGGAGGAGTGCTCCGCCGTGGGCAGGCTTGGGAGCCGGTCGGCCGTAGTAGTCGCTGACCACGTCGCCTCCGTAAGTCCCTTGTTTCAAGTTCGCTGAGTCGTAGTTGACGAAGATGCCCACCTGATGCGCCACCATGCGGAGGCTCACCAGTTTGAGGGCCATGGCGTCGGCCATCTCGCGCATCACGATGCGTGCTTTATCAAAGGGGTAAGATTCCGAGAGCACCTGTCCCGAGCTGAAGGAGTTGTTTTTGGGACGGTAGGCCTTGATGGCGGCGATGGTGCAGGGCTCCCATCCCCAGGCATGGTCGATGAGCAGTTCGGCGTTGACCCCGAAGAGTTTATAGAGCATCTCCTCTTTCTCGAGCGAGCAACGTGCCACGTCGCCCATGGTCTGCATGCCGCAGGCCTCGAGCTTGTGGGCGATGCCGCGTCCCACGCGCCAGAAGTCGGTGAGGGGGCGGTGGCCCCACAGTTGACGGCGGTAGCTCATCTCGTCGAGTTCGGCGATGCGCACGCCGTCCTTGTCGGGCGGTATGTGCTTGGCCACGATGTCCATAGCCACCTTGCAGAGGTAGAGGTTGGGTCCGATGCCGGCGGTGGCGGTGATTCCCGTCTCGCGCAGCACGTGACCTATCATGCGGCGTGCCAGCTCGTGGGAAGTTATCTTATATAGTTTCAAGTAGTTGGTGGCATCGATGAACACCTCGTCGACCGAGTAGACATGTATGTCTTCGGGTGCCACATATTTCATATAGATGTTGAATATTCTAGCGCTGTAGTCGATGTAGTAGGCCATACGGGGCGGTGCCACATGGTAGGTGACGGCCAGTGTGGGATTGGCTTTCAGCTCGTTGTCGTCGGACGACTCGCCCTGCAGGTGTCTTCCGGGGACGCTGCGCCGGCGCTGTTCGTTGATCTGTCGCACCCGCTGCACCACCTCGAAGAGGCGCGAACGGCCTGAGAGGCCGTATTGCTTCAGTGAGGGTGTCACCGCCAGGCAGATGGTCTTCTCCGTGCGGCTGGCATCGGCCACCACCAGGTTGGTAGTCAGAGGGTCAAGTCCTCGCTCCACGCACTCCACAGAGGCGTAGAACGACTTGAGGTCGATGGCAATGTATGTGTGCGAGTTATTCATTATTGAAGTCACGATATAAACGTTAAGGGTGACAGAATATTGTGTTATATCTAACTGAGACGTAGTTTTCACAGCAATATATCCATATTTTTTTATCGAATAATTTTTTTTTTGTATTTTTGCCGCCGATTTGGTCGCCCGAAGAGGGAGCCAAGAGGGAAGCCGGTGAGAGTCCGGCGCAGTCCCGCTGCTGTAAGCTCGAGAGTTGAGGTCCAATTTGTTACGTCACTGTGCGGTGCTATAATTGCATGGGAAGACAGGACCAGACGGGCAAGCCAGAAGACCTGCCAAATCATTGAAAATCGGTATCGCTTTCGAGGAGAAGTCACCCGACCATAAGACTCCTGCACTGTCTTGCGGCATGCAGTTTTCTCTTGTGTGCGTTTCTTAGTTTCCCCTCGTCAGTTTTGCCGATACTAGATTGGAAATAAAGGTATTAACAATTTTAAAGTATCAAAAAAATGGTAAAAAGACTATTAACAATTGCACTTGGGTTGCTTCTGATGACAGGAGTTAAAGCACAAGTGACCGTCAGTGAGTCAGATGTGGCTTTCTGGGCGGGTACAGGTACCAACAGTACTCTTGTGGCCATTGGATGGGACGATGCCACAGCCTCCTACACGCCCACCGTCGTGGTGTGGGGTGTGCATTGGAACGGCACCATCACGCTGCTCGATGCGTTGGACACCATTGCAACCTACGACGAGCACTTCACCTACACTGTCTCGGGTTCATACCTGGGTTCTGTTTCCTACATCGACCCCGACGCAGGCGTTAGCCTGACACCTTCGATGATGTGGAACTGTAACAGCTATGGGGGAGCGTATGGCTCCACCAACCTCGTCAACGGCACCTGGCTCCGCATCTCGGAGTCGACCTGCAGCAACTACAACTTCTCTACCGTCAACAACATTATCTACGCCTCTGACCCCAACGCAGCCTTCTCATGCCTCAAGGCACAGGCTGTCAATGTGACGGGGCTCACGGCCACCACGGCCACGGTGAATATCATCGACACTACCTATGTGAACAACTACACAGTAAAACTTTACGCCGGCGACTCGCTGGTGGACAGCAATGTAATCTACACACAGACCATCTCCTACTCCACACTCACCGCTAATACTGGCTATACGGTACAGGTCTTTTCCAATTGTTCTGATGGTACGCAGACCGCATCGCGCAATGCCACTTTCCGCACCCCTTGTGTCACCATTGCCCACGACGTTTTGCCATGGATGGAGGATTTTCAGTCGGGTACGGGCTCCTCCTATTCCACTTCGTCTGCCTTCTTTTCGAACCATGTCTTTTGCTGGGACCTCATTAATCCCTACAGCACTTCGGATCCCTATATCAACTCCTCCTCGTCGGTCAATCCTGCCGGTGGCCAGTGCCTCTATGTGAGCAGTCGCCCTGTAAGTCCGACCCTTTTGATACTTCCTCCGTTCGAGGACACTCCCGACCAGTTGCGCCTCCAGTTCGACGTGCTCTCCTCCTATGGCCATGGTTTTGAGGCTGGTGTTATCGATATGAGTGACAGCTCGTTTACTCCTGTTGCCACCTGCCTTCCCACTGGCAGTGGTTGGAATCATTTCGAGGTGACCTTCGCAGGCATTACGTCTGGGCGTCTGGCTCTTCGTAGCAATGACAACGGTCCCGCTTATCTCGACAATGTGACTGTCGACGAGCTGCCTTCTTGTGTGAAGCCCTCGCAGGTGCTGATTTCCAATATCACCGCCTCGTCGGCCGATATCACCATTACCGACCCCCTCAACGCAAATCATTATATGATATATGCCGCTGAGGACAGTGTGGAAATTTACTCTGACAGTTATACGCTCAACAACCTGCTGCCCAATACACGTTATGTAGTTAGCGTGAAGACCCTCTGCTCCGATACCACCACGGGAGTTACGGAGAATGCCTTCCGTACCTCTTGTGGTGCTATCGCCATTCCTTATCATGAGGATTTCAGCCAGTTTATCGATGTGGCCAACGGTTACGGCTATGCTGTAGCTGACAGCACGTTGCCCTGCTGGGGATTCCTCAAGGGCCGCAGTCTTGACCGTCTGGAGCTCTTCCCCCCGTCGCAGGGGTCTTCCTACGGCTACGGTCAGGATGGCTACACCATGCGTATCTACGGCAACTACAGCGACTCGCGCGATATTGTGGTGCTCCCCGAGTTCGACCAGGATATCAATACCCTCGAGATGAGCCTTATGGCCCGCCCATCTGAGACAGGATCCTTTGGCGGTGTTCTTCAGATAGGTTATGTGACCGATGCCACCGACAGCAGCACCTTTGTCGCAGTGACCAACTATCCTTGTGCTCAGTTTACCAATGGCTATGACCTGTGCACCAGCATCTTCGTTGATGCCCCTGTCGATGCCCGCATTGCCATTCGCTATCTCCCCACTAGCGGCTCTGCCAAGTCGTGGTATATCGATGATATCGATGTGCATAATATGCCCGCCTGTGTCCGTGCCCAAGGTATCAGCGTGAACAACATCGGCACCAACGGATTCACCCTCCATGTCGCCGATCCTACCACGGTGAACCACTACCGCTACTACATTACCAATGAGGGTGTCGTCGACAGCGCTGACTTCTACGATACCGTCACTACTATCGCTGGCTTGACACCCTCTACCGACTATCAGCTTCAGGTGGTCTCCATCTGCGATGATGGCACACTCACGCTGCCTCATACCATCCAGTCCAGTACCCTCTGTGGACCTGTGGCCACACTTCCTTTTGTTGAGAATTTCGAGGATTGGACAGCCACTCAGACGGCAGGTATGAACCGCTGCTGGAATCGTCTGTACATGAACTCGTCCAACAACTTGGTGACAAACAACTACCCCTATTGCGCCACCGGTTCGGCCAATGCTCTCAATGGCTTCAAGTCGCTCAAAATGTACTCCAAAGGCACGTCCAATGACATAAAAGAATACTCAGTTGCCTACCTGCCCGAGTTTGAGGTCAACCTGAATACGTTGAAGGTGAGATTCTTCTATAAATATGGTGGTACTACGTACAATATTAATAAGGTGAAAGTGGCTGTCGGAGTCAGCAACACTGTGGCCGATACCACCACCTTCACTCGCTTGGCGACATTGACTCCTTCGGAGATAGGCTGGAACGAATTCGAGGTAGAGCTCAGTGGCTATACAGGCACGGGCAACCGCATTACTATTATGCAGACCAGCACTGGTACCACCGCTATTACAAGCTATATCGACAGCCTTGTGGTCGACACCATCAGTAGCTGCAATCGCCCTGCCACCGTCGCAGTGTCGGATGTGTCGGCATACGGTGCTACCATTACCTGGACCGACCCCAGCGAGGCAGGTTCCTACATCGTTCGCTGGAGCGACGGTGCCAACACCGACAGTGCCACCGTCTCTGGTGCCACCACCTATACACTCACCAGCCTCACGCCCAGCACTAACTACACCGTTGATGTCCGTAGCATCTGCTGGGGCAATCCCACCGCCGCCCGCACTCAGAGTTTTGCTACGTCGTGTGCTCCTATGCCTCTGCCGTGGGAGATGAACTTCGACAACATTACCAATATCTCGGATCTCTCTTCCTGCTGGAACAGATATAGTGGCATTTATATTGATTCTACTCAGAGCGCCACGCTGACCTCCACCACTAGTGGATGGACACGCTCGACCACCGCTTTCGACGGTTCCTCCCATATTAAAGTCAACTTGTATGGTGCCAATTGTAAGTACTGGATTGTTACTCCTGAAATAAACCTCAGCGAGACTGCCGATTTGTCGTTCGACTATATGCTTACTGCATTCAACAACGCTAATGCTCCCGAAACCGGTACCGGTCTTGAGGATGACCGTCTCATCGTTCTGGCCACTGTTGATGGTGGTACTACTTGGGCGCCTGTAGCCAAGTGGGGCAGCGATACCGAGCGTGACGATTATTCTCTTGCTGCGGTGACCAATACTGTCGCTCATGCCACCGTCTCTCTCGCTAACTTTACTGGGCAGACCGTGCGTCTGGCTTTCTATGGAGAGAGTACTGTTAGTGGCACCGACAATGACTTCCGCATCGACAACCTGAGTGTCCATGCCGCCGCTTCTACTCCCGACACCACTCCGGTCACCCCGCTTGTGCTCTGCAACACCATCCACACGCTTCCTTACACTGAGACCTTCTCGGGATACACTACCGACGAGAGTATGCGTGTCTATTATGCCAGTGCTCCTCAGCCCGAGTGCTGGACTGTTTTAGGCAACGGTCGCTTCACCGCCAACTATGACACTACTGCCACTGCTTCAATCTACTTTGGTGGTATAGGCTATGCTACCTCTATCAATAACTATGGTTGCATGGAAGTTGGCAATCCTTACAATGCTCTTATTGTCTGCCAGAACTATGACGGCACGTATCAGAATGCCATCAACAATATGCACAATTATGGCACCAAGCGTTATGCCGTTCTGCCCGCATTTGACTATCCGTTGAGTCAGACAGTCCTCACCTTCAACCATCGCACTACTCTCCACAGTGGCGCGGAACTCCGTGTCGGTTACATTGTGAATGACACCTCTGACTTCGTGGCTCTTGACATTATTCCCGCCGACTATCGTATCACTCACAACGATACAATCCGCTTCATGCAGTATGCTGGCATTCCTGCTGATGCACGGTTGACGCTTCTTTGGATGAGCACGGATACAGCCCACACAGGAGACTATCCCTCTAATTATTATTGTGGCATTGACAACATCGTGGTTGCTCTTGATACCACGCCCGATGTCCCCGAGCCCCCCGTACCTGTCGACAGCCTCACCAATGCCGATATCCTCTTCTGGGTGGGTCAGGGTAGTGATAGCGCTATTGTGATTATCAACTGGGTGGATGAAAATAGCACCCCCACCACCTATGCTTGGGGTATTGCTTTTGACGACGATGAGGGTGTTGTGGCCTCGGAAGTCTTCGACAGCCTTTCGGCTTACGATCCTCGTTTCTACCATAGCTTCTCGCGTTATTTGGGCACAATCTATAATCTCTCGATGGTACGCTTTGTCGATGACAATGACTCTCTCTACACCATCACAGTCGGTATGAATAACTACAACTGTGTGAAACTCGACGGTGTTTCCATTGAAGGTTCCGACTTTGGGGACGAGTGGATTAACCCCGGTTCGCTCATCGAGGTGTCCACCGACTGCTACTTCAACTATGGCACAGTGATTCCCGTGAATCCTCCGGCCACCGCCCCCACTGTCCCGGAGGATGCCACAATTGCCGCCAACGATATTCTCTTCTGGGTGGGACATGGTTCCAACAAGGTGGTAATGGCCGTCAACTGGGCTGACACTGCGTTGGCCTGGGGCTATCGTTTCGACTCTGTCTCGGTCACCGTTCAACAAGTGATGAATGCCATCGCTGCCGTCGACCCGCGCTTCAGTTATACAGGTACCGCTTACATCACCGATATTAACTATATCGACACCGCTGCAGGCATGACGGATACCCTTGGTATCACTCCCGGTAACTATTGGTGGAGCCTGCTCAACCATGTGGGAGGCTGGGGCCTTGGCGACGTGTTGCACAATGGCGACTTCTACAAGTGGGGTGACCTCAGCGTGGCCGTCGTTACCGATAGTACCGACATGGGTAATTACATGGATTATACCTATGTATGGCCCTATGCCATCTATCCTGTCACCGTTCCCGACACTACCAATACCCACGGCCCCGATCCCATTGTACCCCAGCCTGGTAGTTTCTGTGGTGCTGTAGGTACAGAGGGCTGTAATGCCATTGCCGCCGACAGCAGCGCCTTTGTGGCATGGGCTACAGGGGTTTCTGTCACTCGTGGTCCCCGCAATATAACCAACCCTGACGGTCCTCGTGCCGCTACCGGTACCGAGAGCAATGCTATCGGCATGGCCACGATGAACAATGTGTATGACGTTGTCAGCCTTGGTGACGGTGGTTCTGCCTTGGTGACTTTTGCCCGTCCTATCCGCAATGGAGAGGGTCCTGATTTTGCCGTCTTTGAAAACGGTTTCAGTGATGGTAGCCTTGAGCTGGCCTTTGTCGAGGTGAGTACCGACGGCGAGAGCTTCGTGCGTTTCCCTGCCACCTGCCTCACTCAGACCGAGACCCAGCTGGGTAATGCCGGTCAGACTGACCCCACCAATATCAACAACCTCGCCGGCAAGTTCCGCATTGGTTACGGTACTCCGTTCGACCTCGAGGAGCTCCGCGACAGCACGGGTATCAACATTGACAGCATTGTCTATGTGCGTGTCGTGGATGTTGTAGGTTCCATCAATCCGCAGTATGGTACCTATGATGCCTATGGACATATCATCAACGACCCCTGGCCTACGCCTTTCGAGGCCGGTGGTTTCGACCTCACCGGTGTGGGTGTTATTCATGAACTCACTGATGATACTATTATACCTCAGCCTGTCTATTACACTGTCACACTCTCTGCCAACGACTCCACATGGGGATCTGTTTCCGGTGCGGGAACCTACGTTGAAGGCTCCATTGTTGAAATCAAGGCTATCGCCAATGATGGCTATCATTTTGTTGGCTGGAATGACAATGTCTCCGACTCGGTTCGCACTATCGTTGTCACTGCCGACACGAGCCTTGTTGCCATCTTTGCCGAGAATACAGGCATCGATGATGTGACGGTGGTTATGGAAAACCTCTGGCCCAACCCGACGACTGACTTCGTCAATGTCAGTGTGAGCCATGCCGTCGAGGCGGTCCTCTATGACCTCACGGGTCGCCGGATGGCTTCCTTCAACCTCCAGGAGGGTCTCAACACCCTCGACCTCACTCGCTTCAATGCCGGGGTCTACATGCTCCGTGCCGAAGGTGCTGTGAGCCGGATAGTCAAGAGATAAACTGTCCGATAAATTCCATTAATGCATTTTCCGCTTGCAGAGTTGCGAAAAAGGTTGTAACTTTGCAGCGGAAAATGTTTTTTTATGGACAAGACTATCTTTATTGATTATCAGGAGTATGAATCGGTTGAGGATTTGTCGCGTGAAGATTTCGGACTGATGCGTCGTGCTAGCGAGGCCGCCGAGGGTGCATACGCTCCCTATTCGGGTTTCCATGTGGGCGCCGCGCTGCGGTTGAAGGACGGCACGGTGGTCATTGGAAGCAACCAGGAGAATGTGGCCTATCCCTCGGGTCTCTGTGCCGAACGCACGGCTATCTTTGCTGCCGCGGTTCAGTATCCCCATTGCCGTGACTATGAGACGCTGGCTATTGTTGGACGTAATGCGGAGGGAGCTCTTTGTGAGGCATCGCCGTGTGGAGCCTGTCGACAGGTGCTGTCGGAATATGAGTACGCCCAGGGACATCCGTTGAGGGTGATTTGCTATCTCGACAAGGGTCGTGTGAGGGTCTTTCCGAGTGTGGCGAGCCTGCTTCCTTTTTCTTTTAATTTCTGAAAAGAAGGGTCTCTATGTCACCCATTTTCGTACCTTTCCGGGAAGTTTTTCATTGAGAAATACAAGCCTCTTTATGATTGATTCTATGTGTTTTATAATTTTCGTTCCCCTGTGCGGATAAAAAAAATTTTTCCACATAGGTTTTTCTTTGTATTTTTGCACATTTCATATTAGAAAAGAATAAATAAAAAATATTAACAAGTAAAAGCACTTTGTGCGCTAAAAAACAAACTAAACAAAATGGGAATTATCGGAAGTATTAGAAAACATTCGTGGATTGCCGTTGCCCTCGTCGGCATTGCTATCATTGCCTTCATCCTTGGCGATTTGACCAAGAACAACCGCGGTATCCCCGACATGGGTAAAGTGAATGGTGAGACCATGTCGCGCCAGCGTTTCGACGAACTTGTGGAACGTGCCGAGGAAAACTACAAGATGCAGCAGCAGGTGGCCCAAGTTCCCTCCGAGATGCAGAGCCGCATCCGCGAGAGTGTGTGGAGTGAATTTGTTGAGGAGACCCTCTTCGAGGAGCAGGCTAAGAAGTTGGGACTGCAGGTGACTCCTGGTGAACTTGGCGACATGTACACCGGCAAGTTCATCCACCCCTATCTGCGTCAGTATTTCACCAACCCCCAGACTGGTGTCTACGACACTATCGCTGTTCGTCGCACCCTTGAGAATTTTGCCAGCATGGATACCACTCAGCGTATGCAGTGGGTGGAGCTCGAGAAAGCTGTTAAGAAAGACCGTATGCAGCAGAAGTATGCCAGCCTGATACTCTCCGGTTTCTATATGCCGAAGGCTTTGGCCGAAAAGGTCGCTGTCTATAGTCAGGAGGTCTCCAATGTCCGCGTTGCCGCCCTGCCTTTCCAGAGCGTCAGCGACGACGAGGTGACCGTGGCCGATGCCGACTACAAGAACTACTACGAAGAGCACAAGGCCGAGTTCCGTGTGGTTGAGGAGTTCCGCGATGTTGAATTCATTGTCTATCCCGTCAACCCCACTCCTCAGGACCTTGCCGACATCCAGGCTGGTGTTGAGAAGACTTGGGAAGAGTTCCAGACTATCGAGAGCGAGGAAATCCCCTTCTTTGTCAATGGTGAGTCCAATCGCAGCTACGATTCCAGCTATGTGAAAGCCAGTAGCTTTAAGGCCCCCTTGGATGCTCAGATTGAGGCTGCTGCCCCCGGCGCCTTCATTGCCCCCTCCGTTGTCGGAAACGAATGGATGATGGCCAAGGTGATGAACACCGCCGTGCGTCCCGATAGCCTCCGTGCCAGCTATATCCTCGTGCTGAACGAGAAGGCTGGTTCTCAGGTCACCACCCGCAGCGACGCTCAGGCCAAGAAGCTTGCCGACAGTGTGAGTACCCTGCTGAACAGTAACCACATCTCCTTCGAGGAGGCTCTGGAGCAGTTCAGCGATGATCCCCAGAAGAAAGAGAGCAAGGGCGACCTGAATTGGGTGACCGATGGTGGCTATGGTTTCTTTAACGAGCAGGTGGTGAACACCCCTGTTGGACAGAGTTTCGTCGTGGCCGACCCGCGTGAGATTGGCTACCTGGTAATCAAAGTGACCGACAAGACTCCCGCCACCAAGAAATACCGTGTAGCTCTCATCACCCGCGAGATAGTTCCCTCCAAGGCCACCAACGATGCCGTCTACACCACGGCTCATAAGTTTGCTTCCCAGAATCGCACTCTCAAATCCTTCGAGGCCAGCGCCCAGGAGCAGAACCTTCAGATGCGCAACGCCCGCCTCGGTCTGATGTCCGAGAGCCTCGCCGGTGTTAGCAATGCCCGCGAGATTGTCCGCTGGGCTTTCAACAAAGAGACCGAGATTGGCGCTGTCACTGATCAAGTCTATGAGTGCGATGGAAACTATGTTATCGCTACCTTGAAGGATGTCTTCAAGAAAGGTTATGCCACTCTCGACCAGGTGCGTCCTATGATTGAGAAGGATGTCCGTCGCGAGAAGAAGGCCGAGCTTCTCATGGCTCGTGCTGAAGAGGCTGCCAAGGCTGCCAAGGATATCAATTCTATCGCCACCAAGCTTAATGTGGCTGTCGACACTCTCGACAGTGTGTCCTTCAGCAGCAACTACTTTGGCAAGTTTGGTATGGAGCCCAAAGTTCAGGCTGTCATCGCCGCCACCAAGAGCGGTCTCACTAGTCCCGTCAAGGGTGCCAGCGCCGTCTATATGGTGCAGGTTGACAGCAAGGCCAAGGTGGAAGGACCCGACGGCAACCTTGTTCGTGCCCAGTTTGAGCAGGGATACCGTAACAAGATTCGCCAGGTTACCGAAGTGCTTCGCATGAAAGCCAATATCGAAGATAACCGTAACGAGCACTTCTAAACAATAATTGACAACAAGTCAACGAGTCAACAGGTCTACAAACGCGCAGACTCGTTGACTCGTTGATTATTTGGTCTAGAGCATATGAAGATAAAAGAATGGTGGATTAAGTTGCGGAGTAAGCCTGTAACTGATGTCATCAAGCACAAGCACCGCTTCGTGGTGATGGATACTGACACCTTTAAGGAGAAGTTCTCCTTCCAGTTGTCGGGTGCCAATCTTTTTGTCACTGTTGGCATCACCATCATTGTCTTCATCCTCCTTACCACCATCCTTATTGCTTTCACTCCTTTGCGCGAGTGGATTCCAGGCTATACCGATAATGCCATGGTGGAACAGACCTATGTCAACGCTCACAAGATTGACTCTTTGGAGACGCAACTTGCCAAGCAGGAGTGGCTTGTGGGTACCATTCGGGCTGTCCTCAATGGCCAGACCCTCGGTGCCGAAGCAGACGCTCTCAGGTCCGACTCCACAGTTTCCCTCCAGCAGCTTGCCGCCGTCTATCGCCGTTCCTATGACGATAGTCTTCTGCGTCAGGAGGTGGAGCAAGAGGATAATCGCTATCAGGTGAAAGCCTCCTCTGTCGTTTCCGTCTCTTCTACCGAGAGCACACCGGCGCTCTCCCACCTCTTTTTTGCACCGCTTAAAGGTAAGGTTATCCGTCTTTTCGATGCTGCTCAACGCCATCTTGGAATTGACCTTGCAGGTGCTGCCGGACAACCGGTCTATGCTGCTTATGGCGGCACCGTCGTCTCGGCCCAGTTCACCGCTGAGACGGGCAATGTCATCATCATCCAGCACCCGGGCAATGTTATCACCGTCTATCGTAACAACAGTACCCTCCTCAAACGTCAGGGCGATGCCGTCCGCGCCGGTGAACCGATAGCTTATGTCGGCAATGCCAGCCTCCGCGAGACTGGTCCCCATCTCCATTTTGAGATGTGGGTCAACGGGGCTCCCGTCAACCCAGAGGAATATATCTCGTTCTAACAAATACATTATATATAATAGTTTGACCACGAAACGAATCGCCATATTAGGCTCCACAGGTTCCATAGGCACCCAGGCCCTCAATGTTATTCGTCGCCACCGCGACCGCTTTGCTGTCGAGGTGCTTTGTGCCGGTAGCAATGCCGACCTGTTGATTCAGCAGGCCCTAGAGTTCGGACCCAATGCTGTCGCCATTGCCGATGAAAGTAAGTATTCCCATGTCAGCGAGGCCCTGCAGCCTCATGGCATCAAGGTCTTCGCTGGAGAAGAAGCCATCGTCGACTTGATGGAGATGGGGTCTATCGACGTGGTGCTGGCTGCCATCGTGGGATTTGCCGGCCTTCGTCCCACGCTTCGTGCCATCGAGCACGGCCATGCTGTGGCGTTGGCTAACAAGGAGACTATGGTTGTCGCAGGCAGCATCGTTACCACCGCCGCCCTGCACCACCGTGTACCTATCTTGCCTGTCGACAGCGAGCATTCGGCCATCTTCCAATGCCTTATCGGCGAAAATGGTGTTGACAAGATTCTCCTTACCGCCTCCGGTGGTCCCTTCCGCGGCATGAGCTGCGAGCAACTGTCAACAGTCACCCTTGAGCAAGCGTTGAAACACCCCAACTGGTCGATGGGACGCAAGGTTACCATTGACAGCGCTTCGCTCATGAACAAGGGGTTGGAGGTTATCGAGGCTAAATGGCTCTTTGGTGTTGATGCCAAGGATATCGAGGTAATAGTCCATCCTCAGTCAGTGGTTCATTCCATGGTCCAGTTCCGTGACGGCAGCATCAAGGCCCAGATGGGCATTCCTTCCATGGAAACACCCATCCAGTTCGCCTTCGCCTTCCCTGAACGTATCGAGAGTCATCTCCCTCGTCTCGACTTTGGCCTATATCCTAATCTCACATTCGAGAAACCCGACAGAAAGACCTTCCGTTGCCTCGACCTTGCCTATCAAGCTATTGAACGCGGTGGCAACATACCTTGTGTGATGAATGCCGCCAACGAGGTCGCTGTCCAGCATTTTATCGATGGACGTATCTCTTTCCTTGATATTGCCGACCGTGTTGAAGCCGCCATGCAGTCGGCCCCTTTCATCGCCAACCCTTCGTTGGAGGATCTTTTTGAAACAGACAAAGCAATAAGAAACAGATAGTATTACTTAGAATTTAGAAATCAATGAACTGGTTAGCACTCATCCTCAGCCTCTCAATCCTTGTTGCCACCCATGAGCTCGGCCACCTCTTCTTTGCCAAGCTCTTCCACACGCGCGTGCGCAGGTACTATATTTTTTTCAATTACAAGTTTTCCATTCTCAAAGCCAAGAAGTTCGACGGCAAGTGGCATTTCCTCTGGTTCAGCGCCACGACCCCCGACAGCTGGGATGAGAAGAATTTACGACCTGAGGATCAGGACAATACTCTTTGGGGTTTGGGGTGGATTCCCCTAGGCGGCTACTGCGATATCGCTGGCATGATTGACGAGACCAAGGACGAGAAAGACTTGGAGGCAGAACCCCAGCCCTGGGAATACCGCACCAAGCCGGCTTGGCAGCGTCTCTGCATTATCAGCGGTGGTGTGCTAGTCAACTTCGTCACCGCACTGCTGCTCTATGGTGCTATATTCGCCCATTGGGGACAGGACGAACTCCCCATGCATAATGCCACCTATGGATTCCAGTATGCCGATGTGATGCTCGAAGAGGGATTCCAGCATGGCGATGTCATCACCGCCATCGATGACTCTCTTATCGACGACTATACCGAGGCCAATAAGCAACTCCTTCTCGGCGATGCTCGTCAGGTCACCGTGCGCCGTGGAGACAGTACCGTTACCCTCGCTCTCAGTGGTCAGTTGGCCGAACGTGTCAGCCGCGAGCGTGTCAAACATCTCATGCTGCTCCGCACCCCCTTTGTTATTAAGGCTTTCGTTACTGGCTCGTCGGCAGAGAAGGCCGGCATGATGCCTGGCGACAGCGTCGTGAGTATTGATGGCCAACCCTTCAATGTCTTCCAGGACATCACCCCGGTCCTGGCTGAGAAGGCCGGTGCTACCGTTATGGTGGGATTCTACCGCCAGGGTGTCCTCGATTCCTTGCCTGTGGTCGTCAATGACAACGGCAAGCTTGGTGTCCAGTGCGAGAACGATCTTGCTATACTTTTCCCCAACCTTGTCCAGCATATTGACTACACACTCTTTGAAGCCATCCCCGCCGGTGTCAGCCACGGATGGGAGACTCTCGTCACCTATATCTCGGGTCTCAAGATGCTCTTTGCCCCTGGTGGTGTGCAGAACCTTGGTGGCTTCGGCGCCATGGCCGACCTCTTCCCCGACCACTGGGAGTGGCAGGCCTTCTGGAGCCTCACCGCCCTCTTGGCACTTATCTTGGCCTTCATGAATATCATCCCCATCCCAGGTCTCGACGGTGGCCATATCCTGTTCACTCTTTGGGAGATAGTTACCCGAAAGAAACCCTCGGACAAGTTTCTCTCATATGCTCAGAATGTCGGCATGTTCCTTCTCCTGGCGCTCATGGTGTTGGCCAACGGCAATGACATTTGGCGTTGGATTTCAGGGAAATTCTAACTGTATAAGATGAAGAAAATAGATCGTCTCATACTCCGCTCTTTCATCGGGCCTTTGGTGCTCACCTTCACCCTCTCGGTACTGGTGTTGCTCATGCAGTTCGTCTGGAAGTATGTCGATGACCTTGTGGGTAAGGGACTGGATTTCAGCGTCATCGCTGAGCTTCTTCTCTATGCCTCCGCCACCTTTGTCCCTATGGCGCTCCCCATCGCTGTCCTTTTTGCCTCTATCATGACCATGGGCAACTTTGGTGAGAAATATGAGCTTGTGGCTATGAAAGCCGGTGGCATCTCCGTTAGTCGTGCCATGCGTCCCATGGTTATCGTGGCAATCCTTCTCACAGGTATGGCTTTCTATTTTTCCAATAATGTGATGCCTACGGCCATGCTCAAATACCGTATGACTCTTTACGACATTACTCACAAGAAACCCGCCGTCAACATCCGTCCTGGTGAATACTATAAGGACTTCGACGGTTATGTTATCCGTGTTGGTAGTAAGAGCCGCGATGGCCGCACCCTTCAGGATATTCTTATCTACGATCACTCCAAGGGAATGAACGAGACCAATGTGACCGTTGCTAAACGTGGCGTCATGCAGGCCTCGCCCGACAATATGTATCTCAAGTTCACCCTCTTCGACGGCTACACCTACTCTGAGGTCTCTTCGGGAGACAACTATATCAGCCGTCCCCTCACCTCTATCGGTTTCCGTGAGCAAAGTATCAATTTCGATATTTCCTCTTTCGCCTATAACAAGAGTGTCGAGGAGAATTTTAAGGGAAGCTATCAGATGATGAATATTAGCCAACTAGATACCTCCATTACCCAGCTTGAGCAGTCCTATCGTGAGCGTGTCGAATTGTATCTTGGTAGTATGAATGTCAATCTACGTGCTTGGGAAAAGTATGTCGGAACCGATACCCTCCTCCATACCGCCGGGCCCACCGACGTGCGTTCGCTCCTCGCTTCCAAATCAGGACGTGACCGTCGTAGCGCCTACCTCCATGCACGCAATGCTGCCACCAGTGCTCGTCAGGATGCCGCTATGTACGAGGAATTGCTTGAATCCGACCGCGAATATATCAACCGCCATTATATCGAGTGGCATCGCAAGTTCACCCTCTCCATCGCCTGTCTGCTGCTCTTCCTCATCGGAGCTCCCTTCGGATCCATTGTCCGTAAGGGTGGGCTGGGGCTCCCCTTGGTGGCTTCGGTGGGCTTCTTTGTGCTTTATTATGTGGTTGGTATGATCAGTGAGAAGGCTGTTCGCGAGTCCGCGTTGGGCCCTGAGGGCATGTGGATATCATCTCTCGTCATGCTGCCCATTGGCATCGTTCTTACTCTTCAGGCTACTACCGACTCCTCCTTCTTCGATGGCTCTTCCTGGGGTAAATTCTTCCGCCGCCTTTTCGGAAATTTGAAGCGCATTTTTGTAAGATAGAATATGAAAGAAATACATGATTTTATTGTTTTAGAGCGCCGTCAGTTGGGTAGCCGCTATTTCTCGCTGGTGCTTGGCCACGGCGGACAGATGCAGCCTGTAGCACCGGGACAGTTTGTCGAGGTGCAGGTGGAGGGTTCGCGCGACGTTATGCTGCGTCGCCCCATCTCGGTACACGATGTCGACGAAGAGGCTGGTACCATGACACTTCTGATTCAGATTGTCGGTAATGGTACCCGCAAGCTAGCGGAGCTGCAGCCCGGTGACAAGCTCAATATGGTCTACCCCTTGGGTCATGGGTTCAGCCTCACTCCCGCCCCCTCTCCAAGTGGAGAAGGGAGTAAAATGTCCGCACTGCTTGTGGGTGGTGGCGCTGGCATCGCTCCTCTGTTGCATTTGAGCAAGAAGTTGAAGGAGAGGGGAGTGGACTGTACTATCCTGCTGGGAGGCCGCACAGCGGAGCTTATCCCCGTTCGCGACGAGTTTGCTCCCTTTGGCCGCCTCTGCATAGCCACCGACGACGGATCGCTGGGCCACAAAGGACTTGTGGTGGAGCATCCCGCCTTCAGTGAAAACTACGACATCATCTATACATGCGGCCCCACGCCCATGATGAAGGCCGTAGCCCGTAGTGCCGCCCAACGAGGGATACGCTGCGAGGTGAGCCTCGAGAACATGATGGCCTGCGGTGTCGGCGCATGCCTCTGCTGTGTCACCGACACCGACCTCGGTCACCGCTGCGTCTGCAAGGACGGTCCCGTGTTCGACATCAGTACAATGCACAAATGGTATAATTAATGGTAGTTAGAGAAGTTAAAGGAGTTATCGCGCTGTGCGCTAGGAGTTAAAGACAATACAAACTTGATGACAACAAATGCTTTTGTCTTTAACTACTTTAACTCCCGATAACTCCTTTAACTACAAAAAAGAAAAGAAAATGTTAGCAGTTAAAGTACATAATCTCAGTTTGAAGAATCCGGTGATGACTGCCAGCGGCACCTTCGGCTACGGCGAAGAGTTCGCCGACTTCGTGGACCTCGAGCGTCTGGGTGGCTTCATCGTCAAGGGCACCACGGGCAGCCACCGCGAGGGTAACCCTTATCCCCGTATGGCGGAGACCCCCTCGGGGATGCTCAACGCCGTAGGCCTTCAAAACGGCGGCGTGGAGAAGTTCTGCCATGAGGTATATCATAGAATCAAGCACTTGGACACCAATATCATTGTCAATGTCAGCGGCTCGAGTATCGAGGAATACTGCGATGTGGCATCGCAAATCAATGAGTTGGAACGTATCCCTGCCATCGAACTCAACATCAGTTGTCCCAACGTCAAGAAGGGCGGCATGGGCTTCGGCACCAACCCCGAAATGGCGGCACAAGTGGTCAGCGAGGTGCGCAAGGTGTATCATAAGACGCTGATAGTAAAGCTCACACCCAACGTCACCAGCATTGTCGACATCGCCAAGGCGGTGGAGGCGGCAGGTGCCGACAGCGTGTCGCTCATCAACACCATGCTCGGCATGGCGGTGGATGTGGAGCGTCAGCGGCCCTACCTGAGCACCATCACCGGTGGCCTCAGCGGCCCTTGTGTGAAGCCCGTGGCGGTACGCATGGTGTGGCAAGTGGCTCATGCTGTGCAGATTCCCGTCATCGGTTTGGGCGGTATTGCCTCGGCGGCCGACGCTCTGGAGTTCCTCATGGTGGGTGCCAAAGCCATCCAGGTGGGCACGGCCAACTTCATTGATCCAGCTATCACGATGAAGATTGTCGACGGCCTCGAGGAATACTGTAACCGTCATGGAATCAAAGACATCAATGAGATAATTGGGATTATTTAATATTGGTAGTTAAAGAAGTTAAAGAAGTTATCGCGCTGTGCGCTAGTAGTTAAAGGACAATACAACTACTATCAAAAGAGAGATTGGCAGCAACAAATACATTTGTCTTTAATTACTTTAACTCCCTTTAACTCCTATAACTACTAAAGAAGAGAGATGATACTGATAGCTGACAGTGGGAGCACGAAGACTACATGGATGGAGGTGGAGTCTGGTAACAAGATAGTTACCGAAGGTCTCAATCCCCATTTCACCACCGACGAGGCCTTTCTCGCCGCCTGCTCCATTGTGCATCAGCACTTTCATCTTTCATCTTTCCATTTCCCACTTCACTTCTATGGCGCCGGCTGCGGTAGTGAGCAACAACAGGGACGGGTGGCAGAATTACTGTATAAAGCATTTGGAACAAGCGATATACATGTGGAGACCGATATGTTGGGTGCCTGTCGCGCGGTATGTGGAAGGGAGGATGGCTTGGTGGGAATCTTGGGTACTGGCAGCAACGCCTGTTATTACGACGGAGACAGAATCGCTCTTCAGGCTGTCAGTACGGGGTACATCCTCGGTGACCACGGGTCGGCCAATCATGTGGGACGTAGACTGTTGCAGGACTACCTGACAGGAATAATGCCGAGAAACCTAATGGGCAGGTTCCAAGAAACTTACCCGATGACGAAGGATGAGTTTCTGGAGGCTGTCTACCATCAGCCTTATGCCAATCGTTTTTTGGCCTCGTTGGCAAAGTTTGCGGTGGAGCATAGAGAAGACGGCTATTGCTCGTCGGAGATACTCGTCAGTCTTTATGAGTGGTATAATTATCAGTTGGAGGGCTTACAGAAGTTGTCGTACTGTTGCCGGTTGAGTCTTGTGGGAGGCTTTGCAGTGCATATCAAGCCCTTGCTCGACATCGTCGCCAAAGACAAAGACCTTGAGATTGTAAAGGTTGCTGCCGACCCCATCGACGGTCTTCGCCAGTACCATATTAAGAAGATTTAACAACCGATGGAAAAATAATAACAGCGAAACTCCGTTTTTTACAAATCAAATAACTAAAAACACAAACTAGAATGGATTTATCAAACATCTTAGTGATTTCCGGAAAGCCGGATTTGAGTGAACTGGTGTCGCAGACCAAAGGCGGCGCTGTAGTGATGAACCTCGTGTCGGGACAGAAATACCCCGTCTTCAAAAATGACCGCATCAGCTCGCTGGGTGAGATTCGCATCTTCACCGACACCGACGAGCGTCCCTTGGAGGATGTGATGCAGGCCATCTATAAACACCTCGACGGCAAGGCCACTGCGTTCGAGCCCAAGAAAGCCGAAAGCAAGGAGCTCTTTGACCTGTTGGCTGCCGTGCTGCCCGACTACGACCGCGACCGCGTCCATGCTTCCGATGCCAAGAAGCTCTTCTCGTGGTACAATGTGCTGCTGCAGGCCGGAAAGATTACCCTCGATGAGGAATCCTCCGAGAAAAAGAATAATGAATAGCCTCCAATAACTGAAAGCGATGAAAAAGATAATGTTCTTGCTTTGTGCCGCCGCCTTGATGGGTGTGGCAGGATGCTCAAAAGATGATGAGAAGTCTTCTTCCAATTCGGATGATGATGTCACTTTTGAGGAGTTGGATGTCGAGGGTATGTATGGTCCTGGGAAGAGAATCCTGTCTGTTGCCGAGAACGGTACCTCCGTTGAGTCATGGGTTTGGCAGGCCGGTCGACTGATTGCCGTCAACAATAGTTCCACCGGTGAGCCGCAAAGCAGCTTCACCTATGGCAGTGACAACCGGGTGCAGTCGGTAACCCTTGCCGACAATTCCAACATCGAGTTGGTTGGCGACCTGCTGAACGGCACATTTGCTGTTGATTACAATGGAGAGCATGTCAACAAGCTCACCCTCACCAGAAATGCTGTGCAGCTTGTGGAGGCACAATTGTCGCGCAATACCTCTGGCAAGGTGAGCCGTCTTGACTTGACGTTCAACGATGCTGTGATTCTGCCCGTGGTCAATACCTTGATTGGCCAGGTCGCTGGCAATAGCGCTAATATACCCGCCATAACGTTGAGCGACGCTACGGGAAGGATTGACTTCTCATGGGTGGGCAACAATGTGATTCAGGCACGGCTGAATGTGGGTATTAACGCCAATACGACGAAAGGAGCCATCATGAATTCGGCATTGGCGAATTATCTGGGTAGCCTTGCCACATATCTCGCTTATGTGCCTGACAACACCCCCATTGTCTTCAACATCACCCTTTCCGACACTGCTGACTACGACTACGACAGTCACCACAACCCCTTCCGTCACTTCCTCGGTCAGATTGACATTTCGACACTCTCGACCAACAACATCACGTCCGAGAGCCACAGTGCCGGTGCCACCATCAAGGCAGGGGTTTCCGCCGCGCTGATGGTTCCCCTCTTCAGCTATCCCATTCGTCAGGGCGCCACAACCTACACCTACACTTACGAAAACGGCTATCCTGCCACCGTAACAGCCAGTGATGGAACGGTGAAAGGATACATATATCAATAAGGAAAAGCAATGATCTATACAGAGAAAGACAAGCAATACAAGCGCTATACCGTCACTTCGGCGCTGCCCTACGCCAACGGTCCTGTGCACATCGGTCACCTCGCCGGTGTCTATGTGCCCGCCGATGTCTATGTGCGCTACCTTCGCGCCCAAGGCGAGCAGGTGATGTTCATTGGCGGAAGCGATGAGCATGGAGTGCCCATCACCATCAAGGCCCGCAAGGAGGGTTGTACGCCGCAGGACATCGTCGACCGCTATCACAAGATTATCAAGGACAGCTTCGCCGAGCTGGGCATCTCGTTCGATATCTACAGCCGTACCTCCAGTAAGGAGCACCATGAGACGGCGGCTGCCTATTTCAAGAAGCTCTACGACGAGGGTAAGTTCGTGGAGAAGGTGTCGATGCAGTACTACGACGAGGAGGCGGGCTGCTTCCTGGCCGACCGCTACATCACCGGCACCTGCCCCCACTGCGGCAACGAGCGTGCCTATGGCGACCAGTGCGAAGCCTGCGGCACCTCCCTCAACGCCACCGACCTCATCAATCCCAAGAGCGCCCTCAGCGGCTCAAAGCCCGTCCTCAAGGAGACCAAGCACTGGTTCCTCCCGCTGGACCAGGACGAGCCTTGGCTGCGCGAGTGGATCCTTGAGGGTCACAAGGGCGACTGGAAGACCAACGTCTATGGTCAGTGCAAGTCGTGGATTGACGCGGGACTGCAGCCCCGTGCTGTCACACGCGACCTCGACTGGGGCGTGAAGGTGCCCGTCGAGGGTGCCGACGGCAAGGTGCTCTACGTCTGGTTCGATGCCCCCATCGGATACATCTCCTTCACCAAGCAGCTCAAGGGCGACGACTGGGAGAAATGGTGGAAAGACCAGGACACCAAGCTGGTGCACTTTATCGGCAAGGACAATATCGTCTTCCACTGCATCATCTTCCCCTCGATGCTGCATGCCGACGGCAGTTATATCATGCCCGCCAACGTGCCTGCCAACGAGTTCCTCAACCTCGAGGGAGACAAGATAAGCACCTCGCGCAACTGGGCTGTCTGGCTGCACGAATACCTGCAGGAGTTCCCCGGCAAGCAGGATGTGCTGCGCTACACCCTCTGCAGCAACGCCCCTGAGACCAAGGACAACGACTTCACCTGGAAAGACTTCCAGCTGAAGAACAATAGCGAACTGGTAGCTATCTTGGGTAACTTTGTGAATAGGACCTTGGTTCTCACCCATAAATTCTATGGAGGCAAGGTACCCGCTTGTGGCCCGATGACCGAGATGGAACAGGAGGTTGTCAAGGAGATGGCTGCGTTCCCAGAGAAGATTGGCCGCAGCATTGAGACCTACCGCTTCCGCGAGGCCCTTGCCGAGATGATGAACCTCGCCCGTCTGGGCAACAAATACCTCACCGACACCGAGCCTTGGAAGCTCATCAAGACCGACCCCGAGCGCACCGCCACGGTGATGAACCTCTCGCTGCAGATCTGCGCCAACCTGGCCGTCCTCTGCGCCCCCTTCCTACCTTTCACGGCCGACAAGATGCACCGCATCATGAACCTGCCCGCCATGGGTTGGAAAGATGCTGGTCGCGCCGACATCCTCATGGAAGGTCATCAGATTGACCAGCCCGAACTGCTCTTCGAGCAAATCTCTGACGAGACCATCCAGGCCCAGGTCGACAAACTGCAGGCTACCAAGGCCCAGAACGAGCTCAATGCCTGGCAGCCCGCTGCGGTGAAGGAGAACGTCACCATCGACGACTTCGGCAAGATGGATATCCGTGTGGGTACCATCTTGGAATGCTGCAAGGTCCCCAAGGCCGACAAACTGCTGCAGTTCAAGATTGAAGACGGTATGGGAACAAGGACCATCGTCAGCGGCATCGCCAAGTACTATCCCGACCCGCAGGCGTTGGTAGGCAAGCAAGTCTGTTTCATCGCCAACTTCCCTCCGCGAAAGCTCAAAGGTGTGGAGAGCCAAGGCATGATATTGAGCGCCGAAGACAAAGACGGCCGCTTGGTGCTCTTAACTCCTTCTGATATAGTTACTCCAGGGTGCTCTATTGGTTAACCGTCTGGAAAAATATGTAAAGGCCGGGGAAATTTCCCCGGTTTTTTTGTCTATTTTTGCAATCGAAAAGGAACATGAAAATAAAACTAATAAGAAAGGAGAAACGATATGAAAACCTCAAAGTTGATTGCATTGGCTATGATAGGTCTGACGCTGAGTTTTACGCCGGCACTGGCACAACGTCCTGGCGGTGGTGGCGGTAGTCGCGGTGGCGGTGCTTCGGTGAGCCGTTCGTCGAGCTCAAGCCCGAGTCGCAGTAGCTCTTCGTTCAGTAGTCCTAGTCGCAGCAGTTCGAGTTCCAGTCGTAGTAGCTTCAGCAGTCCGAGCCGTAGCACTATTAGTACGCCCAGCCGTAGCTCGTCGAGTTCTAGCCGCAGTTTCAATACCCCTAGCCGTAGCAACAGCTACAGTGCTCCTAGCCGCAGCAGTTCTTCGTCTTCCAGCCGTAGCAGTTCGTCGCTGGGCACGCCTGCCCGTAGTGGCAGCTATGGTGTCCCTAGCCGCACTATGGGAACCAGCAATGGCCCGGCAAGAAGCTCAGCGGCTTCAAGTACCACCCCTTCGCGTGGTGCCATGGCTACACCGGCTAGTTCTGACAGACCCATCCCTTCGGGCTATGTGCGCCCCTCCTCCAACCCTGGTGCTCGTAGCGGCGGCTATGCACGTCCCGGCCGTCCCGGACCCATGCCACCGAGCCACCGTCCCATCCACCCCGCCCCCTATTTCTATCACCCTTGGCATGGCCATGTGGTTCACTGTCATCCCATCTTCTGGGATCCGCTGCCCCTGCGTCCCCTGTTCTGGCCCGGCTTCTGGCTCTACTGCAACAGCTACTGGTATGACTACCATGTGACCGATGTGGTTGTGGTGCGCGACTACGTGAAGGAAACCTACAGTGTCGACATGGTTACCTACGGCATCAGCGGCGATGTGATGTATGCCATCGTCAAGGACGGCGGAGAGACCTTCCTCCAGGTCTATGACAAGGAAGACCACCTGCTGGCCGAGCAGAAAATCCACCGCAAATACTGCAACATGGTTATCGACCCCGAGAACGGCGGCTGCTGGATTAGCAAGAAGCACGACAAAGACCCGCTACTCTTCATTTGGGTCCCCGAGGAGGCAAAGTTCCTCATCTATGAGGCTGACTAAAAACGTATGGAACAAAATCCTTGGGGCCTGGCAACTATTGCCAGGCCCCTTTTTTGTAATCAAGAGATAGGAACGCCCACCCAGCGCCCTATCATCACCCTATCAACTCCTACCATGGTAGGACTTGGGTAGGGGTTGGTAAGGAGTTGGTAACTGGTTTGTAGGTAGTTGGCATCAACTGGACATCAGTTTTTTTAAAGATATTCTTCTATGTTTTTTTCGTATCTTTGCAGATGAATTGACGCATTGTTACGATGAGGGAACTTATTCTGATACAATGGGCAACGCAGGATGCGGTGGAGCGTGTGGCTAGACATGTGGCACGGGAGATGCGCAGTGAGGGCAGCAGCATCAGCACGCTGGAAGTCTTCGCCACGCGTCGCACCGATTGTTTCGCCCTGCGTCCTGACCACCGCTGCCATGCGTGGGACTTCCAAGGGCTCTGCCTGGCCCTCAAGCGCGCCTTTGGCGGAAGCCCCGACGTTACCCTGCGGGCATGGATACGCCTTGGCGCCGACAGCATGGGAGGATTGCCGAGGGGTAGGATGCTCTATATAGGCTTTGACCATCCTCTGGCCGACTGCCTGACTATCGTCGACCCCAAGGGGCGCAGCTATTCCTACATGGCCTACGAAGACGAGGAGACGGGAGAGGAGACGGTGCAGGCCGTGGCGGATGGCGAGGCCCCCTATGTGAACTACCCCAACGAGATGCTCACCCTGCTGGCTACCATCAACGTGGTAAAGCACAGTCTGTGGTGGCATGTGCGCAGTTTCTTGCGCAGGATAGATTTCAGCTGTTCCGGAGTGGGCTATGCACTACTCATGCTGTTGGGGGTGGTTGCCTGCATAGCGCTGGTCATTGTGGCTACTATAGGTTGGTGCGACTACGCTGAAACGCTCACACCGTTCACCCTCTCGGAGTGGGCCTACCTGGCTATTGCCGCGGCCATAGCTGGACTACTGATGCTGCTGCGGGTGGTGAAACGATGGTGGGGCTTCTTCCCGACGGTATGTATCAACATGGTGGCTATGGGGCTGCTGATGTTTGCCGTCTTCAGCGTGGACCGGATGCTGGCCAGCGACGAGGACATCATAAGCCACGCTACAGTGGAGGAATCGTATGTACACATTACCCGACGGGGGAATATATATACGTGCTGTGTAGCTGTCTCCGAGCCCGAAAAAGGCTATATACAGTATCGCCTGGGCAAGCGGTCGAACATCTATGGCGGCGACTCGGTGATGGTGGTCTTCCACCGAGGACCACTGGGGTTCTACCACGCCGCGGATTTGTGGTAATGATAAAAAAGAGCGGGCCGTCCAGATGGGGGCGGCCCGCTGTGTTTTTCGCAGGCAAGGGTGCCTGTGTACCAGTTTACTGCAGTTTGGCAAAGGCTTCCTTGATGCGGCGGAGGGCTTCGCGGAGGAGGTCCTCGGAGGTGGCATAGGAGAGGCGGATGCAGCTGTCGTCGCCGAAGGCGGAACCCATGACGGTGGCCACGTTGGCTTCGTTGAGGAGGTAGAATGCCATGTCGGTGGAGTTCTCAATCTTTTTGCCGTTGAACGACTTGCCATAGTAGGCGCTAACGTCGGGGAAGAAGTAGAAGGCACCCTGCGGCAGACGCACTTTCAGCCCGGGGATGTCGCACAGGAGTTTGTAGACCATGTCGCGGCGCTGCTGGAAGATATTGCGCATGTCGATGATGTCTTTGCTGGTCTTGGGATCCATAAGCATGGCGCAGACAGTGGCTTTCTGGGCGATGGAGCAGGTGGCGCTGGTTACCTGGCCTTGCAACTTGTTGGCAGCTTTGGCGATGACGGTGGGGGCGGCGATGAAGCCGATACGCCAGCCGGTCATGGCGAAACCCTTGGCGACGCCGTTGACGGTGATGACACGCTCCTTGACCTCGGGGAACTGGGCGATGCTCTCGTGTTTGCCCACGAAGTTGATGTGCTCATAAATCTCGTCGGCCATGACGAAGAGGTTCTCGTGACGGGCCACCACTTCGGCGATACCCTTCAGTTCCTCCTTGGTGTAGAGCATGCCGGTGGGGTTGCTGGGCGAGGAGAACATGATGAGTTTGGTGCGGGGGGTGATGGCTGCCTCAAGTTGCTCGGGAGTGACCTTGAAGTCGTTCTCTAGATTGGTCTTCACGAAGACGCACTTACCCTCAGCCAGACGGACGAACTCCTTGTAGGAGACCCAGAAGGGGGTGGGGATGATCACCTCGTCGCCGGGGTTGATGAGGCATTGCACCACCTGGAACAGGCTCTGCTTGGCACCAGTAGAGACGACAATCTGATCGGGCTTGTATTCCAGTCCGTTGTCGCGTTTGAACTTGGTGCAGATAGCTTCTTTCAAATCTGCATAACCGGGCACGGGAGGATAGTGAGTGAAGTTGTCGTCGATGGCCTTCTTGGCGGCTTCCTTCACCACCTCGGGAGTGTTGAAGTCGGGCTCTCCGATGGAGAGACTGATGACATCTTTGCCTTGGGCTTTGAGCTCGCGGGCTTTGGCGGTCATGGCGAGAGTCTCGCTCTCGGCCATATTGAGAATTCTATTGGACAGAATTTCCATATCTGAATGTGTTAATATGTGATTGCGTTAATTGGTTAAAGTCTCTTTTTCCGGAAGGTGAAGAAGTTGTTTGCTATGAAGTTCCACACCATCACGACGGCTGTAGCAATGATTTTTGCAATCCAGAAATCCCAGTCAAGTGTGGTGTCAACAAAGCGCGGGACGATGCTTATGTCTTTCAACAGGAATATGATGAGTGTGTTGAGTCCCAATCCCAGGAGGGAAACGAAGAAGAACTTGGCATATTCGACACCGACATCTTTGGATGTGCTTTTCCACGTCCATACTCGGTTGAGGTAGTAATTACTTGTGGCAGCAAGAGTGAATCCAATGGCGTTGGACAGCAGTTCCGGTATACCAAGGATGCCTTTGCAGAGAGCTGTCAGTCCAAAGTCAATCACGGTGCCGCTGGCACCGACTACTCCGAACTTGAGGAACTTAAGTATGAGCGGCTTCAGCTCCATCAATTGAACACTTTCTCCTCAGGGCTATGGATGATGCCGGTCTTGCGGACTTTCTGTTTTTTATCGCGGGATTTCGACTTGCTGATGCGGGGCATGGGTTTCTTGACGCGCGGGACGAGTTGCACATCGCCCTCCTCGTTGACTTCTAGGCCATAGACTTTGCGTGTGGTGAGGTTGCATTTGATGTGCCAGAAATGACCGCAACCGCCACGGGTGAGGATGATATCGGAGGCTAGCTTCTCGTCGCTCAGATTGTCATCCCAAAGGCCGCTCATCCAGATGATATGGTCGCCGCGGTCATTGGTGAAACCCACATATTGGCGGCGATACAAGCGCATGTGCTCGTCGATGATGGGGCACATTCCTCCCTGATTGTAGTGCTCGCGGTTGACATAGGCGATTTTTTTCTGCACCAGAGCTTCGGCGTCGGCAATCTCGGCATCGGTGGGGGTGAAGCGGCCGTCCTGGCCCTCAACGGTGAAATCGACGGTCACGTCCTGATGGAACGCCCAACCGTGGTAGTTGTTTCCCCACACCTCGGAGACTTTCCATTTTTCAACAGGCTCTATGAATTCCTGGGCACTCGCGACAGCGCCAAAAAGCATGATAACAAGCCCCAAAATCAGTTTCTTCATTACCTTTTTCTTGTTAGTTTTCAGATGCAAAAATACTCATATTTCGTCATCTGTGCAAATTTTTTTTTTCGGATTGCAAAAAATGTAGTATATTTGCACTTTGATTTTAATAACGCAACAATAAGTAAAATAGTATATATCATGAACAAATTTGTCACAGTAAAAGAGGCCGCCGACAAAATTCACGACGGCATGACCGTTATGGTTGGAGGTTTCCTCGGAGTGGGTAACCCCATCGCTCTCATCGACGAGCTCGTTGCCCGCAACGTTAAGGACCTCACTATCATCTGCAACGATACCGCCTATCCTGAGGTGGGCGTGGGCAAGCTCATCACCAACCATCAGGTGAAGGAACTCATCGCCACCCATATCGGCACCAATAACAACACTATCGATCAGATGAATGCTGGCGAGTTGAAGGTGACCCTTCAGCCTCAGGGCACTTTGGCCGAGCAGATCCGCGCCGCCGGTGCTGGTCTCGGTGGAGTCCTCACTCAGACCGGTCTTGGCACTGTGGTTGAGAATGGCAAGCAGAAAATCACCGTCGACGGCAAGGAGTATCTTCTCGAGAAACCCGTCCACGCTGATGTCGCCATCATTGGCGCCAACATCTCTGATGAGGAAGGTAACCTCGTATATAAGGGCACCAGCCAGAACTTCTGCCCCATGATGGCCACCGCCGCCGACACCGTCATCGTCGAGCCCCAGGAGATTGTCAAAACTGGTTCCATCTCTCCCGAGAATGTCAAGACCCCCGGCATCTTTGTCGATTATATCATCAAAAAATAAGAAAACATTATGGCAGTTACATCTATGCTTCGCGTCCGCATGAGCGCCAAGGACGCCCACTACGGTGGAAATCTCGTTGATGGCGCCCACATGGTTCATCTCTTTGGTGATGTGGCCACCGAGCTTCTCATCAAGCAGGATGGCGACGAAGGTCTCTTCTGTGCCTACGACATGGTGGAGTTCAAGGCTCCTGTCTATGCCGGCGACTATATCGAGGCTTATGGCGAGATTACCCATGTTGGTAACACCAGCCGCAAGATGAAATTCGAGGCCTACAAGGTCATCCGCACCCTGCCGGAGATCAGCGCCAGCGCCGCCGAGGTCCTCGAGGAGCGTATCCTCGTAGCCCGTGCTACCGGCACCTGCGTCACCCCCATGGATTGCCAGCGCTACAATAAAAAAACCGTGGCCAAGAAGGCTGCTGCCCCCAAGCCCGTTGCTAAGAAGGCTGCTGCTCCTAAGGCTGCCGCCAAGAAAGCCGCCGCTCCCAAGGCTGTCACTAAAAAGGCTCCCGCCAAGAAGGCCGCTGCAAAGAAGAAATAAGTATCAAGCGTAAAAACAGAAAGCCCCGCCAATCGGCGGGGCTTTTTTTGTGGGTATAAGTTGCGGCGGCGAAGGCCGCCGCAACTGTGAGGAGGGTTATCTGACGATGAGCTTGCGAATGGCGTTGACCTGTTCGCCGACGATGCGGACGAAGTAGGCACCTTGGGCAAAGTCTGTGACGTCAATGGTGAGCTTACCGTTGATCACGGTCCACTTGCCGGCTTCGCGGCCATTCATGTCGACCACCGATACCGTTGCCGGGCCTTCGATACCCATAAGGGTCACCGTGCTGCTGGCAGGGTTCGGGAAGAGGGCGATATGGCTGGCGTTCACATCGTCGATGCCTTCATGCTGGTGGAGGGTGGTGAAGGAGGTAACGTCACTCCATTCGCTGGCCATTCCTTCGCCGCAGAGGGCACGCACCTTGACGGTGTAGGTAGTGCTGTCGGAGAGGCTGGTGAGAGTGTAGGGGTTGGTGGTGACTTCGACGGTGTTGACACCGTAATTAATCTCCCAACGGGTCTGACCAGCGGGAGCCGTCCAGGCTACCTTGGCGGAGGTGACGGTGATGTCGCTGACGGTGACATTGGTCACGATGTCGCATTCGGGCTGCGGGTTGGTCCAAACGGTGTGCAGCTGGCGCGTGGCACTGGCCGAAGAACTGTCGGTAGCCGAGCAGATGGCTATGACATACATGTCGTATACCGTGTCGGCCGTCAGACCCGTCAGATTGACGCTGTTGGTGGTTGTGGGTATGCGCAGCCAGGTGGCGGCATTGCGGGCACGGTAGTAGAAGTTATAGTTCGAAGCGGTACCTGTCCAGGTGGCGGTGGCTGTGGACTCGGAGGTCATCGTGGCCTGCAGCTCGGTGGGACGCGGACAGAGGGCGCCATCGGTGCAGCGGATGTAGAGTTCGTAGCCCGTGTGAGCCAGATTGCCGGAGACAGAGAAGGTGATGGTCAGCGAGCCGGTGGTGGAGGTGGCTAGGATGGTGTTGAGCATGGTGTCGCGGCCGTCGACGGTGTTATAGGTGAAGAGGACCGCACCTGTGGTGCCTTCGCCGTCGTAGACAGTCAAAGTGGCAGGCGAGGTGCCGAAGCCGAACTTGCCGCCGAAAATCTGCAGCTGACTACCCACGTTTTCGGTGCGGAGCACCAGCTCGTTGCTGCTGGGTGCCTCATAGCCGCGGATGGGGCCGCCGTTGTCGTAGACCACGAAGCCGCAACCCGTGACCGTGTCGGTCGCTTGGTCCATGATGATGGTGCCGGCACCAAACTCATTCTTCACCCAGGTACTTTGGAACTGACCACAGTTGCTGCGCACGAAGAAGTTGTAGATGCCGCCGCCCTGAATCATTCCGATGGGGAGGGTATAGGAGGGTTCGTAGACATCGACGAAGAGGGATTCTGGGAGGTTGGCGAGGGAGTCGATATCCACAGTCATAGTGTCGACATAGACCTGCCATTGGGTGGCACCGCCCATGGGAGTCCAGGTGAAGGTGGTGTTCTCGATATCGTCAAGGTTGTGGCCAACGAGGTTGTCGACGGGGTAGCAGTCGGGTAGCACCTCAATGTTGATGTTGTCAATCAGAGCCCATTCGTTCCAGTTGCGGTACTGGGCAAAGGCCACACGAGCAGCTCCAGCGGGAATTCTGTTGATATAACTGGGGAAGTAGACGGTTTTACGGAAGTGATTGTTGCGCGAGAAATTGGGATCCTGGAGAGTGTCGAGCCACGCCAACAGGGTGCCACTGGCATCGGTCACGCCGATAAGGATACCGTCGCGTTCGGCAATGGTGCCGACCTTGGTGTCGAATTCAACCTTGAGTTTGCTGATGGCGCCGTCGAGTTGAGGCAATACGACATATTCGCTGCCGCCGCCATGGTAAGCTTTCAGAAAGACGCCGCCGTCATCGTGAGTGGCGTAGGTTGACGACCATATCCAGCAGGGAGGCATCACGTCTCGGGCGTAGGCTTCGAAGTCCTCGGCGTAGGGCACTGGCAGCAGGCCGCAGTCGGTCTGGAAGGAGGTGCTGGTCCAGAGGGTGGAGGTGCCACAGACGGTACCCACTCGCACCTCGTAGGCCGTCGAGGCGTCGAGGTTGCTGATGGAGGCTGTGGTGGTGGAGACATTGTTAAGGGCAGTCCAGGTGGTGTCGCCAGCGGCACGGTACTGGATGGCGAAGTTGGTTGTCGAGCCAGTGTTGCTCCAGGTGAGGCTCACGCTGTTGCCCGAGGGAGTAGCCACGAGGTTGGTGGGATACATGCAGCCCTCGAAGAGGCTTATGTTGATGTCGTCGACGTAAGCGGAGAGATAGTTGTTGGTAGAGGAGGTGTAGCGGAAAGCCACATAATAGATCTCATTGTGGTTCAGAGCGCTGGTGTTGAATTCGTACATCTGGTAGCTGGTGGCGGTGACGGTGTCGAAGGGGATGAAGGTAGTGTCGATGGTGGGGTTGGTCATCACACCGGCTTCAATCAGGGGGCTTGCATAGTAGGGGCTGTTATCCACCTTGGCCCAGAAGTTCACATGGATGCTGTCGCCAGGCAGCGGTACGGCCTCGCTGCTGACGATGCTGGTGCCGTTGATATAGGAGAAGACCAGGGCGTTGTCTCCAGTATGGGCTTCTTCGTCAAGCACCGAGGGATAGGTGTTGCCATAGTAGTCGGTTTCCGTAGCGCCGCTGTTGTTCCAGCAGGCGGGCATGTCGCCGGGGATGTCGTTCTCGAACGAGTTGCTGTAGGGCAGCACCATGGGGGCGCAGGTGGTCTTGGCTGTGACGGCGACGGTCCACTGTGTGTCGATGGAGCAGACGGTACCTATCATGATTTCGTAGGCCGTGGCGGTGTCGAGAAGAGTGAGTGTGGTGCTGGTGGTGTAGATATTGGTAAGGGTTGTCCAGAGGTTGGTGCCGCGCACGCGGTAGCGGACGGCATATTCGTTTGTCAGGTTGTCGTTGGTCCAGGTGACGTCAATCTCGTCGACTGAGGTGCCGAGGGCAACGACATTGGTCGAGCGGTGGCAGCCGTCGTCGAGGCGAATCTCGATGTCGTCGACATCGGCATTGCCATAGGAATTGCTAGCATTGTAGCGGAAGGCCAGGTAGTAGGTGCTGTCGGAGCTGAGCTCAGGGGTGACGAACTCGTGGATGGCATAGTCGTTGCTGCCCGTGAGGGTCACCATGGGCACGAAGGTGCTGGCGCTGGCGAGGTTGGTCATCAGGCCGGCTTCGAGGGTGAGGGTGGCATAGCCGCCGTCATCGTTGGTCTGGGCCCAGAAGGAGACCAACAGAGCCTCGCCGTTGGCAGGCAGGGGGCTGCTGGCGATGAGGGTGCTCACATTGTCCGAGACAAAGCCCAGCGAGTTGCTGCCAGTGTGGGCACCGGTGGAGACGGCGGGGTAGTCCACATAGATGTAATCCCATGTGGTGGGGTCGTATGTGCCATAGTTGTAGCTGTTGACCACTGTCCAGCAGGAAGGGGCCTCGTTCACCACGTCGCCTTCAAAGCTGGTGCTATAGGGCAGGCTGATTGCGGCGCAGGAAGTCTTGGCGCTAACAGATGCGGTGAGGGTGTCGCCATTGCATAGCGAGCCCACATAGAGGGTGTAGAAAGTATTGGGGGTAAGGTCGGTGAAGGTATAGGCGAAGTCGGTAACGGTGTTGTCAGCCCAAGTGATGGTATTGGAACCTTCGGCTTTGTAGCCAATGGCCCATTCGCTTTCGGTGCCGGTGGAGACCCAGGTGACGGCAATGGAGGTGCTGTCCACCGTGCCAAGGGTCAGCATGGGAGCGAAGCAGGAAGGCACTTCACAGTCGGCCACAAAGCGCACGGCAGGAATCATGTTGAGGTTATTGCCATCTGTCATGATGGATGGAGTCCAGGGAGTGTTGTCGCGGTAGGAATATTTGCCGCGGTTCGGAGCGCTGATGCTGGCAAAAGAAGCGGCAGTTCCATATCCGTTGGTGTGGTCGTTGATTGTAATCAGCAGGTTGCTGGTGCCATTATAGACGAAGGTGCTGTCGAAGGGAATGACCTGCCAGCCTGCGGAGGCGGTAGAGAAGGTGACGTTGGCAGCGTAAAGCATCGTCGAGTCGACAGGGAAATAATTGTTGCCGTTGAAGGCGATGGTGTCGAGATGTCTGACATATACATCGAACTGGCGGTTCTGGTTATTGGTACTATTTCGAGTGACCACATTGAAGGCAATACCATTGATGGAGTTTACATTTGGCATCTCGGAAGCAAGATAGAGCATCTGGCAATAGGTGTTGCCGTAGTAGGTGTGGGTGGGGATGTAGTTGTTGGTGTTGCCGTCGCTGGCAATCTCGCTGCACGACAGGGTCATGAAGCTCACGTTAACGGCGGCGGCGGTGTCCATCTGGCTTTCGGCCTGGCACATGTTGCGCAGAGTGACGGTGTAGCCGTGGCCAGCGGCGAGGTTGTTGAGGGTGTGGCTGGTGCCTTCAACCTCAACCACCACAGGAGCGACGGTGTTGTCGTTGTTGTCCACCACCGTAATCTGCACGCCTTCGGTGGGGAAGCCCTGGGTGGTGTCGTAGGCCCATTCAATCTGGGCAGCGGTGTAGCTGATGTTGCTCATGGTGGCGTTCAGCACCGGGGCGCAGGTGAGCTGCGTGGTGAAGCTGCCAATGTATTTGGCATCGGCGCTGTCGCTGCCGCAGGCGGTGCGCACCCATGCATGGTAGGTGGTCTGGGGCAGGAGGTCGGTGAGGGTATAGTGCACGGTGTCGTCCAGGTCGGTGACGGTCACCACGGCGGCGCTGTCGATGTTGTTAAGCGTGCCGTAGAAGAGGTCGTAGGCGGTGGCGGTGGCTCCGCCGGTGGTCCAGGTGAGGTAGGCAGTGTAGGGGCCTACGCTGTCAACGACAGCCATATTGGGCTTGTTGCAGCCGTTGTCCTGACGGATGATAATGTCGTCGAATTTGCCGATGAAGGCAGTGGTAGAGTAGTAGCCCGAGGGAACACCATAGCCGAGCCATGCAATGTAGTAGGTGGCGTCGGGATCAAGGGTCGAGGTGGTGAAGGTGTATTCGTTCCAACTATTGCCGCTCACTTGCACCAAGGGAATGAAGGTACTGGTGTCGTGTGGGTTGGTCATCACGCCAGCTTTGAGCCAAGCACTGTTCGAGGAGGTGACTCGAGCCCAGAAACTGACAAAAATCTGGTTGCCGGGCAGGGGGACCTGAGGTGAAACCACAAGATTGTAGTGCTGGGAATTATTGGCTTGGAGGTACATGGCATAGGTGCCGCCCGGGGTATGGTTGGCGGGACTGTTTTGGTCGTTGACCGAGGGGTCGGTGCCGGCATGGATAACGCTGTCCCAGCAGGGGTACCAGGCGCCGTTGTAGGCGGCATCTTCGAAATCAACGATGTAGGGCAGGGTGATGGCGCCGCAGGCGGTGCGAACATTGGTGCCAACGATGGCGGAGCTGTCATCGGTAGTGCAGACGCTCTGCACCTTGACGGTGTAGAGAGTGTTTGCATTGAGGTTGGTGAAGGTGTAGAAAGTATCGGTGACGTTGTCGTTCACCAGTGAGTCGCCTATGTAGACGATGAACTGGGTGGCGTCGCTGCGAGGAGTCCAGGAGATGTGGATTTCATCCGTGGTCACACTGCCGATTTGCAGCGCCGTCGGAGGGATGCAGGTGGGGCAGGGGGTGGCGATGGTGTCGGTAATACTGTTACTGCTGCTGAGGTTGCCCGACATCAAAACGGTTCCTGCCAGATCGGTGACAGAGTAGTTATAGGCCGTATAGGAACTAGTGTTGTTGATAACGACTATTACGGGATCGGAATTGCAGACTTCTGCCGTGCTGCTGCCACCCTGGGGATTGTAAGTTCCTTTAAGAGCACCGTTTTGGTAGATTTTGAACTGGATGTAGTAACCACCAGTAAGAGTGAGGTTGCACGTGCTGCCTCCGCAGAGTGTAGCAAAGGAACCTTCTGTGGGGACAGAGGCATCGGTGGAAGAACAGTTGGCTGTCACTGAGAAGTTGTAGCCGGTATTGGCGTCAAGATTGGTGAGCGTATAGGAAGTGTTGCTAATACCAGTAATAACAGTGGGGGTGTTGTTATTGGTCCAATAACTTATGGTGTAAGTGGTGCTATTGTCATTGAGGAGGTCTGACCAGCTGATAGTGGCATTGTCAGTGGTGATATTGCTGACGTTTAGGTTGGTGATGGCAAGACAGGTAGGAGGAGCGCCGATGGTGATGTCGTCGAGTCCTACGCCGTAGCCATAGTGCGAACTGCACTCAAAGGCTATCTGGAAGGTGGCACTGGTGTTGGGCAGAATGATGGATTCCTCTGTCCAGGTGCTATAAGCAGAAGTGTAGGTTTGGAGAGTGGTCCATGTGCCGCTTTCGGAGGTGCGGTATTTGACGGTCAACTCGTCTACATCGCTTCCCCATGCACGTTGCACATGCCAGAAAGTGATTTGGGCAGCGGACATACTGCTGAGGTCCAGCAGGGGTGTGATGAGTGTTTTGTCACCCGAATAGGCATTGATGTTAATCTTGGCGTTGTAGGTGCCGCTATGTGCTCCTGTGGCGGAGCTGTAGTCGCCAGTGGCAACAGACCACTCGGTGGAGCTGGAGCCACTTTGTGTCCAGCAGTCGGGCATGCTGCCACTTTCAAACCCCTCGGTAAAGGGCGTTGAGGCAGTGACAACAACTGCATTTGTGCAGTCGGTGCTTTGTGCGTTGGCCAGCGACGGTAGCAGGAGCAGCGCCGCAAGAGCCGTTAAAAACGTAAATTTTTTCATAAAAAAGTGTTTTGGTTAATATTAATATAATTATGTTTCCTTAATTGTAAAATATGGGGCAAAAATACACCTTTATTTTTTACTGGCAAAATTTTTTTTTCTTTCCACATTGCTATGATGCCATTTTTTCTGGATGTTTTTTCTATATTTTCTCTGCATTTCCTCTGCGTTTTATACAGAGCATCTACAGAGGATGTACAGAGGATATACAGAGGATGTACAGAGGAGATAGTACTAAGAAACAAAAAATCATGTATTTATAAATGCTGCTCTTTGAAGCGGCGGTTGGCGAGGGCGAGGGCGTCGTCGGCATTGATGCCGTGGCGGCGGCCCCAGTCGACGAGGTCGAAGAGTTTCTGGCCGAACTCCTCTTCCGTCATGCCGGCAGGTTCGGCGGTGTTGTCGGTGTTGCCGGCCACCTTTTCCTGCATGCGGACGGTTTTGACGAGGGTGGGGAGACTATCGGGGACCCCCTCGAGGACGTTCTTGCGGCCTTCGCGCATCTTCAACTGTTCCCAGTTCTCGCCATGGTAGTTCTCCTTGTCATAGATGAAGGGATGGCGTGCTATGAGTTTCTCGCAGATGGTATTGTAGACGTCGGCAGTGGTGAACAACCCTTCCTCTTCGGCGATTTTGCAGTAGAAGAGGATGTGCATGGCCACATCGCCGAGTTCCTTCTTAATATCGTCGCGCGACTGTGCGACGACGGCTTCGCTGAGTTCGTGGACTTCCTCGATGGTGAGGTAACGGAGGCTTTTCATGGTCTGCACCTTGTCCCACGGACACTCCTTGCGGAGGGTGTCGAGAATGTCGCTTAGGCGCTGGAAAGCTTCCCGAGCCTCAGATGCGGTGCACGTCTTCGATTTCATCGATGGCTTTGAGTTTCTCTATCAGACTGTTGAGGCTGTCGATATTGTTGATGTAGAACATGATGATACCGCGGCAGACGCCCTCGGAGGTCTCGAGGGTGATGGCACGCATGTTGAGGCCCATCTCGTTGGAGATATGGCTTGTGATTTCCTGCAGGAGGCCTTTGCGGTCGATGGCGGTGAGGGAGATGCCTGTGAGGAAGGCGAGCTGTTCGCCGGGGCGCCATTTGGCACGGATGGTACGGTTCTCATGGTTGGCCATCTCCTTCATGGCCTCTCGGCAGTTGGTACGGTGGACGACGATGCGGTCGCTCTTGACGATACCTACCACCTGGTCGCCTTGGACTGGTTTGCAGCAAGGGGCGGTCTCGGTGGGAAGGTTCTCGTATTCTTTGTCGAGGAGGAAGGGGGTGGTGAGTTTCTTGTATTGGTCGAGGAAGATGAGGTTGGGTTCGTGATGCGCCTTGCCGAAGCATTCGGCCACCTGGTGCTCGGAGACGGCGCCTACGGCGAGGTCGTAGAGCACATCGATGTCGGAGGGGTTGCCGAGGAAGCGCTTGAGCTGTCCCCAGTTTTGAGGGGTGTCTTTCAGGTGGAGGTTTTTGTAGTATTCTTTCAGTTTCTGGCGTCCTTCGGAGGTGTATTTTTTCTTGTTGGCGCGGAGGAAGTCTTTGATGGCCTCTTTGGCATGAGGGGTCTGGCACTCCGTGAGCCATTCCTCGGAGGGAAGGGTGTTGGCGGTGGTAAGCACCTGGACCTGGTCGCCGGTATGGAGGCGTTCGTTGCGGCTGACGACGCGGGCGTTGACCTTGGCGCCGATGCAGTGGTGGCCGAGGTCGGTATGGATGGCGTAGGCGAAGTCGAGCACTGTGCTGCGCGAGGGCAGGGTGACGGTGCGGCCGCGAGGGGTGAAGATATATATCTCTTTGGTATAGAGGCTTTCCTTGAATTCCTCGACGAGGTCGAGGGCGCTCTTGTCGCTCTGTTCGAGGGAGGTGCGAATCTGCTGGAGCCATTCCTCGACAGGGTTGTGCTCGATGTTCTCCTCGGGGTGGGCCTCCTTGTAGAGGAAATGGGCCGCCATACCTTTCTCGGCGATGGTGTCCATGCGTTCGGTGCGTATCTGGATTTCGACCCAGGTCCCTATGGGAGTCATGACGGTGGTCTGGAGACTCTCATAGCCATTGTTTTTCGGGTGGGTAATCCAGTCGCGGAAGCGGGTGGGGTTGGGGTCGAACTGTTGCGAGATGAGGGCGTAGACCTTGAAGCATTCCTCCTTCTCTTTCTCGCGCGGCACGCCGTGAAGGATGATACGCATGGCGTAGAGGTCGAAAATCTCCTCGAAGGAGACATGCTTGTTCTCTATCTTTTTCCAACAGCTGTAGACCGACTTGACGCGGGTCTTGAGGGAATAGCTGTAGCCCTCCTTGTTGAGCATCTCGCGTACAGGGTCGACGAGGCATTCGTGGAGTTTGGCTCCCTTGTCGGCAGTGGCGGCAATTTTGGCGGCTATCTCGTCGTATTTCTCTGGATTGGTATACTTCATCACCAGCTCCTCGAGCTCGGTCTTGATGGTGTAGAGTCCCAGACGATGGGCCAGGGGGATGTAGAGGTAGGAAGTCTCGGAGGCGATGATTAGCTTCTTGGTGTCCTTCATGGAGCCGAGGGTGCGCATATTGTGCAGCCGGTCGCAAATCTTGAGGAAGATGACGTAGGCGTCGTTGCACATGGAGAGCAATATCTTGCGATAGTTCTCCGCTTGCGTGGACTCTGACTGCTGGAGGAGCATGACATCCTCTATCTTGGTGACGCCGTCGACGATACGGGCCACGCGGTCGCCGAAGACCATACGCAACTCATCGAGGGTGATGTCGGTATCTTCCACCACGTCGTGGAGCAGGGCGGCAATGATGGCCGTGGGACCGAGGCCCACCTCCTTGGCGGCGATAAGGCCCACTGCCAGCGGGTGGAAGATATAAGGCTCGCCACTCTTGCGACGGGTGCCGGCATGGGCTTTTTTGGCCATCTGGAAGGCACGGAAGATATTGGACTCCTCCTCGGGGGTGAGGGGCTTCAGCGCACGGCAGGCTTCGATGAGCTCGTCGTATTTGGCCTGTATGTCGCGCTCTTCGCGTGCTTCGTCGATGATATACATGTCGGTAGGGTCTTTAAGGTCCTTAGGGTTTCTAGGGACTTATTCTTCAGCTTGTTTCTCCTTGAGGGCAGTGCGGATCTTGCCTTCGAGCTCGTCGGTGAGCTCGGGGTTGTCGCGCAGCAGTTGCTTGAGGGCTTCACGTCCTTGGGCCAGCTTGCTCTCGCCATAGCTGAACCATGAGCCGCTCTTGTGGATGATGTCGAGGTCGACACCGAGGTCGATAATCTCGCCCAGCTTGCTGATGCCCTCGCCGAACATGAGGTCGAACTCGCACTGGCGGAAGGGAGGGGCCACCTTGTTCTTCACCACGCGCACCTTCACACGGTTGCCGATATTCTGGTCGCCGTCCTTGATGGCCTGGGTGCGGCGGATGTCGATACGCACGGAGGCGTAGAATTTCAGAGCGTTGCCACCGGTGGTGGTCTCGGGGTTGCCGAAGAGGACACCTATCTTCTCACGCAGCTGGTTGATGAAGATGCAGCAGCAGTTGGTCTTGCTGATGGTGGCGGTGAGCTTGCGCATGGCCTGGCTCATGAGGCGTGCCTGGAGGCCCACCTTGCTGTCGCCCATGTCACCGTCGATTTCAGCCTTGGGGGTGAGGGCGGCCACGGAGTCGATGACGATGATGTCGATGGCACCGGAACGGATGAGGTTGTCGGCAATCTCGAGGGCCTGCTCACCGTTGTCGGGCTGCGAGACCAGAAGGTTGTTGATGTCGACACCCAGTTTCTTGGCATAGAAGCTGTCGAAAGCATGCTCGGCGTCGATGAAGGCGGCGATGCCGCCGGCTTTCTGGCATTCGGCGATGGCATGGATGGCCAGGGTGGTCTTACCGGAGCTCTCAGGACCATAAATCTCGATGACGCGGCCACGGGGGAAGCCTCCGACACCGAGGGCCATATCGAGGCTGATGCTGCCGGTGGAGATGACGTCGAGCTGCTCATCGGGACGGTCGCCCAACTTCATGATGGAGCCCTTGCCGTAGTTCTTTTCTATCTTGTCGAGGGTGCTCTGGAGGATTTTCAGTTTTTCCAGCTTCAGGGCATCGGCGTCGTTCACTTCTTTTGCCATAATGTTCAAGTATTTATATTATTGTTTATTCTTTATTTGATAGGTGCAAATATACACTTTTTTTCGGATTATTTTGAAAAATATGCTAGTGCTCTGATTCTGTTGGCACTTGTGCGGATTCTCTCTTCGCCCACTTCACCGTTGTCGACCATCTTTTTGATGACTTCCACAGCTTTGGGGACCATATTGATGTCGTAGGTGCCGCCGTTGTTGCTCAGACACAGCAAGTCGGCACCTGCTAGAACGGACAGCCGGACGGCTTGTTCGAAGTTGTACTGGTTGACGATGGCGCCCATGGCAAGGTCGTCGGTGACAATGACCCCTTGGAAGTCGAGGCTGTCGCGCAGGTAGGAGGTAATCTTGGATGAGAGGGAGGCGGGGAGCCCAGAGGGGTCGAGTTGGCGGTTGATGACATGGGCGGTCATAATCATGAATGATGAGTGATGGGTGATGAGTGTGCGGTAGGGATCCAGTTCGCGGCGTTGCCAGGTTTTGCTTACATCGACAAGGCCTTTGTGAGTGTCGCCGGTGGCGCTGCCATGGCCGGGGAAGTGCTTCAGGCAACTCACCACATGATGTTGTGCCAGCTCATCGCACCATATTCCGCAGCAGCGTGCTACTGTCTTCGGGTCGCTGGAGAAGCTGCGCTCGATGCCGCCGATGACGGGGCAACGGGGGTTGACATTGACGTCGGCCACAGGGGCGAAGTCGAGGTTGATGCCTATCTCTTCAAGCATCTGGCCTGTCAGGTCGGCATAGTAACGCACGGTGTCGTCGCCCTTGGCGGCACATTTCTGTGCCGACAGGATGCGAGGGAAACCGTAGCGTGTGGCCAGACGCGACACGTAGCCACCTTCCTGGTCAATGCCGATCAACAGGTTGGGGTTGAACGACCGCAGCTGTCTGCACAACTCTTTCAACTGCTCGGGGCTCTTGATATTGCGTCCACGGGTGCCAGTGGGCACATCGTAGTCGAAGAGGATGACGCTGCCCACATGGTAGTCGCGCAGAGCGCTGACAATCTCGATGTTCTTATTGCTGTCAATCTCCGTGCCGCGGAAGCCCACGAGGAGCATCATGCCGATGTCCTCGTCGAGAGAGAGGCTGTCACTCTCGGCAGACAAAGTATTCCGATTATTCTGATTATTCGGAGTACTCGGATTGTTCTGATTGCCACAGCCGAGCATTCCCAGCAGTGCGGCTATAAAAAACAATGTTTTCATCCTTCAAATGGTATTCGGTGCATGATGCTGCGGCCGAGGGTGATCTCGTCGGCATATTCCAGGCTGTCGCCCACGGCGACACCGCGGGCCAGCGTGGTGACCTTCACTCCCAGGGGCTGCAACAGTTTGTTGATATAGTAGTTCGTGGTGTCGCCCTCCATGGTGGTGGGGAGGGCCAGGATGACCTCCTCGACAGGGTAGGGGTCGCCGGTCTGCACCCGTCGGACGAGCGAGGCTATCTCGAGATCATGAACACCGATGCCGTCGATGGGCGAGATGACACCGCCCAGCACATGGTAGAGGCCGCGATACTGTTGTGTGTTCTCCACAGCCATCACGTCCTGCACGTTCTCCACCACGCAGACGATGCCTCGCTGCCGTTTCTCCGATGAGCAAATGGGACACACCTCGGTGTCGCTGACATTGTGGCAGTGGCGGCAGTGGTGTAGGTGGGTCTTCAGACGCAGCAAGGCCTCGGAGAGATCGCGCACCTTGCTCTCCTCCTCGTTCATGAGGAAGAGCGCATAGCGCAAAGCCGAGCGTTTTCCTACGCCTGGCAATGTGGCCAGTTGTTCGACGGCCTCCTCCAGTATCTTACTCGGCAGATTCATCTTCCATTACACTTTGTCACCCAGCCACTCAGTCACTCAGTCACTTCACACCAGGTTCATGCTCTTCTTGATGGACTCAATCTTGGCATCGAGGGCTTCGTTGGTCTTGTCGAAGTTCTCTTTGCAGCAGAGGTCGCCCTTGACGCCGAAGTAGAACTTGATCTTGGGCTCGGTGCCGCTGGGACGCACGGTGACTTTGTTGCCTTTGTCGGTGAAGAACTGCAACACGTTGCTCTTCGGCAGGTCGATGGGGGTGACCTTGCCGCTGACGAGGTCCTTGCTCTCGTGGGTCTGGTAGTCCTTGATGCACACCACCTTCTCGCCGTCGATTTCGGCGGGCGGGTTGCTGCGGTAGTCGCGCATCATCTGCTGTATCTCCTCGGCGCCGCTCTTGCCCTTGCGCACCACGCTGACGAGGCCTTCCTTGTAGAAGCCGTATTCCTTGTAGATGTCGACGAGCACGTCGAAGAAGGTCTTGCCGTTCTCAAGAGCCCAGGCGGCAATCTCGGCAATCATCGAGCAGGCGGCCACGGCGTCCTTGTCGCGCACGAAGTCGCCAATCATGTAGCCGTAGCTCTCCTCGCCGCCGGCGATGAACTGCTCGACACCTTCGAGCTCGCGGATTTTAGCTCCGATGAACTTGAAGCCCGTCAGCACGTCGTAAATCTTGATACCGGAGCGGGTGGCGATGTCGGCGGGCAGCTCGCTGGTGACGATGGTCTTCACCATGAACTCGTTGCCGGTGAGCAGCTGCTTCTCCTGCCACTGCTTGACGATATAGTAGATGAGGACGCTCATGGTCTGGTTGCCGTTGAGGAGCATCCACTCGCCGTCGGGACGTTTCACGGCGACGCCCACGCGGTCGGCGTCGGGGTCACTGGCAAAGACGATGTCGGCATCGATATCCTTGGCCAGCTCCACGGCCATCTTCATGGCAGCCTTCTCCTCGGGGTTGGGAGAGGGGGTGGTGGGGAAGTTGCCGTCGGGGATGGCCTGCGCCTCCACGATATTGACATTGGTGAAGCCCAGCTGTTTCAGCATGCGCGGGATGAGGGTGATGCCTGTGCCGTGGAGAGGGGTGTAGACGATCTTCACGTCGTGGTGCTTCTTGATGACTTCGGGGTTGAGGCTGTTGGCTTCCACGCGGGCCAGGAAGACCTTGTCGACCTCTTCGCCGATGATGGTGATATTTTTCTCGCCACCGCTCATCTTCACGTCACTCAGATGTTTGATTTTCAGTACCTCGTCGATGACGGCGGTGTCGTGCGGGGCGGTGAGCTGGCAGCCGTCGCTCCAATAGGCCTTGTAGCCGTTATACTCTTTGGGGTTGTGGCTGGCGGTGAGCATCACGCCGGTGTGGCAGTTGAAGTGGCGCACGGCGAAGCTCAGCTCCGGCGTGGGACGCATGCCGTCGAAGAGGTAGACCTTGAAGCCATTGGCGGCAAGGACATTGGCGGTAATCTCGGCAAACTCGCGGCTGTGGTTGCGGCTGTCGTGCGATACCGCGGCCCTTAACTCTGCGACTTTATGACTTTCTGACTCTACGACCTTTCTGACGTAGTTCGCCAAGCCTTGGGTGGCCATGGCCACGGTGTATTTATTCATGCGGTTGGTGCCCACGCCCATGATGCCGCGCAGGCCGCCGGTGCCGAACTCCAGGTTGCGGTAGAAGCTCTCGTTGAGCTCGTTGGGGTTATTCTCCGCCATGTCGCGGATGGCCTGCTTGGTGGCCTCGTCATATTCACCTTCGAGCCAAGCCTTGGCATTCAGCTTGGCACTTTCATCGATGTTGAGGGTATTGATATCCATGGTAATAGTATTTATATATTTTTAGCGTAACTCTAAAAAGTTTTTTTTATTGTGTCGCCACGGATAAATCTTTATTATGCGAAAAAAAATTTGCAAGATTGGAAAAAGTTTAGTAATTTTGCAAAAAATTAAAAACCTAATCGATATGATGAAGAAAGTATTATTGTCTGTGAGTGCATTGGCCTTTGTAGCCGTCGTGGTTGGATGTTCCGGTGGCCCTGCTGCCGAAGGAAAGAAGATTGCCCAGAAAGCCTGCGAATGCCAGAAACTTGCGAAAGACGATACTAAGGCGGCCGAAGCTGAGGCCTGTATCGAGGAATGGGGCGAAATGATCAAGATGGCCTACGAGAAATATGAGAACGACGAGGCCAAGATGAAAGAGTTCGTCGAAGGCGGCGACTCCTTTAAATGCGAGTAGATGAGGCCATAGAACGGTTCCACGGCTATATCGCCAACGAGCGTCGCATGGCGCCGGGGACGGTATACAACTATACAGAGGACCTGCGCGACTTTTCGCAATGGCTCTCCAGTCAGGGTATTACAGACCTTGAAGAGGTTAAGGCTCGCGAGGTGCGCTCGTGGCAGATGGAGCACATGGACCGCGGTGAGAACCCCGGCACCGTCAAGCGCCGCCTCTCGTCGCTCAGCAGTTTCTTCCGCTACCTGCGGCGCCACGGTCTCTTCGACACCGATATCATGGCCAAGGTGTCGGCTCCGCGTCAGCCCAAGCGCCTCCCCGTCTTCTTCAAGGAGGGCGAGGTGGAACACCTCTATGACGAAGGACTCTTCCCCGACGACTTCGTCGGCCAGCGCGACAAGCTTATGCTGCGCCTGCTCTATGAGACGGGCATCCGTCGTTCCGAGCTGGCAGGACTCAAGGTGAATGCTGTCGACTACTCTTCTTTGACCATTAAAGTGTTGGGAAAGAGAAATAAAGAGAGAATTATACCTATAGAATCTGAACTGGCACACAATATTAAACAATATGTCGCGTTAAAGGAGGAGGAAAAAGGAGCGAGCGAATGGCTCTTTGTGGGTCGCCGCGGTAGGCAAATCACCCCGCAGGACATCTATAACACCGTGAAAAAATACATGTCTCTGCTCTCCAACGCCGACCGCATCAGCCCACATGTGTTCCGCCACAGCTTCGCCACCCATCTCCTGAACGAAGGAGGCAACATACAGGCCATCAAAGAGCTGCTCGGCCATGCCGACCTCGCCACCACCGAGGTCTACACGCATGTCACCCGCGAGCACCTCAAGGAGGTCTACAAGTACGCCCACCCTCGTGCGAGAAAGAAAACACAATAACAACAACCTATATAAAAAAGGAGGATATTATGAACACTATCATCAATTCGGTAAAATTCCGTGCCGACGAGAAACTCGAGAAATTCATCAACGAAAAAGTTGCCAAACTGGACCGCATGATTGACAGCGCCGTTGGGTGCGAGGTGACCCTCAAGGTCGACAAGCCCGAGAGCGACAATAATAAAATCGCCGAAATTCGTCTTAATGTCCCTGGCAAGGACCTCTTCGTCACCAAGCAGGCCGACACCTTCGAGCAGGCTATCGCCGAGGGCATCGACACCCTCAGAGTTCAGATCGAGAAATACAAGAACGCTTGAGCGATAGGGTAATACGGAAGAGGGGGCATCCATCAGGATGCCCCCTCTTCCGTATTATGGCCCGCCTTTTTGCGACAAACCTACCCCGTCCGCAGCTCCCCCTCTCTGCCTGGCTCCAAAGGAGACATGGCCTGCGACCGTAGTGGAGCAAAGCTAGAGGGGGTGGCCGCCCGTAGGGCGGACGGGGGCGTGTGACAAAGAGCATCAGGACACATATCAGGACACACTCCTCAGTCAGCCCAAGATGGGCTGCCAGCTCCCCTAGCTTAGGGGAGCAGCTAAATGGTGGCTGAGCAGCTGGATGGATTTGGGCGCGGTAGCCTTCCCCTCCCACCGGGAGGGGTGGCCCCGGAGGGGTCAGGGTGGGTTTCTCGCGGGGCGGGTAAAAAAAATCAAGCCCCGCCGTGAGAAAACAGCAGGGCTTGGTATGAAAGAATTCTCGGACGATTAGCCGAGGCGTTTGAACTGGCAGGTGAAGTGGCGCATCAGCTCGGCCTCCCAGGTGATCTCCAGACCGCGTTTGATGCTGTCGCGACGGTCGTAGACGTTCTTGAGGGCGGCGGCGATGACATCCATGTGGTTGTTGGTGTAGACGCGGCGCGGGATGCAGAGGCGCACGAAGTCGTTGCCACCGAAGCGGTTCTCGCGGGTCACGGGGTCGCGGTCGGCGAGGACGTAGCCAATCTCACAGGCGCGGATGCCGGCCTCGAGGTAGAGCTCGCAGGTGAGGGTCTGGGCGGGGAACTCCTCCTTGGGGATGTTGGTGAGCACCTTGTCGGCGTCGACGAAGATGGCGTGGCCACCGGCGGGACGCTGGTAGGGGATGCCGTACTCGTCGAGCTTGGCGGCGAGGTAATGGACCTGTTTGATGCGGGTCTCGACCATCTCGAACTCGAGGTTCTCCTTCAGACCGACGGCCAGGGCGTCCATGTCGCGGCCGTTCATACCGCCGTAGGTGAGGAAGCCCTCGAAGGGGATGCAGAACATCTTGGCACCTTCGTACCACTCTTGCTTTCTGGTGGCGATGAAGCCGCCCATGTTGACGAGGGCGTCCTTCTTGGCGCTCATGGTCATGCTGTCGGCATAGCTGAACATCTCCTTGCAGATCTCGCGGAGGGTCTTGTTCTCATAGCCTTTCTCGCGGGTCTTGATGAAGTAGGCGTTCTCGATGAAGCGGGCGCTGTCGATGTTCACGGGCACACCGTATTTGTGGCAGAGCTCGCAGGTCTCGCGGATGTTCTGCATGCTGACGGGCTGGCCGCCGACGGTGTTGTTGGTGACGGTGAGGACCATGAAGGGGACGTTGCCCTTGTTCTCCTGCAGCACTTTCTCCAGCTTGGCGAGGTCGACATTGCCTTTGAAGGGGGCTTCGAGCTGGGTGTCGTAGGCTTCGGCGACGGTGACGTCGATGGCGAAGGCCTTGCGGCTCTCGATGTGGCCCTTGGTGGTGTCGAAGTGGGCGTTGCCGGGGATGACCATGCCGGGCTTCACCAGGTAGCTGAACAGCACGTTCTCAGCGGCGCGGCCCTGGTGGGTGGGGATGACATATTCGAAGCCGGTGATCTCGGTGATGGTGTCCTTCATGTGGTAGAACGAGCGGGCGCCGCCGTAGCTCTCGTCGCCCTGCATCATAGCGGCCCACTGGCGGTCGCTCATGGCGCCGGTGCCGGAGTCGGTGAGGAGGTCGATGTAGACGTAGTCGCTCTTCAGCATGAACACGTTGTTGTGAGCCTCTTTGAGCCACTGCTCGCGCTGCTCGCGGGTGCTCTTCTTGATGGGCTCAACCATTTTGATTTTCCAAGCTTCTGCAAAGGGTAATTCCATAATATTTAGGTTTTTAATTGTTTGTATGTTAAATAATATTAAATAATACTTGACGTGTGCCTCAAAAAGGCTTTTTGAGTCAAAAGAAAGAAGAATTGCGTGGCAAACTCTTAACTCTTAACTCTTAACTCTTAACTAAAACAAACGTCTCTCTTCTTGATATTTAAGAAGAGTTTATGGAGGGTCATATGAGGATTGTAAGCAGTCATATCACGACTGCAAATATACAAAATTTTTTAAAATAGCAATCAGAATTTCAAAATCTCAATCAGAACTAAAAGAACTATCAGAAATTTTTCTGTTTGGGACACACTCCTCAGTCAGCCCAAGATGGGCTGCCAGCTCCCTAGAAAATCTTTTCCAATCTTTCCCCTTCTGATTGAGATATTTTTTGTGGAAAGAAAAAAAGTTGTATCTTTGCTTAATCGACCACAATGGCCATACTCTCCTAAGTGTATGAGCGATTGTGTGTTGGCATTTGGGGATATTAATACATTACGAGTAAAAAATAATTTTATAACTATAAACAGGCGCGCGATAGGCCGGAAATAACCAGGATATGACAGACAAAACGATGAAAGAAAAAATAAAAACTAATGTACTAGAGGTGGATCCTAGTGCAGAGGTTTGGCTTTATGGGTCTCGGTCGCGTGGCACTGCCCATGAGGATTCTGACTGGGATGTGCTGGTGTTATCTCCCAAGAGCACGCTCTCGGTCAAAGAGGAGGGCGTTTTCATAGACCACATGACCGACCTTATCATTGAGACTGGCCAAGTGGTGCATTTGTTTGCCTATGGTAAAGACGATTGGCACAAACGCCACCGTATCACACCGTTTTATCAGAATGTTAGCCGCGAGGCAGTAAGATTGTAGAAGAATGGCACAAGAAGATTTAGACGAATTCATTTCCTACCGCATTGCAAAAGCCGATGAGGTGTATGATGCTGCCATGATTCTGTATAATGCAAATCAATGGAATTCGGCAGTAAATCGCCTATATTACGCTTGTTTTTATGTGGCATCGGCATTGTTGTTGAAGAGAGGTGTTGGGGCAAAGTCACATGGTGGGGTAATAGCGAAGTTCTCGGAATGTGCAGTTAGGACAGGGGAGATGTCGGCTGACGAATACCGTGTTTATTCCAAACTGTTGAACTGGCGTACTAAGGGGGACTATAGCGATATGTTTGACTTCAACAAAGAGGATGTTGATGATGTATTGCTACCCACACGCCATTTTATTGACAAAGTAAAGGAGATGTTGAACAACAAATAATCTCATCTGTAATGAAAAAAGCAACACAAGATATGAAACAGAACAGCAAGGGAGATGTAAGGGAGATGAAACGGAGATGTCTCGGAGATGGTTCGGAGATGGTTCGGAGAAGTACGCTCGGAGGAGCGAGGAGCAGGTTCCGCCTGGCCGTCGTGCTGGCGGCGCTGCTGCTGCCGCTGACGGCAAGGGCACAGACCCCGATTACTGATGCTTCTGGCCTGAATGCTATGGTTGCCAATGGTAACTATATCATTACGCAGGATATCACCATATCCGGCAACTATACAACCAAGGCCAGCTTCACTGGTACCCTCACGGCACAGGCCAAAGCCGACGGCACCTTCCCCGTCATCACGGGTTTGAACGTGCCTCTCTTCACCACGGCCACCGACGCCACCATCAGCAACATCATGCTGAAGAGTGTGAATATTTCCCAGACGGGTTATGTGGGCGCCATCGCCTGCACCGCCAATGGCACCACCCGCATCTACAACTGCGGTATCCTGCCTACGACGGCAGCTCATACTTCCGTGGGCCGCTCCACCGTGGCCAGCACCAGTGACCATTGTGGCAGTCTGGTGGGCTATCTCGACGGCTATGCCCGCGTTATCAACTGTTTCAGCTATGCCAATGTGTCGGCGCCGGCAAACAACAGCAAAGTCGCCGGAGGCTTGGTGGGATACAACACTACTGCGACCATGCAGGGAAACAGTGCTGAAAACTTTACCAAGAATGTCAAAACCATGGTGATGAACTGCATTTTCTACGGAGACATCACGCAAGGGAATATCAAGCGTCCGGTGTATGGCGGAACAACAATAGCCAATAGTGACAAGGACAGAACCAACAACTACAATTACTTCTGTCAGGAAGAGGCTTCATACGAAGGAGGATTGGATAAAATTGATAAATATAACAACTCATGGCCTGTTGCCAAGAAGTACTTGGTGCGCTTCGAGGTCTACCGTAATATTCTCAACAGCAACCGTCGCCTCTGTGCCTGGTGGATTACGGGTACCTACCTGCAGAATAGTTCAGCACAGTCTGATGCCGATGTGGCGGCCGTAGGCATCGCCAAGTGGGTGCTCGACCCCACCATAGCCCCCTATCCCATCCTCAAGCAATGGAAGAAATACTATTCTTCTTTCGACATGGACCCCGAAAATGTCTATCATGCCAAAACGGGAGCAACTGTGGCTCGCAGTAGTGCCAATCCCTGGGAGGGTAAGAGCTATCCCTCAATTACTGTCACAATTAAAGGAGGAGAGAACAACAGTTCCGCCAGCACATCGCGTAGCATCGTTGTCACCGATATGGACACCCTAGGCTACGACTACTGTGCCAAGAAGATACAGCTTCCTTATTACAACGAGGTGTTTGGTAATCCCAATGGTGCCGACTGGGCAGCAAAATATGCCAACAACTACACCAACAAAGTGGTTACTGGCTGGAAGATTACCAAGGTGAACGGTAGTAGTGATGGTACAGGCCCGGATTTTGTGGAAAACTGGGAGACGGGCTACAATTTTGCCGACAGAACCTCCACAAAGAAAGACCTCTATTCCGTCAGTGGCCGTGTGTTTGCCCAAGGCGGCTACTACTATGTCCCTGACGGGGTTACCAGTATAGAAATCGAAGCCAAATGGGGCACTGCCGTCTACTTGCACAACCCTAATCATTGTCTTGACCGTGTGAAAAACGGAACAGAGGATTTTTATGTCTCAGGCAAGTTACCCGACAAAATAAATAACACCTATGCGATAAAGACCAGCCTGTCGGATGCCATTTCGGCTCTCAGTGTCATGTCCTCCGGAAGTGTTTATGACCAAGCCATCGTTTTGGTGGGCAACTATCAGAACAATGCCTTCCACAGCAATATCACTCTCAAAGGCAGTGATTATAACAGCAAAGCCAAGCCTTTCACTATTATGAGTGCCGACTTCGACTTCGACAACGAGCCGGACTTCTGTTTCCAGGCGGGTATGAGTAATGGTGGACGTATCAATTGTCATCCCATTCGTTTCGATTTTCTGATGGTACCGGATATCACCATGGCTATCCGTACCGACGGCAATTACTACGGTATGCGTATCTTCTGTCCCCAGGGTCATTTCGAGATCACGGAGACATCATTCCTGTATACTACTCAGTTTGAGTATGACAAGCGAAATAGCGCTGACTACGCAAAACATGAAGCTCCGATGATTCTCAATGGGGGAGAGCACATGCAGATAGTTTCGACAGAGTCGTTCGCAGAGGCGGAAACCAATGCCACTGCAACTTCGCCCGTTAACGGTACCTCTTATTTCCTTATGGGCGGAAAAGTTTATATGAAAGCTTTTACCCCCGGCACTCATGGTAACAGGAAAGCAGGTACCCGCCACTGTGCTGTCAATGCCATCGGCGGCGAGTTCCCGGAGCTCTACCTCAGCGGCATGTTCCGTTCCGACTTCTACAATATGACCGACAATCCCCATTGCTATATCGATGGCGGTAAGTTTGGCCTTATCGCCGGTGCTGGCATGGAGAGTGTTGGGGCTGAGGGAGAAACCAATGGCGGCAATGTTACTTTCGTCATCAACAATGCGTGGATTGACGAATTCTACGGCGGCGGTATCAACGCTCTGCGCCCTGTCACCGGCAATATCGATGTCACCTGCAACAACAGCATCGTGCATAAGTATTGTGGAGGCCCTATGTTGGGTGATATGAGCAGTACCAAAACCATTACCAATCGTGCCACCAACACTGTTTTTACCCAATATTATGGTGGTGGCAATGGTGGTACCAATATGCTCCGCGACAGACGATACGATAGTGGTGGTGGCACAAGCAATCCTACTACTGCAAAATGGAACGGAGATGGTCAATTTACCGCATTCACTCCGTTCAAGTATGAAGAGGGTAAGGGATACCAAGCAGAATATGAGTTTGAGTTGCTCCCCATGCCTAAGGGTGGTGGCGTATATGTGGTGCGTTCCTATTTCCATTGGGCATCCTTTGCCAAAACCACGGTGGCGCCTGTCACCAATACCATCACCGACTGCACCTTCAAGGGCAACTTCTACGGTGGTGGCAACCTGGGTGCCGTGGGTGGCAATGTCACCTCCACTTTGAAGGGTCATACTGTGGTCAATGGTTCGGCCTTTGCCGCCGGCTATTCGGCCTCCATTCCCTCCTTCAAGGTACACGACAAGAGCACCGTCAGTTATGCTTATGCCGACAAGGCTGGCTACATCCATGACGGTTCGCTCAACTACGGAGCAGCAGAATACAATTGGATTCATGACGTTCCTTCCGAGTGGAACATTTCTCCAACTCCCTCCACCAGTAATCCCACTTTTGAACATGGTGGTAAATACTATGCCTATACTCCCGTTTCGCTCACGGGTCTCGGTGCTGTCAATGGTATTGCCTCCATCTCCATTGAAGGCACATCCGATATTAAGGGCGATGTCTATGGCGGTGGCGATGAGAGCGCCGTCAATGGCAGCGCTACCGTTTCCGTGCAGGGCACATCCCATGTTCGTGGCAATGTCTTCGGTGGCGGCAACAAAGGTCTGGTTACAGCCAATTCTACAGTCACTTTTGGTAATGCCACCACCGAGCAACTGATTACCGTCGACGGTAGCGTCTACGGTGGCGGAAACTTGGCTGATGTGGGCACCACCACCAGCGATGCGACGACGCTCAACATCCTTTCCGGTACCATCGAGCAGAATGTCTTCGGTGGCGGTAAGGGCAATAGCACCAAGGCACCGGAAGTCAAGGGTACGGTGAATGTCAATATCGGTGCCACCGACGGCCAGGAGCCAGCTACCTACACTGGCAAGGCCACCATCAATGGCAGCGTCTATGGCTGCAACGATGCCAACGGCACGCCCAAGGGCGATGTCTTCGTGAATATCTATAAAACCAAGTTGACGGGTAATGATGTGGCTACCTATACGGGCAACGATGCCACCTACGCCATAGCGCAGGTCTTCGGTGGCGGCAAGCGCGCCGACTATGTTCCTGCACCGGCAACAACGCCCTACAAGACCACCGTGACCATCTTTGGATGCCACAATACCGTAGAGGATATCTACGGTGGTGGCGATGCCGCCGCGGTGGAGAAATGCGCTGTCGTGGTGTGGGGAGGCCGACATGGCCGCATCTTCGCCGGCGGTAACGGCCACAGTGAGACTGGCAACCACACCGATCCTTACTATGATGAGGGTAATAGCGTGTGTACAACGACCAACACCGGTGTCGCCTGCGCCGACTATAACCCCGGTGCCAATATCGGAGAGGGAGGTACTTCGCTGACCGTCAACGCGGGTCTTATCAGCCAGGTGTTCGGCGGCAGTAACGAGTATGGCGACCTCCTGGGACCCGTCTCCGTCACCATCGCCCACCCCGACAACCAGTGCGCTGCAGATCCCAATGCTGCTGAACAGATTGGCGAATTCTTCGGTGGCAGTAATATGGTGACCATGGGCTCCGACGCCCACCCTGTCACCATCACCACCACCATCGAGTGCGGTACGGGCACTTTCACAAATGTTTACGGTGGCTCCAACCAAGCCGACATCATCGGCAATGTCACCCTCAATATCAAGGGTGGCACCATCGACACCGTCTTTGGCGGGTCGAAGGGTGTGAGAGGAGCCTCCCCGGTGGAGGCCAATATCCTCGATGCCCGTAATGACGATACAGAACACACGCCGAAGAATACTCATGGCAATGTCACCCTTAACCTTTTTGGCGGCACCATCGGCACCGCTTTCGGTGGCAGCAACCAGAAGGGCAATATTGAGGGGGCCATCACGGTCAATGTCTTTGATTATGAGGGTACTTGCGCTCTCAATATCACCGGCAACATCTACGGCGCCGGTAATGTGACGCCTTACACGCCTCTGGCTTTTGCCACTACTGGTACAAAGACCACTCCCAAGGTCAACCTCCTTCATATCCAGAGGGAGACGGGTATCGGCGGCAGCGTCTATGGCGGCGGCTATGGTTCCACTGCTGAGGTGACGGCAAAGCCCCGCGTCAATATTGGCTACGATGCAGCCAACATGTCAACGCTTTTGACTTCCCTCAGGGATGCCAGCCATCAGAGCAGCCCCGCAACCTCTTCACTGAAGATGAGGGTGGCCGGCAGCGTCTATGGTGGTGGCAAGGAGGCTTCTGTGATAGGTGACATCGGTCAGACCCTTGTGAGGGTGAATGCCGGCAGCACCGTTGACCACAGTGTCTTCGGCGGTGGCGACGAGGCGACGGTCTCGGGACGTTCCTCCATCGACATGGTGGGTGGCACCGTCACCGAGGATATCTTTGGCGGCGGCAACAAGGCCAAAGTTGGAAGCACCCTGGTCTCCATGACGGGCGGCAGCGTACGGAAAGCCTTCGGTGGCGGTAACAATGTGATCGACGGCGGTGTCGATGGTGCTGTGGCTGTCAATATCAGCGGCAGCGCAGCCATCAGCGACGGCCTCTATGGCGGCTGTAACACCAACGGCACTGTGACAGGCAATATCGCCGTTGCCGTCAATGGCGGCAATGTAGGTGCCGCTGCTGTAGGAACTTCTGGACAAGAAGGCTATGTGGCCGAGAAGCGTGCCGACATCCATGGTGGCGGCTACGGTGCAGATACCAAGACGGGTGCCGATGTCGAGGTGACTATCGGACCTGCCGGCGACGGCACAGGTCCCACCGTCTATGGCGACGTCTATGGCGGTTCGGCCTTGGGCTCGGTGGGCAACACCAGCGAGGCTGTGAACGACGAGAAACACACCTATGTGACGATGAACAAAGGTACCGTCAACGGCGACATTTTCGGCGGTGGCCTCGGTGAGAGCGGCGACGCCAATGTCGCCAAAGGCCGTGTCTGGACGCCTGTGGTGGTGACCGTCAACGAGGGCACCGTCACCGGGTCGGTCTACGGCTGCAACAACACCAACGGCGCTCCGCGTAGCACCGTGGCGGTGGTGGTGGCCGGCGGCACCGTCGCCAATGTCTATGGTGGCGGCAACAACGCTGCCTATACCTCGCCTGACGCCACCAAGGCTTCACCTTTGGTGACCATCAAGGGCAGTGGCGAGGTCACCGGCAATGTCTACGGCGGCGGCAACAACGCCGCTGTGACGGGCAGCAGTGCCGTTAGGCTGCAGGAAGGTGCCACGGTGCGTGGCAGCGCCTTCGGCGGCGGCAACAAAGGTGCGGTGAACGGAAGCTCGTCGGTGACGATCCAAAATGAAGAATGAAGAATCTGAAAACTCTGAATAATCCGAATATTCTGAATAATCTGAGAAACTGGTTCATGAAAAAAACTACACGAGATATGAAGACAAATCACTACTATCTTAGCTCCTCCCCTAAGCTAGGGGAGGGGGACCGCCGCTTTGCGGTGGTGGAGGAGTGTGACCAGCATGAGATGACACACTCCTCAGTCAGCCCTCGGCGGGCTGCCAGCTCCCCTAACTTAGGGGAGCAGCTAGATAGTGCAACCGCGACAGCCAACTCCCCCTCTAAGCTAGAGGGGGTGGACGCCCATAGGGCGGACGGGGGCGTGTGTTACAAACACTTGAAGCGCATTGCCATAGTGCTTTTTTTGCTTTTCTCTTTCGGCACCCTGCAGGCCCAGACGGACCAGCCTGCTTTGCGGGCGGCGACCTCGCATGTCACCGTGGGTGGCAACGTCTACGGCGGCGGCAACGCGGCGGCCGTCAGTGGCAACACCTCGGTGCTCATCAACCAGAGCGGCGCCGTTGTCAGCAACGATGTCTACGGCGGCGGTGCTGTGGCCAATGTGGGTACCGGCGCCAGTGACTCCGCCACGGTGACGCTCACCAACGGTACCGTCAGTGGCGACCTCTATGGTGGTGGCCATGGTAATACTGACACTGCGGCTAATGTCTATAGTTCGGTGCGGGTGACCATCAATGGCGGCAGCGTCACCAATGTCTTCGGCTGTAACAATGTCAAGGGTGCTCCGCAGAACACCGTGCAGGTGAATGTCCTGAACGGCACCATGACCAATGTCTTCGGTGGCGGTAACTATGCTTCCTATGGCGGTACGCCCACGGTGGCAGTCTCCGGCGGCACCATGGTTAATGTCTTCGGTGGCGGCAATGGCGACTCGACAAGTAATCCAAAGATTGCGGCCGATGTCAATAGTGCCATCGTCAATGTCTCGGGAGGCAAGATATCCGCCGGTATCTATGGTGGCTGTAATGCCATGGGCACGGTGACGTCGAATACGGAAGTTACCGTCACCGGAGGTGCGGTGGGAACCAACACCACCCGTGCCAACGGTATCTTCGGTGCCGGTCTGGGTCAGAACACCGTTGTCAGCGGCAATACCGAAGTCACCATCGGTGCCGTCACCAATCCCGTTTCCGGTCCCACGCTCTTCTCCGATGTCTACGGTGGTTCGGCTCTCGGAACGGTCACCACTAATACCAATGTGACCGTCCTTTCGGGCGATATCACCGGCGACATCTATGGTGGTGGCTTGGGTGATGCTAACAATCCTGCAAAAATCAATGGTGTAGTCCAGGTCAATATTGGATTGGAAGGGAGCACTGATCCCATCGGCGAGGCTGCTTTCCACACCTATAAGGTGGGCGAGGACCTCCGCGGTGCCAGAGTCTTTGGCTGCAACAATGCCTATGGATCGCCGCAAGACAGTGTTCGTGTGGATGTCTGGAAAGCCTATCGTTCGCAGACCGACGCGGCCAGCTATACGGCGAGCGACCGTTCGTATTCTATCTACCAGGTGTTGGGTGGCGGCAACAAGGCCGACTATAAGCCTCAAAACGGGAATGTGGATTCGAGAAAGAGGGCTTACGTCCATGTCCATGGTTGTAATAATACTGTCGAGCAGGTCTTTGGCGGCAGCAACGCTGCTTTCGCCCAAGGTACCCATGTAACCATCGATGGTGGCCGCTACAGAGAAATTTTCGGTGGCGGCAACGGTGTCCATGTCCCTGCCAATATCGGTAAAGCCAGTATTATACTGAATGTGAAAGGCGGCCGCATCGGTTACATCTTCAATATGTGTAACCGTCAGGGTCAGCTTGCAGTCGGTGCCGACTCAGTCAAATATAAAAGAGGTGGTGGCGAGTGCGGCGATGTGCAGGAGGACTACCACTTCTGTGGCGGTAACTATGCCAATGTGGTTGGCGATGTGAATACTACTATTTATTGTGATTCTGTACAGAAAAACCCTCAAAGCTGGAAATTCTTGAGCTTGTATGCGGGCTGCCGTCTGGGTACCATCTATGGTGATGTCTATCTCACCGTGGAGGGTGGCGTGTACAGCGAGGTGTTCGGCGGTTCGCAGGGCGACCCGACCTATGCCGCCAACATCAGGAGATTCCCCACACAGGAGCAGCTGAATGCCGATAGTGTAAAATATTTGTTGGAGAGTCATTACTATCCCGATTCGCTTGAATATTCCTTAGATACACGTGCTGAATTTTATAAGGCTGAGAACAGGGGTAAAATAGGAACGACTGCTGGTGGCAATGTCTATCTCACCATTAAGGGTGGAGAAATAGGCAATGTCTTTGGCGGCAGTGACCTGAATGGTAATATCGAGGGCAATATCATTGTGAAGATTGCGGATGATGAGCATACCTTGTGCCCCTTGACCATCAACAATGTCTATGGAGGCAGCAAGATTGCCCAATATCGCCCCCTCGACAATACCATCACCTCCCCGGTGGTGCAATTGATCAAGGGTATTGTGAATCATGATGTCTTCGGCGGTGGCATGGGTAGCGAGAGCGATGTCGACGACGGTTTGGTCACCTGCAACACCAAGGTTGTCATCCCTGATGCTGCTGATAATAGCATCAGGGTGAATGGCAATATCTACGGCGGTGGCGAGAAGGCCTCGGTGGGTACGCTCACCCGCTACAGCCAAACGGCTGATTATACTAATAAATATAATACCTATAAAGAAGACGGTTCTGCTCCCGATGCCGCTGCCTTGGCCCGGCTTGTGACCAAGAAGGACTCCGTTGTCTCTTGTGCCGCCAATACCGGTCTCGCCACTGTTGAAATCCGCAAAGGAACGGTGGGTCCGCGGGTGCTGAAGATGCCCATGGACAGCGGTATGGTCTTCGGTGGCGGTAGAGGTGTCCTCGGCGACCCCACGGGCAACCATTTGATTCCCTACCTGAACTTCGTCGGCAGCACTGCCGTCACCATCACTGGCACGGCTTTCGTCAAGGGCTCCGTCTACGGCGGCAGCCAGAACGGCCACGTGCAGGGCAACACCCATGTCACCATCAGCGGCGGTCAGATTGGCTGCGGTTGGAACCCCGCAGGAGTCACCGATATGGCCAAGGACCTTGACCGTGCTTATGGTGATGACTCCCATCCCAACGAATGGGACTACAGCCAGACCACTTCCCTCTATGAGTGTAACGCCTGGCCTTACTACGCTCCCTACGCTCCCTACGACCCCTTCGCCTCCAAGGTGCGTGTATCACAAGACACGGTAGCTTTCGACCAGGACCTCTTCCTCGACAACACTACTGAGGGTAAGGCCTACCGTGCGGCTTTGGCCACAGGAGTTACCTTCTACAGTGACGGCAAGACTTCGGCCGACCACGGATTGCCCATCGGCTCCGACGGCCACACCTTCTATGGCAATGTCTTCGGCGGTGGCTCGGGCTACTTCCCCTATGCTCCGGGCAAATGGCTGCAGTCGGCAGGTGCCGTCTACGGCAACACGCAGGTCGACATCACCGGCGGCCATATCCTCACCAGCGTCTATGGCGGCAACGAGATGACCGACGTGGGACACTACACCTTCGCCAACCAGGAGCCTGTCCTCACGGACAACACCGGCCACTGCGTGGTGAACTTCAGTGGCAACGCCACCCTCGGTGTGCCGCGTACCCTCAACGAGATTTCCGGCCACCCCGTCACCTGCTACCTCTTCGGTGCCGGTAAGGGCGACCAGCGCATCTTCTTCAACAACTGGACCAATGTGGGCTCCACCCAGGTCAACGTCACCGGCGGCTGGGTCTACGGCTCGGTCTTCGGCGGCGGCGAGGATGGCCATGTGGTGGGCAATGCCGAGGTGAACATCAGCAACAACACCTCGGAAGCCAATCATGAAGCCACCAAGATTGGTACCCTCGGCACCTCGTATGTCGACGGCAACGTCTTCGGCGGCGGCCGCGGCTTCAGCGGCGAGGCCCTCACGGCAGGTGTCGTGGGCGGCGACATCACCGTCAACATCTCCGGCGGCACCATGCTGGGC
>JBGUXP010000005.1:0-86287 GCA_045222295.1 Bacteroidales bacterium | reverse complement strand
AGTGAATTCTTTTCATCGGTAAAGCTGAGAAACGTCCAGTGGACGTTGATAGTGACGCAGCTCGCCTGCTTGGAACCTCAAAATATTTCAAGAAATGGCGTTTTTCTTATTCAATCGGAATCAGCGGTATATTATGTGTTTTATCAGATAGCCGAAAAAAAAGAGGAATAATTGATTGTTTCAAAGATAGCCGAAAAAGCGGTATTCTGATTTGTTAATTATGATAGCCGAAACCATCCCTTATTGACAGGAAAGAGCCCCCCACCCGCCAGGCAGAGCAATCGGTAAGTCCACCCCATGGGTGTCCTTTTTGCTGATTCTGTATCATTCTCCGCTTGCATTGACTTCCGTCATGCATCCCGTATGCACGGGAACGCTATCGAAAGCCGCAGGCTTTCTTCATCCTTCGCATCCCCCCCCGCACATCTTCCATGTTGGCGGCAAAGCTTCACTGGAGCTTTGCTCATCGTCCCCCACGCGGGCCTGCCTCCCTTCGGCGTGTCCGAGTTGCTCACTTCATTAGTTCTTTTCAAAGGTGTTCGCGGGCGTTGCCACGCTACTTTTACCCCAACCTTGCCTCCACTTCGGTCGGCAGCCACAGCACAGCAGCTACGAACCAAAGGTCGCGAGCACATATTAGTTATGAATAGTTATAGCGAGTCAACTCGTCCCCGCCGACGTTATTCGCTACATTTGATTTATTTCAGCGGTGCTCATGGGCATACCACAGCAGGCCCTCCTCAAAGCCTACGAGGAAGCCGCCAGCGAGGAAGAGTAATTCCTTGTTCCGCGTGGCTCAGGTTGCGCTCTTCAGCCGCAACCCCTCCGCCCCGCAGCATCAACATCAAAGGGTGTCCCCAGAGGATGCCCTTTCTTTTTGGGGCACCAGAGGGTTTTTGGAAATCGTCATTTCCCTTCGCGGAAGTCGGTGGGAGAAATGCCTGTCTCGCGGCGGAAGTAGCGACTGAAGGTGGCTTGCTCGTCGAAGCCTAGCATGTCGGCGATGGCTTGCACGGTGAGGTCGCGCCGCATGTGCAGCAGCATCTTGGCCTCGGCTATCATCTGGGTGTGTATCCAGTGGGCGGCGGTGTGGCCTGTCTCCTCCTTGATGACGGTGCTGAAATGTTTGGCCGACAGGCAGGCCTGCTGGGCATAGAAGCCCACGTCGCGATGCTGGCGGAAGTGCTTTGCGAGGTCGTTGTGGAACTGGGTGCTGACGCGCTTGTCGGTGTGGATCTCATTCAGTTTTTGGGAGCGATAATAGCTGAGCAATCGCAGCAGGAACTCCAGTTGGCGCGCCAAAAAAACACGACGGTCGGTCAGTTCAATATGCGACGTTTCTCTCATTATCTCCACCACGTTCATTATCATCCGGTATTCGTGCTTGTCGAGCAATACGCACGGGTGCGGCTCGTAGCGGTAGCGCATCTGGTTGATGATTTGTAACATGGGGTCGTTCAGCATCGAGACATTGACCACAATCAGCGTGGCTAGGTAGTCGTCGGTCTTGCTCACCGTCGTAAGGGCATGGTTGGGAAAGATGACACCCACGGAGTGTTTCTCGGAAAAGTCGGCATAGTCGTCGTACATGAGATCTATTCGGCCTCTATGTCCGATACAGATAACATAATCGGGCGAAACAAACGGCTCTTTGCCAGTGGGCAAACCTCTTGCATCGTCGAGCACAACGATGCCTTCATCCTTGATTCGCTGATTATAAAGAGTGATTGGATGGGTGTATGGCTGCTTTTCTTTCATATTCAGTTCTGCCCCAGTTTACTTTGGGTAATGCTGTCTATCGTTTTTTAGAAATACTCCCTCACGGCAAATTCAAACTGATCAATGAAAATCTGCTTGAAAGCGTAGAGGTTATTCTGCTCATAGAAGATAAGCATAGCCTTCTTGTAGTCGATGGAGTCGACAGAACGAAAACTCAGCGGACAATAGCCGTTGGCTATAAGTATAGCGTTGCTTGTGATACGGGCAGTGCGTTTGTTTCCATCCGAAAATGCCTGGATGTATGACAGGAGCACTAGCGTCAGCAGGGCCTTCTCGAAGATATTATCCTTCCCGTTGATCAGATTACATGTGTCGCGCATTGCCTCGCGAATCTGGAATTCATTATCCAGCGGATGGTAGTTGGTGCCTGTGATACCCACACGACGGCGACGAATGCCTCTGTCAACCGAGAGTTCCTTGGTCAGCAACTGATGAATATCCTCAATATGATCAACAGTCAATGTCCGCAGATAGTCGGGATTGTCAAGGATGAAATGCAGGGCATCCTTGTGGTTGAGCAGCATCACCGCCTCCTCCTTGGTTTTGCCGTCGGCTGTTTTGCTCTCACGGAGCAGACGCTCGGTCTCCAACAGCGAGTAGGTGTTGCCCTCAATCTGCGACGATTTCCAACTGAGGTCTATACCCAAGCGTTCCATCTCCTTGCGATACTCGTTTTCGGTCATTTCGCTCACATGCCGACGGAACTCATCCTGCAACTCATGCAGATGAGTGTTTTCCTCGTCGTTGAAAAGCCTGACGGCGGGCAACTGTTCACGAATCAGTTCGAAGTTGAAAGAGGTCTGCACCTGTCGTTCATCCACATCAAGTGCGAAGTAGGTATCCAGGTTGAGCGGCATCAGCAGGTGTGCCTGGTTGGAAAGACGGTAGCGTGTGGCGCGGGCCTTACCCTCGACCACGATGTTTCCATTATGGACACCTGTCGCCAGAAGCCGTTTCATAGTGGCATCGCTGCCTTCGAATGCGGTTCCATGTGCTATTTCATCGCGTGAAGACTGCGGGTGATAGTGTAGAAACTGTAATATTTCCCTATAGATATCCATTGTAACGTAATAATGAAAATCGGTGCAAAGATAGCAATATTTTTCCAATTATCGGCTCAACGACGATAAAAAAGAATAATATACCCGCCAACAATTGAGCCGATTCTTGTATTTCACGAAGTACTCAACGGCAAGCGGTCTACAATACCCCTCATCGGTATTTTTGTCAAATAATACCGCCGATATGTTATTTATTAAGAAAGAATAGATTGGTATTTTTGCAGTTGGAAATATTCTTAGCATTCAAAAAAATAAACATTGATTTATAGCATTTTACAAAGGACAACACAAATTTTAATATCATTATTATGAAGAAAATCAACCTCTTTTTAGTTGCATTGCTGTTGGGAGTCTGTTCCGCTCAGGCGCAGAATGTCACGGTGGTGTACACGGGCGACACCGCCACCGTCACCGTCGACCCCACCGTCTCGCAGTACCTCACCGTCACCCAATCGGGTGCCCATGTCAAAATCGCGCAGAGCAGCGACCTCGCCACCGAGATTACCTATAACCTCAGCGGCACGTCGACCGACGGCGAGTTCTATATGTCGGGCTCCTACAAGGCCACCGTCGAGCTGGGCGGCTTGACGCTGACCAACGCCACGCCCGTCTATAGCGGCGCCGCCGTGCATATCCAGAACGGCAAGCGCATCAAGGTGAAGGTCATCACTGGCACCACCAACAGCCTCGTCGACGCCGTCGGCGGCTCGCAGAAGGGCTGCCTCTACATCAAGGGTCACGCCGAATTTGCCCAGCAGGGCACCCTCAACGTGGTGGGCAACGTGAAGCACGCCATCAAGGCCGGCGAGTATATCACCCTCAAGAACGCCACCCTCAACATCACCTCGGCGGTGGGCGACGGCATCTCCTGCAACCAGTTCTTCCTGATGGAGAGTGGCAATGTTACCATCAATGGTACGGGCGATGACGGCATCCAGTGCGACCTCGACGGCGACACCTCCACTGGCGAGACGGCCGACCACGAGGACGAGGACAGCGGTAATATCTACATCGAGGGTGGTACCATCAATATCAACTGCTCCGCCATCGCTGCCAAAGGCATCAAAGCTGCCGGCGACATGAATATCAGCGGTGGCGACATCACCGTCACTACCAGCGGCAAGGGCATGTGGGACACCGATGACCTGGAGACCAAAGCTGCCTGTGGTCTCAGCGCCGACGGCAACATGAACATCAGCGGCGGCACGCTCAACCTCACCTCCACCGGCTCGGGTGGCAAGGGCATGAAGTGCGATAGCGTGCTCACCATCACCGACGGCACCATCACCGTCACTACCAGCGGCGGTCTTTACTACAACAACGGCACCACCGAGAACACCCACTACACCGGCAACACTGACCGCATCAGTAGCGACTACTACTCGTCGCCCAAGGGCATCAAGGCCGGCCTCAAGACGCAGGTTGACAACAGCTACACCTACAGCGGCGGCATCGTCATCAACGGCGGCACCATCAAGGTGACCACGAGTGGCACCAATGGCGAAGGCATTGAAAGTAAAGACACCCTCGTCATCAATGGTGGCGAGATTTATGTCAACGCCTATGACGACGGCATCAACTCGGCACTGGACATGACCGTCAATGGCGGCTTCATCTATTCGCGCGCCACCAACAACGACGGTATGGATGCCAATGGCAACTTCTACATCAACGGCGGCCTGGTGTACGCCATCGGCGCCCGCTCGCCCGAGTTGGCTCTCGACGCCAACAGTGAGGAGCAGAAGAAGCTCTATATCAACGGCGGTGTCGTCATTGCCGTGGGAGGTATCGAGAACGGCAGCGTCATCAGCCAGCCCTACATCCAGCAATCCTCCGTCAGCAGCAATACTTGGTACACCGTCACCTACGACGACAACGCCATAGCCTTCCAAATACCCACCATCAGCACCGGCGGTGGCCCCGGCGGCCCCGGTGGCAACAATTCTGGCAAATTAGTTATCTCAGCACCCAGCTCCCCCTCTGTTGCCACCGGCAACAATGTCACCGGCGGCACCTCTCATTTTGAAGGCAACTGCTATGTTGGTGGCAATAGCGGCACCACCGGCATTGAAGACGTGGAGGCCGAACAACAGGGTGTCAACGATCCGCGCGTCTTCACCCTCGACGGCCGCTACCTCGGCACCGAGGTCCCCAACACCTTCCGCGGCATCTACCTGCAGAACGGCAAGAAACACCTCAAGCTGCAGTAACCCCACAGCGGAAAACCCTACAGACACACCAAGAGCCGCCCGCGATGGGCGGCTCTTTTGCTTGCAGGAGGCCGTTATGATTCCTTTGTGGCAGGTGATTGGTAGGGATTAACAAGGTATTTTCAACCATCCTTATTCCATCCTTCGACCATATTTCAACCATATTATATGGTTAAACGATGGTCGAAGTAAGGGAGAAAGGTGGAAGGAAGCAGGTAGCGGATACCTGCTAAAATTAGGTCAAAGGTATTCTGGCCTAAGGTGTGTTTAATTCCAACTTGTAATACACGCATTCTGCGTCGCGGTAAAATTCTGTTGCACCCCAACGTTGCCAGTATTGATGCGTTTTGAGACGGAGCAGCACGGGGATGAAGACAAAGTCGTAGCGTGCCTTCAGTTCGGGCATGATGGACATCAGCATGTCGTAGTTCAGTCGGGAGCCGCGCCAAGGTTTGTCGACGATGAAGGAAAAGACCGCGATATAGCGCCGGGCGTTGAGGCTCGCCAGAAGTTCGGGAGCGTCGGTGAGCATCTGCGGCGTTTCTTCCTCTATGCGGTAGTCGCTCATGTTCAGCAACCCTATCACATTGCCGCTTTTGTCCAAAGCTTTGACGCTCAGCGGCCAGTTGAAATGCAGGTTCTGCACCCACTCTGCCACTTCGGCACGGTCGAAGTCATACTGCCGAACCATCCAGTCGACGGTCAGCGCAGCATCCTCCTCGGTCATTCTATGTAGCGAATAATGCATATTTTGTCTCCTTATCTCCTGTTTTCTGTTTTCTGTCTCCTTGAAAGCAATGGCGTTATAGCTCAAAAGTATCTCTGGATGATAAGACAGTTTGGCTTTGCGGAGCCCCGGAATTCCCATGTCTTCTTCGCGGTTCAGATAGCGGTATTGTTCCGGCAGATGCTCGGCAAACTGCTGGTTGACGATGGCGAAAGCACCCTCCATGCTGCGGTCGGCTTTCTCGATACAGACGTCGAAGGTGTCGGTGGTGACAGCGGCACCGTAGGTGAACGCCACCATGCGGCCGTCGGCGAAGATGCTGCCACCCATCATCCTCAAGTCCTCCCAATGGGAGAAGACTGTCTCCATCACACGCCGTTCGGCATCGATGGTCGCGCTGGCCTCTTTCTTCTCTTGCCATATTGCAGTGAGGTGGCGGCAGGAGTCGAAGAGTTCGGGCGTGAGCTGACGATATTCAAAGTCCGGATGCTCCGTCCGGAAGCGGTTGGCATGATTGCGCTTGACCTTGAGTAAACCGCCTTGCAGCGCGGTGAGGTCGGCGCGACGGTAGAGGTAGTCGTACTGGTTGCGGCGGGGCTCGACGGAAAATGAGAATTGAGAATTTGACAGAGATGCTACCTGCGAGTCTTCGAGGCCGAGCAATAAAAGATTCCCGCCGCTGTCGTCCAGCAAGGCCTGGATGAGTGTGTCCGACAGCTCTCCTGCCGTACATACCATATAGGCTCGCTTTCCGTCGAGGTTGAAACGCAGCACCACAGCATCGGCGAGCACACACACCTCGGTGTGGAACCAGAACTGCCACCCCACGAGGTTGGCGAAGGTATAGTTGCAATTACGGCGCCCCGCGACGAGCGTCACCGCCTGCACCGCTTCACGGTCGGCAATTGTCAGTGGGTGGAAAGCGAGCGTCATTGCATTTTTGATTATGATAGGGATAAATTAATTTCATTTCAAGGTGCAAAAGTACAAAAAAAAATCTTAAAATGAGCATTTCTCACTACCAGAGTTTTCTGAAGCTCAGCAGGGCCAATTTTAGGTGCAGGTGATGATGACAAGAAGTTGTGCGGCGAGGACGCGTAGGAACATCACGAGGGGATAGACAGTGGTGTAGGCTATGTTAGCCTGACTACCTCCGCAGATACTGTTGCTGTAGGCCAGTGCTGGAGGATCTGTTGTGGCGCCGCTGATGAGCCCTGCGATGGTGAAATAGCTCAACTTGCACCCCCAGCGGGCAATGGCGCCCACAAGCAGGCAGGGTAGCATGGTGATGACCACGCCAAAGAGCACCCAAAGATAGCCTCCATTAAGGAGGGTTTGGATAAAACCCTTTCCGGCACCCAGTCCCACGACGGCCATGAAGAGACTGATTCCTACCTGGCGAAGCATCAGGTTTGCGCTCTCGGTGGTGTAGGTGTTGATATGTATGCGTGGGCCGAAGTAGGTGAGCAGGATGCTGACGATAAGAGGGCCGCCGGCCAGACCTATCTTAACCGGTACGGAGATGCCTGGAATGTGGATGGGAAGCATACCAACTAACACTCCCAATGCAATACCCATAAAGATAAAGAAGAGGTTGGGTTGATGCCGTTTGGGGGTCTGTGTGCGCTCCAACTCGCGCTGCAATTCCAAGCCGTTGCGGCTGGCATTTTTTTGATAGAGAAGGTTCTCTTGCTCCAAATTGACGCGAAAAAGGCTTCGCAGGATGGTGATGCTCAGAATAATGCCCACCACACCCAAGGGGTAGGCGACGGCATAGCCTTGTGCAAAAAGTTCGTTGCCGCTGCTGCCTCCGAGGTCGACATATGCTTGCTGTGCAGCCCCAAGCCCCGGAGTGTTGGTCACGGCGCCATATAGCACTCCCACCATAGCCGCCGGTTCGGTGCCCGTCAGTGCCCCGATAGCCAGCGCTGTGAGGCATCCCAGCACGATGATGGATGCCGCCAACCCGTTGAGGAGCAATCCCCCAGTCTTGAAGGCGGCGAAGAATTTAGGACCCACTTCGATGCCGATGGAGTAGATGAACAGTATCAGGCCGAATTCTTTGATAAACTGTGCGGAGCAGGGCTCAATACTGAATCCTGCCTGTCCGGCGGCAATGCCGGCAAAGAGAATCCATGTGACGCCGAGGTTGATGCGCCCCATCTTGATTTTGCTTAACGTCAGGCCAATGGCAATGATGGCGGCAACGATAATGAGAGTGTTGGCCACGCCCTGTTCGAGCAGTAGTTGATGAATCCAATTCATGGTTTTCTTATTATAGCTGATTACATCATGCCGATGATACCAAGGTTTTTGTTTTCTTCCAGATGTTTTACAAAAGCCTGGGTGGCATATTTCATGTGGCCGCCGCTACGCAAATGGTAGCAACCCTCCATGGGCACCTCGACATCCTTCAGTGGCACCGCCACCAAGCCGTGATGGTAGTGCGCCGTCGCCTGTGAGACGAGCGTGACCATGTGTGAAGATGCTATGAGTCCCAGCAAAATTGTCAGTTCGTCGGTCTCCAACTGGATGTTGAAATTAAGGTTGCGGTTTGCAATAATACTTTCGAAAGCATTGCGGGCTTGCATTCCGCGCATGGGTAATGCCAGCTGGTAGTGTTGCAACTCCTCCAAACTAACTGCTTTGGCGTGAGCCATAGGATGGGTTTCGCTGACAACCACTGCCAATTGATTGTCGAACAGGATGTGGGAGTCGATGTTTGGGTAACACTTCTTCGAACGGTAGCTGAGGGCCAAGTCGATTTCTCCTTGGTCGAGAGCATTCATCAGCTCGTCCATCTTCTGGCAAAAGATATTGAGTTTCACCCCCGGATAACGGTTGATAAACTCGCGCACTACGATGTCAAGTAGCAACGAGAAGGTGAAGGTGCTTCCGATATTCAGTTCTCCTGAGCGCAGTTCCTTTATATTCAATATTGAATCCTGTCCGATGGCGGCTTCGGAGAGGGTGCGCAGGGCGGAAGGGAGGAATGCCCTCCCTAAGTCGGTCAGTTCGACGCGGTGCGAGTCACGCTGCAGAAGAGTGGCACCCAACTCGGCTTCGAGCTGGCGTACCTGCTGCGACAAAGTGCTTTGACTGACGTAAAGTACCTCGGACGCTCTTGAGAAGCTTTTCAATTCCGCCACTTTGGCGAAGTATTTCAATTGCCTTAGTTCCATTCTGTTCTTGAATTTTCTTTACTGTTTGTCGTGGTCGTGATGAATCTGCCTGTTCAATTCCTGCTCTTTCAGGAGGCCGAACACAATCATGGTGATAAAGATAACCGCGAAGATAAATACAAATGCCGGATGAGTGTTCATGATGTTCATAATGATTGTTTTAAATGTTTTTTTTGTTTTTTTTTGATGTTGCAAAAGTACAACATGTCATTGTCACCGAACCTTTCTGACGACACTTTTTGGCGATAGCAGTTATCTTGTTATTCGAATCTATCCGAAGGACAAGAAGATACCAAGGATAGCACATCCCTCGCCATCATCAGAAGGAAGTCCGTAGCGAAGCCGATGGTGAGGCAAAGATAATCCTTTCAGTTTCATGGTGCAAAAGTACAAATAATTTCTGAATTGACAGAGGACAAATCTGCAAAATCACTACTTTTGGCTGTTGTGGGGTTGCAGTAATTGGATGTACATCACGGTGCAGAGAATGTCGTTTTATCTGCTATGAGGTACTTGTCATAAAATTATTTTGTTGTATTATAAAAAGTTCGTATCTTTGCAGTTCGAATCAAAGTGTAGAATTATTGATAAAAAGTATAAATATGAACGTGAATATCAAACCATTAGGTAATGTTCAGGTGGAAGCTCCCAGTTCCATAATCGATATGATTCTGAAACTGAAGCCAGAAGAGTTGAACAACTACTGCGCCGCCAAGATTGACGGCAACGTGGTGGATTTGAGAGATGTCATTGAGAATGACTGCGAGATTGAACTGCTAGACAAGACTGCTCCCGAATCGTTGGCCATCCTTCGTCATACCACCGCCCATATCATGGCCGAGGCCGTGAAGCACCTCTATCCCGAGGCTAAGCTCACCATTGGTCCTTCGACCGACAAGGGCTTCTTCTATGACTTCGACTTCCGCCCCTTCAACCGTGAGGATCTCGACGCCATCGAGAAGGAGATGAAGTCCATCATCAAGAAAGCCACGCGTCTGGAGCGCCAGATTGTGTCGCGCGACGAGGCCCGCAAGATCTTCGAGGAGAAGAACGAGCCCTATAAGCTGGAACTCCTCGACGCCATCGCTCCCGATGCCCGCATCACCATCTACAGTCAGGACGACTTCGTGGACCTCTGCTCGGGTCCCCATCTGCTCAATACTCGCCTCATCAAGGGCTTCAAGCTGATAGCCAACTCTAACACCTACTGGCGCGGCGACCGTAACGGCAAGTCGCTGACCCGTATCTTCGGTGTGGCCTTCTTCAGCAAGGAGGACCTCGAGGCCCACATGGAATACCTGGAGAACATCAAGAACCGTGACCACAACAAACTGGGACGCGAGCTGGAGCTCTTCACCGTGGTCGACGTCATCGGCCAGGGTCTTCCTCTGTTGCTGCCCAAGGGTGCCAAGATCGTGCAGCTGCTGCAGCGCTGGATTGAGGACCTCGAGGACAACGAGTGGGGCTATATCCGCACCAAGACGCCTCTCATGGCCAAGAAAGACCTCTACGAGATTTCCGGCCACTGGCAGCACTACCGCGACGGCATGTTCATCATCGGTGATGTCGAGGATCCCGAGGTGATGGCTCTGCGTCCTATGACCTGCCCGTTCCAGTATTTCGTCTACAAGGCATCTCCCAAGTCGTACCGCGACCTGCCGAAGCGCTATAGCGAGACCTCCACGCTCTTCCGCAACGAGGACAGCGGTGAGATGCATGGCCTGACACGTGTGCGCCAGTTCACCATCTCCGAAGGCCACCTTATCGTGCGTCCCGACCAGATGGTTGAGGAGTTCAAGGGCTGTCTGGCACTGGCCAAATATGTGTTGACGACCCTCGGCCTGCAGCAGGAGGTTACTTACCACCTCTCCAAGTGGGATCCTGCCAACACAAAGAAATATATCGGCACAGCCGAAGAGTGGGAAGAAAGCCAGCAGCATATCCGCAATATCCTCAACGAGCTTGAGATTCCCTTTGTGGAGGACGACGACGAGGCTGCCTTCTACGGCCCCAAGGTCGACATCAACGCCAAGAACGTCTATGGCAAGGAAGACACGATGATCACCGTGCAGTGGGATGCCCTGCTGGCACCGCGCTACGACATGTTCTATATCGACCAGAACGGCAACAAGGTGCGTCCGAACGTCATTCACCGCACTTCCTTGGGTTGCTACGAGCGTACGCTGGCCTGGCTGATAGAGAAATACGAGGGCGCTTTCCCCACCTGGCTCAGCCCCGAGCAGGTGCGTGTGCTCCCCATTTCGGAGAAGTTCATGGACTATGCCAATGTCGTCAATGCCGAGTTGGTGAAAGCCGGTATCCGCTCCTCTGTCGACGCCCGTGCCGAGAAGATCGGCTACAAGCTGCGCGACCTGCGCCTGCAGCGTATCCCCTACGCCCTCATCGTCGGACAGAAAGAGCAGGAAGACGGCGTGGTGTCGGTGTGGAACCGCAAGGCCGGCGACAAGGGTGCCGCCACGCTCGCCGACTTCCTCAAGGAGATTCGCGAGGACATCGACACCAAGGCTCTCAGCCCGAAGGAATAAGACTCCAGGGGCTTTAGGGCTCCTAAAGCCCCTGGAGCCCTTAAAAATATTTTGTCAGAATAATAAAAAGTTGTATTTTTGCAATTCTAACTGTACAAAAGAAAGTAGTATAAGAGTGTTAAAATCAAATAAATAGTTGTCATTGATTGGCAACAAAAATAGGAGAACCAAGTTATAGCAGCACCTTTCAAACCCATTCCTGTCGGGAACAACAGAAACCGCGGTCCTGTCCGCAAAGAGCCCGATCACCTCATCAACGAGCGCATTGATGTGCCGATGGTGCGCGTGGTGGGCGAGGGCATGGAGCCCGCCATCATGAACACCAAGGAAGCACTGCGTCGAGCCTACGACGAAGGCTTGGATCTGGTGATGATTTCACCGCAGGCAAACCCGCCGGTGTGCAAAATCATTGAGTACCAGAAATTCCTCTACGAGCAGAAGAAGCGCGAGAAGGAACGCAAGGCCAACTCAACGAAAATTGTCATCAAGGAGATACGCCTAAGTCCGCAGACCGACGACCACGACTTCGAATTCAAGCTCAACCACGCCATCCGTTTCCTCAAGGAGGGAAACAAGGTGAAGGTTGACGTCTTCTTCCGTGGCCGCTCCATCGTCTACAAAGAGCAGGGCGAGCAGCAGCTGCTGAAATTTGCCGAGGCGTTGCTGGAATATGGCAAGCCCGAGCAGATGCCGCGCCTCGAAGGCAAGAGGATGCTGATGATTATTGCGCCGAAGAAATGAAATCCAAGTATATCAAATATAGTCTAACTTAAAAAAACAGTAAAGTAATGCCTACAATGAAGACCAAGGCCGCTGCCAAGAAGCGTTTCACCTTCACCGGCACCGGTAAAATCAAACGCAAGCATGCTTACCACAGTCATATCCTGACCAAGAAGGAGACGACTCAGAAGCGCAACCTCGACCATACCGCCCTCGTGAGCCGTGATGACGAGAAGCGTGTCAAAAGAATGCTTTTAGCGTAAAAACAGGAGTTATTAACCATTGTTTAGTGCCAACAAGTGCAGAGGCTACTTAAAATTTAGAATTTAGAAATTAGGATTCGGAATTGCCTGGCTGCCGCCTGAACGAAAAACAAATTAAAAATCTATGCCAAGATCAGTAAATGCCGTTGCTTCGAGAGCACGCAGAAAGAAAATCCTCAACCGCACCAAAGGTTATTGGGGCAGAGGTAAAAACGTATGGACCGTCGCTAAGAACAAGTGGGAAAAAGGTCAGACCTACGCCTACCGCGACAGAAAGAACAAGAAGCGCGAATTCCGTTCGCTGTGGATTAACCGTATCAATGCCGGTTGCCGCATCAATGGTATCTCGTACTCCGTCTTTATGGGTAATCTTCACAAGAACAACATCGAGCTTAACCGCAAAGTGCTGGCCGACCTCGCCATGAACAATCCCGAGGCTTTCGCCGCCGTTGTGAAGATGGTAAAGTAGTTATTAACCTATAAAATTCTATTTGTCATGGGAAAAACTGAAATAATGCAATTTGTAGAGAATTTGGTGGAGCGCAAGGAGTTCCCCGAGTTCAAGGCTGGCGATACCATCACTGTCCATTACAAGATTAAGGAAGGAAACAAAGAGAGAATCCAGAACTTCCAGGGCGTTGTGCTGCAGCGCAGTGGAAGCGGAGCTACTGAAACCTTTACTGTCCGCAAGATCACCAATGGCGTCGGAGTGGAGCGTATCTTCCCCTTCGCCAGTCCGTTTATCGAGCAGATTGATGTCAACAAGCACGGTGCCGTGCGCCGCGCCCGCATCTTCTATCTGCGTGATCTCACCGGTAAGAAAGCCCGTATCAAGGAGAAGAAAATCCGCGTCAAGGAATAAGTTCCCCTTCGCGATATACTTGGATAAAAGAGGCACCCGCCACAAGGTGCCTCTTTTTTTATTTGCACATGTCGGAAAAAGTTTGTATCTTTGCATCATGAACCGAAGGTCGCGAATACCTTGTAAATAAAAGAACGCAATGAGCAAAAGAATACTTTTTGTCTGCCACGGGAACATCTGCCGCAGCCCGATGGCTGAATTTATCATGAAGCGGCTGGTGCGCCGCGCCGGCAGGGAGGAGGAGTTTGAGGTTGCCTCCGCCGCCACCAGTGACGAGGAGGTGGGGAACCCCGTCTATCCTCTTGCCAAGCGTACTCTGGCCGAACATGGCATCGGATGTCCTGGCAAGACGGCACGTCAGCTGACGCCCGACGACTATGCCGCCTACGATATGATTATCGGCATGGATGCCGCCAACTTGAAGAATATGCAAGCGCTCTTCGGTGGTGACCCCGAAGGGAAGCTCTCGCTACTGCTCGACCATACGCCCGAGAGTGACACCAAGCACCACGGGCGCGATGTCTCCGATCCGTGGTATACGCGCAAGTTCAACATCGCCTGGGACGACATCAACACGGGCTGCACGGCGCTCTTTGAGAAACTGGCTGCCGATGAGTGAGCAGACGATAGATTTCGAGCAGGTGGAGGCTATGGGCATCTCGCGCGAAGCTTATGACGAGGTGCTCGACATCATCGGGCGTCAGCCTACAATTAACGAGCTCTCTACCTTGCTGGCTATGTGGGAGAGCAACGGCAAGCAGCAAAGCCTCTATGGTTGGCTGCGGGGTCAGCATCATGTGGTGGAGCGTAATGATTACCTTTATTATGGTGCTGCCGACCATCGGACTATTCGTGAGCCTAAGGTGAAGGAATGTCTCGATGTGGCAAAGGAGCTCTGCAGAAATTCTAAACTTGTAGAACTTAACTCTAGACTAACAACAGGTCTCCTGTTGTATATGGTGGGCAATGTGAGCAGCGAGTTTGCTGACTCGGAGTACGCGCGGCGCTGCCTGCATTTAGTGGACGAACCTATGGCCGTCGGTGGCCACGAGGAGGATTGCGAGTATATTGAAATGATTCTCGGCGCGCTTCAGTCTACCGAGATGGTGAAGACTCATGCTGCTGTGGGGCAGGGGGGAGTCTTCTGTTCGCTGTTACGTTTCACGGCGCCGTTGGGATATGATATTCTGGTGCCGCGAGAGGTGAGGCTCGATGCCTTCCTCTTCGGTGAGGAGCAGGGACGATACCTGGTGGCGTTGGAGGAGGCACAGGATGATGCTTTCCTCCTCAAGATGGACGAAGCTCGCCTCAACTGCTGTTTCCTTGGCCGTACTACCAAAAACCGCGTAGTGGTCGACGGCTTCGACTTCGGGCTAGTGAGCCAGTATGTCGGATGAGACTTCGCTGTATTTTACATTAACGCGTGCGAACCATAATATTATATAAATGGTCTGTTTGTTTTAACATTCTGTTTAAAAAATCTTATAGGGTGTATGGATTTTTTTGTGTAATTTTGCATCCTCAAATCTTGGACATAGATGGCCAAAAAGACTGACAGTGAATCGCCGCTGATGCGACAGCATGCCGAGTTGAAGAAGCGTTTCCCCGATGCGATGCTTCTCTTTCGCGTGGGTGACTTCTATGAGACTTTCGGTGAGGATGCTCGCAAGGCATCGCAGGTGCTGGGCATCACGCTGACGCGCAAGGCGGCTGGCGGTGGCGAGTATGCCGACCTTGCAGGAATACCCTATCATGCTGTGGAGCAGTACCTCCCGCGGCTGGTGAGGGCTGGCATGAGGGTGGCCATCTGTGAGCAGTTGGAAGACCCCAAGACCACCAAGGGGTTGGTGAAGAGGGGTATTACCGAGTTGGTAACCCCGGGAGTGGCCTACAACGATATGGTGCTCGAGGTGAAGGAAAACAACTTCCTTTGCGGCTTGCATCTGACGGACAAGATTCACGGCATCAGCTTCCTGGATGTCTCTACGGGCGAGTTCTATTTGTCGCAGGGTGACTTGAGCTATATCGACAAGTTGCTGACCAATTTCAAACCCTCGGAAGTGGTGGTGCAGCGCAAGAAGTTGCGTTGGTTCCAAGAACAATTTGCAGAAAAATACTATACCAACACCTTTGACGACTGGGTCTTTGCGCCTGATTTCGCCCATGAACTGCTCTTGAAACAGTTTGGCACCTCGTCGCTCAAGGGCTTCGGCGTGGAGGATCTCGATATGGGTATTATCGCCGCCGGTGCTGTGCTCTATTACCTCCAAGATACCCAGCACGACCGCACTCAGAACATTACGAGGCTCAGCCGTGTGGAACAGGATCGCTATGTGTGGCTTGACAAGTTCACTGTGCGTAACCTTGAGTTGGTCTCCTCTCCCAACGACAATGCCCGCACACTCTTGGATGTGGTAGACCAGACCCTTACGCCTATGGGCAGTCGCCTGTTGAGGCGCTGGGTGCTGATGCCGTTGAAGGAGATCCCCACCATCGAGGAGCGTCTCGGGGTGGTCGATAGTCTGTTGCGCGATTGCGAGTTGCGTCAGAAGCTCCAATTTCATGTGAAAGAGATTGGCGACTTGGAACGCCTGGTGACCAAGGCCGCCGTGGGGCGTATCAACCCCCGCGAGATGTTGCAGCTGAAGCGCGCTTTGGATGCTGTGGCACAGGTGAAGAACCTTTGTGGCGCCAGCCAGGGCCCACTCATTGCCCTTGCCGAACAGCTCAATCCATGCATTTCGCTGGCTGAGCGTATCGGTCGTGAAATCAAGGATGAACCGCCTGTCAAGGTGGAGAAGGGCGGTGTCATCGCCAATGGCGTCAATGCCGAGCTTGATGAGTTGCGTTCGATGGCCGGCTCGGGGAAGGAATACCTAACGGGTTTGCAGCAGCGCGAGAGTGAGGCTACCGGCATACCGTCGCTCAAGATCGGCTTCAACAACATCTTCGGATACTATTTCGAAGTTTATAACACTCACAAGGACAAGGTTCCCGAGGGATGGGTACGTCGTCAGACGTTGACCAATGCCGAACGATATATCACGCCCGAACTGAAGGAATACGAGGATAAAATTCTTGGTGCTGAGGAGAGAATAATGGCTCTCGAGATGCAGTTGTTTGCTCAACTTATGGCCACGGTGACCGAATATGTGCAGTCTATACAATATGATGCTCAGATTGTTGCACGCCTCGACTGTCTGCAGAGCTTCGCCGAGGTGGCTCTGGTGGGAGGCTACTGTCGTCCCGAACTCACGGAGGACAACAAGCTATTGATTCTTGAGGGCCGCCATCCTGTTATTGAGACCCAGATGCCTCCAGGAGAGCAGTATGTGAGCAACGACGTATCGCTCGACAACGAGAGCAATCAGATAATGATTATCACTGGCCCCAATATGAGCGGTAAGTCGGCCTTGCTGCGCCAGACGGCACTCATCGTGCTAATGGCACAGATGGGTTGCTATTGCCCCGCCAAACGCGCTACGGTGGGTATCGTCGACAAGGTCTTTACCCGTGTGGGTGCCAGCGACAACATTTCGAGTGGTGAGAGTACCTTTATGGTGGAGATGAATGAGACTGCCTCTATCCTCAATAATGTGAGTGACAGGAGCCTGGTTCTGCTTGACGAGATTGGTCGCGGCACCTCGACATACGATGGCATCTCCATTGCCTGGGCCATTACCGAGTATCTGCATAACAATAAGAAAGCGCGTCCGAAGGTGATGTTTGCCACTCACTATCATGAGCTCATTGAAATGGAACAGCAATTCGAGCGCATCCATAATTACCATGTGAGTGTGAAGGAGATTGACGGTCGTGTTATCTTTCTGCGCAAGCTGGTGCCTGGTGGAAGCGAACATAGCTTCGGTATTCATGTGGCTCGGTTAGCGGGTATGCCGCCCCAAGTGCTCAATCGTGCCAGTGCCATGCTGGAGTTGCTCGAAGAGAAGAATTCGGGGCCAGCGACATCGGATGGAAAGAAGGCAAAAAAAGGGAAAAATGTCTCCGCAAAGGACGATTTGTCGGGTTGCCAATTGAGTTTTATTCAACTTGACGATCCAACGCTACTTGAAATTAGGGATAAAATACTAGATATTGATATAGATACACTTACGCCGATTGAGGCGCTGTTGAAACTGAATGAAATAAAAAAAATTGTGGCAAAAAAATAAAAAATATTTTGTCAGTTTCAAAAATGTTCGTACTTTTGCACCCGCTTTCGGAGATAATCCGGTGGCAAAAGAGTGGATTGAAATGGTGAAAAACGCGATGCGGAAATAGCTCAGTTGGTAGAGCACGACCTTGCCAAGGTCGGGGTCGCGAGTTCGAGTCTCGTTTTCCGCTCAGGTCTCCTAAATCAGAGAGAGAAATGCTCTGGTGGTGGAATGGTAGACACGAGGGACTTAAAATCCCTTGCCCGCAAGGGCGTGTGGGTTCAAGTCCCACCCGGAGTACCACAAATGCGAGAAACCGCAATGCGGAAATAGCTCAGTTGGTAGAGCACGACCTTGCCAAGGTCGGGGTCGCGAGTTCGAGTCTCGTTTTCCGCTCCAGGACGAAAGAAGAAAGTCCATAAAGCCTTGAAAGGGCGATAGAATACAGGCAGGGGTGAAACCCTTGTGAAGAGTAATTTGAAATGCTGCAGCAGCGGCAAAGTCCATGTCCAAAAGATGCCTCAAGAAGAGGCCGATGCACGTTGCTGGAACACAAGCGAAAGAATAATGTCTTGGTAGCTCAGCTGGTAGAGCAATTGACTCTTAATCAATGGGTCCAGGGTTCGAATCCCTGCCAGGACACTATCGCGGGGTGTAGCGCAGTTGGCTAGCGCGCCACGTTCGGGACGTGGAGGCCGGAAGTTCGAGTCTTCTCACCCCGACAGACAGCCTCGCAGTTGTGCGACCCGCCGAAGGCCACTTTAGCTCAGTTGGTAGAGCAACGCATTCGTAATGCGTAGGTCTGCGGTTCGAGTCCGCAAAGTGGCTCAAAAAGAAAGACAGGACATGTGCCTGTCTTTTTTTTATTTATAACAATAATTAATAAACAACAAAAACAAACACAGTAATGGTAAAACAGTACGAAACCGTTTTCATTGCAACTCCCGTTTTGTCTGAAGAACAGATGAAGGAAACGGTAAAGAAGTACGTCGATCTGCTCACCTCGAAAGGTGCTGAGATTGTGTACGAGAACAACTGGGGCATGCGCAAGCTGGCCTATCCTATCCGTAAAAAGACCACTGGATTCTACTACCTCATCGAGTTCCGCGCCGAGGGTAGCGTTATCAATGACCTCGAGATCGCCTACAAGCGTGACGAGCGCCTGCTCCGCTTCCTGACCGTTAGCCTCGACAAACACGCCGTGGCCTACAACGAGAAGAAACGTGCCAAAAAGGCTGAAGCTCCCGCTGAAGCATAATTGTCTAACCAGTTAATGTAAATTAAGATTATGGCTAACGAGACCGAAATTAAATATTTGACCCCTATCGCTGTGGAGACCCAGCGTAAGAAATATTGCCGTTTCAAAAAGCTCGGTATCAAGTATATCGACTATAAGGATGCCGACTTCCTGCTGAAGTTCGTCAACGAGCAGGGCAAGATTCTGCCCCGCCGCATCACCGGCACCTCGAACAAGTACCAGAAAAAAGTGTCGCAGGCTATCAAGCGCGCCCGTCATATCGCCCTGATGCCCTACGTCGCCGATTGTCTTAAATAATCATAGGAGGAAGAATAGATGGAAATCATACTTAAACAAGATGTGGCCAACTTGGGCTACAAGGACGAAATCGTCAACGTCAAGAACGGCTATGCCAACAACTATCTTCTTCCCATGGGCATGGCTATCATCGCCACTCCCGTCAATAAGAAGATTCATGCCGAGAACCTGCGTCAGCGCGCCCACAAGGAGGAAGCCCTCCGCAAGAACGCCGAGACCCAGCAGGCTGCTCTCAACGGCAAGACCGTGAAGATTATCGCTAAGGTCGGTGAAAACGGCCAGCTCTTCGGTGGTATCAACAACATCATGGTGGCTGAGGCTCTCAAGGAGCAGCACAACTATGATATCGACCGCAAACAAATCTCTGTCGAGGCCATCAAGACCGTTGGTACCTACACTGCCAAGGTCAATGTCTACAAGGAAATCAAGGCTGAACTGAACGTTGAAGTGGTTGCCGAATAAGCACCATTTTTTCGGTTAACCTTACTGATAAAGAGACTCAAGGATTTCTCCTTGGGTCTCTTTTTTTTTTACAATGTGTTTTTCTTGGGTATTTAATTAGGAAATTATAAGAAAAATATTTTTATGTATATTGTGAAAAAGGTGTATCTTTGCACCGCGAAAAAGAAGAAAATAATAATAATGGATACAACAATGAAAAAACTAATTTCCTCAGTACTAGTGGTTGTAATGGCTCTTGGTATGAATACTGCCAAGGCTGACAATATCAGCATGGAAGAGGCGAGGGAGGCTGCTGCTTACTTTATGGCCTATTACACCGGTGTTGACAAGTTGACGACCGATGACCTTGAGCTTGTCTATCAGATTGACAATGAAAAGCTCGGGATACCGGCATCCTATTTCTTCAATTTGGCTAGTGACGGTTGGATAATCATGGCTGGCACCACCACCATCGACCCCATCATTGGCTACAATACTGAGGGCTCGTTGGACCCCGACTGTTTCCCTGCCAATATGAGATGGTGGGTGAATGGCTATTCCGATATGGTGAGTGAAATTCAGGAGCTTGATGCCGAAAACGACTATCCTGACCATGAGATGTGGACCTCTCTTAAAAATCGGAACTACAAGGGCGACACTAAGGAGGCTCAACATATTCTGATGTCTGAAAAGTGGGGTCAGGGAGACGATATTACCCCTACTTACAATTACTACTGCCCCCAGACCATCACCAGCGGCCGTTATGCCATTGCTGGCTGTGTCGCTACGGCCATGTCCCAGATTTTCCATTATTACCGTTTCCCCAGAAAAGGAACGGGAATGGCATCGTATTATTTGCCTAGTCAGTTGTCTCACGAAGATTCGGCCAGCACCATGCCTCGTGTCAGTTTGAAGTACAATTTTAATGACTCTGTAGAATTCAATTATGGCATGATGCCCAATGTGCCAACGAAAAAGGTTGCTCAAGGCTATTACTATATTTATGAGCAGAATTGCACCGATGAGGAGATGCATGAAATTGCTCGTCTGATGTATGCTTGTGGCGTTTCTGTCAAGATGTCCTATCTCCCTGATGGTAGTGGCGCCATGAGTGCTAACGTGCCTGGGGCAGCCGCTTCGTATTTCAAATATAAGAGAGGTCGCGAGAATTACCGTAGTGGAAATACCGATTGGGCCTATGTCAGTGCCTTGCGCAGCGCTTTGATGGCGAATAATGTCCTGTATATGGCCGGTGCTTCGTCGACAGGTACTGGTGGCGACGCATCTGGCCATGCTTGGGTATGCGGCGGATATAAGGAGACCGATACCAATAGGTATTTCATGAACTGGGGTTGGGATGGTTCGAGTAATGGTTTCTACAACCTTGGTGCGAATAGTATGCCTATTTCACAGCAAGGCTATAACTTCAATGTCAGGCAGGAGTATATCTCCGGCATGGTTCCGGATTCAAGCCAAATGGGAATCTCTGATATAGAAGATCTCACTTACCTTGGTCAGCCTTACCCGAATCCTGCCATGGAGAGCGTTACGCTGCCTTACAGCACCCAGAGTATTTCCGACTTGGTGATTTATGGTATTGACGGCCGTCCTGTGAAAACTTATCGCGTGCAGCCTGGCAGTGGAAAATTGGAGGTGCGTGTCGATGCTTTGCCTGCCGGCGTGTATATCTATCGCCTGAACAGCCTAACTGGCAAGTTTATCGTGCAGTAATTCTTTGTTGGATAATTATATAGGCCGACAGAGATGTCGGCCTTTTCTTTTTTAGCAAAGAGGTAAGGTGATGATGAAAGTGGAGCCTTGGCCGAGTTCGCTCTCAAGGGCGATATGACCGTGGTGGAGCTTCACTACCTGAGCTACGTAATTAAGTCCGATGCCAAAGCCTTTCACATTGTGGACATCGCCTGTGGAGACGCGGTAGAACTTCTCAAAGACATGTTTTTGGTCTTCCTTGGAGATGCCGATGCCATGATCACTGACGCGCAACTCAAATTGGTGGTTGACGATGTCGGTCGAGATGGTGATGGCCGGGGCTTCGGTAGAGTATTTGATACCATTGTCAATCAGGTTGTATATGAGGTTGGTGAGGTGAAGCTCGTCGGCTTCAATAACCGATGGGTCGGCGTTGAGGCAGGTGTCCAGTTTTCCACTACGGTTGCTGAGCGTCAGCGTGAAACTTTGTGTTACTTTCTTGATAATTTGGTGTACATCAACTTCTTTGGGGCTGATGTGGAAGTTCTTGTTCGACATCTTGGCACTCTGAAGGATGGTCTCCACAAGGACGCGCATGCGCTGGTTCTCGTCGTTGATGATGCCTATGAAGTTCTGGCGCGAGGCGCTGTCTTGCGAAATGCTTTCGTCGCGCAGCATCTCACAAGCCAGGCCGATGGTGGCTAGGGGGGTCTTGATTTCGTGGGTCATGTTGTTGATGAACTCCGATTTCATCTGGTCGAGTTTGCGCTGGTTGGCCAGAGTACGCAACGAGATGATGAGCAGGGCGGTGATGATTAGTATCAGGAAGAAACTCATGTAGACGAAGAGGTTGGAGTTGCGTTGCAGAAAGAGTTGGGCGCTGGGGAAGGCCAAGGTGATAAAGAACTGGTTGTTGGAGACCACCCCCACGGGATGGAAATTGTAACGGTACGGCGATTCTTCCAACTGTTTTTCGTGCTGAGGGTCAGAACTGTAGAGGAACGATCGTTCATTGCCGTTGTAAAGGCCTACCACGGGATGAATGTCGATGCCGTTGAGCAGAAGTTGCTCGGCAATAAGGGAGTCGAGCCCCTGATAGCTAAAAATGGCAACGGGTTGGTCGCTACTGGCCGTCGTCTCTCCATCGAGTTGTTTGACCACCTCGTCCATGGCGTTGCCCACACCAATGTTGAACATGTTGTCGTTGATGGAGAAGGTTCTGCGGGTTTGGTAGAATTGAATGACAACCAAACTTACTGCTGCGATGGCAAAAACCGATATGATAAAGATACGAATCCAGCGTTTCATGGCGTTTCCGTGGCGTGTGTTAGTTGTTAGTTTTTAACGATATAACGCGTGGTAAAAAAAAATATTTTCCTCGGAAGAGATAATTCGCAAAAAAAGTAGTATTTTTGCAAAAAACATAAGATTACTGACAAGTATGAAGATAGGTGTTATTATTGCGATGGATATTGAGTATCGCCAGATGCGCGATGCCATTGGAGGCGACACCGGTCGCCTGGGGAACAACGAGATAGTGCTTTGGCAGTGCGGTATCGGAAAGGTAAATGCCGCCGTGGGCACCATGCGACTGGTGCAGGAACACCATCCTGATGCTATCATTAGCACTGGACTGGCCGGAGGTATCGACCCATCAATGAAGGTGATGGATGTGATGGCGGCCACGCAGGCTGTCTACCACGATGTGGACTGCGGTGGCATCAGCAGCACGGGCGACATTGTGCTCCTTGGACAGGTCCAAGGACTCCCTGCCCGCTACGATGCCGACCAACGACTCCTCGACCATGCTCTCGGGGTGCCGCTCACTTTGGGCGAGCGGTTGATGACTGGCCTTATCTGCACTGGCGACCAGTTTATTACCGACCGCGAGCGGCAGAACGACATCAAGCGCCACTTCCCCGACGGGCTGGCCTGCGACATGGAGAGCGCTGCCATCGCTCAGACATGTTATCTGGAAAAGGTGCCCTTCATTAGCCTCCGCGTCATTAGCGACACCCCCGGACACACCGACAGCCACCAACAGCAGTGGGATGACTTCCTCGCCTCGATGTGCGACCGTTCTTTCCACTTTGTAAAGAAATTCCTCGAGACCCTTTGAATCTTAAACTTTAAACCTTAAACTTTACATGGAAGTAATACAAAGTTTTACCATTGACCATACCCATTTGAAGCCCGGCATCTATGTGTCGCGCATTGACAAGGGTTTTACTACCTTCGATCTCCGCATCACGGAGCCTAACCGGGAGCCTGCCGTGGCTCCGTCGGCAATGCATAGCCTCGAGCATTTGATGGCTACCTGGTTCCGCAACTCGTCGGCCAAGGACGATGTGGTATATGTGGGGCCTATGGGCTGCCTTACCGGCATGTATGTCATCATGACGGGCAGCTATAGTGTTGAGGATATGCGCAAACTGACCATCGAGTGTCTGGAGTGGATACTGACACAGGACGAGGTTCCTGCCACCACGCCAGAGACCTGCGGCAACTGTCTGCTGCATGACCTGCCCATGTGCCATTGGGAGAGTCGCCGTTACCTCAACCGCCTGAAGAACGACTTCCACAGCGAATACACCAAGTTGCAGGTGACGCTCAAGGACGGTAAGGTGTTCGCTGATGCCTGAATGGTAAAGACAAAAAAGAAGAGGAGCCGCACGGCTCCTCTTCTTTTTTGTTGTGTCAACTATGTTTTAGAAGTGATAGTTGAAGCCGATACCGAAGGTGTTCAGGTGATTATTGATGGACTGCTTGTTCATGTCGGCATCGATGCCCCAGCTGTGCTCGGAAGCGCCGTCATAGGAAGTCATGTTCCAGTAGAGGCGGGCGATGTTGACATAGAGATCCATGGAGAACTTGTCGCTAAAGGAATAGTTCATGCCGGGAACCACACTGATACCGAAACTGGTATAGTTGTTTCCGTTCTTTACGGGGGAACCAGCAGCTTCGCTACCGTTTACAATAGTATGGGTCTCGGTTTCAAAACCAAGGGTGAAATTGAGGGTGGCTTCGCAGAAGATGGTGAATTTCTTCCAGGTTGCGAAGTTGTAACGGAAATAAGGAGCAATCGAGAAAGCGCTACGGGGAGAATTTGACATATAGGTATTGTCGGCACCAGCATAGTTACGGGTGTAACGATAGGACCAGCCCAACTGGGCACCAATCTGCATGTCTTCATTCAGCTGATAGCCAATCTTAGGCATGATACTAAGGTTGGTGCTTGCATTACTAGGATAGGCAGCGGTGTAGTTGTCATCATGAGCTCCGTTGTGGTAGGCACTGATGTTACCACCGATAACGAACTGAGCATTGGCGGTGAAAGCAAATGCTGCAAGAGCGAGAGTTAAAAGAATTTTCTTCATGTTTTTTTAATTTTTTTGGTTAAACTTTTTTCTATTTTTAATTAATTTTTGGTTAATCTTTCTTAAAAGATTGCGCCGCAAAAGTACAACCTTTTTTTATTCTGACCAAATTTTTTTTTAATTTTAACATAATTTTGACCTTACGCTCAGCTTGTTATCTTAAAAATAGAGGTCGCGTTGGCCCTCGCCAATCTTGCAAAGATTGCCCTCGACGCGCTTCTTAAGTTCTTCTTTACTAAATGTTTGTGTAAGTTCCTTGAGCAGGCGCAAGCCTTTCTCCTTGGTGGCAGGGGAGGCGTAGTCTTCGAGATACTCGCGGAAAGTGAACATGGCGTTGGGTTTGCAGTATTCTTTGATGAGTCCAGGCTTGGCTAAATCCATAAAATCGGCACCTACACGCCCCTTTCTATAGCATCCGGTGCAGAAACTGGGAATGTATCCGCCGTCAATCATCATGGAGATAACCTCGTCGAGCGTGCGGTGGTCGCCGAGGGTGAACTGGGCGCCGGTGTCGCCAGTCTTTTCGTAGGGCTTGGCCTCGGTGCTGTTGTTGCCCTCGTCATAGCCGCCAGGATTGGTCTCCGAAGCGGCGCTAATCTGGCTCACGCCGTAGCGTACTAACTGGTCGCGCAACTCGGGACGCTCGCGCGTACTAATGATAATACCTGTGTAGGGCATGGCGATGCGGATGATGGCGATAATCTTCTTGAAGTCGCTGTCGCTCACGGGGTGGGGGATATTTTCCGGCAGGCTGAAGGGAGTACCCTCGGCAGGCTCGATGCGCGGGAAGGAGACGGTATGGGGACCACAGCCGTATTCTTCCTCCAGGTGGCGTGCGTGCTCCATGATGGCGAGGATTTCAAAACGATAGTCGACAAGTCCGAAGAGGGCACCAACACCTACATCGTCGATGCCGCCTTCCATGGCGCGGTCCATGCAAGTGAGACGGTAGAGGAAGTCGGATTTTGGAGTGCCGGCAGGGTGGAACTTGGCATATTCAACCTCGTCATAGGTTTCCTGGAAGCAGACGTAGGTGCCAATCTTCTCGGCTTTGAGCTTGGCATAGTCCTCGATGCTCATGGGAGCCAGTTCGACGTTGATGCGGCGGATGGTGCTGCCCTTCTCGTCTTTGGCTGCGTAGGTGCGGCGGATGGCCTCGACCATGTAGTTGGCATCGTTGCGGGGGCTCTCGCCGCAGATGAGCAGGGCGCGCTTGTGGCCCATGCGCAGCAAGTGGAGAGTCTCGGTCTCAATTTCATCGAGAGTCAAGATCTTACGTTTCAGTGCCTTGTTGTCGCGGCGGAAGCCACAATAGACGCAGTTGTTCACACAGGCGTTGCCCGTGTAGATGGGGGCGAAGAGCACCAGGCGACGACCGTAAATCTCGTTCTTGCAATATTCGGCGGTGTCGAGGATTTTCTGTATACCGGCTTCTTCTTTGACATTCAGCAAGTGGGCCACGTCTTGAAGGTTGAGTCCCTTCAGTTTACGGGCTTTATTAAGGATGTCGTTAAGCTCGTTTTCGGAGGGTGCCGGTTGGTCAATCATACCGTAGAGCTTGTCGCGGTCGATGAAATTCTGATGTTTCATGATATTCTGTTTTTAGGATTTATTATTCTTACATTATTTCTCATTTCCCATTTCAGCTGGCGAGGGCGGTCTTGCTGGTGATGCCGGGCAGGCGCCCCAGGGGGCCGGTAAGGGCGTTGATTTGGTTCATGCTGCCCTCGACGATGAGCGACATCACGGCCACGGGACGGTCGTGGAAAGGAAGGCCTTGCCGGCAGAGTATGATGTCGGCATGCTCAGAGAGAATCTGGTTGACTGAAGGCGCCGCTTCGCGGTCGCGTATGAGTATGGTTATCGTTCCTATTCGCTTCTCCATCAGGTGTTAGGCTTTTGGATTAGACATTGGTTAACAATGCAAAGATACAAAATGAAATTGACATGACAAAAATATTTTTTTGCACCATAACATTACCTCCTTCATATCGTCTTTTACCGCACCAGAAGATGATTCGAAGAGGGTAGGAAGAAGATAAGAATTTGGGTAAAAGATGATGCCTGTTTGATTCTTATTATCAAGCAGTTATGTGGATGGATTTTTTATCCGGAGAAGAAATTTGTGATAAATACATAATCGATTGTGTATTATGTATTTATATCGAAAGATTAAAAAAAAACTAATTTTGGGGTCTGATAGTTCGATTTTTCTTCGTATCTTTGCATTTTGAAACAAATTGTAAAAAACACTAATCTCATATGAAGAAAATAACATTACTACTTGTTGCAGTGGCTATAGCCACAGTTTCGCAGGCTCAGTTCGTGGTTGGTCTCCAGGGAGGTTATTACTGGCAGCAGAAAAGCACTTCGTTGAGCATTGATAAAACGACGGCTTCCTATATGGTGGGTGCACTTCAGGTGGGCTACAAGGTGATGCCCAACCTCTATGTGGGTCTGATGGGTGGCTATGTGAACAGTACTTTCGACACATTGGTTTCCACAGATACCTATTTTTATTCTCAAGTGGGTATGAACATCAATGTCACTGACCACAAAATTAATAAAATGCGCGAGGGATTTGTCGTCGCCCCGCAGGTGAAATGGGAGTTCCTCCGTTTTGGTAATATGCATTTCAACCTGTTGCTTCAGGGGCAAGTACGTATTTTGGGCGCCAACAAGTATAAAGAAAGCTATTTCACTACCACCTATCCCAATCCCAACGAGTATCTCGAGGTGGAACCCTATGATGACCGTATCACCGACCTTACATGGGGTATAAGTGTCCGTCCTACTTTGATTTATGAGTTCTCCGAGCACCTCAGCGCCGAGCTGATGCTTGACCTGCTTTCTGTCGGCTATATCAGCGAGACAGAGACCTATGATCCAAAAATCAGTGGCATTGATCCGGTGAAGAATTCTACATCGGTGTTCTATGCTGGCCTCAACTCCTTCACCGACGTCCTGCGCTGGGAAAACACGCTTCTTAAGCTGGGCTTCAACTGGACCTTCTGACGGCAAGGGCGTCGGCGAATTTAGCGAATTAGGCGGATTGTCATATGTACAATAAGGAACAAGGACTATATATAGCGCACTGCGATGATGGTGCGCTTTCTGTTTGTGGACGTATGGCCAATCGCCACGGCCTGATAGCCGGTGCCACGGGTACGGGCAAGACTGTCACCCTGCAGGTGATGGCCGAGACCTTCTGTCAGGCTGGCGTGCCTTGCTTCATGGCTGACATGAAGGGTGACCTTAGCGGCATCAGCCAGGCGGGCCAGATGAGCGGCTTCATCGAGAAACGCAAGGACGAATTCGGTATTCCCGACCCTGCTTTCCAAGCCTGTCCTGTCAGGTTCTTTGATGTATATGGCGAGCAGGGGCATCCCATTCGCGCTACCATAAGTCAGATGGGTCCGCAGCTGCTCTCCCGCCTGCTGGGTCTTAACGAGATACAGGATGGCGTGCTCAACATCGTTTTTCGCGTCGCCGACGAGCGTGGTCTGCTGCTGCTTGATTTGAAAGACCTGCGGTCCATGCTTGACTATGTCAGCAGGCATGCCAGGGAATATTCCACCAAGTATGGCAATGTCTCCACCGCCACTGTGGGCGCCATCCAGCGCTCGTTGTTGCAATTGGAGAATCAGGGAGCCGAGAAGTTCTTTGGCGAGCCCTCGTTCGACATCTACGACCTCCTGCAGACCGAGGGCGGCAAGGGGGTGATGAATGTGCTGGCAGCCGACAAGCTGATGTTGCAGCCCAAACTTTATAGTACGTTTCTTCTGTGGCTTCTCAGCGAACTCTATTCCACATTGCCCGAGGTGGGTGACATGGACCTGCCGAAGCTTGTCTTCTTTTTCGATGAGGCCCACATGCTCTTCGAGGACACCTCGAAGGCGTTGGTGGACAAAATTGAACAGGTCATCCGGCTCATCCGTTCCAAAGGTGTGGGTATTTATTTCATCACTCAAAGCCCCACCGATATCCCCGACAATATTCTCGGCCAGTTGGGCAATCGTGTGCAGCATGCTTTGCGGGCCTATACCCCCAAGGACCAGAAGACAGTGAAGACCGCTGCCGATACCTTCCGCCCTAATCCTGCCTTCAAGACCGACGAGGCCATCATGAATCTTGAGACGGGTGAGGCCCTGGTGAGTTTCCTTGATGAGAAGGGAGCACCCGGCATCGTGCAGCGTGCCAAGATACTCTTCCCTCTGAGCCAGATAGGTGCTATCACCGACGGCCAGCGCGGTGACATCATTCGTGGCAGTCGTCTAGCAGGAAAATACGACAGGATGGTTGACCGTGAGAGTGCTTTCGAGGTGCTGTTGAAGGAGGCAAAGGAGAAAGACTATGGGGACTCTAGGGACCTTAGAGGCTCTAGAGACACTAGGGACACTAGGGACCTTAAGGACACTAAGGCTCCCGTCAAAAAGAAAGGCATCTTCTCCAAGGTGATGAAGGCTGTCCTCACGGCTGTCACTGCCACTGCGGCTACCGCCTTGGGTACCGTCGTCAGTGACAAGGTGACCGGCAAGAAGACCAAGAGCCGCACCTCGACCACCCAAAAGGTGGTGAAGAATGCCACTTCGGCAGCCACCCGTACTGTCACGCGCGAACTAACGCGCGACATTTTGGGTAATTTGATTAAATAGAAACAATATATATTATTAATATGAAACGCGCTTTATTTCTTTCGCTGCTTATGTTGGCCGGCCTGGCTGCATCAGCGCAGACCTACATCGGAACCATGAAGGTGGGTAAGGAGACCCACAAGGATGTCTATGTCAAGTTGACGGTCACTGGTGACACCGCCACCATCTTCGTGCATGGTGTCTTTATGGACCACCTGGGTCACTACAAGATTGACCTCACCATTCCCGATATCCATGTCGATGAGCAGTCGCAGCGGTCGGTGCTTTGGTGCTATAATATCACCCCTACGTATGGCGAGGAGACCTATGACGAATATCTGGTGCGTAAATTGAAAGGTTCCATCGCCGTGGGAGTTCTTAGTTTTTCCTGCACGATGGACGAGACACCGGTGACGTTTAGCGGAGTAATCAATAAACGACTTAGATAAGGGCAAAAAAAAATCCCGCCGCAATTGCGACGGGATTTTTTTTATTTGGCTCGAAGCAGTATTTTCTGCATCTCGAGGTTTTGCCATGTTGCCAGCAGTTGGCGATAGTTGCAGTATTTGTCGGGCTCGATGACGCTCTTCTCAATCTTGAGGTTGCGGACGACCTTGATTTTCTTACCGCTCTGTTTGACGCTGATTTTAAGGCTGCCGATGCCGGGGAAATCGAGTGTTTGGTCAATCTTGCCTCCCACCATCTTGAGGCCTTTGGGAAGGATGTAGGTGATGTTGCTGTGGAGGTCGCAGGCAGAGCCCACGAGAGGTGTGGTGCGGTTCATGGCCAGTTGGGCGGCGTATACCGAGGGCTCTCCCGTCAGGGGTAAGTAGCCGTTGAGGGCGAAGAAGCCATCTTCGAGGGTGTCGAGTTTGTCGGAGACATCGACGCTGTTGGTGAGATCGAGCGAGGCGATCTCATCCTTGGCTTCACCGTTGATTTCAATGGGATTCTTGTGGCGCACGTCGAGACGATACTCCACGGTGTCGATCATCACACCCACTTGGTTGTAGTTGTCTCCCATCACGCGGGCGATATAGCCCTCGTTGTTGAGCACGGCAGCCAGAAAGACGGCTTTGTCGATGGCGGTGCCGCAGCCTGTGGCCCACACCTCAAAGGGGGTGGCGTGGACGTAGCCGAGATGAGAGGGATGGATGTCGTTGAGGTGGATGTTGTCAACCACATAGTCGCGGATGTTGGTGATGTTCTCCTTGGCATTTTTGCTGTTCATCAGTTGCCCAATTACATCGGAGGACTCCTTGAATGCCACTTGGTCGAAAGCAGGGGTGTGCTCGGGGATGCCGTTATAGATGTGCAGAATGGGGATGATGTCGGCTGGCATATAGGGCTCGCGAGGGGCCTGTGGCATATTACGGAAGGTGGGATTGATGCCTCCAGCACTCTGTTGGGGCAGGTATTCTTTGCCGAGAGTGTCATAGTTCACCTTGAATCCGCTGTTGTTGTTTACCACCACTTCGAGTTTCTCTACAGGGCATTCGCGCATCAGCGGGATGTACTCCTGCAGGAGGTTGTATTGGCGGTGGATGGTGTAGTCAACCACGATGACGCAGCCCAACTCCATACCGGTATGTACCATGGCGAGTTCGCGGAAATGGTTGAAGCGTCCGCAGTCGGCACATTGCGAGGGGAGCTGATAGATGAAGGCGTTCTGCGGCATGTTGACACGGGAGCCGTCGAGTTGGACGGTATATACTTCATTAATGGTCAGCTCCTCGAGGTCGGGGTTGTAGACCACAAAGGTCTCTCCTTTGTCGGCATAGGCCGTGAGGGCGTTATTGCGGAGGATTTGTACCTCATGGCGGTAGTGGTAGTCGCTAGTGCCGTCGGCATTGATGGTCCACTCATAGCGCAACAGTTTGTATATGGCATCGGGTTGCTGGGCAGAGACAACTGACAATTGACAATTGACAATTGAAATTATTGTTGCTATAAAAAGAATCTTTTTCATGTCTAACAAGTTTTATTTGGTTAAGATAACGGGAGTTTGGGATACCTGGATTTGTGCCTTGGCGCTGGCGCGGAATGCGGGCCAGTCGGAGGCCTCATAGAGGCGCTTGCTGAAGACGGCCTGCTCGCCGAAGCTCAGCTTGTTGCCCTCCATCTGGAATCCGCAGCCGAAGCTGGCGGCGGGGTTGGCAATGCCGTCCACCATGGGATAGTGGAACTGCGAGGGCGCATAGGGCAGGGTGACGGTCTCGCGGATGTCCACTAGACGTGAGCAGCGGTCGGCGAAGGGTTGTGTGCGGGTCTCAGGGGTGAGGTTGAAGTATAAGTGCGACATGGCTCGGCTGAAGAGGTTGCGGGCTGAGAGGGGGATGAAGGAAATGACCTCTTTGTCAACCGTGGCGTAATGGGGGATGCGGTAGTAGTAGGTGATGCTCACGGGATGTTCCAGATAATGGTCAGGGTCATTGTATTGGATGTCGAGAATCTCGGCAGTGGGAGCTACGCGCAGCAACTCAAGTTCGAGGTTCTGGCGCCATTGGCTTTGCGGTGCGCTGAAGACACTGCGCACAGAGGCATCACTTTGGCCTTCGGCGCTAATGGTGAGGGTTCCGGTGAGCGTGCCTTCCATGTCGATGGTACTCTCTCCGATGATGCGGAGATAATGGTTTTCAGCAGGCGAGATGGGAGTCTCCATAAGGTCGCAGCCTTCGGCGGTGCCGATGAGGTAGCCCTGTTGCTGCTCGGCGCTGCTCCAGAGCTCTCGCACATTGGGTACCCATGTGGGGTCGAGCATCTCGAACTTACCGTTGCGCAGCTGTACGGCACAGACACTATGGTTGAATTGGTCGGCAGGGATGCGGTCGATGCGCTCACCGGCCATTGTCATGGCAGCATAGGCTTTGAAGCCCGCGGCACGGAGGAATCCGATAAGGGTGGAGGCTTTGTCCTTGCAGACACCACAGCGGTCGGTGAAGTTCATCTCGGCACTGTGGAGCGTGAAGCCCTCGCCTGGCCCCATGGAGATGCCTGCATAGCGGATATTGTCGGCCACCCAGTGGGTGAGGGCGCTGATGCTATCCATCTCTGTCTTGCAGCCTCGAAGAATCTCGTTGACTTTCTTTTGTACTTCGGGAGTGGGTTTGAAGCTACCGTAATCCTCATTGACACCGAAGAACCAGCGGCTCTTGGCCTCCCAATCGGGACTGGTGGAAAGGAGCAGTTTGCATTGGATATCGTTGTTGGCCAAGGCACGGGGTTCGCGCTTCAGGGGCATGATATCTTCCTTGTTCTGGAATGTGTAGAGGCTGCGGCCCTCCTCGTTGGCGGCCTCACGCTTGATGGTGAGTTCTCCGTTGTAAACCTTGTATTGCACGTTCTTGCTGTCAAGGATGTTGAGTTGATAAACCTTGCTCTTTATAGGCTGGTCGCCCCAGAAGGGGACGATGTCGTAGTAGTGGCCCCGCATGGGCGGCACGTAGCGGTCGTCGTTATCGGGCAGGGCAGTGAACGTTCCATTAAGGCTGGGGTGTTCGTCTTGCAGTAGCGCATAGGTGTAGCCTTTCTTGTAGGTCCAAACCTCCAACTTGTCGCCGAGGTTTAGCCTGCCTACCTGTACCATCTTCTGGCTGGAGCCCCAGTAAATCATTCTGGCCGGAGCTACATAGTCGTAGACGGTGATGTTGCCGTCGTGGCCGGGCCAGAGAAGGGTGTCGGTCTTGCCAGTGGCTTGGCGGTGTACCAGCACGCGCTCGATGTCACAGTAGGCTGACAGGGGATCATAATCAATCTTGTAGGTACTGTAGTCGGAACAGCCTTTGAAGGAATACATCTCGATGCACTTGTGGGTCAGCACATGGCTGAGTCCCGACTCTTCCATGTAGACCCCTGTGGAGTCGAACTGGGTGATAGTGTTGCTGCCTGCGTATTTGCCCGGCAAGGCCTTCTGCTGTGCGGCGGCAAAGGTGGCTGTAGCCGCTATCAGTGTGAGGAATACGAATGCTTTTTTCATATATGGGTACATTAATTTCAGATTGCAAATATACGAACAAATTCTGATATGGAGAAAAATATTTACTGCAAGCTATAAAAGAAAAGAGCACTGATTTCTCAGTGCTCTTTGTTGTCCTACCTGGGTTTTTGAGCGATTTCTTAGTCCGTTTCTGATGTTGTCAATTTGCTGTTAATTGCATGATTTTTAGCTTGTTTTGTCGTTTTGCGTTTCAACTTGAATCAGTCTAAAGTGTCAGTTTGGGACGCTTTTGGGTTACTTTTGGGTTACAATTACTGACGAAAAAAAAACTTACTACTTTGCTGTTTTTCTTGCTGTTATAAAATCTCATTATATCCATCTAAGTGCGGTTGAACAATGCCATGCACTGCCCCTTCAGTTCGTCCACAATGTCTATGTAGGGTTTCATGGCTTTGAAGTCACTGTGGCCAGTCCATTCTATCCGCAATGGAGTCCATGTCTTTTGAGTTACAATACAGATACGGTCATCTCGAATACCACTCCATTTCACTTTTTCTGCATCGGAGTATCGAAGCCCAGTGAACGCACAAAAACAGAAAACATCCCGTGTATGCTCTCATCGCATAGGGACTCCAATTCTCTTTGAATACTGATACTGGCAAATGAAACAATATTCTATGTCCTTCCCAGGTTATGGACATTCTTAAGGTTTGGGAGCCATCAACTCGCTCTCTGCTATACAGGTGGAATTTGATGGAGTATCTAATCGGTAACATATTATCTGGTTGGATTGGCAGTTGAATGGTGAAAAACAAATGATACTATCGGAATGCAAAAAGAAAAACGACAGGCGTGGGTGCGCCTGTCGCAGAAATGAGCCGGATTATTTATCGAGGTTTATTGCATTGCTATGCCCTGGACGATGGTCTTTATGATGTGGTGTTTCTTTAGATGTATTCACTCGCATTTGCTGTCGGGGTACATACAGACTTTGGGGGCGTAGGAGAGGGTGGCAATATGGTTGTAGTCGAGGGCTTGCATAGGTGCTGTGGAGGTTTTCATTTGTGTGATTATTTGACCATGCCGTTGTCGTAGCCGCCGTTCTGGAGGGTCTTCTCGTCTTTGCGGAACTGGCGTCCAAAGTCCATCTGCCAGGTGAGGCCGAGGACGACCATGTTGCCGTTGTTGGCTGTCCAGTGGGTGTGGCTGTAGGAATGCACGGCGCTGAGGCCTTCTGTCTCGTAGCGGTAGCCGTTGGGATTGAAGGGACAGTGCCACATCAGCATGGCCGTGAGACTCTTCCAGCGGTACTGGACGTAGATGCTCTGTGTCATCTCGCTCACCGTGTAATCCTCGCCGTAGAGTGTCCATTGCGGCAGAAGCGTGAAGTTCGCCCCAGCCACAAGGCTCTTCCAATAGAACTGGGCATTGGCCGAGGCGGTGAAATTGTCTTTGGTGTGAGAGAAACCAGCACCCTCGGAGTTGTAGTGGAGATACATCCCATTGATTGATAGGTTGAGGCATTTCCACAGCCCCTGCACTCCTACCATGCCGTTGGCATAGAGGCATTGCCATAGGTCGGCGTTCTGCGAGGTGAGGACGAAGAGGTTGCGAGAGGGGTCGTAGGCATAGGTGGAAACGATGGGGTGGAATCTGTGCATTGCTCCTGCATTAGCAATGGCATACCATCCTTTGGGGTGGACATAACGCAACATCAGCTGGTTGGATAGCAGTTCGCTGGGCTTGAGGTCGGGATTGCCCTGCCGGCCCTCCACGTCGTCGGTCTGCTGGAATACGGGCGAGAGGGCGGAAAGCGACGGTAAGGTTGGCGTGAATTGAGATGTGGCTGTGAGCGACCACTGGGGGCTGATTCGCCATTGCAGTCGTGCGGTGCTGAGATTCCTTATGTAGTGCTGGTCGCTGGTGCCGTCGGTGACGTTGAGCAACTTTGCTCCCGTGCCGATAGAGTAGCCGACCTTCTGGCCAAGCATACCTTGCACCTCGGCGTAGAGATAGGCATTGTCTTTGGTCATGGCGGTTTTGACGCCATAGAAGGTGTACTCGTTTTCGGCGAAGTTGTGTTGGTACTGGAGGCCGGTTCTCAGCTCAATGGGCGAATGATTATTCGCCCCTACAGAGAATTGTTTGCTGTAAACGCCCTCGCCGCTGAGGGCGTACCCGTGGCCATCGATGGAGGTGGCATAGGTACCACTAGTGTAGGTCAGCGTGTTGTCGTAGCGGTCGGTGGCGTATTCGCCCACCACGTTCAGCTCCACTTTCTGTCCGTTGGGCATTTTGTGTGTATAGAAAAGGTCAAGTTTGGGAAGGTTGTCTTTTGAATAGCTGTGTTGTTGCATCGACTGATTGGTGGAAGTGCCGTTGTCTGTTTCGGACATTGTCCCTGTGGCATCGAGTGTCTTGGTGAAGAAGTCGTCCTGTACGGAAGCCACGAACATCGTGCTGTCGTCGTGCTGGTAGGTGTACTCGGCATTGAACGTGTGCTGAATATACCAGAAAGGCATGTTAGTGCGCTGGCTGCGGGTGACGGTGCGGGCGGGATTGATGTAGCTGTCCTCCAACTCGTATGGCACGCTGTCGTAGTTGCGGTAGCCAAGGGTGTATTCCAGCGCGAACTCACTTTTGCCCTTGTGGTAACTGCCCAGCAAGTAGCCATTGACAAAACCCGTGGTCAAGGCAGACTCCGCTTTCGCCACAATACTGCCGCCGTCCTCACGCTCCTTGAGGATGATGTTTATGATGCCCGACGCACCACGGTCGAGGTAGCGAGTACCGGGATTGTTGCTGTATTCCACACGCTTGATTTGCTCGGCCTTGAGGTTGGCCAATCGCGCCACGGGCACCTCCTTGCCGTTGATTTGCAAGATGGCCAGGCCTCCGTCCACGGTGATGCTCTGCAACGCCACATCCACCTTCAGGCCAGGCAACCCCAGCATGTCGAGCAGCACCAGCGTGCGCCCTGCCGCCTGCACCTCTTCCTGCTTGGGCATCACCACGAAACGGTCCACACTTTCGGTGGTGCGGCTGGCGGTGACGGTGACGGTTTCCAATAGCTTGGCGTTCATCGTCAGCGTACCGAGGTCGTCGCCCGCGCTGCAACGCACCGCCAATCGCTCATAACCCACATACGATGCCACAAGGTTGTAGGTGCCCTCTTGGCAAGCAAGGGAGAACGCTCCGTCCTCGCCAGTGGTCGTGCCTTTGACAAGGCTGTCGTTCGCGATGGTTTTCAGCACCACGTTGGCAAAGACAATCGGCTGTCCGTTCTCATCAGACAAGCGACCGGTGATTTGTGCTTGCAACGGCAGTGAAACTATTATCAGTAAAAAGAAGGCAATGAGGGTATTGGCGTGTTTCATGGAATTATTGTTTTGGCGCTTTTATCGGATTACGGCCACTTTGCGGGCGGGACGGTCGCCGACTTTGACCATATAAACACCGGTGGGCAATGCTTGATTGCTTGATTGTTTGTGGTGTGCCGTCGACTCGGCCGACAATGTTCGAATCTCACGACCCATCATGTCGAAAATATGCACCGTCTCTCCGTCGGCACCTTTAACCACGATGTGACCATTGAGGGAATATATTTTGATGTCGGACGAAAGGATGTCTCCGATACTCTGGGTGCTGTCGGCTACCCATTCAAAGATAGCTACGATGGATGTGTCGGAGGTGACAACAATTGAACGTGGGATTTCCATAGGGCCGTCGTTCCAACCAAGAAACTGCCAGTGGCCACCAACTGTGGCGGTGTCAAGTAGAGAGTAACCAATCTCCACCGTATCGCCGTCCATGTATTGCCCGCTGCCGTAGGTCTCGCAGGCCCCTGCTACGTTGGAGGAAATATTGACATTACGCCACACGGTGTCATGTATCGGCAGTGTATCATGCGTGAAATGGGCAGTGAAGGCAGTGTCGGACGCTACGGTGAAAGTGTAGGGGTTGTCGGCAATGGTATCGCCTCCTGACAGCCAATAAACGAAATGGTAGTTCGGTTCCGGGATGGCCGTGACGGTAGCATTAGTATATACATCGTATGTACCGCCACCGGTTACGCTGCCCTGAAGGCTGTCGCTCGACGATACAGTGACATCGAAGCGAGGCATTTCCGACATAGAACAGCCGATGAAACGGATATCAGCACGAGTTTGGAAAGCCTGCCTGTAAGGGAAAAAGTTCCCAGCAGGGTCGAAGTTGATATTGTCGTCGAAACAAGTAACCGAGGTGTATCGTCCAGGCGTATTGCTACATTTAAACTGGAAGTAGTAAAAGTTTTCCGTTCCGCTATTGTCGTCGATGGCCACAATCAGAGTTTCGGTGCCATTATAGTAGAAGGGGCGGTCAAGTTCGATATTGTTCCAGCCATAGACGCAATCTATAGGTCCTTCGTACACTTTGTGCAGCAGGTTGAAGGGCTTGAAAGAATCCATATGGTCGATGAAGGCAGTATCGGTCGTGGTGCCCAAGTAAATGACGCAACTGTCCTTGTTCACAAGAGGATTTCCGTAGTAGTAATTGAACGCCAAGGTTGTGATTTGCATGGCTTCGCCGATTTCCGCTGCGGTGTAAAGCATTTGCGTGTAGGAGTATTTGTACCATGTGTTGAACGGGAAAGAGTTGGAGGAGGTTCTGCCAGGACCAATAGTGGATTCCTGCAGTAGACATTGGGTGGTGAAGAATGTGTCCCATGGTGTGAACCAGCTGCTGTCGCCGATGCTGCAGATGCTCTTAACACGCCATTCATATTCTGTAGAAGGGATGAGGGTGTCCAACAGGAAGCTTTGGCCACCCAGCACCACAGAGTTAAGATCCGAAGAACCTGTGGCGTGCCATTGCAGGAGGACGCTATCACTAGGCGCGCTCCACGACAGCAGGGCGGAAGTGTCGGTGATGCCGCTGACCATAAGGCCATGTGGTGTGATGCAGACGGGCAAATAGGTGAAGCTGATAGTGCTGTCGGGGACCGATATGTCGACTATCGAAAAGGAGGTGTCGGGGATGCCGCCTGCAAGCCAAGGATGGGGGTTGGTTTGGGGCGTGAACGATGACCTCGGGGTGTTGCCGCTAAACCATGCCTCCATCACGTTTCCTCGAGTGTTGGCATCCGAGGCATTGGGACGGAAGAGGTAGACTTCCACGCCTCTTCTGGTATTGCCGGTGTATCGGTCGTCGATGCGATAGATGAGCAGGCCTTTGCCGTGAAGGTCGGTTTCAAATCGTTCGCTACTATCGCGGTATTCAAGCATATACCACTGATGAGGATCCTGAGAGGCGATTTTGTAGCAGTTGTTGTAGCAGGAATCGTCTCCAAGCGAGTGTAGCGTATAGGTGCCCGCTTGGGTGATGGTGGGGATGGAATCTATCCAATGGCCATACTTCCATTTCATATAGGCGCTCATATGTCCGGAGCCGTTACCCATAAGGTCCCACCAAGCCACGTATGGGACGGTGGAGTTGTTGGAGGCGTTCTCAAGGTCGGGGGCACCAAGGGTGTGGAAAAACTCATGACAAAACACTTTGGTGTTGAAATACGTGTTACTGCCTTCAAACATCACATTGTAGTTATATACGCGCTTGCCCCCCATGTACACCATCCGGTCATTGATGGAACGCTTGTGCGGCCAGAAGAAATCGTCATAACCGCTAAAATCGCGTAGAACTCCTCCCTTAACAATAAAAACAATGTTGTCGACATTGCCGTCGTTGTCTTTATCGAGCTCGAGTGTACCAGGCACCGGCGAATTGGTGTTCACCCAGTTCACCGCTCTTTCCAGAAGACCAAACTCCCTACTCCCACGTTCAATGTCGGTCATGTAGCCGTTAGGGGCAATGGTGGAATTATATGGCACATAATAGCTGTGGGGATAGATGTCCTGATATGAAATTACAGAGTCGCCTTCAGGGTTGGGAAAGTAATGGGTGACCACATGAAGCTTGTTGTACGACACCTGCTTGAAATAGCTGTACATCGAGGTGGATGTGGCCGACGAGTCGTTGAGCATATTGTCGATGGTGCTGAACGGGGTGCCTATCTCGCTGGTATCATCGCTGAAACGGATGAATATCACGATGTTGTTCATTGTCCCTTGTTGGGCGATGGTGCTCTTCGGTGCAGCAATCAACACTAAGGCCAAAATCATGTTGAATAGAATGAATGTTCGTCTCATATTATTGATGTTTTGTTATTGGTCTATACTTTGGTATTCTTAATTTATAATTCGTCAATGTTTTTCCTCATGATGGCGTCATACTGCGCCTCGCTGACGCGGTGGAAGATGCATAGGGTGCGTTCGAAGCGTTGGATGACGAAGACTGTCCTCAGCGGGGTGGGCTTGCCGCAAACAGTAAGGGTGTCGCGCAGGACAAAGGACTCGAATCCGCCAGGTTCGAGGAAGAAGTTGCGATCTTCTTCGGGTATCTCTGCGGTAGTCATCACCCCCAGCTCCGCGCAGGTTTGCTCCCACATCGCCGAGTCGGTGACTTCGAGCACGGTGACATCGAGCAGCAGGGTGTCGTTGACGCGATAATCCTTGACGAAGGCGGCGTTGATGCCGTCGGTGCCGGCATAGCGGGTATAGTACTCGCTCACCTCGTCCGAGTGGAAGAACCAGTAGGGGCGCTTCCACAGCGTGAGGACAGCCAGCTCAATGAGCAGGCCGATGCCTACCCAAAGCCAGAAGCGTCGTATGTGCCGCGAACGAATCATATATGTTTCACAAACAGGTCTATTGTGTCGCAGGTGCGGTCCTTGCTGAGACCGCAGGTGTCGATTCTGGTGTATCGCGGCGGCTGGGCGTAGGCGGTGTCGATGCCGAGAGCAAAGAGCGCAAAGAAGCAGGCCGCCACGGCGGTGCGTACGAAGGCCTCGTGCCGGCGCTGCCGACGGCACCACCTTGGCAGGTCGGCGTTGTGCTCCGCCACCATGGTCTGGATGTGGGCGAGGTCCTCGGAGTCGGGCATCCTGTAATATTCTTGTCTATTCATGGTTGTTTTTCTTTTGTATCTTTTTGATTAATCGCTGCCGCATCTTCTTGACGGCTTCGACGCTCATGTTCATCTTCTCGGCAATCTCCTTCTGTCTGCAGCCCTCCATCATCAGGGTGAGCAGGCGACGTTCGTTGGGCGGGAGGTCAGCGGCGAGTTCTTCTATCAGTTCGTGGCGCGCGGTGTCGTCGGGTGCCGGGAGGATGTCGGCCAGTTGCTCGTCGATAGGGAGCCATTCTGGAGTCTTGCTTCGTCGCCGGTGTGAAAAGACGCTGCGGCATTGCAGCACCACCCAAGCGGTTCGCTGGAGGGCGTGGGCATCGGGACGCAGGGAGGGAAGGTGGCACCAGATAGAGATATAGCAATCCTGCACCAGCTCGTCGCACTGGCTCTCGCTCCCCGATGAGTGCCGCCAGCAAAGTTTGCGTATCAGCTTGCGGTAGCGGATTATTAGGTCGTCGAACTGCTCATATTTCGTCCCTCCGTTTCCGGTCATAAACTAAAGCTCTTCCACTAACATAATAACCACAAAAACGAGAAAAAGGGACACAGGGAGTGAAATTTTTTTGAAGATTTTTGGATAAGGTTGAGGGTCAGGGGAGTGGGGAGTGTTAAAAATTTGGTGGGTGGGGAGGAGCGAAAATATAAAAAAAAGCGTGGAGTCATAAACACCACGCCAATTTGCTTTATGTTTTCCTCCAATTAATTTAAAATATTGATTCAATGATTTTATCAACAATCTCGTCGAAATACTTTTGCTTGATGCTTCCGAGCCGACGGGTCACATCGCGTTTAATATTGTCTGTGATGATTTATTTGGCATTTGACGACACTCGGCTTCGAAAAGGAGAAACCCGTAACCATGTCATCGGTCAGCGGATAGGAATATTGTGGGTTGATTCTGTCATTAGAGGTGATGAGGACGAGGTCGAACATCCCCTCCTCGTCGAGCTGCAGTTGGTCGTTGGAGACAACGATGGTGGGATGGGGCTTGAGGGTGCCGTCGGCGAAGAGGAAATTAACATCCACGATATCTTTCTGGTGGTATTTCATAGGTAGCGTGCAATGACTTGGGACATGTTTTTGCGCGAGAGGGCGAGTGCGGCATCCCGTAGCTCGTGATGCGCCTCAATTTCCTCTACCGTAGGTTCGAACTGCTCGGCGACAGCATCAAGCTCCGAGTATGTCATCTCGAACAGTCCCGGCCTCAGCAATTCCGCCAGTTTGTGGCGTGCAAGGGCGTTGCTCAGGTTGTAGGATAACGATATTGTGCACATATTATATATTTGATTTTGCAAAGATACGAAGTGTTTTTGGATTAGCAAAATAATATTTCAAAATTGCCTTTGAAATGCTGTTGATAATGCATTGGCGGGATTTGAACCAAAACTAATCTAATACGTTCATTATTTGTCTCCGAAGGGATTTGAACTATAATTATCAGATTGTTGCAAATGAAGTAGATACGAGACCTTGAATTGAGTGTATCTTGGGTGTGTATAAATATAAAGCCCTGATATCAGGGCTTTTGTTGTCCTACCTGGATTCGAACCAAGACAAGCTGATCCAGAGTCAGATGTGCTACCGTTACACCATAGGACAATCGGTATTGTTTTTTTCTCTCAAAAACGGGTGCAAAAGTACAACCTTTTTTGAAACTGGCAAAATTTTTTTTGACTATGACGTCTTTTGAATAATTCAAGGCTCAATAAATCAAATTATTGAGCCTTGAAAAAATCTTGCCCGTTTGTGACTGACAAGCAATCTTGAGATGCTAATTGTCAATTGTTGAATGTTAAAATTTGACAATGTCAATAAGGCGGACCCCGTTGAGCCAGACGGCTATGCAGCCCACGGCACCGTTCTTCTCAGCGTCGGCCCATTCGGCGATGGGCTGGAGGGTGATGGCATCGACAATCTCGAAATATTCGGGCTCGAACTTCAGCCCATCGGGGCAGAGCGAGGGATTCACCTCGTGGAACGAGGTTAGGGTGTCGAGCACCCACTCTTTCACGTCGTCGACTTCCTCAAATTCAGCCATCTCGGCGGCCTGTTCGAGGGTGGCGTTGATGGTGGGAGCGATGACGCGTGCAGCAGGCGAGAGACGCATGTTGCGGCTACTGAGGGCCAGGCCGTCATCGGCACGCACGATGGGGCAGGGGATGAGCTCAATAGGGTACTTAATCTGTTCGAGGAGTGAACGAATGACGGCAATCTGCTGGTAGTCCTTCTCTCCAAAGTAGGCGCGCTTGGGCTGTGCCAAGTCGAAGAGGCGGCGCACTACCACGGCGACACCGCTGAAGTGGCCGGGACGACGCGGACCTTCCATTACCTCCTCCACAGGACCGAAATGGTACACCTCTTTGGGCTCCCCTTGCGGGTACATCTCCTCCACCGTCGGCGTGAACACCAATAACTCAGATGCTTTTCGGCCTTCCATGCGGTCCATGCGGCTGGCAATAAGTTTTAGGTCGGCATCGATGGTGCGGGGGTATTTCTCCAAGTCTTCTTTATTATTGAACTGGATGGGGTTAACGAAGAGGGAGACGACGACGAGGTCGTTTTCTTTCATGGCGCGCTCGATGAGCGAGAGGTGACCCTCGTGGAGGGCTCCCATGGTGGGCACAAGGCCTATCTCAAGGTTTTGATTCCTGGCTTCTCTGATGGCCGACTCGAGATCGGCAGCTTTGGTGATTTGTTTCATAAGAGCTTTTTTTTGTGCCGGCGAGACGCCGGCGGTCCAAAATATTTTTAGTCTTTTATTTCTTCATAAGGAGTGAAACCTTCATCGTCGGTGTCGTTGTCCTGTTGTACCTGTTGCTGTTGCAAGGGCTTGCGGTTGAGGTATTTGTTGGGCAGTTCCAGCAGGTAGTTGACACCCATCAGTATGAGACTGAAGAGCAGCGCTGAGCTGAAGTTGTCGACCTGGAACCCTGTTACCAGTTCGGAGGCCATGATGATGATAATGGCGTTGATGACGAAGAGGAAGAGCCCCAGTGTGATGGCTGTAACCGGCAGGGTGATAACGATGAGGATGGGACGGATGATATTGTTGAGTATAGAGATGACCACGGCAGTGAGGAGGACCGACCAGAATGAGGTGACTTCGACGCCTGGCAGGAGCCATGCACCCACCATTACGGCAATGGAGAGCAGCATCAGTCGGGTCAAGCAACCGTTACGGCCACTGTAGAAATTGCTGCCATTATTGATGGTTATTTTCATAGACTTATCTCTCCCTTCCCTTGACGTACGACCTCGATGCCGTCGCTGCAGTCGACCACTGTAGAGGGGGCGGCGTCGGCCAGACCACCGTCAACTACAATATCCACGCGAGAGCCGAAACGGTCGTGGATGAGTTCGGGGTCGGTGTAGTTCTCCACCTCGTCGTCACCGTCAATGGGACGCACCGAGGTGCAGATGAGCGGGCAGCCCACCTCCTCGATGATGGCGCGGGTGATGTCGTTCTCCGGCACGCGGATGCCGATGGTTTTGTTGGCATTCTGATAGTTGCGCGGCACACTGCCACTGGCCTCCATGATAAAGGTGTAAGGGCCAGGTAGACATTCTTTTAGGATAGAGAAAGTGTCTTTGTCCATGGCACGGACAAATTCCGATGCTTGGCTCAGAGAAGCACAAAGCATGGAGTATTTGGCTTGTTTTAGTTTGAAGCCTTTCAGTTGGGCGATGGCCTCGGCGGCCTTCTTGTGCTCCATGCTGCAGGCGAAACAATAGAGGGTGTCGGTGGGAAGAATGACGACGCCTCCATCGCGCAGGGTGTCGGCTATCTTTCTTACTTCCCGCACGTTGGGGTTGCCATTATATAATTTTATTATCATGTTTTTTATTAAAGTTTCAAACTGCAAAAGTACGAAAGTTGTGTGGACTGACAAAATTTATTTTCATACACAATAAATATAGTGGTAGGGCGTTTAAGAAATATATGAGAAAAATGGTTGCAAAGATACTGACGACGGCGTTTTTTCTGTTCCTTGGGACGGGCTTTTCCGGGGCACAGAATGTCGAGTTCGATAAGTATTTCACCGGAGGGACTTTGCGCCTCGATTGTATTCGCGAAGGCTCTGTCCAAGACGACACCGTGTGGGTGGAGCACTGGATTAACCGCGGTGCCGGCTGGCATGGCTCTCGTACCCAGCTACTTGACCCTTTTGATAATGGTGAATATCGTGTTGTGATGCGCGATGTTGCAACGGGATGCGAACTCTATTCGCGTGGCTACAGCAACCTTTTTCGCGAATATAAGGATACCCCAGAGGGCAAGACTACGGTGAAAAGGTTCGAGGAAGTGCTTCTGCTGCCCATGCCGAAAGGTGAGGTGCAAATCGCTATGCAACGGCGCAACAAGTCGAATATGCAACTGGAAGACCAAACGGTAGTGGCATTCGACCCGTCTCGGCAGGTGTTGCCGACATCTTTGGTGCCCTTCGGAGTAGTGCCTTACGAGCTGCACGGCGACCCGGCGGTGAAACTCGACGTGGCTTTTGTGATGCAGGGCTTCGATGATGACACGATTTACTATAACAGTGTCTGCCGCCGCATGACTGAGGCGTTTTTCGACAAGGAGCCGTTCAAGAGTCACCGCAACGATTTCAATGTCTATATTGTCCGTGGCGATGTTGGAGTGGATTACAATGCCTTGGGTTCCGACCGTTATGCCATGACGTTCAAATTGTGGCAATTGCACGATGTGCTTGGCGATACTCCCTGCGACCATATTATTATCGTGCTCAATAATGCCAAGTATGGCGGTGGTGCCATCTATAACTTCTACTCGGTTTCCTCATTGCACAAGATGGCCGAATATGTACTGCCGCATGAGCTGGGACATGGCATCGGGGGACTGGCCGACGAATATGTCGACGAGGATCTCAGTTATGCCAATCTGCACCGTACGGAGTATGAGCCTTTGGAGCCCAATATCACCAATTTGGTAGACTTTAAGAGCAAGTGGCAGTCAATGCTTCCCAAAGGGACACCGGTGCCGACACCCGACAACAAGGATGTGTTGCGCACGGAGAACGGCCCCTTGGGAGTGTACGAGGGTGCTGGCTATGCTGCCAATGGGGTCTATCGTCCCGTGATGCATTGCATGATGAGAGACTATGCGCCTTTCTGTCCTGTGTGCGCAAGGCGGCTGGAGGAGATTTTTATGCTTTACACGAAATAATAATAGATGAAGAGGTTATTGTATATTCTGTTGTTGGCACTGATGCCGTGGGGGATGCTTTCGTGTGAGAAAGAGAACTTTATGGTGGATGATGGAAGTGTGAAACTGGAGTTCTCTGTTGACACGTTGACGTTCGACACCGTCTTTACCACCGTTGGCACTACGACGCGCATGGTGACGGTCTACAACCGTACGTCGGATAACCTGAGGCTCAGTACGGTATCTCTCGTTGGCGGCGCGGCAAGCCGTTTCCGCATGAATGTCGATGGTGACACCTCGCTGACGGCGCGCGACATAGAAATCGAGGCCGGCGACAGTATTTTTATCTTTGTGCAGGCCAATATCAACCCCACTGCTGCCACGGCACCTTTCGTTGTGGAGGATGCCATTGCCTTCAGCAACGGTCAGCGGATAGTGCTGACAGCATGGGGACGCAATGCTGTATATCATAGGCTGTTGCCTTCCGATAGTACACGGTTCTCTGTTATTGACTGCGAAAATTGGGACCATTCCAGACCTCATGTGTTCATTTCTCCCGCTGCGGTGCTCGATGGGCACACGCTGACACTTCACAACGGTGACGAGCTGTATTTCTATGACGGCGCGATGCTCATCGTGGACTCCAATGCTCACCTGCGGGTGCAGGGGACGGAGGAGACCCCCGTGTTGTTCAGTTCGATGCGTCATGATGGCTGGTACTCGTTTCTCCCAGGTCAGTGGCAAACGATTTGGTTTTACAACTATAGTACAGGTAATGTGATTGACCACGCTGTGATAGAGAACGGTACGAGTGGTCTACGCTGTTATCCGGGTTCGCAGCTCACTTTGAGCAACACAGTGATACGCAATATGAGCGACTGTGGTATTGTGGGACAGGCTGCCACCATTACTGGACGTAACCTGCTGGTGTACGACTGTCTGGCCGATGTGACGGTACTTCGTGGCGGTAGCTATGACTTCCGCAACTGCACCTTCGCAAACTACTGGAGCTATTCTGCGAGAAAGATAGAGTGCATCGTGCTGAGCAACAACGAGGTTAGGGACGGAGAGGCGCTGGGAGGAGACCTGCTGAAGGCTGACTTCCGCGACTGTATTATCTGGGGTACCTATAACAAGGAGGTGTTGCTGAGTGAGTTGGAAGGCTACGCGATGAATTACAACCTCGGCCTTCATAGCATCGTAAAAGGTGGTGAATGGAGTGAGGACCCCCTCTTCACTAACCCCCGAGAGGATGACTATACCCTGCAGGAGGACAGTCCTGCGCAGGGAATTGGGTATCAATGGTAATGGCTTTAATGATTTTAACGACCTTGGAGATTAAATAAAACTGAACATGTACGAATACTTTGAAGGAAGACTGGCATTATTGGAACCTACGCAGGTTGTGGTAGACTGCGGTGGAGTGGGCTATCTGTTGGAGATTACGTTGAATACGTATGAGGCGTTGAGACGAGTGGGGGAGGATAGAGTGAAAGTCTATGCCCATCTGGTGGTGCGCGAGGATGCGCAGCAGCTCTATGGTTTCTATGACATGGCGGAGCGCGAGATGTTTCGTATCCTTGTCAGCGTGAACGGCGTGGGGAACCAGACGGCGCGTGTCATGCTTTCGAGCCTCACTGTCGACGAATTGCGTGAGGCTATACAGACGCAGGATGTTAAACGTGTGCAGCGTGTCAAGGGCATCGGTGCCAAGACGGCTCAGCGTATTGTACTGGAATTGGCTGACAAGGTGGGTATGGTGAGCGGTCAGCAGTCGGTGGTTGGCGGTCAGCAGTCGGTGGCGCGCGACGAAGCGATGACAGCTTTGACGATGCTTGGATTTGCCAAGCCTGCTGTTGAGAAACTGTTGATGTCGAGCGACTGGCGGAATGTCGACGGCACTCCGATGACCGTGGAGGAAATCATCAAGGAAGGCTTGAGGCGCCTATAGTTTTTTTAGAAATTTTATTATATTTATGGATTCGGCGATACAATAATTGTCGAGGTGTTACGTTTATGTAGGGTTGAAAAGAAAAGTTGAAAACCGAAAGTTGAAAAAACTGACCCGATATATTCTCCTTCTTGCCCTGCTGTTTTGCGTGCATACGGTTGTGTGGGCGCAGAATGATTCTGTCGAATTCCGGCAGATGGGTAGTGGCTATACGCCTGCCGGGGTGACAGATACTGTGGTCTATGATGCTGAGCATGGTGACTATGTGAAAGTGAAAAAAGTGGGTGATGTGGAAATTGGTCGCGAGTATATGAGCTTCGAGGACTATGAGGATTGGAAGATGGAGCATCTGATGAAGAACTACTGGGACGAGAAGCGGGGAGGAACAGTACTGGACAACAATGCTGGTGGCCTACTGAACAAAATTCCGGGTTTCAATCAGATTATGCAGAAACTGGACTTGCTCAACGGCAAACCTCTTATCAGTATTAATCCTAGCGGTAGTGCCGAGTTGACGTTCCAAATAGTAAATAACTACCGCGATGACCCGCAACGCGATGCCAGTGAGCGTAGTGTGACAACCTTCGACTTTGATGAGAACCTGCAGATTAATCTCAACGCCAAGATCGGTGACCTCATTAGTTTTGATATCAACCACAATACCAACGCCACTTTCGATTTTGAGAACCAGTTGAAGCTGAAGTACGAAGGCAAGGAGGATGATATCCTGCAGCTTTTTGAGGCAGCCGATGTGTCGTTTCCGCTGACGACGACCCTCATCAAGGGCAGTCAACAGCTCTTTGGTTTCCATACTAAGCTGAAGTTCGGTAAACTGACTATCGATGCGGTGGTGAGCGAGAAGGAGACAAGCACGGAGAATATGCAGGTGAAAGGTGGCGCGAGCAGCCATGAATTTGAGATTCGTGCCGACGAATATGAGGAGAATCGCCACTATTTCATTGCGCAATATTTTTATGATAACTACAACAAGGCCATGAGCACGTTGCCCGTGGTGAAATCAAATATCAAGATTTTGCGTATTGAGGTGTGGCGTACCAATGTGGGCGCTGCGGTGACGCAGAATCGCAACATCTTGGCCTTGACCGATCTTGGAGAGGGAAACCCGTCGAATTATCGTGTGCATGGCAGCGGTTCGCAGTTGCCTAGGAACAATGCCAACGACCTGCTGTCGCTGGTGAATCCGTCGAGTGTGCGTAGTGTCAACTCCGTGACAAGCTACATGCAAGGTGTCGGCATGACGGCTGGCATCGACTATGAGAAGGTGGAGAGTGCCCGTCTGCTTCCCTCCAACGAATATACATTCAACCGCGAGTTGGGATTCATCACACTGAACCAGCCGTTGAGTAACGACCAGGTACTGGCCGTTGCATTCCAGTATCAGGTGGTGGGCGATACCAATGTCTATCAGGTAGGCGAGTTGACCACCGATGGTGTGAACGACCCGAATACATTGATAGTTAAGTTGCTGAAGAGCACCGCTGTGAATACCCACGGGCCATTGTGGAAGTTGATGATGAAGAATGTCTACTTTCTGAAGAGCAGTCAATTGAGCCGCGAGAACTTCCGTCTCAATGTTCTTTATGAGAGCGAGGAAGGAGGCGTGGGTGTTGGCTTCTTCACTGAAGGAGCCAAACAGGGCATTCCTCTTATTGAACTTTTCGGCATGGACCGCATGGATGCCAGTCAGAGCTACTATTATGCCGACGGTGTCTTCGACTGGTTCGACTCGGCAGCCTTCAAGGGCGGTTTGATTCAAGCCTCGACGGGTCGAGTGTTCTTCCCCTATGTGGAGCCGTTCGGTAAGGATTTGCGGACCTTGCTGGAGGATGACGATATGGCCAACCGCTATTGTTTCGACTCGCTCTATACCATGACGCAGGCGCTGGCGCGGCAGTATGCTGAGCGCAACCGCTTTTTCTTGGAAGGTTATTATACCAGCAGTGTGAGTGGAGAAATCTCACTGGGGTATAGTGTGACGCAGGGAAGCGTGACGGTGACGGCTGGTGGCATGCCACTGATTGAGAATGTGGACTATACGGTGGATTACACTATGGGAACGGTGCGTATCATCAATGAGAGCATCCTTTCGTCAGGCACGCCAATCAGTGTCAGCTCCGAGAACAACTCGTTTAGCATGACTACCAAGCGTATGCTGGGCTTACATCTGAACTATGAGGTGCAGCCCGACTTCAATATCGGAGCTACGGTGATGAACCTGCATGAGAAGCCGATGACGCAGAAGAATAACTTCGGCGATGAGCCGACGAGCAACAGTATCTGGGGGCTCGACGTGAACTATCGGAGCGAGGTGCCGTTGATTACAAAACTGGTGGATATGCTTCCCGGTATCGAGACCAAAGCACCGTCGAACCTCAGTCTCACGGCCGAGTTTGCCCATTTTATCCCCGGCATGAGCAGTACTGGTTCTGAAGAGGGTAGCGTCAGCTATGTCGACGACTTCGAGGGCGCCGAGAGTAATATCAATTTGACGACGGTAAACTCGTGGTACTTGGCGAGTACGCCGCAGGACTACCGCCTACCGATGGCTATGTTCCCCGAGACAGCTCCCGGGAGTGGCCTCGACTATGGCAAGAACCGTGCTAAGCTGGCATGGTACCGTATTAGTAATGACTTCTACCAAACGAGCACACGCCCTAGCAATATATCCCTCGACGATCTGTCGAGACCTTATTCCAGACGCATCTATGAGCAGGAGGTCTTCCCCAACAAGGACCGTGTGGCTGGTCAGCCGACCTATGTTTACGAACTCAATCTGGCCTTTTATCCTTCGGAAAAGGGTCCCTACAATTACGATGTGGCACCCTCAGCCTTCAGTGCCGGTATTACCGACAGTGGCATGCTGGCCAATCCTTCCAGCCGTTGGGGTGGTATCATGCGCAAGTTGGACTATACCGATTTCGAAACCCAGAACATCGAGACCATCGAGTTCTGGCTGATGGACCCCTTCATCGAGAGTCCCAGCCACCATGGCGGTAAGTTGTATATCAATCTCGGCGACGTGAGTGAGGATATCTTGCGCGACGGTCGCAAGAGTTTCGAGAATGGCCTTCCGACGAGTGCTACGGTGGTCAATGTCGACACTACCATCTGGGGTCGTGTGCCTACCACGCAGCCCATCGTCAATGCCTTCGACAACGATGCACAGAGCCGTATGTACCAGGATGTGGGATATGACGGTCTGGGTTCCACACACGGGTTGGAGGATGAGCAGTCGTTCTTCCAGTGGTATCTTGATGCTATTGCAGGACGTTTCGGCACAGCCTCGGAAGCCTATCAGAAAGCTGCTGCCGACCCGTCGGGCGATGATTTCCGCTATTTCCGCAGTTCTTATTATGATAACAATGACGTGAAGGTCAACGACCGATACAAGTTCTATAACAACCCCGAGGGGAACTCGGCAGTGGATGAGGATAGCGACGAAGAGTATATGACCAGCGCCAGTGCCTACCCAAATGTTGAGGATATCAACAAGGACAACACTCTCAGCGAGGCTGAGAACTACTACCAGTATGTCATCGACCTCAGTCCCGACAAGATGGTGATTGGCGAGAACCATATCGTTGACATCCAGGAGGCGCACAATATTCAGTTAGCCAATGGCGAGTCGACCAACTGCAAGTGGTACCAGTTCCGTATCCCCATTCGGGAACCCGATGCCAAGGTGGGAAACATCAACGGATTCCAATCTATACGTTTCATGAGGATGTTCCTCAACCAGTTCGATGAGCCGATCATCCTGCGTTTCGCTACTCTCGATCTTGTTTATTCCACTTGGCGCAAATATAGCGAAGACCTGCTGCAGCCTGGCGACTATACCACGGGTACCAGCGAGGAGACCAGTTTCAACATCTCGACTGTCAATATCGAAGAGAATGGCAGTCGTCAGCCGGTGCCTTACGTACTGCCCCCGGGAATTGAGCGCGAGGAATGGTATTCCAGTGGTAACAGCTATACGCAACTCAACGAGCAGTCCCTGTCGCTCAGTGTTGATGGCTTGGCCAGTGGCGACGCCCGTGCTATTTATCGCTCTACGAGCTATGACCTGCGGCAATACGGACATCTGAAGATGTTCGCCCACGCAGAAAAGATGTATGCTACCGACCAGATGGATGATGACGACCTGGTGTTGTTTGTTCGTCTGGGTACTGACTACACCAATAACTACTATGAATATGAGTTGCCGCTGAAACTCACCCCCTGGTATACACTTTCTGACGACCCTTATGCCATCTGGCCGCGGGAAAACAATGTCGATATCGATTTGCAACGACTGACAGAGATTAAGACCAACCGCAACAAGAAAATCCGCCATGGTGAATCGGGTTATGCTCCCACATTGCTTTACTCCGAAATGGTCGACGGGCGGAAGTATACCGTCCTCGGAACGCCTAACTTGGGCAAGGTAAAGGTTATCATGATAGGCGTGCGCAATCCCAAGAAAGAAAGCCTGACTGACGGTAATAACATGCTGCCGAAGTCGGCCACAGTATGGGTGAATGAGCTTCGGTTGACCGATTATATCAACAAAGGCGGCTGGGCAGCGATGGCATTGGCAAGGACGAACCTGGCTGACCTGGGTAACTTGTCGCTCTATGGCTCCTACACAACGGCACATTTCGGCAACCTCGAAGACCCGCTGGTCAAGGAGGAACTGGTGAACACCTTTACATTCCAGACCACCTTCGATATTGAACTGAGCAAATTCCTGCCAGAAGAATGGGGATTGCACATACCGCTCTATGTGGATTACAGTCGCGAGATTGGCAGTCCAGAATACAACCCCTATAATCCTGACGTGCTGCTGAGCGACGACCTCGATACCTATGCCACGACGGCAGAGAAGGACAGCGTGAAACAGATGACACAGCGTCGCAAGAGTACGACGAACATCACGCTGGCCAACGTGAAGAAAGACAGGGTGGGGAAGGATAATCTGAAGCAGCATATCTATGACATTGAGAATTTCGCCTTCTCTTATGCCTACAGTGGAGAAAGGTCGAGCGACGAGGATATAGAGTACTATAACAAAGACCAGCATCGTGGCGGCTTCACCTACAGCTATAGCCCGAAGGCAGAGCCGGTGAAACCCTTTGACAAGGTGAAACTTTTCAAAGGGAAAGCGTGGAAGATACTCAAGGAGTTCAACTTCTACTATCTACCGAAGAGCCTGAGTTTTTCTACCGAGATTTATCGTGACTACGAGGAGTCGTTGATGCGCAACAAGAGTGCGGCGTTGGTTATCATTAAGCCCACCTACTTCAAGCAGTTCACATGGCAGCGTACCTATGGCCTGCAATATGATTTGATGCGTACGCTCCGCATTCAGTATTCGGCCAATGCCAACGCTCGCATTGAGGAACCTGTGGGACGTATGAGTTCTTCGGCAGCCGACTCAATCTGGCAGTCGTTGGCCCATGGAGGCACAATGCAGAACTTCCAGCAGTCGGTGAATGTTACCTATGAGTTGCCTGTCAATAAGTTGCCATATCTTGACTTCCTACGGGCTCCCCTCAGCTATCGCACCAATTATGTCTACCAGGGTACCACTCAAGCGTTGCAGTCGATGGGTGCCACGTTGCAGGGGTCGTCGACTATCCAACTCTCTGCCAATGCCAACTTGCAGAATTTCTATAATAAATTCAAGTTGCTAAAGGATGCCAATGCACAGAAATCTTCTGCCAAGAAAACGCAAGCGAAGAGCGGTAAGAAGCAACCTAAGATGAGTGTCCAGGATTCAATAGCTACAGCCGATAGTCTGCGGCGGGAACACTTCAAGGAGATGATGAAGGACGTAGGTTATTTCGGCCTACGACTCTTGACAGGCGTGAAAGACATGAATATCCAATACAACATCACCAACGGCTCACGTTTGCCGGGCTATATGGGCGAGCCTAAGTATGTGGGACTTGACCCGCGCACCCATTGGAGTCCCGGATTGGGCTATGTGCTGGGCTATGACATGGATGTGGCCGAAGACCTGCTGAGACGTGACTTGCTGTCGCGCGATACCCTCTTCAATACACCCCACGAGATGACCACTAACAAGACTCTCTCAATGCAGGCTAACGTAGAGCCTATCCGCGACTTTAAGATAGCGCTCACGGCTACGCAGAACTATAGCACCCGTGAGGAATACTACTACAAATACCTCACTGACAGAGGCTATGTCGATGGCCCGCTGTCTGCGCGCATGACAGGTTCTTATACTACCACTACGTGGAGTTTCTTTACGGCTTTCTCCAATGCCGATGACCTCTTCGCCCAGTTTTTGGAGAACCGCTCTATCGTCGCCGAGCGCTTGGCGGCGGCCAACCCCGACCCCTATAGCGACCAGATGATTCTCGACACCATGAACGGCCAATACTATCCTGCGGGTTATAGCGCCAATTCGCAGACGGTACTACTTACAGCCTTCCTGGCAACCTATCTGGGAGACGACCCTGCCAGCAAGGGATTCTCACCTTTCCAGAAGTTGCCGTTGCCTAACTGGAATATCAACTATAATGGATTGAACAAGATCCAGTTCCTCAAGAAGTGGTTCACCAATATCACCCTCTCGCATCGCTATGCGTCGACCTACAGCGTGGGTAACTTCTATACCGACGCCACACTCTCGGGGGTGGACAATTATGACTACGGTCATGAGTCGGTGCTCAACAATACGGGCGACTATGTGCCGCCGGTGAGTATGGAGGGGGTGCAGATTACCGAGCAGTTTAACCCCTTGATACGCATCTCGGTCAATATGGTCAACAGTTTTCAGTTCAATTTCTCGCTACAGAAGAATCGTACGCTGATGCTCTCCTTCTCCAACAACCAGCTCACCGAGACTACGCGAAGTGGCTTCACCATTGGTGCTGGCTATCGCTTCAAGGATGTTGCCTTCAATGTCAGGTTCGCCGACAAGACCCATAAACTCAAAAGCGACATCTTGGTGCAGCTCAACCTCACCTACAATAGTAACATGACCAATATCCGCAAGATAAACCAGAACCTCAGTCAGATATCCTCTGGAAGCTCGGTATGGATGGCAGAACTCAGTGGTGAGTATGCACTCACCACGACGCTCACTGTCAAGGCTTTCTTCCAGACTAATATCAATACACCCTATATCTCCAATTCCTACCCCAACTCGACGACCAAAGGCGGTTTAACCATCAGATTCTCGTTCTAGAAAAATGAAAAAAGACAGGTTTAATAATTTTGATAATGAAGTGCGTGAATTGGTGCTCGACTTTGAGAATACTGTCCTCAAGGGAAAGAGCCAGTTCTTCGATGTCGACGAGATGGAAATAATCATTGATTACTACTTCGAGGTCAACGATAAGAAGCCTCTGGAGCGTGCTGTGGAGTATGCCGAAGAGCTCTATCCCGACAGCACCACCATACGCCTGCGCCGCGCTCATCTCATGATGTCTCACGAACAATACGCCCAAGCCCTCAAGGTCCTCAATCAGATGCGTGAGGCTGAGCCCGAGAATACCGACGTGGCCTACTCGCTGGGTGTGGCCAACGGTGCCGTGGGCGAGTCCAAGAAGGCCATTGCTTACTTTAAAGAGGCCGCCACTGATGGATGGATGCTTGGACGTGTCTACTCCAATATGGGAGAGGAATATTATAAACTCAAGGACTATGATGCTGCCATCAACTGCTACCGCAAGGCGATGGAGAGCGACTCCTGCGATGATGTGACCATCTATAACTATTATGATATATGCTTCGAGTCTGGCCGTGTCGAGCAGGCGGTAGATTATCTGAGTGGATATGTCAAGAAGAATCCCTATTGCAAGGAGGCATGGTATTGTCTAGGATGCGGCTATCGCGACCTGACGCTTTATGAAAAGGCCATCGATGCTTTCGAGTTCGCCATAGCCATCGACAAGGGCTATGTCGATGCCTATATTGCCCTCTCGCAGACACAGGATTTCATGGGCAATACCGCCGAGGCGGTGACGACGATGCTGCGTGTTCTTGACCACTGTGACGACCGCGCCAAGGTCTATCGTACCATTGGCTCCCTCTATGCCCGTGAAGCCAACTACGATGCTGCCATGGCTTATTTCAAGAAGGCCATCGACGAGAACCCTGCCGATGCCGAAGCATACGCTTCCCTAGCGCTCTGCTACCTGGAAACTGGCGACACCACCACCGCGCTTTCCAAGGTCAAACGGGCCCTCATGCTTGACGAGGCTTCTCCCTCCGAGGGAATGCCCGATGGTAATCCCGATGTGCTTTGCGCTGCTGCCATGGTCTATGATGCCATGGGTGACTTCTACAAGGCTTCCGATTATTTCGAGCAGATGATTACCACAGGACTCTATGCCGAACACCAGTGTCAGATCTATACCCAGTTCCTCTTCAATCACAAGGTCTACGACATCGTTATACAGTTCGCCGAGGAGTCTCTCGAGGTCTATCCCCACAACTCCTTCTACTCTACCTATCTCGCAGCCGCTTATTTCTATACCAATCGTTACAACAAAGCCCGCAAGATGCTGCCCGATGTGTCGCCCGTAATGCTGGCTGAGCTCTGCCCCGAGATTATCAGCCACCCCCTGCTGGGGCCCCTTGTCCCTGCCGACCCTTACAACAGTCAGGGTGACAGTTAATGAAAAGAACCTATGTGTGTCCTGTGGGTTTACGGTTTGCTTCCTCTGTGTTTTATACAGAGGATATACAGAGGATATACAGAGGATATACAGAGGATGTACAGAGCATATACAGAGGAAGTACCTTCTTTTTGCATGAAACGTGAAATGAAATGATAATCATGAATAAAACAGAATCAATCAATTGCATGAAAAGAGTGAACAGAAAGTTTTTTTTCTTTGTGTTTTGGGGGATGTTGGCGTGTACCCTTTCGGCAACGGCCCAGACGCCGGCTGTCCAGAGGACAGACTCTGCGTCCCAGGCCGTCGAGCCTCAGGAGCACTCCGGTATGGTGGGATGGCTGCTCGATGTCTATGAGGACAACATGAACTATTGGACCGTGACGGGGCTCATGGCTGTCGAGAGCTCGTTCTTCCCGTTCCCATCGGAAGTGGTGGTGCCGCCAGCGGTCTATTTCGCCGTCGACGACAACAGTCCTGTCGAGATGAAATGGTGGCTGGTGATACTCTTCGGTACCCTGGGGGCCCTCCTCGGCGCCCTGTTCAACTACTATCTTTCATTGTGGCTCGGCAGGCCCATTATCTATAAGTTTGCCAACAGCAGGATAGGCCATCTGATGCAGCTGTCGCAAGAGAAGATGGAGCGGGCGGAGAAGTATTTCAATGACCACGGCGTGGTGTCTACCCTCGTCGGACGCCTCATCCCTGTCATTCGGCAGCTTATCTCCATCCCCGCCGGCATATCCCGGATGAATATCTGGTCCTTCATGCTTTTTACCACCATCGGAGCACTCGTATGGAACACTGTCCTCGCCCTCTTGGGCTATCTTGCCCATTTGGCGGGCGACCGCTCTGTCATCGAACGTTACAGCCACGAACTGAGCATTGTCATCATCGCCCTCTTCGCCGCTGTCGTCCTCTTCTTCGTGCTCCGCTACCTGGTGAAAAAACGCAAGAAGGCGCAGCAAGAACATTTGTCTTAACTACTTAACTTCTGTCTCCGTAACTCCTAAAAAAAATGAATATCCGCTCCCAATTTCCCATCCTGGCCACTCAGGTGCATGGACATCCGCTAGTCTACCTCGACAATGCGGCAACCACACAAAAACCCTTGTCTGTTATCGAGGCCCTCGATGGCTATTACCGCACCCTGAACAGCAATATTCACCGTGGCGCCCACCACCTCGCCACCGAGGCTACCGAACGCTACGAAGCAGTACGTCGGCAGGTGCAGCAGTTCATCAATGCCCGTCATCACCACGAGATTGTTTTCACTCGTGGCACCACGGAAAGCATCAACCTTGTGGCCTCCTCTTTCAGCCGCCGCTATTTCACCGGTGACGACGAGGTCATTGTCTCGGGCATGGAGCATCACTCCGATATCGTCCCCTGGCAGCTTGCGGGTGCCACGCTGCGCCCCATTCCCTTCAGCGACGAAGGTGTGCTCGACCTCGAGGCTTTCGAGCGCCTTTTCTCTCCCAAGACTCGTATCGTGGCTGTCAACCATGTCTCCAATACCCTCGGCACCGTCAATCCCATCAAGCAGATCATCGAAATCGCCCATGGCCACGGTGTCCCTGTGCTTATCGACGGCGCCCAGGCTATCTCGCATCTCAAGGTCGATGTGCAGGCGTTGGGATGTGACTTCTATTGCTTCTCGGGACACAAGATGTATGGCCCCATGGGTGTCGGCGTCATGTATGGCCGTGAGGAGATGCTGAACGAGATTCCTCCTTACCAGGGTGGGGGAGAGATGATAGAGAACGTCACCTTCGAGCGCACCACCTATAACCAGCTGCCCTTCAAGTTCGAGGCAGGTACACCGTCGGTAGGTGATGTGATAGGCTTGGGTGAGGCCATCCACTTCATGCAGGAGGTGGGTGTCGACACTATCGCAGCCCATGAAGACGACCTGTTGCGCTACGCCACCGAGGGCCTCTCGAAAATCCCCGGAGCCCGCATCTACGGCACCGCGCCGAAGAAGACCTCTGTGCTCTCCTTTCTCGTCGGCGATGCCCATCCCTATGATGTAGGAACCCTTCTTGACCAACTTGGTGTGGCTGTCCGCACTGGCCACCATTGCACCCAGCCTATCATGGACCGTTACGGCATCCCCGGCACCGTTCGAGCTTCCTTTGCCGTCTACAACACCAAAGAGGAGGTGGATGTGTTTTTAACCGCATTGGAAAGGATTTTACCTCTTCTTGGGTAAGCCCCTATGGGGCTTCTTAACTCCTTTCTCCTTAACTCCAAAATGAAATGTTAACATCACTCCATATCGAAAATTACGCCCTTATCCGGGAGTCCGACATCTCTTTCGGGCCGGCGTTTGTGGCCATCACGGGTGAGACGGGTGCCGGTAAGAGCATCCTTCTGGGTGCCCTGGGACTGCTCCTCGGACAGCGTGCCGATGCCGCCGTATTGGCCGACAAGGGTCGTAAGTGTGTCGTCGAGGCCCGCTTCGATATTGCAGGCCTGGGCCTGCAGCCCTTCTTCGAGGAGGCGGATGTCGACTACGACGACCTCCTCATCCTCCGTCGCGAGATATTGCCCTCGGCCAAGAGCCGTGCCTTCGCCAACGACACACCTGTGCAGCTGCCCTTCCTCAAAGCCCTCGCTCCCCGTATCATCGATATCCACTCCCAGCACCAGAACCTTGTCTTTTCCGAGAGCGCGTTCCGCCTCTCCCTCCTCGACGCTCTCTCCCCCCAAGACCCTAGAGACCCTAAGGACCCTAAAGACCCTAGTGCCCCTAAAGTCACCTACTTCAAGCAATACCGCGAATACACCGCTCTCAAGCGCGAACTCGAGGAACTCACCGCTACCGAGGCTCAGAACCGCAAGGAACAGGACTTCTGTCAGTTCCAGTTTGATGAGCTCTCCGCTGCCCGCCTCGTGGAGGGTGAGCAGGAGGCCCTGGAGCAGGAACTGCAGCTCCTCTCCCATGCCGAAGCGGTGCGCGAGGGACTCTCCGAGGCTGTGGCCATGATGGACGATGACAGCGGCCAGGCGGCCCTCTCGCGTCTGCGTCAGGCCAAGGCGGCACTCGCCCATATAGCCCCCTTTCATCCTGAGGCTGAGGCTCTACTTGCGCGTCTCGACTCCTCACTCATCGAGCTTGATGATATCTGCGGCGAGCTGCAGTCGGTCACCGACGGCCTCACCTACAGCCCTGAGCGCCAGCAGCAGGTCGACGAGCGGCTGGCCCTCCTCTACCGTCTGCAGAAGAAGCATGGCGTTGACAGTGTGACGGCCCTCCTCGCCATCCGCGACGACCTCGACCGCAAGCTGCAGTCTATTGCCACCCTTGACGACCGCATCCAGCAGCTTATGGAGCAGGTAGACAAGGCTTTTACTGCCATGCAGGCTGCTGCAGATGTCCTCTCCGCTTCACGTGTCAAAGCCGGCAAGATGCTGTCAAAGAATATCCTCCCGACACTCCACGAGCTGGGTATGCCCGAAGCTCGTTTCAGTGTTGAATGCATACCATCGGCGACCTACAGCGCTAGCGGTCACGACAGCGTCAGATTCCTCTTCAATGCCAATCGAGGCGGCGAACTCCACGACCTCGCCCAGGTAGCCTCCGGCGGTGAGTTGTCGCGTGTGATGCTGGCCATCAAGAGTATGCTCACCATCCGCTCGCTGCTGCCTACCATCATCTTCGACGAGATAGACACTGGCGTCAGTGGTGATATCAGCGTTGCCGTGGGGAAGATTATGTGCCGCATGGCCGAGAAGATGCAGGTCGTCGCCATCACCCATCTGCCGCAGATTGCCGCCCGCGCCGACCAGCACCTCAAGGTCTACAAGGAGACCGATACCGACCGCACGGTGTCGCGCATCCGCGAGCTTGCCGTCGCCGACCGCATCACCGAGGTGGCTGTCATGCTCAGCAGCGACCCGCCCACTCCCGCCGCCCTCCAGACCGCCAAGGAGCTAATGTCTTAACGCCATACCTCCTAAGAAAATGAAATACTACCTCGTGGGATACATGTACTGTGGCAAGACCACCTTCGGCCGCCGGCTGGCGGCCGAGAAGGGGATGGACTTCCTTGACCTCGACCGAGCTTTCGAGGAGCGCTACCACTACACCGTGCCACGCTTCTTCTCTGTCTTTGGCGAGGAGGCCTTCCGGCGGCTGGAGACCCAGATGCTGCATTCCACTGCCGACCTCGACAATGTGGTCGTCTCTTGTGGTGGCGGCACCCCCTGTTTCAACGACAATATGGACTTCATCCTCGCCCACGGTACCGCCATCTACCTGCAGATGCCTGTCGACGCCCTCGTGGAGCGTGCCCTCCGCAGCCGCAATCCGCGGCCCAAGCTTCATGGCCTCCCCGAGGAAGAGCTGCGCTGCCGGATGGCTATGCAGCTAAAAGAAAGGGAGCCCTTCTATCTAAAGGCCCCCATTGTCTTGGATGGAACCAATCCGGTTTTTCCGGATTGTCCGGAATCTCCGGAAAATTAGTACTCGAACACGCTTCCTCCCAGAAATTCCCTCATGATTGAGTTATAAGGGATGAACTTGTCATCGATGGGTAGCAGAAGCTCCGAGAATCCCAGCAGCTGTCGTGCTATAGAGTATTCCTCGCAGTCTTCAGGAACCTGTTTCAGCAGGGGCTCGGCATAGCGTTTCAGCACACCCAGCTCGTAGAGCAGCGCGCTGTTGAACATCACGTTGGCGTTCTCCTGGTAGGGGAAGATATGCTTCTTCTCGCCACGCACCACCTCGGGCCACCGTTTGATGGTCTCGTAGGCGTTCCAGCCGCGGAAGTTGTTGTCCCTTACCAGACGGCGCACCAACCGGTTGTCGGTGCCGTGGATGATGTTCTGGTCGTCGATGGAGAGCTGTGTCAGTGCGCTGACATATACCTTGAATTTCAGCGCCTCGTCAATCTCCTCCGTGAGTTTGGGGTTCAGGGCGTGGATGCCCTCCACCACGAGGACGCTCTGGGGGCCCATCTTCAGCGTCTTGCCGCTATAGAAGGGCTCGCCCTTGATGAAGTCGTAGGTGGGTATCTTCACCTCCTCGCCGCGGAAGAGGCGGTTGAGGTGCTCGTTGAGCAGCGGTATGTCGAGGGCGTCGATACTCTCGAAGTCGTACTCTCCATTGGGGAGCTTGGGGGTGCGCTCACGTCCCAGGAAGTAGTCGTCCAGCGACAGCTGGTTGACGTCGTAGCCCAGCACCGAGAGTTGCACGCTCAAGCGGCGGCACGAGGTTGTCTTTCCGCTGCTTGAGGGGCCTGCCAGCAACACCATCTTGGCACCGCTCTGGCGCACCTGGTCGGCAATCTCGGCATATTTCTTCTCGTGCAGCGCCTCGGCCAGCAGGATGAGGTGCTGGCCGCCGTGGTTGTACACGATACGGTTGTAGTCCGAAATGGTCGACATGTGCATCAGATCTGTCCACTGGTAGTGCTCGCGGAAGATGGCGAAGAGCTTGGGGGTCTCGGTGTAGAGCGACAGCTTGTCGGGATGCTCGGGGTCGGCACACTGCAGCATATATCCTTCGTCGCCGTAGGTGCGGAAGTCCCAGGTGGAGATGCAGCCTGTACTCGGCGCCAGCTGGCCGTTGATCTTATGCACCGTGTCGCCAAGGAAGTTCATCTCGACATATATCTGCCTTAGATGCTCCAGGAGATAGAGCGTTTTCGGCATGTGGCGTGGACGGACGAGCTCGATGGCATCCTTGAGCAGCATGGTCTTGTTGACGAAGGGAATGTCCTGCTCTTGCAGCGCTATCATGCGTTCCCTCACCGTGCGGCACACTTCCATCTGGTCGGGCAGCACGAAGTCGTCCGTGGCCGACTGGATACGGCAGTAGAAACCGTTCTGCAGCGAATGGTCGATGTGTAGGACGGCCTTGGGGTAGCAATCGTGGACGGCGGTATAGAGCATGAACTGCAGCGCGTTGCGGTACAGACGGAAGCCCTGACGGCTCGTGATGTTCAGCAGCTGGATGGTCTTGGGGTTATAGATGCGGTATTGCAGGGGTTTAACCTTGTTGTTCACCAGGGCACCGAGGATAGGCCACGGAGCCTTGCCCTCTTTCTCCTGATAGGCTTTGGTATATTCCGCCGCCAACTCTGCCACCGGCGTCCCCGGCGTAATCCATTTCCGCTCGCCGGTATTGGCTAGTACTATTTCTACTTTCATTTTTAGTATTCTTTCTTTCTTCTTATGCCCCTGCGGGGCGTTAATTGGGAGTGGGTCTTCTTCCTCGGGGGCGTTGCCCCCGTCTATGTTCTTTATTTCCCCTGCGGGGGAGTCTGATGTTCTCTCTCTATGATGCCCCGGTAGGGGCTTTAGCTCTTAGGCGGGGGCAACGCCCCCGATGGATAATCCCATCATTTTTTTGCCCCGCAAGGGCATAAGAACTACACGTATCGTTCGTCGTATTCGATATTATTACTGCTCAAAAACTCTATATATTCTTCCCTGAATGTTTTCTTTTGATGGTGTTGCTTTTGGTTGGCGATGTAGTTCACCACTCGGTCCTTATTTGCATAGCTGACAGAAAAGGCACCATACCCATCTTGCCAAGAAAAAAGCCTGTATCTGTTATCGATGGTTTTTATCCATTTGCTGGCTCCTTTTTTGATATTCATCACAAAGTCGGCGAGCGACATTGTTTTGGGTAGTGTTGACAAGATATGTATATGGTCGGGCCGGCCACCCACAGCGAAAGGGATGCCTTTTAAAGCACGAATTTCGCCGCCAATATATTCGAATACCCTGGGCAGGTGCTCTTCAAGCATTGTGGGGTAGTCGACCTTGGTATGGAAGGTAAGGTGGACTAAAATTTGGGCGAAACTGTCGGCCATGTTTTATTTATCTTATGCCCCTGCGGGGCGTTAATTGGGCGGGGGGCTTTTTCTTCGGGGGCGATGCCCCCGCCTAAGCTCTTGGGGCCCCTGCGGGGCGAAACTACTGTCTACTTAACTACTTACTCTCCCATCACCTCCTCAATCTCCTTCACCGTCTTGGGGATGGGTTTGCCGAGGACACGGGCGCCGGTGTCGGTGACGAGGATGTCGTCCTCGATGCGGATGCCACCGAAGTCTTTCCATTTCTCCAACTCGTCGAAGTTCACGAAGTCCTTGTTCGTCCCTTCGGCGTTCCATTTGTCTATCAACGCGGGGATGAAGTAGCATCCGGGCTCGTCGGTGATGACGAAGCCGGGCTGCAGCTTGCGGCCACAGCGCAGGCTCCCCAGGCCGAACTGTTCGCTGGGGCGTGTCTCCTCGTCGTAGCCCACGTTAATCTGGCCATAGTTCTCCATGTCGTGCACGTCGAGGCCCATCATGTGGCCCAGGCCGTGGGGCATCAGCAGGCTGTGGGCGCCGTTGGCCACGATGTCGTCGACATTGCCTTTGAGGATGCCGAGACCCTTGTAGCCCTCGGCCAGCACACGGCTCGCGGCGGTATGCACCTCCTTGTAGGTGATGCCGGGACGGGTGACACGTGCCGCCTCGAGGTTGGCGTTGAGGACAATCTCGTAGATGGCCTTCTGGCGCTCGTCGAACTTGCCGCCCACGGGGACGGTGCGTGTGATGTCGGAGCAGTAGTTCATCGCGGTCTCGCAGCCGGCGTCCATCACCAGCATGCGGCCCACCTCCAGGCGGTTGTTGTGGCCGTGGTTGTGGAGTGTCTCGCCGTGGACGGTCATGATGACGGGGAAGCTCACGGGACCGTTGCCCTTCCAGGCTTCGCCCTCCATGAATCCCGCCAGCTCATACTCGTAGCGGCCGGGCATGGCCAGCTTCATGGCACCCACATGCATGTTGTAGGCCGTGGCGATGGCTTTCTCTATCTCTTCAATCTCCTCGGCACTCTTGATGCTGCGCTGCTTCACGCAGGCCAGGATGAGTTCCATGGAGGCGTGGCGGTTGATGGAGCCGTAGGCCACGCCGAGCCACTCGCTGAGGTCGGCACGGATGTCGGCGCGGTAGGGCGGCAGGTAGTGGGGCAGGGCCGATGTGGGGCGCTTGCCGTCGAGGTATTTGCGCAGGGCGGCCATGTTGCCGCTGTTCTCCACGCCCACGCTCGCGGCCAGTTCCTTGACACTCGGCAGCGGACCCGTCCAGATGATGTCGTCGATGTCATAGTCGTTGGCGAAGATATAGTCCTTGCCCTCGTCGCAGTCGATGACGCCCACCAGGTCTTCGCGCTGGAGGCCGAAGAAGTAGAGGAATGTGCTGTCCTGGCGGAACCAGTAGGTGTTGTCCTTGTAGTTGCAGGGGGCTTCGTGGTTGCCCGGGAGGATAATGATACCGTGGCCTACGTCCTTGCGCAGCTGCTCGCGGCGTGCCATATAAGTCTCTTTCTTGAACATTGCTGAAAATAATTTTATTGTTTTGGGGAGAAAACGTGGGAAACAGAAAAATATTGTGTAAAAAATGCTTTGTTTTGCCCTTTCGGTGCGGTATCGGAGGGTTGTATTGAAAAAAAATTTGTCGTATTTGGAAAAATGTGTATTTTTGCAGAAATATAGTGCGTGAAAAAGAGGAATGGAAATCGTTATAAGGTATTTTGACCCAACTGGTTGGCATAGATTCGCCATATCGTTCAACCGGGAGGAGGAAAACAAGAAAGGATAAGAAAAACCAAAACAGATTAAAATATAAAAAACGTTAAACAATATTATTTATTAACCAAAAACAAAACATCATGCAAAAGTTTTTACGTACTTTGACCCTTGTGGCAATGCTATGCATGCCGTGGGTCGCGCAAGGACAGAGTGTGGTTACTATCGGTGATCTGACGACTGCTGCAAACAACAGTTATCTACCGATGAACTCGCTCTATGAGTACTCCTACACTCAGCAGATCTATACTGTTGAGGAGATGGGTGGACCTTGCACCATCGATTCCATTACAGTGTGGCTGTATGGCAATGCGAACCTCTACGAGATGCCTTTCACCATCTATATGGTGGAGACGAGCAAAGAGAGCTTCGCCAGTACAACTGACTGGGAGACTGTCACGGCCGCCGATATCGTGTACACGGGCTCTGTGACCGTTCACAACACTGATGCAGAGGCTTACACCTTTGTTCTTTCCACGCCGTTCTCTTATAGCGGCGCAAGTAACCTTCTTATTGCTTTCAACAACACCACTGGCCAGTGGAAGTCTGGTTTGAACGGCAAGGTGTTTGGCGCATCAAGTGATCCTGTCAGAGCTATCTATGCCCGTCGGGATGGTACTGCCTATGATCCCTACGACCCTGTTGCCGCTACTTCTACGACCTATCAAAGAAATGTCATTGCTTTCGGCATCACTCCTGTTGCCGTCACCTGTGCAACTGTGAAGAATCTCACCGCTGTCGACAGCCTGACTACCAGCTCTTCTGTTACCCTCAACTGGCGTGACACCATCAACGAAGGCGCCTCCTACAGCATCCTTCGTACTGCTGGTGACGACACCGCTTGGGTCGCTGTCCCCGCTGGCGACACCACCTTCTATTCCTACACCTTTAATGGTCTTACCAATAACACCACCTACAACTTCGCTGTCCGCGCAATTTGCTCTGCCACAGATAGCTCGATGGTTGCCAACCGTAGCGTCCGCACTCTGAGCACGGCCGACACTATCACTACCTTCACCGCTAGTGGCACCACCAAGCGTGGCGACCTGGTGTTCGACACTGTCAACCACACCATCACCGTTCCCGTATGGTACACCAACAGCCTCAGCAACCTCACGCTGAGCTGGAACCTGGCCGCCAACGCCGCCGCTTTCGTCGACACCACCGGTGACGGAAGCTACACCTGCCAGGTGTCCAACTACACCGTGAAGAACTACCTCCGCATGAACACCCCGCTGACCCTCCGCATCAAAGCCGAGGAGCGCACCGCTTATGCCGACTACACGCTGCTCCTCCAGCCCGAAGACTGCGTCAAGGACCGCAACTTTGCCCTGACCCCCGAGCGTATCCGCTACACCGCCACTTGGGACAACCCCGACACCCTGGTCACCACCCACTACTTCATCCACAGCGCCACGCGTCTGAGCACCGAGGAGTTGGCTACTGCCGAGTATATCACTGTCACTGGCGCCCACCAGTACACCGTCGAGGGTCTGGAGCGTGGCACCCAGTACTACGCCTACGAGAAGGCCGCCTGCGACACCGTCTGGGCCGAGGACAGCGTCACCACCAAGGGATTGCAAGATTGTTCCGTGCTGGATGGCTCTACTGGCACCAGCAGTACTAATGGCTATTTCTTCCCTGGTTACTATGGCTGGAACTACAGCGGTAACCTCTATGATCTTGACATGAGCACCAGCATCACGGGTATTTCTGCCTACCTTAACACTGGTCACGCCTCAACGGGTGCCACTATGAAGGTATGGGTCAAAGAAGTCCCTGCCGACTTTGCCTTCAATACCACTATGACCTTTGAGGAGATGACCACTGGCGCTACCCTCGTGTATGATGGCGATGCCAACTTTACCAGCGCCAATGTGGGTTGGATTAGCTTCCCCTTCGACCAGCCTATGAATGTCACTGCTGGCAACCAGCTTCTCGTCCTCTCTCGTGGCGTGGCTTGCGGTACCAGCGGTGGTTGCACCCGTAAGGATGGTTATACCAGCAAAACAAACAAGCAGTGGAGCAAACGCCAAGATAGTTCTGACCCTGGTATGAGTACCACTGGTGCGGTCGGAGCCTACCGTGTCAATCTTCAGATTTGCTATGTGAGTGAGACCTGCCCCGATGTGACGGCCTTTGGTCTTGACTCGCTGAGCCACGACTTCGCCGCCATCACCTGGACGGCTTCCGACGCCGACTACTGCGTGGGCAACCAGATTATCGTCAGCCCCACCATGCTTGACGAGGCTGGCCTCGAGGCCGCCACTCCCGTGGCCCTCTCCGCCACAGCTCACAGCTATAATGCCACCGGCCTCACCGCCGACCACGACTACTACGTTTATGTGAAGGCTCTCTGCAACGGCACCGAGCACCCCGAAGGCACCTCTGGCTGGGCCGCCTACGAGTTCCACACCTATCCCACCGTGCGTACCCCCGAAATCGTCTCTGTTGATTTCACCGGCAAGCATAAGGCCACCCTCGATGTCGCCAACACCGGCGCCAACGTCGGCCAGCCCGTCAACTACGACTACATTGCCAGCACCACGCTGCTCGACGCTGCTGCCCTGGCTGCCGCCACTCCCACCGCCACGGGTATCGACACCATGATCTTCGACGTCGAGAACCTGGCCAGCGCCACCCAGTATTTCTTCTATGTCCGCAACGTGATGGGCACCGATGTGTCGCCCTGGAGCGCTCCCGACAGCGTCACCATGCCTGTGGCCATGCCGAAGCCTCTCTACCTGCAGACTTCCAACATCGCCCACAATGCCCTGACGGCCCTGTGGCTGCGTGACGATGCCAACTATGCCGACGAGACCGCCTGGCGTGCCGCCATCGTGCTCCACGGCCAGCAGCCCGCCGCTGCCGACTGGGTGACCACCACCAACATGGAGGAGAGCAGCTACGTCCTCGGATACCACCTCTTCCTGAACCTCACCGCTGACACCTCCTACGACATCTATGTCGCCGCCTTCGACGCCGCCACCGGCATGACCAGCGACACCGTCGTCCTCGACAGCGTCCGCACCGCCAAGTTCCCCGGCAACGGCATCATCGTCGCCAACGGCACCGCCACAAATACTTATGTCCCTGTCTATGGCAGTTATGTCGACGACCCGCAGCGCAGCCAGAGCATCTATCCTGCCAGCATGCTCACCGCTTTGGTTGGCAAGAACATCACCGATATGCGCTACTATGTTTCTAGTGGTGGTAGTGAAGGTGGCAGCGCTGGCCGCGATTGGCATGGCAAGCCCTTCACCGTCAGTCTGAAAGTTACCGAACAGGCCAACCTCGGCGCTGCTTGGGCCGACACCACCGATGCCACCGTTGTCTACACTGGCGAACTCTCTGCCAATGTGGAAGAGGGCATGATTATCACCTTCAATGAACCCTTCACCTACAATGGAGGCAACCTGCTGGTCAGTTTCAATATGCCCAAAGATAGTGCCGGTTGGAATGGCTGCTACTTCTATGGGCTTTCCGTTGAAAGCGCCAGCCGTTATGCCTATGGCACTTCTGTGACTAGCGGCACCGCCGCCGGCACCGTGCAGAACTTCCTGCCCAAGGTGATGTTCGACTACGAGGGCGCCAGCAACTGTCTGCCCGTGACCACTCTGTATGTCGAGGATCTCACCTTCCAGAGCGCCAACCTGATGTGGTATCCCGGCAACGAGGAGAGCGCTTGGCAGTATGTTATCAGCACCAGCGACAGCCTCACCGCCGCCGAGCTTGAGGCCGCCGCCCAGACCGTGCAGACCAACAACGTGGCTCTCGCCGGCCTGTTGAACGACACCGCCTACACCTTCTACATCCGTCCCGTCTGCTCCGAGAACGAGAACGGTCCTTGGAACAACTTCGACTTCGAGACTGAGCATGCCGACTTCTACGATGTCACCGTCATCGTCAACGACGAGACCATGGGCGCCGCCACCGGCATGACCCACATCCTCGCCGGCACCGACACCATGATTGTGGCCACGGCCAACGCCGGCTACGAGTTCTACAAGTGGACTGTCAATGGTGAGGATGTCTTCGCTGACACTCTCGAAATCACTGTCGACAGCGATATGACTGTCAACGCCTACTTCAAGTATTCCGAGGCCACCATCGCCGCCAGCGCCGTCACCTATTGGGTGGGTAATGGTAGCAACCAGGCCGTCCTCGCCGTCAACTGGGCCGACACCGCCCTCGCTTGGGGTGTCTACTTCAGCACCGAGACCATCACCGTCAAGGCTGCTATGGACAGCATCGCTGCCGCCGACCCGCGCTTCAGCTACACCCTTGACAGCTATGGCTACCTTGATGATATCTTCTTCGCCGAGAATGGCGACACCCTCAGCAAGGTCATGTACAGCTACTGGGAGAGCAAGAACAACGGCATTGGTGGTGACATGGGTATGTACCAGCCCCTTGCCAACGGCGACTTCGAGAAGTGGGCCGAGCCCGCTGCCGGTGTCGTCTACGACAGCATGTCCTACGAATATGAGTATGATGGTGAGACCTACTCTTACACAAGCTACCTCTATGCCTACCCGATGGCTATCAACGCCGTCACCGCTCCCGCCTTCTACACCGTCACCGTCAGCTACGACGAGCTGATGGGTGAGGTCACAGGTGCTCCCGAGGCTCCTGTCTTCGCAGGCACTGAGATTACCCTCACCGCCGAGGCTTACGACTATGCCCACTTCGTGAACTGGACCTATGGCGATGCCATCGACACCAACGAGACCCTCGTGGTGACTGTGAACAGCGACATGGATATTCATGCCAACTTCGCCTACAACCCCGTCCATGTGACCTATGCCGTGAACGATACCACCATGGGTACCATCACTCCCAGCGGTGTGCAGACCTACGAGGTTGGCGCCATCATGGTTGTCACCGCCACCGCCAACGAGGGCTACCACTTCGCCGGCTGGCGCATGCAGATCGATGACGATGACACCACCGTCACCGACCTCGGTGCCACCCTTACCGACACCGTCACCCCGTTCCATGACGGCATTATCCTCACCGCCCTCTTCGAGGCCAATGCTCCTGTGGAGGTCTACTACAACGTGACCGTCCTCAGCGCCAACAACAACATGGGTACTGTCACCAGCACCGCCAGTGGCCAGGTTCTCGAGAACACCAATGTTACCGTCACCGCCACCGCCAACAGCGGCTACCACTTCGTGGCTTGGGTGAATGCTGACGACGACACGGTTGCCAGAACCAACGTCTACACCTTCACCGTCACGGCTGATGTCACCCTGATGGCTGTCTTCGCCGAGAACGCTCCCGAGGATGTCTACTATAACGTGACTGTCCTCAGCGCCAACAACAACATGGGTACTGTCGCCAGCACCGCCAGTGGCCAGGTTCTCGAGAACACCAATGTTACCGTCACCGCTACCGCCAATAGCGGCTACCACTTCGTGGCTTGGGTGAATGCTAACGACGACACGGTTGCCAGAACCAACGTCTACACCTTCACCGTCACTGCCGATGTCACCCTGATGGCTGTCTTCGCCGAGAACAATCCCGATGTGAACTACTACACGGTGACCGTGACCTACGACCAGTCGAGAGGCCGTGTCGAAGGCGCTGCCGAGTATGAGGAAGGTTCCACTGTGAGCCTCGTGGCCTATCCCTTCGAGCACTACGAGTTCGTGGCTTGGCTCGACGAGAACAACGACACCCTGAGCACCAACACCGCCTACACCATTACCAACCTCCAGTCGAACCGCTCTCTGACGGCTATCTTCCAGCCCAAGACCGGCATCGAGGATGTCGAGGGTGTCAGCGCCAAGGTCTTCAGCGTCGACAACCGCATCGTTGTCAAGGGTGCTGAGAACCTGAATGTCTATGTCTACGATGTCAACGGCCGCGCCGTGTGCCGTCAGGCCAATGCTGCCGAGACTGTGGAATTCACCATGAGCAACAGTGGTGTCTACCTGGTCAAGGTTGGCAATGCTCCTGCCAAGCGCGTGGTGGTGGTTCGTTAAGAGAATCGCATAACGCTACTTTTTGAGCGGGCCCCGAATCTCGGGGCCCGCTCTTTTTTTTTAATAGTAAACAATATAATAACGCCTCTGGCGTTATTTAAAGACCCTAGGGACCCTAAGGACCCTAAAAAAGACAATAACAAACCCCATATAAAGACACAAGATATGACACAAGAAAAGCTCAAATTCAATCCCAACCCGCTGGTGACCTTCCTGCAGAAACCTATGAAGGAGTTCACCAAGGCTGATATCCTCAAGGTCATCGAGGAGTTCCAAATCGAGATGATCAACTTCCGCTACATGGCGGATGACGGCAAGCTGCATACGCTGAACTTCGTCATCCAGAGCCTGGAGCATGCCGACGAGGTGCTCACCAGCGGTGAGCGCGTTGACGGCAGCAGCCTCTTCCCCTACCTCGAGGCCGGCAACAGCGACCTCTACGTCATCCCGCGCTTCCGCACGGCTTTCCTCGACCCCTTCACCGAGGTGCCCACCCTCGACCTGCTCTGCTCCTTCTATACCAAGGACGGAGAGCCCTTCGTGATGGCTCCCGAATATACGCTGGCCAAGGCCGGCCGTGCCTTCCGCGAGGCTACGGGCGGCATGGAGTTCGAGGTGATGGGCGAGCTGGAATACTACGCCATCGCCCCGCGCCAGGACGAATACATGCCCGAGGACCAGCACGGCTACCACGTGTCGATGCCCTACTGCAAGTTTGAGGAGTTCCGCACCGAGGCCATGCGCATGATTGCCGCCGCCGGAGGAGAAATCAAGTACGGCCACTCGGAGGTGGGCAACTTCACCAATGGCGACTTGATGTATGAGCAGAACGAGATAGAGTTCCTGCCCACACACCTCGAGGATGCCGCCGACCAGCTGGTCATCGCCAAATGGATGATGCGCGAGCTGGGCTACAAATACGGCATCACCATCACCTTCGCCCCCAAGATTACCGTTGGCAAGGCTGGCAGCGGCATGCATGTGCATACCCGCGTGAGTCTCGACGGCAAGAACATGTATGTCGGAGAGAATGGCTTGAGCGATGTGGCCCTGAAGACCATGGCCGGCATTCTGAGCCTCGCCGGCTCCCTCACGGCCTTCGGCAACACCAACCCCACGAGCTACTTCCGTCTGGTGCCCCATCAGGAGGCTCCCACGAATATCTGCTGGGGTGACCGCAACCGCAGCGCCATGGTGCGCGTGCCCCTGGGCTGGAGCAAAGGCAGCGGCAATATGATGGCTCACGCCAACCCGTTGGAGAAGAATGATAAGGTGGACTTCAGCTACAAGCAGACCATCGAGCTGCGCACGCCCGACGGCAGCGCCAATGTCTACCTGCTGCTGGCTGGTATGGCCGTCGCCGCCCGTCACGGCTTCGAGATGAAGGATGCCATCCAGTATGCCAAGGACCGCTATGTCAGCGTCAATATCTTCGAGCATGAGGATGTGCTCGCCAAGCTCGACGTGCTGCCCGACAGCTGTGCCGCCAGCGCCGACCTGCTGGAGCGCGACCGCGCCCTCTACGAGCAGGACGGCATCTTCGCCCCGGCGCTCATCGACGGCATCCTCAAGCAGCTGCGCGCCTTCAACGACCGCACCCTCCGCGCCGACATCGGCAAGGATGCCCAGAAGACCCTTGAGCTGGTGGAGAGCTTCATTCATTGTGGATGATGGGTCTTTAGGGACCCTAGGGACTCTAGGGACTCTAGGGACTTTAAGGACTATTAAGACATGCACAAAGTAACACTATTAATCGGCGGCAATCAAGGAAACCGCCAGGCATTGATAGAACAGGCGACAGAGCTGATACGCGAGCGTATCGGCTCTGTCGTTGCTTTATCGAGGGTGTATGAGACTGAGCCGTGGGGAACGTTCGCGGACACACTCCTCAGTCAGCCTTGTCAGGCTGCCAGCTCCCCTAACTTAGGGGAGCAGCCAGAATGTAGTGCGGCAGCCAGCTCCTCCCCTAAGTTAGGGGAGGTGGCAGCGCAGCGGACGGAGGAGTGTGTCACCCCGAAATTTCTGAACCAAGCCTTGTTAGTTGAGACCTCGTTAAGTCCCCTGGAGGTGCTGCACGAAGCCCTGGCGATAGAAAAGGAGCTGGGGAGGGAAAGGGTCTCTAGGGACCCTAGAGGCTTTGGGGGCGCTAAGAGGATTTACCATTCCCGGACGATGGACATTGATATGATTTTCTATGACGACTTGGTGATGGACAGCGAGGAACTGACGCTGCCTCACCCCAGGATGCACCTGCGACGGTTCGTGCTGGAGCCACTGGCAGAGATTGTGCCGGAGTATGAGCACCCGGTGCTGCATAAAACTGTTAAACAACTACTGAATGAAATATAAACTCTTGTTGCTGTTCGTTTTCGCGCCCTTGCTGGCCATGGGGCAGAATGCCACGGTGAGTGGCACTGTCACCGACGTGCGCACCGGCGAGACTCTCATTGGCGCCACGGTGGTGGACACGCGGAGCGGCAAGGGGGCCGTGACGAATATCTACGGCCACTACTCGCTGACGCTGCGGCGCGACTCCGTGAACCTCAAGGTCTCCTATGTGGGCTATGAGCCGCAGTTCTTTAACCTTAAGCTCGACCGCAACCAAGAGCTGAATGTAAAGCTCTCGTCGAGTGTTACCCTCGACGAGGTGGTCATCACCGCCGAGCGTGTGGGCGACGTGAAATCGTCGCAGATGAGCGCCAATGTGATGACCGTGGAGAAAATCAAGTCGGTCCCTGTGATGTTCGGCGAGGCCGACCTCATCAAAGCCCTGCAGCTGATGCCGGGTGTGCAGAGTGGCTCGGAGGGCAACAGCGGCATGTATGTGCGCGGCGGCGGCCCCGACGAGAATCTCTTCCTCCTCGACGGCGTGCCGCTCTACAACGTGAGCCACATGGGCGGTTTCTTCTCGGCCTTCAACACCGATGCCGTGAAGAATGTCACCTTGTATAAGGGTTCGTTCCCAGCCCGCTTCGGCGGCAGACTCAGTGCCGTACTCGACGTTACGCAGAACAACGGCAACGACAAGGAACTCCATGGCAACTTCTCCGTGGGCCTCATCTCGGCCAAGTTCAACCTCGAGGGGCCCCTCGTCAAGGAACGAACCACCTTCAGCTTCTCGATGCGGCGCACCTACGCCGAGCTCTTCGTTATCCCTGCCATCATGTGGCTCAACGACATCACCAGCGAGGAGGAGACCACAGGTCCTGCGGTGGCGCAGAACGCCAAGTTCGATGCCGGCTATTGGTTCTATGACCTCAACGCCAAGGTGACGCATAAGTTCAGCGACCGAAGCCGCCTCTACGCCTCCTTCTTCGTGGGCGACGACAAGATTCACGGCAAGGTGCACACCGTCACTTCGCTGAACGAGGACATCAACCTGGGTTTTGCCAACAAGTGGGGCAACATGGTGGGTGCCCTGCGGTGGAACTATGAGTTGACCCCCAAGCTCTTCATGGACCTCGCTGCCAACTACACGCAGTATAGCAACAGCATCGTGGGCTCGGTGGAGAAATGGGCTACGCCCAACGACCCCAATACCTCGACCATCGAAGGCGACTATCGGTCAGGCATCAAGGAAGCCACGCTGAGGGCCGACTTCGACCTCACGCCCACGCCGGAGCACCTGGTGAAGTTCGGTATGTCGGCTACGCGCCACTGGTTCACTCCGGAGGTGGCCAGTGCTAGCATCAACTACTATGACTCCATCCAGATGAACCAGGCGCTGCAGATGGATTCCAACATCTTCAGTGGCACGGTGCCTGCCAACGAGTTCGTCCTCTATGCCGAGGATGACTGGAGCATCACCGAGACCGTGAAGCTCAACTATGGCCTGCACCTCAGCGCCTTCAAGGTACAGGACCAGTTCTACAAGTCCATTCAGCCGCGCCTCTCGGGGCGTGTGATGCTGTCCGACGACCTCTCCGTCAAGGTGGGCTATGCACGGATGACGCAGTATGTGCACCTGCTGAGCACCACCAGTGTCACGCTGCCCACCGACCTCTGGGTGCCTGTCACCGACAGGGTGGAGCCCATGACCAGCGACCAGCTGGCCGCCGGCATCAGCTACAGCCGCAGCGGCATCGCCGACTTCAGCATCGAGGCTTACTATAAGAAGATGGACAACATCATCGAGTATAAGGACGGCGCCACCTTCTTCGGCAGCAGTGAGAACTGGGAGAACCTGGTCTACAGCGGACGAGGCTGGAGCTACGGCGTGGAGTTTCTGATACAGCGCGAGTTCGGGGATCTCACAGGGTGGATAGGTTACACCTGGAGCCGCTCGATGCGCCAGTTCGACCGGTCGGGGCAGGTGCTCAACGGCGGCGACCCCTTCCCAGCCAAGTACGACCGTCGGCATGACCTCTCCATCGTGCTGAACTACAAGGTGAGCCCTCGTGTGGACCTCAGTGCCACCTGGGTCTTCTCCACCGGTAATACCGCCTCGCTGGCCATGCAGACCTACCCTATAGCCGCCGAGGACCCCGACGACTATGACGAGGGAGCGGTGAAGCCCACCGGCAGTGTCAATGTCATCGAAGGCCGCAACAACTACCGTATGCCCAACTACCACCGCCTGGACCTCGGCGCCAACTTCCACCGCAAGTTCAAACGGGCACGGCGCACCATCAGCGTGAGTATATATAATGTATATAACCGCCAGAACCCCTACATGCTCTACCGCTCGCGTAACGACAGCTATCATGGCTATCCCTCGGCGCTGGTGCAGCTGAGTATCTTCCCGATACTGCCGAGTGTGGGGTATACGTTGTATTTTTAGGGACTTTTGGGACAAAGAAAAAAATAAATAATGAAAAAATATCTTCTCTTCCTGCTTCCGCTTCTTTTCGCTTCTTGCGAGAAGGTGCTCGATGTCGATGAGCCAACCGACAAACAGCTGGTGGTCAACGCTGTGCCGCAGGTAGGCAAGCGTGCCTTTGTCTATTTCGGCAGTTCGCGATTCTTCCTTGATTTCTCCAACAACCAACCTGTCGAATCCGCAGCGCTGACTCTTTATGTCAACGGTGTCCCCTATGCGCCTGATTCCGTGAGCAACTGCAAGTATTTCTTCCCCTACACATACGCCGAGGGTGACAGCCTGGAACTCGATGCCCGCAGCGGCAGCCGCCTTGCTCATGCCAGGACGTATGTGCCGCTGATCCCCACATTCTCGAATATCCACCTCTACAACCAGAACTTGGGGCGCACCTTCCGCTATTATGAGGCGAATCTTGATTTTCAGGACCATGCGGGAATCGACGAATACTACAATTTGCGCGTCATGGTGCGCGACAGCGGAGTGCGTTTCAACGAGTGGCAGCAGAAATACGACACCGTCGACACCGTCCACGCTACCTATTTCATGCTTCGCAACAACCCGGAAATCAAAGGCGATGCTTCCTACAGCATCCCCATGCTGGGTTATCTCTATACTCGCAACTTTTTTAACGACAGCGAGATTGACGGAAGGAACTATCCGTTGGAGGTCAGTATACTCCACCTTGTCGACACCAATGAGGTGCAACCCTTCAAACATGAATACACGGTAACTCTGGAGTCTATTACCTTCGCGCGCTTGCGCTATCTGATTGATGTCGCGCGCCAGGGTGGCGGCAGCACCAGCTTCTTTGTTGAGCAGGGAGCTGTGAGAGGCAATGTCGAAGGCGCGTTGGGTATCTTCGCCGGTTCGGCGAAGAGCGAGATTACCTTCTGGCCCGACACGCTGCAACCGGCACCATAATGCAGTAAACCAGCATTTTAGTTATTTTGTCAGTACTTTCCTTCTAGTTGCCTGTAAATGAGCAACTAGAATACACTTCCTCTGTATATCCTCTGTACATCCTCTGTAGATGCTCTGTAGATGCTCTGTGTCCGACACAGAGGAAACACAGAGGAAAGACAAAAATGACCGGGCCAGGCAAGGACATGAAAACTGAAAAAAGAAAAAAATATTTTGCCAGTTTGGAAATTGTTTGTATCTTTGCAGTCCGAAATCTGAGGTGGGAAAGCCTCGGAAATGAGTGAAAGTAATTAAAAAACAAACAATTAAGAAATGTACGCAATCGTAGAAATCGCAGGCAAGCAATTCAAGGTCGCCCAAGATCAGAAGATTTTCGTCAACCGTCTGAAGAACGACGAGGGTAGCGAGGTTTCTTTTGACACCGTGATGCTTAAAGACAATGATGGCAAGGTCGAGGTTGGCAAACCTTACATTGCTGGTGCTAATGTAAAGGCCACCGTCCTCCGTCACCTCAAGGGCGATAAGGTTCTGGTGTTTAAGAAAATCCGTCGCAAGGGCTATCAGAAAATGAACGGCCACCGTGACTATCTGACCCAGATCAAGATCGATAGCATCAATTAATAGTTTAAGGTTTAAAGTTTAAACTGAGTTAGAAATCCCCAAAAACAGAAAGCAATATGGCACACAAAAAAGGTGTTGGTAGTTCCAGTAACGGTCGCGAATCCGAAAGCAAACGCTTAGGCGTTAAGATTTTTGGTGGTCAGAAGTGCATCGCCGGCAACATCATCGTTCGCCAGCGCGGTACCGCCCACAACCCCGGCCAGAATGTCGGCATGGGCAGAGATCATACGTTGTATGCCCTCATCGACGGTGTGGTGAAATTCCACAAAGGCCGTGAAGACCGCTCGTTCGTCTCCGTGGTTCCCGCAGAATAAAGGTAAGTAATTTTTTTCATAATTTTGCGATGGCCCTACTTCAGTCTGGAAGTAGGGCTTTTTTTATATCATCTGGATACGGAGGCTTTCGCCATGGATGGTCTCGAGGAGGTTCTTGGTGAAGTCGGTGTCGATGCCAAGGGACTCGGCCAGCTGGAGGCGGTCGTTGAGCACGTCGTTCCAACGTTTGCCCTGGTAGACCGTCATCTGGCTTTCCTGTTTGATGGCTGCAATCTCTCGTGAGAGTTCCATGCGCTGTGCCAGGAGTCGCAGGAGCTCGTGGTCGATGTCGTCAATCTGCTGGCGCAGGGGTGTGAGGCGTGTGTCGGAGGGGACTGTCGGCTGTGAGAGGAAGGTGACGAGCTTGTTTACCAGTGTCTTGAAATCGCCGGGTGTGAGTTGTTGAGGCGCGTCGGTGAGGGCGTCGTCGGGGTGGGGGTGGACCTCGATCATGAGACCGTCGAGGTCGAGCTGTAACGCTGATATGCACAGGGATTCAGTTAGTTGCCGGCTGCCACCAATATGACTGGGATCGCTGATGATGGGCAGGTCAGGGCACTGGCTGCGTAGTTTGAGTGGCAGTTCCCAGAGAGGTGCGTTGCGGTAGCCCTGGCTGTTGTACATGCTGAAGCCGCGGTGGATGGCTGCCAGGTGCTTGATGCCTACCTGAGAGAGACGTTCGATGGCACCGAGCCAGAGGCGCAGGTCGGGGCTGAGGGGGTTCTTTACCATGACGTGGACGTCGGCGCCACGCAGGGCGTTGCTGAGTTCCTCGACCATGAAGGGGTTGGCTGTGGTGCGGGCGCCGAGCCAGAGGGTTGTGATGCCGTAGTGGAGGCAGAGCTCCACATGTTCGGGACTGGCTACCTCGCAGCAGAAGCGCACAGGACTGCCGTCGGAGAAACAGAGAGGGCTCTCCTGCAACTCTTTCATCCATTTTAAGGCCGGTTCGCCGAGACCTTCGAAGCCTCCCGGACGGGTGCGGGGCTTCCATACACCGCCACGGATGAGTTGCACTTTGGGGATGGAGCAGAGGGCCTTGGTGACCTCTGTCAATTGCTCGCGGCTCTCAACGCTGCAGGGGCCTGCGATAATGTAGGGTTTGTCGTTCTTATCCATAAAATGATTTGCAAAGATACACAATTTTTTTGACATGAGGGCGTTATTTTGGCAGAAGGTAAAGAAGTTATCGCTTTCGCTAGAAGTTAAAGAATGAAGTGAGGGGGAGGCGAGGATTGGTGGGGAGGACAAGGAGTGCTAGGAGACAGAAAAAATAAAAGATTATGAAAATACGCTATCTAAAACTGAAAAACTGGTTGCTCGTCACGGTGATGGGCGCCTTTGGATTGTCGTCGTGCCACTGCCACAAGGAGGCCGTAAAGAGCGAGGAGCCTGAAACCCCGGCAGTGAAGCCGCGCGAGGAGATACGCCTGATGTATGGTGTGCCGACAATGAACTATATGATTCGTGGACAGGTGAAGGATGTCGACGGACGTCCTGTGAAGGATATCCGTGTCAATATGCTGGAACGTGGCATGGAGGTGAAGGACGGCGAGTTGCAGGGCGACCCCGAGCGGGTAAAGGCCTGGCTCGAGAAGAGTGCCGTAAAGACAGACCAGGAAGGCCGTTTCGAGATTAATAACAGCGGTACCCCCCAGGAAGAGGTGCGGCTGATGGTGCGTGATGTTGACGGCAGTGAGAACGGTGAATACAAAGACCAGTTGATGGGCGTCAAAGTGCAGCAGTCCGATGTGGACCGCGAGGGTGCCGGTGGCTGGAACCAGGGTACCTTCAAAAAGCAGCTGGAGATTAAGTTGGAGAATAGACAAGGGAGTGAGTGAGGAGTGAAATGGCGAGAGGCGTTATGTGCCGAATGACATTCAGACAGAGGGTTGGATTGGAGCTGCAGCGGTTGCTGCGGCACAATAGCGCACAACTGCATCCGTTGCGGTCGTTGTTTTGGGAGTGCACGCTGCGGTGCAACATGAGTTGCCGCCATTGCGGCAGCGACTGCAGAGTGGTTCCGGCGGTGAAGGATATGCCGGCGGAGGATTTCTTAAAAGTTATTGATTCGATTACGCCTCATGTCAATCCGCATGAGGTGTTTGTAATTTTCACCGGTGGCGAGGCGTTGCTGAGGGACGACCTTGAGGAGGTGGGACTGGCGCTTTACCGCCGTGGCTATCCGTGGGGTGTGGTCACTAACGGTTTCCTGCTGGATGAGAAACGGCTGGAGAGCCTGCTTGCCAGCGGCATGCACTCCATCACCGTGAGTCTTGACGGCTTTGAGGAGCAACATAATTGGATACGCAGGCATCCGCAGAGTTTTGAGAAAGCCACGCAGGCTATACGCTTGCTGGCACAGCAGAAGGATTTGTTGTGGGATGTCGTGACATGTGTCAACCCACGCAGTTACCCTCATTTGAAAGAATTTAAGGAATATCTCATCTCGCAGGGAGTCCCCGCCTGGCGTCTCTTCAGCATCTTTCCTATGGGCCGTGCCGCCCACGATCCTGAGTTGCAGCTGAGCGATGAGCAGTTCCGTGGGATACTCGATTTCATTGCGGATTGTCGACGGGACACACGCCCCCGTCAGTCGCAAGCAACTGCCACCCCCTCTAACTTAGAGGGGGTGGCAAATGGTGACGCGGTAGCCTGCTCCTCCTCAAAGTTAGGGGTGGTGGCCGGAGGTCGGAGGAGTATGTCTGTGAGTTATGCCTGTGAAGGATTCCTGGGTGAATACGAGCAGAAGGTGCGCGACCATTTCTTCTACTGCCGTAGCGGTGTCGAGGTGGCCAGCATCCGCTGTGACGGCGCTATCAGCGGCTGTACCTCGGTGCGCAGCCACATGGACCAAGGGAATATCTATCAGGATGACTTCTGGGAGGTGTGGCAGAACCGTTTCCAAGTGATGCGTGACCGCACATGGGCCAGGAAAGGCCAATGCAAGGATTGCAAGGTCTGGCGCTTTTGCGAAGGTTCCGGCCTTCACCTTTACAACGACAACGGCGATCTGCTCACCTGCCACTATCATCGGCTACATGGTTGAGCAATTGTCGGCGAATTAATAGAATGCTTCGCCGTTAAATAAATTCGCTCAATTCGTACAATTCGCCGACAAAAAATTTGCCGTTTCGTTATTTTTTCGTATCTTTGCAGTCACAAATGTGGATAGATTTGTAATGATTGCAACCACTTGAAAAAATGCTAAAGCGTTAATTCAACGGCAATTTCAGTACACATCTTTTCACTGTTAAAGAAAGTATTAACAGTTAAAAGTAACGTAAAAATGAGTTATTTCTTCACTTCAGAGAGTGTTTCCGAAGGCCATCCGGACAAAGTGGCCGACCAGATTTCTGATGCCCTGTTGGACGAATTCCTTCGCCGTGACCCCGAGAGTCATGTGGCTTGTGAGACGCTGGTGACCACCGGCCTTGCCGTGGTCAGCGGCGAGGTGAGCTGCAACGGCTATGTCGATGTGCAGACCACCGTGCGCGATGTCATCAAGAACATCGGCTATACCAAGGGCGAGTATAAGTTCGAGTCTGAGTCGTGCGGTGTGTTGTCCGCCATTCATGAGCAGTCTTCGGATATCAATCAGGGTGTCTCCCGCAAGGAGAAAAAGAACCAGGGTGCAGGAGACCAGGGCATGATGTTCGGTTACGCCTGCCGCGAGACCGACGAACTGATGCCGTTGCCCATCTGTCTGGCGCATATCATCCTCATCGAACTCGGCAAGATACGCCGTGAGGGTAAGCAGATGAAGTATCTCCGTCCCGATGCCAAGAGTCAAGTGACGGTGCAATACAGCGACGGTGGCAAGCCCGAGCGCATTGATGCCATTGTGGTCAGCACCCAGCATGACCCCGATGTGGAACAGGAGCAGATTCGTGCCGACGTGGAGAAGATTCTCCTGCCGCGTGTCGTCAAGCGTCTGCCTAAAGAGACGCAGAAGCTTTTCGCTAAGAAAGATTACAAGTTGCATGTCAACCCCACTGGTAAGTTTGTCATTGGAGGACCTCATGGTGACACCGGCCTCACCGGACGCAAGATTATCGTCGATACCTACGGCGGTCGCGGTGCCCATGGCGGTGGCGCTTTCAGCGGAAAGGACTCTTCCAAAGTGGACCGTTCGGCGGCCTATGCCACCCGTCATATTGCTAAGAATCTTGTGGCGGCAGGCCTCTGTGACGAGGCTCTCGTGCAGGTGGCCTATGCCATTGGTGTGGCAGAGCCTGTTGGTCTCTATGTCAACACTTACGGAACCGCCAAGGTGAAGATGAGTGACGGTGAGATCGCCGCGAAGGTAAAAAAACTCTTCGACCTGCGTCCTTATGCCATCGTGGAACGTTTTGGGCTGAAGAATCCCATCTTCCTGCCTACGGCTGCTTACGGACATATGGGCCGCGATCCTTACGAGGACTATGTCACTGTGTATGATGCCGCTGGCCGCAAACGCAAGAAGAAGGTGCAGTTCTTCGGCTGGGAGAAACTTGAAATGGTGGATGCTATCAAGAAAGAATTCAAATTATGACGAAACTCAGTGTGAATATCAATAAAGTTGCCACCATACGCAATGCGCGTGGTGGCAACACTCCTGATGTCTTGAAGTTTGCACAGGATTGTGAGCGTTTCGGTGCCCAGGGCATCACGGTGCACCCGCGGCCCGACGAGCGCCACATCCGTTATGCCGACGCGCTGGCCATCAAACCTCTCATCCGTGTGGAATATAATATTGAGGGGAATCCCAAGGGGGTCTCCAAAAGTAAGCCCTACGGCTTTATTGACTTGGTGAAAGAAATCAAGCCTGCTCAAGTGACCCTTGTGCCTGATGCTGAAGGGGTGTTGACCTCCAATGCCGGTTGGGATACCATCAAAAACCAGGATTACCTGAAGGATGTTGTCAAGGAATTCAAGGCCTGCGGTATCCGTGTGAGTATCTTCATCGATGCCAACCCTCAGATGATTGAGATGGCAGCAAAGACTGGCACCGACCGCGTGGAACTGTACACCGAGAGTTATGCCAGCTGTTATGCCGCAGGGCGAGAGAAGTCTATCGCCCCTTTTGTGGGGGCTGCCAAGGTGGCTCGCGACTGTGGTCTCGGTCTTAATGCAGGACACGACCTGTCACTTGAGAACCTCACCTATTTCCATCAGGAGATACCGTGGCTCGACGAGGTGTCCATCGGACATGCACTTATCAGCGATGCCCTCTACCTGGGTATCGAGGAGACTATCGCCCGTTATCTGGATTGTCTGAAATAAAAAAAAAAAAACGGCTATTGCCGTTTTAAGAGATACCACGCCGAGGTGGTGTAGAAATTGCGGAACCAGACGATTCTGTCGAATGGCCACACCTCGCGTAGCGGGTGAAGACCGAACTTCTGCTTGTAGTGGGGGTTTATAAGCCAGAGCGAACGGTTGGCGACGCGTAGTCCCGCCTCATTGGCGAGGCGGCTGAATTTCTCTACGGGCATCCGCGACCGTTTGATGCTGAGCATCTCGTTGATATTGCCCTCTGTCTCGTTGAATTTTTTCAATACCCAGTGGTAGAGCTTGGTGGGGAGGAGGTGGATATAAGGGAGTTTGGAAATCTTGCTAACGCATATTTGCTGATGGCCGCCGAAAGGCATCTGCCAGGCAGGGAAGCCAAAGAAGGCTACGCCGTCGTGGCGAATAAATTCTTTCATGCGGTTCATGAAAGAGAGCTTATAAGGGGGCTCGATATGCTCGATGACATCGTGGACAAGGACTATGTCGAAGCGGTCCTCCTCAGAGGTGGGGAGTGGCACGTCGAGGAAGTCGGAGGCGATGAGTGTGCCTTTTTGGCCGTTTTCCTCGAAGAACTTGATGGCGTTGTCGACGCGAGGCTTGTCAATGTCGATACCGGTCACCTGACAGCCAATCTCGGCGAAAGGCAAGAGGTTGCCACCTTCGCCGCAGCCGATTTCCAGAATGCGCGTGGCGCTGGAGAGCGGCAGGAAATTCCGCAGATAGTCCAAATAGAAAGCCCTTGATGTTTCGGCAAGTTCATTGAAATAGAGCCTTCTGTCGCGATGTCTTTCTTGCATGATGTTAACTGTTTAACTAGGGTTAAGATCAAGAATATGATTTGCAAAGATACGAAAAAAAGAGACATGAAGAGAAAAAAAATAAAGGTCTGGTACGTTCCATCGGAGGTTTATTACAATAAATATTGGGACTAGTGCGTTATAAAAACATGAAGAAGACGTTTATCATTCTTATGGTGCTGACACTGGGGGTGTCGGCTTTTGCGCAGGAGGGCTCCTTGGAGTGGCTCAAGAACTATGACAAGTTGGGACTGATCCCAACACCGCAGAAGGTGGAGCTCCGGCGAGGTGGTTATTACGAGAAACAGATATGTGTATTGCAAAAGGCCAAGGTGGTGGAGCAGAGAGTGGATACTCTTCCCGTGGTGGTGAACCTTGACCAGGCTTACCAGCTCGACTTTGGTCCAAAGAAAATCGAGATGAGGTATGTTGGCGAGGAGGGACGAAAGAATGCGTATCTGACGTTGGAACAGCTGAAGCAGTTGCATGAGTGGATTAGATGTATCACCATCACCGACTGGCCCGCTTACACTTACCGTGGTTGGATGGACGATATCAGCCGTGGCCCTGTTCCGCATCAGGCTTTTCGCCAGAAGCAGTGGCAGCGACTCCATGCGCTGAAGTTCAACTTCTGCAACTACTACACCGAGCATACGCTCTACCAGCCGGAGTTCCCCGACCTCGCCCCCGCTTATGCCGCCGAGTGCAAGCCGCACCCCGACGAAGTCATCAACCTGCAACTCTTCGCCCACGCCGAGAAGACACTCCGCATCCCGTTCTACCAATACATGATGGACAGCAAGGTGAACTTCAACCCTGATGTGGAAGAGACTTATGGTTTTCTCAAAAAACGTATCGCTGCCGCGTTCAAGCGCATCCCTATGGGGTCCTTGGCTCCACAAGGTCGCCGACCCCAGTTCTTTATCATCAACTGCGACGAGACCGAGCAACTCGGCACCGGCCGCGCCAAGCACCTCGTTGACAGCCTCGGCGCCGACCAAGTATACGTCGATTTCATTAACAAGTGTTACGCGCTTGTTAATGAAGTGGCTGAGTCGCAAAGTGGCAAAGTGACAAAGACCTCGGGTTACTCAGCCACTCAGTCACTCAGTCACTCAGGTACTCCCAGAATCGCTATGTGGGGTGACATCGTGGCCAAGAACCCCGCGATGATGAAGCAACTGCCCAAGGACATGATCTATATCATGTGGGCCTACGAGCCTATCGACAGCTTCACGCATCTGATAAAGCCCTTCAAGGAACAGGGTAACCCCTTCTGGGTGGCTGCCTCGACGGGACACAGTGCCACCATGACCTCCACGCCGCAACGCTACATCAAGAACATTGCTAACCTCTTCCGCGACGGCTACCGCGATGGTGCCGAGGGTGCGATGCTCACCTGCTGGGACGACAACGGCGAGGCTCTCTTTGACAACAGCTGGCACGCCCAGTACTGGGCCGCCGAGATGGCCTGGAACCCCCTCAAGACCGACGATCCCGAGGAGCTTCGCCAGCGCGAAGCACAGTTCAATAAGAACTTTGAGAGGTTGTTCTATGGGGTACACACTCCTCAGTCCGCACTTCGTGCGGCCAGCTCCCCTAACTTAGGGGAGCAGTTAGATAGTGAGGTCGCGTCAGATAGCTCCTCCCCTAAGTTAGGGGAGGGGGACCGCCCCAACGGGGTGGGGGAGGAGTGTGTACTCACAAAGCAGCTCTATGATGTCGGCGCCCTGATGTATAACTCTACCGTCGGCGACTGGTACACCTCCGCCGCCCTCATGGAACCCCTGCTCAACTTCAATCCCGACAACACAGGCGACGAGATGGGGAAACGTATTATCGTGGTGGATAAGCTGCTGAGGTCCATCAGTGTCGACTCCGCCGCCAACCCGCATGCCCTATATACACTTCATCGTATTGGAGCTGCAATGTCTAAAAGTACATTGCGCAAAATGATTTATGATAAGATGCATGACCCACAGTGGTCAGAAATGCAGGAACTCTTCTTAAATCTGGTAGCTGCCACCTATTACGAACGACTATTCTACCTCAAGCGTGAATACCTCCGCCTATGGGACCAAGAGAACGGCGACTACGAGCGTTATATCGTGATGAATCGCTACGACGACCTCGCCCGCGAGGTGCTGGAACTCGATAGGCATGTGTTTGTTCAGATTATTTCAAATAATCAGAGTAATCAGAATACTCCGATGGTGCAGCTCCGCACCCTCTACAACGACCGCCCCATCTACTATACCCTCGACGGCAGCACCCCCAATGAAGGTTCCTTGCTTTACAGCGGTCCTTTTCCACTGGAGCGCTCCGCTACGATCAAGGCCATAGCCTATAATGAATATGGTGAGGGTGTCATCACGGAGCAGTACCTGTTGTCACATCTAGCCATGGGTGCCAAGATAACCCTCAACACCAAGTATAGCGACTACAAGCCCATCTATAGTGGTGGGGGAGAGAACGCCCTTATCGACGGCCAGCTCGGCAGCAACACCACCTATGCCGACGGTCACTGGCAAGGCTACTGGGGAGACAGCATCGATGCTACCATCGATTTTGGAAAACCTACTGAGATTCATGAAGTCTCCATGCGCTTCATGCAGAACACTTTCGACTGGATATTAGCCCCGAGAGAGATACACCTCTTTGTTTCCGAAGATGGACAGCAATGGCAATCCCTCTACACAGAGCCTTTCAATATGGATCCGCGTGAGACTGGCATGCGATTGAAATACTATACGATGGAGACTTTTGTGTCGAAATATGTCAAAAACAAGGGTTTCCAAGAGAGCAATCCCACCGTCCGCTACCTCCGTGTTGTGGTTCCCAATCCCGGCCCGCTGCCTGACTGGCATCCAGCACCAGGGCAGCCTTCCTACCTCTTTACTGACGAGATTGTTGTTAAATAAGAAAGGCCCGCATTTGCGGGCCTTTCTTTATCTTGATACCTCGATGACACCGTTTCTTTTGACGATGCCGAAGTTGTTTTTAGCGGTGAAGCGGTAGTAGTAGGTGCCGTCAGG
>JBGUXP010000004.1:0-69067 GCA_045222295.1 Bacteroidales bacterium | reverse complement strand
CTTCGAGAGCATCCATCTGCTGGAGAACGGCTATGACACCCTCCGCGCCCTCTGCATCGACGGCATCAAAGCCAACGAGGAGCGCTGCCGCCAGCTCGTCGAACACTCTATCGGCATCGTCACCATGCTCAACCCCATCATCGGCTACAAACAGAGCACCAAAATCGCCAAGGAGGCCAGCGAGACCGGCCGCGGCGTCTACGAGCTCGTTCTCGAGCACAAACTCCTCACCAAGGAGCAGCTCGACAACATTCTCAAGCCGGAAAACATGCTGCAGCCTGTGGAGCTGAAAATATGATTCAGGATAAAGTTTAAAAGTTTAATGGTTAATAAATTGAAGATCAAAAATGGTCTCGATATTCCTCTCGGCGGCTCCGCTGAGAGGTTTGTCGTTGACATGAGAGGCGTGGAACGCTATGCCGTGAAGCCACCCGACGTGGTAGGCTTTACACCGCGACTGCTTGTTGCCGAAGGCGATAGAGTTGCCGCCGGCCAACCTCTGGTGGAAGACAAACACGATGCACGCCTGACGCTTCCCTCGCCGGTGAACGGCGTGGTGGTGTCCATTGTCCGCGGAGAGAAGAGAAAACTGATGGAGGTAGTTGTAAGTAAAGACAATCAGGATTCTCAGAATCCTCAGGGTCCTAAAGATCTTACCCCCGAGACTCCCGTCTGGTGGATGATTAAGGAGCGTCCCTTCGGCACCATCGCCAACCCCGACCACAAAGCCAAGGGAATCTACATCAGCATGCGCGACACCAATCCGCTAGCTCCCGACCTCGACTTCGCCCTGAAAGGACGCGAGCAGGAGTTTGAGGCCGGCGTGAAAGCCCTGGAAGCATTCGCCGAAGTACACTGCGTGAAGGCCGAAGGCCCCCACCCTGCCGGCAACATCGGCACCATCGTCGCCGCCCTCGACCCCATCAATAAAGGCGAGTACATCTGGGCGGTGAACGCTCAAGACGTAGCCAATATCGGCCGCTGGGTGACAACCGGCGAGTATCGCCCTGAACGACTCATCGCTGTAGGCGGTCCCGCCGCCAAAACGCCGCACTATTACCGTGTGATTTGTGGTGCCAACCTGAAACGCATTAGCGACGCCCAACTTATGAATCCATATTACCCGGGTTTTTCGGAATTTTCAGAAAACCCAGGAACCCGCATTATCTCAGGCTCGCCGTTGAGCGGTAGCGCCGTAGCCGCAGATGGATTCATCGGGATGTACGACCAACAGGTATGTTTCATCGAGGAGGGCGACAAGTACGACTTCATGGGCTGGCTTATGCCGGGCATAAAGAAGTACAGCTTCAGCAAGACTTTCCTCAGCGGTTTTATGGGGGTGCTAGACAAGATAGGACTAATGGAGTTAATGGGCGGGATGAAACCGTCGTATGACTTCAACACCAATGTCCATGGCTCGGTGCGTCCCTTCCTCTTCACGGGCTCTTTTGAGCGTGTGTTTCCGTTCGACATCTATCCGCTGCAACTCATCAAGGCCTGCATTGTGGGCGATGTAGAACTGCAGGAGAAGCTCGGCATCTACGAGGTGGAGCCCGAGGACTTCGCGCTGTGCGAGTTCATCGACCCCTCGAAGACCGAAATACAGACCATCATTCGCGAGGCTCTTGAGGTCCTCAGAAAGGAGGCTATCGCATGAATATGAAATGGCTCGAACAATGGTTTGAGAAAATAGAACCAAAAGGCAAATGGGCTTGGTTGGGAAGCACCTACGAAGCTTTCCATACTTTCGCTTTCACGCCCAAGACCGTCACCCGTAACGGCTCGCATATCCGCGACGCTGTGGATATGAAACGCAGCATCATCATCGTGGTGATTGCGTTGATGCCGGCACTGCTGTTCGGTATGTGGAATATCGGATATCAAAGTGGGATGAATGGGGTTAATGGGCTCGATGGGCTGTTACCCTGCTGGTGGTTTGGTTTCCTGCGCATGCTTCCCATGATTGCAGTAAGCTATATCGTAGGTTTGGGTATCGAGTTTGCATTTGCTCAATACCGCGGACATGAAGTGAACGAGGGTTTCCTCGCCACAGGTCTGCTGATACCGATGATTGTGCCGGTGACCACGCCGCTATGGCAGCTGGCGCTGGCCGTGGCCTTCGCCGTGATTATCGGCAAGGAGGTCTTCGGCGGCAGCGGCATGAACTTCCTCAACCCCGCCCTGGTGGCGCGTGCTTTCCTCTTCTTCGCCTACCCCACTCACATGAGCGGTGACCAAGTTTGGATTGCCAACGACCTGTGGGGCAGCGATGCCATCGCCGGCGCCACGCCCATGGGACAACTTGCCACGGGCTCCCACCCCTCGGCTTCGGCACTTGACATGCTTATCGGTACCATTCCCGGATCGACCTGCGAAACGAGCGTCATTGCCATCGCACTGGGTGCCATCCTGCTACTCTTCACTGGCATCGCCTCGTGGCGCATCATGCTGAGCGTATTCGTTGGTGGTGGTGCCATGGGACTGCTCTTCAACGCCATTGGCGGCACGGTCTACCTCGACCTTCCTTTCTATTACCACTTCCTGATAGGCGGCTTCGCTTTCGGCGCGGTCTTCATGGCCACCGACCCCGTCACCGCCGCGCAGACCAACTGCGGCAAGTGGATCTATGGACTACTTATCGGTGCTTTTGCCGTTCTGCTGCGCGTTGCCAACCCCGCCTACCCGGAGGGCATGATGCTGAGTATTTTGTTGATGAACTGCATGGCACCGCTGATTGACCACTGCGTGGTGGCAAGGAACATCAAGCAACGCGAGAAACGCGCCGCCACACAAGGAAAGGAGGTAAACAATGGCTAAAAGTTTCAGCAACAAATATATCTTCATCTACTCCTCTGCCCTCGTAGTGGTGGCAGCACTGATACTAACGGTTGTCGCCGTCAGCCTCAAGCCCCTGCAGACCCAAAACCAAGAGGCGGAGACAAAACAGATGATTTTGAAGACCATCGGCATCGAAAGCACACGCGACAACGCCGCGGAGCTCTATGCCAAACATATCACTGAAGCCGACGGCTACTACACCTTCGAGGGAGGCATCGTTATTCCGTTGAAGGGCACCGGTCTATGGGGGCCTATCTGGGGATATCTTGCTCTCGACAATAGCAGCACCGTCGTGGGAGCCGTCTTCGACCACAAGGGAGAGACCCCCGGCCTCGGCGGCGAGATTGCCACCGACAAGTTCGCCCAGCGTTTCATTGGCAAGAAGATGGACACCCAAGCAATCCACCTTGCCAAGAACGCCGACCACAGCAACCCCTATGAAGTGGATGCCATCAGCGGTGGTACCATGACCAGTAACGGTGTTACCGCCATGCTGGAGAAAGCCTATAATGATTACCAAGGTCTGACCCGTCCGACTAGTCCGACCTGTCCGACCGAAGAAAGAGAGGAGGCTACCGAATGAAAAACTTTGACCTTATAAAACTCCCATTCAGCAAGAACAACCCCATCCTGGTACAGGTGTTGGGTATCTGCTCCTGCCTGGCAGTGACGGCACAACTGAAGCCCGCCGTGGTGATGTCGATTTCCGTCATCGTAGTGACGGCATTGGCAAACCTCATCATCTCGCTGCTACGCAACACCGTCCCGCCACGTATCCGCATCATCGTGCAGCTTGTCGTCGTCTCCACCCTCGTGGTGCTGGTCGACCAGATGCTGAAAGCCTACGTCTACGATGTCAGCAAGCAACTCTCCGTCTTCGTTGGCCTTATCATCACCAACTGCATCGTCATGGGTCGCCTTGAGGCTTTCGCCATGGTGCAGAAACCGTGGGCAAGTTTTCTCGACGGCATTGGCAACGGCATAGGCTATAGCGTCATTCTCATCACCTTGGGCTTCGTGCGCGAACTCTTCGGCAGCGGCACCCTCTGGGGCTACCCTGTCATGGAGAAGCTCGGACTCTACAACATAGGCTACGAGAATAACGGCCTGATGATCATGCCTCCCATGGCGCTTATCCTGGTGGGACTCATCATCTGGTGGCATCGCAGCCGCAACAAAGACTTAGTTGAACAATAAGACCTTAAAGACTTTAAGGACTTTAAAGACCTTAATGAACAATGGATTACATTAACATATTCATCAAGTCGATTTTCGTCGACAACATGATTTTCGCCTTCTTCCTCGGCATGTGCTCCTACCTTGCCGTGAGCAAGACGGTGAAGACCTCTGCGGGTCTAGGCATTGCGGTGACTTTCGTACTTATCATCACAGTGCCCATCAACTACCTGCTCAACAAGTATTTCCTAGCCGACGGAGCACTGGCGTGGATTTCACCCTCGCTGGCCAATGTAGACCTCAGCTTCTTGAGCCTCATTATGTTCATCGCTGTCATCGCAGCCATCGTGCAGATGGTAGAGATGATTGTGGAGAAGTTCAGCCCGAGTCTCTACAACTCGCTGGGCATCTTCCTGCCTTTGATTGCCGTCAACTGTGCCGTCATGTCTGGCTCACTCTTCATGCAGGAGCGTGGCTACCAGAACATCGGCGAGGCCTCGGTCTTCGCCCTTGGCAGCGGCATCGGCTGGTTCCTGGCCATCGTCGCCATTGCCGCCATCCGCGAGAAGCTGCGCTACAGCCACATTCCCCCCGCACTCCGCGGCGTGGGCATCACCTTCATCATCACCGGCCTCATGGGCTTGGCATTCATGTCATTTATGGGATTCAAACTTTAGTAGTTCAGTAGACAGTAGTTAAGTAGTTAAGCCAATAGTTTATGTCAACAACACTTATATCTGCAATAATCATCATCTTGGTCGTCATCCTGCTACTGGTGGCAGCGTTGCTCATTCTGCGCACAAAACTCATCCCGCAGGGCAACGTCAAGATTACGATTAACGACGACAAAGAGCTGACCGTTCCCACGGGCGGCACACTCATCTCCACCCTCGGCGAACAGGACATCCACCTGCCATCAGCCTGCGGCGGCAAAGGCAGTTGTGGCCAGTGCAAATGCCGTGTGGTGAAAGGCGGCGGGAGCATCCTCCCGACCGAAAAGGGATTCTTCACCCGCAAACAGCAGCAGGAAGGCTGGCGTCTCGGCTGCCAGGTGAAGGTCAAGGAAGACCTGAGCCTGAAACTTCCCGAGAGCATCCTCAGCATCAAGGAATACGAGTGCACCGTGGTCTCCAACCGCAATGTGGCCACCTTCATCAAGGAGTTCAAAGTGCAGCTGCCTGCCGGCGAGCACATGGACTTCGTGCCTGGCTCCTACGCACAGATCAAGATTCCCACCTTCCGCATCCCCTACAGCTCGTTTGACAAGAGCCTCATCGGCGAAGAATACCTGCCGGCATGGGAGAAATTCAAGATGTTCGACCTCGTCTGCGTCAATACCGAGCCTACGGTACGTGCCTACTCCATGGCCAACTATCCTGCCGAAGGCGATGTCTTCATGCTTACCGTGCGTATCGCCACACCGCCCTTCACCGCCGACCGCAGCGGCTTCCAGAACGTCAACCCCGGTATCGCCTCCAGCTACATTTTCTCGTTGAAGCCCGGCGACAAGGTCATCATGAGTGGTCCTTATGGCGAATTCAGTGTCCGTGGTACCGAAAACGGCACCTGGACCGACGACCCGAAGGGCAACGAGATGATATGGGTAGGCGGTGGTGCCGGCATGGCTCCCCTGCGTGCTCAAATCATGCATCTCACACGTACCCTCAACTGCCAACAGCGCCCCATGCACTACTTCTATGGTGCACGTGCACTTAACGAGGTGTTCTATCTCGACGACTTCCACCAGCTGGAGAAAGACCACACCAACTTCCACTTCCACCTGGCTCTCGACCGCCCCGACCCGGCAGCAGATGCCGCAGGAGTGAAATATACCGCAGGATTCGTCCACAATGTGATGTACGACACCTACCTCAAGAACCATCCCGCTCCCGAGGATATCGAATACTACATGTGCGGTCCCGGTCCCATGAGCAGTGCCGTGGTCAAAATGCTCGACAGCCTGGGTGTCCAACCCGAAAACATCGCCTATGACGACTTTGGAGGCGGCGCTCCTAAGAAATAAAAAAATGTGTATATTTGCACACTCAAAAACGTAATAATAAAAACATATAATATTCACCTATATGAATTTACCGAAGATACACTCCATTACGAAGAAGATGTTAGTGGCCTTGGTCGGCGGCTTCCTGCTGCTCTTCCTCTTGTTCCACATGACAGCCAACCTCTTCATCCTGCGCCATGACGACGGCGCATGGTATTCCGCCTTCTGCCATTTCATGGGCACCAACTGGGTGGTGAAGATATTCGAGCTGGTGTTGCTGGGCGTCATCCTGCTGCACATAGCCCTCACCATCTGGCTCGCCGTGACCAACCGTCTGGCTCGCCCCACACGCTACCACCAGCCCTCACGTACTAAGACCCACCCCGCTTCCAAACTCATGGTGTGGACCGGTATCCTCATCTTCGCCTGCATCTGCATCCACTTCTACGACTTCTACTTTGTCAAAGTGGGTGTCGTCAAGGGCAAATACATGGTTGAGGTGGAGAAACTGCAGAACGACGAGGTCAACACCCTCATGCAGTATTCTGCCCAGAGCGGCATGACTCCTGCCGACGTGGTGGCCAATGTCGAAAGCCAGATGGCTATGTATGCCAACCAGATGACTCCCGACCAGCAGGCCGAGATGGAGAACAATCTCCAGAACCTCCGCAACGCGGTGCCTGTCGCCGAGCTCCTCAGCAACGCCATGGCCGAGCAGAATTTTTCCGACGACCACAAATGGATACGCCACCTCAACTACGAGCAGCGCACCATGCTGAAAGAGAAAGCACCTGACTGCGGCGTGGAGCCCGACTTCTACTACCTCACCCGCGAGAAGTTCAGCCACCTGCATATCGTCATCGGCTACCTCTTCTTCTTCCTCATCATCTTCCTCCACCTCACCCACGCCTTCCCCTCGGTCTTCCAGTCCCTCGGTCTGAACAACTACCGCTACAACCCCATCATCGAAGTCCTCGGCAAAATCTACACCTGGGTTATCGTCCTCGGCTTCGCCTGTGTGCCCATCCTCGTCTACCTCGGCCTTTAACCAAATAAAGTAATCTCAATCAGAACGAAAAGAACAAAAAGAGATTCTGATAGTTCTGATGGTTCTGATTGAAAAAAGAAAAGAAAATGAAATTAGATTCCAAAATACCCGAAGGTCCTCTTAGTCAGAAATGGACCAATTACAAAGCCGCGCAAAAACTGGTGAACCCCGCCAACAAGCGCAAGCTCGACATCATCGTGGTGGGTACCGGTCTTGCCGGTGCCTCTGCCGCCGCCTCTCTCGGCGCCCTAGGATTCCATGTGGACATCTTCTGCATCCAGGATTCGCCGCGTCGCGCACACTCCATCGCCGCACAAGGCGGTATCAACGCTGCCAAGAACTATCAGAACGACGGCGACAGCGTGGAGCGTCTCTTCAAGGACACCATCAAGGGTGGCGACTACCGTGCCCGTGAAGCCAACGTCTACCGTCTGGCTGAGGTCAGCGGCGACATCATCGACCAGTGTGTCGCCCAGGGCGTTCCCTTCGCCCGCGACTATAGCGGTCTGCTCGACAACCGTTCCTTCGGAGGTGCACAGGTCTCCCGAACCTTCTACGCCCGCGGCCAGACCGGCCAGCAGCTGCTGCTGGGCGCCTATGGTGCCCTGAGCCGTGAGATTGCCCGTGGCACCGTGGTGCTGCACGAGCGTCACGAGATGATGGACCTTGTGGTCAAAGACGGCCGCGCCCGCGGTATCATCGTCCGCAACCTCGTCACCGGCGAACTGGAGCGTTACGCCGCCCATGCAGTCGTGGTGGCCTCCGGTGGTTATGGCAACATCTACTACCTCTCCACCAACGCCATGAACAGCAACGGCTCCGCCGCCTGGGTCTGCCACCGTCGCGGCGCCGCCTTCGCCAACCCCTGCTACGTGCAGATCCACCCTACCTGCATCCCCGTCCACGGCGACTACCAGTCAAAACTCACCCTCATGAGTGAGTCGCTCCGTAACGACGGCCGCATCTGGGTTCCCAAGAAGAAAGAGGATGCCGAAGCCATCCGCCGCGGTGAAAAGACCGCCCTCGATATCGCCGAGGAAGACCGCGACTACTACCTCGAGCGCCGCTATCCCGCTTTCGGCAACCTGGTGCCGCGCGATGTCGCCAGCCGTGCCGCCAAGGAGCGCTGCGATGCCGGCTACGGCGTAGGCCCCACCGGCCTGGCCGTCTACCTCGACTTCGCCGATGCCATCAAACGCCTCGGCCGTAATGTCGTCGAGCAGAAATATGGCAACCTCTTCCAGATGTACCAGAAGATTGTCGACGTGGATCCCTACGAGTACCCGATGATGATCTACCCCGCCATTCACTACACTATGGGCGGCCTCTGGGTCGACTATGAGTTGCAGACCACCATCCCCGGCCTCTTCGCTGCGGGTGAGGCCAACTTCAGCGACCACGGCGCCAACCGCCTCGGTGCCTCCGCCCTCATGCAGGGTCTCGCCGACGGCTACTTCGTCCTCCCCTACACCCTCCAGAACTACCTCGCCGACCAGATTTACGTCGGCAAGATTAAAGCCGAAGGTCCGGAGTTCGACGAAGCTGAAGCAAACGTGCGCGCCCGCCTCGATGGCTTGATGACCATCTCCGGAAATTCCGGAAGCTCCAGCTTCTCCGTCGACCACTACCACAAAGCCCTCGGACGCATCATGTGGGAATACTGCGGTATGGCCCGCAGCAAGGAGAGTCTGGCTACCGCCGAGCAGAAGATTGCCGAACTCGAGGCCGACTTCTATCAGCATGTCACCATCCCCGGCAAGGTCGGCGAGATGAATCCCGAGCTCGAGAAAGCCTACCGTCTGGAAGACTACTTCGAACTGGCACGCCTCATCGTCGCCGATGCCGCCCAGCGCGAAGAGTCCTGCGGCGGACACTTCCGCATTGAGCACCAGACCGAAGATGGTGAGACGCAGCGCGACGACGAGAACTTCATGTTCGTCGCTGCCTGGGAGTATCAAGGCCACGACAAACCCGAAGTGATGCATAAGGAAGAGCTCAACTACGAGCACATCCAGATAGTCAAACGTAATTACAAGTAAGCCATGAAATTCACACTACATATCTGGCGTCAGGAGAATGCCCACGCCAAAGGCCATTTCGAGACCTATCACATTGACAATATCAGTGCCGAATGCTCGTTCCTCGAGATGCTCGACCAGCTCAATGAGCAGCTCATCAACGACCACATCGCCCACCCCGTCTGCTTCGACAACGACTGCCGCGAGGGTATCTGTGGCATGTGCGGTCTTTACATCAACGGCCGTCCCCACGGCAACGACGATGGCGTGACCACCTGCCAACTCCACATGCGCCACTTCAACGACGGCGACGAAATCTGGATTGAGCCTTGGCGTGCCAAAGCCTTCCCCGTCATCCGCGACCTCGTGGTCGACCGCACCGCCTTCGACAAGATTATCCAGGCCGGCGGCTATATCAGCGCCACCACCGGCGGCGTGCCCGATGCCAACAATATCCTGGTGCCCAAGCACAAGGCCGACCAAGCTATGGATGCTGCCGCCTGCATCGGCTGCGGTGCCTGCGTGGCTGCCTGTAAGAACGCCTCCGCCATGCTCTTCGTCGGTGCCAAGGTGAGCCACCTTGCCCTCCTGCCGCAGGGTCAGCCCGAGGCCATGGACCGCGTCAAGAAGATGGTCTGCAAGATGGACGAACTCGGATTCGGCTCCTGCACCAACACCTACGCCTGCGAGGCCGAGTGTCCCAAACAAATCAAGCGCCAGAACATCGCCCGCCTGAACCGCAACTGGATAGGTCAGTTGTTCGGTCGAGACCGCAACGAATAACCGTGTTTGGGGCCAAACCTATGCCCACAAACGCAAAGACGACTAGTCGAAAAATAAAAAACAACCCCTAGGCTCACCATCGTTTCACCAATGTTGGTGAGCCTTCCGTTTCCAGAAATGTTCGTAATTTTGCAAACAGAAAATCAAACAAAAAAGCAATAATTATGACGCACGAACATCATCATGAGCACGAGCATGCTCACGACCATCACGGTCACCATCACGCGCACGTAGTAGAGAAGTTGTCTACTATCTATATCGTAGCCGTAGCGCTCAACCTGGCCTTCGTCATCGTCGAGGTCATCGCCGGTATCGTCGGCAACTCGCTGGGCCTCCTCTCCGATGCCGGACACAACCTCAGCGATGTCTTCTCGCTCATCCTGGCCATGATAGCCCTCAAACTGGCCTCGAGCCACGCCACCAAGCGCTTCACCTATGGCCACCGCAAAGCCTCGGTGCTCATCTCGCTACTCAACGCCATCATCCTTCTGGTGGCCGTAGGCGCCATCATCGTCGAGAGCGTCGACAAGTTCTTCCACCCCTCTGATGTAGGTGCCGACCTCATCATCTGGACTGCCTCGGTGGGCATCGTCATCAACGGCATCACCGCCTGGGTCCTCAGCCGTCAGAACCAGCACGACATCAACACCCGCGGAGCATTCCTCCACATGCTGGCCGACACGCTGGTCAGCGTCGGCGTGGTTGTCAGCGGCATCGTCATCAAATACACCGGCTGGACGGCCGTCGACCCCATCATCGGTATCGTCATCGCCGTGGTCATCCTCGTCAGTACTTGGAACCTCCTCTCCGAGAGTCTCCGCATGAGCACCGACGCCGTGCCCGAAGGCTTCGATGTCGACGACATCCAGAACCGCATCTCCTCCGTCGAGGGTGTCCTCAACGTGCACCACATGCATATCTGGGCCATCTCCACCACCGAGACGGCCCTCACCTGCCACATCGTCATCCCCGAAACATCGATGCTCGAAGAGGTCACCGACCGTGTCAAGGAGATGCTCGACGGCCTCGGCATCCACCACAGCACATTAGAATTAGAGACGAAAAGTTCACACTGCCACGATCACGACTGCCAGCCTCACTCCTAACCCCTCTCCAAATGGCGAGGGGGATAGATACCACACATTCTACTCCCCTCTCCGCTCGGAGAGGGGCCGGGGGTGAGGCTTATAGGTAAACCTATCAATCTTGGTGACACCCATCGCCTTCAGGCGCTCGGCCGTGCGGTCGCAGTCGGCTTCGGTGTTGAAATCAGGAATCAACGGGACTCGGACAATCACATGTTCGGGTCCCTTTTTTTGTATCAGCCATTCAAGGTTGTCCCAGGCGCGCTGCGCGTCGCCGCCTGTGTAGGCCTTATAGGTGTCGGGGTTGCTCTCCTTGATGTCGACGATAAAATCGCCGACCACACTGGAGGCCTGCTCCACCGCCTCGCGCGGCACCTGCAGCGAGGTCTCCGCCGTGAGGTTCCATCCCTTGCCACAGAGTTCCTTAAACTCGGTGAGGAAATCCACCCTCAGCAGCGGCTCGCCGCCGCCGAAACAGACACCGCCGCCGGTGGCGATAAAATAAAGATTGTCCACCCCCACATAATTGTAGAGCTGCTCTGGTGTGTAGCGCGGCAGATTGTCGGGAGCCTCGAGACAGCGGTGGTTCAAACAGTACTTACACCTCAGCGGACATCCATGGAAGGCCGCCAGCGTGGTCACCCCCACCCCGTCGATGCCTATCCTGTGACGGTCAATGCCTATGAACGGTACCCCTTCCATATCTTATTTAACAGCAAATTCAACGATTATTAATATTGTATGTAGAGCGGCACCCCTTGTATCTCAGTGCGCGTACCTCCATCGGGACCAATATCAAATACAGGTATTCTCATATCTCCTTCAATAATCACATCCTCCAATACCCCTGCATTATTCCTTAACCCAATCTTCAACGGCAGGTCGTCAGGCACCTTAACACCGGTGCGCAAATATTTTTCGTATCCGGTAAAAGTAACCACAAAATCATATACACCCTCCTCCAAGTCCGTCTTGAAATTGCCATCAAAGTCGGTAGTGGCACCTCTCACCTGTTTGCCGTCCTTAAGTATCAAGACATTGGCAAAAGGAATCGGCTCCTGAGTCTTTTCATCCATCACTGTGCCTTTCGCATCATAAACAACAGCCACTTCTCCGCCCATCATCGGCCCCATCATCTCGATGGTGTCCACTTGGGGAGTATCGTAAGTGTCATATAGGGAAGCATCGTATGTCAATTCCATAACGCCCAGCTCCGAAGAGTTTCTTTTGATGACTACTCCGCGGCGATACGGTATATATCCCACACCTCTAACTTCCAGCATATAACTTCCTCGGCGAACATTGAAATGATAGTATCCATTGCTATCAGTCCACACCACTTGTGCCTTCGCAGTATTCTTGAGAAGCATCACCTCTGCCATCGATATCGGCTGGCGGCTTCTGCCGTCCACCACCACGCCCGTCACCTCGCACATGCCCGTCTGCTGTTCTGCGTCAGCCGTCCCCTCCCTGAGGGAGGGGTCAGGGGTGGGGGTCACCGCCTGCGCCTTCACGCCGCTGCTCACCGCCAATCCTAGCGCCAGTCCTGCCACCGAAGCCACCTTGCCCATCCGTATCCTCCGCGCCAATTCATTCTCCAAATACCTCACCTCGCTCTCGCAGCGCGGACAGGTACCCTTGCACGGCCCGTTGTATGTACACTCCGGAATCTCTAGCGGTATGCCGTTTTCCTCGGCAATCCGCTTGCGGACGGCCTTCAACTCCTTGCAGATGTTCTTGCCTCTGTTCATTGTTTTTCTATTAAGAGAAAACTCCTACGGAGTATTCATTATTATTTGTTCTTTTCGTTATTGCTATTAAACGGAAGCTCCTACGGAGCATTACCCTGTCATTTTTCCCTTACACCGTTAGGGGGGTCTTTTCTTCAACCGTCATTTCACAATCACTTTCACCCCATCAACCTCCATCTGCTGCGTGGGGGCGGTGGGGCCTATCTCGTAATCTGAGGTATCACAGGGAATCCCCATTGTCCTGTCCTCAGAAAAGGTGCGCTGTCCCGTCTCTATTGACGCCTTACCTTCGACAAGCGGGTGCCAGTCGGAGGGGAGAGTAAAATTAATCGGCAAATTGTACTGCACCCGGACAGGCTTCCCACTCTGCTTGCCGGGCTTCCATTTGGGCATCAGCTTCACCACACGGATGGCCTCCCGACCGCAGCCACCACCAATATCGCGCAGCACCCGCGGTTCTGTGATGGTGCCGTCTTCCTCCACGACGAAGGTGACATACACCCTCCCCTCGATGCCGTTCTCCAATGCCAGTGGCGGGTATTTGATGTTTTCCTGTAAAAATTTGTACATAGCCTCGACCCCTCCAGGAAATTCGGGCTGGTCTTCTATAATCACACCTGCCAAGGCTCCCTCTTCCTCATCCTGTGTCGCTGACTCTTCCTCCATTCCGCCGACCTCAATCTCGCCCACAACCGGAAGCTCAGTATTCTCCCTGCGTTCCGAGGGCACTTGTTCAGCATCCTGCGGCAAAGAGTCATTTGCATCTGTGGGCGGAATTTCCTCCGGGGGAATATCCTCGCTCGGAACCTCTCCCTGTATGGTTCCTCCACAGGAGGCCAATCCCAGTGCCAATCCAGCGACGGTGGCCACCTTACCCAGCTTCAGCTTGTAGGCCAAAAACTTTTCCAGATACCGCACCTCGCTCTCGCAACGCGGACAGGTGCCCTTGCAAGGCCCATTGTATGTGCACTCCTTGATTTCCAGTGGAATGTCGTTTTCCTCCGCAATGCGCTTGCGGACAGCTTTAAGCTCTTTACAGATATCTTTGCCTCGGTTCATCGATTTTTTATAATATGTTTCCTTTTCATCCTACAATTCTGGTTCGTCTGTCTCATCCACTATCAGCAACGGTCCTTGACGCACCACACGCACCGTCGAAGGCACTCCATCAAGATTGGGGACCCCGATAGCGCCCACCAACTTCCCGTCCATAACATGCTTCGGAATAGGCGGCGGATCGCCCGCCCGACTGGCTTCCGTGCCCGGCAGATGCACCTGTATCTCTCCCATCATCGGGCGCAGCTCTTCCATCCTCGCCTCTCTTGCCATCTCTTCTATCGTATAATCCAGTTTATCACCATCCACCACCACCCTCTTCGTTCCGGGAGCTTCCTTTGCCGAAGTCCCTATTGTCACAGGGCCGCTAATAACAATTGATGGAATACCCGTTGTATCCGCCGCCAACGACACATCCATCACCGTGAAGCCCTGCTTCGCAACGGTAACACCCTGCTCAAAACGGACATATCCCATCTGTTGAATGTCCAACAGGTAATCGCCGAAAGGTATCTTATTGAGAGTGTACATACCGTCGAAATCGGTAACGCCGCTGGCAACAACCGTATCACCCTGACGAAGAACTACCTTGCAGAACGGAAGCAGCTCGCCCGTCTTGAGGTCAAACACCCTGCCCTTCAAAGTCCCGCAAGTAATCTCCTCCCCTAAGTTAGGGGAGGTGTCAGCCTCTGGCTGACGGAGGAGTGTGTCCGTGCTCTGCGCTTTCACCCCGCTGCTCACCGCCAACCCCAGCGCCAGTCCTGCCACCGAAGTCACCTTGCCGAGCTTGATACGCTTCGCCAGCTCGTTCTCCAAAAAGCGAACCTCGCTCTCGCACCGCGGACAGGTGCCCTTGCACGGCCCGTTGTACGTGCACTCTGGTATCTCCAACACGATGTCGTTTTCCTCCGCAATGCGCTTGCGGACAGCCTTTAGCTCTTTACAGATATCTTTGCCTCGGTTCATATTTTTATTATTCAAACTCCTCTTTTACAGACTCCTCCACCACCCTTCGGGTGGTCCCCCTCCCCTAACTTAGGGGAGGAGCTGCTGCCGCAGTCAATGGTATCTTGCTGCTCCCCTAAGTTAGGGGAGCTGGCAGCCGCTTGCGGCTGACTGAGGAGTGTGTCGTATCTTTTATTCATTTCACTATCACTTTCACCCCGTCGACCCTCATCTGCTGCGTGGGGGCGTTGGGGCTTTTCATATCTTCCGAAATACTGAAGTTGACCGGCAGGTTGTACTGCACACGCACCGGCTTGCCATCCTTCTTTCCGGGCTTCCACTTAGGCATCATCTTTACAACACGAATGACCTCTTGACCACAACCGACTCCGATGTCACGCAGGACACGTGGGTCTGAGATGGTGCCGTCTTCCTCCACGACGAAGGTGACATACACCTTGCCCTCAATGCCGTTCTCCAGCGCTAATTGCGGATATTGAATATTGTCCTGAATGAACTTGTAAAGAGTTTCTAGGCCTCCGGGAAACTCCGGGGCCAATTCAGGTTCCACAAACAAAGCATCGTCGTCCTCTATCCCACCTACTTCATCTTCATCGATATCTAATCTTGGTGGCGGCGGTAGAACTTCCTCCACATCGCCCACAACCTCCAACTCACCCACTTCAGGCACCTTGATAATCTCGGAAGGTCCTTCCGGCACCTCCGGCATCTGCTCCTCCCCTAAGCTAGGGGAGGTGGACGACGAAGTCGAACGGAGGAGTGTGTCAGTCCTCTCCGCCTGTCCTCCACCGCACGAGGCCAAACCCAACGCCAAACCCGCCACGGTGGCCACCTTGCCCATTTTCAGACGGTGAGCCAGGCTGTTCTCAAGGTATCTAACCTCCGCCTCGCACCGCGGACAGGTCCCGCGACACGGTCCCTCATAGGTGCACTCCTTGATTTCCAGCGGAATATTGTTCTCCTCCGCAATGCGCTTGCGGACAGTTTTTAGCTCTTTGCAAATAAATTTACCTCGGTTCATTGGAGTGTGTTTGGTAAATAAACGCAGAAAACAACTATTTATTGCCTGCAGAGTCAAACAATAATGCAAGCATTCGAAAGCAAAAACAGGACAATTCTAATTTGTTGTTTTTCATATTGTTCAATACTTGTTCTTATGTTGTTCTTTAGATTTATTCATAAGAACAACATAAGAACAGCATATAAAAAGATTGTAAATCAACCTTTTCAGAGGGTATCAAAATTGATAGAAACCATGGTGAAAGCCACTGCGGAGAGTGAGGGGATGAAGTTTTTTTTGTAGGGTTTTGGGAAAAAGTGTATATTTGCATTTTTGAACAATTATAAAAACTATCTTACTAAGATGAAGAAACTATTTGTATTTATGGCATTTGCACTGATGGCAGGTGCTGGCATGGCCAGTGCGCAAAGCAATAATATCACCTTGGAGGACATCTGGACGAAGGGCACCTTCCGTCCGAAGAGCGTCTACGGCATCCGCTCGATGCAGGACGGCGAGCACTACTGCACCATGAGCCGCACGGGCATCGCCAAGTACAGCTACGCCACTGGCGAGAAGGTGGAAGACGTGTGCCTTTTCAACACCCCGCAGATGAGCAAGAAAGCCGCTACCCTGCCCCCTATTGAAAGCTATGAGTTCAGCCAGGACGAGCAGAAGATACTCCTCAGCAGCGGCTTCGAGCCCCTCTACCGCCACAGCGGCGTGAGCGACTACTACATCTATGATGTAAAGACTAGAACCTTCACGAAGATTAGCAACAACGGCAAGCAGCGCCTCACCACCCTCAGCCCCGACGGCTCGAAGGTGGCCTTCGTGCGCGACAACAACCTCTACTGGATGGACCTCGCCACCCTCGAGGAGCATGCCATCACCACCGACGGCAAGGTGAACGAGATTATCAACGGCACCACCGACTGGGTATACGAGGAGGAATTCGCCATCACCAAGGGCTTCCAGTGGAGTCCCGACTCGAAGAAGATTGCCTACATGCGCTTCGACGAGAGCAAGGTGATGGAATACAATATGCAGATGTGGGGAGCCCTCTACCCCGAGGACTACCGCTACAAATACCCCAAGGCCGGCGAGGACAACTCGAAGGTGGAAATGTGGGTATACGAGCTCGGCACTGCAAAACCTTCCCGCATCGCATCTACCGACAAGACCTGGGAGTATATTCCCCGTTTCCAGTGGACACCCAGCGGCACGCTGGCCTACATGATTATGAACCGCCTGCAGAACCACATGCAGATACTGACCAGCGAAGGCAAGATGCTCTATGAGGAGCAGTGCGACACCTACGTCGACGTGCCCGACACCTGGCAGTTCATCACCGTGGGCAAGGGCAAGAAAGCTCAGGAGCAGATGCTTATCACCAGCGAGCGCGACGGCTACCGCCACATCTACCTCTACGGCATGGACGGCAACCTCGTCAAGCAGGTGACCAGCGGCGAGTGGGAGGTCTGCGACGTGCCCGGCATCGACGTCAAGAACCAACGCCTCTACTACACCAGCCGTGAGCACGGCGCCATTAACAAGAGCCTCTTCGTCATCGGCTTCGACGGCAAAAAGAAGGAGTGCCTCAACTACACCGACGGATACGGCACCTATAGCGCCACATTCAGCAACGGCTGCAAATACTATATCTGCACATTCAGCGGTGCCAACCAAGCTCCGCGCTACACCTTGCACGATGCTAAAGGCAAGCTTATCAAAACCCTTGAGGACAATGCCGATTTGCAAAGGAAGATGGTTGACTATGGGGCAGGGTACAAGGCCTTCGGCTCCTTCACCACCAGTAATGGTACCGAACTGAACTACTACACCATTAAGCCTGCCAACTTCTTCAAAGAGAACAAGAAATACCCCGTGCTGATATACGTTTATGGTGGTCCCGGTAACCAGCAGGTGAGCAACAGCTACGGCTACTCGGACTACTACTGGTACCACATGCTGGCCGAGAAGGGCTATGTCATCTTCTGCTTCGACGGTCGCGGCACCGGCGGACGCGGTGCTGCCTTCAAAAAGCAGACCTACGGCGACCTGGGTCGCATGGAGTGCGAGGACGCCATCGAGGCAGCCCGCTGGCTGGGTCAGCAGAGCTGGGTCGACAAAGACCGCATCGGCATCTGGGGCTGGAGCTTCGGAGGCTACCTCTCGACGCTCAGCCTCCTGAAGGGCAACGACGTCTTCAAGATGGCCATCGCCGTGGCTCCCGTCATGAACTGGCGCTACTACGACAATATCTACACCGAGCGCTTCCTCGGCCTGCCCAAGGACAACACCAAAGGCTATGATGAGAATTCACCGCTCAACTTCGCCGACCGCCTGAAGGGTAAATACCTCCTCATCCACGGCACCGGAGACGACAACGTGCACTTCCAAAACAGCGCCGAGATGGTGGAGAAGCTGGAGAATGCCGGCAAGCAGTTCGAGTTCCGCATCTACCCCAACAAGAACCACTCCATCTACGACGCTACGGGAAACACCCGTCTGAACCTCTACCAGCTGATGACTGATTTTATTGAAAGAAAACTTTGATACAATGAAAAAAATATTATTATTGGGCTTAATCGGCTTAATGGGTTTAATGGGTCGCGAGGCCAACGCGCAGTTCGGCGACTACGGCGTGAAGGCCGGCATCGGCATGGCCACAATGAACGACGACCTGTCGACTAGCGCCCCAGTGCTGAGTGCCTCTCTGGGAGGCTTCATCAACTACACCTTCGCCAAGAGCGAGAGTGTGTTGGAAGAGACTTTCTTCCTGCAGACAGGCCTCAACCTAACGCGCAAAGGCAGCAACTTCCAGGAGCACTTGGAGAACGGAGCCAGTTTGATGTTCCGCGAAGGATACTACCACGCCTACTACCTGCAGCTGCCCATCCTGGCCTGTGTCCACTACGAACTGCCCATCCGCGCAAGAGGCCATGTGGTGGGATTGTTTGCAGGTCCGGCAGTGAGTTTTGGGCTCTCTGGACGTTTCCGTGACCGCAAAATCACACCGGGTGTGACGTCGACAGCAGAAAACTACGATATTACGGACACCGAGGTATTCAAAAGCAACCGCATGAACCGCTGGGATGTCAGTGCCATCGTCGGCGTGAGCTACGAGTACAAATGGATCAACGCCTCGTTCTACATCGACCACGGATTTCTGGCCACCTCGGAAGGTGTCGATATCCTGCGTGTCATCGAGGCCGGGGGCTCTGCCAACCCCAATAAATTCAAGATACCCAACGGCAACAACGTGGCCTACATGTTCTCCCTGAGCTACAGCCTGGGAAATTTTAATAAACAATAAAGCATATTACATGGTAAGAGTAAGATTTGCCCCGAGTCCTACGGGGCCCCTTCACATCGGCGGTGTGCGTACCGCCCTCTACAACTACCTCTTCGCCCGCCAGAACGGCGGGAAAATGATTCTCCGCATCGAAGACACCGACCAGACGCGCTTTGTGCCGGGTGCCGAGCAATATATCATCGAAGCCCTTGAGTGGCTGGGGATCCAGTTCGACGAAGGCGTCCACATCGGAGGTTCCTTCGGTCCCTACCGCCAGAGCGACCGAAAGCCGATGTACCGCCAGTATGCCGAGCAACTCATCCGCGACGGGTGGGCCTACTATGCCTTTGATAAGCCCGAAGCCCTCGAGGCCAAACGTAAAGAATATGAAGCGCAGAAGAAGACCTTCCAGTACGACTGCAATACCCGCGAGGGTATGGAGAACAGTTTGAGTCTCGGTATGGAAGAGGCGCAGCGCCGCATCGTTGCCGGCGACCCCTACGTGGTGCGATTCAAGTTCCCCGACAATATCGACATCACAGTACACGACATGATTCGTGGTGATGTCACAATGAACAGCCGATTGCTGGACGACAAGGTGCTGTTCAAGAGCGACGGTATGCCCACCTACCATCTGGCCAATATCGTCGACGACCACACGATGGAGATTACCCACGTCATCCGTGGAGAGGAATGGCTTCCGAGTGCGCCTCTGCATGTGATGCTCTACAAGGCTTTCGGCTGGGAGGACACCATGCCGCGCTTCGCGCACCTGCCCCTGCTCCTCAAGCCCGAGGGCAACGGCAAGCTCAGCAAGCGTGACGGCGACCGACTGGGATTCCCCGTCTTCCCGCTGGAGTGGCACGACCCCAAGAGCGGCGAAATCAGCAGCGGCTACCGCGAGAAAGGCTATCTGCCGCAGGCGGTGGTCAACATGCTGGCTCTGATGGGGTGGAATCCGGGAACAGAGCAGGAGATAATGAGCATGGAGGAGCTCATAAAACTCTTCAACGTGGAGCATATCAGCAAGAACGGCGCCAAGTTCAACCTCGACAAGGCCAAGTGGTTCCAGCATGAATACTTCCAGATGCTCAGCGACGAAGAGGTAGGAGCCATGCTGGAAGCGCAGGCAAAAGAACATGGTGTAGCAGCCGAGGCCGGCTACTACACAAAGGTGGCCGCCATGATGAAAGAGCGTATCACCTTCCCCAGTGAACTGTGGGACACCTGCTCCTACTTTTTCCAAGCTCCGACAGAGTACAACGAGAAAGACGTGGCCAAACGCTGGACTCCCGACATGCATGTCCACATGCAGAAGGTTATCGAGATACTGAACACCGTGCCTTTCGAATACGAAGCCATCCACAAGGCACTTTTGGATGATTACATTGCCGCCAACGGCCTCAACACGGGCAAGGTGATGAACTCATTGCGCATTGCAGTGGTAGGACGCACGGTGGGTCCCGACATGATCACGCTGGTCATGATGCTCGGCAAAGAGGAGACCATCCGCCGCGTGGAACGTGCTATTGAAAAAATTAAAGTTAATTAATACATGGAAAACAACAGATTAAACAAGATTCTCATTGCCTGCAATGCCGTCCTGTTTCTCGGGCTGATAGGTATTTATATCCTTCACTTCACCAGTGCTCCCCAAAGCAGGGTGAATGCCGACGCCAGCGCCCCGCTGCAGAAAGAGGGCGGCCTGACCATTGCCTATGTCGACACCGACAGCCTGCTGGCCAACTACCAGTATGCCAAAGACCTTGAGGCAGAACTTCTGGCTTACAAAAGCCAACAGGAGGCTTACGGCAAACAGCAGATGGAAAAATTCCAGAAAGACTACCAAGACTATCTGAAAAACGGAGCCAACATGACGCTGACGCAGCAGCAGGCGAAGGAGGCAGAGCTGAAGCAGCGTGCAGAAAAGATGGCGACCCTGGAACAGGAGCTGACGGGCAAAATCATGGAGCGCCAGATTGAGGAGAACACGAAGCTGCTCAAGGCCATCTTCGCATTCGTGCGCGAATACAATGCTGCCAACCAGCAGTTCGATATCATTATGAGAAAAACCTTCGAGAACTCCCCCAACCTGTATCTCAATCCGGGGATGGACATCACGCAGGAGATTCTCGAGGGATTGAACGAGGAATACAAGAACCTGAAGAAATAATCACTTACTGATTGCGCCCGAAAGAGTTGAGAAGGTCTTGTGACGGCGGAAATAGTAGTCAGACAGCAGCAGTCGTTGGTACACTCCGGCGACTGATGCTTGTTTTAATACAGCCCGTTTCTCTTTCAATCGTGGGCGCAAAGAACGGAACTCCTTATGAGCGGCACTGACGGCTTTGAACTCCCCGATATGCCCCTGTAGGAGGAATTTGAGAGCCGCCAGCGCGTCGAGGATGAACCTGCGGCGCAACACGGGCATTAGGGACTCTTCGGGGAGGTTTTTATAAAGCATGGAGAGGTTGTTCCGGAAATTAAGACGGGTCTTGAAAGGAGACGACTTAGGCAGTGTGCCTCCGCCGACATGATAGAGCACTGATTGCGGACAGTAGCGCACCCTGTAGCCTTTGTTTTTTGTCCGCCAACAGAAATCAATCTCCTCCATGTGGGCAAAGAAATCGCCATCCAGACCACCCATGTCGTGAAATACCAGTGCTTTGACAAACATAGCTGCACCGGTAGCCCAAAAGAGGTCACACTCGTTGTCGTACTGCCCATAATCCTTTTCCAGGGTGTTAAATAGGCGTCCTCGACAGAAAGGATAGCCATAATGGTCGATAAAACCACCTGCACCGCCGGCATACTCGAAGGTATCCTTCTGGTCATACATCAGCAGCTTGGGCTGTGCAATGGCCACTTTCTCCTCGCGTTCCATCATCTCCACCACAGGCTCTATCCAATGAGAGGTACACTCCACGTCGCTGTTGAGCAGCACATAGTAGTCGGCCTCCACCTGTGCCAGCGCCTTGTTGTAGCCTTCGGCGAAACCATAGTTCTTGTCGAGAAGTATCAGGCGCAACTGGGGATAGCACTCGCGGAGGAACGCCACCGAGTCGTCAGTGGAGCCATTGTCGGCCACAATAACCTCCGATGAATACCCTCCGTCCGTCTGCGAGTTCTCGATCACCGACGGCAGGAAACGCTCAAGCATACCCCGGCCATTCCAGTTTAATATTACAACAGCGATGTGTATCATGTAAATGTATTAATGCGTGATTGTGTTATTGAGGGAGTGTTTCTTGTGGTCGTTTGAGTTTCCAACGGCGGTGGCTCCAGAGCCAGTATTCCGGTTTCTCGGTAATATCTCTCTCCAATGTCCGTACATACTGTTCCACAATAGTATACTGCGGCACTTCGAGCGGATGCTCGCAGAGAAGGCTGAAAGTCACCTCATAGCGTCCTCTTTTCACCTTGTTGACACGATAGTAGAGCACCGGATAGTCGTACTTCCGTGCAAAATATTCAGCACCATAGAGGAAGGCCGTATCTTGATGGAAGAAAGTAGTCCAGTAGGCCTTGTCAGCATGTGCCGGCGACTGGTCACTCAACATCATCAAAGCACAAGGTACATGATAACGGTTATAGAAATCGACCACCTGACGCACCGTGTCGGGATAGACCACCTCGGTGCCGAATCGCGTGCGGCGGCGGAAAACCCACGGCTCAAGCACTTTATTGCTCAAAGGCTTGCCAATTCCTATTCCATGGTGGAACAATTGCATGTTCAGCGACGTGACCATATACTCCCAGTCATTGTAGTGGGCCGACATCAGCACTACCGTCTTACCTTCCTCATAATAGCGGTTCACCAGCTCCCGGTTCGTCACCTTGTAGCGTTTCATCACGCTCCGCGGCGATGCAAAGAGGTTGTAGATACCCTCCACCAGCAGGTCACACAGATGATGGTAGAACCTATGCTCTATCCGCCGCAACTCCCTCTCCCCTTTCTCGGGAAAAGAGACGGCAAGGTTGCGCCTCACCACCTTCTTGCGGTAGCCCAGTAGCCTATAGGCTATCAAATATACTATGTCCGAAAGCAGAAACATCAATACCCTCTCAAGAACTGCTCTCCTACTTCTCCCACCTCATTCTCTCCAATCTGCTGACGACAGAGGCGTCGCTCCCAGCCAGGATCCTGCACCTCGCCACGAGCATTACTGTTCAACAGCGTGTAGTAGCCGCTGCGATGCTCGTCCCAGAACAGAAACACACGCTCCGGATCGTCCATCGGAAGCTTGTTGTAACGCCACAGCTGATAAGGAAGATAATAGACATGTCCCTGCGACGACGTAGCAAACTGGTCGTTGTCGTTATTGCCCGTCTGTCGCATCTGGTTCACCTGCCCGCTGTGCGTGGTCCCCAGTTTACGCGCCGCCACAAAGTTCTTCTCGTCGCGCACAAAGTCCGGCGCTCCGTATTGCAAATACACTCGCCCACGGTCGGTATGGATTCCCATCGTCCGGGGATAGCTGAAATTGGCCTGCACAAAGTCGATGCGTTCTTTGTACTTCAGCCACTCTCCCTCCGCATTCATCGGGTAGCGCTCCTGCCAAAACCTGTAGAGGAACGCCTGCTTTTCTTCCAGCCCTGGATGCTTGATTATGTCCCTCGCCACCCTCTTTTCATACTCCGACGCTATAGGATACAGAGCGTCAAGGTAGATATTCAACTGCTCCTCATCCGTATAGTGGCCAACAAAGGTGCTGGCAAAATCACTCACCTTCATATCTCCCTTCACGCCGGGATTCGAACGGAAGAATGATAGTTTCTTATATAGCAGCAACTCATTGTCGCTGTTGCGGAGTTCAACCACCAGATTGTAGTTGCCCGACGGTAGTCCGCTGACATCTAAGCTCCCATACACCGGCACCAACTCAGCGCCATACTTGCGCATCAGGCTTCGCTCCGCCTCAAAGCGCGTGCCGGTCTCCTGCTCCTCCACATAGGCCACTGCCAAGAAAGGCTTCTTTCCCAATTCCTGATTAATATTGTACACCTCGCAATAGAAATGCAGCTGTTTCACCTGCTCGGGGACGAAGTCGCTCACATAGGGTTCCATGTCGTAGCCGCCACGCGAAAGGATATTCTCCTCTTTGGTCGGCGTTGCCGATGCCATCAGCACCAGCGACGACAAGGCTGGGTGCTTCTTGTCATAGTTCACCACCAACTTCTCCGTCACCGTCGACTCAGGGCGGTCGCTCCCTTTGTCCTTCAAAGTGATTTCGAGATCGTAGATGCCGTTCTTCACCGAGAAGCGCTGCACGTCGAGGAAGTTGAAATTCAGCTCGTCGAGCGAAGCCACCTTCGGACTGTTCAGGTCGTACTTCTTTACGTAGCACACCGAGTCGCCCTGCTTCAGCACCGTCACCACCTCAGCTGTAGCACGGTAGGCAACCGACCCCATCTTCTTCAACTCCTGGAACTGCATTGTCCACGCGTCGAACGAGAGGTAGGTCTCCACATAAGGCATATCGGTCTTTGGCGAATAGAACGTGCTGTAAGAAAACACCGCCTGCATCTGCGCCTGGCAAATTGAAAATTGAAAATTGAAAATTGAAACTAATGCCGCAATAATCAATATTTTTTTCATAACCGTAAACTTTTATCTCTTAATATTATCTCTTAACTTATTGGCCAACGGCGGTCCAGACCGAAACTCACGGGACTCACCTTAAGCTGTGGCGGGAACTGTAGACGCTTCCACTCGTTCTGTGCCACCTTGCGGATGACAAACTGCACCAGCTCCCTATCGTAACCCTCTCCAACAATTTCATCCTCGCTCATCGACTCGTCCAGATACATATTCAGGACGGCATCCAGTCTGTCATAATCGGGCAGTGAGTCGCTGTCTTTCTGTCCCGGACGCAGCTCCGCACTCGGGGCCTTGTCTATCGTGTTCTGCGGTATACGAATACCCTCACGGTTGATATACTCACTCAACTGATAGACCTCCGTCTTATATAGGTCCCCGATAACCGCCAACCCGCCACAGGAGTCGCCGTAGAGCGTACCATAGCCCATGGCTGCCTCACTGCGATTCGTCGTGTTCAACGCCATAGCGCCGAACTTGTTGGCATAGGCCATTACCAGTGTCCCGCGGATACGTGCCTGCAAGTTCTCCTCCGTCACATCCTCAGCACGCTCCCCGAATACAGGCTTCAAGCTTTCCCTGAACTGGTCAAACATCGGCCTGATGGGAACAATGTCGTAACTCATACCCAAGTTCTGCGCCAAATCCTCGGCATCCTTCACCGAATGGTCTGTTGAATATTGGCTGGGCATCAACAGCCCGTGCACATTCTCTGCTCCTATCGCATCCACCGCCAGCGTCGCCACCAGCGCCGAGTCAATGCCACCACTCAACCCCAGCACCGCACGGCGTATCCCGTTCTTCAAAAAATAGTCTCTAATGCCGCACACCAAACCCTTGTACACCAGTTCCACAGCCTCCGGCTTCTCATCATCCACCTCCTCAATCTGCTGCATGTCCACTGTCTCGCTGCTCTCCTCGAAATAAGGCAGCTGGCACAACACACCACCAGCGGCATTCATCGCCATGCTCCCTCCGGCATAGAGGAAACTGCCCTCGCCGCCTGTCCGGTTCACATACACCAGACCGGCATTCAATGCCTCCACAATCTTCGTCATCCGGTAGCGCGTCCGGTAAGGTTTCTGATAGTCAAACACATTACATCCACAGCACACTACCACGTCTGGCTGCTCCACATAACCACGGCTCAGCTCCTTGAGGTCCTCATAGAACCCTATCGCCAACCGTTCCTCATGGAATTGCACCACCTGCACACCCTCGCCCCTCACAAAACACCGCTGCTCGTCGGGCGCCAAATACTTCTTCGTCACTATGGCCCTAATGGCACAATTCTGCACAAAGACAATGGCATTGCACAATCCCTTGTCCTGAATCTGCAACGGCAGACCCACCAAGAAAGCCCTGTGCTCCGACAGCGACACCAGTTCCTGCAAGGCCGACTGCGCCCGCTTCTGGATATCCGTATATCCAGCCGACGCAAACAGCGGAGACCCACAAAGCGTGCAAGCAGGAAACACCGTCAAAAGAGCTTCTCTCGATGCCTGTGTCTCAAGCTCCGCTTTTATCCATTCTAAGTTCTCTTCCGGCCGATTAGTCCGCACATCGTGCTGTACAATATGTATATTCATCGTTCAATCTTTTTAAATTATTAAATATTATAACGTACGCGATGTCTTTTTAGTATATTCATCCTGCAAAAAGATATAAACAGCCATCCAACAACCATCCAAAAGCCTATCAACTCCTAGCATGGTAGGACATGGGTAGGAGATGATAGTATCTTTTATTTTATTCCTCTAGTGTTGAGAGCCTTATGAAATGCAGCAGCATTGCGGTTGTGCTCCGCGAGGGTAGTGGCGAAGCGATGGGTGCCATCCAGCTTGTCGGAGGCACAGAAGTAGAGGTATTGTGTTTGGGGTGCGTTGAGTACGGCATCGACACTGGCTTCCGAGGGTAGACAGATGGGGGCCGGCGGCAATCCGGTGTGGAGGTAGGTGTTGAAGGGGCTGTCAGCGGCAAGGTGCTTGTTGAGAATGCGTTTCAGGGTGAAGTCGCCGACGGCGTATTTGACGGTCGGGTCGGCCTGCAGAGGAATGCCTTTGACGAGACGGTTGAGATAGACGCTGGCAATGAGAGGCTTCTCTTGGTTGTTGTTGGTCTCCTCCTCCACTATCGAAGCTATGATGATTGTCTCAAGGCGGGTGTCACTGAAGTCTGACAGTTCAATCAGGTCGCAGCGGAGTTCGCCATCGATCCCGATGTTTTTTGTCCAAAAGCAGTTATACTCGTCTACCATCCTTTCCATGAATTTTTCCGGTGTGACGGTCCAGTAGAACTCATAGGTGTTGGGACGGATGAGGTAGAAGCTGTCGAGCGAGATGTCAAAGTCGTTGTGCATCAACTTGCTGTTGAGGTATTCGTTGAGCTGCTGTGGGGTACGGAACTTGCCGATGGTGAGGCGGATGGGGTCCTGCTGGCCGTTGCGGAGCTTGCGAACGAGGGAAAGTTCACTCATGTGGGGTTCAACGAGATAGGAGCCCGGACGGACGTGCTCGTCGAGGCCGAACGTCTGGGCCATGAGGCGGAATGTCGACGAGGCTTGGAGGCTGTCACAGAGGGCCTCATAGGTGGTACCTTCGCAGAGGTTGATGCGACGGGGCTCTTCATTGTCGGTTGTTGCTCGCAAAAATATTATCGCGCACAAGGTTCCCACAAGAACGAGAACCAACAGGATGAGAAGAATGATTTTGGTTTTGAGTTTCATAATATTTTTTGCACTCGGATGGTATCGATATATTTGTCGTTGACGTTACCTTCGGTGACATTACTACATCTCTGCAGAGTATGCGAGCTTGCTCTGCTCTCGACTTTCGTAACGTTCAGCCAGTCTTTAAAGTGGCCGCACTCTGTGTACCCTGCTTTTTGAAAGAGGCTGAAACTCGCCGTGTTTGTGACTGCAATGTCTGCATACAAGCAGTGTAGAGCCGTATAGTACTGTGTCTCCAGCACTCGCAGCATCGCCAGCGCATACCCCTGCCGGCGATACTCAGTGGCCACCATGATGCCCACGGCGGCGCGGCGGTTCAAAGGGTCATAGTTATAGAGGTCGACACAGCCATATGGCAGTGCATACAGCCGTATTGCACCCGACGACAACGAAGCCCCTTCTTCGGCCTGCAGAATCAACTGATCTTGCTCCATAGCAGTTTATTTTTCGAGTTGGCGATATGTTCCTGCAGCAGTGGATATCGGCTGAGCATGGGGTCGGCTTCAAGGAGGTCGTGGACGGTGTCGCGGGTGGCTTTCACCAGGAGCTCGTCGTCGACAATGGAGGCGAGGCGGAGGTCGAGGGCGCCGCTCTGTTGCAGTCCCTGGATGTCTCCGGGGCCGCGGAGGCGGAGGTCGGCTTCGGCAATCTGGAAGCCGTCGGTGGTGCTGCACATGGTGCGGATGCGCTCCTGCGAGGTGTAGCTGAGGTTGTCCTTGGTCATAAGGATGCAATAGGCTTGGTCGGCTCCGCGGCCCACACGTCCGCGCAGCTGGTGGAGCTGGGAGAGGCCAAAGCGCTCGGCGTTCTCGATGACCATAACGGTGGCGTTGGGGACGTCGACACCCACCTCAATCACCGTGGTAGCCACCATGATGTGGGTGAGGCCCTGCTTGAAGCGGTCCATCTCGAAGGCCTTCTCTTCAGCAGTGAGGCGCCCGTGGACCATGGAGGTCTGGTATTGTGGCCGTGGGAAGTAGCTCTGCACCATCTCGAGGCCGTCGAAGAGGTTTTTGAGGTCCACTTTCTCGCTCTCCTCGATGAGCGGATAGACGATATACACCTGACGGCCAGCGTCTATCTGCTGCTTGAGGAAAGAGAAGACGAGCGGACGGTTGCGTTCGAGGCGATGGAAGGTACGCACAGGATGACGTCCCGGAGGCAGCTCGTCGATAATGGAGCAATCGAGATCGCCATAGAGTGTCATTGCAAGGGTGCGAGGAATGGGAGTGGCGGTCATCACGAGAATATGTGGCGAAACGGCGGACTTCTGCCACAATTTGGAGCGCTGTTCGACACCGAAGCGGTGCTGCTCGTCGATGACCACGAGGCCGAGGTCTCGGAAGAGGACGTCGTCCTCAATGAGGGCATGGGTGCCGATGAGTAGGTCGATCTCGCCGTCGGCGAGCTGCTGTTTAAGTCTCTTCTTGGCGGCAGCGCGGAGGGAGCCTGTGAGGAGCTCCACCCTCACCCCCACCCCTTCGAGCATGCGCTGGAAGGTGTAGAAATGCTGGGTGGCAAGGATTTCGGTAGGAGCCATGAGGCATGCCTGGGAGCCGTTGTCGACGGCCAGGAGCATGCACATGAGGGCCACGAGGGTCTTGCCGCTGCCGACGTCGCCCTGGACGAGGCGGTTCATCTGGCGGCCAGAGCGCATGTCCTCACGTATCTCGCGGATGACGCGTTTCTGGGCCCCTGTAAGGGGGAAGGGCAGTTGCTTGTAGAAGGTATTGAAACGGTCGCCCACATGGGTAAAGACACGCCCTTGCGAACGGGTGGCACGCTGGGCGTGGGCATACTGATAGTCGAGCTGGAGGAAGAAGAGTTCCTCGAATTTGAGGCGAGTGCGTGCAAGGTCAAGCTGCTGACGGGAGTCGGGGTAATGGATGGCTTTCATGGCCTCCTGACGCCCCATCAGTCGAAAGTGGGAGAGAATATCGGATGGAATATTTTCCGGAATGGGAGGCAACTGGTCGACGAGGGTCTCGGTGAGGCGGGCCATCGCCTTGGTTCCCAAGCCGTGCTGCTTCATCTTCTCGGTGGTGGGGTAGACGGGCATGAGAGGATGGCGCGCCCCCTCATCGACGTATGAGTAGGGCTCTATCTCGGGATGGGATATCTGCCACTGGCCGTTGTAGAGCGTGGGGTGCCCCATCACGAGGTATTCGACACCCAGCTTCAGTTTCTCACGCACCCACTTGGTGCCGGCAAACCACACGAGCTGCAGGGCGCCGCTGCCGTCGTGAAAGTCGACGGTCATACGCTCGCGGAACTTGCCCGTGGCGACGGTCTGCATGTTGGAGACCATTCCCTTGAGGACAACAAAGGCCTCGTCCTCGCGGAGCGTGGCAACGGTGGAGAGGTGGGAGCGGTCGACATAGCGGAAAGGGAGATAGTCGAGCAGGTCGGCGAAGGTATGGATGTCGGCCTCCGCGACCAGTATCTTTGCCCTCGAGGGGCCAACGCCTTTAAGATACGCTATGTCGTCGTAGAGATTCACTTGTGGGTCAGTTTTTCTCGTTCGAGGGTGGAGGAGATGTCTACATGCTCGGGGTCGGCCATCACGAGGAGCGTCTCGATGGAGGGGTCCTGAAGACGGTTAACGGCGGCGACAGTCTGCTCGTATTCAAGGTCTTTCGCCGTTCGGATGCCGCGGATGATGACCTTGGCTCCCAGCCGGTGGCAGAGGTCGATGGTCATACCCTCATAGGAGGTGACTTCCACCGTGGGACAGTCGGCCAGCATCTCGCAGATACGCTCCATACGCTCCTCGACGGTGAACATGCCGCCGAAGGCGCCGTTCGCTCCACTCCGGTCGCGTTCAGCTTTCTCGCTGTTAACCCCCACGGCGACGACAACCTTGTCGAACAAAGGCGCCACACGTCGCAGGATGGCCTCGTGGCCTCGGGTGAAGGGGTCGAAGGAGCCGGGAAAGAGTGCTAAAACTGCCATATCAGACGAAATACCAATGTATTATTATAACAATCGTTGTGCCATGTAATACGGCGCGGGACAGTGACGATGCTACCGTCGGGATTCAAGACCGGGTTACCATTGTCGTCGAGTTGCGGTATGGTGCCACGAAACTCCGAGAATTCCCAGTCACGCTTCACGCCGATAAAAGAATATTGCCACCGGATGTTAAACCACAAGCCTTTCCATACGGGAAAACGAATGTCGGCCACTAACTGGAGGTCGTTGTTGAGAAATTCCATGTCGGTGGTGTCTGGAAAGAAATAGTTGGGATTGTAGCGCATGATGCCTGTCGGCTGCTGCACCAAGCGGCTATAGTTCAAACCAAGACCCATAAGGAGTCCGCCCCAGGGGTCGCGAAAGTGGAGCATCAACGGTATGTCGACATAGTCCAACCGCAACGAGAGGCTGTAGGGATCGCCAGATCCATTGTAGGAGCCGCGTTGGGAGAAGAGTGCTTCGAGGCTGAGGTTCCATGTCTCGTAGCGGTCGAAGCCCACGATAGCGCCCACACCCCCAATATAGCCCCACTTGCTGAAGCCCTTCAATTCGTCGCCCTCAATCTGCGACAATGTGACGCCCGAGGAGACGAAACCGTGAATTCGCTGAGCCTGCACTGCGGCCGTAACAACCAGTAGCGAAAGTATAATGAGTGTCTTTTTCATAGTCTATTCCAATTTTTCAACAGGATGGCAGCATCGGTGGAGGTTTTGTAGTGACGCATATAGCGCAACATCAAGCGTTCCTGCACCTCAGGGGAGACCGTTTCCACAATGTCGGCTGGGGTAAAAACGCCCTTACGACCACGGTAGCCCACCCAGCTGCAATGCCCAAAGAGAACCTGCAGACAATGGCCAAGAAACTGTTTTTTGCGCTGTTGGAAACAGCAGAGCAGTGGCGAAAGCAGCAGAAGTAGCAAAGAGACACCTAGGTCGAAGAGTCGTTTATTGCGGCGACAGGTGTCAGTAGTGACGAGAACCAGATTGTCCAAGTAGATGTTCTCCTTGGAGAGGATACTCTCGCTGCCGATGACAAAATCGCCATCAGCCGGGGCAATCTTGTATTCCACTCCCGTGGTTTTCAATGTAGCCATGTGGGAGATAATATCTTTGAGTTCCACGTCAGCGCCACAGAAGACCACCTCCTCCACACGCTCCACCCTTATCAGGTCCTGCAAACGACTGGTTTGACCGGGGGCACCGGTGATGACATTCTCAGCGGGGATGCCCATCGAGAGATAAAGTCTCCGCACACGCGCAGCCTCTTCCTCGGAACCTATGACCAGCACGTTTCCTCGCCTGCGTGCGCGTAGCGCGTATCCTTTAATATGCATCGCACTCAGCAACACTCGTATCAACAGAATCCCTACAAGTGTCCAGACGGAGCCTGCCAACAGCAGCATCCTTGAGTATCGCTGCCCTTCGTCGAGCAGAGAATAGAACGACAGCAGGAGGAGCAGGCCTACCCCCATACCTTTCACGATGCGCATGGGACGCACTGGCTTGTCGTAGCCTCCTCCGAGCCAACTGCTGCACATCAGGATAAGGATATAAAGCGGTATCACCACTTGCGTATACTGGACCGGATAGTAGTCGATATTGTTTGCCCACTGCGAAGCCCACAGCTGTTTCAGCAGAAAGAAGCCGCTGAAAGCCACTGCAAAGTCAGCCAGCGGCACTGCCACCTTCCCTCCTACCCTCTTCATCCACGCCACCGTGGCACGTAACCAGATAGCCATCCTCAGCAGGGCATTGAACAGGCGTGCATTGCCTCCTGAAAAATAGCACTTTACAAAGATAGACATGGCGTTGTAGAAGGTATAGACGTAGTTCATCGAGCCCTTCTTGGTGCTCTCGCCCTTGTAGTGGATAATATGGGTCTCCGGCAGGTAGTGGTTTTTCCACCCCGCCAGTCGGATGCGCCAAGAGTAGTCAATGTCCTCGCCGTACATGAAGTAACGCTCATCCAATCCACCTATCTGCTCATACACCTCGCGGCGTAGCATCAGGAAAGCACCGGGCATGATTTCTATCTCGTTCTCCTCGTCTTCCGACAGATGGCCCAAATAATAGGCCGCAAAGCGCCGCGAGTGGGGGAATAGCCTTGTCAGACCCGAAATCTTATAGAACGAAGCTTCCGGCGAAGGGAATCCGCGCTTGCTCTCTTTGAGGAAGTTGCCGTCGCCGTCAACCATCTTTACTGTCAGGCCGCCACAGTCGGGATGTTGCAGGAAGAAGTCCACACAGCGAACGAAAGTGTCGCGCTCCACCACCGTATCGGGATTCAGCAGAAGTATGAAGTCCGAGTTCTGAGGTACTAGGTCGTCGTTTCCGAATTCCGAATTCTGAATTCCAATTTGAACAAGCGCCTGGTTGTTGGCTTTGGCAAAGCCCACATTATCGTGGTTCTCTATGACGTTCACCTGAGGAAAATCCTTCCTCACCATCTCCACGCTGCCGTCCACAGAGTCGTTGTCAACCACCCATACCTCCAAATCCAGCTTGCTGCCGTCAGCAAGACTCCTCTCGGAGCCATAGACCGACGACAAGCACTGTTTGAGGAAGTACTTGACATTGTAGTTGACTATGATTACACTCAGTTTCATGTGCTACCAGCTACCCATTACCATCTACCCACTTATTTCTTCTTGCTTTTCTTCTTTCCTGCGTTAGTAATGATTTCCATTGCTTCAGCCAGCGTAATCGTCAGCGGGTCGACAGTCTTTGCCAGCCGGAAGTTCTCACCCTTATAGGTCAGATAGGGTCCAAAGCGGCCGCTGTTGCTCACCACCACCTCGCCATCCTGCACGCCTATCTCATGAGGGAAGTTTTTCTTCAGCTCTTCCTTCTTTTCCTCGGCCTCGCGCTTGGTCTTGATAATTTCGATGGAGCGCTCAAGGGTCACATCATACGGATCATCGTTCTTGCCGAGGGAGTAGAATTTGTTGTTGTGCCGCACATAGGGGCCAAACTTGCCGATGCTCACCGTGACATCCTTTTCCTCAAACTGTCCCAACGTGCGAGGCAAGGCGAAGAGACCGAGGGCCTCTTCCAACGTGATGGTCTCGATGCTCTGACCCTTCTTCATGCTAGCAAACAAAGGCTTCTCGTCGGTATTGGTCTCGCCAATTTGCACAAGCGTGCCATAACGGCCAATCTTCGCATAGACATTCTTGCCGCTCTTGGGGTCCACACCCAACAGGCGGCTGCCTGTGGTGCGCTGGCTCGTCTGTTGTGTCTGGCGGATATTCTTGTGGAACGGCACATAGAAGCGGTCGATGACTTTACGCCACTCCTTCTTGCCGGCGGCAATCTCGTCGAAATCCTTTTCAACGGTGGCCGTGAAGTTGTAGTCCATGATATTCGAGAAGTGGCCCATGAGAAAGTCGTTGACCACACATCCGATGTCGGTCGGGAAGAGCTTGCCCTTCTCGGCATATCCCTTTTCAACCTTCTCCGTACGTTTCACCTGGCCACCCTTCAGCGCCAGCACAACGCCTTTCTTTTCCTCGCCCTCGCGGTCTTCTTTCATGATGTATTCGCGCTTAAGAATGGTGCTGATGGTGGGAGCGTATGTCGAGGGACGTCCAATACCCAGATCCTCGAGTTTCTTCACAAGGCTGGCCTCGGTATAGCGAGGCGGATGCTGCGTCCAATGTTCCGACGCCTCACAGCTCTCCATGGTCAAGAGAGTGCCTTCCGGCAGGCGCGGCAGCATCTTGGCACCCTCGGCGGCAGGTTCCTCGTCGTCCGTGCTCTCCAGGTAAACCTTCAGGAAGCCGTCGAACTTCACCTGCTCGCCCGAGCACTGGAAGTTCAAGTTGCCACCCGTAGAGATTTCCATCTCGGTCTTCTCAATTTCGGCGTCGGCCATCTGGCTGGCAACAGTGCGTTTCCAGATCAGCTCATAGAGGCGGCGCTGGGCGCTCTCAGCATTGATGGTTTGGGCCGTCATATCCGTCGGGCGAATGGCCTCGTGGGCCTCTTGGGCTCCCTTGGTCTTCGTCTGGTAACGGCGGGTCTTCACATATTCGGCACCATACTGGGCGGAAATCTCTTGCTTGGCCATACTGAGCGCCAAATCGCTGAGGTTTACGCTGTCGGTACGCATATAGGTGATATATCCACTCTCATACAGCTGCTGCGCCACCTGCATAGTGCGAGCCACGCTGAAGCCCAGCTTGCGGCTGGCCTCCTGCTGGAGAGTGCTCGTCGTGAACGGTGGTGCGGGAGTGCGGTGAGCAGGCTTCGTCTCTATCTTGCTCACCTTGAAGCTGACACCAACGAGGCTCTTGAGAAAGGCTTCAGCCTCGGCCTCGGTCTCAAAATGACGTCCCAGCTCGGCACTGAGCATTTTCTGACTATCGACAGGGTGGAACTGTGCCGTCACACGGAAATAGGGTTTGCTCTCGAAGGCCTTGATTTCGTTCTCGCGCTCCACGATCAGGCGCACCGCCACGCTCTGCACCCTCCCCGCACTCAGGGCGGGCTTGATCTTGCTCCAGAGGATGGGGCTGATTTCATAACCCACAAGGCGGTCGAGGACACGGCGTGCCTGCTGGGCATCAACGAGGTTCATGTCTATCCCTCGCGGGTTCTCGATGGCGTGGAGGATGGCCGTCTTGGTGATCTCATTGAAGACAATCCTCTGCGTCGTCTCCGGATTCAGCTTCAGCGTCTCCTGCAGATGCCACGCAATGGCCTCTCCCTCGCGGTCCTCATCGGATGCAAGCCACACCTTGTCGGCGCTCTTCACCGCCTTCTGCAACTCGCTAACCAGCGAACGCTTGTCGTCGCTAATCTGATACTGGGGCTCATAGTCATTCTCCACATCGATGCTCATCTCCTTCTTCGCCAAATCACGGATATGGCCGTAACTCGACTTCACCGTATAGTCCTTCCCGAGAAACTTCTCGATCGTCTTCGCCTTCGCAGGCGACTCAACTATTACTAAATTCTTCATAATATAATTGTTTTTTTTTATTTATTCTTATCCAATCTTATCAACTCTTATCAACCTATCAACCCCATTAACGTATATATATATTATTTATTGTATGTGCAAACAATATTTTTTCTCTGTATTGGATACAGAGGAGACACAGAGGATGTACAGAGGAGATGGCTCCAAAAGATACATTGACAGGCCGACACCCCGGTTCCTCGCAGGTGAATAATGTTAAATTGTGTTAATTATGAAATTGGAAGAAGTTTATTATGTCTATAGGGTAGAAAAAGAAAAATTTTTTGTATCTTTGCATTTTATTAGAAAAAAGACAGAATTATGCGTAAATATAAATCAATAAAGAAGTTAGTCGTTATCGCGACAGCTTTGGCGACGGGTTATGTAGCACAAAGCCAGTCGGCGGGCATGCCGAATTCGATATGGTACGGCGGGGAGTGTGAGCAGTACCGCTGGCCCGATGTGCCGTCGCGCTGCCCCGAGGTTATCATCAAGCAGAAGGGCGACCACCACGAACTGCCGGGAGACCACACTACGACGGTGCGCTACCGCCGGGAGGGGTGGGACACCGTGGTAACCTGCGAACAAAGGCAGATAGTGCTGTCGTGCACGCCCAACATCCCAGCGCGCCGATTCAACGGTACATACTATGTAGACGAGATTCCGTATGACCCTGCCGACCCGACGTTTGCCCTGGGCACGCGAATGCCCATTACGACCGACGATAACTTCTCAAATTATTCGACCACTATCCCCTATCCATTCTATTTCTTCGGAATACAGAAATCATCGTTTGTCTTGGGAGCCAACGGACTGGTAGCCTTTGGCCCAGTGCCCGTCACTAACACTACATCCACGGGCCCCTCCTGTCCTTGGAGCTATTCGGCCGGCATCCCGTGGACAGACGGCTTGAGTGGAGCTCCCGGAAGTTTGAGTTATATGCGCGACGCCATTTACGGGGTATACGAGGACACCTATCCTTCAACGAGTGCCCACACGACTGGAGCCGCAAACTGGGGCATTTACTATAGCGTGCGCGATGAATACCCCTGCCGTAAGATTATCTGCTCGTGGAACGACGTGCCGCAGTATAGCTGCAACTCGCTTCATTGCACTTATCAGATTGTCTGCTACGAGGGCTCCAACATCATTGAGGTGCATGTCAAGGAAAGGAATGTTTGCTCAAGTTGGAACGGTGGCAATGGTATCATCGGTATCCAGAATGCAACAGGTGTAAACCAAGTTGCCAACAGCAATCCTTCGGCCTCAAACGGATGGAGTCAGATCAATGGGAAGCCAGCAGCATTCTACCCCTCAGGGCTGAATCCCTTCACATCGAACATGTCATACAGAGCGTTCCGCTTCACTCCGTGGGGACAAACGGCTGTCACCTACGGGTGGTACAAAGAGCGAAATGTTGTGGATACAACGTGGACGGCCTACCGACTGGACACAACATGGACGGCCTACCGACTGGACACGACGTGGACGAGCACGACCGACTACACCCTAGACACGGTATGGACTGAATACACCCTGGACACGGTATGGACTAACTACCAGTTGGAACACCGCACAGTGAACGACACTTTGAGGAACGCTGAGGACTTTCCGGCGGCGATTAACGACCCAGACGGATACTATTTGCCAATGCACGAGCAGAACGACGACTACCCTTGCAAGTTCCTGACGAAAGCCTACGTGAGTCCGAAGACGCCGACAAAGTATGTCTTCTTCCTAAGGTTCAGGGATGCCAATATGAACCCCTACGACCTGAAGGATTCGATTATGGTTGGCGTGGACACGCTAGATTACCTGAACCTGCACAAAGTTACGGTAACAGATAGGCAGCCGAAAAAACTGGATGTGTGTATTGAAGATATTGCTCGGATGAGGGTTGACATGAACAAACTCCAGGAGATTAAACATGAGGTGTGGAGTGTGTCGCGCATTTCCAACGGAAACAAAATATTGCTTGACACGCTGGTTGGCGAGGGAGACCCACAACTGAGAAACAATTATTTGACTGTCGACAACTACCAGATGACTGAATTGTTCCGCGTGACGGGAAACGACACCCTAGTGTTGGACACAGCGCTGTATGAGAAGAGGGACTATACGAAAGTGGGAGACACAGCGAAGACAAGACTGCTGACAATACAGACCTCACAGCTGCCGACGACAGGCCTTAGAGCAAACAAAATCGATACACTAATCATAGAGATAACGGCAGACTACGCGAGCGGATGCCATAGTTTCGACACCATGATGCTGAGGGTGTTCCCGAAGTTTGACTCAACAACGGTGGCTGGCATCTGTCGTGGAGAGACCTACTCATGGGATACGAACGGTCACGTCTATAATACTTACACCAACAGCACAGACCCACGTACGACGTTTGTGACCCTGCATTCACAGTTAGGATGCGACAGCGTGGTGCGTCTAGACCTGACGGTGATGGACGTGTCGAAGACGGTGGTTCCTGTAGACGACTGCAAGCCTTACACATGGATTAACGGACATACCTATACCAACAGCAACACCGCAACGATGGCCACCGATACAGTGGTGCTAAAGAACCGCTGGGACTGCGACTCTATTGTGCAGCTGCAGTTCACGCTCCATCCACTGACTGCCAAGTTGCAGTCTGATGTGGAATATTTCACGATTGACAACCTGAATGCGGTGCTGACAGACATCTCTATCGGGGGAGACAGCCGGGTGTGGAAGTTCCCGAATGGTTCAGACCAGACGGGTTCGACAGCCTATTACACAATACCATCGGAGATGGACGGAGCAAACATCATCCTGATAGAGAGTAGCCAGTATGGTTGTGTGGACACGGCGAAGATATACATCCCGCTGAACAAGGAGGCATTCTGGATTCCCAACGCCTTTACTCCCGACAACCCGACAGGAAATAACTTATTCAGCTCGGTGAGCACGAAAACACTGCGTCAAGAGATGAAGATATACAACCGCCGGGGAGAGATGGTGTTTGAGTGCACGGGTGTGGATTGTGCATGGGACGGACGAGACCTGAGAGGAGAACCGTGCGTGCAGGGTGCCTATGTTTACGTCATCAGGTACACCAACGAATATGAGCCGAAACAGACAAAGGTGCTTACGGGCACGGTAACGCTGATACGTTGATAAGTCATATGAAGATTGCAGTAGTAGGAGCGACAGGGCTCGTAGGACGAGAAATGCTGACGGTGCTGGAAGAGCGCGGTTTCGGAAAGGAAGAAATCATCGCAGCGGCATCGCCGAAATCCATCGGCAAAACGATAGACTTTGCGGGGCGACAGCTGACGGTTGTATCGGTAGAAGAAGCCATTGCTGCGAAACCTGACTATGCCATCTTCTCGGCGGGAGCCAGCGCCTCGCGGCAGTATGCGCCACTGTTTGCAGAGAAGGGCACGACAGTTATCGATAACTCGTCGGCATGGCGCAAAGATGCCGACAAGCCGCTGGTGGTACCCGAAATCAATATCAACGCCGTGAAACCCACCGACCGCATCATTGCTAATCCCAATTGCTCAACAATACAGATGGTGCTGGCCATTTCGGCCCTGGAGCGCGAATATGGCATACGACGCATTGTAGTCTCCACCTACCAGAGCATTACTGGCACGGGCATCAAGGCGGTGAGACAACTAGAGTCCGAGGAGAACGGAGAAAAACCCTCGGAGATGGCCTACCCCTACCCCATCCACAGGAACCTCTTCCCCCACGGCGGCGACTGGCTGGAGAGCGGCTACACGACCGAAGAGCAAAAACTGGTGGACGAGACACGGAAAATCTTCGCCGACCCCGACATCATGATTTCCGCCACGGTGGTGCGTGTACCGGTAGTGGGAGGACACAGCGAGTCGGTCAATGTGGAGCTGAAGAGAGAGTACGACCTTGCGGAAGTTCGGCGCCAAATTGCAGCCACCTCCGGCGTAGTGCTGCAAGACGACCCTGAACATAACATCTACCCGATGCCTATTACGGCACACCATAAGGACGAGGTATTCGTGGGACGTCTGCGCAGAGACCCGTCGCAACCGCAAACGTTGAACCTATGGGTGGTGGCCGACAATATCCGCAAAGGTGCTGCAACCAACGCGGTACAGATTATGGAAGCTTTGATTAAGAGGAGATAAGACAAATGAGAAACTTATTTGCAGTATTATTAGGTGTTTTTTTCTTGACCGCCTGTGACGGAAAAGGTGAGTTGGTGAATGAAACCCGTAAGTTCGACCGTGCCGTATGGCAGCGCTTTTCGCCGGAGAGTTTCGAGATTAATGTAAACAATCCCGACGACTACTACCGCATCGACTTCGAGGTGGTAGTAGATAGTGCCATGATGCGCAACCCGCAACTGCCACTGACGGTGAACCTCTACAGCCCCGATGGAGAACGCCGCATGTTCTACGCCTATATCAACTTGATGGAGAACGGCCGCTGGAAGGGTGAGCCGCAAAAAGGGCGCAGCCGCGACGGCCTGAGAGTAGTTAGACAGAACATACGCCCATTCTTCTCCTTCAACAGCAAAGGCACCTACCGCATGGAAATTGGTCAGGCCACTAGCCAGTATGAGCTAGAAGGCTTCTACAGCCTGACACTGGACATCGAGCGCACAGAGATTGACTACAAAGCCCTCGACGATTGATAGACAGCAGTATCAATAAGAATATCGACCGCATCGCCATGCGGTTGAAGACAATTCCCGAGAACCCCGGCGTGTATCAGCATCTGGATGCCTCGGGAACTGTCATCTATGTGGGAAAGGCCCGAAACCTCCAGCGCCGCGTCAGTAGCTATTTTTCCCACTACGATGATAAGAGTGCCAAAATCAAGATGCTAGTCCGTAACATCTATGACATCCGCGTCACTGTCGTCGCCACCGAGGTTGATGCCCTGCTGTTGGAAAATAGCCTCATCAAGCGCTACCAGCCACGCTATAACTCGATGCTTAAAGACGACAAGAGCTATCCCTACCTGTGCATCACCGATGAGGAATACCCGCGACTGCTGTACACGCGAAGGAGGAATCTGAAGGGGCAATATTTCGGTCCATACCCCAACGGACGCATCCTGCGCGAGCTGCAGGACATCATCCGACAGCTGTTCCAATACCGCACTTGTGACACCATGGGAAAACGGCCCTGCATGAAGCATCAGATAGGCCTCTGTGGTGCTCCCTGCGCAGGATTGCAGTCGAAGGAAGAATACCATGCGACTATAGAGAACATCCGCCGCATACTGAAAGGCGACTTCGGAGAGATTATAGAGGCAATGAAAGAAAAAATGTTCTCCCTGGCCGCGGAGCTACGCTTCGAAGAGGCCGAGGCCCTCAAGAAGAAGATTCACCTGCTGGAGGAATACCAGAGCCGCTCGACAGTGGTGGACACCAATGTAAAGGATGTCGACGTGGTCTCTATCCTTAGTGACGAGAAGTACGCCTACGTCAACATGATGCGCATCAAGAACGGTAGCATCATCTACAGTTTCAGCAACGAGATAAAGAAACAGTTGGACGAGAGTAACGAGGAGATTCTGGGCACCGTCGTCCCTGCCTTGCATGAACAGACGGGGAGTACGGCCCACGAAATCATATTGCCTTTCCGCGTGGCCGACATCCCCGGGGACTACCTGCAGCAAAACGCCGACCCCCGCGGCGACCGGAAGAAACTTCTGGAACTTTCTCTACGCAATGTGGAGAGCTACATGAAACAATGCCGCCACCAACGGGCCCTCACCGACGGCGAGGCCGCCCCACAGGCGGTGAAACTGCTGGAACGCATACAGAAAGCCTTACAGCTCCCCACACTGCCAATGGAGATTGAGTGCTTCGACAACTCCAATATCCAAGGGGCCTATCCCGTGGCCGGCATGGTGCGTTTCACCAAGGGTAAACCCAACCGTAAGGAATACCGAAAATTCAATATCAAGACTGTTGAAGGTCCCGACGACTACGCCTCGATGGCAGAGGTCATCGAACGACGCTACAGCCGCCTCCGCAATGAAGAGAAGCCTCTGCCCGACCTACTGATTGTCGACGGCGGCGAAGGACAGATGGAGATAGCTCGCCGCGTGCTGCGCGACAAACTGCAGCTGGACATTCCCATTGCAGGACTTTCCAAAGACGACCGTCACCGCACCAACGAGCTGCTCCGCTTCAACGAGAAAGGCGAGGTGGCAGTGGTACAGCTCAAACCCACCGACCCGCTGTTCCACCTGCTGGAACAGATACAGAACGAGGTGCACCGCTTCGCCATCACATTCCACAAAGACAAGCGTTCCAAAGGCACCTTCCGAACCTCGCTCACCGACATCCCCGGCATCGGCCCCAAGACAGCCCACGAACTACTCCTACGTTTCGGCTCGGTAAAACAGATTCAAATCCAGACCCTGGCCGACCTCTCCGAGGCCATCGGTCCCGCCAAAGGAGCCCTCCTTTACAACCATCTCCACCCCTAATTCTATTTTTTTTCGTATCTTTGCAGCCAAATAAAGCTCAAAGAAAATGAAAAAACTGCTGATAATCACGCTTGCGGCATTTACTCTCGCCGCCTGTAGCCACACCACAACCCACGAATACCGTGCCGCCGACAACTCGGTGGTGGCCATCTGCCAGTTCGAAGGCACCGACAGTCTCAACGCCACATGGCAGTTCCTAGGTCCCGACGGAGCCCCCTATATCAAGAACTGTGACTCGCTGCGCGTCGTCGAGCGTGGCCCCGAGGGGCACCCCATGACCGTCTGTTTCATTGTCGGCCAGCAGCAACTCTGGTACCAGTTCTACTCCACCATGCAGCTGCGCAGCCAAGGAACCACCGTAAACGGCCTCCGCGAGGGACGGTGGATTTTCTATTTCCCCAACGGCAGCCCCCAGGCAGAGAGCTCATTTGTCGGCGGCAAAGAGGAAGGTCCCTACAAGGTCTTCCGCGAGAACGGTATCCCTTACTATATTGGCCAGTACCACGAAGGTGTCCGCACCGGTACATGGGAAATCTACAACCCCGACGGCACCCTCGCCACCACACAGATTTACTAACAGCCAACCATGATCGACCTCGGACTTGACCTCTACCACACAATCGGCCAATGCGCCGACCGTCTGGGTATCGATGCCTATGCCGTCGGCGGCGTGGTGCGCGACTATTTCCTGCAACGCCCCTGCACCGACATCGACGTAGTATGCATCGGCAATGACGAAGGTGGCGAGGTTCATATCGGCATAGAACTAGCAAAGGTTGTTTCGGAAACTGTCGGTGGCAGCAAGGTCTCGGTCTTCAAGAACTTCGGGACAGCCTCTTTCCGCTACCACAACCTCGAGATAGAATTCGTCGGTGCCCGCCGTGAGAGCTATTCCCACGACAGCCGCAAGCCCATCGTCGAGAACGGCACCCTCAAGGACGACCAGAACCGCCGCGACTTCACCGTCAACGCCCTCGCCGTCTGTCTCAATGCCGACCGCTACGGCGAACTTATGGACCCCTTCGGCGGCATCCACGACCTCAACGAGGGTATCCTACGAACACCTCTAGACCCTGACATTACTTTCAGCGACGACCCCTTGCGCATGATGCGTGCCGTGCGTTTTGCTTCGCAGCTCGGCTTCCGCATCGCTGACGACACCTTCGAGGCCATCTCCCGTAATGCCAAACGTATTGAGATTGTCTCCGCCGAACGCATCACTACAGAGCTCAACAAAATCATGCTCTCTCCTACCCCCTCCCTCGGTCTCAAGCTCATGCAGAAATGTGGCCTCATGCAACTCATCCTCCCCGAAATCAGCGCCCTCGCTGGAGTAGAAACAGTTGATGGTCGTGGACACAAAGACATCTTCTTCCACACCATGCAGGTGCTGGACAATGTCTCTGCCGGCAGCGACAACCTGTGGCTGAGATGGAGTGCATTGCTGCACGACGTTGGCAAGCCTGGCGTGAAGCACTACGACACCAAGCAGGGGTGGACCTTTCACGGCCACGAGGCCCGCGGCGCCCACATGGTGAAGCGCATCTTCAAGCGCCTGCGCCTACCCTTGGGAGAGGAGATGCGCTACGTGGAGAAACTTGTCATGCTCCACATGCGTCCCATCATCCTCGCTGAAGATGTCGTCACCGACAGCGCCGTGCGCCGCCTGCTCTTCGAGGCTGGCGACGACATCGACGACCTGATGCTGCTCTGCAATGCCGACATCACCACCCGCAACGAGGAGAAGCAACGTCGCCACCGCGCCAACTTCGAATTGGTAAAACGGAAACTCGTCGAACTAGAGGAGCGCGATCGCATCCGCAACTTCCAGCCCCCCGTCAGTGGCGAGGACATCATGACCACCTTCGGAATCGGCCCCTGCCGCGAGATAGGCACCATTAAGGATGCCATCAAGGATGCTATCCTCGACGGCCAGATTCCCAACGACCGCGCCGCCGCCTGGCAGATGATGATTGACATCGCCGCCACTCTTGGTCTTAAACCTAAAGAATAAAAAATATTTTCCCACATCGGTATTTTTTCGTACCTTTGCAGTCTCAAAAAAACAATACAGATTATGTACGAACACCTTAAAATAGAAGAACGTGGCTACATTGCCATCATGACCATCTCCGCGCCTAAGAGCCTCAACGCCCTCAACAGCACCATTCTGGGTGAGATTGACGAATACCTCGACGAGTTCGAAGATGGCAATTACCGCTGCCTCATCATTACCGGCGACGGCGAGAAAAGCTTTGTAGCAGGAGCCGACATCAGCGAGATGGCCACCCTCAACGCCCAGCAAGGCGAGGCTTTCGGTCAGCGTGGCGCCCAGGTGTTCCGCCGCCTCGAGACCCTCGCCTGCCCTGTCATCGCAGCCGTCAACGGCTTCGCCCTTGGTGGCGGCTGCGAACTCGCCATGGCCTGCGACATACGCATCTGCAGTGACAACGCCCGCTTTGGCCAGCCAGAAGTGGGTCTGGGAATCATTCCTGGCTTTAGCGGCACCGTGCGCCTCGCTCGCCTCGTGGGTCAGGGCATGGCCAAACAGCTCATTTACACTGGCAAGAACATCAAAGCCGACGATGCCTTCCGCATCGGCTTGGTCAATGAGGTGGTACCCCAGGCAGAATTGATGAACCGCGCAATGGAAATTGCCAGTCAGATTGCCGCCAACGCCCCCCTTGCCGTCAGCGCCGCCAAACTCTGTATCGATGCTGAATACGACATGCCCGTCGAGAACGCCATCGCCTTTGAGAGCCGCGCCTTCGGCCAGTGTTTCGCCACCGAGGACCAGAAGAACGGCATGAAAGCCTTCCTAGAGAAAGGCAAATGCGAATTCCAAGGGAAATAATCGTTTAACATTTAAATAATTAACAACATGAAAATTTGTGTTATCGGAACCGGCACCATGGCTAAAGGCATTGTGAAAGCCTTCGCCGCCCAGATGCCTGTCGTCATGAAGAGCCGCACCCAGGCCAGCCTCGACAAAGCCATGGCCTCCATCGCCAAAGGTTACGGCAAACTCGTCGAGAAAGGCAAAATGACCCAGGAACAGGTCGACACCCTCCTCAAGAACATCGTCACCACCACCGACTACGCCACCTTCGCCGATGCCGACCTCGTCATCGAGGCCGCCGTCGAGGAGATGCAGCTCAAGAAGGATGTCTTCACTGAGCTCGACGGCATCTGCAAGCCCGAGACCATCTTCGCCACCAACAGCAGTTCGCTCTCCATCACCGAGATTGCCGCCTGCACCAAGCGCCCCGCCCAGTTCATCGGCATGCACTTCTTCAACCCCGCCGACCGCATGGCCCTCGTCGAGGTCATCCGCGGCCAGCTCACTAGCGACGAGGTAACCAAATGCGTCGTCGACCTTGCCACCTCCATCGGCAAACAGCCTGTCGAGGTGAAGGAAGCCCCCGGCTTCGTGGTCAACCGCATCCTTATCCCCATGATTAACGAGGCTGTCGGCATCCTCGCCGACGGTATTGCCTCTGCCGAGGACATCGACAAATGCATGATGCTCGGTGCCAACCACCCCATGGGTCCCCTGGCCCTGGCCGACCTCATTGGCAACGATGTTAATCTGGCCATCATGGAGGTGCTCTACAAAGAGTTTGGCGATCCCAAGTATCGTCCCCACCCCCTGCTCCGCAAGATGGTCCGCGCCGGCCTCCTTGGCCGCAAGACTGGCGAAGGCTTCTACAAATATTGATAAAACAAAAAAAGAGGGCTTCCGATTGGAAGCCCTCTTTTTTTACCCTTCGTGCACCCAGCGGCCGGGGGCGCGGAGAGTTGTGCATCGTGCGCCCATAGTCATCCACTTGCCGCCACACACTGGTAATGACGTGCGTGCGTGTCCCGTCGGTCCATGCCATCATGCGCTTGTTGATTCTGATTCTTTTGTCTTTCATAATCATCTCTTTTAAAGTTAAACAATGGACAATGTCAAAAAACTCACGGCTGTTCCCGCAGCCTGACTTTTCATTGTTTCAAACTAAAAGACAGATGATTATAAACTTATCAGAGCATCGGTCGGTTGTCTGTTAAGTGCGGCAAAATACAATTTATTTTAAAACTGGACAAAAAAAATCTACACGGTATTTCCCATGTTTTTTCTCTGTGTCGGACACAGAGCATATACAGAGGATGTACAGAGGAACTACAGAGGATGTACAGAGGAGATATAGCGGCGGCACCAGGTGAGCTGCTTACGTGCGTAGTGCCAGGTGTTTAGCTTAATCTGAGCCACAGCATCAACTAGCTGGGCAGTGCCGTCGAGGACGGGAAAGAGTTCTCGGTAGCCAACGGTACGAAGAGTGGTGAGTTCTCGGTAAGGGAGGAGCGTCCGCACTTCGTCGAGGAGTCCCTCTGCCATCATACGGTCGACACGCTGGTCGATTCTGGTTCGAAGTTCGGAATTCGGAATCTGGATGACACGCACCTCGATGTCGAAGGGGCGAGAGGCGGGTTCGCTCTCGGCGAGCACCTGGGAATAAGGATGTCCCGTCATATAGCAGACCTCCAGGGCTCGCTGCAGGCGCACAGGGTTACGGAGGTCTACACGGGCATAATATTCAGGGTCAAGCATCTGTAGCTGAGAGCGTTTTTCCTCGAGAGGCATCTGCTGGAGACGCGCCCGAAGTTCGGGTGTTGGATCGGGCATGGAGGTGACACCTAAGCGCAGGGCATCGACGTAAAGGCCACTGCCTCCGACCGCGATAACAGTGTCGTGGCGTTGGAAGAGATTGTCAAGCAAGCTCACAGCATCGCGCTCATAGTCAGAGATATTATAAGGCTTTGTCACCGAGCGACAGGCAATGAAATGATGGGGAGCGGCAGCCAACTCCTCGTCGGAAGGGCGGGCCACGCCGATGCGCATCTCACGGTAGAACTGGCGCGAATCACAGGAAAGAATTTCAGTCCCAAGCTCTTGTGCAAGGTGAACAGCTTCGGCGGTTTTTCCAGAAGCCGTAGGGCCAGTGATAACGATGAGCTTTTTCAAACCTTGTTTTGCAGCACCAGGTCGAACTGCTGCCAGAATTCGGGGAACGACTTGTCGACCACCTCAGGTTTCTCAATCTGCAGGTCGGGGAAAAGAAGCCGCAAGGGCGCAAATGCCATGGCGATACGATGGTCGTTGTAGGTGCGGACAGGCTCGACGGGATGGAGTTCCGAGGGGATGATGACCATTTCCTCGGCCGTGCAGGTCACCTTACCTCCCATGCGTTGCAATTCTGTACTGATGGCTTCCATGCGGTCGCTCTCTTTAAGGGCAATATTGCTGACACCCTTGAGGGAGGCACGAACCCGAGCGGCGGCAGCGGCCACAGCGAAAGTAGGCACAAGGTCAGGACAGTCAAGACAATTGAACTGCACCTTGCCGGGTAACGGACGACGTTCCTCCGGCTGAGGACCTTGGATGGTGATGGAGCGCGCGGCGGATCGGTAGGGAGAACGCACCTCGGTGGACTGCACGCCGAGGAGGCGGAAGAAGGCGTCGGTGGCACTATCGCCCTGGCAGGAGTCGAGCTGCAGACCGAGCAGACGGATACGCAGGTCGGGCCTCAAGAGGGCCATAGTGTAGAAATAGGAAGCCGACGACCAGTCGCGCTCCACAGAAATGGTGGCAGCTTTGGGCTTGCCAACAAAGGGCTGGACATAATAGGTGCGGCCGTTGGAAGAACGGCGCACCTCGATACCCGCCTGACGCAGGGCGTCGCAAGTCATCTCAATGTAAGGGCGCGATGTGGGGCGCTGGGTCATGGTGAGCGAGATGCCCTCAGCCATACGAGGGGCAATAAGCAGTAATGCACTTACAAACTGGCTGCTGAGCAGAGGGTCGACCGAGACGGTGCGTCTCGTGGGTATGCCCCCTTGGATATTGACGGGCAGAAAACCCTCCTGACTAGTACACTCAATACGGAGACCCATCTGACGCAGAGCGTCGATGAGTGGTGCCATGGGACGCTGACAGAGGCGTTCATCGCCAGTGAGCGTATGGTGTCCGGGGGTGATGGCCAACAGCGGCATGAGGAAGCGGGCCACGGAGCCGGCATTATTGCAATAGTAGACTCCCGAACCACCACCCTCCTCAAGTTGTAATAATAGCTGACGCAGCAGTCGTGTGTCGCCAGAGGTGGAGAGTTTGTTGATACGGAAGTGACCGCCGGTGAGATGGTTGATCATCAGCCAGCGGTTACTCATACTCTTGGAAGCAGGGAGAGAAATACGTATATCGTTAGTTTTCATCTTACAATGTCAGCAAAGAGCCGACGATCCTTTATTCACTAATATTATATTCCTTCAACTTACGGTAGAGGGTGCGCTCGGAGATATGGAGGTCGGCGGCAGCCTGCTTACGGTTACCCTGGCTATGTTCGAGGGCACGGAGTATGGCACGGCGTTCACGGTCCTCAAGATTGACAGCCTCGTCCTCTATGATTTCGGGAGTCAAAAACTCCTCCTCATTATGAGTGGATAGCGGGTAGTGGGCTGGGGGTAGTGGATAGTTATTGCCACTGGTGAGTTGCTGGACCATCTGGCGAAGGTCATTGATTTCGCCACGCATCTCATTGATCATTTGTCCCATGGAGAGGGCTTTGAGAAGCAGTTCGCGATCGGTAATCTGGCTAGCGGCAGCAGGGGTCTGCGTGTCAGGTACCACAACCGGCATGCGCTCAGCAGGAATATAGGAGAGATAGTTCTGCAGGATGTCCGGGGTGATGCTGCGCTCGGTCTCGACGACAGCTATCTGCTCAGTAATGTTCTTTAGTTCGCGTACGTTGCCATACCAGGGGTAGTTCATGAGCATGGTGCGGGCATCCTCGGTGAGGACGATTGGCGGCATGTGGTATTTCTCGGCCACATCGGATGAGAATTTGCGAAACAACAAGGGTATGTCTTCCTTGCGCTCACGTAGCGGAGGCAAATAGATGGAGAGCTGGTTGAGGCGGTAGTAGAGGTCTTCGCGGAAACGTCCCTCACGGACGGCCTTGACGATGTCGACATTGGTAGCGGCGACCACACGCACGTCGATTTTCTGCGGCGTGGAACTGCCGACAGGGATAATCTCGCCATTCTCGAGGACACGGAGCAACTTGACCTGCATGGCCAATGGCAACTCACCAATCTCGTCGAGGAAAATAGTGCCCCCATCGGCCTCCTCGAAATAGCCCTTGCGCGCGCGGTCAGCACCTGTGAAGGCTCCCTTCACATGGCCGAAGAGCTCGCTCTCGATGGTGCCCTCAGGGATGGCGCCACAGTTGACGGAGATGAGCCCCCTACCCTGCCGCACATGTTTGCGGGTGCTGTTCTCGTGGATGATGCGCGAGAAGACATCCTTGCCCACACCACTCTCACCAGTGATGAGTATGGAGAGGTTTGTGGGTGCCACCTGGATAGCCTTGTTGAGGGCCATGAGGAGTTTGGGGTCGTTGCCAATAATATCGTAGCGTTGTTTAAGGGTCTGTATGTCCATTGTTATATTTATTCCTAGATTATCTAGAAATTCTAGTTTATTACTCTGTGAAGTGCCAAGCCAATCTTGCGGTGGAGGTCAACGAGGTTCTTCTTCTCGGAGAGGAGTATCATCATCTCTTCATCATCCTTGGCCTCACGGAAACGACGTGCATTGTCAGCGATGCGATCTTCGATACACTTGAGCTTAAAGGACAATATCGACTCGTAAAGATCAGTCTGAAGATTGTCCTCAATAGAGGGAACGAAAACCTGTTTCTGACGCCATGTCTCACTAATACGGAAGGTGTCAAGCATGAGCGAGATTGCGAAGGACCGAAGATCCTCGTCGTCAATGGTAATGAAGTGGGAAGCATCAGGTACTTCGCCACGAGAGAGGGTATCGGCGAAATAGTTAAAGATGCGCTGGCAGAGGGGATCAGAAAAACATAGCTCGTCACCTTGCAAGTCGGAAACAATAGCTTGAGCCACGGTATAGGTATATTCCTGTGGAGTGCCATCATCTGCAGTAAGAGTCTGCGTGAGGGTCTGGTCACCGTGGTTGAGGAGAAGCTGAATGAGGTGGCGCTCGCAAGCCTGGGGCGCGAGAGCGACACTAGAGGGACTAGAGTCCTTAGAGTCACTAGGGGCCCTAGGGGCCTTAGAGTCGCTAGAGTCGCTTGAGGTTTCACTTGTGGTCTGCTCCTCGTAGTTTTTCAATCGATTGCGATTGACGGCTTTGGAAAGTTCAGATGCCAAAGCCTCCTCGGGGACATCGAGCAAGTTGGCACATTGGGCGATATACTCAGTGCGCTCAATGAGATCGGGCACAAGGGCTATGGTGTCGATGGTTTCCTTGACGAGCTCGGCCTTGCGAATGGGGTCGTCCTTGACACCATCGAGCAGGACACGGGTCTTGAAGATGACAAAGTTGTCCTCATGAGAGGCCAGATATTCCTGCAAGGCTGTTGAGCCATATTTCTGGGCATAGCTATCGGGATCCTCGCCATCGGGGAAGAGAACACAGCGCACATGCATGCCCTCGGCAAAGAGCAGGTTGACAGCACGGAGGGCTGCCTTGATGCCAGCGGAGTCGCCATCATAGAGCACAGTGACATTGGGAGTATAACGCTTGATGAGACGTATCTGTTCGGTGGTGAGAGAGGTGCCACAGGAAGCCACCGTATTCTCCACACCAGATTGATGCATAGAGATGACATCGATATTGCCCTCGACAAGATAGCACTTGTTGGCTTTTGAGATTGCCATGCGGGCCTGAAAAAGGCCATAGAGAATGCGGCTCTTGTTGTAGATATCGGAGTCGGGGGAGTTGACGTACTTGGCGGCCTGCTTCTCACTGCTGAGCACACGTCCACTGAATCCAAGCACTCTGCCCGAGATACTGTAGATGGGAAACATGACACGACCTCGGAAGCGGTCGTAAGAACGACGGCGGTGGTCGGACGGGTCAGTCTTGTCAGACAAGTCGGAGTCTTTGAATATCGTCAGTCCGGTCTTCTCGAGTACACTGTCGCTGTAACCATTTTTGCGGGCATGGTCTGTGAAATTGCTCCACTCGTCAAGACAGTAGCCAAGGCCAAAATTCCTAATCACCTCGTCGCTGAGACCACGGCTGTGAAAATAACTGAGGCCAACGGCACGACCCATCTCGTCGTTATAAAGCAGGTCAGCGAAATACTGCTGCGCAAACTCGGAGACATGAAATAGGGCATCGCGCTCGTTCTGACGTTCTTTCTGCTCCTCGGTCTGTTCTTCCTCTCGGATCTCGATGTTATACTTCTGTGCCAACCAACGCAACGCCTCTGGGTAGGTGTAGTGCTCATGTTTCATTAAAAACTTCACTACATCGCCAGCCTCGCCACAACCAAAGCACTTAAAGATGCCTTTCGAGGGTGAGACATAGAACGAAGGCGTCTTCTCGTTGTGGAAGGGACAGCAGCCTATGTGGTTGGCTCCGCGCTTCTTGAGAGAGACAAAATCGCCTATCACCTCCTCAATACGGGCGGCATCCATAATGCGTTGTATGGTCTCTTGGTCTATCATGACAATTGGGGTGCAAAAATACAATTTTTTTTTGACATAGGAAATAAAAAAAGCACCATTCATGAGAATGGTGCTTGTGGAGTGTTCATTAAAGGATTTAGTGAATCACCTCAATGGCTCCATTGTGCTCGATATTGCCATTGTAGCCTCGGGCAGAGAAGCGATAGAAGTAGGTACCGTCGGGCATGTCCGAGGGATCCCAGAAGTCGTCATCACTTGAAATGTTTTCCATGTGGTAGACGCGAGCGCCCCACTTGTTATAGATATCGAGGCTGTTGATAGGATAAGCAAGACCATTGACGAGATTCTGGATAACGAAACGATCGTTGATGCCATCGCCATTGGGAGTCACCACATTGGGAAATTGTAAATAGTCGTTGATGATGAGGATGTTGTTGGCAGCGGTATCGGAACAGTAGACCATGTTGCCCGAAGGTGCAAGGTTGTCGGTGCGGGCAATCAAACGAACATTATAGTTGCCCGAGATGTCTCCATTGTTGTATCTCGAGAAGTCGAAAGTAGCATCTCGGCCATTAAGGGTTTCAAAGGAGAGCGGGTTGTCGCTAGTGTACTGGAGTTCCCAGAAGTAACGAGTATTCGCAGAATGCGGCGTGGTATTATTGAAGTTGACCACAGGCGTAGCCACCGACGGATAGACGGGATCCCAAGTGAAGGAAGCCTCTGGTTTGCGATAAACCGCAATACCTCCTTCGGAAATGATGGAATCGACACATCCCTCGTCAGAAGTAGCATAATACTTCAAGGTGTAGATACCCTCTGAATAGGTATGTGTGGGACTAGGGAGCTCAGAGATAATACCGTCTCCGAAGACCCACAGGTGGCTCTGGGCATCAATACTTTGGTTGTCAAAATGGATGGTCATGGGAGCACATCCTTCAAAAGTGAAAGGCTCGGGTGTAAAATTAGGCAGAGGTTGTTTACGGACGTTAACATTGATAGTATCACGTGTGGTGCAAACTGTCTCATTACGCGTATTCATCACGCTTACAACATAGGGGATGTTACCGTGAGCATCATCGGCAGACACGATAGTAGGCGTATTTTGTCCAAAGGGCGACCAGATATAGGTGTAATTCTCGGTAGCAGCATGGCGATCGGTAGCGTCAAGTATTGCACGATCAACACCACAAAGAGCCGTATCAGCACCTAATCTGGGCTGGGGTGTCCAGTAGGTTGTGATTCGGGTATTGGTATCCCACACACAACCAAACTCATCATATACAAACACATTGATAGGGAAGAATCCAGCTGTGTCGGGCGAAGAGATATAAGAGACAGTGGAAGAAGCCTGCTCAACCTTGAGTCCGCGATAATGGCCCAATTCATAGTCATGATACTGCGGATCGGGGTCGGGACGCCATACAAGAGAATCAATTCCTACCGTATATTTACAGTCATCGTCTTGCGTGACTCCACAGATATCCATACCCCAACTAAAAACCCATCCATTATCAATAGCCCACTTATCATGAACCCTGATTTTCCATGTACCATTCAAGGGGCAACCAATCAACTCGCTGAAATCGGTGTAAGGAATATAGTAATCGCTTTTCGTTGCACGGTCACTAGGATGCTTGGTTGTACCACTTAATGTGTACGTCTGTCCGCCTCCGTTGTTAAAGTAAGAAGGTTCCGGTCCTACAGTAACATTACTGTATGTATCCTTGAAGTTCGTACCGGTAATATAGCAGTTGTTGGCACCGGGACGGACAGGACGTCCAACGACAGCATCAGCACGCTCGCCGGTGACAAGGACATAATCTCCATTACGGGAGAAGCAATAGTCCAAACCGCCACCAAAGGGGTTGTTCAATGAGTCGCAGCCACTGTCAGAAGATCCATTATCGAGAGCATATCCAAGGTTGGTACCACCACCACCATAACCAGCACTACCCGATTCATTCCTGCCGTCACGGGGATCAGGATCTTGGTTTCCATACCATAGGAAAGCCTGATTACCCGTAGGGCAGATGATAGACACCGTGACATCACCAATAAACGAATGCTCCATATTAAGGCAAATGGAACAAACATCGGAAGCACGAGTAATACGCTTGCTGGCAGGGAACTCGGTAAAAGTAACTGGAGCCTCATAAAATCCTGGAGGGCAATTAGGGCCATCAGGAATGAAGGTTCTCACCTCATTGATTTTGGAGACAGTCTCATTCGATTCCACCTCTCGCAGGGTCAGGGTTGCATTTTCGCCGCTATAACCCATATTAACCATCAGCGAATCGCGATTGCAAATATCAGCTAGTGTAAAGATAGTTTTGATTGGGTTGACCGAAGTACGAACCTTGACCGACACATAAGTCTGAGAGGCACATCCATAAGCATCGGTAAGAGAAAGCTCCATATCATAGCAACCCGTTTTTTGGTAATCCCTATAAGTAATTTCAGTAAGACCAGTACCTTTAATCGTATCACCATCATTAGCCATATCCCAAACGAAAAAAGTTGTGGCATCAGAGGGGGTATAGTATCCATGATTATTAGAATACACACCATGCCCACGGAAGATAACGCCATCACCCACACAGAGGTGAGCACCAACGAAATAATTCGTGTCAATATGAGCAATTCCAAGAGTGTCTCCAGAAAGGCTAATATTCCATGTTGTATCATAGACCGGCACATCACGCAAGTATGCTGTGTCATAAATCACACCATTACGTGTACGATAGAATGCAGACTCAATCACGGGCTCCACCTTCTCGCACGGGATTCCACAGTTAGTACCTAGAGAAAATCCCATACCACCCTGAGATCCATTGACAGCAACAAACCGAACTGTGAGCATTCCACTAGTGTTATTCGGAGAAACAAAAATCTCCTGACCAGCAAAATGGCCTGTGCAATTGTTTATTTTTGCACGGACAGGGCTACTAATGGACGGACCATCATAGATATACAACGTATCGAGACAATCTATGTCCAGTTCTCCTAATTTAAGAAAGAAACGATAGGGATCACATGTAGAAGTAATCGTAATATAGTGGTCCCCTGGAACATAGCGACCTTCTCCTCCATTGTCAAGTATACCCACAGCATTGGTCGAATCAAAAGATACCGTTTGCCCAGAGGTGGAATCTTTCAAGGTAACCATGGTCAACTGTGAGTATGCCGTCGCTATCGACAGCATGCATATTATCAAGGAAAGACAGATCTTTTTCATAGCCTATCTGTTTGAAGCGTTATTATTTATCATTTCATTTGCCAACTCGTGCATTTCCTCTATCGAGCGAAGCACAAGATATGGATGCACAGACCCCGGAGTGGCAAAACAGAGGGTTTTGTCACCCTTGGGGTATCTCAACTGGAAATCATAGAACGTATATCCATAATAGCTCAACGTGTTGAGGTCCACCACATAGTTTGCCGAGAGGGTGTTGCCCGTAAACTTATCTTTCACCTCGCTGATTTGAAACACATCGGCACCTGCAGGGACTTCATCAGCCTCATAAAAAGCAGCCTTGGCATACGCACAACGCCATTCATACTTGTATGGAGCCGCCGTCTGATAATTTTCCATACTCACTCTATCGTTGCCGAAATAGGGAAGCATGAGCGCCTCGCAATCCTGTGCTCTCACTCCTGCCGCCACCATGAACAAGGCGGCGATTATGACCATTTTTTTCATCATTTTTCTCTGTTTTTGATTCTATATTTTTTCCCTTTCTAATATTAAGAGTACAAGGTGCCGTTTTGGGCTCACACTTTTAACACTTTTTATGACTTTTTAACACTTTTCTTGCGCAGATGGTTGACAAGAGCCATCAGGAAACCTAATGCCAGGAAGCCTCCCGGGGGCAGAATCATCATCAGCATGCCGTCGGCGCCACCGATAAGGCTGTGTCCGAAGATGCAGCCGGTACCGAGCAACTCGCGCACCATGCCAATGAGTGTCAGTGCCCAAGTGAAGCCAAGGCCCATGAAGATGCCGTCGAGGGCGGAATGCCACACGCCGTTCTTCGAGGCAAAGGCCTCGGCACGGCCGAGGACGATGCAGTTCACAACGATAAGGGGGATAAAGAGGCCGAGGGTCTCATACATATCGGCCATAAAGGCCTGCATAACCATCTGGACGATGGTGACGAAGGTGGCGATGACCACGATGAAGGCCGGGATACGCACCTTGTCGGGGATGACGCTCTTGAGCAGCGAGATAACGATGTTGGACATCATGAGCACAAAGGCTGTGGCCAGGCCCATCATCATGCCGTTGACAGCCGAGGTAGTGGTGGCCAGCGTGGGGCACATACCGAGGATGAGCACCCATGTGGGGTTTTCTTTGATAAGACCGTTCTTGATAATATCTTTTGCGTTCATATCTGAATCTCCTATAGGTTAGGCGTTGATTTTCGTGAATACTGCGTAGGCATCGTTGACAGCGGTGAGGAAGGCACGTGAAGTGATGGTGGAGCCGCTGATGGCATCCACATCGCCGCCATCCTTCTTGACGGTGAGGGGCGACGAGGGGTTGCGGCCGATGACCGAGCCCTTGCCGTCTTTCTGGAACCACTCGCCTGCCTTGGCACCGAGACCGGGAGTCTCGTGGCTCTCGAGGATACTGTAGCCGTAGACATTGCCCTCCTGGTCGAAGCCGACCATCACTTGGAGGTGACCACCGAAACCATTGTCGTTGCCGGCCTCGATGGCGGCTCCGACCATATTGCCTTCGGCATCGTAGGCGACGTTGCACTTGCTGCCGTCGATATCTTTAGCCTCGAGCCTGTCGAAAGCGGGCAGCACAGCCTTGATGGCGGCCTGCACCTTGGCTTCCTGGGCCTGGGCGATGGGGTCCTGCGTAACGGCGTTGACAGCGGCCAGCGCCGCGGCGGCCACCAACGCGATGGCGGTCAGCGACAGGAGCATATTGACCAATGTGGATTGAGCTTTCTTTGCCATAATCATTCAGTTTTTACAGGTTTAACAAGCGAAGCGTTGGGGTTTGCACCAGCGGTTGATAAGCGGTGTGACACTGTTCATCAGCAGGATGGCAAAGCTGACACCCTCAGGATAGGCGCCCCAGTTGCGGATGATGATGGTCAGCAGGCCGCAGCCGAAGCCGAAGATGAGCTGGCCGCTCTTGGCCATGGGCGAGGTCACCATATCGGTAGCCATGAAGCAGGCGCCGAGCATGATACCGCCCGTGAGAATGGTCATGACGGGATCCATGTAGGTCTCGGGGTTCACCAGCCACAGGATGCCACTGAAGACGAAAGCGGTGCCGATAAAGGTCACTGGAATATGCCATGTGATAATCTTTCTCCAGCAGAGGTAGGCTGCGCCAAGGAGGATGGCGATGGCCGACACCTCGCCGAGCGAACCGCCAATATGTCCGAAGAAGGCATCCATGAAGGTCACCCCCTCAGGCAGGGCGCCCTCCTTGAAGGCTCCCAGGGGCGTGGCCCCGGTGGCCACATCGAAATTCATCGGAAAGATGCCGTCGACAACTGGCCAGGTGGTCATTTGCACGGGGAAAGATATGAGCAGGAACACGCGGCCCACCAATGCGGGGTTGAAGGGGTTCTTACCCAGACCGCCAAAGCTCATCTTACCCACGCCGATAGCCACAAGGGCGCCAATGATGACAATCCACATCATACTCACTGTAGCAGGGACGTTGAAGGCCAAAAGCAGACCCGTAACGATGGCCGAGCCGTCGCAAATGGTTGAGGGCACTTTCAGAATAAACTTCTCAATCAGCCACTGGAAGAGCACACAGCTCAGCACCGAAATGAGACTCACCAGAAGGGCATTCACCCCAAAATAGGCAATGGCAACCAACAACGCCGGCACCAAGGCCAGGTTGACACGCCACATGATTCTCTTTGTCGACTCGTCACTATGTACATGGGGCGAGCCCGATATATTTAATAGATTCATATTATAATAATATTAAAGTCATTAAGGTCTTTAAGGTCTTTTATGGTCATTTCTTCGCGGCCATCATGGCACGGACCTTGTTCTTGCCGAGGCGTATCTCGTCAGTGAGCGGCTTATTGGCCGGACAACTGAAGAAGCAGCAGCCGCACTCGATACAATCGAGGATGTTATGTTCCTTGGCCTCTTCGATGCGATTATTCTTCACCAGGGCCGAGAAGAGGTAAGGTTCCAAACCCATGGGGCAGGCGTGCATGCACTTGCCACAACGAATACAGGCCGTCTCAGGATTGCGGCGTGCCTCATTCTCGTCCATCACCAAAACACTCGAGTTACCCTTCACCGTCGGAGCATCGAGGTTCACCACAGCCTTACCCATCATAGTACCACCACTAATGACCTTACCGGTAGTGGCTGGCAACTCACCGATGGAATGTTTGATGATGTCGTTGTAGGTAGTGCCGATGCGGACAATGTAGTTGTGCTGCGAAGGCAACTTCTTACCCGTCACGGTGAGGATATTCTCAATGAGAGGCTTGTTCTTCTGGATAGCCTCGTAGACCGAGAATGCGGTACCGAGATTGGAGACCACGCAGCCCACATCGATAGGAAGTTTTCCGCTGGGAACCTTGCGTCCGGTAACAGCGTTGATGAGTTGTTTCTCGGCACCCTGCGGATATTTCACCTTCAAAGGTTCAATTATGATGCCCTCAAACTGGCGGGCCATCTCGGTCATCTTGGCAATCGCAGCTGGCTTATTGCTCTCAATGCCAATGTAGGCATTGGGAACACCCAGGGCTTTTCTCAGGATGCTTACTCCGATGCACACCTCTTCGGCATGCTCCATCATCACACGGTAGTCGGAGGTGAGGTAGGGCTCACACTCTGCAGCATTGATGATGAGGTATTCTGCCTTTTTGCCTTCGGGAACGCTGTATTTGATATGAGCCGGGAATGTGGCACCACCAAGGCCCACAATGCCCATCTCTTTCAGTTTGTCGACAATCTGTTTCGGCTCAAGCGTGCATTCGCGCTTGATATCGGGCGTACGATCGATGGTCTCCATCCATTCGTCGCCTTCCACATTGATATAAACGGCAGGCTTGGCTAAACCAAAAGCATCCTTGCAAGGCTCCACCTTGGCGACAGTGCCACTGACAGGAGAATGAACATTGGCGCACATGAAAGCCTGCGCCTCGCCGATGAGCTGACCCACCTTCACCTTGTCACCCTTCTGCACCACAGGGGTGGCGGGGGCACCGAGGTGCTGGTTCATCAGCACCACCATCTGTGACGGCACGGGCATCACCTCAATGACGGCATCATTGGATATCTTGTTTTCTTCGGGGTGGACACCACCCATTTTGAAAGTCTTCATCTCTTTTACAGTTATGAGTTAACAGTTATGAGTTAAGAGTTGGCCTCCGTGGCGGGAGCGGCCTGGGCGGCAGGAGCCTCGGCGGGCTTGGGAGCCTCAGGCTTCTTGGCAGGGGCCGGAAAGTTCACGTCGGTGATGGCGTGGGTGGGGCACTCGGTGACGCACTTGCGGCAAGCCTTGCACTTGGTGAAGTCGATATAGGCCACATTGTCGGCCACCGTGATAGCCTCGAAGGGACACACCTTGGCGCACTTGCCACAGCCGATACAGGCATTCTTGCAGGTCTTCATAGCCACTGCACCTTTCTCTTTGTTGATGCAACGCACATAGACACGACGACCCTTATTGCCCTTGTTGCGCAATTCAATGACACGGCGCGGACAGGCTTTGGCACAGGCTCCGCAGGCAGTGCATTTCTCCTCGTCAACGACAGGAGTGCCGGTCTCTTCATCCATGTGGATGGCATCAAACTGGCAGGCAGCCACACAGTCGCCACAACCCAGGCAGCCAAAGGGACAACCATTCTCGCCAGTATACACCGTGTTGGCGAAAGCGCAGGAACGGAGACCGTCATAGTTGGAACGACGGCTCTCACCACAGTTGGCAGGATGACAACGCACCACGGCCACCTGGGGCTCGCCTTGTTCGACGGCACAACCGAGGATTTGGGCGATCTTCTGTGCCACAGCATCACCGCCGGGAGCACAACGCAGACCATCCAAATTACCCTGGGCAACGCACGCTTCTGCAAAAGCGCGGCAACCAGCCTTTCCGCAGCCGCCGCAATTGGCTCCGGGAAGCACTTCGGCGACATCGTCAATCATCGGGTCTTCGACCACCTTGAATTTTTGGGCTACAAAATAGAGCACCACGGCAAAGAAGGCGCCGATAACGCCTAACACCAATACCGCAATCAAGATTTGTTGAGTCATGTTATTATTTTGTGTTTTAGGTTTTCTATTCGATTTTTTATTACAATATTTATAACAATAAGCGACTGCAAAAGTACATATTTTATATCAAACAGCAAAATTTTTTTTCCACACCCTGTCGAAAACAACGTTTTTTTCAAAAAAAATTTGGTCAATTCATTTTTTCTTCGTAATTTTGTATCGTCAAAATAAAACACTATAATTATGAATAAAGTTGTAGTTGGTTTCGATTTTTCTTCGGGTTCGGCCTATGCCGTTGACCTCGCCATTGACATTGCCAACCGCTGGCAAAGTGACATCCGTCTAGTCTATGTGAAAGAAAAAAAGGAGGATGAAGCCCCCATCAGAGCCGAAATTGAACGCCGCAACGCAGGAGTGGCACACCTGCTGAAAGGCATCAAGTTGGAATATGTGCTACGTCAAGGCAACCCCTCTGAGGAGCTTGCCAAACAGGCCGAAGAGGACAACGCCGCCCTCCTTATCGTGGGTACACACGGTATGAGCGGAATGAAAAAAGGACTCTTGGGACGCAACACATTCCGCACCGTCGAGCTTTCGCCGGTACCTGTGCTGTTGATTCGCGAGGACTTCAACTTCAACAAATCGTTGGACACCATCATAGTCCCCATCGATAGTAGCGACGATACCCGCCAAAAGGCAGGCCAGGCAGCTACCTTCGCCAAAACTTTCGGGTCGACAATCCATCTGCTGGGTCTTTACACCACTTCCAACGCCAGTGTCCGCAAAGTGGTGAACACCTATATCAGCATGGTTCAGCGTCATTTCGACAAGGTTGGTGTCAAATACATCACCGAATTCATCGACGTGAAGAACAACGTCTCTCTCGACACCATAGCCTATGCCGAGAAGGTGGAAGCAGACATGATTACCATCATGACTGAGCAGGAAAGTTCTCTCTCCAGCCTCATCATGGGCAACTTCGCACAGCAGATGCTCACCAACTCCAAGATTCCCGTACTCACCGTTCGTCCAAAGAAGGTGCTCGCCGACACCGCCAACTACTAAAAAAGAGGAAAGATGAAAGTGCAAGGAGGAAAATGTGGAATAGTTAGACTGATTTTCATCAGCTTAATTCTCTGTTTTCAGTTTTCAATTCTCGATTCTGCATCGGCACAGACCGGCCGTGTCACTGTAAAAGGAGATGTGGCTGTCAATGACATGGTGGCGCTTCATGTCGAACTCAACAACCGTGTGAAGACCATGCCCGGCTTCCGTGTGCAGATAGCCTCTTTCTCGGGCACTAACTCGAAGACCAGCGCTTTCAGCCTGCGCGACCGCTTCATGATTGACTATCCTCAGATGCAGGCCTACATTGTCTACGATGAGCCCAACTTCAAGGTGAAGGTCGGCGACTTCCGCACCCGCCTCGAAGCCTACGCTTTCCTTCAGGAAATCAAAGATGTATACAAAGGTTACATCATAAAAGACAACATCTATGCTGAGCCGCCGCAACAGCTCGACTTTGCCCCCGACGACCTGGAATCAGGAGAGGAAGAATGAGGCCGCCATGCCGTCGGCATGAAGAAGTCCCTCTCTGGTAGGTCGATAGGAATTGTTAATTATTGAAATCCAACCACAATTGACATAAGGCTGCATCAATCGATGCAGCCTTTTTTTATGCTCCTCGGGAATAGCAGCAAAAGAAAGCCCGCGGGTGGTACGCAGCGAAGTCATCACCAACTCATTGAAAGCATCGACCTCAGAAAGCTCTTCTTCTCCAAAGGTACCATCGGGTTTATTCCACCGGCGCTTTCCGCCGTGGGCGACTGAAGTAGAGCCACCATTGGAAAGAGTGAAACTGTGAGCTCCTGGACCAAGCCCCAAGTAAGGGATGCGGTTCCAGTAGCGGCTGTTGTGTCGTGAATAGAACCCCGGACGAGCAAAGTTAGAGACCTCATACTGAACAAATCCATTCTCCTCCAACAGCTTGCAAATTTGTTCATACTGCCTCACCACCTCGTCCTCGTCGGGCAGTATCACCCTCCCCTGCTCTACATGGACAGCCAGCGCAGTGCCGGGTTCCACCGTCAAAGCGTAGGCCGAGACATGTTTGATCAGGTCAGAGGTATGAGATATGAGGTATGAAAAATCACCTCCGACCTCCGACTTTCGACCTCCAACCTCGGGAAGACCATAGATAAAATCCACACTAATATTATGGAAACCTGCGTCAAAGGCATTCTCCACAGCGGCGATGGCTTGCGCCGCTGTATGGCGACGGCCAATGAGACGCAGCACCTCGTCGTCCAGGCTTTGAATACCGATGCTCAGGCGGTTGATAATTCCCAAATCCTTAAGCCCCTGAAGGTAGTCGAGAGTCAAATCTTCAGGGTTAGCTTCCAACGTCACCTCCTCGACCTGCGAGAGGTCAAAATTATCGTACAGAGCTTTGACAATACGTCCCAACTCGTTCAACGGCAAGATACTGGGAGTCCCGCCACCAAAGTAGACTGTCTTGATGGGATGTGCCTGTTCTCCACGCCGTTGGCACATCTCGTTGATGAGAGCATCTACATAATCAGAAATCACACTCCTCCACCCTTCGGATGTGTGTGTCACGGGCTTCGAGTAGAAAGCGCAGTAGGTGCACTTGCGGTGACAGAAGGGTACGTGAATGTATATCATCCCAGCAGGGTGTCGGCGGCGGCGTAGGGGGAAATTTTATTTTCGAGAATCTCTTTGCTCAGCTGCTCGATACGCTCGTCGATGCCGGGCGTGCCGTAGAAGCGTTCGCGGAGGCCGTTCTCGATGGCCTCGGTCATGATGCGCAGGTTCTGCTGCTGGCGTTTCTGATAGAAGTAGCCGTTGCCTTTGGTGAAGGTGACATACTCCATCACCGAGTTCCACAATTCCTCGATGCCCTCTTTGGTATAGGCCGAGCAGAGCATCACCTTCACCATCCAGCCACTCTCGGGCATCGGGAAGAGGTGCAGGGCGTTGCGGAACTGGCCCGCGGCCAACTCGGAACGCTGCTTGTCGAGCTCGCACTTGTTGATGGCTATCATGTCGGCCATCTCCATGATACCGCGCTTGATACCCTGCAGCTCGTCGCCGGTGTTGGCCAGCTGCAGCAGCAGGAAGAAGTCCACCATCGAGTGGGCGGCCACCTCGCTCTGTCCCACACCCACGGTCTCCACTATCACCACGTCGAAGCCTGCCGCCTCACATAGGGTGATGATTTCGCGCGTCTTGCGCGCCACACCGCCAAGGCTGCCCGCCGAGGGGCTGGGACGAATAAAGGCATTGGGGTCCACGCTGAGCTCCTCCATGCGGGTCTTGTCGCCGAGGATACTGCCCTTGCTGCGTTCGCTGCTGGGGTCGATAGCCAGCACGGCCACCTTGTGGTTATGGGCGGTAAGCATCTTGCCAAGGGCCTCTATCACCGTGCTCTTGCCGGCACCGGGCACACCGGTGATGCCCAGGCGCACACTCTTGCCGCTATAGGGCAGACAGCGCTCGATGATCTCCTGCGCCTTGCGCTGGTGCTCGAATCGGGAACTCTCCACCAAGGTGATGGCACGGCTGAGGAGTGTGCGGTCGCCATGCAGGATGCCACTCACCAGTTCTTCAACTGTCGGCTCTTTCATGCGCAAGGCACGCATGCGCTCCACGTATGAATTGCTGACCTGCTCGGGCTGCTTGATGCCTTCCATCACGTTCAGCGCCGAGTCATATTCAAAGTTGCTATAAAGATGCTTGTCGTCCATAATACAGATATAACGAAGAGCGCACGTAAATATTGCCACCAGCACATAAAAAAAAGACATCCACACATAGTGCAGATGTCTTTTCGTGTAGCGGGAATCAGACTTGAACTGATGACCTCCGGGTTATGAATCCAGCGCTCTAACCAGCTGAGCTATCCCGCCATCTCTGGGCTTTCTATCGCCTCAAAAGCGGGTGCAAAAGTACTAACTTTTTCCGATATGGCCAAATTTTTTTTAGAACAAAGTCCAAAGTTCAAATTTAACATCTAACTATCAGTAAATTACAAAACAATTAATTCTTAATTCTCAATTCTTAATTCTTAATTATTCCAGAGATATTTCCACCTATCGAGTCAATTTTTGCCCCAGTGACAGAGGCCAAAGTATTGACTTTTTCCGTAAGTCGCAGATAACCAAGCAAGGCAAAGATAAGTGCCTCTTTATAATTGACAATCAAGGCATCTGGCACTGTGATATCAATCTCGGATCGATATTTCGACAGCAGTTCCAGCAGGTAGCTGTTCCATGCACCGCCACCAGTAACGAGCAACATCCTTATCTGCTGACGTTCAATCACTCGCGCTATCTGTATGGCGATATGCGAGGTGACAGTGGCCAAAGCATCGCGCACCTGCGACTGCGAAGGGACAACCCCAAGAAACCCTTTCACCAATGGCCAGAACTGGCCAACAAACCACTCTTTTCCAAGCGATTTAGGTCCTTCCTCTGCGTAATACTCCAGCGAATCCAAGTCGTGCAACAGGCAGGTATGGACCTCTCCGCCACGGGCATTGCGTCCCCCATCGTCGTAGGGATAGCCCAGCATGGCAGCCAAGCGGTTGAGAGCCATATTACAGGGGCAAATATCGTAGGCAACACGCTTGCCGTCAGCGCGATAAGAGATGTTTGCGATGCCGCCGAGGTTGAGGCAGGCGTCATACTTTCCAAAAAGTAGTTCGTCGCCGATAGGTACCAGCGGTGCCCCCTGCCCACCGAGGGCCACATCGAGGGTGCGGAAATTGGAGACCACCGGCAACCCCGTCTCGGCGGCAATGGCATCACCGTCACCGATTTGCGTAGTCAATTGAAGCTTTGGTTGGTGGAAGATGGTATGGCCGTGCGACGCAATAGCCTCGGGACGTTCTTTGCCCTCAAGGAAACGGTTGATAGTCCGTCCGAAGAGGTGTCCAAGTTCCACGTTGGCAAGGGCATACTCGTAGGCCGAGGCCTTCTCAAGCGTCGACAGCCGTTGCTTCCACTCGGCCAGATAGGGCACTGTCTCGGCAGCCAACACCCTGTAGCCGTGTTCGTCAATATCACAGAGTGCCAAATCGATACCGTCGAGCGACGTGCCCGACATCAATCCCAAAATTTTCATTCCATTGCCATTTGAATACGGATGCAAAGATACGAAAAAAAATTGAATACAAAAGACGAACATCATTCCATCACCGCACCTCCACCGTGTCATCTCCGACCCCAGTCGGACTTGGGTCGGAGTTGGTACGGAGTTGAGTCGGACTTGATACGGAGTTGGTGCTTAGTATCAGACAGTTAGAAAGAGCGGAAAAATGACGGAAAACGAAGGTATGTCCAACTTTTCTATCAGGACATATAAAACACTATAAATAAGATTTCTAGATAACACAGAAGAGATTTTTTTATAGAAAATTAATAATTATCCAAAAAAAATGCGTAACTTTGCACCCTCAGAAATAATTTTAAAACTATAATAACATGAAGAAAATCATCAACACACCCAACGCCCCTGCGGCTATCGGACCTTACAGCCAGGCCGTTCAGGCAGGCAACACGCTTTACATCTCGGGTCAGATTCCCATCAACCCCGCCACCAAGACGGTGCCCGAGGGTATCACCGCCCAAACCGAACAGGTGATGCAGAACATCAAGGCCATCCTCGACGAGGCCGGCTACACCTTCCAGGATGTGGTAAAGAGCACCTGCCTGCTGGCCGACATGGAGTATTTCAAGCCCATGAACGAGGTCTACGCCAAGTATTACAACACCGACTGCCCCGCCCGCGCCGCCTTCGCCGTGAAGGGCCTCCCCATGGGCGTGCTGGTGGAAATCGAGACAATTGCTGTCAAGTAATTAGTCAAAATAATCCGAATACTCAGATTAATCAGAATACTCAGAAATATATGGATTTTAGCTTCACCAAACAAGAAGAACTCTTCCTGCAAATGATTCGCGAGTTTGCAGAGAAGGAGGTCAAGCCCCTCGCCGCCGAAGTCGACGAGGAGGAGCGTTTCCCCATGGAGACCGTTGAGAAGATGGCCAAGATCGGCCTGATGGGCATCCCCATCCCCACGCAGTACGGCGGTGCCGGCGGCACCAACGTCATGTACGGCATGGCCGTCGAGGAGCTCAGCCGCGTCTGCGCCACCACCGGCGTCATCCTCTCCGCCCACACCAGCCTCTGCGCCGCCCCCATCCTTGAGGCCGGCACCGAGGAGCAGAAGATGAAGTACCTGCCCAAACTCGCCAGCGGCGAGTGGATTGGCGCCTTCGGCCTCACCGAGCCCAACGCCGGTACCGATGCCGCCGGTCAGCAGACCACCGCTGTCCTCGACGGTGACGAGTGGGTGCTCAACGGCAGCAAGATTTTCATCACCAACGGCAGCTACGCCCACGTGTTCATCATCATCGCCATGACCGACAAGAGCCTCGGCACCAAGGGCATCAGCGCCTTCATCGTCGAGAAGACCGACCCCGGCTTCAGCATCGGCAAGAAGGAGAAGAAGATGGGTATCCGCGGCAGCGCCACCACCGAGCTTATCTTCGAGGATTGCCGCATCCCGAAAGACCGTCAACTGGGTCAGCTGGGCAAAGGCTTCGGCCTCGCCATGAAGACCCTCGACGGTGGCCGTATCGGTATCGCCTGCCAGGCCCTCGGCATCGCCCAAGGTGCTATGGACGAGACCGTCAAGTACACCAAGGAGCGCAAACAGTTCGGCCGCAGCATCAGCCAGTTCCAGAACACGCAGTTCCAGATGGCCGACCTCGAGACCAAGGTGCAGGCCGCCCGTCTGCTCTGCCGCTCGGCACACTACAAGAAAGACCACGGCATCCCCTACAGCGCCGATGCCGCTATGGCCAAGCTCTTCAGCGCCGAGACCGCTATGGAGGTGACCACCAAGGCCGTCCAGTTCCACGGCGGCTACGGCTACACCCGCGAGTACCCCGTCGAGCGCATGATGCGCGACGCCAAAATCACCGAGATCTACGAAGGCACCAGCGAAGTGCAACGCATGGTGATTGCCGGTAAGTTGTTCAAATAATTAATCAGAATACTCAGAATACTCAGAGTAATCAGAATACTCAGAAAAATGAATATTGTAGTTTGCATAAAGCAAGTGCCGGACACCACCGAGGTGAAAATCAACCCCGTGACCGGTACGCTCATCCGCGAGGGCGTTCCCTCGATTATGAACCCCGACGACAAGGGCGGCCTTGAGTACGCCCTGCAGCTGAAGGACAAGTACGGTGCCCACGTCACCGTCATCACCATGGGCTTGCCCCAGGCCGAGGCCATCCTCCGCGAGGCCCTCGCCATGGGTGTCGACCGCGCCATCCTGCTCACCGACCGCAAGCTCGGCGGCGCCGATACCCTCGCCACCTCCAGCGCCATCGCCGGTGCCCTCCGCACCATGGACTTCGACCTCATCATCACCGGCCGCCAGGCCATCGACGGCGACACCGCACAGGTGGGTCCCCAGATTGCCGAGCACCTCGACCTGCCGCAGGTCTCCTACATGGAAGACCTCCAGTACAACGAGGCCACCAAGACCTTCACGATTAAGAAACAGCTCGAGGACGGCTACCAGGTGCTCGAGATGCAGGCCCCCTGCGTCGTCACCGCTCTGGCCAGCAGCGTCCAGCCGCGCTACATGACCGTCAGCGGCATCGTCACCGCTTTCGACAAGGAAGTCGAGGTGTGGGGCGCCGACCGCATCAACGTGCCCGAAGAGCACATCGGCAAGGCCGGCTCGCCCACGAGCGTCTTCAAGTCGTTCCCCAAGCAGCTCAAGCCCGCCGGCCAGACCTTCGAGGTGACCCCCGAAGAGGCCGTCGACCTCATCGTCAATAAACTGAAAGAGAAACACATTATTTGATTGCCATGAACTTAGCAGAATATAAAGACGTTTACGTGTTTGCCGAGCAGCGCGACGGCAAACTGCAGAATGTGGCTCTTGAGCTGTTGGGTAAGGCTCGCGAGCTCGCCGACGCCAACAACGAGAAGGTCGTTGCCATGCTCCTCGGCAAGGACATCAAGCCCCTCGCCAACATCCTCATCGAGCACGGTGCCGACAAGGTCCTCGTCGTCGACCACGACCTGCTGAAGGACTACCTCACCGAGCCCTACACCGAGGCCATCACCCAGATCATCACCGAGCAGAAGCCCAGCATCATGCTCATCGGCGCCACCACCATCGGCCGCGACCTCGGCCCCCGCGTCTCCGCCCGCAACCGCACCGGCCTCACCGCCGACGCCACCAAGCTGGAGATCAGCGACGACGAGGCCCACGAGTTCCGCATGACCCGTCCCGCCTTCGGCGGCAACCTCATGGCCACCATCCTCTGCAAGAACAACCGCCCGCAGATGTCCACCGTCCGCCCCGGCGTCATGCAGAAAATGGCTGCCGACCCCAGCCGCAAAGGCGAAGTCGTCGACTACAAGGTCACCTTCGATGAGAAGAAGATTGCCCGCGTGAAGCTCGTCAAGACCGTCAAGGAAGAGAAGACCATCACCGACATCAGCCAGGCCAAAGTGCTCGTCAGCGGCGGCCGCGGTGTCGGCACCAAGGACGGCTTCAGCAAGCTCGAGGCCCTCGCCAACGAACTCGGCGGCGAAGTCTCCAGCAGCCGTGCTATGGTCGACGCCGGCGTCATGGATGCCAGCCGTCAGGTCGGCCAGACGGGTAAGACCGTCCGTCCCGCCCTCTACATGGCTTGCGGCATCAGCGGTGCCATCCAGCACCTCGCCGGCATGGAGGAGAGCGAGCTCATCATCGCCATCAACAAGGACAAGTTCGCCCCCATCTTCCAAGTGGCCGACCTCGGCATCGTCGGCGACCTCCACAAGATCGTCCCGATGCTCACGGAGAGGCTAAAGACCATGCAGAAATAAGCAATTCCTGCATCATTTTAGGGAGGCTGCCGTCACCGGCAGCCTCCCTTTCTCAAAACAACTGCCCATGAACAATCCGAATAATCAGAACAATCAGAATACTCAGATTACTCAGAATAATCAGAATATTCAGAATACTCCGAGTAATCCGAACACTCAGATTACTCCGAACACTCAGAGTAATCAGAATTCCAAGAAGCCTCCCATCACCTTCCTCCCACAGCATGGGCACTACCGCCACCTCCGTGTCTATCAAGTCACCGAAATCATCTACGACATCACCTACTACTTCACCCAGCACTATCTGAGCAAGGGCGACCGCACCGTCGACCAGATGGTGCAAGCCGCTCGCAGCGGCAAACAGAACATCGCCGAAGGCAATCAGGCCGCTGCCACCTCCAGCGAGACAGAGATCAAGCTCACCAATGTCGCCAAAGCAAGCCTCGAAGAGTTGCTCGACGACTACGAGGACTACCTGCGGGTGCGCAACCTGCAGCAGTGGGGCAACCTCCATCCCCGCTACGAGAAGATGCGGCAGTATGCCCGCAGCGAGCAAATCAAAAAGGACTATGCCGACAAGATACGGCAGATGAACGACGAAGAGATAGCCAATCTCTGCATCACCCTCATCCACCAAGCCATGTACATGCTACACAAGCTCTTGGTGACGATGCAAAACCGCTTCGTCACCGAA
>JBGUXP010000003.1:0-282947 GCA_045222295.1 Bacteroidales bacterium | reverse complement strand
CCTGCTCTCAGACATCAACTTGACCTCCATCGCCAGCACCTCCTACCTGACCCAGTATGTCAGCCTTGCACAGTATGCTGGTCAGACCGTCCGTGTGGCCTTCTATGCCCAATCGACCCAAAGTGGTGGCGACAACAACCTGCACGTTGATAATATCCTTGTTCTGGAGAGCACTGGCTGCCTGCCCGTTACCAATCTCACTGCTACCACCACTGCTAACGAAGCTACCATCACTTGGCAGAGCTTGGGATATGAGTCGGTTTGGTATGTGTATTCTGAGAGTGACGGGGAGGTCTATTGGACCAGCACTCCTAGCTTTACAATGACGGGTCTTATGCCCATGACCAGTTATTCGGTTGCCGTTGCAGCTAATTGCGGTGACAGCAACACCTCTGTTTGGACCAGCTACACCTTCACCACTTTGGAAGACAGTGGCAGCGACACTTCCTTCATCGACTGCACTGGCAACTATTGCAACATCACCATCGTCGGTAGCGACAGCTATGGTGACGGTTGGAACGGCAATGCCATCAATGTTGTCCAGGGTGGCAACACCATCGGCACCTTCACCATTGAAAGTGGTTCTTCCTTCACCTCCGAGTTTAACGTCTGCTCCACCCTTCCGGTCTCCTTCTACTGGGTCAACGGTAACTATGCTGACGAAACCTCTTTCCAAATTCTGGACGGTGGTGGCACAGTGGTCTATACCGGATCTGGTGCCCAGAGCGAAAACATCTTTACTCTCGACAACGCTTGCCCCTCCTGTCTGCCCGTCAATGGCTTGACAGTCACTAGCACCACCAACAGTGCTACCCTCTATTGGGGTGACAGCACTAGCAATGGATTCTATAATATATATATGAATGGTGAAGTGATAGACACTTTTGTCTACGGAAATAGCTACACCATCTATAACCTCGCCTCCAACACGGAATACACCTTCGGTGTGCAGGTTGTCTGCTCGGCCGACGATGTGAGCTCGCTGGCGACGGTCTCTGTCCGCACCGTCTGCGACGGTATTTCCCACCAGACCTACGAGGACGAGGCTTGCGGTATTTACTATTTTGACGGCTATACCTTCACCGAAAGTGGTATCTATGGCGATACCATCTATGATGAATATGGCTGCATGGTAGCCCGCACCCTCGTGCTGACCATCTACCCCAAGTACTACGACACTATCCAAGCCACCGCAACCAACTACTATGTATGGTACGGCGACACCCTCACCGGTGATGGCCTCTATCCACACATTGAGTATACAATCGATGGCTGCGACAGCATCGAGTTCCTCATGCTCAGCGTCAACTACACGATGGACTGTGGCGAAGGTGTCAGCTCGGTGACGGTAAAGAACGCCGACGCCAGCGACGCTGTCAATAGCTACGTCCCCGGCTACAGTTACTACAACAACAGCTACAGCGAGGTGATTATCCCCGCCGACCGCCTGGAAGGTATCGGCACCATCAAGGCTCTGCAGTTTAAGCCTGCCAATACCGATGGTGGCACTTACTTCACCAACTGTGAAGTCTATCTGGCCAATACCAGTGATGATAATCTCAGCGCCGGCTTCACGGCCGACCGCAGCAGCTTCCAGCAGGTCTGGAGTGGCGACATGAGCTACACCTCTGCCGACTGGCAGACACTGATGTTCACCACGCCCTTCGTGTGGGACGGCACCAGCAACATCGTCGTTGCTGTCATCCGCAACCACGGTAGCTATGCTAACGGATCCTCCTTCGAGGCTTACACCGCCGATGCACAGCTGGCCCGTTATGTCTTCAACGACAATAACCAATACAACATTAGCGCAGTCTCGGATGGTACTGCCAGCAACACGCCTGCTTGGTACAAGCTCCTCGGCTGCAACGATGGTGCTGTGATTACCTGTGCCCGCGTCCGCGACCAGTATGCTGAGGCCGCTAGCAACAGCGTTACCCTCCACTGGAGCGACCCCACCAACACCGTCGCTACCTATAATGTCTACAATATCACCAATACCGACACCATTCTCGTTGCTAGCAACATTTCTGATACTCTCTATGTCGTCAATAACCTAGAGTCCAACACTCCATATGTGTTCGGTATCGAGGCCAACTGTGGCACAGGTGATGTCTCCACGATGACCCGCGTAAGCGTCCGCACCCAGTGCGACGCCATCAGCACCCTGCCCTACACCATGGACTTCGAAGCCCAGAACCTGCAGGGCACCACCAATGCCCTGGCCTTCCCATGGTGCTGGACCCGCATCAACAACTTAAGCACCGGCTATTACATCGATTATCCCTATGTCAGCCAATATTCGAGTGGTTACAATAGCACCAATGCACTCCAATTCTATTACTATAGTTATGGTAGCGACACCGTCAACACTGTCATGGGATTCGTCTTGCCCGCACTCGACATAGAGACCTACCCGATGAACGGAAACCGCATCAGCTTCTGGGCTAAGGGGGAGAGCTGGAACAGCAACACCTACTCTCTTCAGGTGGGTACCATGAGCAACCCTGCCGACATGAGCACTTTCACTCCGGTGGAGACCGTCACCGTCGATGCCACGGAGTACACCAAGTACACCGTCTCGCTGGCCAACGCCAACAGCACCAATGCCTATGTGGCTGTAATGGCATTCTCGCCCAACGGTACCATGTACCTTGACGACCTCACCCTTGAGGTACTGCCTGCTTGTGCTGACATTACCGGCTTGACCCTTGTCAATGTCACTGAGAACAGTGCTACCATCAGCTGGGATGCTGTGGCCGACAGCTACACTGTCTTTATGAACGGCAGCGAGATTTCAGTCTTCGACACCACATTCACTATCACAAACCTTATGCCGATGACCCAATACACCATCAGCGTGGCTGCCAATTGCGGCAGCAGCCTGGGTTTGACTGCTGAGATTTCCTTCTCCACCAGTGCCATTCCTGCCATGCTGCCTTATGCCACCGGCTTCGAGGCCGGCGAGGATGCCGGCTGGCTCTTCGTCAATGGAGGCAACGCTTGGATTACCGGCTCCGCCACCAGCGTTAACGGCTCCAACGCACTCTATGTCTCCAACGACAACGGTGTAAGCAACAGCTACACCAACAGCCAATCCGCTATCAGCTATGCCTACCGTACCATCAGTATCGATGCCGCCGGCAGCTATGCCGTCAGTTTCGATTGGAAGAGCGTGGGCGAAAGCAACTACGACTACATGCGTGCATGGTTGGCTCCCGCCAACTTCCAGTTCATCGCCAACCTGTTGCCCAATGGTTCTACAAGCACTTATAGTTATACCACCACAACCCCTGCCGGTTGGTACGACTTGGGTGGCAAGATGAACCTCTTCGACAGTTGGCAGAACAACCACCAGGTTGTAAGCATTGCCGAAGCAGGCAACTACAACCTTGTCTTCATGTGGTGCAACGACAACAGCACGGGCAATAATCCTCCCGCCGCAGTCGACAATGTGAGCATCGCAGCCCTCTCCTGCTCGGCTCCGACCAACCTCGTCGCCACCGCCACTGCCACCGAGGCCACTATCATGTGGGAGGCCACCGGCAATGAGACGGAATGGTTAGTGGTTGTCAACAACATGGCTTACGTAACCACCTCCAACTTCTACACCCTCACCAACCTCAATCCTATGACCACCTACGAGGTCTCGGTGGCTGCCATCTGCGGTTCCAGCGATACTTCGTTCTGGACTTCGACCACCTTCACCACCGAGTGCTCCGGCGGCAACTGCGAGGTTGCCATCGTGGGTGCCGACAGCTATGGCGACGGTTGGAATAATGCTGCCATCAATGTAATGCAGAACGGTGCCGTGGTGAGCACCTTCACCCTGCCCAGTGGCAGCAGCGCCCTGACCGGCTACGTCAGCATCTGCGCCGGCATGCCCATCAGCTTCAACTGGGTCAGCGGCAGTTATGACAGCGAGTGCAGCTTCGAGATTCTGAACGCCAATGGCGTCAACGTTTACAGCGCCGCTGGCAGTGAAATGTCCGCCGGACAGTTCTTCACCATGGAGAACTGCTACGCCGATGCTTCTACTGACACTACTACAGTGGTGGATGCCACTATCTCTGCTGACGAGATTATCTACTGGGTGGGTAGCGGTTCCAACGAGGCTATCCTGGCTGTCAACTGGGCCGATACCGCCCTTGCCTGGGGCTACCGCTGGAACGGTGATGCCACCGTCAGCAGCATGATGACCGCCATCGCGAACGACGACCCGCGTTTCAGCTATGAATACGATGGCTGGAGTAGTGTGAGTAACATTATGTTCAACGATGGCGAAGTGAGCCTCTCGACTCCCTACAATGACTGGTGGTGGATTAACGTCAACGGCAGCGGTAACAATGGCGGTATGGGTCAGACCATCAATAATGGTAACTTTGTGAAATGGGGTCTTTCCAGTGTCGGTGTTGCAGTTGATAGTGCTTACTACGATGGATATGGATGGTATGCAACGGCACTTGTCTTCCCGATGACGGTTTATCCCGTGAGTGAGCCTGATGACACCATCTACATGTCCGCCACGGCCTGCGACAGTTATACATGGTATGTGGGCGGTCAAGAATATAATCTCTATGAGAGCGGTGTGTGGTATCAATATGATTACAACACAGGCAGAGTGTATTTCCTCGACCTCACCATCAACCAGAGCAGTGAGACCCACCTCTATGATACTGCCTACGGTATGTATGTGGATGAGTGGGGCTACACCTACAATAACGATTATGAATATTATAACTGGTACACGAATGCAGAGGGTTGCGACAGCATTGTGTGGCATCATATCACGGTGCTGCCGCTGGTTAACGAAGAACCCTATGTTGTGAGTTCTTGCGGCTGCTATTGGACGAGATCCAATAATCTCTGTGAGAGTGGTACTTACTACAATGTTGAGTACTATGACGAAAATGACTATCTCCGTGTTGGTATGCTGGTGCTGACCGTCAACGAGAACTACTACTTTGACACTACGGTTGTCACCACCGATAGCTACTATGTCTTCAATGGTGACACGCTGACGCAGAGTGGCTGGTACGAGTCCTTCAATACCAGAGCCAACGGTTGCGACAGTATCATCTACCTGCACTTGCAGATGCTGACAGGTGAGACACAGTATGTGACTGCCTGTGACGAGTATTGCACGGAGAACGGGTGGTATTGCTTCAACGAGTCTGGCGTGTATGTGGTAGACCGCTGGAACGACTCGACTTATGTGAGCTATATCCTGAACCTGACTATCAACCACAGCCAGAGGGTTGACACGACGATTGTCTTCGACGGCAATCCTGTTGTGTGGAACGGCCAAGTGTACACGGAGCCGGGATACTACACGTACACGACGACGGGCAGCAACGGTTGCGACAGCACACAGCAGCTGCATCTGGTCACGATTCAGGAAGTGACGATAGACATGACAGGCGACGGTTACTTGTTGGATTACACCAATCAAATGCGAATCCACAACGATACGACGATTGTGTATGAGGGTGAAGGTGGGTGTTACCAGTTGGTGACGTTCGTGCCTTCGAAGGGTGAGTATTATAACGTAGCCGGTGAGTTCTGTCGAGTGGTAAGCGTTGCCCTCGACGGAGAGTCTCTTGCCCTCGACAATATCAAGGTCTATGAAGGGATGGGCAGCAGCGGATACATTATCTATGATGTGTGCATCCCGAACGACGGTGCTAACCACACACTGAATGTGGTCTATGGTCCGTACTATGACGAGACGAGCTGCAACAGCATGTACAATATGCATGTGACCGATCCGTTTGACACGACGGCCTGGGTGAACTGGGTTGCCGGAGTGGGTACCCACACCTATGAGGTGTCCTACGGCCTGTACGACGAGTTCAACGCCGACAGCCTGACCTTCAGCGGCAACTACACCACTGTCAACGTTACCTCCTACGACACGAACATTAGCTACCAGCTCACGGGCTTGCAGATGAATACTCATTATGCAGTGATTGTGAAGATGTTCTGTGAGAATGGCGGCTGGTGGTACTATTGGAGTGGCTTCTGGACCGCGGGAGCTCCGCACAGCATCACCTTTAGCAACAACGGAGGTGCTGTCTCCGGTGAACTCTGGGGCAGAGACACTACGATTACCTATAATTATTATGAAGGCTGGTACTACGGCACTTCCCTCTACAGTATCTCGAATGAGTGGGTTGACGATTACGAGGTTGCCCGGAACCGTCGCGAGCTCCATCAGGTCATTGTCGACGGGCAGTCGCTGAATCTCAATGGAGACACCACAGCCTCCTACCAGTTTATGCCTAGGTTCGTTGAAGAAGAATTTACAGAATACTACTTCCGTATCAACTACGATGCCGACCACACCGTCCAGTTTATCTTCGGACCTGGTGCCGGCGACGTTGTGTACGACACTGTGATGCTCAACCAGACCGTCTGCGGTTCCTTCGCATGGGAACTCAGCGGCGAGACCTACACTCAGTCGGGCGTCTATATGTACACCGTGGTCAGCGAGAATGTGGAGACGACCTACATCCTCAACCTGACGGTGAACAACGCCACGAATAACCTCTACACTGAGACGGCTTGCGACAGCTACACCTGGAACAACACTCCGTACAGCGTCAGCGGCAGCTACACCTACAGCTACACCAATGAGGCCGGTTGCGCCAGCGTGGACACTCTCCAGCTGACCATCAACCAGAGCACTACTGGCAGCGAGGTGGTGAGCGCCTGCAACAGCTATGTCTGGCACGGAAGAGAGTTCTTCGCTGCTACCGACACTGCCACCTATACCACGGTGAACGCCAACGGCTGCGACAGCACCGTTACGCTGCACCTGACCATCAACCAGTGCTCGACGACCGAGATTACGGCCTGCGACAGCTACATCTGGCATGGTATTCCGTACACCAACAGCGGAGTGTTCACCTATGGCAACGATACCTTGGTGCTGACAATCAACCGCAGCACCCGCGGCATCGAAGTTGCCACTGCCTGCAACAGCTATGAGTGGCACGGAAATCTCTACACTGAATCCATCATTACTACCGACACTACCGAGAATGTGGCTGGTTGCGACAGCATCACGACGCTGTACTTGACGGTGAACCAGTGCTCGACGGAGGAGGTTACTGCTTGCGACAGCTACGAGTGGAACAACCTGCTTCTGACCTCGAGCGGTGTCTACACTCTCGGCAACGACACGCTGATTCTCACCATCAACCGTAGTACGCGCGGCATCGAGGTTGTGAGTGCTTGCAACAGCTACGAGTGGCATGGTACGGTCTACACCAGCTCCATCAACAATGTTACCTACACCACCACAAATGCTGCTGGATGCGACAGTGTCGCTACACTGTATCTGACGGTGAACCAGTGCTCCACCACCGACGCCGTTGCTTGCGACAGCTACGAGTGGAACGGTTCGGTCTACAATGCCAGCGGTACCTATATCATTGGCAACGATACGCTGAACCTGACTATCAACCGCAGCAACTTTGGCGACACCATCGCCCAGGTTTGTGGCAGCTTCAACTGGTACGAACATACCGGACTTACCATCGATACCACTGTCGCCCACCACTTCGCCAACTATAACCAGGCGGGTTGCGACAGTATTGTGACGCTGCACCTGACGGTCTTCTCGTGCTCCACCACCGAGGCTACCGCTTGCGAGAGCTATCGTTGGCACGGTAACACCTACACGAGCAGTGGAATCTATCGCATCGATCATGACACCTTGATACTCACCATCAACCGTGCCTCGCACGGCGACACCATCGCCCGTGCTTGCGGCAGCTTCGACTGGTATGAGCATCTCGGTATGACTACCGATACCACTGTCGACCATGCCTTCGTCGGCATCAACAGCAACGGTTGCGACAGCGTTGTTACACTGCACCTCATCGTGAACGATTGCTCCACCACCGAGGCTGTTGCCTGTGACAGCTATGTGTGGGAGAAGAACGGTCAGACCTACACCAGTAGCGGAGTGTTCCGCGATGGCTACGATACACTGCGACTCACCATCAACCGCGCCAACCATAAGGATATCTTTGTTACCTCCTGTGGCAACTACGATTGGTATGAGTACACCGGTCTGAACCAGTCGATGACCGTCGACCACACCTTCGAGGGTGGCAACCAGTATGGCTGCGACAGCATCGTCTCGCTGCACCTGACTATCACCGAGTGCACGGTTGAGGAAGTGACTGCCTGTAACATCTACGTCTGGCATAACATGCCGTTCACCAGTAGCGGCACCTATGTCTACGGATCTGACACGTTGCACCTGACGATCAGCCGCCGCAGTGTTGGCGATACCCTCGCCATTGCCTATGGCAGCTTCGACTGGTACGGCAACCACATCACCGTGACTGGAACCTATGATCACACCTTGATTGGTGCCAACCAGTACGGTTGCGACAGCACCATCAGCTTGCTGGCCATCATCCTCGAGCAGCCCTCGAACGTGCTTCCCAGCAAGGATGTTCCTGAGATTGTGTACTACACCGGTTGCGACACCGTCTTCATCCCCTACGGCAACACGCAGATACCTATCACCACTTCTCGCTCGATTCCGAGTATCCTCACTGGCGACTCCATCGTCGTTACTGTCAACCACAGCAGCACGGGCGACACCATCGCTCAGGCTTGCGGCAGCTTCGACTGGTATGAGCACAGCCTCACCGAGAGTTCCACTGTGACCCACACCTTTGCTGGAGCTAACCAGAGCAGCTGCGACAGCGTCGTCACCCTGCACCTGACTATCAACCAGTGCTCGACGCTTGACACCACGGTTTGCGGTCAGTTCACATGGCACGGTCAGACCTTCCGCAGCAGCACCGTCTGGAACGATGGCAACGACACGCTCCGCCTCACGGTGAACCAGCCCAGCACGGGCGACACCACCGCTGAAGCTTGTGGCAGCTACGACTGGTATGAGCATGTGAATGTCACCGAGAGTGGCAACCTGACTCATGTCTTCACCAATGCCGCCGGATGCGACAGCACGGTGACGCTGCATTTGACTATCAACCAGTGCAGCAAGACCGACACCACGGTTTGCGGAAGCTACACCTGGAACGGCCATGTCTACCGCAGTTCTGGCACCTACAAGGACGGCAACGATACCCTCGTGCTCAACGTCAAGCAGAAGTCCACGGGCGATACCCTCGTCACCGTCTGCGGCAGCTACGACTGGTATGAGCATATGAATGTCACTGAGAGTGGCGACCTGACCCATGTCTTCACCAATGCCGTCGGATGCGACAGCACTGTGACGCTCCACCTCACTGTCAACTCCTGCTCCACCACCGATGTCGAAGCTTGCGGCACCTATGTATGGAAGGGTTCGAGTTATAACGCCAGCGGTAGATATATCATTGGTGCCGATACGCTGAACCTGACCATCAAGGAACAGCCCACTGGCGACACCACTGCTGCCGTCTGTGGCGGCCTCAGCTGGTACGAGCATGGATTCCTCAGCGAGAGCACCACTGTGACCCACGCCTTCGAAAAGGCCTTTGGTTGCGACAGCATCGTTACGCTCCACCTCACTGTCTACCAGTGCTCCACCACCGAGGAGAACACCTGCGACAGCTACGAGTGGCATAGCAATGTCTACGACCAGAGCGGTACCTTCGTCGATGGCCATGATACCCTCAGACTGACCATCCGCCGGAGCAGCGTTGGTGTTGAAACGGCCACTGCCTGCAACATGTACAGCTGGTATGGTCGCATCTTCACCGAGTCGACCGACACGGCCACCCGCGTCGTTTCCAACACCGTTGGATGTGACAGCATCATCACGCTGCACCTCACCGTCAACCAGTGCTCTTCCACTGATCTGACTGTCTGCGACAGCGTTACATGGCATGGTGTACTCTACACCCAGAGTGGCACCTTTATTGATGGTCACGATACACTCCATCTCACTGTCAACAACAGCACCACCGGTGTTGAGACCGTCACCGCCTGCAACAGTTACGACTGGTATGAGTACACAGGCATCACCGCCTCGTGTTACAACCTCACCCACACCTTTGTGGCTGGAAACCAGTATGGCTGCGACAGCATCGTTACGCTGAACCTAACTATCAACCAGTGCTCGCGCACCGAGGTGACTGAATGCGACAGCTATGTGTGGCGCGGTACCACCTACACCCAGAGCGGTACCTACACCGACGGCAACGACACCCTTGTGCTGACCATCAACCACAGCGTTGCAACCGAACAGAATGTAACTGCCAACAATAGTTACACCTGGCACGGCCAGACCTACACCCAGAGTGGCGACTACACTTGGGAGGGTACCACCGTCGCCGGTTGCGACTCTACCGTCACCCTCCACCTCACCATCAACAACGGCATCGATGATGTTGAAGAAGCTGAACTCAACGTCAGCATCTACCCGAACCCGACCCACGGTTTGGTCAACATCGAGGCCAACGGCAATGTGAGCAAAGTTGAGGTCTATGACATCAATGGTCGCAAGGTTGCTATCTATGACAACACCACTATCATCGATTTCAGCAACATGGCTTCCGGTACCTACACGATGCGTATCCATACGCAACTCGGTACCACCATCAAGCGTGTTATCCTCAAATAGTAGGTGACGTCAACGTGAAAGAGGATGCCAATTTGGCATCCTCTTTTTTTTGTCCTTTCCATATCGCTCGGGAGGGGTATGGGTAGTGTCGTCACCCTGCCATCACCCTATCAACTCCCTACCAACTCCTACCATGGTAGGAGTTGGTAGGGAGTTGGGTAGGAGTTGGTGCTAAGTATGAGGGTGTTACGTGGAGGGTATTTCCCACGATGGCGCAAAGGCTATGCGATGAGCTTTAATAGCTGTTTCTCAGTGGCTTGCGGTAAAAACCTTCTGAGGTGTGATAAAATGCGCTGGAGTGATTCTTCGGGTGTACGGGAGGTGTCCTGTGGGTGTCCGAAGAGGTGCTCGGGGGTGGTCAGCAGAGCCCAGCCCCATCCGTAGCGGTTGCCATGCTTGTCGGTTGGATAGACGAAGTCCTCGGTCACCACGCGGCAGGCCATCTGTAGACGTGTGACATAACTATCGAAGCGGCTGCGCATCTTGGGTCCGTTGAAGCCGCAGGCGGAGCGGAGGTCGCGGGTGATTATGCTGCCGTTGACGCGGAGGATTTCGAGTACGGTGCCCTCGATGCTGTCGGGCTCCGGCTCGGGGTATTTATGGCGGCGGTAGTTGCAGAGGTCGGGCCACCAGTCCATTGAGACGAATCCGGCTTTGCCGCCGAAGAATTTGCCGTAGGCGAAATGTCCTTCGGTGACGATGGGGCCTTTCCAGTCCCAGAGGGGCCAGTCCCAGCCGTCGTCGGTTATCACATAGCGGCATTCGGGTGCCACCAGCTCGTCGGCCGAGAAGCCCGGGATGCCGCTGTCCAACAACGGCACAAGGCCTATCTGCTGGATAGCCTCCATAAGTTCGGGGCAACTGCTAATCTTGTTTTTCATCGGCGAAATATTTTGTCGGCGAATTATGCAAATTGAGCGAATTAGAATGCAAAAATACACTTTTTTTCGTATATGTCGATTGTTTTTTGTACTTTTGCATTTTTAAAATTAGAGTATCTATGTTATTATTGGATGACAATAATGCCGCGTTGATTGCTGCGGCGGCCCAGGGCGGAACACCTCCGATGCAAGCTCCGGAAGGATTGAAGACAGTTGATAGTATCAAGACTACCGTGATGGATAGTGTGAAGAACATGGACCTCAGTGACTTGAAAGATGTGGTTACGGGTGAGAATACCCTTATCAAGGACGGTCTGCATGCGTTGGTACAGCTGACGGTGGAGTTTATTCCCAAGCTTTTGGTTGCCATCCTCATTCTGTGGATTGGCATGAAGCTGGCCAAGATGGTGAAGAAGATGATCATCCGGGCGCTGGACAAGAGAAGTGCCGAACCATCGTTGAAGACGTTCCTCGGCTCGTTGGTCGATGTGCTGCTCAAGGCGATGATTGTCATCATGGCCATGGATGTCATCGGCATCAAGGCCACCTCGTTCATCGCGCTTCTGGGTGCCATGGGTCTGGCCATCGGTATGGCTTTGCAGGGAACGCTCCAGAATTTCGCCGGTGGCGTTATCATCCTGTTGATGAAGCCCTTCAAGGTGGATGACTATATCGAATGCGGCCAGTACAAAGGCTACATCAAGGAAATCCGTATCTTCCACACCTTCATGCGTCCCTTCAACGGCCGCACCATCATCATCCCCAACAGCGAACTGGCTACCAAGTCGCTGATCAACCACACCAAGGAACCGCTGATTCGTCTCGACGTGGTGGCGAGTGTGGCCTATGGCAGCGACCTGGCCAAGGTGAAGGAGGTGCTGTGGGAGGTCATCAAGGCTGAGCCGCTCATCAAGTGGGACCCCAAGCCGCCAGTGATTGCTGTCAGCGATTTGAATAACAGTTCGGTAGACCTCTCCGTATGGCTGTGGGTCACGGTGGAGGACTACTGGGAGTTGTGGAAGCATATCCGTGAGGATATCTACATCGCCTTCAACAATGCCGGTGTGGAGATTCCTTTCCCGCAAGTCACTGTACACCAAGGCAAGTCGGGTGAGCCCATCCACATGGAACATCGCACCGCCGTCGACCGTCCTGTGGCAGTGGAGGGCGAGAGAATTGGAACAGGAGACTGATATGAGGAGACTGCTTATTATAGGCTTAATGAGCCTAATGGGTTTAATGGGTCGGGCAGAAGCCCAGACCTTGCCTTTGAGCGAGACGGCAACTGCCAGTGTGCTCACCTGTGGGCCGGGCAACGACTTCTATACCACCTTCGGTCATAGCGCCATCCGCATCTGTGATACAGCCCAAGGGATTGATCTAGTATACAATTATGGCACCTTCGACTTCAATACGCCACACTTTTACTGGAAGTTCATGCGCGGCAAACTCAACTACTGTTTGGGACGCAGCACTTTCGAGCATTTTATGGTGGAATATGTTTGCGAGGGACGCGAGGTCAGGGAGCAGCGTCTCTGTTTCACACCGCAGGAGGTGAACAACCTCTACCTGCTTTTGGAACAGAACTACCTGCCGGAGTGCCGTTACTACAAATACGATTTCTTCACCGACAACTGTGCCACACGCATCCGCGACATGGTGCGTTTGGCTTTGGGTCATACCGATATAGAACTTAGTCGCGAGACGAAGCCGACAAGCTATCGGCGGTTGGTGACGGCCAACCTCAAGGGAACCCTCGAATGGTGGCAGCTGGGCATCGACATCCTCTTCGGTTTGCCCACCGACCATGTTTGTGATGCCAACGAGCGCATGTTCCTGCCCGAGGAGATGGAGGCAGAGCTGAAATGGGCGTGTCTTTCCCCTGCCGATTGCGGCAACTCTTATGTCGTCTACCCGTCGCAGTTGTTGTTGTCTGAGAGGCGTGAGCCGCTGAGTCGCAGCTTTCCGCCGGTGGCGGCCTTTGCGCTGCTGTTTGTAGCGGTGGCAGTGCTGACATGGCGTTGCCGTTGGCCGCGTTGGGCTGACAGGGCGCTGTTTGTTTTGGTGGGTCTGGTGGGATTGTTCCTGCTATTCATGTGGTTTGGTACCGACCACTACTGCACAAAGTGGAACCTCAACATCCTCTGGGCTTCGCCGCTGCTGATACTCATTGCCATACGCCTGGAGCGCAGTCCGAAATGGGCGCTGTGGCTGCAGGAGGTCTGCTTCCTTGGCGCCGCCGTCTGGGTCGTCTGGTGTGGCTTGAGCTTGGCTTTGCTCCCCCTCATTCTTACCCTCGCCCTGCGGGTGGGTGTTAGATTGAAAGAGATTCCCTACGGAAAATAGTTTTTTGCATTTTCTTTTAATAGGAGGCATGGATGGAGACTCCTCTGATACTCCGTTAGGAGTTTTCTTTCAATAGCTGCTGGATTCGGTTGAAGACCATTTCGGGGGTGATGGCCGAGAGGCAGCGATAGTCGCCGAAGCGGCAGGGTTTCTGCCCAAAGGCAGAGCAGGGCTGGCAGGGGAGGTTGGCACAGAGGGCGTTGGCACGGTCCTGCTGTTGGGGGTAGAAGCCGAAGTCGGGATGGGTGGCCCCCCAGATGCTGACCACGGGCACGCCGAGGACGCTGGCAAAGTGCATGTTGGAGGAGTCCATGGAGACCATCAGCGAGAGGTTTTTGATGATGTCGAGTTCTTCGGCGAAGGATTGTTTGCCGGCGAGGGAGGTGACACACTCCTCCACCACCCCTTCGGGGCGGTCCCCTTCCCCTAACTTAGGGGAGGAGTTGGATAGTCGGGCGGCGAGGGTTTCGAGTTGAGGGGCTTCCTCTTTGCTTCCGAAGAGGAGGACGCGGTAGCCTGCGGAGGCAAGCATCTTGACGAGTTGGCAGGTGTTCTCCCAGGGCCATATCTTGCCTTTGTGCTGGGAGAACGGCGCAATGCCGATTGTCTGTAGAGACGCAGCGTGCTGTGTCTCACAATTTCGTTCCTCTTTAGACGCAGCACGCTGCGTCTCTGTGGAGAGGGGACGGGAAAGTCCGGCGCGTTGGAAGACTTCGTCGTAGCGCTGGTACTGTGGTTTGCGGGGGTGGTGATATAGGTGGTGAAGGTAGAGCCAGCGAGTGAACTTGCCTTTGCGAAGGGCGCAGAGGCGGAAGTGAAAATCGAACAGGTGGCGCAGGCGTAGCACGGTGAGCGCGAAGCCCACGCGGTTGACCTTGTGGAGGTCGACAACGGTGTCTGCTCCCACGGCGTTGAGAATCTTGTATATTTTGATGAAACTCTGCTTCTTCTTGAGACCCAAGTATTCCACGTTGGCCATCCCAGAAAAGAGCGGTTGCAGCAGGGGAGGACCGGCGACGGTGAAGAGAACATCGGGGTTGGTCGTTGCATAGTCGTGCACCAGCGGTGCCATGAGGGCGACATCGCCGAGAGCCGAGAGGCGTATGACCAGGACGTGCTTCATGTCTTTTTGTCAGCTGGATGCCGGCGGTCCAAAACTATTTCTTATAGAGTGATGGGTTGAGGCTGGGGTCGTTGTACATCTTCATCTGACGGTAGAGCTTCATCTGGTGGCGGCCAGCGGCAAGGTCTTCGAGCAGTTGGTCGATGGCCAGGGTGAGGTCGGCGCGCTGGGTGAGGAGGGTGTCGAGCTTGGTCTGGCATTTGGCGCGGTGCTCGACATCGCCACGGTTGGCCTCAATCTGGAAGTGGTAGATTTTGAGGGCCAGGATGGAGAGACGGTCGACAGCCCAGGCTGGGGTTTCGGTATTGAGACGGGCATCGGGCTGGAGGGATACCTCCTTGAACTGCATATAGTAGTGGTCGTCAATTTGCTCTACCAGATTGGTGCGGTGCTGGTTCGAGGCGTCGATACGACGTTTCAATTGGAGGGCGTAGACAGGATCCACGTCGTCGGGACGCACGAGGTCCTCGAGATGCCATTGCACGGTGTCAACCCACGACTTTTCCCAAAGCACGGCTTCGAAAGAGCCGTCTTTGTAAGGGTTGTTTTGTGGAGCATCGACGTTGTCTGTCTTGTGATATTCAATTATTTGTTGCTCGAAGAGCTTGTAAAGGTCCATTGCTTTCATGGTGCAAATATACGTTTTTTTTTAGAAATTATGTCCGATAGAGATGTATAGGTTGACGGAGGGGGAGAGAGAAGAGTATCCGAAAAGAGCCTTGATGGGTCCCAGAAACGATTTATAGGCATAGCCGAGAGAAATGCCATAGAGGAATTCGGGGTCGGAAAGATTGAAGTCTTTTGGAATGAAGTCTGTTATCAAGCCGACACATCGGGCTGCGGCTGAACGGAGGAGGATGAAGTGCTTGTTGGTGAACATATATTGTAGGTTGAGATGGAAGCCTACGATATAACGGTCGACTTGCACTAGACTGTGGATTCCAGGGAATTCGAGTTGCTGTTCGACGATTTTTTGATCGGCACCGAGGCAGTTAATATAAGAGAGGGGCATTTGGTCGCTAAGAATCATTCTCGAAAAGATTCCGGGCTGGATGGTGAGATGGTCAGAAGGAGAGCCGTTAACGCGCCATAGGAGAGTGACCTCGGGAATGCCAGGCTTGTTGTTGAAGGAGACAAAGTTGTCGGTATGGAAGGAGAAGTCGATTTGGAAAAGATTGCCCGAAGTAGGGAAGTAGTAGTCGTTTTCGGTGTTGAGGAGTGATTGGAAGAAATAGGAGAAGAAGTATTGGTTGTCGAGGACCAGGGCGTTATAGTTGGAAGAGAGGATGGGGGCGAAGTAGTCGAAGTAGTCGAAGCGCAGTCCGGCATTGATTTTGTAGTTGCGGAAACGCGAGTTGAGAGGGGTGAATTTAACGATGTGTTGGCTGTATTTGATGTTGTAGGTACGAACACCGTTGTCGTAGATGTCGATGTCGTTGCGATGGAAGGAGTAGCTGAGAGAAGGGGATGTGAAGCCACGGGGGTAGAATTTGTGATCGAGGTTGAAATGGAGACGTTTGCCTAGGCGAAGACGCGAGCTGATTTCCATGGGTACAAGCCAGAAGAATGGATATTGGGCTCCAATTTGGAGGGCTCCGGTTTCCTCGTTGTCGAAACGGAATGTAACGCCGGCACGGGGAGAGGTGAGGGCAGGATTGGGGGCGGTGAGTTTGAAAGATTCTTTTTCGTCGTTCTCGGAATGTTTTATTTGGGGACGATGGATGGTGGTGACCCAATTGCCATGTTCGGATTTCAACTTTTTATGCAGGGCAAGGAGTTCGTCCTTGTGGCGGGTGGCTTCCTCGGCTCCTCGTCGCAATAGTGTGTCGATAGAGGAGGTGGTGAAGCTGGTGGCGGAATATCCGTTGACATTGACCTGCATGAGAATGTCGCTCATGGCGAGGTTCTCGTTGTATTTGTTCTTACAATTGATGTCGATAATTTGCATCAGTAGTTCGATGGGTCCTTTAATGTCGTCGACAGAGAGGGTATCGTCTTGTACGGTGACACCAATGATAATGTCGGCACCCATCTGTCGGGCGATGTCGGCGGGATAATTGTTTCGCATACCGCCGTCGACAAGCAGCATGTTGTTCATACGCACAGGTGCGAAGACTCCGGGAATGGACATCGAGGCACGCATGGCCTGCTTGAGGTAGCCTGAGTGGAAGTCGATTTCGGTGTTGGTGATGATGTCGGTGGCCACACAGGCAAATGGGATGGGAAGGTCATTGAAGTCGAGGGAGTCGAGGTAGCCTTCAAGGAGATGGTTGAAGAGCTGGTCAAGGTTATAGCCGCGGAAGACTCCGGCACCTTCATTCTTCTTGCTCCCTAAAGTGAAGGCATGCCATAGGGGGTAGGTGTTCATGGCTCGCCGGGTGTCAATGTCCAAATCTTCCTCTTTAACTTTGTCGGTGAGCAGGAATGTCCAATCCTGATGGCGGACAAGGGAGTCAAGTTGGTCCGTGGACCATCCGATGGAGTAGAGACCACCGATGAGGGCTCCCATCGAGGTGCCGCAGATGATGTCGATAGGGAGTCCCGCCTCCTCGATGGCACGGAGGGCGCTGATGTGGGCCACGCCTTTGGCACCGCCACCGCTGAGCACCACGGCTATTTTGGGACGGTTCTGTCGTATCAGATGCGAAGGTATGCGGTGCAGGCTGACATAGGTAGGGGCATAACTGAAGGTGTCTGAGTAGTAACCCGGATGGGAAATTATTACATGGCGGTCGCTTTCGTTATTATAAAAGCGCACAGTGAAATGGCCATTCTCGTCGGTTTGTCCTCCAATGGCATGGGTTACTTTGGCATTGGCCAATGGTTTCCCTGTTTTAACATCGACCACAGTGCCCGAATGGTCAGTATAGCCGACATTCTGCGCCGTTGCGGAATTGAAAAACGAAGAATGAAAATTAATGATGAGACTGGCGCAGAGAAGTGTCAGTATCTTTATTGGTTTTATGAAACTGATATGCATGGGAGATTGTTATCGTGAGGGAATATGGTTGAGGTCTTCGTGACTGATGACGGCACCCGAAGTGGTGCTGCCGCTGAGGATGTTGTAAGAGGTGGTGATGGTTTTCTTCGAGTCGCCGGGAGGGAGGAGGACTGGGACCAATTCAAGGTCCTCAGTGAGGACGATATGCGAGATGATGCGGGTGACGTAGCCGGGGTGCGAGATGGCCAGGTTGCAGCGTGTGGGCAGGACGGACAGTTCAAAGATGGCTTGGTCGTTGGCGATGGTGCTGGCAATGGTGTCGCCGTTGGGCGATAGTAGCGAGACTCGTGCTAGAGGTAGGGCATCCCAGCAGTTGTTGGGATCGAGGCATCCGTCAGAAATAATCTTGTATCCCACTTGGCCAATAATGGTTACCGCTCCGGGCAGCTCAAAGAGGTCGTAGAGATATTCTGCCAGAGAGTCAGGGGTATCGGAAAAGGAGCCATAGGTGTAGATATTGTCACCTCGGCGGTGGGTGAAATTGTAGTAATTACCATCAATGCCAATGGAACTGTCTGGTGGGAGAACATCGATAGTGGCGGCACGGCGCAGCAGCTCTTGCTGTTGGCATTCGAGAAGACGGTGTGTGGTACTGTCAGTGAAAATGTCTGTCCAACTCTTGTCCTCATAGTTATATCGACCAAAACCATGCAATTGTGTCGCCGTGGGCGGTTCGTCCGAGAGGTCGGCGCGGAAAATGGTGAAAGCGGTGGTAGGCAGGTGGTCTATCTTGACGGTGATGCTCTCCGCATCCTGGCACCATGCCGTGGGATATATCAGCCAGCAGGCCGCCAGCACAAGGATTTTTATATGCCCGTCTTTTTTCAATTTTTATTATTTGTTTTTCACCTGACCATAGATGTCTTTGCGGACGCGTAGCGCCTGCAGCAGGCCGCGGAGCGTGAGGAAGACCATGAAGGACATCCACAGGACATTATTCCATGTGTGCTCGTCGTTCTCGGCGGCGATGTAGTATTTCAAGCCGTAGTAGATGGCAAAGAAGGCTGCGGTGGCCACAAACATGGCGTTGCGCATGGTGCGTGTGGCGGTGGCTCCGATGAAGATGCCGTCGAAGAGGAATGCCGCAAAACCGCACACCGGGATGACAAGCACCCACGTCATGTAGTCGCCTGCGGCGGCAATCACCTCCGGCTTGTCGGTGAAGATATGGAGGAACTCATTCCCAAAGGCGGCATACAGACCAGTGAAGACCACCGTCAGAGCGAGTCCCCAGATGATGAGCAGTCGCACGGCGAGCTTGAGATGGCGCAGCTGGCGGGCACCGATGTGACGGCCCACCAAACTCTCCCCGGCGTAGGCGAAGCCGTCCATGATGTAGCTGAAGAGGGTGAAGAACATCATCAATATGCCGTCGACAGCACGGATGTTCTCGCTGATGCGTCCGCTGGCGGCGGTGATGAATGTGAACACGGCCGACAGACATACCGTGCGGAGGAACACGTCACCGTTTACCTTGAAGAAGCGTCTCATGTCATCCCAGTGCAGGGCCTCCTTGAGGGTTGACAAGTTGATAAGTTGATAGGTTGATAAGTTGTGGTCGCGGTGGAGTTTGCGGCGGAGGAAGAAGAGTCCGAGAGCGAGACCTGTGTAGTTGGCGATGACCGTACCCAAGGCAACGCCGAAAATATCCCAATGGAACACCATTACGAAGAGCAGTGACGCTAGGATGTTCATGCAGTTCAGTGCAATGGCTATCCACATCGGCGTCTTGGAGTCCTGCATGCCGATGAACCATCCTTTGATGGCGTAGAGCCCCAGTGTGGCGGGAGCAGCCCACACGCGCACGAAGAAGTAGGTCAGCGCCAAATCCATCACACCGGGACCGTTTGATGGGTCGCTGCGGAAAATCACCTTCGAGGCTTCTCCCAGGGGCCATTGTAACGCTATGATGGTTATCGCTATCACTAGTGCAATAGTGCAGGCCTGTATCAATATCTTCAGGCTTTCCTTCCACCGTTCTGCACCGAAAGCCTGGGCCGTGAGGCCGCTGGTGCCCATGCGGAGGAACCCGAAGTTCCAATAGATGAGGTTGAAGATGGAACTGCCAACGACAATGGCACTTACATGCGCCCCTGAGAGGTGCCCCACAATGGCCATATCCACCATGCCCAGCAGAGGCACGGTGATATTGGTCACGATATTGGGCAATGCCAGACCCAATATCCTCCCGTTCATCCCTTTTTCAACCTTCAACACATTAAACTTTAAACATTAAACTTTAAACCTTAATCTATTCTGCAGCTGGCGCAGTTGAGTACCTTGCGCGAGGCTTTGTCGCTCACGAAGACCACGATGTGGCTGTTCTCCAGTTTGATGTCGCTGGCAGGCGTGAAGCTCAAGGTACCGCGGAGGGCTTTCCCGTTCCCCGCGTTTCTCTCCACATCGCGACCCCAGTAGCCCGTGATGACCTTCCTCAGCATATGGTTGTGCACATAGTTGTCGTCCACCGTGTTGTCGGGCAGCAACTGTTTGTATTTCAGAGAGTCCTCGACGAGGGCTGCCGTCAGGGTTACAGTGTTGGTATAGCCTTCTGCAAACTGCATGTCGACGGTAATGTTCACCTTTCCGGCATTCGCCGTGGCGTTCGCCGCGAGGGCTACTTTCGCCTCCTCGCCAAGCGCCTGGTTGATGGCGCTGGCAATGGTGCCCATATCGCCTTGGAACTGGGTGCCCTGGCGGTTGAGGTAGGCGGCGGGAATGGCGTTGATGCCGAAATACTGGTCCCAGGCGTTGCCGCCGTCGGTCCTGAGGTCGGGCTGGTTGGGGTAGGGGATTCCTTGACCTGTCGGATGGTTCACCGATACCACCACCACGCGGCTGTCCTCGATGGCTGCCAGGGTCTCGTCGGCGCGCGGGCAGTTGCTGCAGCGTGGCCCCGTGTATTTCTCCACGTATGCCCGCTGCACAGGTGTCAGCGTGGCGTCAGAGTCTGTCCATGTGACGACGGCACCGTCGTACACCGTGTATTCATCCTCCTCTATCCTGTCGCACCCCACAAGCCCCACAAGGCCCATCAAAACTATTAAACCCAAAAATATCTTTTTCATAACTATTTAGAAGCTTGTCGTTAAACTGAATGTCAATCCGTTACTGGCGGGCACCGTGCGGCATACGCCACCGATGCACAGCAGGCCCTCGCGCTGCTTGCCCCAGCCTGCCTGCAGGCGTGTGGCGCCGTGGGTGTAGCCCACTGAGAGGTTGTAGTAGTTGCCCGTGCCGTCGTTGTAGGCATACTGGTCGCTGGCCGAGAGGAACCAGTGGGTGCCGATGTTCCACTCCACGAGACCCATCAGCCAGTCGCCGGCGCGGCGGTCGTTGTGCGAGGGGTCGTTGGCGTCGTAGTGGCTGTCGCTACCCATCCATTCGCCCTCGAAGCGCAGCGAGTGCTTTTTGTTGACCTTCCACGAGAGGTCGGCCACCACGATGTTGTTGTGGTGCAGGCTCCCGGGCTCGTTTTCCACCACGGGGTTGAACACCTGGTAGGCGTAGGTCATCGTGAGTTTCACGCTCTTGCTCAGCTTCTTGGCAACCTCCACCGAGACGTCGCCGTAGAGTGTTTCTCCTAGGCCGCCATTCACCGTGTAGCCCTCGGTGCCCACACTGCCCGTGACGGTGGTGTCGAGCCCCATGACCACCGAGCTGTTGAGGTGCAGGTCGGTGCCGTAGGAGCCTCCAAGGAGGGTGCCTTTCTTGAACTTGTACATCATGTCGGCCTGCAGGCCCTGCTCGCCGTTCACCTGAGTGGCATAGGGATACATGGAGAGGAAGGCGTAGGTGTGATTCTTCGTGATGGCGGGCAGATAGTTGATATACAGCATCTCGCCGCTCTGGCTGCGCACACTCTTGAAGCCCATGTTGTCAATTCTCTTGGCTTGGATGCCGGCGCTGAAGCCGCGCTGCGAGTAGCTGAGATTCAGTAACAAAGCCTCGCCGGGACGGTAGATGTAGCCGTTCATGGCGCTGGGGTCCTGTCCCTTGCGCACATATTCCGTCTGCAGGCTCCAGTTGCCGTAGCCCAGGTCGGCACGGAAGGAGGCGGCGCCCACATTCAGCGGCAGGTTCAGGCGGTTCTCGCTGTTCGGCACCGCGATGACCTCGTCGTCCTCATACTTGCTCACGAAGCCGGCCCCTAGCGTGGCGCGAAACTTGCTTTCACCCAGCGCTTTGATGACGCTCCCCAGGTCCACCTCGCCGTCCACGCCGCGCACAAGGCCCTCGCCGTATTCCCAGAACACCCTCTGTTTTCCCGCCACCGCCTTCAGTATCACTCCCGCCACGGGGCGGAACTGTACGTTCAAGCCGAAGAGCGAGTTGTCGAGTCCCAGGTAGCGGTCCTCGTAGGTGCGCAGAATCATGCCGGAGCCAAACTGTTCGTAAAAGTTACCAGCCGTCACACTCAACTGTTCGCCGTTGTAGGCTACGAAATAGTTGGCCAGCCCCTGCCCCTTGTATCTCGCGTCGAAGCCCAGCAGGGGGTTCTGATACATCTCGAGGCGCAAGCCCGCGCTGAAGTCACCGTTGGTGTAGAGTACGTCAGCGCGTGCGTTCATCAGCAGCTTTTCGGGAACATCTTGGGCGCCAATGGCGCTGTCTGCCTTTGACATCTGGCCATCCAGCTGCACGTTTCCTGTCACATGACCGCCTAGCAATCCTTGCGCTCTTGCGCCCGTGGCGCTGCACAGCAGCAGCACTGTCGCTATGAGTTTCAGTCTTTTCATCTTCTTTTTATATAGGAATTCATTTTGCAAAATTACGAAAAATATTCTACATGGAGCGACCAAAAAACGTTCCTAATTTCTCTTGCTACCAAATAGCTGATAATCACTTATCAATACCTTATCAACTCCTAACCAACTCCTACCATGGTAGGAGTTGATAGGGAGATGGTAGGGGGTTGGGTGGTCGATGGCAGCAGGCAGGTGGCTGGTAGGGGCAAAAAAAAAGCTCCCCGGTGGAGGGGAGCCTTTGTGGGTGGTGTAAAAAAAAATGTCTACTTGAGGAGTTCTCGTACTTTCTCGATGATTTCCTCCTCGCCGCCGTCCTGGTAGCCGGTGTGCTGCCATACGATTTCGCCCTCGCTGTTGAGGATGAAGGCGTGGGGGACGTTGACGACGCCCATGGCGCGTTTGAGGTCGGAGTTTTGGTCGAGATAGACTTCGAAGGGCCAGTCGTTGCCTTCGGCATGGGGCTTGACACGTGCGGCGGAGCGGGCGTCGTCGATGGATATTGCGACGAGCTTGACGCCGGTCTCCTGTTGCCAGTCTTCATAGAGGTCCTTGATGGTGTTGAGCTCGCGGTTGCAGGGTTTGCACCATGTGGCCCAGAAGGAAATGATGACGGGTTTGCCGTCGTTCTGGATGACGGATGACTGTACGTTCTGACCGTCGATGGTTTTGAGGGTGATGTTCTGAGGAAACTTGGCGTTCTGTGCCCATGCTCCAGTGCCCAGCGCGAGGGCGAACAATGCCAGGAAAAACTTTTTCATATTGTTCTATGTTTTTATTTATGTATTCTTAAAGGTTGATTTCTTGCAGGAGTTTTTCTTCTTGGGCGATGAGGTCGGCGGTGAAAGGGGTGGCTTCGCCGTCAGCGATGTCATCGCGCAGCTGGAAAAGACGTCCGTAGTGCAGTCCATAGTCGCGGTAGCGGGGATTGCCTAGTTCGGCGGCAAGGGCGAAGAGGTTGGCGGTCTTCCCGTCGATGATTTTTAGATAAGTGTCAAGTGTTAAGTGTTTAGTACTTGGTTCCTGTTGAAGTAGTTCGGCTTCGACCATACTTTTGACGGTTGTGGTGAATTTCTGGGTCACTTCGTTGTCGCCAATCTCGCCTAGGAGCTGCATAATGGAGACAAGATGGTAATCGCCGACAAGAATGGCTACAGAGTTGTTCCACTGGGCGTTGACGGATGGCTGACCGCGGCGTGTGAGGTCACGGTCGATAACATCGTCATGGAGCAGGGAGGCGTTGTGGAGCATCTCGACGGCGGTGGCGAGCAGAAGGGTGCGGTGAGAGAGGGTCTCTTCGGCAGATGAGGCAAGGAGCATGCGTGGGCGCAGCATTTTCCCGGTGCGACCGGCGGAGTATTCTTCCACTTGGCGCAGCAAAGCGCCCTCGCCACCGGTCATGCGGCGCAGGTATTCGGCACGGATTTCCCGTAGCTGATGCTCAATGAGTTCAGTTTCTAAATTCATTGTTGAGGGTGGAGAGTTTGTTGTATAAGGGCTTGGAGACTTTGACAAGGGGGAGTCGGAGAATGTTAGTGATGGAACCTTGTATTTCCAGGAGGGCCTTAATGCCGCTGGGGTTGCCTTCTTCAAAGATGGCGTTCATGAGGGGGAGCATGCGGTAGTGGAGGGGGAGGGCTTTCTTGAGGTCGCCTTTCATGGTTAGGCGTACCATGTCGGACATTTCTTTCGGCAGTGCGTTGGCCATTACGCTGATGACGCCGTCGGCGCCAAGGGTCAGCATGGGATAGGTGAGGGCGTCGTCGCCAGAGATGACGCGGAAGCCGTCGGGACGGTTTCGAAGGAGCTCCATCACCTGCTGCAGGTTACCAGAAGCTTCCTTGATGCCGATGATGTTGGGGCATTCATGGGCAAGGGTGAGGGTTGTTTCGGCGGAGAGGTTGACGCCCGTGCGACCCGGGACATTGTACATGATGACGGGAACCGGGGAGGCTTCGGCGACAGAACGGTAGTGCGCCAAAAGGCCGCGCTGGTTGGGCTTGTTATAGAAGGGGGTGACGGAGAGAATGCCAGAGATTCCGTCGAAGTTGGTGCGGTTGATGGTGTCAGTTATGTTCAGGGTATTGTTGCCGCCGAGGCCCAGCATGACGGGGCAGCGGCCTGCGACGGTCTCAACGATAAATTCTTGGACAGCGGAGCGCTCGGCAGGGGTCATGGTGGCAGCCTCAGAGGTGGTGCCGAGGGCGACGATATAGTCGACGCCGGAGGTGATGATATGGTCAATGAGAGCCTCGAGCTTAGTGAAGTCGACGGTCTCCTGTTGGCGGCGGAAGGGGGTGATGAGTGCGACGCCGGTTCCGGTGAATAGGGGTTGTTTCATTGTGAGGTTTAAGGTTTAGGGTTTAAGGTTTAAAGTTTTCACTTCTTAATCATACTAAGGTATTCGATGATGTTGTTGAAGAAGTTCTTGAGTTCGAGGCGTCCATCGCCGCGGATGATGAGATCGAAGACATCGGAGGGATCCTCGGAGGGAGTGGCGTAGACGACCTTGAGGCTAGCGGTGGTACGCAGGGCAAGATACTGGGAGAAGAAATTTTCTTCACCGATGGTGTCGATGAGCAGGTCGTAGGAGTGGGAGACGAAGGGCTCGATGGAGGAGGATGAGGGGAGCCCCCAAAAATTGAGGTCGGTCTTGGAACGGCATATGGAAGTGGCCTGGTGGGTGACGACGAAGTTGATGTCGCTGTCCTGAATGGCTATGATGTGCACATCCTTGCCTTGGTTTTCCATCACTTTGGCGAAGTGGTTGAGGATAGACCAGTTTTGTTCGTTGTCGAGATGGCAGATGACACCGACAGATTTCACCTCCTGGATGTTGTCAATGCGTTTGTCGCGCGGAGCAGCCTTGAGGTCGTGGATAATTTTTCTGCGTCTAAAGTTTTTAATGAATTCCAGCATATATCGGGGATTTCTAATTTCTAAATTCTAATTTCTAAATGTTAGTTTTCAAAGAGTGAGTGTTGTCGGTAGAGGTTGAAGGAGCGGCGGTGGAGGGGGGTGGGGCCGTATTGCTCGATGGCACGGTAGTGTTCAGCGGTGGGGTATCCTTTGTTCCGGTCCCAGCCATAAAGGGGATATTGTTCATGGAAACGGCACATAAGCTCGTCTCGGTGTGTTTTTGCGAGGATGCTGGCAGCTGCGACCGACATGTATTTGGCATCGCCTTTGACGACGCACTGATAGGGGATATCGGTCTCGTTGTAGAAACGGTTGCCGTCGATGATGAGGAACTCGGGTTTGAGCTTCAGTGCTTTGACGGCGAGGCACATGGCATGGGTGGAGGCGTGGAGAATATTGAGTCGGTCAATTCCTTCGGCGTCGACTTCAGCGACAGCCCACGCGAGAGCCTGCGCCATGATTTCGTCGCGGAGGAGGTTGCGTCGCTTCTCGGACAATTGCTTGGAGTCGTTGAGGAGAGGGTTGCTGTAGTCGGGAGGGAGTATGACGGCGGCGGCGACGACAGGCCCGGCGAGGGGACCGCGTCCGGCTTCGTCGCATCCCGCCTCATGGCGGCCCGGTATGAGATGAGGAGCTAGCATACGATGGCGAAGATTATGATGAGAATAAACAGGAGGTCATAGAGATGATTGTGCCATGATTTCTTCTTACCCATCGACCGTTTTTGCTGAAGTGTCAGGCGGTAGCTGAGGCAGAAGGTGAAGGGTAGGGAGAAGAACTTCAGGTCGACAGGGAACATCTGAGAGAAAGGCAGTATGGCGACGGCAGCCACGGAGATGAGCATGACGGTGGTGGCGTTTTTCTGCCACACGATGGGCTTCTCTCCCAAGCGGCTCCAGACGACGAACAGGCTGACAACAAAGACCGAGAGTAGGAAGATGTCGGCAATGGCCTGGAGGGTTGAGAAGTTGCCGACAGTGGGATTGAAGTGCCCCAGGTTGTCGCCCATCAGGGCAAAGCCGGCGAGGAGGTCGTTGGTGAACAGCTGGACCGACCAAAGAAGCAGGTAGGGTGCAAGGAGTCCCAGGAGCAGCATCATCCCGTCGCGCCATCCGTAGAGGCGGTAGTTGATGGCTATCAGCAAGTAGGCGACAATGAGCATCAGCGATGGCAGATAGAGCATAGAGGCGATGCCGATGAGGGCTGCGGAGGCGAAAATCTTATTGGTGGGCACTGTCAGAAGGGTACCATGGAGCATCAGCCTGCCAACAATGACAATGACGATGAGGGATGCAAGCAATGAAGGCGAAAGGGCTGTCTCATTGGCGCTCATGGCAATGATGAAGATGAGGGTTGGGAGTAGGCTGTTTTGTGAGACCAGGTTGGCGTTGGCCAGGGTAATGTTAAGGTAGATGCCTCCACCCACTACAAGTATTAAAGCCAGAAGGGTGGCCAGAAATGGGGTGAGGGAGAGCTGGCAGAGAAGGTCGTAGAGCGGGGAATAGTACCCCGTGGCAACCATCGGCAGGGGGTGGACAAAGGCTTTGGCCCACAGTAGCCCTGTCACTGTAAGGATGAGGATTGCCTGAACGATAGTATTTCTCTCAAACAGCTTCAGCATCTTTCTCCGATAGTGTTATTTGATGATTAGTTTCTCGCTACGGCTTCCAACACGGAGTATGTACACGCCCCGTGGCCAGCTGTTGACATCCAGAGTGGTCTCTATTTCTACGGGAGTCTGCATCATCAGACGTCCTTCGATAGAGTAGACCTTCAGCATCTGACGTTCGCCGCAGAGGGTCATCACTTTCACCGTCGATGTGGTGGGGTTAGGGAAGAGCTTCAGCTTCGGGCGGAGGGTCTCCACCTGATTGATGCCGACGAGACTGATAGCCTTGTTGACGGCTTTTCTTGTATCAATCTTGCCCCATCCCCAGTGGTCGTCCATCTCGCCATTGGCGATGATGGGACCCGTGTAGCTGTCGTTGCGGGCGGTGCTGAAGAGGCTGTAACGCACCTGGTCGACGGTGATGTCGGGGTTGGCTTCCAGGAGGAGGGCTACAGCTCCCGTAGCGGCGGGGCTCGACATTGATGTGCCGCTCATGTCAGACCATATATACAGTCTTCCGTCTACCGTCAGGGTATCCAGAGCGGCATAGCTGCCGCCTTCCTGCCAGACACTGATGGAGGAAATTACATCCACGCCAGGAGCGGAAATCTCGGGCTTCCTCACTCCGTTGATCAGAGGACCGGCACTACTGAAGTCGGCAATATCTCCCGGTCTGTAGTTTTCCCCGTTGTAACGGTCGGCTGAGTGGGCGGCTATGCTGATGCACTTCGCAGCACAGGCGGGCTCGCCGACGGTATAGTTGGCGTCACCGGCGGTGAAGCCTGAATGTTTACGTTCGAAGGAGCAGCCTTCGTTGCCGGCATGGTTCTCTTTGTTGGCGATATTCCAAGCGTGAACCGTGCCACTTGTGGCGGTGAAGAAAAGTTGCGTTTCCATCATCACCTTGTCAACGTCAATTTGGATATGCGGACGGTGGTCGAAGGGGTTGCTGTGCTCTATCATGATGCGGTAGCCCACCTTGGTGGAACCGCAGTAGATGGTGTCATAGATAACCGTGTCGCCGTCGGCGGTGTTGTACATGGGGGTTCTCCAGTGGTTGTTGTTGTTCTGCCAGATGTTGACGCCGGCCGAGAAGTCGTGCCCTTCTTCGCCCCAGAGTATCAGTACTTGGCCTGTCTGCTGGATGGAATAAATCTGACTGGCACGGATGGCTACCGTCCGCAGGGTGTCTGCAACACCTTCGGTAAAGGTTTTGCTGATATGGCAGGGAATACTAGTGCGTCCGTTGTTGCCACCGCTGGTACAGAAGACAATCCCCTCGTCCGACCATGCGTTAATGGCTTGGCTGAGTAGTGACATGCCGTCAAGGCAGCTGAAGGAATACATGCCCCAGCTGCTGTTGACTACCAGTCGCTTCGAGCTGTCCTGTGCTACTTGGCGCATCCAGCCAACGGCATCCATCCACTCGCTCTCGCTCAGTCCGAAGGAGCAGACGAGCAGTTTTGCGTCGGGAGCCTGTCCTCTGCGTCTGCCTCTAACGCCCTGACCAGCGCAAATGCCGGCAACATGGGTGCCATGAGTGCCATATCCATAGAGGTTTGAGGTGTCGCCACGGGCGGCAAGCAGGTTGTCGCGTCCGCTGATAAGGGTTCCATAGTCAAAGCCCGTGGGTGCGGGACCCGCCAGACGGAAATGGTCCCAGGCCATCTCCAAACGGTAGTTGTCGGCGCCTTTGTTGAGATTGGGGTGCGTGTAGTCAAAGCCCCAGTCGGTGATGCCAATATAAACGTTTTTACCGGTGAAAAAGGTATCGGCTATATCGAGGCCCAGTCCTGACTGCACGCTGTCAGTGCGGGTGTCGAAGCGCGTATTGTCGCACTCGGGCGCCGCGATGTGGTGAGAGATGCTGTATTGTAGTACCTCTTTGTTGCTCTCGAGCAGTCCAAGCGATTCTACGGGTACGCGCAGCGTGATAATCTGTCCTGCTTGGGCACCGATAACCATACCGGCTTTCTCCAGCACGCTGCGGTCGAAGCCGGGCACCATCTTGACTAGCATGTTGATGCTGGTGGCTCCTGAGGCTATCTTTTCGGCTACCAATGCCTTGGTATCGATACCGCATTTCTTGTTCTGGGCTGTGGCTCCCAGTAAGATGCTCACTGCTAACAGGGTAAACAATATTTTCTTCATGGCTCGATATAAATATATTAAATGCAAAAATACAAAAAAGCTATAAACTGGCAAAATTTTTAACAAAAAACAAGGCCCGGAATTTTCCGGACCCTGCTTTTATTAAAGGTTATAAGCAAACTTTAAACTCTAAACTTTAAACTTTACTTCACACTTCCCAAGTGTCACCACTGTTGAGCAAGTCGTCCATGCATTTGTATTTGCCAGTGGCCATTTGCTCTTCCATCTGCTCTTCATAGAGCTGGGTGTAGCTGACTTTCTTGACGTTGCGGATGACGCCGAGGGCCACGGGCAGGTCGCCGCCCATGTGGGCCAGCATCATGTGGATGCCGGTATCCTCGGTGGTTTCGTCGTGCACCATGATGTCGTCGATGGTGATGCCGTTCTCGCCGAGGGTGACCACCTCGAGCTGGCGGCCGTTGAAGCGCAGACCTTTCTCCTTGTTCTTGCCGAAGAGCATGGGCTTGCCGTGCTCAAGCACGATGGTGCGGTCGTCGCGGACAGCGCGGTCGGTGATGGCAGCGTGGGTCTTGTCGTTGAAGATGACGCAGTTCTGCAGCACTTCCACAACACTGCAGCCGTCATGCTTGGCGGCGCGGGTCATGCAGTCGGTGCTCAGCTGCGGCACGCAGTCGAGCGTACGGGCGAAGAAGGTTCCCTGGGCACCCATCACCAACTCACCGGGGTTGAAGGGATAGTCGATGGTGCCGTAGGGCGAGGTCTTGGTGACCTGGCCGAACTTCGTCGTCGGGCTATACTGACCTTTGGTGAGGCCGTAGATCTCGTTGTTGAAGATGGTGATGTTCAGGTCCTGGTTGCGGCGCACAGCGTGGATGAGGTGGTTGCCGCCGATGGCCATCGAGTCGCCGTCACCCATGTTAACCCACACGCTGAGGGCGGGGTTGGCGAGCTTCACACCCGTGGCGATAGCGCAGGCGCGGCCGTGGATGCTGTGAAAACCATAGGTGTCGACATAGTAGGGGATACGGCTCGAGCAGCCAATACCGGAGACCATGCAGACGTTCTCTTTCTTGTAACCCGTTTTGGGGAAGGTGGCCAGCAGGGCGGCGAGGATGGCGTGGTCGCCACAACCGGGGCACCACTTCACCATCTGGTCGCTCTGGAAATCAGCCTTGGTATATTCTTTATCCGCTTTGGGAACAAAATGCTTTTCCATTTTTCTATTTCTTTTTTTCAATCGGAACTAAAAGAACAAAAAAGAAATTCTGATAGTTCTGATGGTTCTGATTGAGATTAAAACTTTATTTCTCAAGGAGTCTGTTGAACTCAGCCTTCAGCTCGCCAACCTCGAAGGGCAGGCCCATCACCTTGTTGTACTGGGTCATGGGGCACTCCGGGAACTGGGTGCGTAGATAGCCGCAGAACTGACCGTTGTTCAGTTCGCAGACCACAATCTTCTTGTACTTGCGCAGGATGTCGCCGGTGTTCTTCGGCAGCGGGCAGATATAGTTGAAGTGGGTGTAGGCCACCTTCTTACCTTCGTTGTTCATCTCCTCGACGGCGAGGGTGAGGGCACCAGAGGTTCCACCCCAACCCACCACGAGCAGGTCGGCGTCGGGATTGCCGGTCACTACCTGGTCGGGGATGTAGTTGGCCACGCGGTTGACCTTCTCCTGACGGTTCTTGGTCATGAGGGCGTGGTTCTCGGGGTCGGTGCTCAGAGGACCGTCGGGGCATTTCTCAAGGCCGCCGACGCGGTGGCTCAGGCCTTCCATGCCGGGCAGAGCCCATTCGCGGGCGAACTTCTCCTCGTCGCGACGGAACGGACGGTAGTTCGGGTCGTTCTCCTTGGCCAGACGCGGTTTGATTTCGGGCATGTCTTTCATGCTGGGGATGCGGAACAGCTGGCTGCCGTTGCCCAGATAGCCGTCGGTGAGCAGGATGACGGGGGTCATGTGCTCAAGGGCAATCTTGGCGGCGTTGAAGGCCCAGTAGAAGCAGTTGGCGCTGCTCGAGGCGGCGACAACCACCAGGGGAGCCTCACCGTTGCGGCCGTAGAGGGCCTGGTCGAGGTCGCTCTGCTCGGTCTTGGTGGGCAGACCCGTGGAGGGACCGCCACGCTGCACGTCGACAACGACCAAGGGCAGCTCGGTCATCACGGCAAGACCCAGGGCTTCGCTCTTCAGCGAGAGACCGGGACCGGAGGTGCTGGTGCAGGCGAGGGCACCGGCATAGCTGGCACCGATGGCGCTGCAGATACCGGCAATCTCATCTTCGGCCTGGAACACGCGGGCACCGAGGCTCTTGTGCTTGGCCAGCTCGACCATGACGTCGGTAGCGGGGGTGATGGGGTAGGAGCCCAGGAAGAGGCGGCGGCCGCTCTTCTCGGAGGCTGCGAGGAGACCCCAAGCGGTAGCCACGTTACCGGTGATGTTGCGGTAGCGGCCTTTCTCCATCTTGTCGGCTTGGGCGACTTCGAAGATGTGCGAATGCATCACCTCTAGCTTGTCGGCATATTCGTAACCTTCGGTCAAGACGGCTTTGTTGAGCTCGATGACGGCGGGTTTCTTGGCGAACTTGCGCTCCAGATAGGCAAAAGTATGGTCGAGGGTCTTGTGGGTCGAATAGAAGATGATACCGAGGGCGAACATGTTGCGGCTCTTGTCGGCGGTCTTCTTGTCAACACCCTTCGCCTCGCCAATCTTTTCAGTGAACGAGGTGATGGGGGCCTTGATGATGGTGTAGGCGCGCTCCAACTCGTCGGTGAAGGGGTTCTCTTTGTAACCGGCCTTCTCCATGGCCTCGTCGGTGAAGGTGTCGATGTCGACGATGACGGTGGCACCCTTCTTGGCCCACTTCAGCTGGCTCTTGAAGGCAGCGGGGTTCATGGCCACGAGGATATCGCACTTGTCGCCCGAGCTGTAGATGTGGTTACCCACATGCACCTGATAGCCGGAGACGCCGGCGATGGTGTTGTGCGGGGCACGGATTTCAGCGGGATAATCGGGGAAGGTGGCAATGTCGTTTCCGGTCAGTGCCGAAGCGTCGGAGAACAGCGTGCCGCTAAGCTGCATGCCGTCACCCGAGTCGCCAGCAAATCGGACCACGAGGTCCTCTTTATTAACTATCTGATTCTCTGACATGTTATTTATATGTTTTATTTATTTTTTTATTGGTTTGAAGGTGCAAATATACAAAATAAAAATTATCTCGCAAAATAAATTTGCTAACATGCTTTTTTTAGAAATCGATACACAATGAGACCGAAGAGAGGATGTCTTGTCTCTGTACGTTCTCATGCATCAGGCAGTGGTACTCGTGGTCGAAATTTTCGGCAAACAACAGGTGTTCTCGTTTTAGCATCAATTTGAGGCACAGCATGCGGTGTCTCAACAGGAGCGGCCTCCAATTGGCCGATATAGGTGGTGGCCGAGGCGTTGCCGACATAATCCACCGCAAAGCCATAAAGGTGTACGGCGTTTCCATTCCACCGTTCTGGAATATCGATGCTTACGCAGCCCTTCTTCCTGTAGGCCGGTACGCTGAGTACCCCCTCCCCAAGCTCTGGGCAATAGGCGTAGAGATACACCTCGTCATCGCCGCTGGCCCGCTCGCCTTCGGCGTGAGAGGCGAAGGGGACGACAATTTTACACACTCCTCCGTTCGCCCTCCGGGCGTCCACCTCCCCTAATTTAGGGGAGGTGCCAGATACCATTGATTTAGGGGAAGGGTTTGAACTGGCTATTTGCTCTCCTCTGCCTGACTCCGTAGGAGACATGGCCTGCGACCGTAGTGGAGCAAAGCTAAGGGAGCTGGCAGCCGCTTGCGGCTGACTGAGGAGTGTGTCAGGAGCAGAAAACACCGGCACTGCAACACTTCCATCACTGATAATCAGCCTCTCCCAGTCCACCACCATCTTAGGCTCTTCCCCTTGGACCGCCGGCATCCTGCCGGCATCCAAAGAGAAGCACTCCTTGTTGTACTTAACAAATTGGTTGCACTCGGTCATGTGCTGCTCCAAAGAGCGTTTCCTCAAGCCCTTGCGAAGCACCATCTTCATACTGCTCGCCAGTCGTACCATCTGCTTGAAAAGCAGTCTGTTGTTCTGCTGCTTGACCGTCCGTGGATTGCGTACGCGCAAAGGCTTGGCCCGCAGGCACCACCGTCCGCGCCACTCGTACCCGATGACCGTCCCCACCGTCCCTCGGTAGGCGTCGTTGATTCCAAATCTCTGTGTTGCCATAACTGCGCTAATTCTTTATCTGCAATATTATTTATTGTCGGCGAATCGTGCGAATTTAGCGAATTTCCCGGATTGAAAAAATAATTCGTGTAATTCGCTTAATTCGCCGACGAAAAAAACACTGATGAAAATTCGTCGACATATAAAATAATGCCAAAAAGGCGGCAAGTCCCCAAAAAAATGTTAAAAATGCATTTTTTAACATTCCGAGCGCCCTGCCATCTCCTACTGTGGTAGGAGTTGATAGGGAGTTGGTATGGGGTTGGGAAGGCCTTCTGAGCTAGGATGTATAATGGTTTCGCGAATTTATGCCCGAGGTGGCAATAAAATTCCGGAAACGGCGTTTTTATTTCATTATGATTAAGAAAAAAAAGTATTTGATAATGTTTGCTTGCGCTGTTGCCTTTTTTGTGACGAAATGCGGAAGCAACAATGAAAAAGAATTGGAGAATAAAATGATGAACGAGGAATGTCTTATTTGCGGGGCACCACTGGAGTACCTGCAGCAGGACACGCTGATGGAATGCGTGCTGTGCCACAAACAGGAACCCAGCAAGACTCGCTGCACGGCGGGTCACTATGTCTGCAACGAATGCCACACGGCCGGGATGGACTCAATCATCGTGATGTGTATGGAAGAGACTTCTCGCAACCCCATCGAGATTCTGGAGAATATGATGTCGCAGCCTTTCTGTCACATGCACGGTCCCGAACATCATGTGCTTGTGGGTGCCGCCCTGCTGACGGCTTATAATAACTGTCTGTCTGATAGTGCTAAACTTGACTTGAAATCCTCCCTCGTAGAGGTGATGGAACGCGGCCGTCAGGTGCCTGGCGGTTTCTGTGGTTACATGGGTGCCTGTGGAGCTTCCATCAGCACGGGAATCTTTATGTCGGTCATCACGCGCAATACGCCGCTTTCCACCGACACTTGGCAGCTTTGTAATCTTTGCACTGCCCGCGCCCTCGAGCAGGTGGCCCTCAACGGCGGTCCTCGCTGCTGCAAGCGCGACTCCTACCTCTCTATCCTCTCCGCCATCGATTTTGTGGCCGAGCATCTGGGTGTGCAGATGGAAAAACCGGAGATTGTCTGCTCCCGCAGCCAGATCAACAACCAATGTATCGGCAAGAAGTGTCCTTTCTCTCCTGAAAGATAACGACCCGCGTGTCTTCATCCTCGACGGTCACTACCTTGGCATCGAGGTTCTTACCACCTTCCGTGTCATCTACCTGCAGGACGACAAGAAATACATCAAGCTCTCCACGACTGATTCGCCGTGGGGAGCTTGATGATGGTGATGGATGTGGTGTTAGGGTAGGCAGGCCTTCACGAATGACAGGAAGAGGGGGTGTGGGTTCAGCACAGACGATTTGTACTCGGGGTGGAACTGCGTGCCGATATACCAACGCTTCTCGGGGATTTCGACAATCTCCACCAGGTTGGCGGCGGGATTGACACCCACGCACTTCATACCTTTTGCCTCATACTCGTCTTTAAAGGCGTTGTTGAACTCGTAGCGATGTCTATGTCTCTCCTTGATAAGTGCCTCTTTCCCGTAGGCCTCATACACTCGGCTGCCTTCTTTTAGTTCGCAGTCGTATGCGCCCAGTCGCATGGTGCCGCCCATCTGGGTGATGCTCTTCTGCTCCTCCATAATATCGATGACGTTGTGCGGGGTCTTCTCGTCCATCTCGCGGCTGTTGGCATCCTTGTAGCCCAGCACGTTGCGGGCAAACTCGATGACCATCATCTGCATACCAAGGCAGATGCCGAAGGTGGGGATGTCGTGTGTGCGGGTGTACTCGGCAGCGATAATCTTGCCTTCGATGCCGCGTGTGCCGAAACCGGGGCAGATGACGATGCCCGCCAAGCCTTCGAGTTTCTCGGCCACATTCTGTTCGGTTATCTCTTCACTGTTCACGAAGTGCAGTTTGGCCTTCACGTCGTTGTAGATACCAGCCAGGTTGAGGCTCTCGCGGATGCTCTTGTAGGCATCCTGCAGGTCGTACTTGCCCACCAAACCGATATGCACCTCGCGTTTGGCGTTGCGCTGCTTGTCGAGGAAGTCGTGCCAGGCTTTCATCTCCGGTGTTTCGCCCACGGGGATGCCTATCTTGCGCAGGATGGCGGCGTCCAATCCCTGCTTCTGCATGTTCACCGGCACCTCGTAGATGCTGGGCATATCCTCGCTCTGCACCACGCATTCGAGGTCGACGTTGCAGAACGACGCCACCTTCATGCGCATGTGGTCGTCGAGGTGTCGTTCGGTGCGCAGCACGAGGATGTCCGGCTGGATACCCATGCTTTGCAGCTCCTTCACGCTGTGCTGTGTGGGCTTGGTCTTCAACTCGTCGGCAGCCTTCAGGTAGGGCACGTAGGTGAGGTGCACGCAGACGGCGTTGCGACCCAACTGCCAGCGCAGCTGACGGATGGCCTCCATGAAGGGGGCACTCTCGATGTCGCCGATGGTGCCGCCCACCTCGGTGATGACGAAGTCGAGCTGCTCGTCCTTCTCGTCCTCGCGCAGCATGCGGCGCTTGATTTCGTCGGTGATGTGGGGCACCACCTGGATGGTCTTGCCCAGATAGTCGCCGCGACGCTCACGGTCGATGACCGTCTTGTAGATGCGGCCGGTGGTGATGCTGTTGGCGCGAGTGGTGTGGATGCCCGTGAAGCGCTCGTAGTGGCCCAGGTCGAGGTCGGTTTCAAAACCGTCGTCCGTCACGTAGCACTCGCCGTGCTCGTAGGGATTCAGCGTGCCGGGGTCGATGTTGATGTAAGGGTCGAATTTCTGATTAGTGACCTTATAGCCGCGTGCCTGCAGCAGACGGCCGATGCTGGCGGCGATGATGCCCTTTCCCAACGAAGAGACCACCCCGCCCGTAACGAAGATGTACTTTGTTTCCATAAAAAATGATAAAATAATATATTATAATGTTGTTAAATAAAATTCCTTCAACTTTTCATTAAACATCTCGGCCTGTTCCATGTGGATGAAGTGACCGCAGGTGGTTAGTTCGGTGTAATTTAGGGTGGGGTAGAGACCTTCCATTTTTTGCTCATTGTCGGGCTCTAAGCCGCTGTTCTGTGTGCAGATGACCATCACAGGGAGGGTGAGTTGGGTTGCGGGCCACCACTGCGGTTCCACAAGGTGCTGCATGGTGCTGGAGGCTACATATTGCGGTGTTTCGGGCATCACCGACATTGCATAGTCGGTCACCCATTGGGGTGTGTCTTTGCCGGCAAGCGATGTGACGAATCCTTTGATTACCTCGCGGCAATCAGGACCATCAAAAGCATGGCCAAACTGGTTGATAGCCTCCACATATTCTTGGGTTTCGGTGCCATCGTAAAAGCAATAGACGCCGTCGATATCCGCTAAAGCGCCACCATGATTGGTAGTCATCAATGTGTGGCGGCACACGGGTGTCCCGAGGCTGTGCCCCACAAAGAGGGCATCTTTGATGCCATTCGCATTGAGCACCTCGTCGATGGCACGGGTAAAGAAATTGAAAGTGTAATCCACATGCGGCTTGTCGCTCTTTCCATAGCCCGGCAAGTCGATGAAGAGGAGTTGCATGTTATCATCACGGAAAGCCTCAAATTGCTTTTCCCAGGTGTTCATGTCGCAGCCGAAACCGTGGATAAAACAGAGTGTCTTTGCCTTTGGTTCTGAGGTGCTATTCCATATTTTATAATGAATTTGGATGCTGTCGTTGATGGTGACAAACTGCGACTCAACCTCATTGAGCGTCTGTGGCTTATTCTCGTTGTTTTTGCAAGCGGCGAACAGCAGTATCGTCAATACGAGGAATAATGTATTTTTCATAAATCTTACTTCTAATAAAAAACTAAAAGAGCGCTGAATTATCAGCGCTTTTTGGTACCCCGGGAGGGACTTGAACCCTCACGCCCTTGCGAGCAGCAGATTTTGAGTCTACCGTGTCTACCATTCCACCACCAGGGCATGATTTCTTTCATCGAAATCGGGTGCAAAAGTACACACTTTTTTTGATATGGGAAAATATTTTTTTGCCAGACCGATTTTTTTGTGTATTTTTGCATTCGTTTTCAGTCATTAAGATTGAATAAAAAAATAAACGATACAATTAAAAATCAGTACAATAATGAGCGATATGCGTTCTGACAAGGTCTTTATTTTTGCCGGCCGTGCCACCGAGAATCTAGCACGCCGCGTGGCGGAAATTTATGGCATTCCGCTGGGTAATTCCACCGTTTTCCAGTATGCCGACGGCGAATTTCAGCCCTCCTACGAGGAGACTATCCGCGGAGGTATCGTCTTTATCATCCAGTCGACTATCCCGCCGACGGACAACCTCTTCGAGTTGCTGATGATGATTGATGCTGCCAAGCGCGCTTCCGCCGAGAAGATTGTTGCCGTGATTCCTTATTATGGATTCGCGCGTCAGGATCGCAAGGACAAACCCCATGTGCCCATTGCCTCGAAGCTCATCGCCGACATGATTATGACCGCAGGTGTTGACCGCGTCATCACCATGGACCTCCATGCCGACCAGATACAGGGTTTCTTCAATATCCCCGTCGACCACCTCTACGGATCAAGCCTCTTCATGCCCTATATCCGTGAAAAATTTGACGTTGAGGATGTGATGTTCGCCAGCCCTGACATGGGTGGCAGCAAACGTGCCGGTATGTATGCCAAGACGCTCAACAATAGCTTTGTTATCTGCTACAAGCACCGGAACAAGCCCAATGAGATTGGCGAGATGCGTCTTATTGGAGATGTGAAGGACAAACACGTCATCCTACTAGACGACATTATCGACACTGGTACCACCATCTGCAAGGCTGCCGGAATTATCAAAGAGAGCGGTGCCAAAAGTGTGCGTGCCATGATTACTCACCCTGTCCTCAGTGGTCAGGCTATTGAGAAGGTTGAAGCCTCCGAACTTGAGGAGCTCGTCGTCGCCGACACCATCCCGCTGAAACGCGAGAGCAGCAAGATTCATGTCTTGAGTTGTGATTGGCTCCTTGCCGAGGCTATCCGTCGCGTGGTCAACTACGAAAGTCTCGATAACCTCTACGAGACCACCCTGCACCACAAGGGCGTTATACATAGAATGAACGAATAAACAAGGTGTGCAACCTGAAGGTCGCACCACCGAACAATATTATTATTAACCAACAAAAAACAAAACACAATGAGAGTAGTATCAATGAGCGGTTCTCTCCGCGAGAACGTAGGGAAAAAGGATGCTAAGGCTCTGCGTCGCGACGCTAAAGTGCCTTGTGTCATGTACGGTAAAGGCGAACAGATTCTGTTCAGTGTTGATCAGACCGCCTTCCAGCGTATTCTGTTCAACCCCGAGCCCTGCTTCCAGAAAATCACCATCAATGGTGTTGAGCACATGGCCATGCTGAAAGACATCGACTTCCACCCTGTGACCGAGATCGTCTATCACGCTGACTTCTATGAGCTGACCGACGACAAACCCGTCGTGATGTCTATCCCCGTCCACACCACTGGCACCAGCAAGGGTGTCATGAAGGGCGGCAAGCTGGCTTACAAGCAGAAACGCCTCAACGTGAAGGCTATTCCTGCCAACATGCCCAGCGAGGTGCTCCTCGACATCACCAACCTCGATGTCAACCAGCGCATCCGCGTTCAGGACATCGCCTGTGAGAACTACAGCATCCTCAACCCGAAGAGCGCTGAGGTTGTCAACGTCCTCAGCACCCGTGCCAGCGCCACTGCCGGCGAAGGTGAAGGCGAAGCCGCTGCCGAGTAAGTTCGACAACGGACAAAACACGATAAGAGAGGTACCCTCCGGGGTGCCTCTTTTCTTATTTGTATGTTCTGGCCCATCGTGATAAATGCTTGTTTTGTCAAAAAAAATTCTGCCATTTCGCTTAATTATTGTATCTTTGCAGTTAGTTTCGTTTCTTTGAACGGGCTTATGAAGAAAGTACAACATTTTATACTATACATAGTTATAGCGGTTCTCGCTGTTGGTTGTGGTGGACGTGAAAACGAGCGCGACCAGCAACACGCCGACTCGCTGTTTGCTGCCGAACTGGCGCGCGCCAAGGCCTTCAGCAGTGAGCAGGAGGGAAACCTGGACTCGACTCGCATCATCCTCGAACAGCTCATGCGGCAGGAGAATCTCTCCCTCGAGCAGCAGGCCGATGTACTTGGACAGTTGGTCTATGTGTCGCGCCTGCGGCAGAACGACGAGAACGCGCTGAACTATGGGACACGGTATATAGAGGTATGTCGCCAGCTGGGCGAGGAGACCAAGGCTTTGGTGGCTCAGGCGGAGCTGGGCGGAGCCCTCATCCGCATGGGGCGCACCGACGAGGGTTTCGCCAAGATGGACGACGCCATCGAGCAGCTCGACCGCGTGCACCGCTTCACCGAGATGGATGCCTGTATCCGCGCCATAAAGAGCAAGATACATGTCCTCGACGACCTCGAACGCTTTGGAGAGATTGTCCCTCTAGGCGAACAAATAGTTGCGAAATTGGACGACTTTGGCCGTAATCCCGCCGACTATTCTGACGGCAGCGAACGTCTGCCCACCGATGAGCGGAGGCCTGGCTACATCGATTTCTACACCGGCCAGGCCTACGCCTTCATGACCCAGGCCTACGCCAAAATCAACCAGCTCGATAAAGCCCGTGAGACCATGCGTCGTTTTGAACAGACGGCTTATAGCCGCACCTTCGGCGGTCGTAAGATTATCTCCTCTACCTGGTGTCAGATGGGCATGTACGACAAGATGCTGACTTTCTACGATGAATTGGACAGCGTCTGGGGAGCCGACACGCTGCACCGCGACTACGCTATCTCGCTCTACAATCGTGCCATAGCCGCCCGTGCCCACGGGAAGCTCCAGCTGATGGGCAGCTATTTCCAACGTTATATCGAGTTGCAACGCAGTCTCAACGATGCCGAGCGCATGGCTACCGCGCAGGAGTATGCTGCCCGCTACCACGAGCAGGAGCAGCAGCTGGCCCTCGAGCAGGAACGGGATGCCGGCAGACGTGTGAGCATCATCGCCCTCTTCCTAGGTCTCATAGTGCTCATAGTGGTCGGCTTCATCATCTTGTTGCTACGACAGCTGAGGGACATCCGAAAGAAGAACGCCGTGCTCTCGAACGAGATTGCCGAAAGGATTGAATACGAGGAGAAATACCTTTCAATGGTTGATAAGTTGAATGATGATAAGTTGATAAGTTCCGACGACAACATATCAACGGATAAACTTATCAACGTATCAACAATAGAATCGCTCTCCGACGGCCAGTTATACGAGTTCCTCCGCCGTATCATATTGGAGGAGAAGATGTATGCCGATCCGGCGTGCGACCGTCAGCTGCTGCAGAACCGCTTCCAGCTGTCGAAGGAGCGCCTCGGTGCCGCCTTCGCCCAAGGAAGCCGCTACGGCACGCTGAAGAACTTCCTGAACGAGGCTCGTCTGCAGCACAGCGCCAAGCTCCTCGTCGAGAATCCTGAGATGAGCATCACCGAAGTCGCCACCGCCAGCGGCTACGGCTCTTACACCGTCTTCGCCCGCAACTTCAAGCAGCGTTTCACCATCACCCCCACCGAGTTCCGCGAGCAGAAAGACAGCCCCATGTAATTTGTGTTTGATTTTGACCCTTATCGCCGGTACTTTTGTGCCGGCGATTTTTGTCTGTTTTAGGGGGTGAAAAGGGGTGGTTTCGCGCCTGAAAAGGCCCCTTTTGGCCGTCAGACAGAAAGTTATATCAGTTTTGTACATCGCTGGGAATCAGTATGACCGGCTGGGGAGCGATATAACTTTTCGTCTGGCGGATATAACTCTTCGTCTGCAACATATAATTCTTCGTCTGCGCGCTTGCACGGGCGGATTTTTGTTTGTAATTTTGCGACATGAATAAATCCAATTTCTATGAGACACGAAAGAAATGACGACAAACTGATCCTGGCGGATATCGACGGGAACACCTGCGAAGGATACCTGCGGAGGATGCGCTGCTGCCGGGCCTTCCCCCGCGAGGGGAGTATGCTGGCGGTGGCGTTCGGCTACGAGGGCAAGCAACGCCTCGGCAACGCGCTGGGTCACACGGTCCCCTTCCGCGAGGTGCCCGGATTGAACGGATTGTCAGAGACGGGACTCCTCAAGTACAGCCTGGTGGCGGTGTATTACGTCGCCGAGCACCTCGACGAGGGCGAACTGCCCTGGTTGATTCGTCATATCAACGGCTTGCTGCTCGCCGGCGGCAGCCTCATGGTGGTGGTGAGCCTGCAGGATGGCGGCGCGACGCTGGAGGCCTTGAAGGAGGAGTGCAGACATCAGGGCTTCCGTGAAGTGGAGACGGAGCTGTGGGAGGAGGAGCCAATGAACAGCTGGGACCGACTGGCCAACCGTGGACGTCCGTTGTCGCCTCTGGCGCGGCGCATCCCCATGCTACGACGCCTCCGGGCAAAGACAGCTTCGGTGCTGTTCGAAATGGTTTAAACGACGAATAAAACATTCATATCATGAAACGGAAAGTTTACATATCGATTTTGGCATTCTTAGCGATGCTGGGGGTGGGACTGGTAGCCTACGGGATTGTCACGTTGGTGGCCTCATGAATCATTTGAAACATTTTTTTGAATTTACCACAAAAAGGCTGACGCGATTTGCGTCGGCCTTTTTTATTTATATCGCAATAATAATAATATTGCTCGTGCGTTAATAATAATATGAAAAAATTGTTATTAGTTTTGATTGCCATTGTGCTTTCACTAGGCCCTGTTGCGGGACAGCAGATGATGGTGAGGATTACTTATTTTGGACATCTCTATTTGGAGTCTCAGATCAATGGTTATCCGGCATTATTGGCATTTGATACGGGCTCGCCATACACCTGTATGGACAGTACCTACATTGCTGAGACAAAGCACAATTACAAGAATGTGGGACAGGCCAAAATGGGAGGTACTGGCAACGGTCAGGAGACGGTGCGGATTATTGTGGGCGAGTTGACCTATACCATTGCAGGTAAGGAGTATCAGAGCAAGTATTCTCCCATCGTGCAGTTGAAGCCAGTCTTGGGTGACCAAGCCGACGGTATCTTGGGTATTGACAATATGGGAGGAAAGGTTATTACGATTGACTATGTGGGTGAGCAGATGGGGTTTGGTGATAGGGTGGGAGATACCAGTGGGTATTCTTCTATACCTATACGGTATGAGAACCACCGCATTTATGTACCCCTGAAAGTGGTTGTCAGCGAGGGGAAGACGATAGAGGGCGAGGGATTGATGGACCTTGGAAACGGAGGTACGGTGGATTTTACAAGCGGTGTGGCTGAACAATATGGACTAAAGGATATCACTCCCCAGATGCCATATACCTTTACTGTTGGTGGTATCGGAGGAGAATCCTTTGGCTGTGACTTTAGGGCAAAAAGTGCATCGGTAGGAGGCTATATGTTGAACGATATTACGGTGGATTACAGCAAGAATAGTAGTGGGGCCCTCTCCAGTAGAGAGTATATAGCACTGATTGGTAACGACTTCTGGGAGCGCTTTGATATGATTCTTGACCTTCCAGACAAACGCCTTTACCTGAGACCTAATGTGAAGTTTGAAGAGCCGTTTAAGAGTCCTGTGCTGGGATTCAGTCTTACCGATCGCAGTCGCACGCTTGGTTGTTGGGTGGTCAACTGCCTCTACGAAGAATCAAATGCTGAGAAGGCCGGATTGAGAGGTGGAGATCATATCATCGCCATCAACGGCCGCAGTGTGAAAGAGATTGATTTCAAAGAGATGTGGAATGCCTTTGACGAGATGACAAGCGTTACCCTCACGGTGCAGAGAGAAAACAAGTCGCAGGAAATTACCTTTGATTTTGACGAACCGAAAATATAGTTGGGTTTAGTCTTCCAATGCGTAACCGAAACTCTTTAGGGCGCGCTCACTGTTGCGCCAGTCTTTCAGCACCTTGATATGAAGGGATAGGAAACACTTCTTTCCAGTGAACTCCTCGATATCGCGGCGGGCCTCGATGCCCAGCTTTTTGATAGCCTTGCCTTGGTGGCCAATCAGGATGGCTTTCTGTGATTCGCGCTCGACATAGATGAGGCACGAGATATTGTCGATGCCGTCTTTCTCCTCGTAAGCCTCCACGGCAACCTCGCAACTATAGGGGATTTCCTTTTGGTAGTAGAGAAGAATCTTCTCGCGCACTATCTCGCTGACGAAGAAACGCATGGTGCGGTCGGTAAGCTCGTCTTTAGGGAAATAGGCGGGGTGTTCGGGAAGTCGCTCGAGGATGAGGTCGAAGATTTTGTCGACGTTGAATCCTTCGGTGGCAGAACAGGGTACGATGACGGCACGGGGTATCTGCTCCTGCCAGTAGGCCATCTTCTCGCGGATGGTCTCCTGGTCGGAGAGGTCTATCTTGTTGATGATGAGGATGACGGGAGTGTCACTGTCGACGACTTTCTGCAGCACGTGTCGGTTCTTGAAACTCTCGCCCACCTCGGTGACGAGGAGGAAGAGGTCGGCATCTTGCAGGGCAGTGCCGATGAATCCCATCATTTGTTCGTGGAGTTTGTTGGCGGGATTGACGATACCGGGGGTGTCGGTATAGACAATCTGGAAGTCGTCGCCGTTTACGATGCCCATCACGCGCTTGCGCGTTGTTTGGGCCTTGCTGGTGATGATACTGAGTTTCTCGCCAACCAGGGAGTTCATCAAGGTCGACTTACCCACATTGGGGTTGCCGATAATGTTTACGAATCCCGCTTTATGCATCTACTAGAAATATTCGATGGTACGGATGGTGGTGAAAGTGGGGAGACGGCGGTCGCCGAGAACCTCGAATTCGGTGCAGCGAATCCAGTTGCCGTGCGAGTCGTATTCGCGCTCGTAGACGGTGACGAACATCTCGGGTTCCTCCTCGGTGTAGTCGTAGAGGGTGTAACTGGTGGGCTCGCCTTGCTCGTCATACTCCCAGCGCTTCTCCTGTACCTTCTGTTTAGTACGGTCGTAGACCACAGCCTTGTTGACGGTACCATCGGCGTTGAAGGTGTATATTTCTCGCTTGAAGATGTCGTTGAACTGGTCGTTAAAGCTGCGCTGATTAATGCGACCCATATTGTCGTGTTTCAATCGCAGGCGGCTCTCCACCTGACGTTCGGCATCCTCCACATAGACCTCGATGAGGGTGTGGTCAGCATCGTAGACATAATAGGTACGGCCGATAATGCGATCTTGGTTGTCGACGATGTGCTCGAGGGTGGTGAGACCGAAGCCGTCGTGTTTGTAGCGGGTACGGAAGATGACATCCTCGGCTACCGAAAGGTAGGTCTGGTTGCGACGCTGTCCCTTGGCGTTGTATTCTGTCACCAGGTGTTCCATCTGGTCGCCGTGCTCGAGGTTGTCATTGAAGTCATATCGTGCTTCGTACATCACGGCATCCACGCGTTTCACTGCGCCGTGCAGGCCATCGTCCTGCAAGTCGTGTCCGCTCTGGGCACCCGCCACGGTGGCGAAAGCCAGAAAAAGTGATGCCGCTAGTATCTTTCTTATCTTCATTGTGCTGTGCTTTTTATATAATAACTTATGTTCTAAAACGTGTGCCCTCCGTTTTTATTGTATGTCGCCGAATTTTTTTTTCATCCCGAAAAAAATATGTAAATTTGCAGTCTCTAATTTTTCTTGCGATAATATGGAACTGACTATACTATTGTGTTTTGTGGCCTACACTACGTTGCTCTTTCTTGTGATGTGGCTCACGGGTAGACGCGGGGCAAAAGGCAACGAGGCCTTCTTCCGTGCAGGACGCAAATCGCCGTGGCCTGTGGTGGCCTACGGTATGATTGGTGCCTCTCTTTCTGGGGTGACCTTCATGTCTGTGCCAGGCGATGTCCTGGCCAACAAGTGGTTCTACATGCCAATGGTGCTGGGCTACGTGCTGGGTTACGCCACCATCGCCCTCGTGTTGCTGCCGCTCTACTACAAACTCAATCTCACCTCAATCTACACCTATCTCCAGCAACGCTTCGGTCTCCGCAGCGAGAAGACCGGTGCCCTCTTCTTCATCATTTCGCGACTGTTGGGTTCTGCTTTGCGTATGTATCTGGTAGTCTTTGTGCTCTATGAGTTTGTCTTCAAGTATTGGGGCGTACCATTCTGGGTGCCTGCGGTAGTTTTCATCGCCATCATTCTGCTCTACACCTTTGCCGGCGGAATCAAGACGGTGGTCTGGACCGACACCCTGCAGACAACCTTCCTTCTGCTGGCGGCGGCAGCTACGGTGGTAGCTATCCTCAACTCGTTGGATATGAGTATTAGTGACCTGCTTAAGATATCCTCCGACGAGGGCTACACGCAGATGTTCAAAACCGACCCCATGGCCCCCAAGTTTTGGGCGAAACAGCTGTTGGCCGGCATGTTTATCACTATCACCATGACAGGCCTCGACCAGGATATGATGCAGAAGAACCTCACCTGCAAGACTCTCCGTGACGCACAGAAGAACGTTATGACCTCCAGCATGCTTTTCATTGTGGTCAATATACTCTTTCTCTGCCTTGGCGCTGCCCTCATCGCCTACGCCAACCAGACGGGCTTCGAATTGCCTATGGGTACCGGAGGGAAGGTGGTCGGCGACAAAATATTCCCCTCCATAGCCTTTTCCCTCAGTGGCTTCACCGCCGTCTGTTTTGTACTGGGTATAGTAGCCGCAGGCTACAGTTCCGCCGACGGTACCCTCACGGCCCTTACCACCACCTTCTGCTACGACTTTCTGAAGTTCAAGGGTGAAGACGAGAAGAGGGAACTGCACATCAGACGCTGGGTGCACATTGGATTTGCGTTGCTATTTCTGTTCATTATCATCGCATTTCGACCGTTCCATAGCGACTCCCTTATCACCATCATCTTCGACATTGCGGGCTTCACCTATGGCCCCCTGTTGGGACTCTACACCTTTGGACTCTTTACAAAGCGTAAAGTCGACGACCGTTGGGTCCCCTATATCGCTGTCGCATCGCCGATTATATGCTATATCCTAAAACTTTTCTCTCCGGAATGGTTCGGCTACACTTTCGGCTTCGAGATACTCCTTCTCAATGGCCTCATCACCTTCCTTCTCCTCTTGGCTTTCCCTGTCAAACAAAACTCTTAATGATATATTTGTAACCTATTGTTTTGAAAATGAATTTCTTTGCTACCATACTTGGCTCGGGCGCCGCCCTTCCCACAGGCCATCGTCGATGTAGCGCGCAGGTGGTCAATATCAATGGTTTCAAGCTCTTGCTCGACTGTGCCGAGGGTACGCAGGACCGTATCCGTCAGCATCACCTCAAACTACAGTCGCTCGGTACGGTGCTTATTTCGCATCTCCATGGTGACCATTTTTTCGGTCTTCCAGGTCTTCTCTCCACCATGCACCTCTGCGGCCGCACCGAGCCTGTCACCATCGTGGCTCCCAAAGGGGCCAAGGAGGTTATAGAGACAACCTTCGATCTTACAGGTAATCATATTGGCTACGAATTGAATTTCATTGAGATGGACTTCGAGGAGGGGCTCCGACGAGTCTTTGAATGCAAACGTTGTACTGTCGACGCATTCCCTATCATCCATTCGGTTCCTACCTATGGTTTCCGCATCACAGAAGTACCGCGCGGCAGTAATGCTCCTCGCACCTACACCTATTGTTGCGACACCGCCTACAGCGAGGAACTGGTGCCCTTCATGCGCGACTCGTCGCTCCTCTGCCTTGAGTGTACTTTTGCCGACGACCTTGTCGACCTGGCCCGCGAGCGCCAGCACCTCACCGCCAGCCAAGCCGCCCGGCTGGCCGCTCTGGCAGAACCCAACCAGCTGTTGCTCACCCATATCAGCGCACGCTACAAAGAACCTCAACTTCTCCTCGACCAAGCCACTGCCCACTTTTCCAACACCCTCCTTGCCTCCGACGGCCTTGTGGTGCAAATTTAACGGTATTGTTATATCTCTCGGCAAATTAGGCGAAATAAACAAATAGCCAATTACATATTTGCTTAATTAGCACAATTCGTCGACGGGAACTTCCGCCGACAATTTGAATATTTTTTTCTGCTAAAAAAGTTAAAGAGCCGCATTTGCGGCTCTTTTTCAGCGGAGAGACAGGGATTCGAACCCTGGGACCAGCAAGCTGGTCAACGGTTTTCGAGACCGCCCCGATCGACCACTCCGGCATCTCTCCATTCGTCGAAAACGGGTGCAAAATTACGAACAAAAATCCACATGGCAAAATAAAAAAAATGCAAAAATTAACACTTTTTGTTAAAGTACTGTCAACAAGGAAATAACGCCTTACTATCTCCTTACCAACTCCTAACCAACTCCTACCACAGTAGGTGATAATAGGGGGTATGAGGGGTGTTTATGGCACGTTTTTTGCTAGTGTGTTTTATGTGTTGGCAAAAAATACAGCACAGATGAAAAAAAAGTTGTATCTTTGTTTGTTTTTATGCCAGCACAAATATAATTAATATATTGGATTATAGTATTATATTGTTGAAATAGGATTTAGAAACACTTAGAAATTAGATTTTAGAAATCAGAAATATCACATCATGGCTAATTTTTTAACCAAACTATTCGGAAACAAGAGTCAGCGCGACCTCAAGGTGATTAAGCCTTTTCTGGATGCCACGCTGGCAGTCTACCCCGCTATCGAGGCGCTGAGCAACGACGCGCTGAGAGCGAAAACTATTGAATTCAAGGAACGTATCGCCAAGGCCGTGGAGGCCGAGGAGAATGAACTCGCCAGCCTCCGTGCCCGTATCGAAGAGGAATACGACATGCCTGTCGACGAGAAGGAGAACCTCTATAAACGCATTGACGAACTTGAGAAGCAGAGCTACGACAAGACTCAGACGGTCCTCGACGAGATTCTGCCAGAGGCTTTTGCAGTGGTGAAGGAGACCGCCAAGCGCTTCGCACAAAACGAGACCGTGGAGGTGACCGCCACCGACCACGACCGTGACCTCGCTGCCACCCACGCCTCCATCACCATCGAAGGCGACAAGGCTATTTATCAGAACCACTGGATGGCCGGTGGCAATGAAATTACCTGGGACATGATTCACTACGACGTGCAGATTATCGGCGGTGTGGTGCTCCATAGCGGCAAGATTGCCGAGATGGCTACCGGTGAGGGTAAGACTTTGGTTGCCACGCTCCCTGTCTACCTCAATGCACTTCCCGGCAAGGGTGTCCATGTGGTGACTGTCAACGACTATCTGGCCAAGCGTGACTCGGAGTGGATGGGCATGCTCTTTGAGTTTCATGGACTTACAGTCGACTGCATCGACAAGTGGGAGCCTCACAGCGATGAGCGTAAGCGCGCCTACAACTGCGATATCACTTATGGTACGAACAACGAGTTCGGTTTCGACTACCTGCGCGACAACATGAGCCGCAACCCCGAGGAGTTGGTGCAGCGCGGCCATAACTACGCCATCGTCGACGAGGTTGACTCAGTGCTTATCGACGATGCCCGTACCCCTCTTATCATCAGCGGCCCCACGGGCAAGGGTGACGACGAGCAGGAGTTTTACCGCTTCAAACCTACCATCGAGAAACTCTATAATGCCCAGCGTGTGCTGGTGACCCAATACCTGGCCGACGCCCGCAAGGGTCTCAGCGAGAACCCCAACGCCAAGCCCGAGGAGTCGTGCGCCCAGCAGCTGCTGCGTGCCTATCGCGGTCTGCCGAAAAACAAGGCGTTGATCAAATACCTCTCAGAGAGCGGTATCAAGAGCATCCTCCTGCGCACAGAGAACTTCTACATGCAGGAGCAAAACAAGAATATGCACATCATTGATGACGAGCTCTACTTCGTCATTGACGAGAAGAACAAGCAGGTGGAACTTACCGACAAGGGCATGGAGTTCCTCACCTCGCTGGGCGAGGATCCCAACTTCTATCAGTTGCCCGACATCGGCAGCGCCATTGCCGAGGTGGAGAACAACGCCACTATGAGCGCTGAGGAGAAGCTCGCCGCCAAGGATAAGATTTACAGTGACTTCGCCGTGCAGAGCGAGCGCGTCCACACTGTCGACCAGCTTTTGAAGGCCTACACGCTCTTCGAGCGCGATGTGGACTATATCCTCACCGAGGACAATCAGGTGAAGATTGTTGACGAGCAGACGGGCCGTATCATGGAAGGCCGCCGCTGGAGCGACGGTCTGCACCAGGCCGTGGAAGCCAAGGAGAATGCCAAGGTGGAGGCCGCCACGCAGACTTATGCCACCATTACCCTGCAGAACTATTTCCGCATGTACAAGAAGCTGGCCGGTATGACGGGTACCGCCGAGACCGAGGCCGGCGAGTTGTGGAACATATATAAACTCGACGTGGTGGTCATCCCGACCAACAAGCCCATCGCCCGTGTGGACATGGACGACATGATTTACAAGACCAAGCGCGAGAAGTTCAAGGCCGTTATCGACGAGGTGGAGAAACTCATCGGCGAAGGCCGTCCCGTGCTAGTGGGTACTACGTCGGTCGAGACCTCCGAATTGCTGAGCAAGATGCTCAAGATGAAGAAGATTCCTCACAATGTGCTGAATGCGAAGCTTCACCAGAAGGAGGCCGACATTGTGGCCCAAGCTGGTGAGCCTGGCCGCGTGACCATCGCCACCAACATGGCTGGTCGTGGTACCGACATCAAACTCAAGGGCGATGTTCGCGAGAAGGGCGGTCTGGCCATTATCGGCACCGAGCGCCATGAGAGTCGCCGTGTAGACCGCCAGCTGCGTGGTCGTGCCGGCCGTCAGGGTGATCCGGGTTCGAGCCTCTTCTTCGTCTCGCTGGAAGACGACCTGATGCGTCTCTTCGGCTCCGAGCGCATCGCCTCGGTGATGGACCGTATGGGCTTGCAGGAGGGCGAGGTTATCCAGCACTCGATGATTACCAAGCAGATTGAGCGCGCACAGAAGAAGGTCGAAGAGAACAACTTCGGCATGCGTAAGCGTCTGCTTGAGTATGACGACGTGATGAACAACCAGCGCACCGTCATCTATAACAAGCGTCGCAACGCCCTTTATGGCGACCGCCTCTCTATCGATATCTCCAACATGTTCTACGACACCTGTGAGTTGCTCTACACCGAGGGCCACGACTGGGAGGAGTTCAAGCTGGAGGTCATCAAGGTGTTTGCCCATGAGGTGCCGATGAGCGAGAATGAATTCCTCTCGCTGCATCGCAGGGATGCCATCCAGTTGCTTTACGAGCAGTGCTGGGGAGCCTACAAGGAGCGCATGCAGCGCCTCTGTGAGCTGGCTTGGCCCTTCATCAAGAATATCGCTGAGAACACGCGTTATATCAATGTTGCCTTCCCCATCACCGATGGCAAGAAGACGCTGAACACCATCGTCCCGGTGAAGAAGGCCTATGAGACCCACGGCCGCGAGGTGCAGCTCTCCATCGAGAAAGGCATCACTCTGGCCATTATCGATGACCTGTGGAAAGAGCACCTGCGCCAGCTCGACGACCTGCGTCAGAGCGTGCAGAACGCTGCCTACGAACAGAAAGACCCGCTGCTCATCTACAAGTTCGAGTCCTTCAAGCTTTTTGAGCAGATGCTCCTCGACATCAACCGCGAGATTACCTCGTTCCTGAGCCGTGCCCAGCTGCCCATGCGTCAGGAGGATGTCCAGGAAGCCCGCCAGCCGCAGGCTCCGCAGCGTGGCTTGAAGGCCAGTCGTACCAACGACTTCGACCGTGCCGCCCAGCAGCAGCGCCAGGCCATCGACTCCTCGAGTCAGCAGCCTCAGCGCCAGATGCCGGTGCATGTCGACAAGAAGGTCGGCCGCAACGACCCCTGCCCCTGTGGCAGCGGCAAGAAATATAAGAACTGCCACGGCAAAGATGCCGAATAAAAAAAGCCCCGCGATTGCGGGGCTTTTTTTGTTTTGTTATTATTCGGCGGAGATGAATTTGCCGTCGACTTCGAAGTCGAGGACTTTGATGTCGGTGACTTTCTTCCACCAGAGGAATCCTTTCTTGCGGGCGATGCGGGCCTGATAGGTCATTTTGTTGCGGGCTTTGCGGACCCAGAGGTCGGTGATGCTGTGCTTGGAGTAGTTCTCCTTCACATAGTTGACGATGGAGAGGGGATAGTGGTCCTCGATGATGTAGTGGGTCTCCATGCCTTTGTTGGAGAAGACCATGGCCTGGCGCGATTTTTCGAAGTCGCGGTAGGTGACTTTGAAGGTGTTCTCGTCAATCTGGTACCACTCGACATTGGTGGGGTCTTTGACCTGGCGTTGGAAGTCTTTGACGTAGGAAACTTTAACGTCTTTCTCGGCCACTTTTTTCTGAGCAAAAATAGCTCCCTGAGAGAGGAGAAGAGCGATTGCAATAAGGGTTATCTTTTTCATGTTTAATGTTTTATTTGTATGAACCAATTTGTTTCTTAAGATAGGTTGTTGATAAGGTTCTGGAGGACGCTCTCGCCGTCGCGGATGGCTTGTGAACACCAGTGGAGCTTGAGGTCGAGAATTTGTTCGTCAGAGAGCTGCCAGGGGATGTCGGAGTTGCGTAGGCGTGAGGTGAGGGAGAAGAGGGAGAGGGCGGCGCAGACGGAGATGTTGAAGCTCTCGGTGAATCCGAACATAGGGATTTTAACATAAGAGTCGGCGAGGTCAATGGCCTGAGGGGTGAGTCCTGTGAGTTCGGTGCCGAAGACGAGTGCGATGGGGGAGGAGATGTCGAGGTCGGTGATGAGGGTGTCGTTGGTGTGTGGAGTGGTGGCCACGATACGGTAGCCCATCTCACGAAGACGCTGATAGGCGGAGGGTGTGTCGTGGTAGGGGTAATAGTCGACCCACTTGGAGGAACCTACGGCGACATCGCCGGCAGGGTTGAAGGGGTTGTTGGCCTCGATGACGTGGATGTCCTGCACGCCGAAGCAGTCGCAGGAACGGAGGACGGCGGAGGCGTTATGGGACTGGTATATGTCCTCGAGCACTACGGCGATGTGGCGTGTGCGGAGAGGGGCCAAACGGTCGAAGAGGTCGCGTTTGTTGTCGGAAATGAGGGAGGAGGCCTGCTCGTAGAGCAGTTGCTTCTGGTGAAGAGTTAATGGGTTGATATGTTGATATGTTGATTGGTCTATTCTAGGCATGATTATTTGGAATAGAGGTCGATGTATTTCCTCATGTGAGTTTCATAGGAAAAGGTGGCTGCGTAGCTGATGGCTTCGTCGGCATCGTTCTTGTTGTAGGAGGCAAGCCCTTCGCGGACAACGGTTTCCATGCTATCAGTGTCGAAAGAGTGGAAATAGTGGGCGTGGGTGCTTCCGATTTCAGGGAGGGAGGTGCGGTCGGAGCAGAAAACAGGTTTGCCCCACTGCATGGCCTCGATGATTGGCAGGCCGAAGCCTTCGGCTATGGAGGGGAAGAAGAGCGCGGAGCAGTGGGAGTAGAGCCATCGGCGCTGACTGTCGTTGACGATGCCGATAATTGAGATGTTAGAGTGATGAGGGAGTTGTGCGCGCAGCTGGCGGGCATAGGGGGTGCCATCGTTGCCTGCAATCACGAGGTGATAGTCGGGGAAACGATCCATGAGGGGCATCAAAGTATGGAGGTTCTTCTTCTCTTTGACTTCGCCGAGGGCAAGAAAGAAGGGTTTGGAGAGAGAGGAGAGAAGAGGAGACATTTCCTGTGGGCCGATGGTGAGGTCTTCAACGCCGTTGTAAATGATATTGAAGGGTTTGTTGCGTAGGGCGATGAAGCGTTCGGTATCGCGATGGGCGAAGTTGGAGATGAATGTGAACTCGGAGGCGCGGTCGCATTTGCGCTGGAGTTTTCTGCGGTATTTGCCTTGCTGGTCGGGAGTTTTTTCGTAGAGGAAGTTGACGTCGTGGATGGTGAGGATGAAGCGCGTGTGGCGGCTTTTGGGTCGGAAGGTGCAGTTCTGGTTAATGGCGTGCCATATGTCAAAGTAGGGCATGATCCAGGGAAACTGGCGGCGGAAGGAGGTGCGGCGGATGTAGTGGACGTCGTCGCCGAAGGCACCGATATAGTTTTTGGGGACCAAAAGGGTGATTTCGAAGCGGTCGGCAAGCTCGGCGGCGTGCTGCTGATACCAGCGGCCGTAGTTGAGACCAATCTGCCCCAACCCGCACATAGGGTGACGCAAGATGCTGAGGTCTATGAGTATGCGCTTTTTTTTCATCGAGGTGCCCAATAGAATTTCAAGGTGCAAAGATACGAATTTTTTCTGATATGGAATTTTTTTTGTACTTTTGCAAGATAAAAGGAAAAAGGAAATGAAAATCGGATATGACGCGAAGCGTGCGTTTCGCAACAACAGCGGATTGGGAAACTATAGCCGGATGCTGATTGGCGGTGTGTGTGCGAGGGGCGAAGGAGAGGTTGTGTTGTATACGCCTAGTGTTAAGGGCCGTCATGAGCACTATTTTGATGCTTGTGGGAATATCACGACAATGGTCCCTTTGGGATTGTGGCGGCTGATGCCTGATGTATGGCGCTCCCTGAGGACGGGCCTTCGTGCAAAATCCGATGGCGTGGAAATCTTCCATGGGCTGAGTCATGAGTTGCCCTACGGGTTGGGAGCAGGTGTGAAGAAGGTGGTGACGATGCACGATTTGATAGTGAGACGCTATCCAGAGTTCTTTAAGCCGGCCGACAGGGTGATTCACGGGCTGAAGATGCGTCACGCCTGCGAGGTGGCGGATGTCGTGGTGGCCATCAGTGAGCAGACGAAGCGCGACTTGGTGGACTTGATGGGTGTGAAGGAGGATAAGATCAGGGTGGTGTATCAGAGTTGCGACCCGATTTTTTGGAGTGGGCAGTGGGCAGTGGGCAGCAGGCAGTGGGCAGTGAGGGAGAAGTATGGGTTGCCGGAGCGTTATGTGATTTGTGTTGGGACGGTGGAGGAGAGGAAGAATCAGGCGACGGCGGTGCGGGCGTTGGCACTGCTGCCGGAGGATGTGAATCTGGTGATTGTGGGAAGGCCGAGAGGCTCCTATCCCGAGGAGGTGAGGGGAGTGGCCAAGGAGTGCGGAGTGGAGAATCGCGTGGTGTTTTTAGAGAAGGCGGATTTTGCCGACTTCCCGGCGCTCTATGCGGGGGCAGTGGCGAGTGTGTATATGTCTGTGTTTGAGGGGTTCGGGATACCGGTGCTGGAGAGTATGTGCTGCGACTGTCCGGTGGTGACGAGCGATGTGTCGTCGATGCCTGAAGCGGGCGGAGAGGCAGCGATGTATGCGGCCCCGACAGACTATGAAGGGGTGGCGGTTTATGTTCGTCGACTGCTGGAGGAGGATGCTTTCCGAGAGGAGAGAATAGAAAAGGGGCGAATCCAAAAGATGAAGTTCGCCCCCGAGAAGGTTACCGCCGATATGATGGGGGTTTACAGAGATTTATTTGACGATTAGGCGGCGCACGATGCGGCTGTTGCCGTTGGAGAAGACTACGTTGTAGACACCGGTGGCTAGGCGTGAGGCGTTGATGGTGAAGACTATCTGGCCGGCAGCCTGAAGGGTGGTGGTATGGATGGTGCGTCCGCTGTTGTCGATGATGGTGACGTTGTAGTTGCCGCCGTCGGCAAGGTTGATGTTCAGATTGGCCTGGTCGCTGGCGGGGTTGGGATAGAACTGACCGAATGTTTCCTCGAGCTCAACCTCTTCGATACCAGCAAGAGGACGGGGCTCGTCGTTTTCCTCGGTGGCCCAGGAGGTGCCGAAGGTGAAGGTGATGTTCTCCATGGGCATGGGCAGGGTGTCGTAGTCGAACAGGGTGGTGTCGATGAGGGCATTGCTGCCTATGGCGAAGCTGTAGTAGCCACCGTGGCTGGCAGTGATGGGCTTGGTGATGGTCTTGCCATTGTTGGAGGTGGCGGAGATGTAGTATTCAACTGACCTGACGACGGTAGTGGTATCGGCGAAGGGGAACTGTCCATACCAGCGGTTGCCGTTGCCGGTGAGGTTGAGGGTCTGCCAGTCGCTGGTGTCATTGATGCGATACATTACCTCGGCATGGGCGATGCCGTCCTTGTTGGTAATAATGGCGCTGACGGGGAGGTTGCAGCCCAGGTAGCCACTGCTAAGGGCACCATGGATGTTCTTGTGGAGGATGCGGATGGGGTTGTCGGCGGGGATCTGCTTGGTGATGCAGTGAATGGCGCCGCCAGTGCCGTCAAAGGTGCGAACATCGACGGGGTAGATGGTGTAGCCCGGGTAGGCTTGTTTGATGAGTTCGATGTTGGCGCGATCCCATTCGGCGGAGGGTTCTCCGTTGACGACCCTGGAGAAGCAGGGCTGGAGGATGACGTTGTTGACGAAGGTGTGGTTGGAGTAGGTGCGGGTGTAGTTGGTATAATCATTTTGACTCAAGAAGTTGCCTCCGTTGTCGTTCGAGGGAAAGGGGAGCGTGCCCATAGTGTAGTAGTCGCGGCCGAAGAAGCTTTTGTAAGAGCATAGGGAGTCGATGTTTTTCTTTCCGGTGCGGTAGTCGGTCCAGCTGCTGTAGTTGTCCGGCATCACAGAGAAGACAAATCCGCTTTCGTCGTAGGCGTCGGCGTAGAGGTCGATGTGGCCGGTACCGCCGTCGTAGAGGTATCGGGGGAGGATATAGGTGGCCCGTTGTCCGATGAGTTCATGGAGAGCCTGTTTGACCTGGTTGGCGTTAAGTCTTGGTCTGTTGTCGTAGGCGAGGGTGTTGATGTCCTGACCGTCCCACACGTATTGCCCGCGAGTGGTGTTGTTTTTGCTAACGGTGGCGTCGGAGGTGACAACCATGCCTGCTCCGTCAACGAGACAATTGCCACCTTCCCAAAAGAACTTGGTTTGGTAGTTGGGGATGCCCATCTGCCAGTGGAGGTAGGAGGGGATAGAGTCGTCGAGGGCGCGCCCCACAGTATAGGTGAAGTCGAGCATGGCGAGGGAGTCCTGGTCGCCGTAATAAAAGCAGATGGGGCCGCAATCGCGATACCAGAAAGAGTTGCCCTTGCCTGTATAGAAGCGGATGTTCTCGTGGCGCAGATTCATGCGGGCAAGGGTGCGGAGAACGATAGCGGAATCTTCGGGATGCTCAACACGCACCCAGGCTTCGGCGCCGCCAAGTTGGATACCGTCCATGAGATAGAAGAATACCTTGCCGAAGTTGGAGGTTGTGTCAATGACTGCGCTGTACGGCCCCGATCCGCGCAACTGCCATCCGGAGATGTGGCTGTATTCCATGTAGTCGGCATATCCCGACACAACGGGAGAGGCCTGCCAGGTCTGGTTCCTTTCATGTCCCGGGACGAGGTATCTGTAGAGGGGGGTGACGGTGATGGCTTTTACTTCTTCCCACTCGCCAGGGAACCACACGCGGTCCTCGGGAAGGTTTTTGACCATACTGCTTTTTGTGGCGGGAGCGGCGGAAAGCGAAATGTCGGACTTGAGCAAGTTCTGCGGAAAGTTGCGATTGTGGAAAGTCTTCAGGATTTCCTTGCGCATGAAGGCAGCTTCGTCTTGATCGCTTTGGGCACTAACACCAATGGCCACGAACATCGTGGCCATTAGAAGAATTGTTTTTTTCATAGTTTATTATCTTTTCTTGAGGCTGAGGATTTCACGAGCTTCGTCGCTGGTAGCCACCTGACGGCCGAGAAGCTTGGCCATACGGACCACTTTGTCGACCAGTTCGCCGTTGCTCTTGGCGAGGACACCGCGCTCGAGGTAGAGGTTGTCCTCGAAGCCGACGCGGACGTTACCGCCCATGACGATGGCGGGGGCAGCCAAAGTGAAGGCGTGACGGCCGATGCCGGTGGCGGTCCAGGTGCTGCCGGCGGGAATCTTGTTGACGAGCCAGCAGAGGTTGTCGACGGTGGCGGGGGTGCAGCCGGGGACGCCAAGGACGAAGTTGAATTGCATAGGATTTCCTGGCACTTCACCCTTGCGAGCCATGGTGAGGATGGTGTCGAGGTGTCCCATCTCGAAGCACTCGTATTCGGGCTTGATACCCTTCTCGATCATGCGCTTGCCAAAGGCACGCATGGTGGGCATGGTGTTGTCGAAGATTTCGTCGCCGAAGTTGCAGGTGCCGCAGTCGAGGGTGGCCATCTCGGGGATGGGAGTGGTGTTGGTGGAGTCGAGACGCTCGTCTGGGGTCATACCCACGGCACCGCCGGTGGAGGGGATGAGGATAACGTTGGGGCATGCCTTGAGGATGGCCTCGGTGCATTCCTGGAAGCGCACGTGACTTTGGGTGGGCTTGCCGTTGTCCTCGCGGACATGCAGGTGGACGATGGCGGCGCCGGCGTCAACAGCGCTCTTGGCCTCGCGGACGATTTCCTCTACGGTGTAGGGGACATTGGGGTTCTGTTCTTTGGTGACTTCTGCGCCACAAATGGCGGCGGTGATGATGAGTTTATCCATAAGATCTTTTTTTTATTTTTTATTTCTAATTTCTAAGTTTAGGGTTTAAGGGTTTTAATTTCTAATTTTTAAATTCTAATCCCTAAAATTTTAATTTCTGATTTTGGTGCTGCGCCATTCGTCCTTGTAGCGGCCGCCGGTGAAGCCGGAGATTTCCTGCCACTTGTTCTGCAGGGCCGACTCTTTGCTGACCTTTGGGGCGATGTTCTCGTAGAGGTCTTGGTAGGTGTTGGAGAAGATGTTGTCCTTGAGGCTCTTTATCTCTTTCAGGAGGAAGTAGGTGAGGAAACCGTGGCGGTAATCATCGAAAGCATAGGCCGTGCGGTCGAAGTCGGCGGCAAGGAGGACGACAGCGTCGGAGCGGAGGTTCGATTTTCTTTTCTTCTTGCCTTTGGTGTTGCTTTGTGGACGGTCGGCGCGGACAATGGGTTTTCCGTCGCGACCCATGCCGTTGAAAGAGGCATCGACCATGAGGGTGAAGTTTTTTACAGGCACTGTCTTGGCGTTGAACATATTGCAAAGTTCTTCGACGGCGAGGCACTGCTCAGCCAGGCGGCGGGTCTCTTTCTTGCTGAGGACGATGTCATAGATGGCAGTGTCGGAGACGGTTTTCTTTTTCTTGCCACCGAAGAGCGAGCAGCCGCTTTTTTGGCCCCTCTGGAGAGATTGTATATCTTTGGTGTTGATATCGTTGGGGATGAGATAGGGCTGGTTGTCGAGGTCGACAAAGCCGTGGCCGGCGAAGTAGATGATGATGTTGGCGCGTGGCACCTCGGAGTCACCGTTATGGGAGGCGACGGCTTTGGCCAAGTCGGTAAGCCAGTGGATGCCTTCGGAGAGGATGGTTGCTTTCGAAGCGTTGTTGAGCACCTTCACCTGGCGAACAGGGATGCCGAGGGTGCGGGTGCAGTAGCGGCTGAGTATGTCGCCGTCGTTTAGGGCGTAGGGGACATCGGGAATGAGGTTGCAGGTGTAGTTCTCGTTGGCGATGATGAGCACATAGGTGTCGGGGTTTTTCTGCTCGGTGAAGGGAATGTTGAGGTCGACAAAGGCATCCTCCATGCGCTGGCGTTGCATGCGGGCGACGGTCTCGGCGAAGACATCGCTCACGCGAATCTCGATGCTGGAGCGGCGGTAGTAGTGGGTGTTGATGGAGTCCTTGTAGGAGTGGGCGACGAAGCGGAAGTCGTTGATGGTCTGTCGCAGAGCCGGGATGGTTTCCTCGAGTTTTGCGCGGACACTTTGGGCACGGATGTAGGCCAGCTGGCAGTTGTTGTTGATGCCTGTGGAGCGGTCGACGGAGACACGAATGCGTTCGCCGTTGAAGGTCACGGGGCAGTAGCGGAAGTCGCCATAGAGGCCGTTGTAGGGGACGGAGGTGGTGAACTCGGTGCCGTCGGCAGAGGAGGAGATGGTAATCTCGGCCTCTTTTCCGGGGCGGAAGACATCATCCAGCACGTTGGCAACGAAGTATTTTGTGAGGTCACAGATGGCGCGGGCACTGTTGGAGGAGTCGACATCGTAGGTGCCGAGAGGATAGTCGTCGGTGTAACCCTCGATATGTTTGCAGTTGTAACTCAGGCGGTAGACGAGGTCGAGGTGCATTGAGCCGTCGGCATGGAAAGTGTCGATGAGGTCGGCCTCAACTTTGATGAAACTCTCGTCGTAGAGCTTGCGGTCGTTGGGCAGGTTGGCAAGGGTCTTTTCGGCGTAGCGTTGCATGGTTTTCTGGCGACCGAGAATGACCTGGGTGAGGGAGTCGCGGATTTCGTTCTGGTATCTGCGGTTGAGAGTTTTTTCGTTGTTCTGAGCCTGCAAGGACGTGAACAATAGAGAGATAAGTACGAAGGGTATAAACTTTTTCATATAATGATTATATTCTAAAACAAAATGCAAAGGTACGAATTTTTTTTCAACCAGCAAAATTTAATTAGCCATCAGTAGGGAGCGTACATCCAATGATAACCCTATCAACTCCTACCGTGATAGGGTTTGGGTAGGAGTTGATAAGGAGTTGGTAAGAAGGTGGTATTTTGTTTTTTTTTATCTATAGTACTGAATTTCTGTAAAATAACAGACGGGCAGGGTTGTCTGCCCAGTCCGTCTATTAACAAAAATGTTTAACAATTTTGTTAATTTTTTTATCGAATGACCACAATTTTCCGCGCCGGAGTGTCGCCAATCTTGACGAGGTACCCTCCCGTTGCTTGTATCATTTGATTAATAACGGTTTTGTTGGAAGTTCTGTCAGTTGATGGGTTGGACGGATTGGCGGAGGGATTGGATGTCGAGCTGTTGGTAGGAGATGGCGGAGGGGTCGGCGAAGTGGTCGCGGTTGGCGAGGTAGGTGTCCTGGTTGTACTGAGAGGCCTTGTCGAAGAGCGAGCGTGCGACGAGGATAAGGAGCTGGTCTGTGGAGAGGAGTTGGTTGTTGTAGTCTTCGAGTTGTTTGGAAGAGAGGTATTTGGAGATTTTCTGGAGGTCTTGTTCAGAGATGCGACCGTCTGGGTCGAGGTTTTTGCGTATCTGAGGGAAGTTGACCCAAGCGGTGATGGTGGTTTCGAGTGTGGCGATGTTTTTACCCTTTTTATCAGTGTAGTAGCCGAGGTAGGCGTGGCAGGGTTCGACGAAGATGATGGGGCGGAGGCCAATCTTGCGGAGGATGGAGGCGAGGAAGACGCAGGCATCGATGCAGTTGGCTTGACGGGAGGAGAGCACTTCGTCGAAGAAGCGTATGTGCTGTACGTTGGCACGAGGGGAGGGGTTGGGGGTGCAGGAGATGGAGGAGTAGGAGATGCCGCGGTTGAGGGTGTAGTACCAGACGGCGAAGGCCTGCTCGGTGACATCCTTGGTGCGGTTGGATTGGTAGCCGGAGAATCGGTTGACGATGCCCTGGTCGAGGATGTCGGTGAGGATTTGCTGGATGTAGGGGTGCTCCTCGTTGACGTAGGCGGCGAAGAGGAAGCGTGTGTCGACGATTTGGCCGCCGAGTTTTTGTGGGAGGCGGAGGGAGAGGGGGCATTCATTGACGGAGCGGACGTCGAGGTGGAGGTTTTTGATGTCGACTTGTTCGTCGTTGATGAAGCAGGTGAATGTGAGGTCGAGTGGACGGTGTTGCCGGAGGAGGCGCAGTTGGTCATATTTCCATTTGATGGAGGGATGGAAGGAGTATACCTGCCCACGGGAGGGGAGTATTTCCTGGAGTATGGTGACGTAGTTGAGGGCGGAGGAGTCGATGACAATACGGAGAACGGCGTTGTTGGCGGGAGCGGTGAGGGAGAGATAGAAGGAGGTGTCGGAGTTTCCGGTGGCGAGGAGGAGAGAGGGGTAGAGCTGGTTGTCGAGGAGGGGGGAGAGGGAGGCGGAGAAGTTGATCTTGCGTGGGTCAAACTGTTTCTTGGGGGTATTGCCACAGGAGGCGAGGAGGAGGAGGAGGAGGATCCCTAATTTATGATGTCGGGGTTTTGGGAGACGAAATCGGACCATTGTTTTTTTGTTGATTTATGTTTCTTTTGTTTTGGAACCAGTTGTTGTTGGAGGTCGGCGAGGGGGTTGCTGAGGTGGAGATGGCAAGTGTAGGCGACGGCGAGAGCGTCGGTGGCGTCGAGGTATCGTGGGCTTTGGTCGAAACCAAGTATAGCCCGGAGGTTGGCGGCTACTTGCTCTTTCGAGGCGTTGCCATTACCAGTAATATGTTGCTTGATGACAGAGGGTTCATATTCGGTGACAGAGAGGTCGCGGGAGATGGCGGCAGCGATGGCGACACCTTGAGCACGGCCGAGTTTGAGCATTGATTGTACGTTTTTCCCGAAGAAGGGGGCCTCGATGGCGAGGTGGTCGGGGTGGAAGGAGTCGATGAGTCGGGTGGTGGAGAGGAAGATTTGGCGGATGCGGAGGTTGAATTCGGAGATTTTCTTGAGATAGAGCACATCCATAGCCTCGATGACAGGAGTGGCTCCATCGGTGTTAAGGATGGAGTAGCCGAGAATTTGGGTGCCGGGGTCGATGCCGAGGATGAGCATGGTTGGAATTTCTAATTTCTGATTTCTAAATTCTTAGTTTTTGGCGCTAAGGGTGAGGGTGAATTTGGAGTTGAGTTTTTTACGGAGGAGGAAGAGGAGGAGGATGTAGAGCGCGAGGGCGGCGAAGGTGAGGAGGATGACGACGGGCTCGGGCAACGCGGCTAGAGAGAGTCCGACAGCAACGGCGATGATGAGGAGTGCCGGGAGGAGGTAGGCCCACCAGGTGGCGAGGAGACCACGGGAGTAGTCGATGGTGACGGTGACTTTGTCACCTATGTTGAGTGATGAGTGATGAGTGTTAAATGGAATATCGAGGGTCTTGGTTTTCGACTCGGCGAATCCGCAGCGGGAGTGGGCCTGGCAGGAGGCGCAGGCGGAGACTGAGAGGATTTGGACGGTGACGAATCCTGGTTTGATGGCTATTACTGTTCCTGGATGGGTCATGGTTAGAGATTAGAGCTTTAAGGTTTAAATGTTTAAGGTTGCTTATCGGAATGAGATGATTTCATCGCAGTTTTTCACACAGCGGCCGTTGCGGTCGATGGCATGGTAGCGTCCCTGGAAATAGACGTCGGCACGGCCGTACTGGAAGGGGGATGCGATGTCGAAGATGAAGGGAAGGAAGATGTCGCCATGAGTGTCGATATAGCCCCAGTGGCCGTTGTGGCGAACGGCGGCGAGGCCTTCGGAGAACTGGAAGGCCTGGTCGAAGTAGAAGGGGATGGCGAGATTGCCTTGGAGGTCGACGAAACCGAGGCGGCCGTCAAGTTCGACGAGTGCCAGGCTGTCGTAGTAGACATATTTCATGCCTTTGGGTGTCTGGTCGTGGTAGTGGAGAGGGAGGATGGTGTCTCCGAGAGTGTCAATGATGCCCCAGAGATCGTTGTTACGGACGGCGGCGCGAGCGTTGCGGAAGATGGATACTTCGTCGTAGATGCATGGGATGACTTCGTTGCCGAGGGTGTCGAGGAATCCTTGTTTGCCGTCACGGAAGACGGGAATGCGGCCTTCGGAGAGGTGGGCGACGGGAAAGTAGTAGGGAGGGGTAAGGGGTTGAAGTGAAGAGTGATGAGTGATGGGTGATGAATTGTCGGGGAGACGAAAGAAGTGCATGCCGAGGGAGTCGCCAGCAAAGAGTGTGTGGTGGTCGGGAATGGTGATGTTCTCGTAACGAATGGCGATGACCTCGTTGCCGAGGGTGTCTATGATGCCCCAACGGTCGTAGCGGCGCACAGGGGCAAAACCATCGGTGAAAGGGTGAGCGTTTTGGAAGACAGGGGGGAAGATCTGGCGGCCGAGGGTATCGATGAAGGTGTAGAGGACAAAGAAGGAGTCGATGATGACACCCACAGCGGCGTAATTGTCGACAAAGGAACTGGCGTTGAAGTATTGGATTGGGATGGCTATGTTGCCGTTGAGGTCAGCGTATCCAGTGAGGTTGTTTTTTGAGACGGCGATGCGGTGAGAGGAGGGGAGTTCGACGGCATCATAGAGGCAGGGGATGACTTGGCGACCCGTAGAGTCAATGAGTCCTGCGAGGAGCGGCGGCTCTTGACCGGGTTCAACGGGATAGTCGGGGTCGTCGACCCACACCTTGCAATAGCCATTGGAAAACTTGTCGACGTAACGGAAGATGTTGGGTGAAATGACGGTGCCGTCGGCACGACGGAAGCCATAGAGGTTGTTCTCCTTGGTAGTCTGGATGCCGTCGACAAAGAAGATGTCGCAACCACAGGTGGTGTCGGTGGCATAGGTGATTGTCTGTGCGCGGGAGGTGAGGGCGAGGAGACAGAAAGTGGCTATAAGGAGCAGGTGTTTCATATTTTTTCGAGTAGGTTGGACTGGCACCATCCCGATGTGCCGTCGGCGAGTGTGATTTTGTGCCAACCGGCGAGGGATTCGGAGATGGTTACCTTGGTGCCTTCGTGGAGGATGAGTTTGTCAACGCTCTGGAGTTCTGGGGAACTTTTGACGGTGACAGAAGCATCGAGGATGACGGCTTCGTTGTGGCTGTTGAAGAAGTTGGTTGACTTGATGAGGAAGAATAGTGCAATCAGGAAGAGTCCGGCGAAAAGAATAAGAGTGGCGAGGGAGGTTTTTTTGATGGTGATGCTTCGAGTGAGGAGGAGGAGTGCCAGGGAAGCACCCGCGAGGAGGAAGAAGAGACAGAGGAGAATTCTCCATGTGTGGGGAGTGAGGCGTGTGATGAGTGCATTGTACCAGTTGACGAGGAAAAAGCGAGGGAGAGGGGTGATGCGGTCGACGGTCTTACTGTTGGCCAACTCGAGGTTTTCGCGAGCATCGCTCATGAAAGGCTGGAGACGGAGCGCCCGTTCGTAGTTGAGTATGGCGAGCCCTATCTGGCCAGTACGGTAGTAGGCGTTGCCGAGGTTATAATAGAGGTCGGCAGAGGCATAGTTGGCTTCGAGGACCTTACTATAGTATTTTGCGGCGGAGTCGTAGTTGCCTAGACGGTATTGTTCGTCGCCAGCTGCGGCGGTCTCCAATATTGCTTGCTTTCCATTCGATGCCCACAATGTTGTGGGTAGGAGGGCTATAGAGAGAATGAAGAAAATCTTTTTCATGTTAATCATAAATGTTATAGTTCAGCAATCATATTGAGGGCTTCGTCGTAGATAGTCTGCATCTGGGCATGGACATCTTCATCACCTCTGCGGGAGGACCCGCCGAAGCGGGCGATGTCAACATTCTGGAGCACTTTCATGATGCGCTCCTGTTGTTCGGCAGGCACCTGCTTATCGAAGAGGCAGGTGCTGACGCTGTCGCGGTTGAGTTGTGAGAGGGGAATGCTGTATTTGTCGGAGAGGCATCCCCAGATGGCTTTGTAGATTTCTTCGTAGAAGGGGTTGGTGTCGCCAGAGGCCAGAAAGGTTGCTGCTTTCTTTAGGCGGCGGCGGGCTCTACGTGTGGCTTGTTTTTTGCGTGTGCCGATGACATCCTGTTGGTCGGCCTGGCGTTTTTTTCCGAAGAGGACAGTGGCGACGGTGAGCAGGGCAATGAGCAAAAGGGTGGCGAAAAACAAGAAACCGAATTGCTGCTTCTCGGCAATGGGCTTGAGGGAGGATACCGGGTGGATGTAGTTGATGTCGCGGTTGAGGAGGGTGACATCGTCTTTGCTGCTGGAGGCAGTGGCTTTCCCTTTGGCTACATTGAGCGACTGGGCAGGAATGGAGAGTGTAACATATTTGGCGCTTGAGGGATCGAAGAAGACAAATTTGTAGGCGGGGATGGTGAAATTTCCCTGACTGCGAGGAATGAGGACCCATTCGTAGGTGCGGCTGCCGGAAATGCCGTTGTCACCGCGGGTGATGTTATCCTCAATCTGGGGGTCATAGACTTCGAAGGAGGCGGGGAATTCGGGAGTGGGGGGAGTGATGAGCATCAGGTTGCCGCGTCCCGAGACGGTGAGACGGTAGGAGACAGCTTCGTTGGACTTGACTTTATTCATGTTCAGTCCGCCCTTGACAGAGAAACTGCCTACGGCGCCGCTAAAGTTGTCGGGCCCTGTGGGGAGGGGTTTCACATTGACGGAGACGGCTTTCGTGTGGAGGGGATATTCCATTGCTTGAGCGCTGTTGAAAAAGGGGTCGTCGAAAAGGTCGAGGAGGGTCCCCGTGCGTCGGCGTTGGCGTTGCACCATGGCGAGAACGTTGAGGTCGAGGGGCTCGATGGTCAGACGGCCGGTCTCTTGGGCGAAGAGGGCTCCCTTGCGTATTTCAGCCACCTGATAGCGCTTCCCGTTGACAGTCTCCTCGTATTGTTTTATTTGCTTGCCGGCGCTGAGGTCTTCAGACCAGAAGCCTTTGTTTCCGGGAAGTTTGTCAACTCCCGCCTGGCTCAGCGGTACCTGGGTGTAGATTTTGTAGGTGACAATGACTTGCTCGCCCTGATAGGGGTTGGATTTGTTGACGATAGCTCTGGCAAAGAGGGTGTTGGCATCGATTTTCGAGGCCGGCTGCGGCTGTTGGGCCCATGGGTCGTAGGCTTGTCGACGTTGTTGCTGGGCCTGTTGTTGCTGTTGGCGCTGCTGTTGTTGCGCTTGACTTAGCTTCTCCACCTTGATGGTGAAACTGTTGGACGAAATCTTTTTGCCGTTGGCTGTACAGGAGGCTGGGCCGATAGTGAAAGTCCCTTCCATATCTGCCAACAGGTGATAGGAGAAGGAGGTCTGGACGCTTTGCGACCATTGGCCGTTGATGTTCGACATCGAGCTTTGGTGGCCGGTGTTGGGGCCCGAGCGGAGGCTGAAACCTTTGAAGGTGGGGCCGTGGAAATCGCGCGCGTTGTCGTTGATGACAAAGGTCACGGTGAAGTTGTCGCCCACGTAGACGCTTTTGGGCGCCTGCACGCTCATCTCCTGTGCCTTTAGGCCCCTTAGGCCCATCAAGCCTATTAACCCTATTAAGCTTATGATGATTGTCTTTTTCATTTTTTACCAATCTTTGTCGCTATGTTTAGCAGTGGCAGCCTGTACCTTTTTCGCCTGGTCTTTGAGACTCTGGCGTTCGTTGTTTTTCACAGCCTCCAGCATACGCTCGGCATCCTGCTTGCGTTGCTCCATCTTGTTGGGCTGCTTCTTTCCCTGCTGGTCTTTCCGGTCATCGCCCTGCTGCCCTTGGTTCTGCTGATTCTGTTGGTTTTGTTGATTTTGCTGGTTCTGATTCTGGTTTTGCTGATTCTGCTTCTTCTGGTCGTTGTTCTGTCCCTGCTGGTTCTGTTGCTGTTGCTGCCGGGCTTGCTGCAGGAGGCGACGGGCGTAGGCCAGGTTGTAGCGTGTGTCCTCGTTCTTGGGCTCCAGTTTCAGGGCCTCCTGATAGCTTTGCACGGCCTGTTGGAACATCAGCATTCCCTGCTGCTGGTTTTCCATGCCGGCTTTGAGGTAGCTGTTGCCTTTGTTATGGAAGGCACGTGAGCGCTGGTGGTCGTTGATGTCGGCACACTTCATCGCTTGGTCGTAGTGGCGCACGGCCTCATCGTATTTCTTCTGGCGGTAGAGGGTGTTGCCGAGGTTGAACTGGCCACGGTAGTCCATGCTGTCGCTCTCCAGGGCGCGGCGATAGAGCACCTCGGCCTTGTCGTAGTTTTCCTTCTTGTAGCTGCGGTTGCCGTCGCGCAGCTGGTGACGGTCTGCTTGAGCCCGCAGTTCTCCCATTAAGCCCATTAAGCCCATTAAACCCATTAAACCTATTATGACAAGTCTCTTCATTGCACTTTCTCAAACAAGTTCCACTTTTTGTTTCTTCGTTCGTATATAAACACCTCGGCCAGCAGACAGAACAATCCGGCCACAAGGGGGTACATGTAGCGGCTCTCGTAGGCGCTAAAGACGGCTTCGCCCATCTCCTCCTTGTCGAGGCCTTCGATTATCGAGGTGATGTCGCTCAAGCCGCTGCCGGCATTGCTGGCGCGCACGTAGGTGCCGTTGCCCGCACGGGCTATCTGACGCAGCATGTCTTCGTTGAGGTGGGTCATGATGATGGAGCCCTCTTTGTCGCGTTTATAGTTGTTCGTGCGGCCGCGGGGACTGTATTCCGGGATGGGAGACCCTTCGGGCAGTCCCATGCCGATGGTGCAGACACGGATACCCTGTTTGGCAGCCTCTTCGGCGGCACCGACGGCGTCGTCCTCGTGGTTCTCACCATCGGAGATGACGATGATGGCGCGCCCTTTGTTGACCTCCCAAGGACGGTCGGGGTCACCGTATCCGAAGGTCTCCATCGACTTCTCGATGGCATCACCGATGGCGGTACCCTGGGTGGCCACCATGTCGCAACTCACCTGGTCGAGAAAGAGTTTCGTGGCGCTATAGTCGTTGGTGAGCGGCATCTGGATGAAACTGGTGCCGGCATACACGACAAGGCTCACGCGGTCGCCTGTCAAGCTGTTGAGGAGGTTGGTTACAACCTTCTTGCTGCGTTCCAGCCGGTTGGGCTGTATGTCTTCGGCCATCATGCTGTTTGACACATCGAGGCAAATGGCGATATCGCTTCCCGCACGTTTCCCTTTTTCGATGCGTGAGCCAAACTGGGGGTTGGCCAAAGCCACCACCAGCAGGGCGAGGCCAAGGAGGGTGAGTCCTGTTTTGACAGCAGGACGCCAGTCTGACCGGTCGGGAATCAGGCGTCCGAACATGGGACGGTCGCCCCAGCGCTCCAGTCGCCGCCGTTCACGCCACCCCATCAGACCCCACAGGAGCCCCAGCAGCGCCACGGCCATCAGCAACCAAAGATATCCTATATGTTCAAAATGAATCATAGCTTGTTACTCTTAACTTTTAACTAACTCTCAAATCTTCATCCAACCCCATTTCACCAGAGCCTCGAGGAGCAGAGCCACCGCTGCCAGCCAAAGCCATCCGGCGTACTCGTCCTTGGTCTGCGCATACTGCGTCACGTCGATCTTGCTCTTTTCCATCTCGTCGATTTGGTCGAAGATTTTCTCGAGTGCTTTTTTGTTGGTGGCGCGGAAGTAGAGGCCGTCGTCGGTGGCGGCAGCCATCTGGCGCATGAGAGGCTCGTCGATTTCCACGTCGATGTTCTGGTAGTGCACGCGCCCGAACTGGTCGCGGAAGGGGTAGGGAGCTTTCCCGAGGGAACCCACGCCGATGGTGTAGAGGCGGATGCCGTACATAGCAGCAATCTCGGCGGCGCTGAGTGGGTCCATGCTGCCTTGGTTGTTGACACCGTCGGTGAGGAGGATGATGACCTTGCTCTTGGCCTCACTATCCTTGATGCGGTTGATGGCGGTGGCCAGTCCGTCACCCAGGGCGGTGCCGTCGCGCATGCTGCCGCTCTTGAGGTTGCCCAGTTGCTTGAGCAGTACTTGGTGGTCTATTGTCAGAGGTACTTGAGTGAAGGCTTCGCCGGCAAAGACGACGAGGCCCATGCGGTCGGTCTTGCGGCCTTCGATGAAGTCTGCAGCCACCTTCTTGGCGGCTTCCAAGCGGTTGGGCTTGAAGTCCTCGGCGAGCATGGAGCCCGAGAGGTCCATGGCCATCACGATGTCGATGCCTTCGACCGTCATCTCCTGGCGGCTCAGCTGGCTCTGGGGGCGTGCCAGCGCCACCACGATAGCACCCACGGCCACCACACGCAGGGCATAGGGGAGCCAGCGCAAGCGTGCACGGAGGCTCTTCTTCACGCCGTCGAAGAGGGCTATGTTGGAATGCTGGAGGGCGGCTTCCTGCTTGCGGTAGCGCCACAGCCACCAACCTGCCATCAGAGGCACCAGCACCAGGCCCAGCAGCATCCACGGATGCTCAAAGGTGATATTATTCATTGCTTACCTCCTCTTTTGGCTTCACCTGCTCCCACAGGCTCTTTACAAACTCCACGGCCTCGCTCATCGAGCGGTCGTGCTCGTGGGGTAGGGGCTCGCTCTTGGCAAATTTCACCAGGTCGGCGGTAGTGAATATGTCGCGCAACAGACCACTTTCCACTCTCCACTTTCCACTTTCCACTTCTTCGATGGTCTCGTCGCTGGTCATCTCGGTGGCACGGATGCCCGTAGCTTCCTCGATGAAGGAGCGCACGGTGTCGGTGAGCGCGGTGTGGTATTCTTTTACCCTGCCGCTCTGCCACAGTTGCCGCTGTCGCAACTCTTCCAGATTCTCGAGGGCGCGCTCTTCAGGGGTGCGGTTGTCAACTACGGTCGGGTTGATCCATTCCGCCACTTGTCCGCTCTTCCATTTCTTCCAAAACCACCAACCACCAAAACCCAGAGCGATGATAATCAATCCCAGCAGAAACCAGCGGAAGATTTCCCAGAAGGTGTAGGGCACTTTTTCGATGGGGGCGATGTCACGTATTTCGGCCGTGGTGGTGTCCACGTCGACATCGAGCACGGTTAGTTGCAGCGAGTCGTCTGGGCTTAGTTTTACATAGTGGATACCGGGCTCAAAACTTGTCAGTTTTGTCAGCATCGTATGGTTGGAGCTGTCGAACTCCTGGCTCAGGGCCACGATGCCGTTCTGGCTCAACTGTTCGGTCGAGGGATAGGTGCGGGCGCGCTGGAGGCTCAGCGTTGTCTGGTCACCCAAGGCGATGGTGTCGGAGCTAAGCGTGGCCACCGCCTGCCCCCGCACCACGTTCAACAGGCCCATCAGACCTATTAAGCCTATTATTGTCAGTCTTTTCATTTAGCTTCTTCTTGCAAGTAGGTTTTTCAGAGGCTTGACGAAATCCTCACCGGTCCAAAGGGTGGCCATGTCAATGCCGTAACGTTTCATGGTGGTATCTACCATACGTTCATGTTCGGCATAGCGTACATCGGCCATGCGGCGTACTTCGGCGTCACCGGTGTCAATCCACACGGTGCGTGAACTCTCTGGGTCGTAGAATTTCATCAGTCCCAAATTCATCAGCTCGGGCTCGCGCCGGTCCACCAGCCGCAGGGCCACCAGGTCGTGCTTGCCGGCCACCAGCTTCAGCGCGTCGGTCCAGCCGCTGTCGTAGAAGTCGCTGAGCAGGAATGTGGTGCAGCGTTTCTTGATGGCATTGCTGAAGTATTGCAGCGCCTGGCTGAGGTCGGTGCCGTTGCTCTCGGGGCGGAAGGTGATGAGCTCGCGGATGATGCGCAGGATATGGGTGCGCCCTTTCTTCGGGGGGATGAATTTCTCAATGCGGTCGCTGAAGAGTATCATGCCCACCTTGTCGTTGTTGGCTATAGCGCTGAATGCCAGTGTGGCGGCTACTTCCGCGGCCAGTTCTTCCTTGAATTGCCCGTGGGTGCCGAATCGTCCGCTGCCGCTCACGTCGACCAGCAACATCACCGTCAGTTCGCGCTCCTCCTCGAATACCTTCACGTAGGGGTGTGCCAGACGGGCCGTGACGTTCCAGTCGATGTTGCGCACGTCGTCGCCGTACTGGTATTCGCGCACCTCGCTGAACACCATGCCGCGCCCTTTGAAGGCCGAGTGGTATTCGCCGCTGAACATCTGCTGGCTCAAGCCCCTGGCCTTGATTTCTATCTTGCGAACTTTTTTTATTATATCTTCGTTCACCTTTAAACCTTAAACTTTAAACCTTAAACCATCAAGGCACATCCACTCGGTTCAGCACCTCGTTGACCAGTTCCTCGCTGGTGATATTCTCTGCTTCGGCCTCGTAGGTCAGTCCGATGCGGTGGCGTAGCACGTCCATGGCGATGGCACGCACATCCTCGGGGATGACGTATCCACGGCGTTTCACGAAGGCATAGGCCTTGGCGGCAGCCGCCAGGTTGATGCTTCCGCGCGGCGAGGCACCATAGCTGATCATCGGTGCAATCTTGTCAAGTCCGTACTCCTTCGGGAAGCGGGTGGCGAAGACGATATCGGTGATGTAGTTCTCAATCTTCTCGTCCATGTAGACCTCGCGCACAAGCTCGCGGGCCTTCAAGATGTCGGCGGGCTTCAGGATGGCTTTCCGATCTTCGCTCTCCGCTTTCCGCTCTCCGTTCACCTGCTGGTGAAGTATCTCTCTCTCTTCCTGACGCTTGGGGTAGCTAATGACCACCTTCAGCATGAAGCGGTCCACCTGTGCCTCGGGCAGGGGATAGGTGCCCTCCTGCTCGATGGGGTTCTGGGTGGCCAGCACCAGGAAAGGCTCCTCCAGGCGGTAGGTCTGTTCGCCGATGGTCACCTGACGTTCCTGCATGGCTTCGAGTAGGGCGCTCTGTACCTTGGCGGGGGCGCGGTTGATTTCATCGGCCAGGATAAAGTTGCTGAAAATGGGGCCTTTCTTCACTTGGAAGGTCTCGCTCTTTTGGCTGTAGATCATGGTGCCCAGCAGGTCAGCGGGCAGTAGGTCGGGGGTAAACTGGATGCGGCTGAACTTGGCATCGATGGCCTTGGCCAGCGTGGTGATGGTTAGGGTTTTTGCTAGTCCGGGAACGCCCTCGAGCAGTACGTGGCCGTTGCTCAGCAGGCCTATCATCAGGCTCTCTACCATGTGTTTCTGCCCCACAATCTGCTTGCCCACCTCCATGGTCAGCGCCTCCACGAATGCGCTCTCGCGGCTGATTCTTTCGTTAAGTTCCTGAATGTTCACAGATTCCATAATCTTTCCGTTATTTTTTAGTTATTGAATTTTTCCTATTAACTCCGTTTGTGTAACTTTATTGCATTTTTAATATTTTTTATAATTTCATATTTCAATTGTTGAAATCTTTAATATTTGGTTCCTTTTTTTTGAAAAAAAATCTTCTGAAAACTACTCGAAAAGAGTTTGTGGTATGCTTTGTGTTAACTAGCTGATATCCATTTACAAATACCTTACCAACTCCTACTACAGTAGGAGTTGGTAAGGAGTTCGTGTCCTTCTCTTCTCTGGTTGGATCCAAGAGGAGGGGTGGGTTAATCGGAGAGTACCTCGACGACACCGTTGTGCTCGACGGCACCATTGTATCCGCGGCCGCTGAAACGGAAGTAGTAGGTGCCAGAAGGGAGTCCTGCGGGATCCCAGAAGTCGTTGGGGGAAGAGATGTTCTCGCGATGGAAAACCATTACGCCCCAGGCATTGTAGATGTCGAGGCTGTTGACAGGATAGGCGTTGCCCTCCAGTAGGCCGGTAATGACGAAGCGGTCATTCACACCATCTCCGTTGGGACTCACTACGTTTGGAAATTGCAGAAAGTTATTGAGGACTAGTATGGTATTGGTGGAGGTGTCACTACAGTACACCGTATGTCCGGAGGGGGCAAGGTTGTCTGTGCGGGCAATAAGACGTGCATTGTAGGAACCCGCCAACTCTGAACCGTTGTTGTAGTCGGCATAGTTGAAGCGTGCGTCATGAGAGGTGAGGGTTTGGAAGGAGAGTGGATTGTTGGGATCGTACTGCAATTCCCAAAAGTATTTGTTGTTCGGGTTGTTGGGAGAGGTTAGGTTATGGAAGGTGACAAGGGGCTGTAGTGCAGAGGGGTAGGTGGGATCCCATGTGAAGGCGGCTTTGGGAGAGGGAAAGACGGAGATGGCTTGGGAGACAATCACAGAGTCGGTGCATCCATCTATGGAGGAGGTATAGTAGCGCATGTTGTATTGGCCGCTGGAGAAGGTATGCACAGGGTTGGGTTGGGAGGATTGGGTGCCGTCGCCAAAGAACCATAGGTGACTTACGGCATCGGTGGATAGGTTCTCAAAACGTACAGTGAAAGGTTCACATCCTTCTAGATTGGCGGGATAGGACAGGAAGGCTGGTGTGGGCTGGATGCCACGGCGTACCAGAATGGTGTCGCGGTTGGTGCAGACAGACTCGTGATAAGTATTGGTTACTTGCACGACATAGGAGATTTCTTCGTTGGTATGAGGGGGTGTGTTGTAGGTCGATGAGTTGCTTCCGGTGGGATGCCACAGGTATGAATAGTTTCCTTTGCTGGTATGGGCATCGGTGGCGTCGAGGTGCAGGCTGAGGTCGCCGCAAAGGATGGTGTCGGATCCCAGTGAGGGCTGCGGAGTCCATATGGTGGTGATGGTGGTTGTGGTGTCCCATATACATCCGAAATCGTCATATATCAGCACTTTGACAGGGAAAGTTCCCGCCGTATCAGGGCTGAGAAGGTAGGCGCTGGTAGAGTCGATGGAATGGGACTCGAGGCCACGGTAGTGCCCCATGTCGTAGTCGTGGTATTTTGAGTTGGAATCGGGGTACCACACCAGGGAGTCGATTCCTACTTCATAGGTGCAGTCGGTGTGGGAACAAATGTCCATATTCCAGCCGAATACCCACCCGTTGTCATGTCCCCAGTCGTCGTATACTCGCAGGTTCCATACGCCGTTCAGAGGGCAGCCGATGAGTTCGGAGAAGTTACTATAAGGCAGGTAGTAGTTGGTGCTGTCAACATGGTTGCTGGGTTGCTTGGTGGTGATGTCCCTGGAGGGCGGTATCTGTCCGGCCTGTATGAATACTGGGGGCACAGGAGGGAAGGTCACATACTTATTGATGAGGTATCCGCTGGATCCTATATAATAGTTGCCATTGGGACGGCCGTCGCAGGCAAAACTGGCCGAGTCGCCGGTGACAAGGGTGTATTTTCTGTTGCGTGAGAAGCAGTATTCTTGGCCTATGCCGTAGGGGTTGACTGTGGCGTCGCAGGTGGGGTTGTTGTCCCAGATGCCATCCTCGATGGGGAAGCCTAGATAGGTGCTTCCTCCGGTTTCGCTGCCTGGACCGGAAGGACGTCCAGAGGTGTATTGGCCATATTTCAGGAATGCTTCCTGTCCAGTGGGACAGACGATGGAGAGGGCGATGTCGCCCATGAAGGAGTGTTCAATATTGATGCAGATGGAGCATATTTCTTCTCCTTTGGTGAGGACTCGCTGGTTGGGAAATTCGGTAAACTCCACTGGGGCTTCATAGTATCTAGAGGGACAACCAGAAGAGACGTTCGTGCCACCGTCGGGAATGAAAACAAGCGCGTTATTTTGCTTGGTATCGATGCTGTCGGGACGTATGTGTCGCAGGGTCAACAAGGCGTTGTCGCCATCATATCCCATATTGACCAGCAAGGAGTCGCGGTTACAGATATCGGGCAAAGTGAAGAGGGTCTTGATGGGGTTGCCGGCGGTACGGATACGTACGGAGGCGGTGCGGTTGCTGAGGCAGCCATATTCATCAATAATGCTGAGTGTTAGATCGTGGCAACTTAGTCGGCGGTAGTTGTCGTAGGTTATTTCTTTGACTCCCAAGCCGCGTAGAGTGTCTCCTTTGTTGTCCATGTCCCAGATAAAGAAGGTGGTGCTGTCGCTGGGTCCACGGAAGTGTCCGTAGTCGACATGCGCTTTGAATGCAATTCCGTCGCCCAAACAGAGGTTGGCACCTAAAAACCAGTTGGTGTCGATATGCATGATGCTGTCAGGCTCGCCGAGACAGGGGTCGCCGCGCGTAGTATCGTAAACCGCTACCCATTTTAGGAAAACAGAGTCGTAGACTTTGCCATTGTGCAGTCGGTAAAATATTGTGTCTATGGAAGGTATGGGACTTGTGCAGGGAGATCCGCATAGGGATTCAAGGACGAAGCCTCTGCCGGTACTGCGGCAGTCTTCGGGGAACTCTTCTGGGTGAAGGCGAGGGTTGGTGTAGAAACGCAAGGTTAGCTTGCCTGAGGGATTGTTTGGGCCGGTTAGGATATAGTCGCCTACGTCATAGCCTGTGGTATTGTTGATGCGTGCCCGCACGGGTGCTGTGATGTCGGGTCCGTCGTGGATGAAAAGTGTATCAATTCGACTGATGTCCAACATGTTGATTTTTAATCCAGACAGGTTGTCTATTGTACAGAGACCACTGATGGTGAGTTGGAAGTCTGCTCCTGCAATGTAATGCTCCCCGGGGGTCTGTGAATCGTCGTCGCTGATAATAAGTGACGAGTTTCCGTTGTAAGAGACCTCGATGTTGTTTGTAGTAGAGTCCATTCTGATGTGTTGTGGCGCCTGTGCATCGACACTCTTTGGAATTATTGCAGTAAGCGTCAGAATGGCTGTCATGAGAATTTTTTTGTAGTGTTTCATGGTATTATTGATAATGTCTATTTCTTTAAATTGGCACTTCGTTTTCTGTGCCCCTATTATTAAGAGTCTCGAGGGGCTTCTTTGGCTCAAACTTTTAACAAAATAAATATTGGTTTGGTATTTTGGTTGTGGCAAAAAATATAAAAAATGAACTATTTTTTTTATATATAAAGAAAAAAGTGTATCTTTGTACATTGTTTGAATGAAAAGAAAATAAAATATCTAATTAATTATTAATATCTTATGAAAAGAAACAAAGTACTTCTCGGCTTGTATGTGGGCCTTTTGACTTTGGCCGGCGGCGTTGCCAACGCCCAAACCGACAGATTCTACGAGGTTGGTCCCGACAATATCGGCGGCCAGGTTTCGAGCATCATCGTCGACCGTCAGGACGCAAGCCGCAACACGCTCTATGCCGGTGCCGCCACCGGCGGTCTCTTCGTCAAATCCCCGAGTGTTGAGACTCTCCGCAATCTCTATGTCCAGCTTGGAGTAGGCGACGCCAAGGCCGAAGAGCTCTCCGCTCTCCACGACATCTGGCATCATGTGCCTTACTACATTGGTACTGGTACAAATCGACAGGAGGTCTCTCTCCCCATCAGCTGCATGACCCAGGCTCCCAGCGGCGAGATTTTTATCGGCACTGGTAGTGACGATTATGCCTATGGTACCACCTATGACAAAATGTCACGCAAGGGTATGGGTGTCTACTGCTACATCCCTGCCACTAATGAGTTTAAGCTTATCCCCACGACGGCTATCTCCGCCACCGATACCAACTTCAAGGTTGTCAATGCCATTGAGAGTTACTATGATGCCGAAAGCGAAGCCTTCTATCTCTTCGCAGCCACCAACGCTGGCCTCTATCGCTGGACGTTCTACGGTAGCCGAGACAGTTGGACTTGGACAACCGCCCCGACAACCGTCTATAACGGCCGTGTGGATAACATCGTCATCTCTCGCTATTATAAGACTGCCTTCTTTAGTGCCGGCAACCAGCTCTTCCGCTTGGGCGATGTGACTGCCACCCCGCGTGCAATCAACATCTCCTCTTCCAACCCGGCTTTCGGTGGCACCAACGGCGCCATCAAGTTGGCTGTCAGCCAGGGCGACACGATGGCCCTATACGCCATGGTCATCAACCAGATGGGCTACATGGATGCCCTCTACATGACCCTCAATGAGCAGAACTGGAATCTTCTTACCACCTCCTCGGTTATGCCCATGACTTACAACTCCGGCTATAACTGCGGTGCAATTGCTATCGACCCCTCCAACTTCCGTCGTGTTATCATCGGTGGTACCAATGTTCTTGTGGGCGAGGGTTTTGTCGACGGTGCCTACTTCCAATGGACCACTTCCTCGGCCAGCGAGTATGAACTCAACTATGGCGATTATATGGCTACTGTCTTCAACAACACTTCTTTTGTACATTCCGGTATCCATCAGATTGTTCCCGTCTATCACATTGACGGTAATTCCGACTATCACACTGTCTTTTTTGCCACCGACGGTGGTATCTATTCTTCCAAGTTTTATGGTCGCGACGGCTTTGATACCATCAAGAATGAGAACCTCGGCTTGAATAATCTTGAGATTAACTCTCTCGCCGTCAGTCCCGACGGTACCATTGTCATGGGTGCCAACAGCAATGCTTGCCCCGTTATCGAGACCCACTTGGCCCACGTCGGCGGACAACCCTCCGTCTCTTGGTATGACGACGGCTCCCTTGGCAACTTTAACCATTCTGCCAATGTTCTTTGGACTGGCAATGGTGGCGCCGTGGCCGCTTCCTCTTTCCAGCAGGTTTCTCCCGAGGCACGCCGCACCATCTTCACCTCTTCCGGCAATGCCAATATTGGCCGCACTTATGCCGACTATCTCGACTACACCAACACTAACACCTGGACCATTGGCCCGAACTTCGTCTCCAATGAGCCTGTGGGAGGCCCCACGATTGGTTCTCTCTCACTTTGGGAAACCGATTCCAACAAGGTCTTCAATAACATGGTGAAAGTCACTGTCGATACACTCGGATACATCTTCCGCAAACGTGGCAACAACTATGATACCGTGTGGTTGGCCCTCCCCGGAACCACTAGGGCTTCGAGACTTGAATATCGTGATTCCATTACCGCTATCGGCGACACGATTACTCTTATCGACACCATTCCCGTGGGTACCGGTCGCGGAAGCAGCTTCCGTATCATCAGTGGTGACAAGGCCGTCTTCAATAGTCGCGCCAATGCCGACTACCCCTTCGAGTACACCTACACCACCTCGCATCTGGCTAAGGACACTCTTACTGTACGCAACCCCGTTCAGGCTCGTATGCTCTTCATCGCTGACCTTACCTATCCGTCTGAGTCGAAACCTGGTTCCCGTTCGGTTTGGTATACCTGGGAACCCTCTGACTTCACCAAGGTCTTCGACACTATTGAATTGACCGCTGCCCAGGCTTTGCAGCAGCAGGGCATGCAGGTCGATATGAATGAGATTTACCAGAAGTTCCACATCTCTGTTCCTATTTTCAATATCCAGCGTACTGCCAATACTGCTTATGCTAACCTCTATCCACGTCAGGCTGTCTTCAGCAGAGATGCCCGTTGTGTCTTTGTTTCCGCCTACGATGTTGTTAGCCATAAATCAATGCTCTTCCGCATCAGCGGTTTCGAGAATGTCAACTACAACCAGCCCAACCGAGAAGTCTACTATAAGCTCAGCTATAAGAATAGCGTTCCTGTCCTTCACGTTGACACTATGCGCTTCAATGGCAGTGTATGGTTCCCCCGTCCTATCAGCAATATTATTATTGATGGCCGCAAGGGTAAGGATTGCCTAGTGCTCACCTTCGAGGATTACACAGACGCCATGGGTAATGTTTTGCGTGTCAACAATGCCAGCGGCAACTATTCTATCGAGGATATTTCTCTTCCCAATGCCACCATGCCGGTCTTTACCGCTATCGTGGAGGATTCTACGGGTGCCATCTATGCTGGTACTGCTGAAGGTGTCTTTACCAAGACCAACAACGGCAGCTGGCAGACTTACACCAAACTTACAGGTGTTCCTGTGACCGCTATCGTTCAGCAGACCGCAAAACTGCCTATTCGTCGTAACCTCACCCATACCGCCATCAACCCCAACAATTATGTCTTTGCCAAGACTAAGTGGCCTCGCGCTATCTACTTTGGCACCTATGGCCGCGGCATCTTCATGGATATGAACTATGTCACTGACACCGTCAATGAGGTTGTTGAGCCCCGTGACTACAACCCCGTTGCCATCCCCACTGTCCACAGCATTGGCCTTAGCAGCGTCAAGCTCTTCCCCAACCCCGTTTATGACGAGGCTCACATGGTTCTCAATGCTGCCGTTGCCGGCACTGGCGAGATGCGCGTCTACGACCTTAACGGCCGTCTCGTGATGCGCCGCAATCTTGGTCATGTTTCCGAGGGTGAGCACAGCTACTCTATCGACTGCAATGGCATGTCGAAGGGCATGTATCTAATCAACGTCATCATCAGTGGCCACACTGCCTCTGCCAAGATGATTGTTCGCTAATCGGGCGTTTAAACAAAAAAAGAGGTGCCGCCCGAAAGGACAGCACCTCTTTTATATTAATTGAATACATATTAATATATATAGATGAACACAAATCTAGTAGAAGAATTGAAATGGCGTGGCATGATTCACGATATCATGCCCGGCACAGAAGAACAACTCCGCAAAGAATTCACTACCGCCTATGTGGGTATCGACCCCACGGCCGACTCACTCCATATTGGTCACCTCGTCTCCATCATGCTCCTTAAACACCTCCAGATGGCTGGCCACAAGCCCCTGGCCGTCGTGGGTGGCGCTACAGGCATGATCGGAGACCCCTCCTTCAAGGCTCAAGAGAGAAAACTCCTTACCGTTGAGGAGATCCAACATAATGTACAGTGCATCCGACACCAGCTCGAGCGTTTCCTCGACTTCGACAACCCCGTCAATGGAGCCGAGATTTGCAACAACTACGACTGGATGAAGGACTACCTCTTCCTGGACTTTATTCGCGACGTGGGCAAGCACATCACGGTGAATTATATGATGACTAAGGACAGCGTGAAGAAACGCATGGAGACGGGTATCTCGTTCACCGAGTTCAGCTACCAGTTGCTGCAGGGCTACGACTTCCTTACCCTCTATCGCACCAAGGGCTGCAAGCTCCAGATGGGTGGCAGCGACCAGTGGGGCAACATCACCACCGGCACCGAGCTTATCCGCCGCATGGAAGGCGGCGAGGCATTTGCCCTTACCTGCCCGCTCATCACCAAAGCCGACGGCACCAAGTTCGGAAAGACCGAGGGAGGCAACGTATGGCTCGACCCCGCCAAGACCAGCCCCTACAAGTTCTACCAGTTCTGGCTCAACTGCTCGGATGTTGATACCGCCAAGTACATCCGCATCTTTACGCTCCTCTCCCGCGAGGAGATAGAGGCTCTGGAAAAGCAGCATGCTGAAGCCCCCGAGCAGCGCATACTGCAGAAATCCCTCGCCAAGGATATTACCGTGCGTGTGCATGGCGAAGAAGCATACAACACCGCCATCGCCGCCAGCGAGCTCCTCTTCGGCAAGGCTACTACCGAGCAGCTCAACAGCCTCGACCGTGACACCCTGCTGAGTGTCTTCGACGGCGTGCCGCAGTATACGGTGAGCCGTGCCACCATCGAGGCTGGCGCCTCGCTCGTCGACCTCGCTGCCGAGGTGGGCATGTTTGCCAGCAAGGGTGAGATACGCCGCGAATTGAAGCAGAACAGCATCAGTGTGAACAAGCAGAAGGTCGCCGAAGGCTGCACCCTCACTGCCACTGACATCCTCGCCAGCGGCTGCATCCTCGTCCAAAAAGGCAAGAAAAACTACTACATTCTCAACGTAGAATAGCGCTTACAACAACGCATCCAATTCAGGGAGGCCGGCCATAAGCCGGCCTTCTTTCATTGCTACGCAGTCCACTTTCGCCTGGCAGCAGAGTTTGTTGTCGCTTGCGCGGAAGATGGCCTGGTGGAACACATAGCGGATGCCCTCCTTCACCGGTCGCAGACGGCAGATGTATTCGTCGCAGGGACGCAGTGGCACCTTGTAGGCAATCTCGAACCGCGCCACCACCACATCGATGCCCTCTTCGTGCAGCTGCGCGAAGCTCACCCCGCGGTCCATCACATACAGATGGCGCGAATGCTCCATGTAATGCTGATAGTTGGCGTTGTTTACAATTCCTTGGATGTCACATTCGTAATCGCGGACGATGTCCCTGTTCTCAAAGATATATTCCATATTTTTAATAACGTTAAAAAAGGGTAAATATTGCCTCCGGGCCACAAAACCTCAACCGGCTGATAACCACTTATCAACACCTTATCAACGCCTTATCAACTCCTACCACGGTAGGAGTTGGTAGGGTATTGGTAAGGTTTTCGTAGGTGTTTTATGTTAACTTTTTTTTAATTTGTCACTGATATGTCATTTTTTATTTGTATTTTTGCAAATCTGTTTTGAATATTAATTAAATTATAAATAGTATGACACAGACTAGTATTAAAACTCTGAGAGACAGCGCTGGAATGCGCTGGACAGCTCTGCTGCTATTGGCATTGGCCATGTTCTGCAGCTATGTATTCATGGACATTTTGTCACCTATCAAGGATTTGATGCAGGAGACCCGCGGATGGGACAGCGAGTCCTTTGGTCGCATGCAGGGTGCCGAGGTGTTCCTCAACGTTTATGTGTTCTTCCTCATTTTTGCCGGTATCATCCTCGACAAGATGGGTGTACGTTTCACTGCCGTCCTTTCGGGTGCTGTGATGTTGGTGGGCGGTATCATCAAGTTCTATGCCTGTAGCGACAGCTTTGTCGGCACCGGCCTCGAGCAGTGGTTCACCAATCACCTCAACTGGGACGGTCAGATTCCCATTGTTGGTACCATCTTCCCGTTCGCCGAAGGCATGCCTGCTTCGGCAAAGTTGGCAGCCTGCGGCTTCATGCTGTTTGGTTGTGGCTGTGAAATGGCTGGCATCACGGTGAGCCGCGGTATTGTGAAGTGGTTTAAGGGTCGTGAGACCGCTTTGGCCATGGGTAGTGAGATGGCTCTCGCCCGTCTGGGTGTTGCCACCTGCATGATTTTTAGTCCCTTCTTTGCCAAAATGGGCGGCGAGGTCAGCGTTTCACGTTCTGTTGCCTTTGGTGTTGTGCTGCTTTGCATTGCTCTCATGATGTTCGTCGTCTACTTCTTCATGGACAAGAAACTTGACGGTCAGACCGGTGAGGCCGAAGAAAAGGACGATCCCTTCAAAATCAGCGATCTTGGCAAGATTTTCTCCAGCCTCGGATTCTGGCTGGTGGCTCTGCTCTGCGTGCTCTACTACAGCGCTATCTTCCCCTTCCAGAAATATGCCGTCAATATGCTGCAGTGCAACTTGACCCTCAACCCCGCCGCCGAAGGCACCTATTGGGCTGGCGAGTCGGTGACCTGGGTGCAGTATGCGCTGATGCTCGTTGTGGCTGCCGGTTCCTTCTCAAGTAACTTTATCAAGTCCAACAAAGGTCTGAAATATGGTCTCATGGCTATCGCCATTGTTGCCCTCGTTGTTTACTGCTACATGGGTTACATGCGTGGCACCGCCGAGACCATCTTCGCCGTGTTCCCGCTGTTGGCTGTGGCCATCACCCCCATTCTCGGCAACTATGTCGACCACAAGGGTAAAGCTGCTTCCATGCTCATGCTCGGTTCCATTCTGCTTGTCATCTGCCACCTCACCTTCGCTTTCGTCCTGCCTGCCTTTAAGGGCAATGCTGTGGGGGGTACCGTCGTGGCTTATGTTACCATCCTTGTGCTCGGTGCAAGCTTCTCGCTGGTGCCTGCCGCTCTGTGGCCCTCAGTGCCAAAACTGGTTGACGAGAAGATTATTGGTTCCGCCTATGCCGCCATCTTCTGGATTCAGAACATTGGCCTTGGCCTGTTCCCTGCCCTCATCGGTATTGTCCTCAACAAGACCAATGTTGAAGGTACCGCCGCCCACGAGCTCGACTACACCTGGGCACTGGTGATGTTGGCTGCCCTAGGTATTGCTGCTCTGCTTATCTCGGTCTACCTCAAATCAGTTGACAAGAGCAAAGGTTATGGACTTGAGGAGCCTAACATCAAGGCTGAATAATTATTTATTGAATAAATATTTGTGGAGACGCGCTCCGGCGCGTCTCTGCATTTTTACAAACTATTTTTTTTATGGCAGATAATAAAACTGGTTTTTCATCCTCATTTGGTGCAATCATGGCTGCCGCAGGCTCGGCCATCGGTTTGGGCAATATCTGGCGTTTCCCCTACATCTGTGGGAAATATGGTGGTGGTGCCGCTATCATCCTCTATCTTTTCTTTGTGTTCTTCATTGGCATGGTGCTGCTGCTCAGCGAGCTGGTGATTGGTCGCCGCACGGGCAGCACGCCCATGAAGGCTTATGAGGATTTGCGTCCCAAGCACAAAGGTTGGCGATATGTGGGTTTGTTAGGCCTTATCACCAGCTTCCTTATCTTGGCCATCTACTTGGTCATCTCGGGCTGGACGCTGAACTACTTCTGGGAGTCGGTAACGGGTACGCTGTCCACGGTGGCCAATGACGGCTTTGCGGCTCATTTCGCCGACTTCGCTTCTTCGCCTGTAGCTCCTGTGGTTTGCTTGGTAATCTTCATGGTGCTCACGCTGGTGATTATTCTCGGTGGTGTGCAGAACGGCATTGAGAAAGTTTCCAAGATATTGATGCCCATTTTGTTGGTTCTTGTTCTGCTGCTCTGCGTGCGCTCGCTGACGCTGCCGGGAGCCTCCAAGGGCCTCTACTATCTGTTCCACCCCGACTTCTCATTGCTCACCTGGGAGGGCGTGCTGGCCATCCTGGGACAGGCCCTGTTTTCGCTCTCCGTGGGTATGGGCGTGATGATTGTATATGGTAGTTATATTCCCAAGAGTGACAGTCTATTCAAAAGCGCCATGTGGATTACCGTCTGCGACACGGCTATCGCTGTACTGGCGGGTGTGGCTATCTTCCCGGCGGTCTTTGCCTTCGGTCAGGACCCTGCCGGTGGCCCAGGACTGGTGTTCAATGTGCTGCCCGTGGTGTTTAACTCAATGGGGAATGTTGGTAGCATCGTCTTCGGCGGTGCCTTCTTCCTGCTGTTGGCAGTGGCGGCACTGACCTCGGCAATCTCGTTGCTCGAGGCTTTGACGGCTTGGGGTGCAGAATATGGCAAGAGTCGCAAGCGCTCGGCAATCATCCTTTCTGTGGTGTCCATCGCTGTGGCGGTAGTTGCATCCTTCTCCTTCGATGGAGGATTGCTCAATGGCATTAAGCCCGCCGGCATGTCATTCTTTGATTGGCTCGACAAACTTACAGGCTCCTACTTGCCGCCCATCTGCGCTTTGCTGACGATTATCTTCTTCGGCTGGTTCATGAAGAAGGACGACATCCATGACGAACTCTCCAATCACGGCGTGCTGAAGGTCTCGTGGTTCAAGGTGTTCTACTATATCCTTGTCCGATATGTGGCTCCCGCAGCATTGCTGGTGAGCCTTGTGGCAGGAATCTTTACTTGATGTCTTCCATCGCGCGCTGTACGAAACGATTCAACGGCACGCTGGCCTTCCATACTTTTAAAACCTCATCGAAAAGCTTCTCACTCCCGAGGAGCTTTTCTGGCATAGTATGGGCGGTGCAGTAGTCTTTGTATTTCAAGAGCTCCGCATGTTCCCAGTCGGCGGGATATCCCTTGGGGACGCGCTGCAGTTTCTTCATGGTGAAGAATTCATTGCCGAAGTAGCGCTTGTAGGTGGGGTTGTTGATGATGGCGAGGAACTCGTCGGTGCAGTAGAATATCTCCTGACGGATGGCGTTGAGGGCCTCGGGCGTGGGCATGAAGATGCCGCCGCCGAGATTGCAGGTGCCTTTCAGTCCGTAGGACTCCTCGGTGCCCAGCTGGAAGTAGTAGCCTGGCACACCGCTGTTCTTGGGACCCCAGCTGCTGAGGAAGCAGGCGATATGGGTTTTGTAGGGTGTTTTGTCGGGCGAGAAGCGCGTGTCGCGGTAGATGCGGTAGACCGAGTTCTTCGGGGTCAAGCCCACCAGCGTGTCGTCGTACTTCACCATCTCGTCAATCAAGGCCTGAGTGAAAGCCTCGAACTGCTCTTTGATGGCAATCCAGCGGCTCTTATTATCATTGAACCACGGTCGGTTGTTGTTCATCGTCAGCTCCTGCAGGAACGGCAGGGTGTCGGGGTGTAGTGTCATCGTTATTTGTATTTGTTTACTTGTTTCATAATTCTGTTTGTCAGGACTCCTTGCTCACCAATGGGCATGTTTAGCCCGAAACGTGTGGAGAGAAATCGGCTGTCTCCATAGTACACACGAAGGTGCTCGGGAAATGATACCCCAATGGGATACCACGGATTTCTTCCCTCATCGTATATTATTTTTCGGATAGTAGAGAGCGGTATTTCCATGCTGCGACGAAGAAAGTATCCTTTCCTTTTTATCACGAGGTGCTCATGTTCAATAGATATCGTCTCATGCCCGAAGTTGGAAATAAGGAATTCTTCGAGGTCGAGATAGCCATAGTAGCAGGGTATCAAGGTGATTAGTATGGAGGGGAGGGGTGCGATGGGGAAAAGGGAGAGCAAATAGATTCCTCCACCAATTAGTACCAACGCCGAAGAGATGTCAATTATGTTGAAAAATAACGACTGCCCTGGGGCGTGATTGTCTGCTAGCACCTTTGGTTCCATTGCGCGTGTGGCATTACAGGCTGCGCAGCCATTCGTTTTGTCAGTCATTTTTGATTCGATAGAAACGGTTGATGCTGGAGTCGTAAGCCGAAAACGGGATAGCGGTGCGTATGGCGGAGGCTTGCTCGTCGGTGAGTTCACAGTAATGCCGCTCGAAGACTTTGAGAGAGAGGGAGTCGCGCAGGCTTATGACGGCGGCAGCAATCTCGTGGTGTACTTGGTTGATGGCCTCCACAGGAGCGCCTTCCAGAGTGTGCAGCGACACACCTCCCTTGCTTACAAGGTATTTGCCAAGCAGGGGAATGTCTTTCATATACTTCTCAGGCAGGTCGGAGGCATCGTCGGGGTTGGCGAGGAAGTGTATCACCTTTTCACGCAGATGAGCGATGTCGCAAGACACGCGGTCGTCCTCATACTCATAGTTATCTACGCCTGGTGGTGGTGGAGGAGGCGGAGTGGTGAAATAGTCGTGGTTGAGGTATACCTTACCTGTGGAATCCATCCAAACACCCATTACATTCCGCATACGGATTTCTACACAAATATTTGAGGGGATGCTGTCTTCTGTCAATACCAGCGCAGTGTCAATATTACAAGTTCCTTGCCGGGTACCGCAGGCAGCCAATAGGAGGGCTGTCAGTCCGAGGATGGTGAGATTCTTTTTCATAAGCTCCGTAGCCAGCGAATCTCCTCGGCCCAGCGGGCGGGGTCGGGGGTCTCCAGTATGATGGGCATATCATCGAATCGGGAGTCGTGCATGAAGCGGGTGAAGAACTCTTTGCCCATCATGCCGAGACCTAGGCTCTCGTGGCGGTCCACATGGCTGCCGGCTCCCTTCTTGCTGTCGTTGAGGTGGATGGCGCGGAGGTACTTGAAACCCACGATGCGTTCAAATTCCTCAAAGCAGAAGTTATAGCCCATCTCGGTCGAGATGTCATAGCCTGCCGCGAGGGTGTGGCAGGTGTCAATGCATACACCCACGCGGCTCTTGTCGTCGATGCCCTCGATAATGCGGGCGATATGCTCGAATTTCCAGCCGAGGTTGGTGCCCTGTCCGGCGGTGTTCTCAATCACAGCCGTCACGCCCTCGGTCTGTGCCAGCGCGGCGTTCACCTCACGGGCTATCTGGTCGAGGCATTCCTCCTCGCTGATGCGGTTGAGGTGGCTGCCCGGGTGGAAGTTCATCAGCTTCAGGCCGAGCTGTTGTGCCCGCTGCATCTCGTCGAGGAAAGCCGCGCGACTCTTTTGAAGTGTCTCTTCGTCGGGAGAACCGAGATTGATTAGGTAACTGTCGTGCGGCAGCACCATCTCGGGCTTGAAGCCACGGTCTATCAGTAAGGCTTTAAATCCGTCAATCTCCAGTTGTGGCAGCGGTTTGCTCACCCAGCTGCGCTGGTTGCGGGTAAACAAGGCAAAGGCGTTGGCCCCGATGGCCTCCGCATTCAATATGGCGTTTCCCACGCCCCCCGATGCGCTCACATGAGCACCAATATATTTCGTCATAGTTTTTCTTTGTGATATAATTAAGCCGTGGGGTTTTGCCCACGGCTATGAAATGTTATCTCTATGGGCTGTCTATTTTTTCTTATTTATGCCCTTGTAGTAGAATTTTGTCCAGCTAAAGCCAAAGGCTGCGAAGGCGAGGGATAAAACGAGGTTTATACCAAGGTTGATTAATACTTCGCCCCAACTAAAAGACTTTACCACATAGAGAAAGAGGAAATAGAAGATGTCGACAAAGAGGAAGAATATCATGTCGTCGACGAAGCGACCCCAGAATGTCTTGGTGGCAAATTCTTTGTATCCCATAGTCTTATGCTTTCAGCAGGAAGTCGATGTTGCTGCGGAGGCCGTACTCCTTGGTGTTGGCCATGTTGGTCTTGAAGACTTTCATCTTGTTGGGCTTGCCGATGAGTTTCAGCTTACCGTCCTCGAGGCACAGGGCGGTGGCTTCGCGGATGGCGGCGACGGTGGCCTTGGGGTTCACCATGATGTACTCCTTCAGACGGTCGTCGCGGGTCTCGCCGCCATGCTTCGGGTCGAAGAAGTCGGTGTAGTGCGGGTTGATCTGGAAGGGCACCAGACCCATGCAGTCGAACGAGGCGGGCATGACGATGGGCATGTCGTTGGTGGTGCAGAGGGTGGGACCGGCCACGTTGCTACCGGCGCTCCAGCCCATGTAGGGCATGCCGTCGAAGGCACGCTGGCGGATGGCCTGCAGGAGGCCCGTGCGCTGCAACTCGCGGACGAGGTGGAAGGTGTTGCCACCGCCCACGGCCACGCAGTCGGTGTCGTAGACGGCGTTGATGGGCAGCGCCTTGTGATGCACGCTGGTGAGTTTTACACCGAATTCGGCGTAAACTTTGGCCACCTTGGCTTCGTAGGCGTCGTAGCTCTTCGTGAGGCCGCCTTCGGCGAGGCTCACGCCAGCATACGGCACGAAGAGCACCTTTTTCACGTTGTGCCGACGGCAGAAGTCGGCAATCATGTCCTTGCACCAGCCGAGGTAGGCTTCGCCGCGCATGGTGCTGTTGCTGATAAGGAGGAGGTTTCTTTTATCCATGGGAAACAGGTTTTAAGCGTCGATATTAGCGTATGTGGCGTTGGCTTCAATGAAGGCGCGGCGGGGCGGCACGTCGTCGCCCATGAGGAGCGAGAAGATGCGGTCGGCGCTGGCGGCGTTCTCGATGGTCACCTGGCGCAGCTGGCGGCCTTCGGGGTCCATGGTGGTGTCGCGCAGCTGGTCGCTGTTCATCTCACCCAGACCTTTGTAGCGCTGCACATGGATGCCCTTGTCGCCGAACTCCATGAGGGCGCGCTCGCGGTCGTCCTCGGTCCAGCAGTAGACCTGCTTGTTGCCCTTCTTGACGAGGTAGAGTGGGGGAGTGGCCAGGTAGACGTAGCCGTTCTCGATAAGCTCCGGCATATAGCGGAAGAAGAAGGTCAGCATGAGGGTGTCGATATGGGCGCCGTCGACATCGGCATCGGTCATGATGATGACCTTGTGGTAACGCAGCTTGCTCAGGTTCAGTGCTTGCGGGTCCTCGGGAGTGCCCACGGTGACGCCCAGGGCGGTGTAGATGTCGCGGATGGCCTCGCTCTCGAAGGCGCGGTGGCGCATCACTTTCTCCACGTTGAGAATCTTACCGCGCAGCGGCAGGATAGCCTGGAAGCGACGGTCGCGGCCCTGCTTGGCGCTTCCGCCTGCCGAGTCACCCTCGACGAAGAAGATCTCGCACTCGGCGGGATCGTTGCTCTGGCAGTCGGCCAGCTTGCCGGGCATGCCGGCAGAGCTGAAGACGTTGCTGCGCTGCACCATCTCGCGGGCCTTGCGGGCAGCCTGACGGGCGCGGGCGGCGAGGATGACCTTGTCAACGATGGTATGGGCCTCGTTGGGATGCTCTTCTAGGTAGTTCTCCAGCATCTCGCTGACGGCCTCGTCGACGGCACCGCGCACCTCAGCGTTGCCGAGCTTGGTCTTCGTCTGACCCTCGAACTGGGGCTCGGCGACCTTCACGCTGATGATGGCCGTGAGACCTTCGCGGAAGTCGTCGCCGGTAATCTCTACCTTGGCTTTCTGCAGCAGACCGCTGCGGTCGGCGTAGTTCTTCAGCGTGCGGGTTAAGCCGCTGCGGAAGCCGGCGAGGTGTGTGCCACCTTCGTGGGTGTTGATATTGTTCACATAGCTGTGCAGGTTCTCGCTGTAGCCTGTGTTGTACTGCATGGCAATCTCGATGGGGATGCCTTTACGCTCACCTTCGATATAGATGGCCTCAGGCATCAGCTTCTCGCGGTTTTCATCAAGGTAGCCGATGAAGTCGCGGAGGCCCTTCTCGCTGTAGAAGTGGTCCTGACGAGCCGGTTTTTCCGGAGCATCCGGATTTTCCGGAACTTCCGGATTGCGCCAGTCAGCAATATCGATGGTGATGCCTTTGTTCAGGTAAGCCAGCTCACGCATGCGCTCCAGCAGCGTGTCGTACTTGTACTCGGTGACGGTGAAGATGCTGCCGTCGGGGTGGAAGGTAATCTTGGTACCTTGCTTGTCGGTGGTGCCGACCTCTTTGACGGCGTAGAGGGGCTTGCCCTTGCTGTATTCCTGCTGATAAATCTTGTGGTCACGGTAGACCTGCACAATCATGTGGTCGGAGAGTGCGTTGACGCAGCTGACACCCACGCCGTGCAGACCGCCGGAAACCTTATAGGAGTTCTTGTTGAACTTGCCGCCGGCGTGCAGCACCGTCATGACGACCTCGAGGGCCGAGCGGTGCTCCTTCTCGTGCATGTCCACGGGGATACCACGGCCGTTGTCCTCGACGGTAATGCTATTGTCCTCGTTAATCTTGACATCAATTTTGTTACAGAAGCCTGCAAGTGCTTCGTCGATAGAGTTGTCCACCACCTCGTACACCAAGTGGTGCAGGCCGCGTTCATTCACGTCGCCGATGTACATAGCCGGACGCACGCGCACAGCCTCTAGTCCTTCAAGTACGGTAATGTTACTCGCACTGTAGTCAACATTCTGATTTTCGCTCATATAGTAGTCTTGTTTCTTTCGATTTAAAGTGCAAAAATACAAAAAAATCTCGAGTCGATGATAACTTTTTTATAATAGTTATCAACAATATATTTTATTGCCGTTTTCTTGGTCAATTTGATTTTCTTTTGTATCTTTGCAAGATAAAATATGCCTCGAATATTGTCCATAGTGCTGATAATGTTCTGTTTCTGTGTTGCACAGGGGCAGGAATTTCGTTGTTCCGTGCAGGTGAACAGCCAAAAGCTGATGACCACTACGCAGGGCTATGAAAGTACGGACAAGAAGGTGTTTGACAATATGAAGCAGGCCATAGAGGATTTCATCAACGGTCGCCAGTGGACCAACATGGAGTTCCAACAGCAGGAGAAAATTGATTGCTCATTCTCATTGATTCTCCAGCAGCGTAGCTCGGCCACCGATTTTGTGGGACAAATCTCCGTGCAGTTGCGCCGTCCGGTCTTCAACTCCACCTATACCTCGGGTCTTTTCAACTACATGGAGCAACCCACCTTCTCTTTTACTTACAATGAAAGCCAGCCGTTGGATTTCGACCTCAACAACTTCAGCAGCATTCTGGCATCGACGGTGGCTTACTATTGCTATGTGATGCTTGGTGTCTATTTCGACAGCTTCGCTCCCAATGGAGGCGACCCCTTTTATCAAATGGCGCAGCAGGTTGTGCAGGCCGTCGACGTATCGAAGTATTCCGGCTGGGATTCCAAAGCTGCCCGCAACCGCTATTGGTTCATGGAGAACCACACCAACAGCGCTTATTCGGGACTCCGTGAAGCCTATTATTCCTATCACCGCCTCGGGCTCGACATGATGACCAAGGACCAGCCTAAGGCCCGACAGGCCATCATCGCCTCTCTTCAGAGCCTCCAGCAAGCACACAAGCGCAACTCCAACCTTCTGGCTCTTCAACAGTTTGTCGACGTGAAGATTCAGGAGATTGTCTCCATCTTCACGCCCGCCCCTCCTGAGGAGCAGAAGACGGTGTACAACTTGATTAAGGACATCAGTCCTATCAATATTGTGAAACTCAAAGGATTTAATACTAAATAAAAATACAAGTTTATGTCACAAATACCTATACAAAAAGAAACGATAGACCGCATTGCCACGGCCAACAAAATCCAGAACCCCGGCAAGGCCAGCATCCGCGAGATGCGCAAGATGATTCAGGATGTGGAGAAAGAGACCGGTATCCGCTTTGTGAAGATGGAGATGGGTATCCCCGGCCTCCCTGCCCCGCAGGTGGGCGTCAACGCCCAGATCGAGGCCCTCAAGAGCGGTGTCGCCAGTATCTATCCTGAAATCTATGGCACCGCCGACTTCAAGCGTGAGGCCGCCCGCTTTGTGAAAAACTTCCTCGACATTGACGTTACCCCCGATTGCTGCGTGCCCACCGTCGGCTCCATGCAGGCAGGCTTCGCCAGCTTCCTTACCCTCACTCGCTACGATGCCAAGAAGACCAAGGTGCTCTTCATCGACCCCGGCTTCCCCGTGCAGAAGCAGCAGTGCCGCGTGCTCGGCATCCCCATGAAGGCTTTTGACGTCTACGAGTACCGTGGTGACAAGCTGCGCGACAAACTCGAAGAGGAACTGAAGGATGGCGATGTGGCATGTATGATTTTCAGCAGCCCCAACAACCCCGCATGGTTCTGCTTTACCGATCACGAACTGCAGATCATCGGCGAGATGGCCAACAAGTATGGTGTTGTCGTGATGGAAGACTCCGCATACTTCCTGATGGACTTCCGCAAAGACTATAGCGTCCCCGGCCAGGCTCCCTTCCAGCCCACCGTGGCCAAGTATACCGACCTCTATGTCATCATGATTTCTGGCTCGAAGAGCTTCAGCTATGCTGGTGAGCGTATCGCCATGATGGTCTGCTCGCCCAAGCTGTTCAATATGGAATGCCCCGACTTGGCCCGCTATTATAGCCAGACGCAGCTCGGTCGTGCCCTTATCTTCGGTACCCTCTACTGCCTTTCCAGCGGCACCGCCCACAGCGTGCAGTATGCTATGGCCGCCATGCTTAAGGGCGCCAACGACGGCACCTTCAACTTCGTCAAGGATATCAAGGAGTACGGCGAGAAGGCAGGCATTATGAAGAAAATGTTCACCGACAACGGCTTCTATATCGTTTACGACAAGGATATGGGCGAAGATATCGGCGACGGCTTCTACTTCACCTTCTGCTATCCCGGCTTCGGTGGTGTCGACCTGCTCAACGAGCTTATCCGCTACGGCATCAGCGCCATTGCTCTCGACATCACGGGCTCTCACAAGCAGGGTATCCGTGCCTGTGTGGCCCTGGTTCTCCGCGACCAGTTCCCCGACCTCAAGGCTCGCCTCGAGGCCTTCCACAAAGACCACCCTATTAAATAATATAGGAAACATAATTTAAATTTTAATATGGAGCCGCTCAAATGAGCGGCTCTTTTTTTGTAAAAAAAACTGCCATTTCAGTCAAAATATATTAAATAATGTTAAAATTTGATTTTTCTTTTACTCTTTTGGGGATTTTTGTCTGCGGGATGGTTATTAATTATATAAGAGAAGTCCATGAAGCGGGGTAAAGGGACCTGACCGCGGAGTGGATAATAGTTAATCAGGCCCCACTTTTATTAACCAAATTCATTATTATAAAATGAAAGGTAAATTTATCTTATTGGCGCTACTGCTGTCGACATTTTGGGTCGGCTCGCAAGCGCAACAAAATCACTATCGGAACGATTACAGGCTGGAGCCGCAAGGCGACAACCAGTGCCTAACGTCGACAGGCCATGTGAAGGCATGTCGGGGAAACCAGGTAACCTACCGGGTATTTTCACCATCGGCTTATATGGTTACCAATTATACATGGCATGTGACGGGAGGAACAATTGTTTCTCAGAATGTGATTAATTACCACTCTGCGACGTGCACTGTGGAATGGGGCGATGGCGATGAAGGTTTAATTGAGGTGACCCCCTTCTCAGAATGGGATTGTAATCTCTTTCTTCAGGTGGATTTGGTAGATAAGCCTGTCATCGGACTGATTTCGTCGCCTAGTTATGTGCTTCCAGATCCGGGTGACCCCAAATTTAAGATGATTGAAGTGTGTGATGGCGAAACCATTACACTTACTGACAATAGTTCTATTGAAGATAATTCTATTGCTGGTTACTATTGGGAATCTCCCTATGGGACATCGAATAGCCGCACCTACTCTTTTACGGCTTCGGGACCGGATTCGTATAATATTATCCACCGGGTTTATAATAAATGCGGCTGCTACGACGAAGAGGAAATCAAGGTTGTCGTTGGGAAAGGCTGCCCGGTGAGGCTTTCTTGCTTCGGTGCAGTGTGTGCCCATACGGAAGCAACCTACACGGTGGAAGAGCCTGCTTTCCATCGTTATTATTGGACAGTAGAGAACGGCACGTTGATGGATCCTAAAGAGGATAGAACGGTGACAGTGCTGTGGGGTGCTCCAGCGAGTGGTTTTGGAACGCTCACCCTGGTTGGTGAAGGCAGTGAGTGTGCATGTCAGTCGAGGAAAAGCTTCCAGGTGCCCGTCATCTCCGACAATGTACCCATTAGTGGCCCTGATGTTATTTGTGTGAGTGAGCAGGCTGAATTCAGTCTTCCACTATGGGGTGCCACAGAATATAATTGGAGTTCCTCAAGTATGTATATGAATGCTACTCCAACAACTCCTTATAGTAATGTTGTGAATGTGACGGCTACACAGCCGGGTACATATACTTTGACTGCAATGGTTAACAGCGAATTCCTTAAATGTGGACCTCTCTACATTACAAAGACAATCGTTGTGAAGCCCGAATTGGGAATCAATCCGATACCAGAACAAGTATGTGTGGGAGATGTGGCTGATTTATTTTCAAATAATCCATATGGTGTGATGTGTCATTGGACAATTATGAAGAACAATCAGGTTGTTTATACTGAGGATACAGAACATACTAAATATGAATTCGAAGAAAGTGGTGTTTACGTGATATATGCAGAGAGTGACGATTATTGCAAACGCGTGTCGACAATAGTGACTGTCAACCGTCTTCCTAGGAAACCCGTTATCGATGGTGTCAACGAAGGATACATTAATGGTCCTCATGTTGTCTGCCCCAATAGCAGTGCATACTATTATGCCCATTATGGTCTTGACCGCAGTCCCGATGAATTTTATATCTGGAACTGGACAAGCGATAATCAGTCGTATTCATACGGTGGCGATCATGTCGACATCTATTTCGGAAATACCTTTAATGGTCTCAATGTCTACGCACTCGACCGTGTCACGGGTTGCAGGTCAGAATCTGTTGTCTATCAAGTGTCTCCCCTTCAACTTGCACCTTGGCCCTATAGCAATAACGTTAGTATGTGTAGAGGCCAGCAGATTACTCTTGACGACCTCATGGATCAGTCAGCCAACGGTGTGATTTATGAGTGGTCGGTTAATCCCACGAATGCTATCTCCATTCAGGGATCCAATAGGAATGCTTCGGTTACATTGCTTGCTAACTATTTGAACAATCCTCAAACTTATGTCACGGTTAGCCTAAAGCGTACGTACTGTGGTGTTGAACAGACTAATTCTGTGACAGTTCGTCTCGGACAAATTGATGCCCCGGAGATTGGCCATGGAGCGTTATGCACCACCAGATCAAACCATTTCTATATTTCCAATCCTAATGATGCAAGTGAGGGTTCGACCTATTGGTATGTCGACAACAATCTCAATGAGAGAGTGTATGGCACCTCCGTCTATTTAAACGTCCCCAGCAATCAAAACAATTCCAACAATTCAACTCATGTCTTAGGCCCTGAACAACATGTAGTTTATCTACACTATGAGACCGAAGGTGGGTGTTCTGTACTTACCCAGTCTACGTTTACATTCCAGTATTGCCCGCCTCTTGAGGCGCCCATTGATTTCTGTAATAGAGTGACTGGCGCCTTCGGGGTTGTGCAGCATTGCTACAACAGTATAAGTATTAATAATCTTACAGGTCCGGGCCTTTCCTATAATAATCTTACAATTAGTGTTTACAAAGACGGTCGTCTTATCTGTGGACCAACAGCAGTTACAAGTGCAACGCAAAAAATTATCGTTCCGGAAGCGGGAACTTGTATGATTGAAGCCGAATGGGCCTATAATGACAACTGTTATCACTCTACGGCTCAAGTGACTATTAATAATCATCCTCAAGTTAGTATTACCAACGCCTGTAATGGAAATATCATTGTTTCTGCACCATATAATACCAAAGTAAGTGTTGCTGGTCAATTGAAAACCATTACTTCTAGAATATTAAGATTTGTAACCTTCTCTTCAATACCCACGGGTGACCATAACGTACATTTTGAATTTCCTGGAGGCAATTGCTGTTTCGACACGAATATCTATATCTACAGCACATCGCCCGTTATTGATTTAAATATAGGTGACATGTGTGTGAATAATGCACTTGTTTTCTCTGCTAATGTTTCAGGATATGCGCCATTTGAGTATGAGTGGGATTTTGGTGATGGTTCTAGTAACAAAGGCAACAATATCGAACATGTGTATAATGTTAGTGGGTCAAAACCGGTCACTCTCACCGTTAAAGATGCAAGTGGTTGCGCTACCACTGAAACTACTACTGTCCAAATCCTCCCCTACGATGGCAATCAATTCTCGAACATTACGCAGTCATATTATGGTGGTGCTGATGCTTGTGAAGGTACTGCTACTGTTCTGACGGCCGAACAGGGGGCACGTGAGTATGAATGGCATAATAATGCCGGTCGCGATCAAAACAACCATTACATTGCCTATGCCAATGTGTCTGGTGCCTTTACTCTCGACATTACAACACAGAATTACTGCCACAAGCAAGTTTGGGGTAATGTATCTCGTCCCACTGATCTCTATTATCCGAATTGGTATGGGTTGATTTGTTCCAAGAGCACCTATTGTATGGGTGAGACTGTGGAGGTTATTGGCGATAAAGGCCCCAACTTCGACTACACATGGGTAATCACTCGTAGTGGTAGTACTCCTGAAACCATCACTGGACAGCGCAACTTAACCTACGTGCCAAGTCAGGCTGGGTCTTACACCGTCAGTCTTACTGTTACAGATCCTTTATCCGGTTGCTCGTTCTTCCCCTCTGCTACCACATCTTTCCAGGTTTATCCATTACTTCCTGGCCCTGTACTGAGCCTGAATAATCCGGCTTGCCTCACTAATGGTCCTGTCACTGTTTCCGTCACCAATAATCTAGGAAACACATTCCATGTCCTTTGGAGCAACGGTACTACAGGCAACTCTACCCAATACTATACGGGTGGCCTGGTCGAGGCGTACTTTGTCCATGCTCACTCTGCTTGCCCCTCGCAGAAAACCTCTATAGTCATTCCTGAGGCTCCCAACTTCGACGGCTTCCTCTCCGGTTGCTATCGTGTATGCCCGAGGCAGTATACAGGAGATGTGCCTCTCTATAATTTAGGTGATGGGGCTTTCTCTTATGACATGTACCACAATGGCAGGTACAAATATAGTGGCAGCCTGCCTCCCATTCCGGATTATCTACCGGTGCATGATGATGGTGATTATCAGCTGGTTGTTAATTATGGAGCGGGCTGCACGGCAGAGTCGCCTCTCCTGAGTATCCAGTTTGATGAAGAGGCATGTCAAGCCATACGCTTCGATAATATCCATGTCGAATGCAAGCCAGAGGATGGTTGTGTACTTAACTACTTGATTTATGCCAGAGTTTGGAATAATACTCCCGATCCTGTTAATATCGTGGATGTTATCCCCTCCACCTCCTCTATTGTTAACTTCCATCCGTTTGTGGTCAATCCGGGCGGTTACGAGGATATTATTTTCATCATGAGATACGATCCTACCACGCCGTCAGGAATCCAATTCAATTTCATTAATGATCGTGGAGAAAATGCGGGAACCTTGGGTATCGACCTCACCGAGTGGACTGACTGCTTCCACGACTGTGGTTACCCCGCCCAAACATTACTAGAGCCGGTTTACTATGAACCTACCCAGTCCATCTTTTTCAGATTTAAGATAGACCTCCCTGTTGGAGATATTGTCTCTGTCTGGGGTGACCAAAGTGAGATTTACTTCCCCAATTATTCTGGTGGTCCCAACTTCGATGGTCTCCTTGTACTTGACTATGGTCTCACGTCCCAGCGTGTTGCTAATGACGAAAAGTTCTGCTTCCATGTGTTGGTTTGCAACGGTGGCAAACTCTGCATTACCGAAGTTTGCATTCCTTATAAGGAAATCTGGGATGCCGCCCAAACGGGCAATCCTATGCATTATGCAAATGAGGAAAGAACAGAACTTAAACCCGTCCAGCAGACCTTCAGTCTGGTACCCAATCCTGCGACAAGCATTGTGAATGTGCACGACAGTCAGATTGATGTTCCCGCCGACAACATCATTTCTATCGATGTGCTTTCCATGCAGGGCCAGAAGGTGCTGTCGGTTGAAGGTACGAGCCAGTTCGATGTCAGCAGCCTGCCCGCAGGTGCCTACATCGTCAGAGTCGTCACCGACACCAACCAGCATGAGTACATGAAGCTGATTAAGAAGTAAATCAGCAGAAAGGCAGAGACGTGACAAGTTACGTCTCTACAAAAAAAGCTCCCCGTAGTTGCGGGGAGCTTTTTTTTTGATATCAGCGTGTCAAGATATCAGCATTTCAGATAGTCGTCCACGTGGCCGAAGACGATGTCGGCGCGGGCGGCGAAGCTTTCTTCTGTAGCGAAGGCTACGTGGGGCGTGACCAGGCAGCGGTTGGTGGAGAGCAGCAGGTGGTCGATGGGGAGGGGCGGTTCCTGCTCGAAGACATCGAAGGCAGCACCGGCGATGCGGCTCTCGACAAGGGCTTTGCCCACGGCGGCGATGTCGCAAACGGGGCCGCGGGCGGTATTGACAAGCAGGGCTGTGGGCTTCATCAGAGAGAGCTCGCGCTCACCAATGAGGCTGCGGGTGGTATCGCACAGCGGCACGTGGAGGCTGACGATGTCGGACTGACGCAGTAGGTCATCGAGAGAAACGTATTGCACACCCATGGCCGTTACTTCGGGACGCTCGGTGCGGCTCCAGGCAATGACCTTGGCGCCGAAGGCCAGTAGCAGGTGTGCGGTGGCGGTGCCGATGGCTCCGGTGCCGACGATGCCGACGGTCTTGCCGCGAAGCTCGCGGCCGAGGAAGGTGCCGCGGCTGCCGCCCTGGCGAATCTTCTCGTTCAAGGTGACGATGTTGCGTAGCAGGTCAAGCATCATACCCACAGCGAGTTCGCTGACAGCCGTGGTGCTGTAGCCGGCGGCGTTCTGCACCGTGATGCCATGTTCCTTGCAGTAGGCGAGGTCGATATGGTCCAATCCAGTGAAGGCCACGCTGAGGTAGCGCAGACGCGGACACTGCGACAGCACCGTCGCCGACAGCTTGATGTTGCTGATGACCACGATGTCGGCCTCCTTCATACGCTCGGCGAGGGTCTCCTCGTCCTCTTTGCGGTCCATATAATAGGTGAACTCATGCCCCATCGAGGCATAGCGCTTCTTGAGTTCTTCGAAGTGCTCACGGCCGATGCCGAGAGATTCAACACATACAATATTCATTTGTCTTAACTACTTTCTTTTTTTGACGCTAAATCCGAAGCCGCCGAGCTTTTCGCCGAGGCCGTAGTATTTCCCGTGTGAGTAGGCGAGGGGGCCGGCGTGGTTGAGCTGGAACTGGCCGGTACTCTTATCGATGAGGCTCTCCTCGGCATCGACGGACACGACGTTGGCGATGAACATATCGTGGCTTCCGAGGCGCTTCACTTCCACTACCTTGCACTCGATATTTAGGGGACTCTCGGCAATGAGGGGGGCTTTGACCAATTGTGCCTGTTCGGCGTGGAGGCCCATCTCGCGGAACTTGTTGTAGTCGCGGCCACTGCGTACGCCACACCAGTCGGTCTGGCGGGCCAACGCTTCGGTGGTGAGGTTGATGACGAACTCGCCGGTGCGCTCAATGAGGGCGTGGCTGTGGCGCTCGGGACGCACGCTGATATAGCACATGGGCGGGTCACTGCAGATTGTGCCCGTCCATGCGATGGTGATGATGTTGTAGTTCTCGGGATTGTCGCCGCAGCTGACCATGACAGCTGGCAGCGGGTAAATCATCGTCCCGGGTTTGAATGCGGTCTTCATCTTTGTATTGCCGGCAAGATGTCGGCGATCCATTTTATTTTATGCCTCTTTGAATTTCTTCTCCAACTCGTCGACGAGGTTGCGGATGTAACGGTCGGTCTGGCGCAGGTTCTCGATAGTCTTGCAGGCGTGGAGCACCGTGGCGTGGTCTTTGTTGCCGCACTGCATGCCGATGACGGCGAGGGAGGATTTTGTAATCTTCTTGGCAAAGTACATGCTCAACTGGCGGGCCTGCACGATTTCACGCTTGCGCGAGGTCAGCTGGATGCTCTCTACGGGGAGGTCGAGGCTGTCGCAGACAACCTTCTGGATGTAGTCGATGGTGATTTCGCGTGTGCTGCTTTGCACATACTTGTCAATCATCTGTTTGGTGAGCTCGAGGGTGATTTGCTTGCGGTTGAGCGAGCTCTGGGCGATGAGGGAGATGAGGGCGCCCTCGAGTTCGCGCACGTTGGTGTTAATATTGTACGCGATGTATTCGATGACATCCTCGCTCATCTCTATACCGTCGTTCTGCAGCTTTTGGCGGAGGATAGCCTTGCGGGTTTCCACGTCGGGAGCCTGCAGGTCGGCATTGAGTCCCCATTTCAGACGGCTGAGCAGTCGGGGTTCGAGACCCTGGAGCTCGCCGGGGGCTTTGTCGGAGGTGATGATAATCTGGCAGTTGCGCTGGTGGAGGTGATTGAAGATATGGAAGAAAGCTTCCTGAGTCTTCTGTGCCTTGCCGGCCCAGAACTGGATGTCATCGATGATGAGGACATCTATCTGCTCGTAGAAGTGGATGAAGTCGTTGGTGGTGCCGGCGCGACCTGCCTCGGCATACTGCTGCATGAACTGCTCGCTGGTGACGTAGAGCACGGTCTTGTCAGGGTGCAGCTCTTTTGTCTTCAGTCCAATGGCGTTGGCAAGATGGGTCTTGCCGAGACCTACGTTGCTATGGAGCAGCAGGGGGTTGAACGAAGTGGTGCCGGGTTTCTCTGCCACGGCGTAGCCGGCCGAGCGGGCCAGACGGTTGCAATCGCCTTCGACGAAGTTCTCCAAAGTATAGTTGGGGCTCAACTGCGAGGGAATTCGGGTCTTCTGGATGCCGGGGATGACGAAGGGATTGGGTAGCTCGCGCGCGTTATCATTATTAATATTGATAGGCATGTCGGTGAGGGGGTTCTGCACCGAGCGGCGGCTGTTCGATGTTAAGGTAGTCTTCAGTGGTTCCGTGGGGATGGTCTGGTCCATGACGATGCTGTATTTCAGCATGCCGTTGGGACCTAGCTGCATACGGATGACGCGTTTCAGTAAGTCAATATAGTGTTCCTCAATCCACTCATAGAAAAAGGGGCTCGGCACCTGTACGATCAGGGTGCTTCCGTCGAGTTGTAGGGGTACAATAGGGACGAACCAGGTATCGAAAGCCTTCTTGTTCTCCGGCCCAAGGGCGTCCTTAATCACCTCTAGGCATTCTGCCCATACTCTCTTATAATCTTCCTCTATCATTTTGGTATTACTATATTCCATTATCAATTACTTATACAAATCGAACACTTTCTTGTTCTGTTTGCAAAGGTCACTCTTTTTTTGTGCATAAATTTGAAAAAAAAAATTTGCAGATATTTACAGAATTTTATAAAGATTTTGCCTCTTTTGTCTACCTGCTATTCCCCCTACTTTCCTTAACTTACTAAAATCTAATTCATCCAAGAAATTTTAACATTTTTCTGCGCTTTATAATATACGAAGAAATTTCTTTATTTCAAATTTTTTTTTGCTCTGAAACCCGTTTTTCGGCTTTTTTTGTTGATAACTCAACAGAATGTTGTAAACGTGCTAGTTGTTAGTTGATATTTTTTTTAAACCATTGAAATGAAATATCTTGCTATAAATATTTGAAAATCAAAACGGCTTTTCTTGGCGGTTAATTATAAGTGCCTGGAAGAGAGAAAACACACCTGGATATGCACCGATAGAGGTTGAAAAATATTTTTCCCGGAAGGCATTTTTTTCTTTTGAAAAAATGGAAATGGTAATCTTGGACACACTCCCTCCCCCTTCGGGGTATTCACACTAGCTTAGGGGGAGAGCATCTGTCGCGGCTATTGCTATCAAATTCCTCCCCTAAGCTAGGGGAGGGGGACCGGAGCTTGCTCCGGTGGAGGAGAGTGTCAATCCAATTCATGTCATCTTGACAAGAAGAACCTACGAAGACCCTACCAACACCCTACCAACTCCTACCGCGGTAGGAGTTGGTTAGGAGTTGGTAAGGTGTTTGTAAGTGGTTATCAGCTATTTGGTGTTTTGGTGGTTAAAATGGGTTTTAGGGCGTTTTTGAGGCTTTTTTAGGAGCTTTTGGGGCGGTGGGAAAAAAAATTTGGCCATGTCGGGCTAGTTTCGTACTTTTGCATTTTATTTTGGTACATAAAAATTAAATAAAAAAGAGATAAAAATGAAATACGATTTGTTGGTTATTGGCAGTGGTCCGGGAGGCTATGTGGCTGCCGTGAAAGGAGCCCAGCTGGGCTTGAAGACTGCTGTTGTGGAACGTGAAAATCTTGGTGGTATCTGCCTCAACTGGGGCTGTATCCCCACCAAGGCATTGATGAAGAGTGCCCAGGCGTTCAACTATGCCAAGCATGCCGCCACCTACGGCTTCAAAGCCGAGGGCGTGGAGCCCGACCTCAACGCCATGGTCGACCGTAGTCGTGGTGTGGCCTCGACGATGAACAAGGGCGTCGAGTTTTTGCTGAAGAAGAACGGCGTAGATGTCATCAACGGTGCTGCCAAGGTGCTGCCCGGCAAGAAGGTGAGCGTGGACGGCACTGAATATGAGGCTGACCATATCATCATCGCCACGGGCGCCCGCAGCCGTGTGATGCCCGCCATGCCGCAGGATGGCAAGCACATCATTGGCTACCGCGAAGCTATGACCCTCCGTGAGCAGCCCGCCCGCATGCTGGTGTGTGGCAGCGGTGCCATCGGCAGTGAGTTTGCATTCTTCTACCAGAGCATCGGCACGCAGGTGACGCTCGTCGAGTTCATGCCCCAGATTCTCCCCAACGAGGACGAGGAGGTGGCCGCCCAGATGAGCCGCAGCTTCCGCAAAATGGGCATGAAGGTTATGCCTTCGTGTTCGGTGGAGAAGGTTGACATTGAGGGCGATGTGTGCCATGTTACCGTCAAGGACCTGAAGAAGAACACCGAGACTGTCGTCGACGTCGATGTGGTGCTGAGTGCCGTGGGCGTGGTGACGAACCTCGAGAATCTGGGTCTCGACGAAACCGGTATCAAATATGAAAAGGGCAAGATTGGGGTCAACGACTGGTACGAGACCAATGTGCCTGGTTATTATGCCATTGGCGACGTGGTTCATGGTCCCGCCTTGGCCCATGTGGCATCGAAGGAGGCCATCTGCTGTGTGGAGCATCTCGCTGGCAAGGAGGCTCATCCGGTGAACTACAGTAATGTCCCCGGCTGCACCTACACTACTCCCGAGGTGGCCAGCGTGGGTCTGACTGAGAAGAAGGCCGTCGATGCCGGTTACGAGGTGAAGGTGGGCAAGTTCTTCTTCAAAGCCAGTGGCAAGGCCACGGCGGCCGGCAACACTGACGGCTTTGTGAAGATTGTAGCCGATGCCAAGACCGACCTCATCCTGGGTTGCCACATGTGTGGCGACAACGTGACCGAGATGATTGCCGAGGCTGTTGTGGCCCGCGAGAAAGGCATGACTGCCCGCGAGTTGGCTCAGGCCATTCATCCGCATCCCACGATGAGCGAGGGTGTCATGGAGGCCTTGGAGGCTGTCCATGGCGAGGCCATCCATGGTTAAGAAATCAAAAGTTGACTGGGAGCGGCAGACATGAAATTATTCCCTAAAAAGAGGGTCAGGGTAGCTGATGGGCTGCATCTGTTTATCTCGAACCATTTCGTTTATACCGACTTTGGTATCCGCGATTTGGACGAGATGCGCTACAGTGGCCGCCGTTTTGTCATGTCCGACGCTCCCGGTACAGGCTTTATCGTGAGGATCACCGAGAGTCACAGCTACAACCGTTTTGTGCGCTCGGTCAGAGCCCGCCACAAGACCAACTATCTCCGTTTGTTACTTGGCTTGGAGCCCGATTTCGACCGCATCATTGATGCAGGAAACAAGGCCCTGAGCCAGGGTGGCGACAGATACCGGAAGGAATTGCTGGAATGCTATGTCAACGCGCTGTCGGTGGCTCGCACCGAGGAGTATACCGAGCGTGTGATTCGCGGCATCAAGGACAGTATGCACTATCGGCATAACAAGTTCCTTTCGAGCGTGCTAAACCATTACAAAAACAAGGTCCGCCAGTTGGAGCACGACATGATGTCGGTGGTTTGGCAGGTGAAAGACCATTGTTCGGCCGAGACTTATGCAGCCTATCGGGAGATGGTCGATGCTTTTTCCCGTGTGGCGGCAAGTCGTCGTGTCTGGTTTTTCGACAAATCGAAACAGAAGAGCTACACACAGGTCTTTTTCGATATGGGTGTGTTCGATTTCATCCACTCGGAGGGCTACCTGCCGATGATGCGCACGCCCCGTGGCGTGACCTACTATCTGTTGCCCGATGTTGTGATTGTGGCTCGCAGCAGCACTGACTTCGAGCTGGTCCCGCTGAAGACGCTGACGGTTGTCTGCCAGGAACTCGCTATCGAGGAGACTACCGAATCCATGGTGGGCCGCCTGGGCGATGCTGCGAGTATGATTAGGATTCCCGAGTTCGACTTGACCTATTTCTTCTATCATGTGAGACCTGTTGTGAATTTTGTCAATGCTCTGGAAAAACTGAAAGAAACATTGTGATAAAGTGAAGAAACCGCGCCATACCTATCGTTTCAATCCTCATACGCTGAAGTATGAGAAAGTCTTCGTGTCGCTGCGCGAAAAGGTGCGCCGCATCAGTTTCAATGTGCTGTTTGGCGTGGTGCTCGGCGTGGTGATAGTTGTGGTGGGCATGCAGTTCATGCAGTCGCCGTCGGAACGTGCGTTGCGGCGCGAACTGGCCAAGTTCAAGAGACAGTCGAAGGTTCTTAATGCCCGCGTGGCACGTGCCGAGAAGGTCCTTCTGAATCTGGAGGAACGCGACGATGCCCTCTACCGCACCATCTTCTCCAGCGAGCCGGTGAGTCCTGCGGAGCGCCACAGTGGCATCGGCGGCGTGGAGCGCTATGCTGAGTTTGACGAACTGGAAAACGGCGAGTTGTTGAAGATGACCACCAAGCGTGTCGATGACCTCACCAAGCGACTCTATGTGGAATCGAAGTCCCTCGATGAGATTTACGAGATGGCCCGTACCAAGAACGAGCGTTTGGCTGCTATGCCGGCCATCCTGCCGGTGGCGAAGAACAAATGTAAGATTGTTAGTGGCTTCGGCCCTCGTTTCCATCCCATATTGAGATACCGCCGCATGCATTCGGGCATTGACATGACGGCGCGGCAGGGAACGCCCATCTATGCCACCGGCGACGGCACCGTCGTTGTGGCCAGTCGCAACCCCGAGGGCTATTCGGGCTATGGTGTGGTGGTCATCATCAACCACGGCTTCGGATTCCAGACGCTCTACGCCCACATGAACAATGCCAGCGTTAGAAAAGGACAGAAAGTGAAGCGTGGCGAACAGATAGGCACTGTGGGAAGTAGCGGCATGTCGTCGGGCGTACACCTCCACTACGAGGTGATACTCAATGGCAAGAAGGTCGACCCTGTCTACTATTTCTTCAACGACCTCACACCTGCGGAATACGAAGAGGTGCTCGAACAGGCTCGTCAGGAGAACCAGAGTATGAGTTAAGTGGTTAAAGGTTTATAGTTTAAGGTTTAAGGTGGAAATCAGAATTGACGATAATGCGGGTTATTGCTTCGGGGTGGTGAAAGCCATCGGCGCCGCCGAGGAGGAGTTGTCGCGCGACGGCAGGCTCTATTGTCTGGGCGATATAGTGCACAACAGTGCCGAGGTGGAACGCCTGCGCAACCAGGGACTGGAAGTTATTGACCACCAGCGGTTGTCCGAGTTGTCGGGCAGCAAGGTGCTCATCCGTGCCCACGGCGAGCCTCCTTCCACCTATCGTACCGCCGAGCAACTCGGCATCCACCTTGTCGATGCCACTTGCCCCATCGTGCTGGCCCTCCAGCAGCGCATCCGCAAGGGCTACGACGAGATGTGCCGCCAGGGAGGGCAGATTGTCATCTTCGGCAAGCCTGGCCATGCCGAGGTGGTGGGCCTTACGGGCCAGACCGACGGCACGGCCGTCATTGCCAGCAGCCCCGACGATCTGAAAGCTATTGACTTCACGCGACCCATACGTCTCTATTCTCAGACCACCAAGAGCCGCGAGGAATATCAGCAGCTCATTGCCAATATCCAGGCGCACCTGCTGCAGGAGGCCGATTTCGTAGCCTACGATACCATCTGCAACCGTGTGGCCAACCGGGCTCGCGAGCTGGAGACCTTCGCCTGCAGCGTCGATGTGCTCCTCTTTGTGGCCGGCGCCAATAGCAGCAACGGCCATTACCTTTACGAATACTGCCGCAAAGTGCAGCCCCGCACCTATTTCATCTCCGATGTTGCCGACCTGCAGCGCGAGTGGTTCAAGGATGCCGAAAGCGTGGGGATTACAGGTGCTACCTCTACTCCCCGTTGGCTGATGGAACAAGTGAAAACGAAAATTGAAGGATGATTCTCAATAGGCTTATAGTTAACAAATTCAAGAGTTACGGCGAGGCCGACGTGGCGTTGTGTGATAACGTCAACTGCTTCGTCGGCAACAATGGCGCCGGCAAGACCAACCTGCTCGATGCCGTCTACTACCTCTCCTTCTGCAAGAGCTATTTCAACCCTGTCGACAGCCAGAATATCAAGCTGGGTGAGGAGTTCTTCGCCATCCACGGACACTATAATGGTGCCGATGTCGCGTCGCTCACGCTGCGCCGCGGCCAGGGCAAGCAGATGAAATGGAACAAGAAGACCTACAAGGCCCTGTCTGAGCATATCGGCAAGATACCCCTCGTCATGGTGTCGCCCAACGACCAGCAGCTTATCACTGGCGGCAGCGACCTCAGGCGCAAGTTTATGGACGGCGTCATCTCGCAGACCGACCATCGCTACCTTGAGCATCTCATTGCCTACACCAAGGCTCTCGAGCAGCGCAACCGTCTGCTGAAGCAGATGTGGGACGACCGCATGTGGGACGATGCCATGGTCTCCATCTGGGATACGCAGCTGGCCTCCAATGGCGAATACCTTACCGAGAAGCGTGTGGAGTTTATCCGCGACTTCATGCCGCTTTTTGATGAATACTACCATTGGATTGTCGGCAGTGACGAGCCTGGTACTATCGATTACCGTCACGACGAGCGTCCCATGCTTCTGCAGCTTGAGGAGTGCCATCAGGCTGACAAATACTCGCAGTATACCAATGCGGGGCCGCACAAGGACGACCTGATACTGCTCCTGAGTGCGGAGAACCCCGACTTCACCCTCAAGAAATTCGGCTCCCAGGGGCAGCAGAAGAGCTTCGCCCTGGCGCTGAAACTGGCTCAGTTCCAGTATATCCTCAACCATTCGGGCGAGAAGCCCATCCTGCTGCTTGACGATATTTTCGACAAACTCGACCTGCCGCGCATCAAGCGCCTCATCGCCCTCGTGGGCAGCGACCGTTTCGGCCAGGTGCTCCTCACCGATACCCAGCCTGGCCGTGTGCAGGCCATCTTCGACGAGATGCCCAGCCTCGAACATAAAATTTTCACCGTCTCCAGCGGCACCATAATTCTTAATTCATAACTCATCACTGACCATGCAGCCCGACCGCACCCTCGACTACTACCTGCAAAGCGCTTTGCGTCGTCTCGACCATGGCGACTTCGCCGACGAGCTGCGGGTCGAGCGTGTCTACCGCCAGCTGGCCGGCGACCTCATCAGCCGCCTCACCACCTCAGTGCAGTTCTCCCACGGTGTCCTCTCCCTGCGCCTCTCCTCGGCGGCTCTGCGCCACGAGATGATGATGCGGCGCGAGAACCTCCGCCAGCGTATCAACGACCACCTCGGTGTAGAAGCCGTTAAAACCATATATATAAGATGAAAAACCTCTGGAAAGCCCTGCTGATGGTCCGCGACTGCGACCCCGGTTCCTTCTGGCGCCGGTTGCTTTACCAGTTGCTTCAGAGCATCCTGCCGCTGGTGAACCTCTACCTGCTGAAACTCCTGATAGACAGTGTGCAGGTGGGAGGCGACAGTGCCCTTTTTGTGCAATACCTGCTGACCATGTGCGGTGTCTTTCTCGCCAACCGCATTGTGGGGGCGCTCAGCTCTGTCAACAACGATGTCCTTGGGCAGCGCCTTATAGACCACCTGAGCGACCTTCTGCAGCACCAGTCGGCACGGCTCGACATGCAGTATTATGACAACCCCACCTATCACGATACTCTGCACCGCGCTCAGCAGGAGGCCTCTTTCCGCCCGTTGCAGATTCTCAGCAATTTCAGCGCCTTGGTGGGATCGGTGGTCTCCATTGTCGGTGTAGTGGTCCTGTTGGTCTCCGCCACATGGTGGGTCATTGTGGTGATGATTGTGGCTGTGTTGCCAGGCTTTGCTGTGAGGCTCTACAAGGCCCGTCAAATCTATCGTTTTCGTCGCGACAACACGCAGCTCTACCGCCGCACCTCCTACTATTCCGCCCTCCTTACGGCCCGCGACTTTGCCAAGGAACTCCGTGCCTATGGTCTCGCGCCGCTCTTCCGCGGGCGTTTTGTTGAGGTGCGCAAACGGCTGTCTGCCAGGTTGCTGTTTATCTCGCGGAAATTAGGATTGCTCGACATTCTTTGTGGTTTTGTCGAGGCTGGAGCCATGCTCGCTGTCGTGTGGATGCTGGCCAGCCAGGCCTTTGCCGGTGCCATCACCATCGGCTCCTTCGTCATGCTCTTCGAGGCCTTCCGTCGCGGGCAGGGCTACCTCTCGTCGCTTGTGGGTGCTGTCTCGGGGCTTTATGACAACCGGCTCTTTGTCGGCAACCTTTTCGAATTCCTTGCCCTCGAGCCTACTATCCTCGCGCCTGCCGAGCCGTTGCCTGTGCCCGAGGAGATTACCGAGGTGGAGTTCCGCGACATCACCTTCCGCTACCCCGACATGGACCGCGATGTCCTCAGCCACTTCAACCTGCGCGCCCGCCGTGGCGAAATTACCCCCATCGACGGCCGCAACGGTTTCGGCAAGTCCACATTGATAAAACTGTTGCTGCGCCTCTACGACCCGCAGGAAGGACAAGTACTGGTCAATGGCATTGACATCCTCCGCTTCCGTCCCGAGGAGTTGCGCCAGCGCTTCGGCGTTCTTTTCCAGGATTTTGTCCGCTACAACCTCACCGTCACCGACAACGTCCTTCCATCCCACTCCTCCCCTAAGTTAGGGAAGGGGGACCGCCGCTCTGCGTTGGTGGAGGAGTCTGTCAAACAGTCACTCTTTCTCTCCGGTGCCGACACCTTCGTCAACAAATTGCCCCAGAAGGAGAAAACACTCCTCGGCCGCCTCTTCGACGGTGGCTCGGAGCTCAGCATGGGGCAGTGGCAGCGTCTGGCTCTGGCTCGCGCCTTGGCCACCAATGCCCCTGTGCTCCTCCTCGACGAACCCGCCGCCTGGCTCGACCATGATGCTCGCCAGCACCTCCTGCAGACTCTCCGCGAGCTCGAGCCGACGAAAATTATCCTCCTCGTCACCCATTCCCAGAACTTGGATTGAACTTTACTAATGTTTCTTGAACGTTTTCGCAAGTCGTGGTTTGCCGTCGGCTCGGCCGACAACGCAAAGGACAAATCAAATCTACACAGCTCGCAGCACACAGATTCTTTATTTCGAAGAGTTTATTGATGGGAAGCTACTCTGATTACATTTTTTCGGAAATGGCACAATAAAAGGGTTTGGTGGGCGTTTTTATATATATTAACATATTGTAATATAGAGACGCTATGATCTATACATTGCAGGATATCAACCCCAAGGAATACGAGGGGAGTTTTATTTTTCTTTATGGTGACGAGTGTGCGGAGCGCAACCTGCCGCTGGGGAAGCGTGAGATAGAGAAGGTGAAGGCGGAAAGAGGGAAGGGTGAGAGTGCATTCGTCGTGAGTTTTGACCGTTTGCCGGAGAAGCTCTATTTTGTGTCGTTCGACAGCGAGCGCCGTGGCGCCGAGGTGCAGGAGACACTGCGCCGTCAGGCCATGGAGGTGCTGAAGATGATGGAGAAGGATGGCATCAAAGAGGTAGCCCTCTGCGGCGAGGGCACGCTGCCCGAAGAGGTGGCGGCTTTCGTGGAAGGCTTGACGCTGGCGGACTACAGCTTCGACCGTTTTCGCTCGAAGGAGTGCTTCCATGTGGGGCATTTGAGAATCAACTCGGTGTATTTCTCGCAAGAGGAACTTGATGCCCAGCAGCGCCTGTGGAACCGCATCTTCTGGTGCCGCGAGTGGGTGAACCTCCCTGTTCAGGACCTGAACGCCGCTGCCTTTGCCGACGAGCTGCAGAGTGTGGCCGAGGGTTTGGGAAATGTGAAGTGCACGGTGATGGACAAGCGTAAGATAGAGAGCCTGCGCATGGGAGGTCTTCTGGCTGTCAACCGAGGCAGTGTGGACGACCCGAGGTTTGTGGTGCTGGAATATACTCCGAATAATCCGAGTATTCGGAATAATCAGAATTCTCCGATTGTTTTGGTGGGCAAGGGTATCATGTATGACACTGGTGGCTTGAATATCAAGCCGGAAGATTATATGCAGGAGATGAAGAGCGATATGGCGGGAGCCGCAACCATGGCGAGCGTGGTGTTTGCCGCCGCTGACAATGCGTTGCCGGTGCACGTGGTAGCGCTGCTGCCGCTGACGGACAACCGTCCGGGTTTCAACGCCTATGCCGCCGACGATATCCTGACGATGTATGACGGCACCACCGTAGAGGTCGTCAATACCGATGCTGAAGGCCGTCTTATCCTCGCCGATGCCATCGCCTATGCGGTAAAGAACTACAAACCGCGCGTCATCATCGATGCCGCAACCCTCACGGGTGCCGCCGTCCGTGCCATCTCTACCTTCGGTATTGCTGTCATGCAGCAGAATGCCGAGCGCGAGCTGGAGATGCTCAAGATTGTGGGCAACGAGGTGTATGAGCGTCTGGTGGAATTCCCGATGTGGAAGGAGTACGACGAGCTGATCAAGAGCGACTTCGCCGACTTGCGCAACTGTGGCAACACGCCGCAGGCAGGCACCATTACGGCTGGCAAGTTCCTGGCCCACTTCGCGAAGGAGGTGCCCTACGTGCACCTAGACATTGCCGGCGTGGCCTACTTTACCAAGGCCCAGCATTTCTTCCGCGTTGGTGCCAGCGGCTACGGCATAAGACTGCTGTATGCCTATTTGCAGATGCAGTAAAGATTGTTGATTATTTATTGATTGATTAGTAAGATGCAGCACGCTGCGTCACTACAGAAAAACAAATATTTTCAAAGAATAATGGATAATAAAAATAACGAAGAGAAAAAGATAAGAGTGGCCATCACGCACGGTGACATCAACGGTGTGGGCTACGAGACCATCATCAAGACCTTTGCCGACAGCCGCATGTTCGATGTCTGTACGCCGGTGCTGTATGGCAGCACGAAAGTGGCCAGCTACCACAAGAAACTGCTGGGGAGCGTGCAGCAGGAGATGGCGTTCAACGCCATCCATGATGCCTCCGAGGCGCAGGACCGCAAGTACAATGTCATCAACCTCACACAGGAGGAAATCAAGATTGACTTGGGCAAGAGCACTGAGATTGCGGGACGCCTCTCGCGCGAGAGCCTGAACAAAGCCTGTGAGGACCTGAAAGCCGGCAAGGTGGATGTCCTTGTCACCGCCCCCATTAACAAGCGCAATATACAGGCCCCCGATTTCGACTTCCCCGGCCACACCGAGTACCTGTCGCACCAGTTTGGTTGCTCGAGCCTGATGATGATGGTGTGTGACCGCATCCGCATCGGTATCATGACCAACCATCTGGCGTTGAAGGATGTGCCCGGTGCACTGACGCACAATCTCCTTTACGATAAAATCATGCTCATGAACGAGAGCCTGAAGAGAGACTTCGGTATCACTATTCCTAAGATTGCCGTCCTCGCTCTCGACCCCCACGCTGGCGACAACGGTGTCATCGGTGACTTTGACATGAAGGTTATCAAGCCTGTCATCGACGAGGTGCAGGGCAAGGGTGTGCTGGCCTATGGTCCCTTCCCCAGCGATGGTTTCTTTGGCAGCTCTGAGTTCAACAAGTTTGACGGTGTCTTGGCCCTCTATCATGACCAGGGCCTCATCCCGTTCAAGTTGATGTCCTTCACCGAGGGTGTCAACTACACCGCAGGCCTGCCTTATGTGCGCACGAGTCCTGCCCATGGCACGGGCTACGACATCGCCGGTAAAGACAAGGCTAGCGAACAGTCGATGCGTAGCGCTGTCTATCTGGCATGCAACATTCTCCGCAACCGCAAGGAGTATGATGAACTGACAGCCAATCCGCTGAAATGAAAAAACTCCTTTTGATAGACGGGATGGCGGCGGTGTATCGCGCCTACTATGCGTTGAACAAGAACCCCCGCATCAATTCCAAGGGCATGAACACCTCGTGCGTGCTGGGATTTACCACCACGCTCTACGACCTGCTGCGCAGTCAGCGCCCCACTCATGTAGGTGTGGCTTTCGACTTGCAGAAGCCTACGTTCCGCCACGAGATGTATGCCGAATACAAGGCCAACCGCGACGCGATGCCCGAGGAAATCCAGATAGGACTTCCGTGGGTGAGGAAGATGATTGAGGCTTTCCGCATCCCCATCCTTACCTGCGAGGGATTCGAGGCCGACGATGTCATCGGTACCCTCAGCCATGAGGCAGAGATGGCAGGTTTCGACGAGGTTGTCATGGTGACCCCCGACAAGGACTTCGCACAGCTGGTGACAGGGACGGTGAAGATGTACCGCTTCGGCCGCATGGGGCGTCCCGACACGATTATGGGTGTAGAGGAGGTGAAAGAAAAATTCGGCGTCGCCGACTGCCGTCAAGTCATCGACCTCCTCGGTCTCTGGGGTGACGCTTCCGACAATATTCCCGGCATTCCGGGGGTGGGGGAGAAGACCGCCAAGAAACTCATCGATCAGTTTGGCAGCATCGAGGAGATGGTGGCGCATGCCGACGAAATCAAGAACGATAAGATGCGCTGCTTGGTAAAGGAGCATGGTGAGCAGGCCTTATTCTCGAAAGAATTGGCTACTATCCGCCTAGATGCTCCCATCGCCTTTGAAGAGGACAATCTTGTGCTGGAAGAGCCCGACTATCAGATGTTGAAAGAACTCACCGACGAGCTGGAGTTTCGCCAGTTCGCCAAGAAGGTGTTCACCGACCTAACGGTGAAAGACCCGTCGAAGGCGGTGGCCTGGGGCCATCAGAAGGCTCCGAGTAATCAGAGCCCTCAGAATAATCTGAGCACTCCCACTTTATTCGACCTGACACCCACGTCACAGCAGGCTCCTGCCGTACAGCAGGATGAGTTGACCTCCACGGTGCTGGCTTCATTGGAGGGAAAGGATGTGGCGCTGATAGTTGATGGCCCCAATGTGGTGCTGAGTACGGATGCCGATTCTGTGTGGGTGGCCAAGGTGGCTGACCTCGACCTGCCACGTCTTACCGCTGTACTCGAGAATCCAACTACCACAAAGCTTTGTTTCGACCTCAAGAATCTCAAATATATTCTGTCCGAACTGAATATTGAGATGCAAGGACAGATATTTGATGTCCAGATGGCGCACTATCTTATTGATGCCGAAATGCGCCACTCGCTCGACTTTATCTGTTCAGCCCTGCTGGGCTTCGAGCCGCAGGGTCGTACGGCTCAGGCAGCCGCCCTATGGCAACTCTATCCGCTGATGGTCGCCAAACTGCGCGATGCACAGTTGGAACGGCTCTACTATGAGGTGGAATTGCCGTTGGTCGACGTGCTTATCGATATGGAAAAAGAGGGCGTACGTATTGATGTCGATGCCCTAAAGGAATACTCCCGACAGCTTACTGTCGAGCGCATGACTATCGAGGAAAAGATTTTTGAACTTGCAGGAGAAAGCTTCAATATCAGTTCTCCCAAGCAGTTGGGCGAGGTGCTCTATGAGAAACTGAAGGTCACCGACAAGCCGCCGCGTACCGCCACCAAGCAGTATAGCACTGCCGAGGATGTGCTTACCAAGTTGGCCGACAAGCACCCCATCATACCGCTTATCCTCGAATACCGTTCGCTCACCAAGCTCGTGGGTACCTACCTTGACTCTTTCCCCAAACTCATCAACCCTGCCACGGGACGTTTGCACACTGTCTACAACCAGACGGTTACTGCCACAGGACGCCTTTCCTCGTCGAGTCCCAACTTGCAGAATATCCCCATCCGTACCGAGCGCGGTCGCGAGATACGCCGTGCTTTTGTTGCCCGCGACAAAGACTATCAACTCCTTGCTGCCGACTACTCACAGATAGAGCTCCGTATTATCGCTTCGTTGGCCAAGGACCGCCACATGCTGGAGGCTTTTGCCAATGGCTTCGATATTCATGCCGCCACGGCAGCAAAAATCTACCACCTGCCTATGGAGGAGGTTACCAAGGATCAGCGCCGCAACGCCAAGAGTGTCAACTTTGGTATTGTCTATGGTATCTCGGCCTTCGGACTCAGCGAACAGCTCGGCATCCCCCGCAAAGAGGCTGCCGCCTTGATTGACGAGTATTTTACGCAGTATCCAGACATCCATCGTTTCATCAACGAAAGTGTCGCCTCGGCCCGAGAGCGCGGTTATGCACAGACACTTCTGGGTCGTCGGCGCTACCTGCCCGACATCAATAGCCGTAATGCTGCCGCCCGTTCTTTTGCTGAGCGCAATGCCGTCAATATGCCCATCCAGGGCACTTCGGCCGACATGATCAAGTTGGCCATGGTCAACATCCATCGTTGCCTTACCCAGCAGCATCTCCGCACCCGCATGATTCTGCAGGTGCACGACGAATTGGTGTTCGACCTCTACCGTCCCGAAGAGGCGCTGGTGCGTCAGATAGTGGCCCGCGAGATGAAGCAGGCCCTCCCGCTACCGGGAATTGACATCGAGGTGGGTATCGATGTCGGAGACAACTGGCTAGAGGCACATTAACTAAGTTTGGAAATAAAAAAGGAGCACATTTGTGCTCCTTTTTTTATAGATGTTTCTATCGATTACATCGTCATCTCCTGCAGGAAGCGGACACTGGAGTGGATATGCTTATACATGATTTGGTCGATGTCGACAAAGTTGACGCTCTTGCGGTAGTCGGCAACCATCTGCTCAATCTTCGGGCTGCTCTTGAGGCCTTCCTGATGACGGAAGTCGAGGGCCTGGGCGGCGTTGAAGAGCTCGATGGCCAGCACGCGCTCGGTGTTCTCGCAGACCTTGTAGCACTTCGTGGCGGCGTTGCCACCCATGCTGACGAGGTCTTCTTGGTTTTGGCTGCTGGGGATGCTATCGACGCTGGCGGGGGTGCAGAGCTGCTTGCTCTGGCTGACGATGCTGGCGGCGGCATACTGAGGAATCATGAAGCCACTGTTGAGACCGGGCTTGGCAACGAGGAAGCTGGGCAAGCCGCGCTTGGCATCGATAAGTTGGTAGGTGCGGCGCTCGCTGATAGCACCGAGTTCGGCAACGGCGATGGCCAGGAAGTCGAGCACCATGGCCAGAGGCTCACCGTGGAAGTGACCGCCACTGATGACCATATCTTCGTCAGGGAGGACGATGGGGTTGTCGGTGGTGGAGTTGATTTCGGTCTCGACGACACTGGCGACGTAACGGATGGTGTCCTTGGCGGCACCGTGCACCTGCGGGGCGCAGCGGAAGCTATAGGGATCCTGTACGTGTTCTTTGTGGCGTTTGATGAGTTCGCTGCCTTCGAGGTTGTTGCGCACAGCTTCGGCGGTCTCGAGCTGACCCTTGTGGGGACGCACCATGTGGAGGCACTCGTAGAAGGGCTCGATGCGGCCGTCGAAGGCATCGAGGCTGAGGCTGAGCACCATGTCGGCTTGCTTGCTCAGACGGCGAGCTTTGAGCAACGACCACACGGCGAAGCTGCTCATGAACTGGGTGCCGTTCAAGAGGGCGAGGCCTTCCTTGCTCTGCAGCTCGATGGGCTGCCAGCCTTTCTCGGCATAGACTTCTTTCACATCGCAACGACGACCCTTATAGTACACATCACCCAAGCCGAGGATGGCGGGGAGCATCAAGTTGGCCAGAGGGCAGAGGTCGCCGCTGGCGCCGAGGGAACCCTGCTGGTAGACCACGGGAAGCACGTCCTCGTTATAGCAGTCAATGAGGCGCTGCACGGTTTGCAACTGGGCGCCGCTGTATCCAAAGCAGAAGTTCTGGGCCTTGAGCAGCAACATGAGGCGCACCACATCCTGGGGTACTTCGTCGCCTACGCCGCAGGCGTGACTCATCACCAGGTTCTTTTGCAGCTGGCTGAGCTGCTCCTTGCTGATGCTGATGTTGCACAGTGAGCCGAAACCAGTGGTGACACCATAGATGGGAACTTTTTGGGTTTCCATCTTCTTGTTCAAATAATTGCGGCATTTTTCGATGCGGCGTTTGGCCTCGTCGCTCAAGGCGAGGGTCATCTTTTTATCGATAATCTCTTGAATCTTGTCAAGAGTGAGTTTCTCTTCGGGATTGAAAGTGTAAATCATGGTTTAATGTTTAATGTTTAAGGTTTAATGTTTTCTGGTCTGCGGTTTCCGGCGTTGGGCTGCGTAGCACCCTTAAACCTTAAACCGTAAACCATAAACCTTATTTCTCCAATTGTGCTTTTGCTTTTGCAGCGATGTCGTCGTCGACGAGGATGCGACCGCAGTTCTCACAGACGATGACTTTCTTGTGCATCTTGATTTCCATCTGACGCTGGGGAGGAATGTTGCTGAAGCAACCGCCACAGGCGTCACGGTCGATGGTGACGACGGCGAGGCCGTTGCGGGCGGCACCGCGGATGCGCTTGTAAGCTGTCAGGTAGCGCTCGTCGATATACTGCTCCTGCTCTTTCGATTTCTCGCGCAGGCGTTTCTCGTCTTTCTCGGTCTCGGAGATGATGGAGGTCAACTCTTCACGTTTGGCGTCGAGGTCCTTGGTGCGGTTCTCAACGAGGGTTTTGGCAGCGGTGATGTGTTCCTTGAGTTCTTTCACCTTGGCAGCACCTTCCTTGTTCTTGCGCTCGCAGAGCTGGATTTCTAGGTTCTGGAACTCAATCTCTTTGGCCAGCGACTCATATTCGCGGTTGTTGCGCACGTTGTCCTGCTGCTTCTTGTACTTCTTGATTTGCTCTTCGTGCTCGGCCACCTCGGCATTGCGGGCTTTGTTGGCAGTCTCGGTCTCCTTGATGTCGTTGTTGAAGTTCTCGATGCGGGTGTTCAGACCGGCGATTTCATCTTCGAGATCTTGGACGGCCTGAGGAAGTTCGCCACGGATAATCTGAATCTTGTCAATCTCGCTGTCTACGCTCTGGAGGGTGTAGAGAGCCACGAGGCGTTTCTCGATGGCCAGGTCTACGTCGGGACGTAGGATTACCTGGGGTTCAACTTGCTCTTCTCCTGTTTTTTTTGTGCTGACTTTTTTTGCCATTGATTTGTATATTTTATATTTTTATTTCAATAAACCAATATGAGTATCAACCTATCAACTTATCACCCAATTAGATATATTGCACAAGACTCCCCTGGTTTCGGGAAATTCGGCATGCAAAGTTACTAAATTTTTCTGATATGGTGCGAGAAATTATTTCTTTTGCAAATTGTTCACTTTCATAGTGCCCGATGTCGGCTAGGATGATGCGCTCTTCGGCGCGTTGGAAGTCGTGGTATTTCATGTCGGCGGTGAGATATAGGTCGGCTTTGGCGGCAATGGCGTCGCCGATGAGGAAGGCTCCTGCGCCGCCGCAGATGGCCACGCGCTTCACTTTTTTCTTCGGGTCGTGGGTCGAGGTACGGATGGTGGGCTGACATGTCAACTCCTTCACTTTTAGCAGGAACTTGTCGCACTCCATGGGCCGGGGCAGCTCGCCCACCATGCCGGCACCAGTTTCTTCGCCTTTCAGAATCCGGCAGTCGTTCATCCCCAGTTTTTCACTCAATATCCCATTCACTCCCCATGGTAGGTTGTCAAGGTTGGTGTGGGCGGCATAGACGGCTATGCCGTTCGTTATCAGTTTTATGGACATACGACCAGCCTCCGTTCGGTCGGTGATGCGTTTCAGCCCGGTGAAGATGAAGGGGTGGTGGGTGACGATGAGGTTAAGTCTTTCGGACATAGCCTCTTCTATCACAGCAGGGGTCAGGTCCAACGCCACCAGCGCCCCGCGGTAGGTGGCGCTGCTGTCGCCGAGGAGGAATCCCGCATTGTCATAGTCCTCCTGCAGTTCGGGATGGAAGAGACTGTCCAGGCAACTCACCACCTCGCCGATAGTAATCGCTTTTTCCATATCAGTTTTTTTAACTTTTTAAACGAAAAAAGGTACTCTTTATTGCCCCCGAAAAATAAAAAAATCGGAGATGTATAATTCATTTATTCATAGTCTGTTAATATGCTGTTCTTATGTTGTTCTTTAGATTCATTCATAAGAACAACATAAGAACAGCATAAGAACAAGCTGAAAAACATGCACTTGGAGTTGGGTTTTGAGGCAATAAAAAAACCGCCCCAAGCCGGGGCGGTTTTATCAATGTGATAAGTCCGATTACCAGAGGACGACGCGTTTCTCGGGAGCGAGCCACATGCCGTCGCCTTCCTTGATGCCGAAGGCCTCGATAAACTCAGTCACATGAGGCAGAGCCACGTTCACGCGGTTGCGGCCGAGGGAGTGGACATCCATCTGGGTGAGCTGCAGGGCAGCGGCGGGACGGATGTTGGAAGCCCAGACGGCAGCATAGGCCAGGAAGAAGCGCTGTTCGGGGGTGAAGCCGTCCATCTTCTCCTTGTTGACCTGCTTCTTGGCCATGGCGTTCTGCATGGCAAGGAAGCTGACGTGGAGACCGCCATTGTCGGCGATGTTCTCACCGAGGGTCAGTTCGCCGTTGCCGTGGATGAGACCACCGTACTCGGGGTCGTCGAGGGCGACGCAGTTGTTGAAGGACTCGACGAGGACCTGCTTGTTGTTGTCGAAGTTCTTGGCATCCTCTTCGGTCCACCAGTCGTTGAGGTTGCCGTTCTCGTCATACTGACGGCCCTGGTCGTCGAAGCCGTGGGTCAGCTCGTGGCCGATGACCACGCCGATGGCACCGTAGTTGGCGGCTTCGTCAGCCTGCATGTTGAAGAAGGGGGGCTGCAGGATGGCGGCGGGGAAGCAAATCTCGTTGGTGGTGGGGTTATAGTAGGCGTTGACGGTCTGAGGAGTCATACCCCATTCGTCTTTGTCAACGGGCTTGTTGATTTTGCTGAACATGTAGGCCATGTCGAACTCGTTGCTGCGCACAACGTTGGCGAAGTAGCTGTCGTTCTTGATTTCAAGGCCGCTGTAGTCGCGCCATTTGTTGGGGTAGCCGATTTTGACATAGATGGTCGAGAGTTTCTTGTGGGCGTTGGACTTGGTGGCTTCGGTCATCCATTCAGCTTTGTCGATGCGCTGGCCGAGGGCGGTGATGAGGTTCTGCACGAGGGTCTCCATGCGGGTCTTGGCCTCAGCGGGGAAGTATTTCTCGACGTAGAGCTGGCCGAGGGCTTCACCCATGGCACCGTCGACGGTGGAGGTGACGCGTTTCCAACGGGGGCGGTTCTGTTCGCGGCCGCTCATCAGCTTGCCGTAGAACTCGAAGTTGGCCTCGACGAAATTGTCGCTCAGGTAGCCGGCGGCACCATTGATGACGTTCCAGGCGTAGTAGGCCTTGAGGGTTTCAACATCGGTGTCTTTCAGCACTTTGTTGACTTCGGTGAAGTATTTGGGCTGGGCGATGTTGAAGCTCTTCATGCCATCGAGGATGTTCATGGTCTGGAAGTAGCCTTTCCAGTCGATGTTGGGGGTGAAGGCGGCGGCCTCTTCCACGGTGTAGCGGTTGAAGGTGGCCTGAGGATCACGGTTCTCAAGCATGGTGTTCTGGCTCTTGGCCAGGCGGGTCTCGAAGTTCATGACCATGAGGGCCAGTTTGTCGGCGCGGATGCCGCAGAGCTGGTCATAACCGGCCATGGCGAATTCTTTGGCCATAAGGGCTACGTAGCCGGCGCGGATGTTCTTGTTGTTGCCCTCGTCGGTGCAGTAGTAGTCGCGGTCGCCGAGACCGAGGCCACCCTGATAGGCCCAGGCGATGCACTGGCTGGCATCGTCCTTGTCGGCCTCACCGAAGACTCCAAAGAGCACGGTGACACCCATGCGGTGCATCTTCAGCAGGGCGTTCCAAGCGTCGGCGTTGGTCTTGATGGCGTTGATTTCCTCAAGGTAGGGCTTGATGGGTTCGGCACCCTGCTCCTGCAGGCGGACGCTGTCCATACCGATGTTGTAGAGCGTGGCAATCTTGTCGGCGATGGAGCCTTTCTCGTTCTGCATTTTCGACACGGAGTCGATGATGCCCTTTAGGTTCTCCTGGGCGTTCTCGTGGAGAACGTCGAAGGCACCGTAGCGTGAATGTTCGGCATCGAGGGGGTTGTTCTTCATCCAACCGCCGCAGGCGTATTGGTAGAAGTCGTCCTCGAGGCGGATGGTGGTGTCAAAGTTGTCCAGATTAATACCCGAGGTGAGCTCGGCTTTGTGCTGGCAACCAGTAGCGATAACTGCCATAGTAGCAATGCTTAAAAGGGTTTTCTTCATATTGTTGTTTGTTAATAAATTTGTTTCAAAACAAAATGCAAAAGTACATTTTTTTCTCGACATGGAGAGAAAAAAAATTATTGGCCGCTGGCGATGAAATCGGCCACAAGGTCGAGGAGTTCTTTGCCGTAGCGTTGGATGGTCACCGGTCCCACGCCGTTGAGTTTTTTCAGCTCGGCGGGACTCTTGGGCATGTGGGTGGCGATGGCAAGTAGGGCCTTCTGATTAAGGACCATGTAGGGTGCCACGTGCAGCTCCTTGGCTTTGTCCTTGCGCCACTGTTTGACGAGGGTGGCAAGGTCGGCATTAGGCATTCCTTGCTCCTCCCCTAAGTTAGAAAGAGAAATGCCAGTGGCATTTCGGGCAGAGCCTTGCGAGGTGGCTTGGGACCGCCGCTTTGCGGTGGTGGAGGAGTGTGTCGACTTCTCGAGCATCTGTTTTGCCTTGGCTTTTTGCACAGTTTGCACACTGTAGCCTTGCTCCTTGACGGCTCTCAGACAGGCAATCTTGATACCAAGGGCTTCTTTGAAAGCATCGCCGCTTTCCTTGACGGCTTTGGCAGTCTCCTTGTTGTCAATCTCCACCTCGAGGAAAGCAGGGAGATGGGCGTTGAAGAGCGCGAGTTGCGAGAGGTAGTATTCCGCCCCTTGACGGGCGCGTTCGTTCTGCGCTGCTTCGTCGAGCCGCATCAGCTGGGTCTTGAATTTCTCACTCACCACCTGCAGGTTGAGAAGGGTAGTGATATGCGTGTTGAGGCTGCTGAGATTCTCGGGGTAGAGATTCTTCAACTTGCCGTAATGCTCCTGTAGACGCTCGGCCAGATGCACGAGGTCGTCCATGCCGAAGAGCTCCATCAGTTTCTCCAAGCGGTACTGCCGCTCGTATTCGTCGGTGGCGGCAGCGGTTTGTTCAAAGGAGGGTTGGGTGCTGACGAACTGGCTGACGGAGCGGTCTTCGAAGGCCACGCCGGCGCTGAGGGGCGTGGTGAGGGTGAGTCCCTCGAGGGTGCGGCAGCGACTCAAAGCCACGTAGACTTGACCGAAGGCAAAGGCGTCGGCGGCATCGATGGCAACGCGGTCGAAGGTCAATCCCTGCGCCTTGTGGATGGTGACGGCCCAAGCGGGTTGCAGGGGGTACTGGCAAAAAGTGCCCTCCACCTCTTGAGTGATCTCATTGGTCTTTGCGTCGAGGTTGTATTTCAGGCTCTCCCATATTTCACGGTTCACGGCGATGGTGTCGCCGTCGTCGTTGATCACTTCGATATACTCTTTCTCTTCCTCGCTGTCATAAAGGTAGCCCGTAATGGTGCCGAGCATTCCGTTATAATACCTATGCCCTCCGGAGGAGTCGTTTTTGACGAACATCACGCGCTCGCCGACCTTTACCTCGAGACTTCGGTCGCAGGGAAAGTTCCGTTCGGGGTAGTTGCCTTTGACGAGTGCCTCGAACACACGCCGTTCGCCCGTCAGCGCCTCCATGTGGCGTTGATTGATGGCATCCGCCTGCCGGTTGTGCGTTGTCAACGTGATAGGCGGGGTTCTCTCACCTTTCACCTTTAACCTTTCACCTTCGACACGTGCGTTGAGCGCCTGCAGCGTGGCCGTGTCGATATTGTTGTCCCTCACATGGTTCAGTAGGTCGACGAAGGCAGCGTCCTGTTGTCGGTAAACGGTGGTGAGTTCGATGGTGACGTAGTTCATCCGCTGCAGCGCCTTGCTGGCGAAGAAATAGGGGGTGGGGTAGACGCGTTGCATATAACTCCGCTCGCTCTCGGTGACCACGGGCGAGAGCTGGTGTACGTCGCCAATTAATAGAAGCTGCACGCCGCCGAAGGGACGACTCGAACGGCGGTAGCGTCGCAGCGTCATGTCGATGGCATCCAACAGGTCAGCACGCACCATCGAGATTTCATCGATGATGAGAAGCTCCAGTGTGCGGATGATATTCAGTTTGGTCTTGCTGAGCGATTTTCGATTCTCCGGCATCTGGTATTCTGTCACCAGTTCCTTGACGTCGGGCAGGTAGGGGTCGAAGGGCAGTTGGAAGAAGCTGTGGATGGTGACGCCGCCGGCGTTGACGGCCGCCACACCCGTGGGTGCCAGCACCACACGTCGTTTCGTCGTGGTGGCCACGATGTCGTGCAGGAAGGTCGTCTTTCCCGTTCCCGCCTTGCCGGTGAGGAACACAGAGACACCCGTCTGCTCCATATACCGCCTCGCGGTCTCCAGTTGAGGGTTCGTTTGCATAGATTTTTTTAATGTGAATTGATTGCAAAGGTACGACTTTTCGGCCACATGACAAAATAATTCTTCACTTTTCTCGTTATTTTTATATGAAACGCATTATTAACATTGTCCTTTTGCTGATGCCTTTCATGGCAATGGGGCAAGGACTCTCCGAGGCGCAGAGCCGCCAACGCATTAATCAGCTCCAACAGCTGTTGCAGCATTATGACATTCATCGCGTGAGCAATTTTGTGTTTTATCCCGACTGCAATCTCGCCATTATCACCGACAGCACCGACTGGCAGGGACTTGTCGCCCTCGACGGCACGGAACTCCTTCCTTTCAAGTACGTCTTTTACAGACAGATTGTCGACGAACACTACTCACCTTTTTTTCTCGTGCTGAGTAGGGACAAGATGGGTCTTGTCGACACGGGTGCGCAATGGGTGGTGCCGATGGAATGCGAGCACGACGGCACTTGTACGGCGGGTTGTCATGCTCCCTTTATGCGCCATTGGCTCGAAGAAGGACAATCCTGTCTGAAGTCTTTTAAGCGTCGCCACCTGCGTGAACTCAACAAGGAGGGATGGATGCCTGTCGAGAGGCCAGAGGACTCGGCATCGCGGCCGGCAATCAGTGGACCCTACGAGAGTCTCGTCCCCATCGCCGACGACCTCTTCGAGTTCTTTACAGGCAATCCCGGCGACCGCGGTGACCATATCTTCGGTTACGTCGACCTCTACGGCAACACCACCGCCACACCTTCGCAACTCGCCACAATGGAGAAATGGCTCAGCGGCGTCATAGAGTACGATGTGGAGCCCATCTCTGTGACGGCCGTGGTGCCCTTCGAGGATGCGAAGAGTTCGTATGCCACGGTGTTCTCCTGCATGAGCGACACGCAAACGATAGGATACCTATTGGTGCCTTGGGAAGACTCGGCCTCGATGGCGTTGTTCAACAAAGGTGTCTCCGAGGACCTCTGGGGGAAGCCTGTGGGTATCAGTCCGAAGCGCTACGCCGCCACCCTCGCTGACGTCCAACAGACAGAGGCTCTCCTCGCAGAGTTGATGAAGGACGACATCCTTCCTCTCTTCGGACGGCATCGCCGCTATATCGGGAACCCGGACAATTATACGAAATATTTCCGAACCTATGGTTTCTACTACAACGAGGAGGGAGAGCGGTGTGTATATGTCGAGATGGACCTTGAGGGGGTGCCGTCGAGGTATGTGGGTTTCAGCAGGATGTGGGATGCCTGCGACGCGGTGGTATATCTCAACCTCAACCTTGACACCCGCAAAGTGATCAGGGTTTATCAGAGTTCGTGTCAATCCTATTGAAATTTGAAAATCATGGAACAACAACCTATTCTTAATGAGCATCATAAGCAGGAAGAACCTCGAATGCATATAAAAGAGTCTAACACATCCTTAAAATGATTTTAGTATAAATATCTGATATTCTAATAGATAATTTAAATTTTAAAGTGCCTTAAAAAATGAGGCACTTTTTTTCTTTTCTATTTGTGTTCTGTTTTGGCTAAGGTGATTGCCAGTATCACTTTTGCACCACAGGCTTCTAATTTTTCTCTGCATTTCTTAATATGAGTGCCTGTTGTGTACAAATCATCAATCAACACCACTGTTCTACCGTTGAAGAAAGCCTTGTCATATTCCACATCAGGGATTCCCCCTATATGTCCTTTGTTTAGATGGCTGGGTAAGGTTTCATTTTTATACTTGACATGGTCATAGCCATTACCCATCCTGCTACCACAAAGGCTAGATAGTACGTTCCTCCAACGAAGTTCATTCGACTTCTTATCATGGCATGGAACCCCCATTAAGGTAATGGAACCTATATCATCCCCAAAACACTTAACCAAGGTACTATTAAAGTAATTGATGGCTTTTGCTTTTACAACTTGGTACTTATTGCTGGGGAAATTATCGTTATCATTCTTGAAGCAAAGTACAAACTCATTCACACTCTTTTGGAGCTGGGGTTGTTCTATGCCTTTTTCTTTTGGTATGTATTCCCAGCCGTATGTTATCGGCAGTCCATCAATATATGTCTTTGCTACGGATTTTGCTTGTTTGGCTAACTTCTCAGAGTTGTTATCACGTTCTACAAGCTCATTGATGCAATCTCTTACTATTCTCTTAATTCTTTCTTCCAGTATATTCATGTCCTTATATCTTCTTTCTAATAAATAGTTCAATAAAGGAAATATAAGGGGAATAATAAGGAGTGTTTAATTTGTGATGTATTCCAATGTGCTGATATACAATATGCTAAATACCGCAACTTTAGACCATTACTAAAAAGGACACTCTACTACATAGAATGCCAACGCTTTCAAGTTTGTGAATGGGTGATGTCCGTATAGATATAATGGGTAATCTGATAGATTATTGCTGGTGGTTATTTTGGGGGGCTTCGGAAAAAAAACTTTCAGAAAATGTGATTTTTTTTTCAGAATGTGCTCTCTAGGTTGTATATAATGATTAGAGACCCTGCTATCGACAAAACGACCCTCCAAAGGTCAAGGCTCCAAGTTTTTTCACAAAGTTAAGGAAAAAACATGCAAAATTTGGTTATAATAATATGATAATGAAAGCATTATAAATTCACCTGAATTTTAACAAACAACAAGTAAAAATAATTTAAAATTTATAAAACATGGAAAATCAAAAAATTAAAGCAGTCCTCTGCGACTTTGACAACACTCTGTTCGAAACAGACGTGACCATGCCCTTCCGTAAGGCGAAACCGAAGCCCGACTGGGCAACCGCCTACGCAAAAATCCCTGACTGCCCCCTATACAACGGGTGGCAAGCCGTGTTCCAAGAACTAAACAACAGTGGCGTACCGTTGGGTATAGTCTCAGGTAACACCAAGGGGTTTATCGGCAGAACATTAAAGTACTATAAGTTAGAGTTTAACCCCATAGTGGGTGGGTACATCTGCCGTAGACGACAACCGAAAACGACCCTGTTCCCAATAGCCCTTCAACACGAAGCCTTTAAAGAATTGAATAAGTGTGAGATAATCTATTTAGGCGACCAAGCAACGGACGTAGAACTAGCTAACGAGTTCGGGTTTAGGTCAGGAGCGTGTTACTGGGGTACACAAGAACCTGACAAACTAGACGAAACCAACCCTACATATCGGTTCTATCAGCCAACAGACCTCTTAGAAATATTGTAAATAATTGAGCATGTGTAATATAAATAACTTATCGAGTTTTTGTCCTGAGCGACCACCTCCTGTTTATGTGTTGCTCCAAGATGCGGTGTCCGTAGGGTTATAGACCCCTGCCTACAACACCAGTTTAACAATGGGGTCTTAATTAAAATATCTAAAATCATGAATAACAAACATATAGGTGTCAATGAAGACACAAGAACACAGGCTATAAACGAGTTTGAACATCTACTGCTCAGTACAGGTAGAACTGGCGTTGAACCCTTAATCCAGTGGTTAAAGGCTAGTTCTTTCTACTACGACCCAGCCTCTGAGCGTGTACACGGTAACTTTGGAGGTGGACTCCTCTGTCACTCCTTGAACACGTACCACAACGCCATAGAACTTAACAAGAGCAAGAATCTACCTGACGATAGCGTAGTCTTAGCCTCACTACTGCATGATATGTGTAAGTGTGGTGCTTATCTATACATTAACGGTGTTTGGGTCAAAAATAAGAACTTGACACCCGAAGGTCACGGTAGACGTTCTCTGACCATGCTGTTAGAGTTAGGTCTAGACCTTACCGAAGAAGAACAAATAGCTATACGCTGGCACATGAAGCACACGGATTCCGACCTTAAAGATGCTCAGGACGTTTCTGTCTACAAAAAGGAATATGAGGTTATCAAGTCCGAATCACACCCCCTTCTTGACATCATTTTCGATGCCGACTACAAAGCTTCCAAAGAAGAACTGATAGCCCAAAAAGCGAGGTTATACTGTCCTTTGTCGTACATAACAACAGAACCCTACAGCCTACACGCCACTAAACCTAGCCCTTTCCCGTTCTTTATCAACCAAACCAAATATACGAGATTGAGCTGTGTCGGTATAGGCAATATCTGCATGAATCAAGTTATTCGCAGAGACTATACGCCGAGTGGTTGTTATAACGATACCACTGTGTTACAAGAAGTTGGTGGCAGTGTAGCTAACGTAACCTGCAACCTAGCACATCTAGGGTGGGACACATACCCGATGGCACGTCTGGGTCAGTCGTCCGTGGCACATCAAATCATCTGTGATTTATGGCGTTATGGCGTTGATACACGATTAATAACTACAAGTGAAGATGGTGGTACATACATAAAAGTGTCTCTTCACACCTTTGATGCCGATGGTGTACCTGAAAACAAGTTCGGTCAGCTGGTATACCATAGCAGACGTTGTGATGTTGATGGAAACTACACTCAAAACGCTAGACTTGTACCTGTCCGCAAACTAGACGTGGCTTCGATGTTATCCCAACTTGACTTCACCCCTCTGGTGTTGTTCTACGACAGTGGAACTGCTGGTTGCAAAGAAACCGCAAAAGTCCTAAAAAACAAAGGCTCGGTGCTGTTTTTTGAACCGACTGATAGGTATGACCCGTATCTTAGTCAGTGCATCGGAATGTGCGATATATTCAAGTTTTCCTGTAAAAACATAACCGACCTTAGAGGGTTGAACGTCGACTGGTCACAAAAGCTGGTCATTCAGACCCTTGGAGCTGACGGTGCTAGGTTTAACCTAAGAAATAGCGGCTGGGTTTCCGTTTCACCTGTCGCGAATGACTACGTTATCGACACTGAGGGTGCTGGTGACATTACCACCGCTGTTTTCCTCAACAGACTAGCCCTACTTGGTACGCTCAGAGTTGATGACATGACCGCTGACATGGTTTATCAGGCGTTATCCGAAGCCATGAAATATGGGTCATACAGCACTTCTTTCCTTGGTGCTAAGGGGATGTGGCGCAACGACCCAAACAATTATCCATTCTAACTGAAAGCTAATTAAAATATTATCAATTCTTTAAAAACCTCGCGATGTATAGGTCAATCGCTTTTGTTTATGAATAAGAGAACAGCTCTTAAAGTTGTAGCAGACCACATTGACCTTGCTCCTATCTTAATGGTAAAGAATGACGATGCTACGTATAGTGTCTATGCAGATTGTTGTGCTGGGCTAGTAGAGATTACCCCTAACTACAAGTAAAGTTAAAAACCTTACGGTGTATAGGTAAACCGTCTTTTCAACGTATTGAGTAAGAACAGAGAAACTCAACGAAATCCTAGTCAATATCAGACAACTTGAATTTGTCCAGTTTTTGTTAATCGAAACAATGTATAACATACATATAATCAGATAGCTGGATATGAGGTGAAACAACTCCAAATGCTACTTAATATCCTACTTTACATAGGTACTGTTATTCCTTCGGGACATGCTGCCAGTAACGCTTCAAAGCAACTGATATTAAATGCTTTGTTGTTGCACTATGCTGTTTGTGGTATCGTGGATTTTTTGCCCCTTTTTTGGCGGCACTCATCTTTTTACGGGTCTCTTCACTAACCCTTCTGTTTACTCTCTTTGCCATATTTGAACTATTTTGAATTATTATGATATTTATAAATATCACGATGTTTTAAGAAGTTCCGAAAAAAGTTGTATATTAATAGTAAGGACATTGAATTAAAGTGTAATATAATTTTATAACGATGAGAAAAAGAAAAGAAACTAATGACTATACTTTCTTAGTCGATGATGTAAAAGAGATAGTAGATAAGGACTACAAGTTTGATATGATGAATATGCTAGGGTATCTTGCGTATAGGCACACGTACTACACTGAACACCGCAAAGCTCACAATGGCTTCTTCTATGTCTCAGCAGAGGATATTCATAATGAAGTTGGCATTACTAAGAATACCGTTCCAGTTTATGCTCTCAGATTCGTCAAAGACAAACTGATTGATTATTCCTCAGGAACAACACATCATCCGTCAAATTATAGGTTACTGTGGGATATTAAGGAACTTGAAGTTCACCACCCTGAAGCACAGGATGTTTATACACCTCAAAAGGGAGTTGTGCAAGAAGCTGAAAATGAAGTGTCTGATTGCAATTTGGGAACAAGTATAAAGAATAAAGAAAAAAGAAAAAAGAATGAAGAAAAAGAAGAGAGAATAGGGACTTCAGAAAAAGGGAAAACAGAAACCGAAAGCATAGCTGACAAATACAGTACCTCATTGTTAGGTGCTAACCTACTACCTTCTACCAAGGATAAGGAAGGTACGATTGCTAACGGTGGTGAAGATTGGATAGAGGATTCTGACCCAACTGAAAGAAGGTTAAGCAAGGTGAAAGAGGATATAAAGAAGGGTGTGTTCTATTCTGAGACTGCATTACTAACTAGGATAATGCTCGATAGTCTCAATGGATATGAAGATGTGTTGCTAGACCTCTACAAACACTCTACACCAATCGACATAGAATAAAGGTTCGGACACATTCCATTTAAATTACATGTGTCCTTTTCGCTTGCAGCCTAACGGAGTGTACTTCTAACCACACCAATTTTATATAGGAAAAACAGTCCTCTGGGTAGATGTACTGTCTGGGGAATAACGGTGTCTATATCCCAATCGAACAATGGAGGAGGTATAGGGACACTTTCCATTAATATTCCAAGTGTCAACTTTCAGCTTAACTAAATGAACTTATAGTCCAACTTACTTAATAAGTAATTGCGCCCCCAGCCCCAGCCCCGTTTTGGAGTGGTCAAAAATTTTTTAGAATTTTTTTCAGCCTGCCCGATGTTCAGCTTTCCAGGACCCCCTTCTTTTTCTGACGTTTTTACTTTAGAATTTTTTTACGGGGACACATGCCATACGGATGGTTCAATATGGTTCAAATTGGAGCTGTATATGAAGCTCCAGATACCTCGGTCAGGGTACTTCCCTATACCGTTCAGTTAGCCTTTGCCTTTCTTGGAGTGGTGATAAGCTCACCCTGACGAATAACACACTTGTTATTCTCATACATCTTTTTCTCTGCTAGATTCACACCCCGAAGAGAGGAATAGACAATGCCCAGCTCGTCTTTCCCATAAGTGTCGCACAGAGCCTTAATCGACCCAAAATAATGGTGTGTGTTATCCTTTTTTAATTGTAAGTGTATGACTTTCCGTTCTTTATCCATGTTTGAGTATTTTTTATCAAAGGCAAAGGTACAAAAATATCTTAAATTTTACATTAAATGCTGTAAATAACAAACATTTTGTGTTGTTCGATTCTTGTTGATAATACTTGAATTTATCTAGAACATAATTATAAATTGCTGGTATGATGTGTGTTGTAAAAACATAACAATTTGCTTTAGAATATTTAACTAAAGAAAGTGTGCATATATTAAATATTTGTCGTATCTTTGTCGCAGATTTGAACGAAAGACAATAACAAAAAATAGGAGATAAGACAATGAAAGCACGTAAACTTGGTGAATACTTCTTCGGCAGACACTATCATTGGTGGGGCATTTGGCAGGTCGATTCCGTTTCTGAGAACGGCAGTTACAGCGGTAAGCACATCAAAGATGTTAATTCTTATGAGCAAGCAGTGAGAGAGACTTGGAGCCTGAACGGATGGGGAACCCCTAAGTACATCAAACCTTGCGTGTATTAATTCAATTCGATTATTAACCAATTAAAACAACAATACAATGGAAGCACTTGTTATCAATCAAAACAGCATCGTTAAGAACGCTATCGACTACATCAATCACAACATGGATGTTCCCACAGCCATCAGCAAAGGAGCCATGCTTGAAACCCTCAAAAAACGTATGATGCGCGGTGAGGTCTGCAGATTCGCGTACAAGAAATTGAACGGGGAAATTAGAATAGCTCTTGGCGTACTTCAAAAGAACGCCGTTGAATCCAATGTTAAGGGAACGGGCATCCCCAAACGCTTCTACGGAATGTTTTGTTATTTAGATTTGGATAAAAAGATGGAATGGAGAGGGTTTAAGACAGAAAATTTCATTGGTATCATTGACTAAGTAACAAACAGGGGGAGCCTACGGGTTCCCCCACAAACCCCAAACGGTATGACTCAGATAGGACAATTTGATATGGATATGGCAAAATACATCCTTTGCATCTTTAAAACCCAACCCAACGTAGTTTGCAGCTGGGGCTTTCGTTCTCCCTACGTAGTAAAGAATGGTCTTAGATTCCACGTAAACGGTTTCCAACATCGGGGATGGTGTGAAGTGATGTATGATGAAGGTAGAGATACTTTCACATTCAGTACCTTCGGCAAAGGTGGTAGGGTGTTGTCGGTAATCGAGGATGTTTACTTCGACAACTTGATTGAAATTATTGATTCGTGTGTCGAGACTGGAAAGATGAGCAAAGAACAATACAAAGAGAAGGTTGGAAACTGGTTGAAATCTGTACCGTGTTAAACACAAAAAACAGGTCAAATAATGACACACAAAGACAAAATGTCAAATAAATCTGAGTTGACAATTATTTGATACATTAAACGGTCTTATCATCAATATCAGAAAAATCAAAGATAAAAATGAACACTGAAAACAATACAGCTGCCATATATGCGCGAGTTTCATCAACCAATGACCGACAATCAACCGAGCGTCAAGTAATCGACCTGACGACATACGCTGACCATAATAACCTTAATCTTGTCAAGGTGTATGAGGAACATATCAGCGGAGCAAAAAAGAACACAGAGAGACCTATATTGACAGAATGTCTGGATTACTGTTTTAGTAATGGTGTTTCGATTTTGCTATTAAGTGAGCTGTCGCGTCTTGGTCGTAATGTAGATGAGGTGTTTGCAAATGTGAGACTCTGTAAAGAGAAGCACTTGAACATCTATTTCCAAAAAGAAAACATCAGTATTTTCCAAGTTGATGGCAGTGAGAACCCTTATCTAACAATAATGATTGCGGTGCTGGGAACGTGCGCACAGCTTGAAAGGGAGAATATCAAATATAGATTAAATTCAGGTCGACGGATTGCAATCGAAAAAGGTCTGTGTAAGTTGGGACGACCAAAGAATAGTGTCAAAACACGTGAACAAAAGGAAGAAGAATATAAAGATGTGTTAGTATATCTGCAAAAAGGATATAAGATTGCAGATATAGCAAAGCTTACAGATACATCAATCTCAACGGTTCAGAGACTTAAAACCGAGTTTAAGATTAGATAGATATTCTGATTCACAGAATACATTGTGTTTTCATTGTCCCCTTGCACCATGTGTGAGGGGATTTTTTTTACAATTCCAAAATAAGTTGTATATTAAGGGTATAGAACTTTAAATTTTAATGATATGAGTAAAAGAGATGTTTATGTAAGCAAAAGGAGTTATCCGTTGGAAGAATGTATGCGTTTTAATTCGCATAACCGAGATAACTACGTGTTATCCAACATGTACCCCTGTGAAATTGATTATGAGGGTATGCGTTTTAAAAGTGTGGATATGATGTATTGGTGGTTGATGTTTAGGGGGGATGATTGTAGAAGGAAGAGGATTAGGGATAGAATATTGAAGTGTGGTGGGATTTGCAATGGGTATAAGTGTAGGAAGATTGGGGTGGAGAATGAAGATTATATCGATGATGAACTTGTAAAGAATCAGTTTAAGATATTGGAATCTTGTCTTATAGCCAAAGCAAAGTGTTGTAGGGAGTTTAGAGAGAAATTAAGGGAAAGTAAAGGGAAATGGTTGGTAGAAGAAGCTGGCTGGGATTTTGAGAAGGCTGGTGCGGTTTTGAATAGGGAGAATGGGTGTATGGAAGGTGGCAATGCCTGTGGTAGATTGATGATGGAAGTAAGGGATATGTTGTTTAGTGGCGAGTTAGGAGATTTTGATGATTGAATAGTTTTTGATGAAAGGAGGGACAATACTCTCCTTTCATCTTTTTTGCTTATATTTGCAGTCAAAAACGGACTATGATAAGTTTAACAGAAGCTAAAAAAATCCTTAACAAGGGCGAAAGAAAATACACCGATGAAGAGGTCAAAGAAATACGTGATTACCTCTATAAAATGGCAGAATTGCAAATTGAAACGGAGAAATATAAGATGGAACGTGCTGCACTATTGAAGGATAATGCAGATACCACACAATAAAAGTGAAAGTTACACGTTATTCTCTTACATGTAAGAGAATAAATTTTGGAGAGCTTCAATAGAAACCAATGAACAAATATACAGCTGGATATACACATACAAATAACAACTTTGTTATTCAAAACTTGAAGAATGATGAATCTGATAGTAATATTCGCCCATTACTACTGGTTCTAAAAAACATCCTTCAAAGAGGTTGTCCTACTGTTATGTCAAATTATTTGCTACAAGCTCTTCCTTTTAACCCACAAGATGCCAATAATCAGCCTTTTGCATTTACTTCAAAAAGTAATAATATCTGGGTCAACACAATTAAGGGGGATGAGCAAAGAAATTATTATCCTGCAAAGGATTTCTTGGAAACAATTATCCCCAATGAGTTCGGTGACTATTCGTTTGTTCAATCAATGATAATACCTGAAATAGGTATAAATGAAATTGTTGGATATGAGAATCCGTCGTTTATTGGTCAGCAAGTCGACTTTTACTTGCCGCAGGCTTTACTTGTAATAGAGATTGATGGGCAACAACACAAACTAGTAGATGCACAAAGAGTTTCTGATAATACAAGGGACAATTATTTACGAAGATATGGCATTGAAACAATCAGAATAGATACAAAGGAATTAAAGAATGGGCTTTATAAGAATAAGGTAAATCAAATATTAGCACGTCTCATCCAGTTCTCTGATAATTTAACTCCATATAAAAGATTCCTAGATACAATTGATGGTAATAATCATTATGAGAGTTACACACAGGATATGTTGCTAACAGCAATAATAAGATTCCAAATCTTGTTAGTGGAATTATTGCTGAGGCAAAATATAAGGCTCGGTGAGAAGTGGCGGTTTAACATAAAAGTTTGTGAGCCTGACATCTTTACAGATGACCTTTTTGTTAAGCTTGCAATAGAGGATGTGCTAGTCTGGTTGGACAACTTGTATCTACTCAAAGAGAAAACACACATCCCTGATACAAAATATGAAATAAAAGTAAATAGTCCTGATGCGTTTAAATACTCCTCAGAAGCAATCAATATTGATTTTTCAGTCATAAAGAAATATACTGATGAAAACACTCTAAACCCAAATGTAATATTCCTTCGGGGTGATTATTTTGATTATAATGAAGCCACGGGAAAACAAGTAATAGGACAGTATAAAAATTATTTTAGAGTTAGCACAGATAGTTCTATTAACTATAACATAACTGACAAAGACATTCCAACATTAGAGTTTTTCTTACAGAACATTTTTAGAAAGCAAAAATTTAGAGATGGTCAGTTTTCAATAATTGCTAATGCACTAAATCTTAGAGATACTATAGGGTTACTTCCGACTGGTGGAGGAAAATCGTTATGTTATCAATTGCCTTGTCTTTTACAGCCAGCAATTAATTTTGTGGTTTGTCCTATCAAATCTCTCATGTACGACCAGTACGATAATATGAGGAAAAAAGATGTTTCTATCACTAATATAAACTATGTTAGTAGTGATATGGACGTTATGGAAAAGGGAGAAATACAAAATAATTTTGGCAGGGGAAAGTATTTGTTGTTATGGGTATCACCAGAGCGTTTCCAAATAAATGGATTTCGTGACGCACTATCTTCAATAGCAAACAATCACACTATTGCTTATGCTGTCATTGATGAGGTTCATTGTTTATCAGAGTGGGGACATGATTTTAGAACATCTTATCTTAATCTAGCTAAAACCATTGACCGTATTAGCCCAGTTGACAAATATGGAGAAGGAGCCATAAAATACATTGGACTGACAGCAACGGCTTCTGTTAATGTCTTGAAAGATATAAAAATTGAGTTTTCAAGAAAGAAACAGCAACTAGAAGAAGATAATATTAAGTCTCTTCTTGATTATAGCAGAAAAGAGTTGGAGTTTGAAGTTATTAATGTTGCAGAGAATAGCAATAAACAAAGGGAGTTGCTCAAAGTTCTTTCAGATGAAAATATACCCAATACTCTTGATAAAATAACACTAATTTTTACACCAACAGTTAATGGTGATAACGGCTGTTACCCCCTTTATAAACTCCTTAATGCTCAATTTCCAAGGAAAGTGATGTGGTATGCTGGGCAATCGCCAAAAGAGCAAGGCATTACTTTGTATGACAATAAAGTTTTAAATAGGATAAAAACCGAGATACAAAGGGATTTCAAAGAAGACAAATATCAAATATTGTGTTCGACAAAAGCATTTGGGATGGGAATTGACAAGGATAATATCTTCTATACAATTCATTACGGAATCCCAGGCTCAATAGAAAGTTTATATCAAGAAGCAGGAAGGGCTGGTAGATGGGATAAAAATCTTCCTCAAAACAAATCCAAGAAAGGAAAATGCTTTGTACTATATACTTCTGTGCCAGCTCAACTTAGACAGGTCGAAGATGCAATATTAGCTCCATCTACTTCCATTTCTAGGATGAGAAATCTACATCAACAAGTCGGCTCAGCAGGGAACGACTCGTTTACTCATCTATTCCTTTTCCTAAAAAATCATATTGAAATAGACTTAGAGTTTACAATTATAAAAGGGATAGTAGATACATTTTTTCAAGAAAACTCACAAATAAACATCTATTATGACCAAGTTTCTCTGTTCTTGCAACCATACAAGAAACAACTAGGTATTACAAGAAAAGAGGATGAATATGAGCTGTTTGAAAAGGGTATATATCGCCTATGTCTTCTTGGAGTAGTGGAAGACTGGTCCCGAGATTTTGTCAATAGTTTCACCGTCCATTTTTCATCTATTTCAGACAAACATGTCATTGAGTCTGTGAGGTACTATATCTCTAAATATGATAATAGCGAAGACGTACCTAATCAGATACATAATGTAACTCAACCTCTATGTACTTCGACATTTGATAAGGCTGTTTGGTATTTGCTTGATTGGATATTCCGTTATATCACCAACAATAGGAAGCAGTCTTTAAAAGGTTTGATTGAGTTGTGTCGGAACTTTACTACAAGTGGTGATTTTAAGCAACGAATTGACAGCTACTTCATTTTCAATGAATCAACATTTATTCTACAACATGTGGCAGAACATCCAGATGACATTGAAAAATGGTTTGAGCCTTTTTATTCTAACGGTGTTATTCTCACAGATGTTGAGTTCAAGAAACTACGAGATAGATTGATGCGTTTTCTTGAAAGTTATCATTTCAGTTCAGGACTCAATTTCATCAGTGGGTTTGTTAGGCTATTCCTAAATGACTTTGATGACAATGATGGAAGAACCAGATTTGAAAATGCTATTGAATCAATAAAAAACAGTAACGATAAGGGAAAGAAAGAAATATTTGTCTCTCATACGATTAGATTACTGACAGACTCCCATCTCACAACGGAACAATTATTTGATGCCTGCACGTCAATAATTAAATATCTCCCTGAACTTACAATACCATTGGCAGAGGAGTTTAAACTCCCACAGTTGTTAAATGAACATTTATCCGACAAAATTAAAAAGTTTAAACAATTAAACATTCAGTTATATGAAGAGTTTGGAAGAATTTGATAAAACAATTGAAGCCTTGGAAACAGAGGTTTCTAATCTACAATCAGTCAGAGAAGCGTATCAAAAAGTATCTGATTTAGCCGCAAACTACATTCAGATAATTGAAGGACTCGATAAGGCTGTTCTATCCATTAATTCTTCTAAGAAATCTATATCAGATTTCATGGTTGAGGCTAAACAATCTCTTGATGAACAAACGCGATTGATTGGTGAAAAGTCTACGGAGTCGAATGAATTGTTGGACAAGGAGTTGAAAACGATAGCGGAACAGATTGACAAAAAGATAGACACTATCAATGAGAACAACAAGAAGTTTTACAAAGATTTTGCCGAAACCGTACAAATTAGATTGGATAATCATAAAGGGGAAATTAAACAATTGATAGAACACGAGAGGGGAGAAATAAAAGTGATGTTTGATAATCAGACAGCCGCGATTGAGAAAATGCAAAATAACCAATTAGAGAAACTAGAAAAAGAGATAGTTACAACACGGAAAATCAGCCTATTGTTTGGAGTTATCATTGTTGTTTTGTGTTTGGTTCTTTTAGTGACTAAGTTCGTGGTTTAAACATCTCTCTAATTTTGGCATCAAAAAAGTGTAATTAAATATGGAAAACCACGCAAAACATCAATACGGGCAAGCTTGCCCGATATGCAATGAAGCGGAATCGAAAGGGGTAATAGAGTTACCACATAGCGATGAGATGGAAAGGGCTGTATTGGGGGAATTGATTGTTGACACTCCAGCACTTTGTGTTACAATGGATACTCTTAATAAGGCGTTGTTTTACAATATGGCGCATCAACTAATATTTGAGGCAATACAGAATCTTTTTAACGATGCTAGAGCTGTGGACATGCTGACTGTGGTGGATGAATTGCGCAAGGAAGGGAAATTAGAACAGGCTGGTGGTGCAGAATATATTTCACAACTATCTTCCAATGTTGTATCAGGGGCACATATACAAACACATATTGCTATCTTGGTGGAAAAATATGTTCACCGTGAGGTTATTCGTACTGCAGCAGGTCTTCTCAAAGATGCAAGTGACGAAACATGTGACCCGTATATGCTTCTTGACAAAGGTGTATGGTCTCTTGAAAAAGTCATTGAGGGCATTTCTCATAATAACCCCGTAACTATAGCTGGTTTTATGAGTGTGGTAGCTGATGATATTAACTTGGCTATGGAGCAAGAGTTTGTTGGAATACCCTCTGGATTCTCCTCTTTTGACACAATGACCCTCGGGTTCCAACCTGGGACATTGACCGTTCTGGCATCTAAACCAGCAATGGGGAAAACGTCACTTGCACTTAGTATGGCGAGGAATATGGCATGTGATTTTTATTATCCTGTGGCTTTCTTCTCTTTGCAAATAAAAGGAACGGGGCTTGCATCAAGGCTAATATCTCAAGAAATGGGAATACCTCAGTCGCACTTAAAAAATGCTAATATAATAACTCGTGAAAAGAAACGGTTGATAGGTGAGAAGATGAAAGAATTGCAAGAAACTCCATTGTATATTGACGATACCGACAGAATTAATTTTACTCAGCTTCGGTGTAGTTGCGAAAGATTGATACATGAACATGATGTGCGAATGATTTTTATCGATGGTCTTCCTCAGGTTTATATTTCAACTGATAACAATCCGAGCTACAACCGCGAAAAAGAGTTATTCTTTATCTCACGCAAGATAAAATCACTGTCCCAAGAATTGAATGTTCCCATCTTGATTACAACATGTTTTGACCATAAGACAGAAGGTATACCCACACTCTCCGACCTTCAAGAGTCAGGCTGTATAGACGAGGTTGCCGATATTGTCATTGGTCTCTACAGAACAGAACAGGATGAAAGCAGTAAAGACACGGATGGGAAAGCATCATTGCAAATAATGAAAAACAAAGATGGGGAACTTGGTGTGGCTGATTTACGCTATGATAGAAATAGTATGAAGTTTTTTGACCCAACTACTCCTCCTGCAAAAAAAACCAAAACAAGTAAAAAGGTCTGTGATACCTCCGTCAAAGTAAAACATGAAGATTCTATTGACACCACAGACCTACCTTTTTAAATTATAAATGACATAGATGAATGAAAGATTCTGAGGAGAGGTTGGAAAAAATAAAATCTTAATGTTATGTTTGTTATCAATCTTAAAAATATAATTTGTTTTTTAGTATTAGTGCTTGGATTTGTGGGATATAAATATATCTTTCCTTGGGTTGTTGAAGTCATAGAGAAGAAAAAAATAGATGGTCTTAATCAATATATGGGAAGACAAGTCCTTCACATAGAAAATAATAAGTCAGCATATTGCTATTGTTGGGATTTTGATTTTGCAGTCATTTCAGATAGAGATTATAAAAAGATACTGCTATATTGTATCAAACACAATCTGAAGACTCCAGCAGAATTGTTGGCTAATCATACAAAAAAAGATATTTCCGATATAGAACAATAAAAGCAATTTTTATGTCCCCCATACATATTATACCCAGTGAGTTCAATAAGAAGTTGGAATTACAACGTTGTATAATTCAGTGTTTAATCGATAATTTGTTTGACTATGCAAGAGTTCATCTTAATAATAGACAATAACAACAATGACCATACTTGGTGCAATGCCTACGATGTTGAACTACTTCCACTCCAGAAGGATGCTAGAAACCTTATCAGATACATTAAAGACAAGTATGGTCTTACAGATAGTGAGTTTGATGAACTATTAAGAGATAATGGTATCAATGAATTTTCACCCAAAGGAGGAGACCTTTGCGGTGAAAAGCTAGATATTTGTTGGATGGTTGAAAGAGCGGATGAAAATAGCCCATCAGGATGCTATGTGTTTGTCATTGATGAGAATGTACCAGCTGTGTTATTACCCCAAGAGGGTATGCCTCAGAACTTGATGAAGTACATTGAAAAGGAAGCGTCCGTTAATGAAAAAGATTTACTTGATTCTCTTGACGAAGAGGGATATTTGGATGATGATGGAAACCCAGACTTCCCCACAAATGGTTCTCTGTATGTAAATGAGATATTATTTAATTTTTTTATGGCAAAGTGCTGTTAATTAGTGATGTCAAAGATTCACATTATACCGAGCGAGTTCAATAAGGAGCTGGAATTACAGCTGGCATACGCTATCAAAGCTGGGTTCCCGTCACCAGCTGAGGATTACCAGCACAGTACGTTGGACTTCAACAGAGACTTGATTAAACATCCCGAATCCACCTTTTACGGTCGCGTAGACGGGGATAGCATGATTGAGGCTGGTATCAATGATGGGGATATTGCTATCATCGATAGAAGCGTAGAAGCCGATGATGGTGATGTTATTGTAGCCTTTGTTAATAATGAGTTTACCATTAAGTATCTAGACCTATCACATAAACCCGAAGGATATATAGAACTAAGACCAGCTAACAAGAAATACCACCCCTTCAGAATCAATGATAGTGATGAGTTTGAGGTATGGGGTGTGGTTGTTTGGACTATCAGGAACTGGAAGAAATAAGTAGCTATGTATGGGATTGTGGATTGTGATAACTGTTATGTTAGCTGCGAAAGAGTGTTTAGACCCGATTTAAGCGGCAAACCCGTGGTCGTCCTATCCAACAATGATGGATGTGTAGTTGCACGTTCTAACGAGGCAAAAAAGCTAGGAATTAAGGCAGGATTACCATACTTCAAACTACAAGAACAGTTTCCCGACCATAAAATAGCAGTCTTTTCATCCAACTATGAGCTATATGGTGAGCTTACTGGTAGGGTGGTAGAGATAATCAAACAGGAGGCTCCACAATACTTTCGCTATTCCATTGACGAGTGTTTCGTATACCTAGATGGCATGGAACACATCGACCTGAAGCAATGGGGTGAGAACCTACATAAACGCATTAAGAAGTCCGTTGGTGTGCCTGTGAGCATAGGATTAGCACCAACTAAGACACTGGCAAAGATGGCTAGTCACTTCGCTAAGAAATACTCAGGTTATCGGCACTGTTGCTTGATTGATTCAGAAGAGAAGCGTATTAAAGCATTAAAACTTTACCCTGTTGAAGATGTATGGGGCATCGGTAGACGGTATGCAGCAAAGCTTGAATCTCTGGGAATACATACAGTTTATGAGTTAGCTTCAATGTCGAAAGAAGCTCTTAATGCCACATTCAATAACGTGGTTATATATCGAACTTGGGCTGAGTTGAACGGTATTGATTGTGTGCCAAATGAGGCAATGGCTAAAAAGAAAAGTATCTGTACCAGTCGAAGCTTTAATGGCATGATATCAGACCTTGACACACTGAAAATCCACGTCAGTAATTACGCTGCCATATGTGCCGAGAAGTTGAGACAACAGAATACAGTAGCTTCGATTGTTGGTGTATTCCTGAATACCAACTATTTCAGAGAGGATTTGCCCCAATACTGGCAATTCAAAGAAGTCAATCTGCCTACCGCAACTAACTCTTCAATAACAATAGTTCGTGCAGCAAAGGATATTCTAACTGAAATCTACAAGAAGGGGTATCAGTACAAGAAAGCTGGGGTGATAGTGATGGGGATTGGTGCTACGTCACCGATTCAGCTTAATCTATTTGACATCAACGCTGAGAGATTCGAGAAATTGAAGTCGTTAGATACCGTGATTGATAGGATAAACAAGGTAAACGGGACTGAGACCGTAATATTGGCAGCACAACAATACCGACAGAAGAACGAACAAGGCAAAGCTGATGTGTTTGCCAATGCTATCAAGCATGATTTTCGAAGCAAGAATCCTACTACAAGGTGGAGTGATATTATTAGGTTGAAATAATTAATGTCTTTTAATCAGATGATTGAAAGGAAATGGTGTTATATTAGTTTAAAGCGACTTGATTTAAGAAGTTTGAATATGTTTTCCTAAATCATTCAGAGGCAGAAGAATGGGTATGAATCCATCTGCTTGGCATTATAGGTATTTTTGAGTTCCGCTCAGGAGGGTTAATGTTGTATTCGTTATTTTCGTAACAATAAAATGGGTAAGAGCCTATCCAATCTTTTTCATATAGTATTTGATGTAATTGCTCAAAAGTATATGTTCCAGCATCGATATTGTTATAGATGTCGCTAAGACCATCATAGGTAAAGGTCTTGTTTATGGGATTGTATATGAAATGATGGTCTGTGTTGTTAATAATCCACGTGTGAAATTCTATGCCGTGGTTACAAAAGTTTTCGTCATAGAACATTTCTGACCGTTTATATTTCTTGGATTTGAGTGTCCCCCACATTTCAACGTTGTTTTTATACGTAACTACAACTAATACCCATCGTGGATTGGGACGGTATAATACTATTCCTTGTATAAACTCGTCCACCATCGTTTTTACGATGTCCTTGCTTTTCCATATTTCGTCCATTCTTTGATAACGACTGCTGTTTTGAGAAATAGTTTTCATATTGTTAATGGTAACTAGGTTGGCTACCTTCTCTTTGGTGTGTTTGTCAATATCCCTATTAAGTGTAGATTCCTTCTTTTTGAAATCAGATTGAGCTTCATCTATGAGTTCAGATGCCTCTATATCGTCAATAGCAATTTTAGAAAGCCTTCTAAGTAGTTGTTTGTATTCCTCTTTGCTTTTTTCAAGAGTTGCTTTTTTGCTATTGATTATTTTGGTCAATTCTTCATTTCGTTTTGTTAATTCTGAGATTTGGTTAGCAGAGGTGGTTTTAAGGTCTATGTCTGCAAACATACGCAAACTCATTGAAAGAACCAATCCATCAAGTCGCCATTGTTTAACTTCAGCACCATCTGTACAAATTTGTGGTTTGTCCCTTCTGTTTACTCTTCCATAGCATTTGTATGACCTCCCACCACTCAAATATCCTGTGGCATTCTCGGTTGATTTTCCCACAGAGAAATTTGACCCACACTCACCACATTTCAGTTTTGCCTTTAATAGGTTCTCGTGTTTGACAGCATTGTTCTTGTTATAGTGTGCTGTGAGTAGTCTTTCTTGTACCTGTTGAAATAGCTCATCCGACACGATTCTCAGGTCTTCTACATATTCATCATACTCGTAGATTATCTCACGTTCTTGGGCTTCTTGCTCCTGTTCGTTGTTCGCTTTATCAACATTTGGTTTGTGGAATACGACGTGTCTATGTCCTGTGTATAGCTCTTTTGAGAGAAGTTTGGAAACCATATTTGGTCTCCATTGCTGTGTGCTTTTTGTAAAGTTAGAGTTCTCTTTTGGGGGCAACCCTTTACTTTCTCTTCTTGTTGCAGCTTCTGGAACTCTTGTGGTTAGTGCAGTCGGTGTTCCTTGGGCATTGAGTGTATCTGCTATGTCCAAGGTGGTCTTTCCATTGGCATACTGCTCAAAAATCCATTTAACGACCTTTGCTTCATCCTCTCGTATCACCATTTTCTTGTTGGAATTATTCATATAGCCGAAAGATGCATTATCACCACCTACACCACCGCCGTTTTTGATTTTTGTGATTTTTCCACTGATGCTTCGTTCAGCAAATAGCTCAATTTCATAGCTGGCACATACAGCTAACACGGTTAAAACAATCCTACTCCCTAAATCTTTTTTGTTCGGAGTGACTATTATGTCTTGTTTCTGAAAAAAGAGAGTAACTCCTTGGTTTTGGAGTTTCTCAACTTCAGATTGTAACTCAACGGAAGAACGCCCCAAACGTGTCAATTCAGAGAACCATATTTCGTCAATCTCGTGACGATTGATTGCTTCTAATAACTCGTTGTATTGTGGTCTCTCTTCAGCTTTGGAAAAACCTGAAATATAATCAATATATATATGATTTTCGGATATTTCCACTCCCTTTGCCTTTGCTCGTGCAAGAAGTTCCTCACGCTGTCTATCTGTATGTTGCATCTGTGTGCTAACCCTGCAATATATAGCAATTTTACTCATATCAATTTTTTTATGTAATTTTGCAAATTCAACTTGATGAAGCATTATGGGACTACAAGAAATTGAAATCGACGGTGCAAAAATACAAATAAATTCTGTATCTGCCAAATTTAAGGATGTGTCAATCGCTCCGATGCATTCGACCGAGCACATTTTAAATCAGACGATGGTGCGGATGTTCGGCTGTCCGCGGTCGCGCAACGCGCATATCGAACGGAAGAAGAGCAAGTGCGACTATATCCTCGATGCCTGTCCCTCCGAGGAGCAGGTGCAGGAGATTGAGCGCCGTGTCAATGAGGTCATCGCCCAGCATCTGGATGTCACCTACGAGTTTGTGAAGAGGGGAGAGGTGCCGCCCGAAGTGGACCTCTGGAAGCTCCCCGACGACGCCAGCGAGACCCTCCGCCTCGTCCGCATCGGTGACTACGACCTCTGCGCCTGCGTCGGCACCCACGTCCACAACACCTCCGAAATAGGCCACTTCAAAATTCTCTCCCACGACTACAATGAGGAAATGCACATCTGGCGAATGCGCTTTAAATTAGAAGAATAACAAGAGAGGGTGTCCAATCGGACACCCTCTCTTATTGATAGTAGCATTATTGTTCCTTGCCTGCTTGCAGGCCATAGCAGTCGTAGGCGCACTCCATCTTCTCGGTGTCGGTGACGTGAAGAAAGTCCGGTGGACTTTCGATAGCGAAGCGGAGAACAAAGGGTTGATGCCAAAAAAGATCCTTCTTCGATCCTTCGGTGACCCTTCGATGATGTCTCAGTGAAAAAACATTTTGCCATGTCGAATAATTGTTGTATTTTTGCAAATTGAAAATCAGAAAAAAATGACAGCAAACGTCACAAATATCACCAAAAAGATAAGCGGCTATCTCGCCACACAGCCGGTGCAACGTGCATGGTTGTTCGGCTCTTTCGCCCGTGGCGAACAGCGCGAGGACAGCGATATCGACATCTTGGTTGCATTCGACCCGACTGTCGGGCTGTTCAAATATGCTGCCATTTATACCGATTTGAAAGAACTGCTCGGCCGCGAAGTGGACCTGGTGCAGGAAGGGGCATTGAAACCCTACGCTGCCGCCACTGCCGACCGAGACAAAATATTGATTTATGAGAGACCCACGGCGTGACAAAAGCCTGCTTGGCAACATGGTCGAATCCATCGACTTTGCCCTCGCTTTTGTCGAGGGTTACGACTACAAGACATTCGTGGCCGACAAGCGGACATATTTCGCTGTGGTAAAGAACATGGAGATTATTGGCGAGGCCGCCTACCAACTTACCAACGAGTTCCGCGATAGCCATCCGCAGACACCGTGGAAGGTCATTATCAACATGAGGCATGTTCTTGTTCATGGCTATGCAGACATAGTGCCGTCGGTACTATGGAAAACACTCAAAGATGATTTGTTTCCGCTGAAGGAACAATTAATATACTATATGGATAAAATGACATAAAGCGTAGAAATATAAAAAATACATAATTGAGCTAACCGCCCATTATTCTCTTCTTGAGAACCTGGAAAATTCTATAGGATGTGAGAATAAGCTCGCGGGGTTCACGCTTGGGCGTGGATTATTCGCAGTTTATTAACATCCGGGCTTTCCAGGGCCTTCAAGAATAATAAACAGCAAAAAAGAATAATTCAACGCCTTTTTTCTTTTGTTCTTGTTTCCAGAGAGACATCAGCGGCACCGCTCACAACAATAAGCAGAGTCGCCGAAAACTGCACCATAGAGTAGGCTGATTATTAAAACAAATTACTATGGTAACACAACAACAAACCCAACAGTTCGCGGACTATTGTGAACAACATCTTGATTTCAGTATTAGCGACCCGCCAGGATATTTAAGTGCCCCAATTTGTGCATTGGATTCGGTTTTCTCAATAGGAATCCGCTACACGATTGTTGTAAGTAGCATTTATAGGTTTTGTCAATTAATAAAACAGGATTTCGAGACATCAACAATTACAACATCAGAAGTTCTCTCATTAATAGACAAAATTAGCGATGAAGAACTGGCTGAAAATTATTTGACCAAACACAGAACAAGCACAAAAAATGGCATATTAAAAGCAACTGCCTTTAGATTGTTTCTGCAAACGATGCAGGCTCATCACGTGGAAACGTGTGACGACATTCATTCAATTGCGGGGAATTCTTCTTTCGAAAATGCCATCAAGATGATACCGGGGCAACGTAGCGGAATCACATTAGATTATTTGTATATTCTCTCAAGAATGGAAAACTATGTGAAGGATGATAGGCATATCAAAACTTTTATCAATGATGTATTCCCAAAGAATAATTTTAATCATGATGACAGAATAGAACTTGTACGAGGAGCGGCACTCATATTGTCTCAAGGCACACATCCCGGCATGACTCCCCGCTATCTTGACCATTTAATCTGGAATTATTAATATTTTACGATATGAAAAGGACACTGTTTTTAATAGGGTTATTCTTATTAACCTCTTTTAAATGTTTAGCTGATACTCGTTCTACGGTAACGCCAAGCGGGCATACATTGTATTATACGTGTTCAGCTGGTCAAGTAACAATTGAGGCCACCAGTAGCAGTCGATATAATAATTATCCTGATTTAGCTGGAGATTTGGTCATTCCAGACAGCATATATTGTCCCTCACAAGGCTATGGGCAGCCTGCTGGGTATTATCCAGTGAGACATATAGCCTACCGTGCTTTCATAGGGGCATCTGGGTTGGCTTCTGTCGTAATACCCAATACTATTATGGATATTGGTAACGAAGCATTCAGTTATTGTTCCAATCTTCAATCTATTACTTTTAATGATAGCCTTACATCTATTCCTTCTGCTGTTTGCTCATTCTGTCCTCGTTTGCGGAATGTTACTATGGGGGATGCTATTACTTCCATTGGTGGACATGCCTTTGCGAATTGTGATTCACTTGAAACACTAATAATACCAGCAAGTGTAACAAATATTGGAGAAGCGGGAATAAATTCTGGTTCTTTGTTAGAGATACATTTTCGCTCGGTCACACCGCCAAATGCAACCAACTATGGTGCGTCATATCCGCAATACTTTCCGTTTAATCCACAAGCCACTCTGTATATTCCCTGTGGAAGTTTGGTAGCTTACTCGTCTGGATTTAGTTATGCTGCAAGTTATGTCAGTTTCGTTGAGGAATATCCATACTATTTAACCACGGCAACTGCAGATACTGCGATGGGAATTGTAGAAGTATTGATTGAACCTGACTGTGCATCTCCAAATGCTGTAATATATGGAAGGTCAAATCCCAGATACATTTTTGATCACTGGAGCGATAATACTACTCAAAATCCACGTAGTATTTCAGTGTCATCAGATTCCATTATTGTAGGATACTTTGTTTCTGACACTAATATCATACACGATACCACATATGTTGACGTGCGTGACACTACCTATATTGATGTCTATGTGCATGACACGACAACAGTGGTCGATACCGTGACGTTGACGGAATATGTTCCTGTTCACGACACTACTTTCATTGATGTCTACATACATGACACAACAACAATTGTTGACACGTTGGTACTGACGGAGTACATTTCAGTTCATGACACAACCTACATCAACATTCACGACACTACATATATCACGCAAACTGACACAGTGACAAACACAGTGTATGATACAATCACAAACACAGTATTCGACACCATAACAAATACAGTTTTTGATACCATAACCAATACCATCCATGACACAACTGTCGTATACAGTACCGATACGCTATGGCTGCATGATACGGTATTTGTGCATGACACCATCTATATCCACGACACAATTGTTGTTGGTGTGGCTGAGGTGGATGCGATAAACGCCAAGATATATACGAACAACGGACAGATAGTGGTGGACGGCGCGGAAAGCAACACGGTATGGCTCTATGATGTCAATGGTCGCATACTGGCAACCAAGCAAGACGAATACTCACCCTTGCATTTCGATGTTCCCGCCACAGGTACCTACCTTGTAAAAATCGGCAACCATCCCGCCCGAAAAGTTGTGGTGATAAGATAGACTGAAAAAGAGTGTAATAATGAAAGGGAGCACCCGATTGGATGCTCCCTTTCTTATTATTGCTCTCCGCGAGCACGCGGTTAGTACAACCCCACCGCTGGGGGCGGGGTTTGTACTTTTTAGTACATACCGCCCATGCCGCCCATGCCGGGATTGCCGGCGGGCATCGGGGGTTCGGGTTCTTTGATGTCGCAGAGGACGCACTCGGTGGTGAGGAGCATGCCGGCGATAGAGGCGGCGTTCTCCAGAGCCACACGGGTCACCTTGGCGGGGTCGATGACGCCGCTCTGGAACAGGTTCTCGTACTTCTCAGCGCGGGCATTGTAGCCGTAGTCGCCCTTGCCGTTCTTCACCTCGTTGACAACGACGCTGCCTTCCAGGCCGGCGTTCTCGACAATCATGCGCAGAGGTTCCTCGACGGCGCGACGGATAATCTCGATGCCGAGTTTCTCGTCCTCGTTCTCGGGCTTCACGGCCTCGAGCTTCTGGGCGGCGCGGATGAGTGCGGTGCCGCCACCGGGGATGATACCCTCTTCGACGGCTGCGCGGGTGGCGTGCAGGGCGTCGTCGAAGCGGTCTTTCTTCTCCTTCATCTCGACCTCCGAAGCGGCGCCGACGTAGATGACGGCCACGCCGCCGGCCAGCTTGGCGAGGCGCTCCTGGAGCTTCTCGCGGTCGTAGTCGCTGGTGGTCTTCTCAATCTGGGCTTTGATCTGACCCACGCGGGCCTTGATCATCTCGCTGTCGCCCTTGCCGCTGACGATGGTGGTGTTGTCCTTGTCGATGGATATCTTCTCGCTCTGGCCGAGCATGCTGAGGTCGGCATCCTCGAGCTTGTAGCCCTTCTCTTCGCTGATGACGGTGCCACCGGTGAGGATGGCGATGTCTTCGAGCATCTCCTTGCGGCGGTCGCCGAAGCCGGGGGCCTTGACGGCGGCAATCTTCAGGCTGCCGCGCAGACGGTTGACGACGAGGGTGGCGAGGGCTTCGCTCTCGACATCTTCAGCGATGATGAGGAGCGGACGGCCGGTGTTGACGACTTTCTCGAGCACGGGCAGCAGGTCCTTCATGGTGCTGATTTTCTTGTCGTAGATGAGGATATAGGGGTTGTCGTAGGCGCACTCCATCTTCTCGGTGTCGGTGACGAAGTAGGGGCTGATGTAGCCGCGGTCGAACTGCATACCCTCGACGACCTTGACGGTGGTGTCGATACCCTTGGCGTTCTCGATGGTGATGACGCCGTCCTTGGTCACTTTCTCCATAGCCTCGGCGATGATGTCACCGATGGCGCTGTCGTTGTTGGCGCTGATGGTGGCCACCTGGCGAATCTTCTGGATGTCGCCGCCCACTTCCTGGGCCTGCTCCTTGATGCTCTTCACAATCTCGGCAACGGCCTTGTCGATGCCGCGCTTGAGGTCCATGGGGTTGGCACCGGCGGTGACGTTCTTCAGGCCGGTGTTGACGATGGCCTGTGCCAGCACGGTGGCGGTGGTGGTACCGTCGCCGGCCTGGTCGTTGGTCTTCGAGGCCACCTCTTTCACCATCTGGGCGCCCATGTTCTGGATGCCGTCCTCAAGCTCGATTTCCTTGGCGACGGTCACGCCGTCCTTGGTCACCTGCGGGGCACCGAATTTCTTGTCGATAACCACATTGCGGCCTTTGGGGCCGAGGGTCACCTTCACTGCGTTTGCCAACTCGTCGACGCCTTTGCGGAGCTGCTCGCGAGCGTCATTATTGAAAACTATCTGTTTTGCCATAATTCTTTCCTTTCTGTTTTCTGATTATTCTGAGTACTCTGAATATTCCGAGTATTCCGATTAGTTTTTAGATGATAGCGTAGATGTCGCTTTCTTTCATGATCATGTACTTCTCGCCGTCGATTTCGATCTCGGTGCCGCTGTACTTGCCGTAGAGCACGTGGTCGCCGGGCTTGACGGTCATCTCATGGTCTTTGGTGCCGTTGCCGACGGCAAGCACCTCGCCGCGCTGCGGTTTCTCCTTGGCGGTGTCGGGGATGATGATGCCGCTGGCGGTCTTCTGTTCTGCCTCGGCAGGACGCACGAGGACTCTGTCTGCTAAAGGTTTGATATTCATAATTCGTATGTTTTAATTTGTTTATTTTTCATTTTACCGACATTCTACAATCAACAACCGTGCCAAAATGTCAGCGACTGCCACGCGCTGACAAAATGTCAGCCACATGGCAGTCGCTGTTGCCCTTGATAAAAACTATTGTCGGTGGAACACATAGCTTCCGACGCAGCCGACAGACTCGTCGACGGGAGTCAGGCTTACGGTGTTGTCGTCGATGTAATTGGCCGTAAAGTCCACAAAGCGCCCTGTGGCAGTATAGGTTATCGGACCCCAGTCAAAAAAGTTAGGGTAGAACTCTCCTGCCTCAAATGGTGTGGGACAGTCGACATAGAACGGCGACGAGGAATAACCGAGGCTGTAGTGCACATCCCCTTCGGTATTGAGGTGGATTACGATGTTGAAACCCATGGTGTCGCAAATCCATGTTTCCCAGCAAAGGTAGGTGCGATGGAGGGTTATCCCGTCGAGGGTGTGGACGTATTGGTCTGTTTGATAATAGCCAAGGTCGTGCAAAACAAGCGTTGTGCTGTTGGTCTTTTCCATCGAGAATGGATGTCCTTCCGACACCCCGCTAGTAACAAGCATGACAGGATTCCCCAGGCCATCGGTCTCGCTGGTCTCCTCGTAGTGGAATATGCCGCCGCCGAGGGCTCCCTGCCAGGTCATGTCGCCCAGTGTTGAGGTGCAGTACATACGGTGGTTCATCGTGTCGAGGGTCATCAAGAATTTGTATCCGTCTTTCTCGCCATAGTACACCGGCATGGGTGGTGTCCCGTAAGGATATGACCTGCCATCGAGGTCCAGCACAAAGTAGTCGCTGTAGGCATCCCATTGGAGGCTCAGCGCACCACAGATGGTTACCGTCTCACCCATGTTCTCGCCGGCACGGTATGTAGTGCTGTCAATTATTAGAGGGTTGTTGGTGGTGAGGTAGACCCCGTTCTTTGCCAGACGGAATATCGAATCCTCGCTCACCTTTAACCCCCAATAGGAATATTGGGGATAGTCGCTGTAATAATCCCGCTGGATGTAGACCAGCTGTCCCGTATAGCAGTCGCCTTCTTGAGGCTGTGGCGCGGTGGCGTAGGCGGTGCCGTTCCAGGTGCCGGTGTTGGGGTCGTAGGTCACGGTGACGGTCATGCCCTCGTCTTCCATCTGGGCCATCCAGCGCTTCATCTCCTCGCGGCTGGTGGTGCTGTAGGTGGTGGCATCCTTGGTCTGTAGGGACGCGGCGTGCCGCGTCCGCGAGATGCCTTTGCCGTCTGCGGACAGCGCACGCCCTGTCCCTACATTGTAGAACGTGACGGTGCTGCCAGCCTCCGCATAGTCGCAGAAGCGGTCCAGCAGGGCCTGCCACTCGCCCTCGGTCTCGAGGTGGACGGTGACGGTTTCCATCGCCCGCCCGTTTCCATCCGGCATGTGCCAGTTGGACGACGGCGTTCCAACGGTATAGGTGATGTCGCGTTGCTTGTCGCTGCTCTCAGGATTCTTCTCGCAGGCGGCCAGGCAGAGCACAGCGGCCAGCAGTATATAAAATCTTGTTTTCATATTCCTTGCTCTTAATTGTGTCGTCAGTCAACGTATTCGAATGTCCAATGGCCATGGCCACCGTCGAGCCAACGTGGCAGCGTGGCGCTGACGGGGCGGCCGGCATTGTCGTAGGTGTAGGTTACTGTCAGGTCAATCCAGCTGTTGTCGTTGCCATTGAAGTGCAGGAGGGTGATGTTGTGGCGGCTCCATTGAGTCAGGGGTTCAAAGAATTGCTGGTAGCCCGGCAGCAGCGTGGTGATGCCCAGGGTGACACCCCGAGGCCGCTGGAAGTTGTCGTATTCGTAGATCCACATGGGCGACTGGCGGTCGTCGCCGTAGGCCCTCACGGCGTCGCCATTCTCCCACTCAATGTGGTAGCCCGGCATGGAGACCTCTACGTCGACCCCAAAGTCTGTCACCGTGTCGGTAATGATGTAGTCGATGATATGCCCCTCGTCGTCATAGATATAGGTGTAGCTCACGTTGTCGTAGCCAAGCCATTCGGACACGAGGAGGCCGTCAAGGTAGGTGTATTGGGTGCTGCCCGCTGAGACGCATAGGTTGCCGTTGTAGGCAAGCTGTAGCCGGCCCGAATAGACAGTGGTGTCGCCTGTGCTGCCGTCGGCATATTGGTACCATGTCTTTTCCTCCGTCTCCACCGCCGTCAGCAGGTCGCCATCCCAGGTATAGGTATAGACGACATGCTGCTCCAAACCAATGGTTTCCGTCGAATCGAACGAGTAGTCGAAAGTGACGCGGCTCACCCTTGGGCCATCCTCAGCCATTGGATGTTGCGGAAGGGCGTAAGCTCGTCCGTTCCAGGTGGCGGTACGGCTGTCGTAGGTCACGGTGACGGTCTTGCCAGCATCCTCCATTGCGGCCATCCAGCGCTTCATTTCCTCACGGCTGGTGGTGCTGAAAGTCGTCGATTCTTTTGTTGTGTAGCTTTTTGAACGCCCGCCATTGCTGCGGAAGGTGATAACCTTGCCCTGCTCGGCATAAGAGCACAGGCGGTCTAGCAGGACATCGAGCTCGGCATCGGTGTCGTAGGTGGCGGTGATGGGCGAAGCAGGTGCGGTGCAGCTGGATACAATGTAGGAGATGCTGTTGCCACCGGTCCCAGGTTCGTCGTCAGGGCCGCAGCCAGTCAGGCAGAGCACGGCGGCAATAAGTGTGAAGATTTTCAGTGTGTGTTTCATATCGCTATAACGTTGATTGTGTGATTTTATTATTTGTTATCTATTGTATTCATCTGGTAGTCCAGCAGGGCCTGGCGCTGCGCCTCGGTGTCGATGCGATAGAAGGCGATGGTGCGGTCGGCGTGTACGGCCATGGCGCGCCAGGCGGGGCGTACACTGCGTTTCACACGATTGGCGGGCTCATCGATGTCGCCCATCCAGCTGGTGATGCCCTCGGCGGTGCGGATGTCGAACTCGGTCTTGAGGCTCTGCCAGGCCGCGCTGTCGTCGGCCACAAGGATGACCACGTCGACCTTCACCGTGTCGTTGAGCTGGAAGCCGCCGACCTGCGCTACTGTGAGGTCCGGCCGCGAGGCGTACCGCTGGTACAGTGGCGTCTCTATCTCCTCGCGCGAGCAAGCGGCTGCGAAAAGTAAAAGGTAAAAACTAAAAACTAAAAGGCTTACGCGTTTCATATTGTTTCAGTTGTTAAAATATTGCCGGCCACTGTGGCCCAGTGGGCGTCGGCGATGCCGCTGCGGTTGCAGGCCACATAGTCGTAACCTTTGGAAGGTGAAAGGTGAAAGGTGAGAGGCGAAAGCACAGCGACAATGACCACTGCTGCTGCCAGCACCGTCTGGCGTTGCCGGCGTCGGCGCTGCCAGGCAGGATAGTCCTCCTGCAGCCGTTGCTGCAGTCCCTTCCGCTCTTCCTGTTCCCAAAGTTCGTCAAATGTCATCATATTGTGTTCCATTGTTCTCTCAGTTTTTCTTTTATCCGCATCAGGCGGACTCCCACATTGTTCTTTGTCATGCCTACCTCTCGGCCAATCTCTTTGTAGTCGTACCCCTCGAGGTGCAAGGTGACGATGGCGCGGTCGGGTTCGGGCAGTTTGCTTATCAGTTCGTGCAGGGCATTGTGAAGTGCGTGGTCCTCGTCGGGGGTGTCGTAGTCGTCAGGCAGTGGCGAGGGTGGGGGAGTGTGCCGCCCGAGGTCGATACAGGTGTTCCGTGCCACGCGCCATATCCAGGCGGCCTGTTTGGGGGGCGAGGTGATGCTCAACAGCTTGTCCCTCACGTTCCACAGCGCCAGCGTCACCTCCTGCAGCAGGTCGTCGACCTCCAGGCCGTCGCGACGGTAGCGGCGGCAGACCGAGAAGAGCAGCCCGCGGTAGCGGAGCATCAACTCGCCAAAAGAGTCTTGACCTTTCACACTATAATAACGTATTTTGATGCCCCAAAATTACAGTGCCTGTTCTTTTTTTGCAAAATTCGACAAAAAAGTTGAACAATTATGTCGAATTTTATCTTACCCATATCCATAAATGTATGATTTACAGATATCATGTTAACACAAAACACCTATCATCCACCTACCAACCCCTTATCAACTCCTACCTAAGTCCTACCTCGGTAGGAGATGATAGGGTGTTGCACCCCCCTTTGTCCACCCTCGAGGGGGGGGATGGGGTAAAGATTCTTCATCCTTCCTTGAGGGGGGGGCGGGGGGTGAAGACCTCATACATAATCAATATCATCGACACCCCGGGCCACAGCGACTGCCACGCGCTGACAATTTGTCAGTCTCCCTGTCAGTCGGTATGAGCACACCTATTCCTCGCACCTGTTTTTTGACCTCTAGGGTGGGCTCTTGTGGCATGAAGCACCCTTCCAGATGACTTTTAGTGCAAAAATTGCGAACGCACATTTGTTCTCCTTGAGGGGTAACAGGCTTCGAAAAAGAGGTTTCAAGCCCGTTTTTTTCCATTTAGGAGAGACAAAATTGATGCTTTTTGTCCGTTTATCGAGGTTCGTTAGCTTGATGCGGATGATTGACAGGTTGCCTATCTTATTGTATTTTTGCTTTTTAGATGAATGATTCTACTGTAAAGTGTTACAGTTACAGTTGTTTTTTTGAGGTATGACAATTCTCTTTACTTTATATTTAATTAATTATATATTAAATAGTTATATAGTACAAAAGGATATAACAGGTATCTCGTTTTTAACTGTAACAACTGTAACTGTAACGAAGTTCGGCGATTGATGGGTTTCCTATCTCATTATTTCTTTGCATTTTAGAGGAGAACCATCATCTCCGACAATCACAATAACAGTATCACAGTTTCTATTTCGAGGGGTATCAATCCTTCTATTCTTATATATATTACTTATTATTAATTAGTTATATATTATTTAAAGGGGTAATTGATATCAATTTTTTTAACTGTAATACTGTGATTGTGATTCTGATTATATTCCCTAATCCGTTTTTGCTGTTCTAATCCATTGTCCCCTATAGGTTTAACCTCTACCAGAGTGATTCGTGAGTCTCAGTCTCAGAGTCTCAGTTGTTTTTAAAGTCACTTCACACATCCATCCTATATTCTTCTTATCTTATATATATCTTATTATTAATTAGTTATATAAATAATAAGAGAGGAATAGTGAGTTGGATAGTGACTTTTTTTGCAACTGAGATTTGAGATTTGAGACCGATGACAGCACCAAGAGAGTAATGCCGACCTGAAATGTTAAAAAACAGCCTTACCCTCAAGTTAGAGTTAAGTTAGACTTACGTTAGAGTTAGGTTAGACTTGGAACTTTTTAACATTTCCCTACCAAGCCCGCCATTTTCATTGTGTCTGAAAGATGTAAAAATTGTGGTTACCGACCGCCAAATTGCGGCCTCTTTCTGTCTTTGCGGAAATTGTTTTGGCAGTTCCGGAAAAAATCCGTATCTTTGCACCTTGAAAACGAAATAGTAGTTATTAACCAAACACACAACAACATAGACCGATAGAATAATTGTAAATACATAATTTAGAAGCGTTTTTGCTTTTCGAAGTATACCTGAAATCGCCAAATTTCACAAACTTACTACGTAAGAAAGCAGAACGCTCAAGGGTATCCGTGGGCTTTCTTGTTCGTAGTAAGGGTTTTGGCGAACCTCAGGTATAGACAAAAAGAACACGGATAACTTTTTATACCCAAGAAAGGCGAAGCGCCATAAACGCTGAGCCTTATGAGCACCAAGTTTTTCAATAATATCGAGACGACGCTGATGGACAAGTTCCACGGCATCGCCACCAATATGGCCAACTTCGACATCTTCCACGCCGTTGTTGGCTATTTTCGTTCCAGCGGCTACTTCAAGTTGCGCAAAGAATTGGATCACGTCCAAGAGATTCGCATCCTTGTCGGCATCAATATCGACAATATCTTCCGTCAGTCACAAGCGGCTGGCAAACTCTTTTTCGGTGACAAAGAGGTGAGTTTGGAGCAATATTGCGAGGATTTCCTCAACGATGTCTATCAGTCGGAATACTCATCGGAAGTGGATGAAGGCATCCGACAGTTCTGCACCGATGTGTCGGAAGGTCGCCTGCAACTTCGCATCCACCCCACTAAAGACCTCCACGCAAAGTTCTATCTCTGTCTGCCGCAAAATCACAGCGAACACAGCGACGGTTGGGTCATCATGGGCAGCAGCAACCTCAGCGCACAAGGACTCGGTACCACCGAGCCACCCCGCTATGAGCTCAATGTGGCCATGAAGGATTACGACGATGTGCATTACTGTGAGGAACAGTTCCAAGAGCTTTGGAACGATGCCATTCCGGTAACGCTGGACGATGTGAACCAAATCGTGGGGAAGACCCATCTGGCTCCCGAAGACCACCAGCCGACTCCCTACGAGCTTTATATGCGGATGCTTATCGACCATTTCGGCAACCAGGTGGAAGACGATTTCATTCCGCAACTCCCCGACAATTACGACAACCTTACCTACCAGCGCGATGCTGTGGTGCAGGGTTACGATATCATGATGCAGCACGGTGGATGTTTCATTGCCGATGTGGTGGGTTTGGGCAAAACGGTGGTGGCCGCTATGATTGCCCAGCGGTTCATCGCCGCCAATGGCGACAACACCCGCATCCTCGTCATCTTCCCTCCTGCGGTGAAAAGTAACTGGGAAGAGACATTCAGAGATTTTGGCATCAAGAACAAGTACAGCCGTTTTATTACCAACGGAAGCCTTGATAAAGTTATAGATGGTGACGGTTACGACGAGAAAGAATACTACGACCTTATCATTGTCGATGAGGCCCATAATTTCCGTCACGACAGCAACGGCAACTACGACCTGTTGCAACGCATCTGCAAGTCGGCTCGTCTCAACAAGGGCAATGTGAAAGGAGGCAAACGTGTGCTACTGCTTTCGGCAACTCCGCTCAACAACACCCCTGAGGATATCAAGAACCAGCTGCTGCTGTTCCAAGATACCGCCCGCTGCACACTTGATGGTATTGGAAACATAGCCGACACCTTCGCCCCATGGATAAAGGAGTTCAAGAGCCTCATGTCGCAACGTCGTACCTTGAGTGCCGAACACCTTACCAGTCGAATCGATGCCATCAACCAGGAGTTACGTCACAAGGTATTGGAGAAGGTGATGGTGCGCCGCACACGAAGCAATATTCAGCACGAACCCCGTTATGCCAATGAGATTCATTTCCCGCAGTTGCTCGACCCCACCGACCGCACCTACCAGATGTCGCCCGATGTGCTGATGCTCTTCGTCGACACCTATAAGAAACTGGTTGATACTCCCACCGCCAATCTGAAAGAAGAGAATCCCGATATGTTCGACGGCAGCGGCTTGCATTATGCCCGTTACCGTGCTGTGGAGTATTGCCCCTCATACAAAGTGCCCTCTGGACGAAAAGCCAAACAGGTGGCCGACTCGCTGGCATCCATCTACCAAACCCACATGGTCAAACGTCTGGAGAGTAGTTTCGATGCCTTCCGTCGCTCGTTGCACACCCTTCTCGATGCCACCGAGGGTATGATAAAGATGTTCGAGGAGGACAAGGTTATCATTGCCCCCGAACTGAACGTGAAGAAATTGCAAGCCGATGGATTGGAGTTGGACGAGATTATCGAGATAGCCATTGGCAAGGGTTTCGACCAAAACGAGATTACCTTCCGTGCTGCCGACTTCAAGCCTGATTTCCTGCCCATGTTGAGGTACGATGCCGATGTGCTGAAGAAACTGTGCAAACGGTGGGAGGCGGTCAAATCCGACCCCAAGTTGGATCTCTTCGTCGATATGCTGCAGGACGAGCTTTTTGACAAGAAAAAGAATCTGGAAGGGAAACTGGTGGTGTTCAGCGAAAGTGTGGATACCGTCAACTATCTGGAGAAAAACTTGAAAGAGCGTCTGCATCGTAACGATATCCTCGCGGTGTGTGCCAAAAACCGCAACCGCCTGCGTGACACGATACGTGCCAATTTCGATGCCAAATACAAAGAAGAGTGGCGCAACGACTACAACATCATCATCACTTCCGACGTGTTGGCTGAAGGTGTCAACCTGCATCGCGCCAATATCATCGTCAACTACGACAGCCCTTGGAACGCCACCCGTCTGATGCAACGCATAGGTCGTGTGAACCGTATCGGTTCCACAGCCGATGCCATCTACAACTATATGTTCTACCCGTCAGATCCTGGTGACGCCATCATCAGTCTCAAGAAGAATTCCCTTATCAAGCTGCAGAGTTTCCATTCCGCCCTCGGTGAGGACACCAAGATTTACTCGCACGAAGAGATGGTGCACGAGTTCAAACTCTTCAATGCCGATGTGCGCGACGAAACCGACCGCAGTTTGGAACTGCTGCGCGAAGTGCGTCACCTTCACGACACCGACCCAACACGCTACCGCCACATCAAGCAACTTCCTCCCAAGAGCCGCTGCGCCCGCCAAAGTACGCAGACATCCCCCTCGGCACAGACGATTTCTTATCTAGCTTCACCCCTAAAGAAAGCCTTCTATCTCGTTGGTGCCGACATCAGGGAACTATCCTTCCTTGAGGCAGCCGACATCTTCTATGCTAAACCCGACGAGAAAGCAGTTCCTTTCGGTGAATGTGAGCAACTTCATTACGAGCAGGTACAGACAGCGTTGAAACAATACACCCTCGACCAGCAGAAAGAGCATCAGGAGGACAAACCCAAGATTGGCAGCAAGGACAATGATGCAAAGAAGGCTGCCGCTTTCTTGCGTGAGGTGCGTCCGATGCTGGACGACGAAGGTCGTCGTACTGCCGACCGACTGAAACAGCTGGTGGAGCGTGGCACCTACAACCAGTTGGCTGATGCGCTTATCCGCATTTCGAAAAAACAGAAGAAGGAGCCTGCTCCTCTCATCAAGATTGTGGAGCAACTCGAAGAGCTGGACAATCGCTACAGCCAGCCGCAGATTTCGACCGTCACCAAGCAGGTGGCGCTCACCAGTGCAGATATTATTCTTTCCGAAACCTTCAAATAAGTCAACAATATGAATCCCGAAACCCTCCGCAAGATATTTCAATCGTCGTTCGACTACAAAACCTATAGCCAAGAGATTGTCCATCGTGTTTTCGGTTGCAACGATGTGGCTTCACGTCCGGAGTTGCTCGACACCAATGCCGAAGGCGACAAAAGCCATTTCATCGGTCAGATGGAGGATACCGATGGTCGTCTACTCGGATTCTTCTACACCCGTGTGGCCGATGGTGGCGATGTGCGTCGCAAACGTGTGGGACTTCGCAAATTGATTAGCCCTTATCTGAAATACGATGTCGACGGTGCTATTGCCATCTTCGACGATGGACACCATTGGCGACTGTCCTATATCTGCGACCTTAAGGAGGGCAACACTTCGGCCAAACGATTCTCCTACATTATGGGGGATGAGAAGGGCCAATACAAAACACCCCTTGAGCGACTGGAGAGGGTGGCCGAAATGAAAGGTCGCTACAAACTTTCCGACCTCCGTGAGGCCTTCTCGGTCGATGCCCTCAGCAAGGAATTCTTCAACGAATACCACGACCATTACGACATTATCGTCGACGAGTTGAAACGGCAAGGGTTTGAGGGCGCCACCATCCACGACTATGTGAAGAAGATGATGGGTCGTATCGTCTTCCTGCACTTTCTACAAAAGAAACGCTGGCTGGACAATAACCCTGCATTTCTGCGCGACCTATTCTTCTTCAGCCCTCACCAATCCGACTTCCTAGAACAGGTGTTGGAGCCCCTATTCTTTGGCATTTTCAACACCGAAAGCGACCAGCGAGAGAATCTGTTTACCAATGAGCATTGGGATAAAGGCTTGTTGAAACAATGGGTGAAATTACCCTACTTGAACGGAGGCTTGTTCGAGAAAGACGAAGTGGATAAACAGAAGATTAAGTTACCAGCTTCGCTCTTTGAGGATTTGTTCTCCTTTATGGCATCCTACAACTTCACCGTCGACGAGAACGACCCCGATGATGCTGAGATTGGTGTTGACCCTGAGATGCTGGGCAAAATCTTCGAGTCGCTGCTGGAGGACAACAAGGCCAAAGGCGCCTTCTATACCCCAAAGGAGATTGTGCGCTATATGTGTAAAGAGAGCCTGATTGCCTACCTGTCGTCGCAAATAGGAAAATCTCAATCAGAACGAAAAGAACAAAAAGAAAATTCTGATAGTTCGGATGGTTCTGATTGCGATAAATATATTCGTGCTTTTGTAGAGACTCATGAGATGCAACCCGAATTGGAGCCCTATCGCGACGCTCTCAAAAGTGCTCTTCGCGAAGTGAAAATCTGCGACCCCGCTATCGGTAGTGGTGCCTTCCCGATGGGGTTGTTGAACGAACTGTGGCGTTGCCGTGAAGCACTCTCAAACTCCTCCCCTAAGTTAGGGGAGGGGGACCGTTCCGAAGGAATGGTGGAGGAGTGTGTTTCCCGAGTCGATTTAAAGAAAGAAATCATCGAGAATAACATCTACGGAGTGGATATCGAAAAAGGTGCCATTGATATTGCCCGCCTGCGTTTCTGGCTCTCCATCGTCGTCGATGCAGACACTCCCGAACCCTTGCCCAACTTCGACTACAAGTTTATGCAGGGCAACAGCCTTGTGGAGAGTTTTAGAGAACATGACCTCTCCCATATTATGGACAATGAAACCGTCAGCAACAAGAGAACAACATATCAACGTCGTATTGACGGTAAAGAAATTGTTCAAGTTTCAATGGACTTCTCTTCTGAAGATACTCGACGGAACCTTCGTATTTGGCTGAAAAAATATTTCTCCCTCTCCAACCACCATGAAAAGACCGAATACCGCCAGCGTATTAATGAAAGTGTCAAGAGTTACATCCGTCAGCAAGGTGTCGGTACAATAACCGAAGACAGCCTCAATACTCTTGACCCATCGGCCAACCAAGACTTCTTCCTTTGGCACACTTGGTTCAAAGACATCTTCGACAAAGGTGGTTTTGACATTGTGATAGGTAATCCCCCGTATGTGGAAGCAAAGAAACTAAAATATATAGCTAGCACATTAAAGAATAAGTACAATGTTTATTCTGGTACAGCAGATTTGAGCATATATTTTGTTGAACACGGTTTGAATATTCTATCTAATAATGGAATACTCAGTTTAATAACGACAAACAAGTTTTTCAATACTGGATATGGAAAGAAGCTAAGATCGTTGATTGCATTGAAGTCTATTCATAAGATAATTAACTTTGAACAAGTTGAGGTTTTTGAAGATGTTCTTGTGTCTAGTGTCATTATAGAAATTGCGAAGGAAGATGTTCGCAGAGGTAATTTTTTCTCATATGAGAGGTTTTACAAATTGAAAAAAGAACAATTTATACCAGAATTTGTAAGTAGGCAAGAAACTTGGGGTTCTTATTCACAAGATTATCTTGATGAAAAAGAGTGGTCGTTCTCTGATATGACAGAACTTGTGCTTAAAGGCAAGATAGAAAGTGGTTCTCAACAATTATCAGATATTAAAGGAATCTCTATCAATAGAGGAGTAACTACAGGATATAATCCTGCATTTATCATATCGAACGAAAAGAAGGAATATCTGATTAATGAGGATGCCTCAAATCGTTCTATCATCAAGAATATGTTGCAGGGAAGGAATATTCGTAAATGGTATTATAATGAGAGCGATGAGAACTTATTGTTTATACCTTGGCACTTTCCGTTAGTAGATGAGAATATATCAGGGGCTTCAGCAGACGCTGAGTACGCACTTATGGACAGGTATCCTTCCATATACAAATGGTTGGCGAATTACAAAGACGATTTATCTGCAAGAAATCAAGACGAGACAGGCATACGATATGAATGGTATGCGTTACAAAGATGTGCAGCTAGTTATTATAAAGAGTTTGAATATTCTGAAAAAATCATCTGGGGACTGACTGCTGACAAATGGGCCTTTACGATAGACAAAGAGCAGCACTATTTGCCAAGCAATGGTTATATCTTGACTTCAACAGAGATACCTATAAGTTATGTGTTAGGACTTCTAAATAGTAAGTTGATGCATTACTACTTCCACTTTATCGGCATCATGACAGCAGGTGGGGCGTATACGCTAAAGGCTGCTACGATATCAGCCCTCCCCTTTAAGATTGCAGATGATGCTTCTCAAATATCGTCAATTGTTGAAAATATTCTGTCAATCAAAGAAAAAGATCATAATGCAGATGTTTGTGAACTAGAACACAAAATTGACCAATTAGTTTACTCCCTCTACAACCTCACCCCTGAAGAAATCGCAATAATAGAAAAAGGCTAATGCGTAATGGAAGAAATAGAAAAGATTGAAAACAATTGGGATACAACGTTTGTTGAGAAGGGAAACCAATTGTATGAACTTGGAAAATCCTCGGCGATGCATTCTCAAAAACAAAAAAATTGCTTTGAAAGAGCAATCTACTACTTTCAGAACTCTAAAGAAAAGGGTTGCTTTTGCAATTTGGCGCATTGCTACTTCTTGTTAGCAAGATTCTATGATGTCCAAAGTGAAGAATACTACAGAAGGAGTATAGAGTATCATATTAAAGGATCTAAGAACAAAAAATACCAATTCGAAGATTTTTACAAGTTCTATACAGTTAATGAAAACAACATTGATTTGATTTTACGGACAATACGATTAGCAAAACCATCGACCTTTAACGACCCTACCGATTGCCCGATTGCACAGGATAAACTCCCCAATGATATTTTCCCAGATAAGTCGGTTTTTGATGGCTTACGAGTTGCTTGCTTTGGACATGTTGAAGGTAAAGATAGGGCGTGGGAAGATGGCTCCAAGTGGGCATATTATGGGGACAAGCATAATGGGATTTGTATTCGTTACCGTTTTTTCAATAACATACTTGAAGACATCCTTACTGACAAATATGTATTTGAAAAAGTGAATTATGAGGAATCGTTCGATTTCTACAGAGGAATTGTGACCGATGGATTTCTGCGAAAATCACTAGCCTATAAAGATGAAAATGAATGGCGACTCATATGGTATGACAGGGATTATAATCACAGCGAGTTATACTGGAGTAAAGACCAGAATATCTATCTTCCAATAGGAAGAGAACATATCTATCAAATTTTTATAGGTTGCAGAACACAAGAACACATTGTAAAAACCATTATTGATTACGCCAAAGGTAGAACACCTATAATACCGGTAATGCAAATACGTCCAGATGCAGATAACGTATTCAAGTTGGTTGGAACGCAAATATTATAACTTTTATCCGTCGTTGCGGTTTACGCTCCCACGCCCTTCCTTCTCCCTTCTTACGTCCTTCCTATGCCCCAGGCATACTCAAAGGGTAAGGTTGAGTATGAGTAGAGCGAGAGAACCGTATGCGAAGAGTATGCCTGCACTAAGCAAAATACTCAGTTGCATGTGATTTTAAAAAATATCCCAATGCAATAATTTTGCGACTTTGGCGTTGTTAATGATAAATATCGTGGGGCCAAGGGACAGGTATCTGTCACAAACCTATTCTGAGGGATAAACAGCTATCGCTTTATAATAAAAAGCAAAAAAGAGGTGCGATCGGATGTCTGCACCTCTTTTCTTTTTAATTAAAAATCAATCTTATTTCACCTCCTCTAATATAATCGGTACTGATATTCAACCGCGAAGCGGTTTGTGGTACAATATTGGATCAAGAAAGGGTGTTTTATTCTTCACAATAGGTTGTCGCAACATATTGCGATTTCTGATGTTTTTCGGCTCCTTTTACATATCCAATACCAAAAAATCGCAACATATTGCGATTTTGTTTTGCCAGTTTCAAAAATAGTTGTACTTTTGCACCGAAAATCGCATTGTATTGGTATTATGGATTTGAAAGAAATAGGACAGGCAATCAAGGCACGACGGGCAACGCTTGGCGTGAACCAGCGTACGGTCTCAGAGCTCTCTGGGGTGGCCGTAAACACCCTTGTCGCCATAGAACGGGGCGAAGGAAACCCGCAAATCACCACCCTGATGGAAATCCTCGACACCATCGGCCTCCAACTTGACGTGAAACCCAAAGTGATGGAATATGAGACAATGTAAGGTGTATGTAAACGGCACGGAAGCCGGTGTGCTGACGGAAGAAGACGGCGGACGGTATAGTTTCTCTTATTCAGAAGGTTATGCAGGCAGGGCCATCTGTCTAGCCATGCCCGTGAGGAGCGAAGCCTACACTTCCGACCATTTGTTCCCCTTTTTCTTCAATATGCTCTCCGAGGGGGCCAACCGCAAAATGCAGTCGCAACTGCTACATATCGATGAGAATGACGATTTCGGCATACTGCTGGCCACAGCGCAGACAGACACCATCGGTGCAGTAACAATCAAACCTATGTGATAATGGAAGAATTGAAGTTTTGCCCTTCGACATTGAAGGAAGGTTTTAATACCTATTCCCCTGAGGCTTGTCGCAAGCTGTTTGGCGGAAAGCAAGTGTCGCACATACTTGATTTCGACAGCCCCAACAACGACAATGCCGACTCGACTGACTATGCAGCCCATATCGGACGCATCTCGCTCTCCGGCGTTCAACCCAAGGGGGCGCTGGTGCTACGCGGCGGAGTGCTGTCGAAGCCGGAAGAGGGAGAACGGGGGCAGTATATCCTGAAACCCGCGCCGGTATCCTACGCATTGCTGGAGCGCAAATATTGTCCTGCCAACGAACACCTCACCATGCAGATGGCTTCACAAGCTTACGGTATTGAGACCGCTCCCAATGCGCTCTGTTTTTTTCGCGACGGCGAGGCTGCTTACCTCACAAAACGGTTTGACGTGGCTCCCGACGGGACAAAATATCCGCAGGAAGACTTCGCTTCTTTGGCAGGATTGACCAAGGCCAACGGCGGGAGCGATTATAAGTACAATATGCTGAGCTATGAGGATTGTGCCGACATCATCCGCCGTTATGTGCGTGCCGCACAGGTGGACCTGCTGCGATTCTTCCGTGTGGTGCTGTTCAACTACATCACGCTGAACGACGATGCCCACCTGAAAAACTTCTCCCTGATCGACCGAGGGGATGGCGACTACCGCCTCGCTCCCGCCTACGACCTCATCAATACAAGTCTGCACCTGCATGTGCCCCGTATTTTTGCACTGGAGAAAGGTCTGTTCAAAGAAGGGATGCACATGACCGACACCCATACTGTGGACAGGGGTGACTTTGAGGAGTTCGGCCGTAGAATTGGACTTCCCGACAGAACTACCAAAAGAGAACTTGACACCTTCGCAAAGGAATCGCCTCTTGCCTTGGAGTTGATAGCACATTCCTTTCTGTCGGAAACCCTGAAGAAAGACTACAGATTATCGTATCAGTATCGCTGCTTCACTTTGAAGGGACATTAATACATTTGTAGAAAGCACAAACAAAAAAGAGAGGCCGATTGGTCTCTCTTTTTGTTTATCGCGTCAATTCATAGCTTGTGCTGCGGCCACCGGCATCAGTGCGGACGAGGATTTCTTTGGTGTCAAGGTCTTGCTGGTCGTGTAGAGCCGTATCTGTGGAGCACTTATTTATCTTAGCCCACCTGGAGGATGTCAACTCTATTTTTTATGAGGATAATACGATTATTATTCACCGCAAATTATGCGGCAAATATACACCTTTTTCTCCGCATGGCAAAATATTTTTTAGTGAATGCAATTAATTGTGTATCTTTGCAGCCAGTATTTATGGTATAATGGAGATACAGAACCTTATGACATTCAAGGGCCGCAAGGCGTTGCGCCGATGGCTGGAGGAGAATCACCAGTCGGAGCGCGAGTGTTGGGTGGCCTCGTATCGGAGCAAACAGCCTTTGCCCGATGCGTTGTCGTATCTGGATATTGTGGAGGAGGCGCTGTGTTTCGGGTGGATAGATTCCACCGTTAAGAAGATGGAGGATGGCCGGCTTGCGCAGCGCATTTCGCCGCGCCGTAAAAACAGCCACTGGACTGAGCTCAACATCCTCCGCTGCCATGATTTAGAAAACCGAGGCCTTATGACGGATGCTGGAAGGAAGGCCTATTTGAATAAATAGATATGCCGGAACTGATTAAAATACTCATCATCTATCTCATCGTCACCAATGTTGTGACATTCTTCATGTATGGCGTCGACAAGTGGAAGGCCAAACGCTCCAAATGGCGCATCAGGGAAGCTGCCTTGCTGCTGCTGGCGGCGCTGGGCGGCAGCATCGGTGCCTGGCTGGGGATGAAGGTATGGCATCATAAGACGATGCACAAGAAGTTTAAATACGGCATCCCGCTGATAATCATTGCGCAGATTGCTGTTGTCGCCGTTATGCTTTTTTCTTCGTGCAGCCACAAGGGCAACGAACAAGAATCCCCCGAGGCCATTGCCGAGCGCGTGTGGGACCTCAGCCAGTTCCGTCCCGACGGCTTCACCGTCGATATTCGCACCATGGAGATGCCCACCGAGGGCATCGCCGTGGCCTATGCTGCCACGCAGGGGTGCCACTCCCGCGAGGGGCTTGTGTACGTGGTTAATCATGCGCTGGAGCACGACGGCTATGTGGGCGGCTGGTACGACAGCCAGAGCGGCCTCTACTACTTCGACAGCACGCGCCTCTTCCCCGAAGACCAACTTGAAGAAGCCCTCCAATTCGCCCGCGACAATGGCCAGCTGGCCGTCTACATCCTCTCCACCGTCGAGGAGATTCGCCTCGACCAGCAGATACCAATAGCCGCATAGAAGGGATTCGGCTCAAAAAATACATTTTTTAAGACAAGAATGCAAATATTTGAGCCGTATTTGCGAAAATTTTAGTATTTTTGCACCGTATTTTAAAAGTGAACAATGGTTATGGATGAACAGAACATACTGCAATATTTGCAATACCACCCTATGTCTTTGCGAAAAGATATATCTGAAGGTATAATGTTTGACAGTAGCGATGCTACGCTGAAACGGATGCTGGCGGCACAAATTTCGGCGGGGAATATTGTTGTGAGCGGACAAGGCAAGGCCACCCGCTATAGCCTTACGAACGCCTGTCGCATCGCCATGCCCATTGATATCGACACTTACTACCTGCACGACCAGGACGAGCGACAGATACAAAGCACATTCAACTTTTACCTTTTTACAGATATTCTTCCGTCCGTGCAACTCTTCAACAACGAAGAGAAGCAGCAACTCGAGACTTTGCAGGCACAATTCAAGAAGAATATGAGTGAACTGTCGCCTACCACCTACCGTAAAGAGATGGAACGGTTGGGGGTGGACTTGAGTTGGAAGTCATCACAGATAGAAGGAAATACCTACTCGCTTTTGGAGACTGAGCGCCTGCTGCGCGAGAGCAAGACTGCCGATGGCAAAACACAGGAAGAGGCTGTCATGTTGCTCAATCATAAATATACGCTACGCTTTCTGCTCGACAACAAGGATTATCTGCATGAGCTTTCTGTTAGACGGATTGAGGATATCCAATCCATGCTTGTAGAAGGTCTTGAGACAGAAAAGGGACTGCGCCACCGTCGCGTTGGTATTACGGGAACTAACTATCGCCCACTTGACAACGAATTTCAGATACGCGAGGCCATTGAAGATACCTGTACTATTATAAACCAACGGCAGAATGTATTTGAGAAAGCATTGTTGGCATTGCTGCTGATAAGCTATATCCAACCCTTCACCGACGGCAACAAGCGCACCGCGCGATTGGTCAGCAATGGCATCCTGCTTGCCAATGACTACTGCCCGTTATCTTTCCGCACCGTCGACTCCATCGACTACAAGAAAGCCATGCTTGTATTCTATGAACAGAACAACATCGTGCCTTTCAAAGAAATATTTGTCTCACAATATAAATTTGCTGTTGACGAATACTTCTAAATGCCTTGACAACCTTAATTAACGTCCACATAAAAACTCGTAGGTGGAAATTTACACCAACTATGTTATAAACAACATATCGCCTTACCGCTTCATAATTTCTATTTTCAGTTCATCATATAGGCTGTTAATTAGTTTAATCATTGATTCATCAACAATTTGATATTTCTTATCTGCAACCAGATTTAGGTGAGGATTGTTGCGGTTTTTATTCTTTTGAGTTTGTTCGGATTTTTCAATACTAAATTGAAGCCTTAAAAAACGATGCCAAAATGGAGTAGACAATGCGTATTTTTCAGAGTTAGCATTATAATATATTATGCTAAACGACGGGCTCTTCAACTCTTCTAACTTTTCTTGAATTTGTTCCCTTTCAAAAGAAGTTCTACCATTCTTATTAACTTTCTTACATATCTCATCTAACGAAAGCTTATCTTTAACATTGTGAGAAAATGTTTTAAGAATATACCACCCCAACTCATTTTTTACTGCAGCTTCATATATAGATTTAAAAGTATCCGAGCTACGTTTAATAAAACCATCTACCGCGAATTGAAAAGATTCATCATCAATGAACCTCTTTTTGAATGTTGTACATGATATTTTTTCACCTTTGCATATGTCCATACACATTTGATGGGCAAAAGCGCCCAGTCTATCAGAATAGTATACTAATTTCTCAACCAATGATTGGCTTGGTATAACATTTAATAGAGAAAAGCCATTGACTATTATTTTTTTTATTTCATCGTCAGACAACAAAGGTACTGATATCTCGGAAACCCTCGTTCTCAAGTTTGGGTCAAGTCTGATAAGATCATGAGCAGATTGACAAGCACCAATACATATTATTTTAGAAATAGAGTAATCATTAGCATTATCTACGAAAATCTTTATTACATCAGCTATTCGAACTTTTTCTTCGGGAGAAACCTTATGAAAATCTTCAATTAACCAAACGATCTCTCCTTCTCCTAAAAATTGAGCTAGTTTTTGTGGGGTCAGTTGAGGTGGTAATAACCTTGAAAATGTACTACAATCTTCATGAATAGACTCACCCCCGATATTCATTTTAATTTTGTTGTATTCTATTGCTAACTGACCTTTCAGTACGGCTGTTCTTTTATGGGTTCCACCTGAAACAACAAAAACATTTAATTCATCAAATGCATTAAGAATAAGCTGTTCAAAAGTAGTACTACTTTCACAATGTGTTCTGATAAATCTATATTGATTTTTTTTTAATAAATTTCTAACAGAAGATGTCTTCCCACTGCCAGAATGACCAAACACAACTATTTGTTTACCTGGAGTCTCCATTTCCGAGGACAGCAAAGAGTCTATCTCTGAACGTTCTATATAATTGGCATCAGCGGCTTTCGCAGGGGTAAAAACATCCTCAATTCTAAACTTTGGAAGTTTAACTAATTGACAAACAAATTTCTTAAGCGTATTCATCTTTTTTAATTTAATCTGTTTTTTCAAAAAGCAAAAATACAAACTTTTTTCTTTCTGGCATTATTTAGTTATAAACAATCAACGAACAGGGTGGTTACATTAAAAATAATCTTCAATAAGACAAATATAAATACTGGTGAATTCCAAAAAAAAACGTCGAATGAAAAAAAATGTGTATCTTTGCACCGTGAAATGAAAACAAACAATATGATATAAACGCAGAAATAGAAAATAAAAGACATAATTGAGCTTGAAGTGCTTGTTCGCCTAGGATAAAGACTGGTAATCTTAACATGGGCGGAGGAATAAGATACGCAAGTTCACGCGTTGGCGTGAAATGTTCGTGCCTTATTTGCCCAAGGGTATTTACCAGTCACCCATCCTAGAATAAGGAATCATAAACGAAGGTTTTACGCCTTTCTTGTTGCCATTCGGATAGAATAAACAAAATGATATATGAAAGCAGTTAGTAAAATGAATGCTGATGAGCGAAGTGCTCACCTAAATGCAATGACAAAGAAATATAGTGCGTATGGATTAACATTTACCAATGTCGATACTTCACAGAAGTCTCACATGAAATATACATATATTGTTAATGGCAATCAGTATATCAACACCGAGAATGAAATAACGTGGATGCTTGGTATTTGGGATGGCAAGAGCATACCATTTGCAAGTAGAAAGAAAAAAGATGAAGTGTGTGGCTACTGGAGAAGCAATCATGACCTGCTTCAAATATCAGTTGAAATAGGTATGTTGTCGCCCGAAATAGCCGAGAAAATCAAAAAAGGCAGCAAATTGACTCATGAAGAAGCTGAATTGGTTCAAGCAAATGTAAAATCAAAGAAAAATGTAGTACCAACCGAGACTCTTGATAATGTAGATGGCTTCTCAGAAGATGACAAAGAGTTTAACGAAGGGGAGTTGAGACAAGTAACGACGAACCGATACGAGAGAAACCGTGAAGCTCGGGAAAAATGTATTGAATTGAAGGGGTGTAAGTGCGAAGTATGCGGGATTGATTTCAAAGAGACCTATGGCGAGATTGGCGAAGGTTTTATCCATGTTCATCATGTAACGCCAATATCATCTAAAGGCAAAGACTACAAATTAGACATTGACAATGACCTTGTCCCTGTTTGCCCTAATTGTCATGCGATGATGCATAGAAAGAATCCTCCTTTTTCGGTGGAGGAATTGAAAAAAATAATATTAACCAATAAAAAATAAAGCATTATGGGATTTTTAATTTGGCTCACGTTTTTGCGTGATGTATTCGGTGATTTATTCTTCGGTCATTCTTTCTTTAAGGACAAATGAAAAAGAACTTGCAAACAAGCACCGTTGTCTATGAGTTTACCAATGAAATATACCCATATAGTATTTTCATTGGAATAGGAGTAAGCGATCTCGCGGTCAGGAAAATATTCCTGCGTTACAATGAAAGAAATGGAAAGGTTGAACGTTTCAGAATTTGGGAGAATAGCCTTCGTGGTGTTAGGGCAGGATGCCAAGTGGTCTGTCCTATTGTTTACCAAGGGGATACTGGCTATTTTATCAATATCAACCCAAATACCAGAATGGACGCAGAATTGATAGCCCACGAATCGTGCCATGCCGCCAACTGGATATGTAATAGGTGCGGGATAAACTATGGTCTGCACGGTGAAGATGAGGCGCAAGCATATCTTGTTGGTATGGTTGCACGTTTCATGGAGCAGGTGATTACCCATCAGGTGCCTAAAACCGTCAAGAAATGGACTCCTACTGTTGTCAACCATATATTTGATGCAGAAATAGAAGAGGACATCAGAACAGGCAAACTGAAATATGATGAAAACGGTAAACTCGTTCCAACTGACAAGGAATGACCTGCAATAAACCAGAGCAATTTTTGCAATGGCTGAAATAAACCATTACACCACCAAGCAATTTTGGAAATGACCGAAATGACTCATTACACCGCCAAGAAATATGGGAATGGCTAAAATGAGACTCGAAAGTGTGTTTTGTGGAAAATGTTTTTGCCATGTAGGAAACAACCCTTCCGAGGATGGTAAGCAGACCGCCGACACACCGTCGAGGGATCACCGAGAGGTTATACAATAATAATGCTGTAAATCAGCATTTTGTATAGATTGTATGTGGTTTTGCATATTCGGTTGGTTTTCAGTAATTTTACTATTGCCACAAAGAAGGCACAAAGAAGGCAGATATAACCCACAAAAAAAGAGAGGCGACAAGGCCTCTCTTTATAGAAATATATATATCTATGACTAAAGGGAGAGTCAAGGGCAATACATATACAAGAAATTGGAGTATTCCGCATGGATTAAGTGTGTCTATTTTTTTGTTCCAAAATCCATTTTTGCAGCAACAGATATTGCTTTTAATTGTTCTTCAATACTATCAAAGAAATGCACATCTTTTTTTGTTAAAGCGATTAATTGGTCTAACAGCTGAATGCTTTTTTCATTGACATTTTCAATAAATGTCATAAGTTTTTCAAAGTCTGGTGGATACAGAAGATCTATCTCAGATGGGGAAATGGTGTTATCATTAAAATCAATACGGTATGAGTTTATACCTGATTCAATCAGTGATTTGATGAATAATTCTGTACGATATTGTTCCACTATTTCTTGCGGGACATTCCCCTCTACATTTGAGAGTATTTCTGGAGACCATGTGACAGCTTGTTCTATAAAGAAACTATTTACGTGGCCACATATTTTATTACGTAAATACTCCGCGCAGTTAAGCAATTGATTGAGTCCTTTTTTCTGTGCATTTAACTCGGCGCGATCTTTAAAAAGGACACTTTTCTCTTTTATAAAATCTTTGAAATTTTTTAACGAAATAAGGTGAGACTTAAGTTTAATATAGAATTCAAAAAGGGAATTTGAAGGATTGTCATAAGCTTGACGGAAAAACAATAATTCTCTTTTGAAATAAAGACATGCTACATAATCCAATTGTATTTCTTTTGTTTTGTCTGTCATTATAATATTTTGTAGATATTAAAAGAGGTGCAATCAAAAGGTTGCACCTCTTTTCGTTTGTTAGACTTTTTATTACTTCACCTCTTCGTAGTCGACGTCGGTGACGTTGTCGTTGGGGTTACCACCTTGCTGGCCGGCACCTGCGTTGGGGTTACCGCCCATGTTGTTGGGGTCAAAACCGGCACCGGGGTTACCGCCGGCCTGTTGCTGGGCTTTGTACATGTCCTCGCTGGCGGATTGCCAGGCGGCGTTGATCTTGGCCATGGCGGCGTCGATCTGCTGGACGTTGCGGGCGCTGTGGGCGGCCTTCAGCTCGGTGAGGGCGGCCTCGATGGCGCTCTTCTTGTCGGCGGGAATCTTGTCGCCATACTCCTTGAGGTTCTTCTCACTCTGGAAGATCATGCCGTCGGCACCGTTAATCTTTTCAATCTCTTCCTTGGCCTTCTTGTCGGCGTCGGCATGGGCCTCGGCTTCGGCTTTCATGCGCTTGATCTCGTCCTCGCTGAGGCCGCTGCTGGCTTCGATGCGGATGTTCTGGCTCTTGCCGGTGGCCTTGTCGAGTGCGCTGACATTGAGGATACCATTGGCGTCGATGTCGAAGGTGACCTCAATCTGCGGTACTCCACGCGGTGCTGGCGGGATGCCGGCCAGATGGAAGCGGCCGATGGTCTTGTTGTCGTTGGCCATGGGACGCTCGCCCTGCAGGACGTGGATCTCCACCTCGGGCTGGTTGTCGGCAGCGGTGCTGAAGACCTGGCTCTTCTTGGTGGGGATGGTGGTGTTGGCGTCGATGAGTTTGGTCATCACGCCGCCGAGGGTCTCGATACCGAGCGACAGCGGAGTCACATCGAGCAGCAGCACGTCCTTCACCTCGCCGGTGAGCACACCGCCCTGGATGGCGGCACCGATGGCGACCACCTCGTCGGGGTTGACGCCCTTGCTGGGCACTTTGCCGAAGAACTCCTCGACCTTCTTCTGCACGGCGGGGATACGGCTGGAGCCGCCCACGAGGATGACCTCGTTGATGTCGCTGTTGGTGAGGCCGGCGTCCTGCATGGCCTTGCGGCAGGGCTCGATGGTGGCGCGGATAAGGTCGTCGCAGAGCTGCTCGAACTTGGCGCGGGTGAGCTTCATCACCAGGTGCTGCGGCACGCCGTCGGCAACGGTGATGTAGGGCAGGTTGATTTCGGTCTCCATGGAGCTGGAGAGCTCAATCTTGGCCTTCTCGGCAGCCTCTTTCAGGCGCTGCATGGCCATGGGGTCCTTGCGGAGGTCGATATTCTTGTCGCTCTGGAAGCTGTCGGCCATCCAGTTGATAATCTTGCGGTCGAAGTCGTCGCCGCCGAGGTGCGTGTTGCCGTTGGTGCTCTTCACCTCGAAGACGCCGTCGCCGAGGTTCAGGATGGAGATATCGAAGGTGCCGCCGCCGAGGTCGAAGACGGCCACGTTCATGTCGTTGGCCTTCTTGTCAAGACCGTAGGCGAGGGCGGCAGCCGTAGGCTCGTTGACGATACGGCGCACCTTCAGGCCTGCAATCTCGCCGGCCTCCTTGGTGGCCTGACGCTGGCTGTCGTTGAAGTAGGCGGGGACGGTGATGACGGCCTCCGTGACCTCCTGACCGAGGTAGTCTTCGGCGGTCTTCTTCATCTTCTGCAGCACGATGGCGGAGATTTCCTGCGGGGTGTACTGACGACCGTTGATGTCGACGCAGGGGGTGTTGTTGTTGCCGCGCACCACTTTGTAGGGCACAGCCTCAATCTCCTTGGTCACCTGGTCGTAGGTCTCGCCCATGAAGCGCTTGATGGAGTAGACGGTGTTGTGGGGGTTGGTGATGGCCTGACGCTTGGCGGGGTCGCCCACCTTGCGGTCGCCATTCTCGAGGAAGCCCACCACGGAGGGGGTGGTGCGGTTACCCTCGCTGTTTGCAATAACTACAGGCTCGTTGCCTTCCATGACGCTGACACAGCTGTTGGTTGTGCCGAGGTCGATTCCGATGATTTTGCTCATAATATGTTTCCTTTCTTTTTTTGTTTGCTTTTTCTTTTTTCAATCCGAACTAAAAGAACTATCAGAATATGTGTGCTCGATTCTTTTTGTTCTTTTCGTTCTGATTGAGCTTCACACCCATCATATAACAACATCCGTGCCAAAAAAATAAAGTTTATAGTTTTTTCGCTTCATTAATTAATTTATAAGGTGCTCAAGGCCTGCAAAGCAGGCAGAAGGTTTAAAGTTTAAAGTTTGACTGACAAAATGGCAGTCGCCGTGTCAGTCCCATTGAACCGACACGGCGACAATCATGACATTACTTCTTTATCAGTTTAGCACAACCACTTTGCAGGCGGGGCGGTCACCTATTTTGACCATGTAGACGCCTGTGGGGAGAGCGACAGGTGAGAGATGAGTGGCGAAAGAAGTGAGTTGGCGCCCCATGATGTCATAGACTTGAACTGCTTCGCCGTGGGCACCGTCAACGATGATGCGGCCGTCGCGGGCGCAGACTTTTACATTGTCTGTCTCAGGATTGTCGATGCCCTGGGTGCTGAGGAAATGAACATGGAAAGTGAGCTCAGTGCCGTTCTCACGGATATCGGTGATTTCGAAGCTGGTCTCGGGAGTGCCGTCGGTGAGGTACGGATGCGGGTCGGTGGTGGGGCCAAAGGCGGTGCGGCCGGAGGCGAGGCTGAAATGGGCATTGCGGATGCTACCGGTCACCGTGTCGATATCGCTGCCCGGTCGGAAAATCCAATACAGATGCGCTATATTGTAGAAGTCGAAAAAAGCATTGGAATAGCTACTGCTATTATCTAGTGTCACCGTGTCGTTCCAACGTGCGACGAGAAGGCCCGTACCCGGGATGCCGTCTTCGAAGAGGTCCTCCTGATTGCGATACTCAAACACGTACCACTGCGTGCTGTCGATGGCCGACTTGATGTAGTAGCAGTTCTGCGAGGGGCTTGTGCCCACGCTCTGCAAAGTATAGTCCCCGTCCGAGGTAATCTCTATCGGATCGTCGGCCACATGCAGTATTTTATTTTTCAATATTGCACTTGTGTGGTTCGTCCTCTGGGAATAATTCATCATATCCCACAGAAAAGCGGGTGTGACATTGTCATAGTTGGTATAATGATAGAGGTCGGGCAAACCAAGCGAGTGCCCCATCTCATGGCGGAACACATGCGTGCAGAACAAATCCTCCTCAGCCCCTTCAAACTCGAAGTTAAAGGCGTTGGGAGCGACACCATTGATTGTCAGCACACAGCCCAGTGAGTCGTGTGGAAAATACTCCATGTGGGGCCAAAGGATAGTGTTCCACTCCCCCGTTCCACCTTTCGCGATGAAGCTAATATTGTCGATGTCGCCGTCGCCATTGCCATCGAGCACCACGGTGCTGTCCACCAAATGCATCGAGTTGACATAGCTGACAATACGGCCCAACAGTTCTGCCTCTCGCATCGAAACTCCCTGTGAGGGTTTTTCCTCAGGGTGGTAGCCTATAGGGTTGCTCTCACTATAGGGTTGGAAGTAGCTACGGGGCATTGTGTCGACATACGACACAATGATTCCGTCGTGGATATTGTTGGTATAAACCGTATTGAATTGAATCTTGCCATAGCTGAGGGCCTGGTAGAAATTGTAGACACTCAGGTAACCCGGCTCCCGCGAGTTGAACATTGAATCGATGGCGGAAAACGGGTGGTCTATCCCCTCGTCGTCGGCAAAACGCACAAAGACAACCAGGTTCGTCAACTTAGTGGTATCGGTAGTTTGTGCCTTGCTGACGTTGCCCATCATCAGCATCACTGCCGAAAGCAATGCAAAAAATCTCTTCATTATTGTATCACCTGTCCACAGGGGTTGCCCGTGGGAATTTGGAGGTTGGTGTCGAGCCAGTTGCCCCAGAGTGTCTTTTGATGGAACGAGGTGTACTCGTAGGCCTGCCGACGGGTAAAAGTAGGAACGAGGGTGGAATTAGCATTGTAGTACTGCTTGTCCATCAGCACCACCGACAGCGAATAGGCCGAGAGGGCAGCACATTCTCCCAAATCAATGGTCACCTGCTTCAAGATGGCACGCCCGAAGTCGGCAGCCAATTGGTTGTGGATGGCTTGAAATTGGGAGTCCTGTGTGGCATCGGCAAGTTTTTCGGCATAGTCCAGCAAATCAAAATAGGGATAAGTGTTGAGGAACTGATAGGCACGACAGGTGGCAGTGTCGATGGCCTCTTGATGGGTGGAATAGAGTTCGCACAGACGGTTGACAAGCAAACCAGCGGTGGTGCAGATGTCGTTCAGAGCGGAAGCTTTCAACAGCTCCACACAACCATTCTGGTAAGGAAGGCTCTCATGCAAATAGCCGTCCCGCAGGCGGTCAGCCGACTCGTCAAGGGTGGTACGGGCAGCAGATTCAAAATCGATCTTAGCTCGGAGATTTTTCACCAATATGGGAATCAGCGGGTTGTCCTCACTGGTCAGCATGAAGGGGGTGGCAATGATATAGTCGACACAGGGCGCCACCTCCGTCAACGACTCCATGCCGCCCATCAAGCAGTTGTGCAGCAACAAGCATTCCAGATGATGGATGTCGGATTGCTCGATGGCCTTGCTTAGCTCATACATATTCATATTCATACCATCATACCACTCGTCACTGATAACTCCCTTGGATTGATTCCAGAGATCCATGGGATAGTCAAGATTGCATTCGAAGCCTCTTCCGTGGCCATAGGTAACTAGCACATATTTCTTGGCCGGGGCATCCCGTACTGCCTTGTTCAAGACGGATGTCAGAGTCCCAGCAGAAAAAAGAGTGATGGAACGGGTACTATCGGACACAACATAGTTGTGAAGGTCTTCGAAGCGGGTGTCCTTGGTTAGTTCAAAGACAACAAAGTCACCAGGGTTGGCGTAATGGCCGGTGAAGTATTCACCCCCTTTGCCGTATTTGTATGCACAGATGACGCGAATGCGCTGATCGGTAAGTTGGTCGCGCACCTCGCGCCAAACGTCTTCCATAGTATAGTCCATCGCTCCCCCCGACATGCCATAGACAATGACGGTGTAATCTGCCATATTGGAGTCGTTTTTTTCATCATCCTTGTTGCAGGATGTCAAAGCGAAGCTGCCCAGAAAGAGGGTCGTAAAAGCCCATATGAAAATTCGTTTCATAGATTATTTATTGTTTTCAATTATCAGTTTCAGACAAAGTAAGGTCAGGTCGTCATTTGGCGCTGCACCATTACGGTGGCGTTCAACAAACTCCTGCAACATAAGGACAATCTCCCTCGAGTCGGCCCCCTGCTTGCCAGCCATGAGGCTAATCAGACGGTCGTCGCCGAACAGCTCATGCTGCGGGTTCTCCGCCTCGTTGAGGCCATCGGTGTAGAGCAGTAGCTGGTGTCCACGGATATCGTCGATGCTTTCTCCGACAAAGGGGACACCCTCCATGACACCGAGAGGGAAGTTGGTGTTTTTGATGTTCATAAACTTGCCATCGACCAGCGGTGCGTTGTGACCACAGTTGCAGTAGTCGAGGCGCCCCGTCCGGAGGTCGGCACGGCCGATAAACATGGTAACGAACATATTCTGATCGTTGTCGTGCGAGACTATGGTGTTAATCTGTGTAGCTATCTCGGCTGGCAAATGGCCCTGCTGCGCGACGATGCGGAAGAGGTTGCGGGTCACAGCCATGAAGAGGCTGGCGGGGATGCCCTTGCCGCTCACGTCGCCGATGCAGAAATAGAGGCACTCATCCTGCACAAAGAAGTCGTAAAGATCGCCACCCACCTCCTTGGCGGGGGTCATCGAGGCATAGAGGTCGATATCCTTGCGGGTTGGGAAAGCCGGGAAGATACGCGGCACCATGCTCATCTGTATCTCGCTAGCCACTTTCAATTCACTCTCTATCGATGCCTTCTGTGCCGTTGTCGTCTTTAACTCATCAATATAGCTTACCAGCGAGTGCTGCATGTGGGAGAACGACTGCGTCAACTGGCCAATCTCATCCCTACGCCCGTCGTCGGGCAGAACCTTACCAAAGTCACCCGAGGCGATGGTCTCCGCCTGCTTCGAAAGGCTGGTAAGGGGCTTCAACTCATGACGGATAATGCGACGGATAATAATCATCATCAACAGTAAGGCTGCCAGAACCGTGAAAATAACAGCCCGGCGCATGCGATAGAAAGAGCCGAAGATATCGTCCTCCGAGCAGACAATGGCCACACTCCAGCCAGTTTCGCCGAGGGGTTGAAAGAAGACGTAGCACTCTGTGCCATCAATAGTCAACTGGCGCATGCCTTCTTCTCCACGTTGCATGGCATGTCCCAACTCGACCATCGCCGAGTCGTCACGCTCAAGCGATTCGGTGAAGATGGTCTGGTAGAACAGCTTCGTAGTGTCGGGATGCACAAAGAAGGTGCCACCCTGACCAATCATCATACTATAGGAGTTCGGGTAGGGTTTCACGGCCGAAATCATCTGCGACAGCCAACTAAGCGAAAGATCCACAGAGATGGTGCCCACATACTTGCCCTCCTTGTCCTTGATCGGCTTACAATACGACACAATCATGTCTGGCGAATAAATATCGTCAGGGTTGAAGTCCATGAACGGTTCCGTCCACACAGGGCGGTCCAGCAGTTTGCACAACTGGTACCAATCCATGTAGAAATACTGGTAATGTTCGTTGCCTTCCTGCGTCGTCTTGATTACCCCATTATCATTGTACGAATAGGCCGAGAAATAGAGGCCCCTATCCTTGAAGTAGTCAGGCTCAAAGGCTATGGAGCAGCCATTCAGGTTGGGATTGTTCACCAGTATTCGACGGGAGTAGACAAACATCGAATCAGGTGCATCCAAGTGGCGGGAAGGAAGCCAGTCTGTATTATTCGTTGCCACCTCCACCTGGTTCAAAATCTTTTCCACCCGCAAGGTGGTATTCTCCAAGATTTCCGTTGCATGGTTCACGGCCTCCTGACGGATAGCCTGGCGCGACACGCCGAACATAAATCCCAGCGATGCCACCAGTATCACGGCGGCAAACAATGCCACCCAAAGGCTCAGTTTTCTATCTAGTCTTTTCATCTGTCAATTGTTCGTAGGTTACCTCTTTTTTCAACATTTTCTGCTCCACCATCAGCCGCGAAGCCTTCTCCACCATATCTTTTCTCAAGCGGAATTCGCGCTTGCCCGACTCACGATCCACCTGCAGGCGGAGGGTTTCTTCCAACATCAGGCGCTGCAGAATGCGGTTCGTGGCAATATGGTTTTTCTTGACATATTTCATCACTATTTCCAGCGTCTCCTCGGGATGTGCGGCAGCCCATTCCCATCCGCGACGGCTCGCAGCAGCGAACTTACGCGCCTCCTCCTTGTGGGCGAGGTAATAATTGCGCTGCATATATACACCATCTTCCTGTACATTATAGCCATGGTCGCAGAAACGGTAGACATATTTCTCTTCTATCGGAAGACCCGTCTGTTTCAGCTGGTAGTATTCATTGTAGCTCATACCCAACGTGGCATCAATGGCCCCAGCCACAAAGAGGTTAAGATTGGATGCGAAAGGAATCCATTGATAGTTGAGGCTATCCTTCGAGCTCATGCAGATGGCAAGCTGTCCGAACCCCGCGCTCCAGATGCCGACCCGGGCCCCTTTTTGGGTCAGAGGATCCATCTGACGACGGGAGACGATGACCATGGCATTGTTCATCGAGGTCTGGAGGATATTCACCAGCGGGATGCCTTCGTCAATAGTCTCCATGGCCTGACACAACTGAAGCGTTGTAGCCTGACTCTCACCTTTGCGCATACGGTTCATGGCCGACTGGGTAACGGAGGGATGTATAATCTCCACATTGATGCCCTCGTCACGATAGAATCCTTTCTCCTGCGCCACATAGTAGCCGGCAAACTGTGCCTGTGCCGTCCACTGAGGCGTGAACACGAAGCGTTCCTGCGCCGTAATTGTATGAAGCACAGCAAGTGCCAAAAAGAATAGTAAGATACGTTTCATACAGTTTATTTTTTTATTACAGATAGCATTGTCTTAACTCTTATCTTCCCTATTTAAAACACATAGTTCACCCCTAGGTCAATCCAGAAAGGGTCACCAAGAGAACGGTTGGTGCAATGGGCCAATTCGGCGGAGACGATAAAATTCTCGTTCCAGGCACCCTTGAAGCCTATGCCGAAGGATGTCACAGGGTCACGCCATCCGTCCAAAGCGACCTGACGGTCGAGGCGGTAGCTCTGCGTAATGACTCCGCAGTCGAAGAAGGGATTAAGTGCAATATAAAAATATTGATTCCACAGGGTGAATTTCACAACCTTGATTCTCAACTCGAAGTTGCCCCACACCACACCGTCGGCAACAATGCGGTTCTCATAATATCCGCGAATGGTTTTGGCACTACCGAACCCCTCAGTAAGCATCGTATGAGGCACCAGCATCGGCACACTCTGCTGAATATAAAATGGTGCATCGCCTACCAGCGTTGCCACGCACCCCAAGCGATAGGCGAAGACCGGGTCTCCTGGCTTCAAATCGAACGGAATTCGAATGAAATGGGAGAAATAGGTGCAGGCCTTCACGTAACTATGCTGCGGCGAGAAGCCCGGGTTCACAAAAGCCTCGATTAGGAATCCCTTGTTAGGAGCCGCCTCGATGTCACGAGTATCGTAGGCAATGCCGCCTCTCACCTCGAGAACATTGCCCCCGTGTTCCTCTTCGCTGCCTATCAAGCCAGCGGCAACATAGTCGCGGTAGAGTGTCGCAGTATCGTTGCCGCCATACTGGTCGCCATTATAGTCATCAAAACGATAGTTGGAGAACGTCACACCACCCACCACCTTCAACTCCCCCTCCAAGACAGAGGAGGTGGCAGCCGCTTGCGGCTGACGGGGGCGTGTGTCAATCAGCACCCGCTGGAAGTTAGCAAAAGCCTGGAAGATATTGCGGTCGACATTGTAATGCAACTCGTCATTCAGTGCCGCGCTATAACTCTGCGCCGCGCCATTGTAGCCATAGAAGAAATAAAGAGGATCCATGATATAGAGCGTCGACAGGGTCACTCGCCAACCTGGTAGCAGGCTCTTGCTGTCGAGTGCCAACCAAAAGCGCGAACGGCCCTTGGTGAAGTGCGACGCCTCGAACGACACCTTATGCAGCGGGTCGGGATACGTCGAGCCGTCGCCATAGAAAAACACATTGCCGCAGGTGCCGAACTGGAAACCCAGCGTATTGGAGTAGGTCAGCGTAGGGAACGCCCCCACCACCCAGCCAGCTTTCCGCTCGGTGCTGTCCTGAGCCTCCAACGCAACCGGCATCAACACAAAGAGTATCAGCAGCAGACGATAGCAATTCATAATAGGGGTCGAAATAGAAACGACGGTGCAAAGTTACGAATATTTTTTTATATGACAAAAAAGTGTGTTTTTTTAAATAGCAGAGAGCGCCACCTCCCCCGCAGGAAGATGGACGGAGATGCAACACGTCCCCGCAGGGGTCAAAGACATTAGGCGGGGGCAACGCCCCCGACAGACGCACCCTCCCCACGGCGCCCCGCAGGGGCACAAGAACCCACCTCTTATGCCCCTGCGGGGCGTATCACAATATCCCAACCTGCATCGGGGGCGATGCCCCCGCCTAAGATCCTGCACCCCTGGCGGGGTGCCAGTAGCGGAAACAAAATTGTTAACAAATGTTAACAAAAAGAAAACAAGAGCCAGTCATCAATCCGCGACGATTTCGGTGCGGATTTTTGAAATATATTTACAACAAATTGAAATACAATAAAATACAAACAAAACACACAAAACACTAATTCTTAGTACTTTGTAGGTATCTTCGTCGTACTCTCCTCGTCCTCTCTTCGACCTTGTTCGTCGGGGGTCGAAGAGAGGATGGCGAGAGTATCTAGAAAGTATTAACAAAAGTTAACCGCTACCGCGTAACAATCAGTTTCTGGGTGGTGGTTCCGGCCTCGTGGATGAGGACGCAGTAGTAGGCGCCCGGGGCCAGCTGCGAGAGGTCCACCGCGGTGCTGGCAGCGGTAAGGGTGCGCGAGAGCACACGGCGCCCGTCGGCGGCATAGAGGGTGAGCTGCGCAGGCAGGCGCTGCTCGTCGGTCTGCACGGTGACGCTGTGGGTGGCTGGATTCGGATAGATAAGTGGTGAGTGGAGGGTGGTGAGTGGAGAGTTGTCGATGCCCACGGGGATGGAGTCGAAGTAGGCGGTGAAGAGGGTGTCGGAGGTGAGGCGGACGGTGCGGCGGCTGAGGGTGTCGCCGTCGTTCCACTGCAGGAAGCGGTAGCCGGAAAGGGCGTAGGCCCGTATCTCGACCTCGGAGCCTTCGAGGAAGCTGCCGCCGCCATAGACGCGGCCCATGGTGCTGTCGGAGGTGGCGACCGTCAGGGTGTAGTAGACGGGGCCCGGGTCGACACTGTCGGAATGCGACACGATGATGTTGTCGATGCAGATGGATTGCGCCACACTGACGGTGCACAGCCACCGCAGCGCCACGCGGTCGCCCATGCGGCGGTCGGCGGCAAGGGTGACGGTGTCCACACGGCCGTGGAGGCCGCTGTCGGCATCCACCAGGCCGGGCGTCAGCACGGCGCCGGGGATGAACTGCTCGCCGCGCAGGAGACCAACCGAAAGTTGATAGGTTGATAGGTCGACAGGTTGACTGGTTGACTGGTTGCGGGGGGCGAAGCCGTGCCAGAGTGTCACCTGGAGACGGCCGAGGGTGTCGGCGAACGGGGGCAGGAGGGCGTAGACAAGGGTGTCGGAGGCTCCGGCCACGAGGCTGAGGGCATTGTCGGTGGCGCTGTGGCGCCAGCCGCTAGCCACCACCTGGGGCGGCACGGGGGCGGTCCCTTCGCTAATCCAGTACCAGCATTCGGGCAGGTTCTCCTGCGGGTCATTGCCGGAGGGCGTCACGGATTGGAAGTTCTCCACCCAAGGCAGCTGGCGCACAGTGCATTCGGTCACCTGGATGACGGCCGTGGCCATGGTGGTGCCGTATTCGTTGCTGACGGTGAGGGTCACGGTGTCGGTGCCAGCGACATGGTAGGTGATGTCGAGGCTGTCTTCCATGTCGGCGAGAGTGGCCTGTCCGCGCGAGGCCATTGCGCTGTGCCAATCGACCACCAATCCGCGGCGCACGAAGCGTCCAAGGCCTGCCTGCAGGCGTGCAGGCTCGCCGGCATTGGCGCGACTGGGGGCCGAGAGGTTAAGCACCGGCAGCAGGTTGCTGCGCACACCGAGGCCGTAAAGGCTGGCATTGTGTTCAAACACGCCTTGGTGCACCAGGGCTATGTGCACCGTCTGGCCGGCGAACTGGTCAAGGGGCACGATGTGGGTCACGAAGCGCGGGTCGCTGGCCAAGGGCTCGGTTATCTCGGCAGGACGGTAGATGAAGCGCGAGGTGTCGTCGGCACCGCTGGTGGAGATGCGCACCTGCAACTGGCCGTCGCCCAATGCCAGCTGGTTCCAGTAGAGGTCGAGGGCTTCGGCGCTGTCGCTGAAGTGGATGGCTGGCAGCACCAGCCAGTCGTTGGCGTGGCCGGTAGACACGGCTGGCGACCAGAGCACCGTCATGGCGCTCATGCCCTGGTTGGGGCGCGACACCTGCGAAGTGCTCCAGTTGCTGCCCATCAGGGTGTCGAAGTCCCACACATGCCAGCAGGCCATCTGGGGCATAAACTGGCTGTTGTGCGAGAAGGTGGGCTCCCAAGGCAGGCTGTCGATGGGGGCGCAGTCGTCGATAATCACGGCCATGCTTGCCGAGGCGCTGCCGTAGGGGCTGGTGGCGGTGACGGTGATGGTGTCCACGCCGGTGGCGCTGTATTCAATGGTGAACTGGGCATTCTGGGCATTGACGGTGGCCAGGCCCTCGGCGGCACGCTGCGAGTGCCAGCTGTAGGCGGTGGCGGAGCCTTCGGTGACCAGGGCGTCCATGCGGATAGGTTCGCCCACATAGGCACGCACGCGACCTTTACGTAGAGTAGGCAGGAAGGGGTTGTTGGTGCGTTCGGCCCATTCTGCCCAGAAGGCGTCGTCCACAGAGTGGATGCTCACCATGGGTGCGCGGAGGTCACGCACACGGATGTTGTCTATATGTATGTTGGCGCCCTGGAAGGGATTGCCGCCCTGGCTGGGGTGGTCACAGAAGGCCAGCCTGATGGTCTGCCCCGCATAGGGGGCCAGGCTCACATGGTGATGCTCGCCGTAGCCACCCGAGAGGGGATGGGTGTAGAGGGTGTCGTAGGAGGTGTAGTCGTCCACCTCGCCGGTGCACACCATCACGTACAGCTGGTTCCAGCTGCCGAATCCGGCATCCTGCCAAGAGAGCTCGATGCTGTCGGCATCGTTGGGCATGCGGATAGGGCGCGAAACAATGCGGCTGTCATAGGTGGTGCCGAGGAGCGTGGAACTCAAGAAGTGGTTGTCTATGTGATACTCATGGTCATATCCCAAATAGAGGCTGTTGCCAAGTGTCCAATGGTCGCCGTCGGGCTGGAGCCAGCACTCCATGCCTGCCTCGAAATCGTCGGTCCAGGGCAGGATGTTCACCAGGCCGCATTCGCTCACCTCCACAATATGGTAGGCGGTGTCGGAGCCGTAGCTCGTGGTGGAGATCAGGCGGAGGGTGTCGGTGCCACCGGCGTAGTACACAATGGTGGCGTTGTCGCCGAGAGGGATGAGGGTGGCGTGGCCGCTGGCAGCCATGGTGCTGTGCCAGTCGAAGGTCAGGTTCTGCGCCACACCGTGCGAGAGACGGGCGTGGAGGGTGTAGAGGCTGTCGGTCCAAACCGCTTGGGGAGCATCGGCGATGATGCCACGCGGCAGGGTGTCGTATTCGAGGCGCACGGTGTTCACCACCACCTCGCCGCTGCCGCGGTAGAGGATGGCGGCGCGGAGGGTCTGACCGCCGTAGTTGTCGAGGCGCACGCGATGCTGGCGGAATTCGTCTCGGGCATAGTCCATAAGGGGTTCCTCGGGCAGGAAGAGCGTGGTGTCGTCGCTGTTGGCGGTGGTGAGGCGCACGGCAACGGTGCCGTTGGAGGGGCTGTCGTTCAGGCATTCCACCATAAGACAAAGCTGCTGCGCCGAGTCGGCGGGCACGCTGAACTGGGGGGTGACCATATAGCTGCCCGGAGTCGAGGCGCGGCGGAAGCCGGTGGTATTATCAACCCAAATGAGGCTATAATAGAGGAAGTCCACCGAGGTCCAGCAGCCCGAGAGTTGCTCGTCGTCGAATCCCTCTTCCCAGGGATAGGTGACAATGGGTGTGCACTGTGTAACGGTCACGGTGCGACTGTGGGTGGTAGTGCCGAAGGGGGTGCTGAGGGTAAGGGTGATGGTGTCGGTGCCGGGGGTGTAATATTGAATTATAAATTGTGAATTTTGTACTGTGAAGGCTGCCAGACCCTGGGCGGCCATGGTGCTGTGCCACTGGTAGGTGGCGGCGGTGTCCAATCCACGCGTGAAGGTAGCCTCATAGAGGTTCTGGCTGCTGTCAGCCCTGGCGGCCGAGGGGCCGTCGAGAGAGAAGTCGGGCATGCGGTCGCTCCAGATTTCGATATTGGCGATATACAGGTATTTCCAGCTGCTGCCAGGCTGGCGGGCGGCAAAGGCCAGGCTCACCGTCTGGCCTGCATAGGCCGAAAGGTCGATGCTACGCTGGGTCCAACTGGTGGACTGGGTGTTGAATTCATCAGGCAGGGTGTCATAGGTGGAGAGGTCGGTGCGCTGGCCGGTGCTGACCAGCACACGGTAGGGCACGTTGGCATAGGCCGTAAGGGCGCGCACATCCTCCCAATAGAGGCGCAGGCCCGCGGTGTCGGCAGGCAGGTGGATGGATGGCGTGGCAATCACAGCTATCTGCTGTGCGCTGCTGCCACCCAGCTTGAGGGCGTAGAACTCCGAGGGGGTGTTACCGTTGAAGCAAAGGGAGGTCCACGAGGCCTGGCCCAGATTGCGCCAGCAGTCGAAACCGTTGGCCAGGTCGGCCTGCCACGGCATGGCGGTGACGGGGCTGCAATCCACCACGCGCACCACGGTGCTGATGGTGACGGTGTCGTAGGCGTTGGCGGCGGTAAGGTAGAGAGTGTCGGTGCCGGAGGCGGAATAGATGACGCTGCACTGCAGGCTATCGGGCGCCAGCACGGCCATTCCAGCATCGGCCATCTGGCTGCGCCATGAGAAGGTGAGTCCATTGGTGGAGCCTTCGGTCATGGCGGCCTCGAAGGTGACGGACTCACCCACAAAGGCAAGGCTGGGAGCCACAGAGAAGTCCACGACGGGCGTCAGCGCCGAGCGTATCTGCACATCGCTCAGTTCCACAGCACCGTCCCCCATCAGGGTGTGCACGAAAGCCGTGGAAGCGCCGTGGTGGCAGAAGACCACACGGATGGTTTGGCCTGCATAGGCGTTGAGCATCAGCGAGAAGGGCACATTGTTGCCCCAGGCTGAAGCCGAGGCACCAGGATAGACCAAGGTGTGAAGCAGGGTGTCGAACGAGGCGTTGGCGCTGATGGCGCTGTCGGTGGTCACGAAGACACTCAGCTCGGCATTGATCAAGGCCGAGGCGACAAAGCTAAGCATCAGAGAATCGAGCGCATAGAGGGGGATGGCGATGCGGGGCGAGAAGAGGAGGGTATTGGTGCTATCGGAGGCATCGTTGTATGCCATACCATTGTAGTCTATGCTCCAGGAGTTGCCCAGGGGCGTCCACCACTCGTAGCTGAAGCCCGAAATCTCGTCGGGCCGCCAGATGCCACTGGCAGTATTGAAAGAGTAATAGGATTCGAGGCTCTCGTCATAATCCGAGCAATGGGTGCTCACACTGCCCCAAAAGTAGGAGTGCAGCGGCAGGTTGGTGAAGGTGTAGGCGGTGTCGGTAGTGGTAGTGGAGAGCAGCAGGTTGCCGTCGCCGTCGTAGTGGTACAAACGGTAGAACTGGGCTCCCGCCACAGCGGGCCAGTGCACGCGCACGGTGGTCTCATTGATGATGTCGGATTCGGGCCATTCGGGTTGGTTGCATTCTTGCGCAACAGCGGTGGCACAGAGGATTGTGAGTGCTAAAAACAGGTAGAGTTTTTTCATATAGCGTGATATTTTTTCGGGTGCAAAATTAACAATATTTATCTAAATAATTTTCCTATGCCTTCACATATTTTTACCAAACACGAAGCAGCTGCCTATATATCAACACCTAATCACCCCTCGACACTGAAAATATTTTCCCCAGACAGGGGCAATAAAAGCGAGATTTCTGCGTTATCGTATTGTCTCAGTACACCAAACTGAACACTAAACACAGAACACTGAACATGATTGAGCGCCTGTATCAAGCCTATCTCCAGTCGCGCACCGTCACCACCGACTCGCGCCACATCACCCCCGGATGCCTTTTCTTCGCCTTCAAAGGCGAGCACTTCGACGGCAACGCCTTTGCCCCCCAGGCATTGGAGCAGGGCGCTGCGCTGAGTGTCATCAGCGACGCGGCCTACCGAGTAGACGACCGCTGCATCGTGGTGCCCGACGTGCTGGCCACCCTTCAGGAGCTAGCCCGCGAGCATCGCCGCCACTTGACAATGCCCATCATCGGCATCACCGGCACCAACGGCAAAACAACAACCAAAGAGTTGGTACACGCCGTACTTGCCAAGCGATATAAAACCTCGGCCACCCGTGGCAACCTCAACAACCACCTAGGGGTCCCCCTGACACTGCTTGCCATCTCCGAGGGAACTGAGCTTTCCATCGTTGAAATGGGAGCCAATCACCCCGGCGAGATTGAATTCCTTTGCGGCATTGCCGACCCCGACTGCGGCCTCATCACCAATGTGGGACGCGCGCACCTGGAGGGCTTCGGCAGCTTTGAAGGGGTGGTGCAGACCAAGACCGAACTTTATCGTCATCTGGCCGGCAAACACGGCCTTGTCTTCGTCAATGCCGACAACGAACGCTTAATGCATGAGGCCGAACGCCTGGCCACCATTCCTGGATTGCGTTCCTTCATCCCAGCCTACGCCCCCGACAACCCCGCTTTCATTCCTACAACCATCGAGAAGACACCCCTTAGCATGCTCACTTACGGGCGCTCCCAAGAAGCCGATGTTAGAGGAACGCTGGTAAATAGTGATAGTCCCTATCTCCACTTTTACTTCGAAGTGGGCGACAATGTCTACAATGTCCGCACACACCTCCTCGGCAACTACAACTTCGACAACTGTATGGCCGCTGTCTCTGTGGGTCTCCACTTCGGAGTTGAGCCCTTCGACATCAAAGAGGCTATTGAAGAATACATCCCCAGCAACCAACGCTCCGAATATAAGGAGACCGCCCGCAGCAACCGACTCTACCTCGACTGCTACAACGCCAACCCCTCCAGCATGGAAGCAGCTATTTCGTCATTCAAAACCATGGGTGGCGACATGGCCATCATCGGTGGCATGCATGAGCTAGGACACGACGAACGCAAGGAGCACCAGCGGTTGGTAGAGATGCTGGACGAGTGCCATCTGAAACATTGTCTACTCGTCGGCCCCGAATTCAACGACATACGTCTACCCCACCCCATGCTGCTATTCTCCAATACCGAGGCCGTTCGCTCATGGCTGAAAAAGCATCCTGTAAACAACGCCACCATCCTCGTCAAAGGTTCAAATACCAATCAGTTGTGGACTTTGGAACACGAACTCTGATTTAGATTATCAAGATTCACCAAATCTATTTTATCAACTAATAAAAAAGAGAGGTTCAAAAGGACCTCTCTTTTTTTTGAATTGTCGGGATTTAAAGACCATATTACTGAAAAGAAAACAAAAGATAAATAAAACAGCAATAAAACAAGCAGTTGCACTGATATAATGGTGCAAATTTTTATCACTTATTTTCTGTTACTTATGTTTTTTTTTGTTACTTTTTGTTACCCGTTTGTTACCCGTTTCAAAAAATTGTTGTATATTTGCACTTGGTAACAAATCAAAATAGTAACATTATGGCAAACACTCCCAAGAAAGCAAAGGAACCTGTTAGGCTGCGGTTTAAGACGCTGGCCGATGGAAACCAAAGTATCTACCTTGACACATACCGCGATGGAAAGCGGCACTATGAATTTTTGAAACTCTACCTGGTACCAGCGACAAACCCGCTGCAAAAGCAGATGAACGCCGACACCATGAAAGCGGCCAACGCGATAAAGGCACAACGCATTATCGAGTTGGCAAACGATGAGGCGGGCATTAAGAACACCAACCGAGGCAAGATGTTGCTTGCTGATTGGATGGACGAGTACAGGAAAATGAAAGAGGACAAGAGCAACGGGTTGTTGTATCAGATTAACGAGTGCAAACGCATATTACTTAATTACAGCGGCGAGACAACCCGATTGAGAGATATTGACGTTGATTATTGCAGGGGTTTCATTAACTACCTAACCAACATTCATACAACGTCAACGGGCAAACACTTTGAAAAGGTATCAGCCCAAAACATTTACAGGATATTCAGCAGGGCGTTAAACGCTGCGGTGAAACGCGACATTATAGCGGTGAACCCTTGCAGCAAGTTGGACGATACCGACAAGATTGAGGTGCCGCCGAGCCAAAGAACATACCTTACCATTGACGAGGTAAAGACCCTGATTGACACACCATGCAGAAATGAGGAAATAAAGCGGGCATATCTGTTTAGTGCTTTCTGTGGTTTGAGAATTAGCGATGTGTGTAGGCTGCGGTGGGGCAACATTGTTGAGGACGGGGGAAAGACAAAGGTTGAACTGGTGCAGAAGAAAACAGGCAACCCGCTATATCAACCACTTTCACAGCAAGCATTGAAATGGTTACCAGAGCGAGGCGATAAAGCTGACAACGAGGCCATATTTACACTACCAACAGAATGCCCGATAAACGACACATTGAGAGAATGGGCGGCAACGGCTGGCATAACAAAAAAAGTGACCTTTCACACCAGCCGACACACCTTTGCAACAATGATGTTGACACTTGGGGCTGACCTATACACCACCAGCAAACTATTGGGACATAGTGACGTTAAAACAACTCAAATCTATGCAAAGATAGTTGACAAGAAAAAAGAGGATGCGGTAAACCTTGCCGACAACATTTTTTAACGATTAAAGCGGGTAACAATGAGAAAAGTTAAATGGCTGAAAGATGAAACAGCCCCCATTGGCGGGCTTGAAATGGGAGAGGTTGAGGTATGCCCCAAAATGACCCTTGAAGATATTAGGGAGCAGTACCCACAGACATACAAAAGCATTGTGAAGAACATTAACCATTTCAAAACAATATGTGAACAACACGCTGCGGTTGATTATGGCGGCAGTTATGAGGACTGGTTGAAAAAAAAATTGGATGGGTGTGGCAGGGTGATGGCCGAGGCAGATAGTTTTCATACATATATGCTGTTCAATGAAATGAGAAGAGTATGCCAAGCCGAGTTGAAGAGGCTGGAAACAGCCACCACAGCCCCGATTGATGGCGAGGCGGCACAACACACCGCAGCGACCATGAACGGCAGTGAGGGCGTGCAAGAACGCCCCACAAGGCATTTTGACAGCAAATTGTCTGATGATACATTGCTGCATATACTTGAAGCCCTAACCAAACCCGATAGCAGGGGCGACAGATATTTGTCGGCTGACACCACGGCGGCGGCTTGGTTATTCGTTTGCAAGGGTACACCGACAAACGAGCCTGTGAAGCCCCTAAATTGGCTTGCTGACCAAAACGAATTGGCATTGCTTGTCGATATACTGTTTAAGACTTACTGGGAAACAGCCAAAGCCTGTTTCAGAGTAAAGGGGAAAGAGCCTAACATAAGGGCGATGGCAACCGACAGGAGCAACATAAAAAGCGGAAAAAAAGACGAGCCAAAGAAGCACCAAAAGTTGCTCAATATTCTGAAAGTTGGCAGCACGGCGGGAAAGAATTAGGACTGACAGCGACCGACCGACACGACCAAGAACGGCTGATAAATGTAAAATTTTGCATCGTCAGCCGTTTTTTTATTTTCTTTTGGTATTCAGTAGTATAACTGTGTAATAGGCAGCGACCATGTAAAAATATTGGTTGTTGTCAGTTTTTTATTTTTCCTATAATTGTTGTATATTTGCAATTGAAGCCGAGAGGGAAACAGTGCAACAGCCCGCTGCGGTTTCAGGGCAAAGACGGGGAGAGCCGTTGCACCTCACCCCTGACAGCCCAAACAACCACCTCAATAAAGATTAAATAGTGATGTTATGGAAGAGGTAATGGAACAGTTGCAAGAACTGAAACAACTTGCAGTTTTAGGGGCAAAGAACGCCCTCACAATGAACGATGTTAGTTTGCTCACTGGATTGAGCAAAAGCCACCTGTACAAACTTGTATGTGCCAAAAAAATACCATACTACAAGAGCGAGGGAGGCAAGATGACCTACTTTAACAAGCAGGAGATTGAAAACTGGCTGTTAGCCTACCGAGTGCCTACCGAGGCAGAACAGGAACAAAACGCCATAGCCCATTGTGTAATGAACAGCAAACGGAAAGGAGTGGGAAAATGAGCAACATAGATTTTACCGCTTATATAAGGCTGGAACAACTGCCCGATGAGGTGAAGAAACGCAACGGCGGCAAGGCTGGGGCAAAGATACCACGGTTTGATGTGACCGCCACGGCGGGCTATTACAAGCCACTGGAAGCCCTACAAAATGCCAAAGGTATGGTTGTTGTATATCTCAATGACACACGCGGCATAATTGACAGTAGCGACACGCGGCGAGCTGACCGTTTCCTGATGGGGAAGCAAACCACCATAGGCAACGATGGAAAGAGGGCAAACGATAGTGTCAATATTAGCAGCGTTTATTTACTTGACACCGCAGCCGAAAGTAGCTTCATGTATGGATATGGCAACCCCAACGGCAACCGCTTGTTGAAAAGCGGCAACCTAAACCCATTCCATTGTAATAAAAACGATGGATATTTATTTATAGTTACCCCCGACTGGCAGCAGATTGAGTGGCTTGTTATTCCAAACGGACTGTGTACCATACTGGGGAACGCCAAAGCCCTTGCTGACGGTGTTTATACAGAAGCATTGCAGACCATGAGGGCGGCGGCAAAGACATTTTATGACTACTGGCGTTGAAAACCCCATTGTCTATATAGTAAGGTAACTTTGTATACAGATTTTGTATACATACCCAAGTAAACAAAGTGCAATGATTGATACATTGAATATGTGGTTAGATAGAGAGGTGATGGCAGAGGGCGACCCCTTTACCATTGCCCCCTATCTTACCGATGTAACCGAGCGGCAGAACGAGCGGCAGGGGTACACTTGCACTGGCAGACTTGGGGATTACCAAGTAAGTATATCGAGTAGCGGGGCGGCGTTGCTGGGGAGTTTGGCAAAGTTCTATTTGCCCTCAAACGTCTACACGCTGACACGGCGACAAGTTCAGGAAGCCTTGCAGGAGATGAGCGACCGACTACACGCCGACATTGAAGCGGCCAAAGTGTTAAGGGCTGACATTTCAACAGTGATACCGACCACGCGGCCACCGTCTGACTATTACAGTTACTTGGGCGACAAGACGAGGTATGAGCGTTTGCAAGCGACACCAACCACATTGTATTACTCTACACAGAAGCGGCAGTTGATATTCTATGACAAGACCAAAGAGGCGGCGGCAAAGCGGGCGTTGATACCACCCTCACTGGCCGACTGTAACCTGTTGAGGTATGAAATGAGGCTGTTGAAGCAGCCACACCGACAGTTGAAACGAGCCGAGCAACTACCAGCGGCGGCACTGTACAACCCCGACTTGTACTATATGTTGGTGCAACAGTGGCGACAGGAGTTTGAAACCATTAAGAAGATACACAGAAACACAATGATGATGGAAAACATTAAGACCCCCAAAGATGCACAGACAGCCCTGTTTGCCCGATTGCTACAACAAGGCGGGCAGTCTGTCATTGATGATTTTATTGCAGACCTCAAAGCGAGAAAGCAATTTGCCAACAGGCTATACTATTCACGCCTGAAAAGCGACCTCACAAAGATATTCCAAACGCCCGCCGAGGGCGACACCGACCTGATACATGAAATAGAAAAGGCGGTTGCCGACATAGCCCGATATGCACGGTAAGGGTGGGTGTTGAACAACGCCCCCCCCTGTCTGTGCTGGGGAGCGGGTAATCGTCACCACAGAGAGTTTTTTAATGATATGGCCACAAGCACCACACCAAAATACACGGCGGTTTACAAGCCGTTTGATCTAAAGTTATTCAAGCGGGGCCGCGTTGAGAAGATTGTCGGCAACAGCAAGAAGAAGTTGATTCAAGAACTCAACACCATAACGATGCAAGGGGTATCTTATGTTTGGGCTGTGTTTGATAACAAGGGAGAATGTATTGAGGGCGGCACAACGTCAGAGAATGTTGGAAATAGTTTTTTATGGGACAAGGACCACCTGAACACCATTGCACAGCGTTTCTTTGGTACCAGCAGTTTATATAAGCATAAACAAAGTTGATGAAATTATCAATTGACCCGCCAATATTCTAAACAATGTTGCAATAGGTGTAAACTGGATAGTTGCAATAAGTGTAGATTGAGTTGCAACATATATTAATTGGGTTGCATTATGTGTAGATTGACCTGCATTATATGTAATTTGACAGTTGCAATATTTGTAGATTGAGTTGCATCATATATAGATTGAGTTGCATCATATGTAGATTGACATGCATTATATGTAAACGGGATTGCAACATATGTAGATTGAGTTGCAATATATATAACTTGTACAGTTGCAATAAGTGTAGATTGGATTGCAATAAGTGTAGATTGGATTGCAGTATATGTAAATTGAGTTGCATTTTTCTGCAACTTTTTCATATTTGGAGTGCCACGGCTATTTGAATGGGGGTTGTTAAGGGGGAAATTACAACCCTATGTAGCGGGGGATACCTGGCCCCTGCAAACTGCATGAAACGGCCCCCGCCTATGGGGATAGTCCCCTACCGATGGCATACTATAACTTTAACACTATTTAATAATTAACATTACATATACAGCACATAACTATCTGTTATTGAGATGGAAATGTGTTGGAATATTATTACTTTTGGGCCATTTGTATTAACTACCCATACAGGCATACCTTGATACTGTGGTGTATCACAGCATTTGCAATGTACACAAAAACAAGAGGTTGTGTGATACTGCGGCGTATCAAAGCGGCCACACGACAGAAACCATTGCCGATTGCAAAAAAAGTTGTATCTTTGCACCGTGAAAGCCCGCCACCGATGGCAGCAATACAGCCATTTTTGTTACTGATTTGTTACCCGCTTAAAGTAATAGGCGGGCTTTCTTTTTGATATTCAAAGAAATACCCGCCTATCTTAAAAAATTGTCGGGGTGAAAAGACTCGAACTTTCGACCCCTTGCACCCCATGCAAGTGCGCTAGCCAACTGCGCCACACCCCGAACAATTATTGATTGAACGCGAACTTGTTGAGCGAACAATCACAGGATTTCTTCTCTCGAAATCGGGTGCAAAAGTACAACCTTTTTAGATACTGACCAAATTTTTTTTAATATTTTTTACAACTATTTATTAATCAATACCGTCAGACGGGACACACCCGAAGCATCGCTGCATCCGTCACGTCCAATACAGCCATTTTCGATATTAATTTCGACCGTTGTCGGCAACAACGGATAGAGATATTTTTCCAATGTCCGAATACGTTCATCGGTAAGCATCAGATTAAAGTCCCCATTGTCTGTAAGGGCGTTGATAAGCGTCATATTCACTTTCAACAAGGGGTTATCGTTGAGAAACTGCACCAGCGGCGCCAGTCGCTCGATACCACGAGCGCTCAGTTCCACATCGGCATCAGGGCCGAAAAGGTCCTCGAAATAGATACGCTGGCCTAGGGGGAGACGGTCAAGCATCACATCCCGACGGCTCTCAAAAATGAGGTATTCCTCATCACTTTTGACGGTATTCACGGAGTCTATCTGGGAAAAAAATCCATCATGCTGATAGGTCAACCCATACCTTTGGTCACAAACCAAATAAACACTGTAACGACCGTCCAGGTCGGTCACACTGTTACACACCACAGACTTACCCTGTCGTGCAGTGATATTAACGCCGGCCAAGGGTCGTCCCGATTTGTCGGTCACCTTACCCCATACCAGCATCCCATCGAGTGTGCCAGAAAAGGAATAAAGAGGGCTCTTGTTCCCAAAAGTCTTGCGAAGAGAAACCCAGTAACCACACTTTGATATCGTATCCACTGCCATATCTAGGTCATCAGCATTATCTGCATTGAGCGGAGCTGGCAAACGCTGTACGCGACTACGCCCGATATGCTGCATGTCCACGGTATCTCCCGTCACATGGTCTGAAATCAAGCGCATAGAATAGACACACATCTTTCCATTATCCTCGCGACGGCCATTGGAGGAGAATAGAAGATACTCCTGATAGATAAAAGGGGTCATCTCATCCCTTCCCGTATTCACACGTCGTCCCAAATTCTCAGGCTTTGACCATTGTTCCCCATCATACAGCGAATACCATAAATCATAGCCCCCTTCACTATTCTTTTCTTCATTCGACGAAAAGACAATAATCCTGCCATCCTTAGAGAATGTAGGATGCTCAACGGTCATTCCCTTATTGAAAAGACCTCCATCCAAACGCACCTGCTTCATCTTCTCGTCCTTAGTACCAAGATTGATGCACTGATAAAGGAAAGAACGTCCTTTCTTGTCGCGCGCCGTAAGATAGATGTCACCTGAGGGATGCCGTACCACATACTCCACATTCTCCTGGAGACGCGCAAAAACAGTGTCGGGCCAAAATTCCAGCAGCTGATCACCGCTACGATGCGCCTTAAGCAGTACTCCCGCAGAATAACAGTAGAACTCACCATCAACAAGCGAAACATTCCTCACATTGCCAGGGAGAATAGCCATCTGCTGCTGATTGGCAACAAATGCGGAACCCTGAGCATGAAGGATACTCGGAAAAAAAAGAGAATCAAGAATAATGCAGACACACACTAGGTGCCGCAAAACCCTATTTGACATTTCTCCCCCTTCCCTTTTTCTCTTCCACCAAAGCCAACGGCAAAGCCTCGCTCATCTCGTCAATATAGTGAAAATTCAAACCTTCAAGGTAACGAGGTTCTATCTCTGCAATATCGCGGCGGTTGTCATTGCACAGCAGCAGGTCGGTAATACCGGCGCGCTTGGCTGCGAGAATCTTTTCTTTTACGCCACCTATAGGCGTCACCTTTCCGCGAAGTGTTATCTCTCCAGTCATAGCCACTTCGGGGCGTACCTTGCGGTGGGTCAGTACCGACACCATTGCCACAAACATCGTGATACCCGCCGACGGACCATCCTTAGGAGTGGCACCTTCCGGCACATGGATATGGATACTGCTCTTCTCCAACAAATCAGCCTTGATGCCGAAATGCTGACTATTGGCCTTGATATATTCGAAAGCCAAGGTGGCCGACTCTTTCATCACATCGCCCAAATTACCGGTAAGGGTAAGGGTTCCTTTCCCCTTGCTCAACGAAGCCTCTATAAAGAGGATTTCCCCTCCCACAGGGGTCCACGCCAGACCCGTCACCACACCCTCGCGGGGTTCGGGCAGACGACGGTCGCTGTTATGGATGGGCAATCCCAACACCTTTTTCAGTTCTTCCTCGGTGACGGTAGGTTTGCATTTCTCGCCACTCTCGAGCTGCACCACACGGTGACGTACCATCTTGGAGAGCTGCTTCTCAAGCTGTCGAACACCTGCCTCACGTGTGTAATCGTTGACCACCATGGTCAACACCTCAGGAGTGAAACGCATGGTGCGGCGGTCCACTACCGCATCTCGCATGATACGCGGCAACAGATGGCGCTTGGCAATCTCCATCTTCTCCTCGAGGACATAGCCACTAAAATCAATCACCTCCATCCTGTCGAGCAAGGCGGGTTGGATAGCCGCAGCGTTGTTGGCAGTAGCAATGAAGAGAACCTTCGAAAGGTCGTAATCGAGGTTGACAAAATTATCGTGGAAATGGCAGTTCTGCTCAGGGTCGAGCACTTCGAGTAGTGCCGACGAGGGGTCACCATGTGCGGCACCGCTCTGTACCTTGTCGATTTCGTCGAGTACAAAGACAGGATTAGAGGTGCCAGCCTTGATGATTTCCTGCATGATACGGCCTGGCATTGCCCCCACATAGGTGCGACGGTGGCCTCGAATCTCGGCCTCGTCGTGCAGACCTCCCAAGGCAACACGGCGATAAGGACGGCCTAACGCTTCGGCAATAGAACGACAGATAGAGGTCTTTCCTGTTCCCGGAGGGCCTACGAGACAGAGCACCTGGGCCTTGGCGTTAACACCCTTCTCCACCTGACGCTTCCTCACCGCCAGATATTCCACCATACGCTCTTTCACCTTCTCAATACCGAAGTGATCTTTGTCCATCACCTCGCGAGCATGCTTGATATCATAAATCTCCGTATCGGCAGCCGGAGCATCCCAAGGAATCTCGAGAAGGGTCTCCAAGTACGATAACTGCACTGTATAATCGGAGGAAACCGGCTGGATGCGGGAGAGTTTGGCAAGCTCACGGTCGAAGACTTTGGCCACCTGCTCTGGCCAGTTCTTCTCCGCAGCTTTTTTCTTAAGGTCTTCAATATCGCCCGAGCTATCCCCCCAGAAAGCACTATTGGTAGGGCCTCCCAGTTCCTCCTGAATCACACTCATCTGCTGACGCAGATAATATTCCCTCTGCTGCTTCTCCAACTCATCCTTGGTCTTATTGTCTATCTCACGGCGTAGTTCATCCAATCCCTTGAGAGTACTGAGTTGCTCAAGCATCTTGTCCACACGCTCACGATAACTCTCGCAAGCCAGGAACGAGTATTTCACCTCGGCGTCGACATCCATGTGGGTGGCACCGAAATTAATAAAGATTTTGTCACTACCGATTCCCGTGAGCATTCCAGCGAGTTCGTCATCCTGCATACGGTTCTTCATCATCTCACCATATTGGCGACGAAGGAGGGTCATGCGGCGATGGAAAGCCTGCGTACCCATATCTGTCGTACTCTCTGGCGCCAATTCCACAGTACCTTTCATGTAGGGGACCATCGAGGTGACTATCAGCGAATGGCAACGGACAACACCCTGCAATACCGCCACAACGGTATCGGAGCGTTTAATATCAAACACCTTCAGCACTTTTGCCACAACACCCACAGGATAAAGGTCAAGAGCATCTGGATCCTCTGCATTCCCTTTCTGGGTAAAGACAGCGATGTGGCGTTGCGTGCCATTGACCTCCTCTAACAATTGGCGCGACTTGGCCCGACGCGCTGCTATAGGGATCAGCACACCAGGGAAAAGGACTTGATCCATTACTGGCAACACCGCCAACTCATTCTCTATGGCATCATCCGTCAACAATACATCCTCGTCGCCTTCGTCAACCACAGGCACAATATTTGCCTTCACATTAAACCCTTTAGAAAGCATCTCTCCTAACTCTTCAAAATCGGTATTTTTCATTTATCGAACTTTCAACTCAAATAATATAATAACGAAAAAGCGCCATTTTTGTTTCACTCCTGGTAGTAGACCCGCTTGACGCGAGGAGAGACTGCAGTGAGCATCTCGTAGGGGATGGTGCCGGCAGCCTCGGCGTTACGCTGGAGGAGGTCACCCTCGCCGAAGAGTGCCACGGAATCGCCTTCGGCACAAGGAACATCCGTAACATCGACAAAGCACATATCCATGCAGACACTTCCGATGATGGGAGCCTCATGGCCTCCGATGGCGACACGACCGTGTTCATAGCCGAGATGACGGCTGAGACCATCGGCATATCCTATGGGAACAATGGCGATACGCGAGGGGCGTTGGGCTATCCAGCGACGGTTATATCCCACCGATTCCCCTTCGGGGATGTCCTTAATCTGAGAAATACGAGTCACCAAACGCGACACCTGACGAATCTGGGCCTGGACCTGAGGTTCTGGTGCAATGCCATAGAGGCCGATGCCCAGGCGCACCATATCCATTTGTGCCTCGGGGAAACGCGTGATGCCCGAGGAGTTGAGTATATGATGAAGTATCTTGTGCGAGTGATGGATGGCGTTGTCGAGACTGTCGCTCCATTGACGGAAACGCTCAATCTGTCCACGAGTAAAATCATCCATCTCGGGGTCTTCGCTGCAGGCGAGATGCGAGAAAATGCTACGCACCTCAAGCGTTCCATTGAGCTCATTGAGGCGGTCGGCAAGCGTCTCGACATCGTTCCCGGAGAAGCCCAAACGGTGCATACCGGTATCAAACTCGACATGAATGGCGATGCATTCACCGAAGAGACGCACGCGCTGAGAGAAGAGGTCGAGGATGCGGAAAGAATAGATATCGGGTTCAAGATGATACTTGATAATATCGTCAAAAGAGGCCTCCTCGGGATTCATCACCATGATAGGAAGGCGTATGCCGTTGCGACGCAGGTCGACACCTTCGTCGGCATAGGCGACAGTGAGATAGTCGACATGGTTGAACTGCAAAGCGCTGGCCACCTCGGCCTTCCCCGCGCCGTATGATGCGGCCTTTACCATTGCCATAAGCTTGGTCTCCGGTTTAATACGCGAGCGGTAATAGTTGAGGTTATGTATCATTGCATCCAGATTCACCTCCATGATGGTCTCGTGGGATTTACGCTGCAGCATCTTGGCGACTTTCTCGAACTGGAAAAGGCGGGCTCCCTTAAGAAGGATGGCCTCATTTTGGAAGAGATTGAAATCGTAGTCATGAAGCAGACGCTCGGTGCTCTCGAAGAATACGGCATCAATCCCCGCGAAACATTCTTTGCAATGGCAAAGGGCATGTCCCACGCCCACAAGGCGAGTGATGCCCCGCTGCGCTACAAGTTGCGCCACCTGGCTATATAGATCGCGGTCGGGGACACCAGTCTGCAAGAAGTCACTGATGATAAGGGTCTTGTTGAAATGTTGATGCTCGTGCTGGAGGAAATCAAGGGCGATAGAAAGCGAGTTGATGTCGAGACTATAGCTGTCGTTGATGAGGAGACAGTTATTAATACCTTCGTTCATCTCAAGACGCATCTCGACAGGAGTAAGCTTGGCGCAGCGGGCAATGATAGCCTCGGGGGCATAGCCCAGATAAAGCATTAACGCTATGCAGTGCATGACATTCTGCTGCGAGGCACGGTCGACAAAGGGTATCGTGACAGTGAAGGTATTTCCCTTGTAGCTCACAACAAGGTGCGAGGAGCGCTCCACGACATCGACAGAGAGCAACCGGACATTGTTGTCATCAGAAGTGCCCCATGTGAATAAATTGACATGATGGAAACTCTCAATATTGGAGAGAACAGAATGGATATCCTTATGGTCGGTAGAGTAGATGAGGACATCGCAATGGGTGAAAAGCTGCAACTTCTCTGCTACCTTCTGCTGGCGTGTGAGGAAATTCTCGTCATGGGCCTGACCGACATTGGTGAAGATACCGATGGTGGGCTGGATGATGTGCTGCAGTTTCTCCATCTCTCCCGGTTCAGAGATACCGGCCTCGAAGACAGCCATGTCGTGCTCAGCGGCAAGCTGCCACACGGAGAGGGGGACACCTATCTGGGAGTTGTAGCTTCGCGGGCTGGCAACGATGCGGTGATCTGGAGAGAGGAGTTGCTGAATCCAGTCCTTGACAATGGTTTTACCATTGCTTCCAGTGACACCCACCACAGGGACGTTGAACAAAGAACGATGGTAGGCAGCAAGACGCTGCAGGGCCTCAAGGACATTGTCGACGCACCAAACATTGGCATCGGGCAACGAAAGGCCACTGCCAATCGGAACGACGAAGTTGCGGACACCCTCCTTGTACAAGGCATCAACATAACGGCAACCACTGTTGCGCTTGGTAGAAATGGCAAAGAATAGGGTGCCGTCAACCTCGGTGAGGGTACGACTATCCGTAAGCAAATGAATGATACTGTCATCCGGACGGCACAAATGGGTGTCGGTGCAACGGATAACTGAGGCTATTTCAGAAGCTTTCATAACACAAATTCAATCTTTGGGAATCTGTTTAATAATATTATGCCCGATGCTGCAACGGAGACACTGGCGGTCGTTGCAAAAAACACTCTTGAGTTGCAGAAGGGCCTGCGACTGAGCTGCATTATCGGGAGAAATACCGGCAGCCTGAAACTGTCGGATAATGGTATTGTTCTCTGCTGGCAACTGCTGAAGGAGTCCAATTGCCTGGTCTTTGTAATGCTGCTGTCCTCGCACCTCGCCATAAACAAAGAGCAGCGGCACCCAGGCATTGATAATCAAAAGGTCGGCCTGCATGCGCCCCATGTGTTTGGGGGTACTCTTAGCAGTGGCTTGGTCGAAACGGTAGTGGTTGTCCCAGTAGTCGGAAGCCCGACAGTTGAATAGTTTCTCCATCTCCCCGGCATCAGTCATCTCGAGCAAGGTAGAGAAGAGATTGGAAGATGATGCCACGAGATTGGCGAACTGACTGATACGGATGGTGGGGAAGGCAGACGGGCGGATACGGAAGAAACGCCAAAGGTAGACATCGATAGGTTGTAACGAAGCTCCTGTACGCAGAGCTTCATAATCGGCTTGTAGCTGCCGCGGATAGTCGTCCTCGAAGAAACCCTCAAGCATACCGGCCTGACCCAGTAGCAAGGCCTCTATGCGGCGTCGATTGTCCTTCCAACGAGCCAACAGGCGCTGGTCGGTGGCCTTCGCCAACAACTCAAAGGGCAGTGCATTGACCTTGCCGCCGAAATAACGGGCCATCAGCCAGTAGCACGTTTGCTCCCAGCTGCCACGACTCTCTTCCAACAGACGACGTACCACGTGCGACTTGGCTTCGATACGGTCGACCGTCATCCTCTCAAGGCAGGAATCAACGATCAAGGCAGGGACTTCGGGCAACCGGGAAGCACAAGGAATACCCGTCGGATCCGAAGGCTTGGTCAGTGAGTCATAGTTGGCGACCAATGCGGGATGGATAAAGCGTTTGAGTTCCAGCGTAGGTGGAATAGTGTTATTCTCAAGCCTTATCTCGCAGTCATGTTCATAGACGACATGGAGGATAACATTATTGTAGGCCTTGTCCTGCGAGTGCCGGTGGACATTCCAGTCAGAGGAGTGAAGATGTACCTCTATGTTTCCCACCCACTCGACACCATCGATAGTGAGGTGAGCATTGAAGAAATCGGGTCCTGCATCACGGTTTAGGTCACCGACACGATGGACGGTGACGGTCTGGCCATCAGTAGTCGTCAAACTCTTGGCGACCATCTGGTGTTGCCAGAGGTAATGCAGAAATGCTTCCGTCATATCCGAACCTCCTTATCTCCTGACTCCTTACCTCCTCTTAATTGAACATCTCTTTCATTTTGTCGAAGAAGCCACGCTCCTGCTTGGTAGGATTGGGTTGGAAGTTCTCATGCTTCTGCAACTCTTCCAGAGTCTTCTTCTCCTCGCGGGTAAGGTTCTTGGGGACCCACACATTGAGGCACACCAGAAGGTCGCCACGGCCATAGCCGTTGACAACAGGCAAGCCCTTGCCACGCAGGCGTACCACACGGCCCGAAGGGGTACCGGGGTCTATCTTGATTTTCACTTTTCCGCTGAGTGTGGGAATCTCCACCGAGGCACCCATGGCAGCTTCCGAGAAGGTGATGAATGCATTATAGTAGAGGTTGGCATCCTGGCGCTCGAAAGTGTCGTGCTCCAGTTCCTCGATGAGGACAATGAGGTCGCCGGCAATACCGCCGCGAGGGGCTGCATTACCCTGACCTTGCATGGCCAACTGCATCCCGTCCTGCACTCCGGCGGGGATGTTGATGGTGATAATCTCATCGCTCTTGACGATACCGTCACCATGGCAGTCGGGGCATTTATCCTTCACCACACGGCCTTCGCCGCCACACTGCGGACAGGCACTCTGGGTCTGCATCATGCCGAGGATGGTGCGCTTCGTCTCGGTGACAACACCGGTACCATGGCAATGAGGGCACACCTCTGTCTTACCGTCCTTGGCACCGCTGCCATTGCAGGTCTTGCAGGGGACATACTTGCTGACCTTGATTTTCTTCTCGCAGCCTCGGTCTATTTCCTCTAGGGTAAGCTTGACCTTGATGCGGAGGTTGGTGCCACGCAACACACGGCGTGCCGCACCGCCACCGCCGCCAAAACCCGAGAAGCCGGTACGGAATCCACCGCCGCCAAACAGGTCTCCGAAGATGCTGCCAAACTGTGAGAAGATATCGTTCATATCCATACCACCCTGACCATAGGCACCATCCATGCCGGCCATACCGAACTGGTCATAGCGGGCTTTCTTGTCGGGGTTACTCAACACGTCATAAGCCTCTGCAGCCTCCTTGAACTTCTCCTCGGCCTCTTTGTCACCGGGGTTACGGTCGGGATGGTACTGCAAGGCCAACTTGCGGTAAGCCTTTTTCAATTCCTCGGGTGTAGCATTCTTGCTAACGCCGAGAACTTCATAGTAATCTCTCTTTGCCATATCTCTTAACTCCTAACTCTTAATTCATTACTCTCAAAATGCCACCACCACCTTGGCGTAGCGCAGCACCTTGTCATTCAAATAATAGCCTTTCTCCACCACATCGACCACCAGACCTTTCTGGGCCTCATCGGCGGCAGGGATACGGGTGATGGCCTCATGAAGGTTCTCGTCGAATTTCTCACCCTTGACCTCCATAGCCTTCAGACCTTTCTGTTCGAGAATCTTGAGCATCTTGTTGTATATCAACTGAACTCCCTCGTCCTCTGTGGCGGCCAACGCACGCTCAAAGTCATCGATGACCGGCAGGATAGCCTTCATCATCTCACGGCTGCCGTTGATAAGCAGGTCCGCCTTCTCCTGATTGGTGCGCTTGCGGTAGTTCTCATATTCGGAATAGAGGCGGAGATATTTGTCGTTAAGCTCTGCCAACTTCTCTCCCAGTTCCTGTACCTTGTCGGCCTCGGTGACCTCTGGCTCTTGTTCTTGAGCCTCGGTCTCCTGGATCTCCTGGTTCTCAACCTCTTCCTCTTTCAGCTGTTCTTTTTTATCGTTGTGTTTTTCTTTATTGCTCATATTCTTTTTATTATTTTTCTGACATATTTATATCAAAAAGACTGCCAATGGCAGTCCGACTGACAAAATGGCATTTAATACCTTGTCACCAAACAAAGACATCTTCCGGCTTTCGCGGCCTGCAGCTGGCCATCCACCGGAAATCTTTCATCCGGCGCCATTCCTCAGGAAGCATCGATACGGGATAGGTCATCAGGTCGGGTTTGTCGTATGCGACCACTCGTGAGGGGGCACGGGTGGTGTCGAAATAGATTCTGATGTCGGTACCCATTCCGACATTGACACCCACCAAAGCGGTATTTTCCACACTGTCGCCCTCGGTGATATAATAGACCATCTGTGCATTTCCCAGCACATCGGCATAAAGAGGCTCGCCCTGGGCAAAATAGACTATACCCTGACGGCCTTTGAGCTGATTGAACTTCTCGACATCGACCTGTTGGACGGCGAAGCATGAGCTACGCAGCCATGCCTGTCGCACTCCACTGGTATCATGACACAACTCAATAGTGTCGGCAACACACTGATAGTGTTCATACCAGAGCACAGGGTTCAGGTAAAGCGAGAGGAGCGAATCAGGGGCACTGTAGAAGGCCGAATCGCACATAGCCTGAGCATCACGCCGGTAGACCTTCACCTTGTAGTTGGCACGGACAGTCTGCAGGTGGTTACTACTGTCGGTGGTAACATAGACTGTGTCGGCATGCAGGAACAACGAGTCGCCTTCCTCATCGACAAAAAGCACCAAAGCCCTACCCGTCACATAGGAGAAACAACGCTCCTGGCTGGTCTCGCCATAAAATCCCGTACATGTGATATTGTTCGTCGAATCAACAATCTTGACATTGCCTTGAGCTTTGCCGAAGCGTTCAGTGTCATCATAAAACAGCGTGTCGCTCTCAATCATCTTTCCCTGATTGTCGACATGCGAATTCCGGTATGAGATGGCATATCGGGTGGCGGTGTTATAGTTACCCAACTCGCTGTAAATAACCGAAGAATCCGAATAGATGTACGTGGGGCTCTCAAAATGGGCCACCTCCGTCTTGGTATTGTAGATTAACGTGTCGGTGAATAGCTGCATGTTGGTGTCTGTCAACACTACTTCGTTGTAGATAAAAAACTCATCCAAGTCGGAATTATATTCACCCTGACGGCTTTCCAGCGTTCTGTTGCCACTGAATCCATAGCCCCACTGGGTGTAGTAAGCAGTGGCACGGTTACGTTCGTAGGTGATATGATTTGCCAGCAACTGCGTACCGCCGTCGATAAGCACCACGGTATCGTCCCAGATGTCGACAATCCTCGTGTTGCCATCATAGAACAGGCGGTCGCCATAGATAAAGGTGGTGTCGGAGAGCTGTATCTTGACGTGCCCGAAAGCCGTGAAGCTATTCTCTCGGGTGTTGTAGTGAGCCGAATCCGAGCGGAGGGTCATGCCTTCATGCCGTGCCTTCACGCCACGATAAAGCACCCATATATCAGCATTCTCAGGGTCACGGGAACCGATACCTGAGGCATACTCTATCAACTTCTGAGCGTCGCAGGTACCTGCGACGCTCAGAAGCAATAGAACTAATATTACTATTTTGTTCAGCTTATTGTACACGCGAACCAAGACGATCCATAGCACAACGGAAACCAATCCAGGAAGTGGATTTATCCTGGTCGTAGTAGCGGCGGGAGCTGGCCTGCAGGTAGTAGGCGCGATCCTTCCAACTGCCGCCCTTGACAACGCGGACCTTGTTGTTCACCAAGGTAATGGTGGGATGATCCTTGTCGGTGGCCTTACGGCGATACATCTTGTTGGTCCAGCTATCTTCAGCGCTGAGGCCCTCAACCTCCTCACCTTCTTCCTCTTCCTCAGAATATTCCTCGCCGCCATTCTCTTCCTCGCCCTCTTCCTCAGAGGCCTCGGCATTGGCATCCTCAATCCACTTGTCTGTCTGACCGAGACTCGAGGCGCGGTCACCATCAAGGTAGTTGGTATTGTCGGCCTGACGGTAGTTGCGACGGTTCATCTGGTAGTCAACCTCTTTGTATTTCATCATACCATCCTCGCCAATGAACACCTCGTTATCCTCATCAAGTTCGGGGGTCTTGTAGATGTTGCCACGGAAGGGATCGAGGTCGTCGCCACCCACAGGATTGACGGTCTTACGATAGACATCCATGCACCACTCGCTGACATTGCCGGCCATATTGTACAGACCGTAGTCGTTGGGGAAGTACCATCTGACGGGGCAGGTGTAGTCCCAACCGTCGTTGAGGTTACCGGCCACGCCCATGGCATCGCCACGGGTACGTTTGAAGTTGGCCAGGAACTGACCATAGTATCTCTTGTTGGCCGAACGCAGGCTCTGGCCATCCCACGGATAAGTCTTGTGCTCGGTGACACGCTCGTCATAGGTATTGCCAATCATGCCCAAGGCAGCAAACTCCCACTCGGCCTCTGTTGGCAGTCGATAGTAGGGATAAAGGATACCATCGGATTTGCGCACCTGACGATCTTCTCCGCCAGCGGTGGGATCAAGGTTCTTGATACCTTTCTTGGTCTCGCCCTCATAACGGCCGGCGAGGTAGACATCGGTCTGGAAAGCATTGGTTCCGAGGTTCTCCTGGTCAAGCATGAGGATACCCATGTCGACGAGCAGCTTCTCGTTGACACGGTCGGTACGCCAGGTGCAGAAAGCCTGTGCCTGCTCCCAGGTCACACCCACGACAGGATAGTCCTGATAGCTGGGGCTCTGGAAATAAAGTTCCACAAAACTCTCGCGCCAGGCAAGGCGGTCACGCCAGGCGGCGGTGTCGGGCATAACGAAGGCAACCTTCTCGGGATACTCCTCTCCATAAGCACGTTTCATCCAGTAGACAAACTCGCCATACTGCTTGTTGCTCACCTCGGTCTCGTCCATATAGAACGACGACACGGTAACGGTGTGTGCCACATTATCCCATGAGTAACGGGTGTCCTCGTTGACATGGCCCATCACAAACGAACCACCCTCGATGAACACCAGCCCGGGGGCAGGAGTCTGATTGGTACGGTCAGAGACATCGTAGCCACCCCATGTGGGGTCGTTGTAGTTCCATCCGGTGGTTTCAGACTTGCCGGCCCTGTTTCCACAAGAGGCCAGAACCAACACGGTTGCCAGCATTAGGCTTGAGAATCTGAAAATTTTCATCTTAGCAATGTTTGTATTTTCCTTTATAACGTATTTCTTTCAAAAAAGTTTCATTTGACAGGGGTTTAGAAGGAGGGGCAGCGGATAGCCTTGATCTTCTTCTTCTGCTCGGGTACAGGCAACAGGAAACCCAGGGTGATTTCATGTGCTCCTGCTGTGCTGTTGGCCAGTTTCGACACCGTGACGTCATAGCTGTACCCCACTTTGAAGTAATCCTGCTGTATACCTGCCTGGAAGATAAAAGCATCCGTATTCTCGGTACCATGACGGAACCACACACCTACCAGGAAAGGCATCCAGTCGAGATAGACACCATAGTTAAAATAATGGAAACCACCCTGATACTGGTAGACAATATTGGGTGAAACAATGGGAGTACCCAAGCCGAGGGACGACTGACGGCGACCCTCTTCGGCCACGTTAATCAATCCTCCTCCATGAATCGTGAATTTCATGGGGACAGGGTCTGTCGAATAGAATGCCACATTAGGCTGTGTGAGATGGGAGGCCGCAAAACCGGCATACCATTTTGAACCACTCACCAACACACCGGCATTGAAGTCGGGTGTCCACTGGCTCAGTTTGTCCGGAGGCCGGGCACCCGTGGCTAATGAAAAACCCAACTCACGGTCAATCTGGTCGGGGAAGCGCAGGTAGTCATCCCAACGGAGGTGGGTATTGACAATCGATGCCTGCAAGGCTGCACTGACATAAATGTCACGACTCACTTGGAAACGGAAAGCATACATAGCGCCAAACATGTTGGTGCTCAAGGCTCCGTGGTCACCCACACGGTCGGTCATCAAAATGAATCCCAAGCCGCCGTGAAGATCGGGGAAATACTGGTCGTAGGAAGCGGAAACCGTGGTGAAAGCACTCACCAAACCCGGCCATTGTGCACGGTAGGTCAGCGAGATACGGGGAGCTACGGCCGAACCGGCAAAAGCCGGATTCAAATAGAGTGGGTTAGCATAGAACTGGGAGAATCCTACGTCTTGGGCTCCGGCCGTCGCTCCGACGAGCAACATGGCTCCCAAAACAACGTATTTTAGTCTCCTTTTCATTAGTGTTTTTGACATATTGTAGGCCTATAATCAAGACGCAATATTACGAAGATTTTTTGAAAAAGCGCGTTTTTTAAGAAAATAAATTTACAAGTATCACAATATCAACAAAATATTTTTTCACCCTAATTATTTTTCTCACTCCAAAACAGCCATCCTGTCTCAAGTTTTTTACGATTTTTAGCCTTTCCCATCAATGGACAACCATGGAATGTGGTGGCATCACAGAGCCACTCTACAACGGGGTGAATCTTCACCTCCTGCAGCCCTGTGCACATCGAGAAGGCTGAGATGCCAAGATGCTCCAAATTCCCGTCAAGAACAACTTCCACCAACGAACGGCAATAGGCGAAAGCGCCCTCTCCTATCGACCGCAATGTGCGGAACCGATACTCCTGCAACGACACACAGCCACAAAAAGCCTGTGTACCAACAACCTGTATGGTCTCTGACAGTATTCCTGTCAGACTGTCGCACCGATAGAAAGCGTTTGCTCCAATCTCAACAACCCGATAGGTCCGTCCTTCATAGGTAACCTCCCCCGGAACAAGCAGCTTTCCAACAGGCTTGTTATCAGAATAGTAAGGCCATTCTTTCTCGGGATGGGTCACACGAACGCTTTCCCCATCGCCAAGTATCTGATAGTAAAGCATCTGTCCGCTGGAGCTCTTCACCGGGAAGTCATATTGTGCCCGTAACGGACAAAAAGCCGTCACAAAAAGAAGCAAACAAATATAAATCAACCGTTTACACATTATTATCATCATTTTTTCAAATGCAAAGATACAATTAAAAAACGACATAGAACCACCTAACCACCAACTAGCTGATAACCACTTACCAACGCCTTACCAACTCCTAACCAACTCCTACCACGGTAGGACTTGATAAGGTGTTCGTAGGGACATCACAGGTACTTCACCCGATGAAGGGAGCATGAAGACCTCAGGGGAACCCAAAATAAAGAGGGAAAATATCCAAAATGCTTCCTGCTGATTCCATGATATTTACAATGCAAAAAAATGACTTTTTGGGCACAGAAGCGTTTTTTTATTTCAGGGTATGTTTTTTTATTTGTATCTTTGCAAATGTGAATAAAAAAAATAGACACTCCAATATTTTTTTCCACATGCTGCCCGCCTTGGTGCTGGTGGTGGCGGCATGCGACACGGAGACCATTGAACCTTTCGGTCCTGTGCCCACTCCTCAGCAGCTGGAGTGGCAACGCATGGAAATCAACATGTTCTGTCATTTTGGTCCCAACACATTCACTGGTGTCGAATGGGGCTCCGGAAAGGAATCCGAAGAGGTGTTCCATCCCAGGGCTCTCGACTGCAACCAGTGGGTTGACGTGGCACAGCAGGCTGGCATGGGCGGCATCATCCTGACCGCCAAGCATCACGATGGTTTCTGCCTCTGGCCCAGTGCCTTCAGCACCCACACCGTCCCCGACACCCTTGATGTGCTGCGCCAGTTTGTCGACGCCTGCCGCAAGGAGGGAATCAAAGCCGGAGTCTACATCTCCCCTTGGGACCGGAACCATCCTGCCTATGGCACCGAAGAATATAACGCCGTCTTCGCCAACACACTACGTGAGGTTCACTCTCAATACGGACCCTTCTTTGAGCAGTGGTTCGACGGAGCCTGTGGCGAGGGTCCCAATGGCAAGAAACAGCATTACGACTGGCCACGTTTCATGCAGACCATGCAGGAGCTCAACCCCGGGTGTGTCATTTTCAGCGACATAGGCCCTGGCTGCCGGTGGGTGGGCAACGAGAATGGTTATGCCGACGAGACCTGCTGGAGCACCCTTAATACCGAGGGAGCCACCCCCAGCGACAACAAGCCAGCAGCAGAAGTGTTGACCGTTGGGCATCAAGGCGGCAGCCACTGGGTTCCTGCCGAGGAGGATGTCAGCATCCGTCCGGGATGGTTCTGGCATACCGACGAGCACCCCAAGACAGTCGACGAACTGATGGAGATTTACTACAACAGCGTGGGCCGCAACGGATTACTGCTGCTCAACGTGCCACCCGACACCAACGGACGTATCTCTGCCGAGGACAGTGCCGTGCTGGTGGCATTCAAGCAGGAACGCGACCGTATCTTCTCCAACGACCTGGCACAGGGAGCTAAAATCAAAGCATATTGCGAGTACGGTGACAGACTAAAAGATAAAACAGACCGCCGCCATCCCACTTCGAACCTGACGGACACCGCCTATCACACCTTTTGGGCAATACGAGGAGACGACACCTCGCACATAACACTGATTGTCAGCCTTCCGGAGGTGCGAGAGATTAACATGGTGATGCTTCAGGAATATATCCCACTCGGACAACGTGTCACCAAGTTCTACATTTCGTATGCAGACCCCAATGCCAATGGTGGCATGACCATTGCGGAAGGTACCACCATTGGCTACAAACGAATCATCCGCCTGCCTTTTCCTATACACACCAACACCATTTCCATCTACATCGAGCACGCTCTCGCACCGCCCATCCTTAACCGCATAGCACTCTATAACTCGAAAGCACAATGAGAAATCTATTGAAAAAGCTAGTCGCACTGGTCGGACTGGTCGCACTGATTGGACAAGCGATAGCCCAAGAGCTTCCCCAGGGCTATTTCCGCAATCCCCTTGATTGCGACATTGCCCTCTCGGCCACTTTTGCCGAATTCCGCACGGGTCATTTCCATGCCGGCCTCGACATGCGCACCGGCGGTGCCATCGGATTGCCTATCCACGCCGCTGCCGACGGCTATGTCTGCGGCATCCGCATCTCACCCTGGGGCGGTGGCAAGATGCTGTACATCAAGCACCCCAACGGATACACCTCTGTCTACATGCACCTCAACGACTTCGCCGGTGAGATTGGCCGCTGGGTGAGAAACGAACAATACAAGGAGGAATCGTTCTCCATCATCCGCGACATCCCAGAAGGGGTGCTCCCCGTGAAGAAAGGACAGGTGGTGGCCCATAGTGGCAACAGCGGCAGTAGCGGTGGACCCCATCTGCATTTCGAGTTGCGCAAGAACGGATTTACTATCAACCCCTTGCACTTCGGACTTCCCTACACCGACAACATCAAACCCGTCATCCGCGGCATCCGCCTCTACCCATCCGAAGGCCATCCGATTGACCTTGAGAAGCAGGACCTTATCTCCATTGCCGGCCCCTTCTATCTCGGCATCTACGCCACCGATGCCGCCGAGGGGTCGACAGCCAAGAACGGCGTCGACAAGGTAGAGCTGTTTGTCGACGGCATACTCTTCTTTAAATATGTAACCAACAGATTCCCACTTGATAGCAGTCGCATATCCAACGCACTTATCGACTATCCTCACTATGTGCTCACGCGCGAGGCCTATCTGCTCACGCGCGCACTCCCCGGAGCCCTGGGCGAATGGATTCCCGTGCGACACGGCGACGGCATCATGCGCTTCTCGGAAGGTTCCACCCATAGCCTTCGCGTACGTGTATCCGATATCAAAGGCAATACGGCTGAGCGCACCTTCCAGGTCACCACCCTCGCCGCCAACAGCACTAACACGCCGACCACCGAGGAGAAAAACACCTATTCCATCACCCATTCAAACCCGCTGAAATTCAAGGGAGAAAATATCAGAGTCGACTTTCCGGCCCACACGGTCTACGACAACGACCGCATGCGTATCTTTTCTACGGCCAGCAGCACCTACCGCTCCCCGGTATGCACCGTGGAGCCTTGCAAAAGCGACCTGCCGCCCCACCTGTGGTACACCCTCTCCATCAAAGCCTCGTCACCCATGGAAAAAGCTGTCGTTGTGCGCATTGACGGCAAACGGCCCACGGCCTACAAGACCTCCCGCGAGGGCGACTGGTATACCGCCTCGGTACGCGACTTTGGCCACTTCGCCCTCACCGTCGACAACGAGGCGCCACGTATCAGCCCCATCAACTTCAAAGAGCTCAAAGCACTCAGGACAAACATAATAAGGATAAAAATCACCGACAACCTCAGCGGTGTCGACACCTACAAATGCTACCTCAACGGCAAATGGATTTTGGCCGAATACGACGGCAAGACCGCCTCGCTGACCATTGACGCCTCGGGTGTGCTGAAAGCCGGCAACAACAAACTGCGCGTTGTGGTGACCGACGTGGCAGGCAATTCCACCGACGTCACCTTCAACCTAAGGAAATAAAAAAAAGCCGTCCCCCTTCCGAGGGACGGCTTTGATTTTTATGCAAGTGCTCTTTATTCAAACGATTTGATAGCCTGCTTGATGAGTTCCATGGCCTCACGCAGCTGCTCCTCGGTGATGCACAGCGGGGGAGCGAAGCGGATGATGTGCTGGTGAGTGGGCTTGGCCAGCACGCCGAGGTCGCGCATCTTCAGGCAGACATCCCAAGCCTCCTTGCCATTGTGGGGCTTGATGATGATGGCGTTCAGAAGGCCCTTGCCGCGCACCTTCTCAATCATCGGGCTCTTGAAGTTGGACATCTCCTCGCGGAAAATCTTGCCGAGGCGCTCGGCGTTCTCCATCAGGTGTTCCTCCTTGATGACCTGCAGGGCGGCGATGGAGACCTTGGCGGCGATGGGGTTGCCACCGAAGGTGGAGCCATGCTCGCCGGGCTTGATATTCAGCATGATGTCGTCGTCTGCCAGCACGGCGCTGACGGGCATCACGCCGCCACCGAGGGCTTTACCCAAGATGAGGATGTCGGGACGCACATTCTCGTGGTCGCAGGCCAGCATCTTACCAGTGCGGGCGATACCGCTCTGCACCTCGTCGGCCATGAACAGCACATTGTATTTCTTGCAGATGTCATAGCATTTCTTCAGGTAACCCTCGTCGGGGACGTAGACACCGGCCTCACCCTGGATGGGTTCCAGCAGGAAGCCTGCCACCTCCTTGCCATGTTCGGCGAGGCATTTCTCCAGCGCGTCGGCATCGTTGTAGGGGATACGCAGGAAGCCGGGAGTCATGGGGCCGTAGTTGGCATAGCTCTCGGGGTCGTTACTCATGGTGATGATGGTGATGGTGCGGCCGTGGAAGTTACCCTCGCAGCAGACAATCTTCACCTTGTCGTTGGGGATGCCTTTCTTTACCACACCCCAGCGGCGGGCCAGCTTCAGACCGGTCTCGTCGGCCTCGGCACCGGTGTTCATCGGAAGCACCTTGTCATAGCCGAAGTACTCGGTGACATATTTCTCCCACTCACCCAGGCAGTCGTTGTAGAACGCGCGGCTGCTGAGGGTCAGCATGTGGGCCTGGTCGCACATGGCCTTGACAATCTTCGGATGGCAATGACCTTGGTTGACAGCGCTGTAGGCCGACAGGAAGTCGAAGTACTTTTTGCCTTCGCAGTCCCACACGAAAGCGCCCTCACCCTTGGCGAGCACGACGGGTAGCGGATGATAGTTATGGGCGCCATAGCGGGCTTCCATTTCCATGAATTGTTCTGATTTTGTCATAGTTATAATGTGTTTAGTTGTTAATGAATTCTGCATTAAAGCGACTGCAAATATACAAACTTTTTTGATATACCCACAAATTAATTTTGTCAATTCAAGAATTTGTATTACTTTTGCATTTGAAAGTATTTAATTGTAATACAACCATGGATAGCGTAATCGAAAGAAAGCCAACGTCTTTCCGTCTAAGGACCGACCTGTTAGAAAGCTTAAGACGTAATGCACGACGTCAAAACAGGACTCTCAACAACTATGTAGAGAGTATCCTGCTCGACATTGTTTACCACGAGCCCAACGACGTAACAAAGGCCGCCATCGAGGAGGCAATGTCTGGCAGAAATCACAACAAGGTTTATACCGACGTAGAGGAAATGATGAATGATATTCTTAACGAGGCAGAATGAAGAAATTACAGCCTACCACTCAGTATAGAAAGGATCTTAAGAGGTATAAGCATCAACCCCGAAAGCTTGCAGAGCTAAACAAGATTCTTAATCTACTGAAAAAGGAACAGCCAATACCTGATGAATATCAGCCCCATATGCTCATTGGCAACTATAAAGGCTGCCTTGAGTGCCATATTGAAGGTAACTTTCTTCTAATATGGATTGACGAAAAAAGCGACATTATCGAGCTTGTACGTTTAGGCTCTCATTCAGAACTTTTCGGAAAGAACTAACGTGGACAAGAATACCATACTGGAAGTAAAAGACCTGTCGGTTGCCTTCGGCGGACGGACGGTGGTGGAGAATATCAGCTACAGGCTGGAGCGCGGCAAGACGCTGGGCATCGTGGGTGAGAGCGGCAGCGGCAAGAGCGTCAGCTCGCTGGCGCTGATGGGCTTGCTGCCCAAGCAGGCCTCCGTCACAGGCCAAGCTTTTCTATCTCAACCAGATGATAATTCTCTATCAGAACCAAAAGAACAAAAAGAACATCTCGCTAATGGTTCTGATAGTTCTTTTAGTTGTCGGCCGAGCCGACGGCACACCACTGATTGCGTTAAAAAAACAAATCTGATTGAGCTCGACGAAGAGCAGATGCGCGACATCCGCGGAAAGCGCATCAGCATGATCTTCCAGGAGCCCATGACCTCGCTGAACCCCGTGCAGAAATGCGGCGAGCAAGTCCTCGAGATGATGAGGGCACATCAGAAAACCCGGAGTGATCAGAGTACTCCGAATACTCCGAGAGAAGAAGTCATTGAGCTTTTCAAGGAGGTGCTCCTCCCCCGCCCCGAAAAGATTTTCGACAGCTACCCCCACGAGCTCAGCGGCGGACAGAAACAGCGCGTGATGATAGCCATGGCGCTCATCAACAACCCCAACATCATCATCGCCGACGAGCCCACCACAGCCCTCGACGTGACGGTGCAGAAGACCATCCTCGACCTGCTGAAATCTTTGCAGCAGAAGTTCGGCATCAGCATCATCTTCATCACCCACGACCTCGGTGTCATCGCACAGATTGCCGACGACATCATGGTGATGTACCGCGGCAAGGTCATCGAGCAAGGGCCCGCCCACGACATACTGAATCATCCCAACGAGCCCTATACCCAAGGCCTTCTGGCCTGCCGTCCACCCCTCGACAGCCGCCCTGAACGGCTGCCGACAGTGGAAGATTTCCTTAATGGGGCTAATGGGTTAAAAGGGCAGGATGGGCCAGATGAAGCCCATTCAACCCCAATCGCCCATTCAACCCAGCAACCTCTCATCACCGTCCGCGGCCTCTCCGTCACCTACACCCTCAAGAAGAGCCTCTTCGGCAAGCCGTTGCAGACCCTCAAGGGTGTCGACGGCATCTCGTTCGACATCATGGAGGGCGAGACCCTGGGCCTCGTGGGCGAGAGCGGCTGCGGCAAGAGCACCCTCGGACGCGCCCTGCTGCGCCTCATCGACCATAGCGACGGCAGCATCTGCTACCGCGGCCGTTCGTTGGACAGCCTCTCCTCCAGAGAGCTGCGCGCCCTGCGACCCAAGCTGCAGATTATCTTCCAAGACCCCTACTCCTCGCTGAACCCCAGGATAACCATCGGCGACGCGATAGCCGAGCCGCTCAAAGTGCATCGGAGTAATCTGAACACTCAGAGTAATCCGACTACTCCGAGAGACTCTGTCTGCGCGCTCATGCAGCAAGTGGGCTTGCAGCCCGACTGGTACAACCGCTACCCCCACGAGCTCAGCGGCGGCCAGCGCCAGCGCGTCTGCATAGCACGCGCCCTCATCCTGCAGCCCGAGCTGGTGGTATGCGACGAGAGTGTCTCGGCTCTCGACGTCAGCGTGCAGGCACAGGTGCTCAACCTCCTCAACGACCTCAAACGCCAATATCACTACACCTACCTCTTCATCACCCACGACCTCAGCGTGGTGAAGTTTCTCTCCGACCGCATCATGGTCATGCAGCGCGGCCGCATCGTGGAGCAAGGTATCCCCGACGAGCTCTTCGCCCATCCCCAGACCGACTACACGCGCACCCTCATCGACGCCATCCCCCGCATCAACTAGACAGACAAAAAAAAATGAGACCGCCACGTGATGACGTGGCGGTCTCTGAATAGTCAAAGTTATGTTGGGTTGTGAATGTTCCCTTTATTTACGTTTCTTGCTGGCCTCCTTGGCTTCGACAGTCATGGTGGCGTGGGGCACTATCATCAGGCGCTCCTTGGGGATGAGCTTGCCGGTGGCCTGGCAGATGCCGTAGGTGCCGTTCTCGATGCGGATGAGGGCGGCGCGCAGGTCGCGGATGAATTTCTGCTGACGGGCGGCAAGTTTCTGGTTCTCTTCCTTCAACAGCACGTTGCTGCCCTCCTCGAGGGTCTTGAAGGTGGGGGCGGTGTCGGCGGCTTCGTTCTCGTTGCCGGCGACGGCCTGCTGCAGCATCTCCAGGTCCTTCTCAGCAGTGGCTATCTTCGAAAGTATCAACTCCTTAAACTCCTGCAGCTCCTCCTGGGAGTAGCGGGTCTTCTCTTGTTGGGTGGCGTTTGCTTTCATAGTCTTGTAGTTTTTCTGTGGGCAAAAATAGATATTTTTTTCCATACGGGAGGGAAAAACATTTCAACACTATTTGTTGATATCATCGAGATACAAATCAATCAACCCCTTAGGGGCGGAAATATAGAGTATTTTTTGCTCACGGTCCACCTTCTTCACAACCTCGTCGATGACCGGCACAAGCACCTCGACACCATTTTTCATGATTTGAAACAGCGGCTGCGCGGGATATTCTATCACCTGCTCGAGGGTGCCGATGGGACCCTTCTCGTCATCTATCACACTGAACCCCACCACTTCATGGAAATAGAACTTATTACCCTCGAGCTTCGGCAGCAGGTCGAGGGGCAGGTAGAGCTCATGTCCCACGAGGGTGGCGGCCTGCTCGGCGGTGATCTCCTCGAAAGTCACCACGGCCTTGTTGCCACCCAGCTGGTCGATATGAAAGAAATAGGGCACCAGCTTGCCCTTGACCTCCACGAAGGCGGAGTCGAGCCCGCTATATTCCGTGGGGTCGTCCACGTCGAGGAACAGCACCATCTGTCCCTTCACGCCCCAGGGCTTGGTGACCTTCCCTAAATAAAAACAATCCTTTAATTCCATAATGATGGATAACGGCAAAGTGTTTTATTTATTATTCAGAAGACGAAGATAAGGATAAAATCCTTGCCCACCCCCTCTTCCCCTCCCGCCGGGAGGGGAAGATAGGGGAAATCCCAGAGGGAGGGGAAGAGAGGAAAAACAGTGGGAGGGGTGGACGCGCAGCGGACGGGGTGGGCTTGGGATCGGCTGGCGCGAGCCGGTACCATCTAGCTGCTCCCCTAAGTTAGGGGAGCTGGCAGCCCATCTTGGGCTGACTGAGGAGTGTGTCTAGGTGCGGGGCTGGCGCTGTGGACACACGCCCCTTCCGCACAAACACACGCCCCCGGTCTGTTAAACACACGCCCCCGGTCTTTTACACACTCCCTCCCCCCTTCGGGGTACTCCCCCTAACTTAGGGGGAGAGCTTGCTGGCGCGGGGACTTTGACCACGCCCTCTTCCCCTCCCGAGGGGAGGGGAAGAGAGGGAAAATCCCGGAGGGAGGGGAAGAGAGGAAAAACAGCCGGGAGGGGTGGACGCGCAGCGGACGGGGTGGGCTTGGGATCGGCTGGCGCTATTACTAAAAACGAGAGAAGCGCAATCTTGCGCTTCTCTCGTTGGTTGTCCTTTCTTGTCTTCTAAACAAGAACGATTGTTGTCGCGGATTAAGCCTCGGCGGGAGCCTCGGTCTCAGCAGGAGCCTCACCCTCGGCGGCGGCAGCGGCCTCGGCCTCAGCCTTGGCGGCAGCTTCTGCCTCGGCGGCAGCCTGACGCTTGGCGGCGACGGCGGCAGCCTTAGCCTCGTTGGCCTTCTTCTCGGCCTCGAGACGAGCCTTCTTGGTGTTGCGGGCGTTGTTCTCAACGTCGCTCTTCTTGCTGTTTATCTTAGCCTCTTTGGCCTGCAGCCACTCGTTGAAACGCACATCGGCGGTCTCCTGGCTGATGGCACCCTTCTCGACACCAATCTGGAGGTGACGACGGAGCAGAACGCCCTTATAGCTGAGGATGCGACGCACGGTGTCGCTGGGCTGGGCACCATTCTTCACCCATTCGACGGCGCGGTCGAAGTTGAGGTCGATGGTGGCGGGGTTAGTCAACGGATTGTAAGTGCCAAGCTTCTCGATAAATTTTCCATCTCGAGGTGCACGACCATCCGCAACAACGATGTGGTAGAAAGGCTGATTCTTTTTACCATGACGCTGAAGTCTAATTCTTGCTGGCATAATTGTTTGTTTTTAAATTGATTATTGATTTTTGTTGTTAAATTAACAGACTGCAAAGATACAACCTTTTTTGAAACTGGCAAAATAATTTTCACCGGCGAATTGGGAGAATTAATATATTTACTTTGCCTGTGCAATTATCTTCTCCACGAGCTGTTCCACCTGCGGCAGATATCTGTTAATATCATCTTCCGTAGCGTCAATGAAATCATCGTAGTCACTCCCTTTCCTGAAGGCAAAAACATTACCGAAGAGATTGCCATCCTCTTTAGAAAGCACCCCCGTCCGCACATAATACTGGTTCAGCAGTGAGATAACACCTTTGTGTGTACTTACAGGATGTGCATCATGGATTAGCAGAGCCGATGCTGCATAATATAAAGCATAATACATTCGGTTGGCTATCATACCCCATACTTTCAGAGGCATAACACGCTTGATTTCATCAATAGCCAAGCGAGCCTTTTCGATACGATAGGTAACTATCGCCAAACGTTCCTCATCTGACAAACTCATAATCTGATTCCTTCTTCTCTAACATTATATTTAAACAGTGACGGCGGAGCATTGCGCCATTGGTCGACAGTATACACCAAAGTATTGATTTCCTCGCCCATATCGAAACCTTTATTCCATAACTCATTGGCTATGGCATAACGTTCCTGATGGGACATCGGTGGCTTGTTGAGCAGCACAATGACATCCCAGTCAGAATCTTGACGGGCATCGCCCCTTGCACGTGAGCCATAGAGGATAATCTCCGCGTCGGGTTCCGAAGCGCGAACGGTTGTCCTGATAATATCTAGCACGTTATTTCTTTCCATTTTAGGCTGCAAAGATACAACCTTTTTTGAAACTGGCAAAATAATTTTCATCGGCGAATTATGCGAATTATAAACCGCAAACAAAAAAAGCCCCGCCATGCGGCGGGGCTTCCTGGTTAGGCAGTTTATTGCCAGTTGATGGCATCATCACCTAAGGTCGCATCGTTCTGTTGGTAATCCCACTGCTCGATATTGCCGCTGCCCAAGCCGGTCAGCATGTTTGTAAATATCTGTAGGGCCGCCAGCGGGTTTTCGCTACTGGATGCATAGCCACGCTCGGTCTTGAAACTCACCACCGTGAGCTCAGGCGCTATATATTCTTTCTTGGTTTCCATAGTTGCAATGTTTTTTTGTTAAACAATACGATATTTCCTGTCTCTCCATCAATTGATTTCGATAGCCTTGACGGGATATATCTTGTTGCGAACGAGCGTTGGTGGTTTGCTCAGGGTACTGGTCTTGCTAAAGACCACGTCGCTTCCGTTGTAGCCAATGACGGTGATGCGATTCACCGTGGCCAGAGTCACGGGGATGCAGAGCTGCAAGTCGCCGCCGGCGGCAATGGTCATGCCGAGGGTGGTGCCGTTACGCAGATCGAAATTCATCTCGCTAGCATAGGCCACGTTACGGTCGGTGAGGGTGCCCGTCTGGCCCGTAGGCACGGCAGGTCCTTGGTTAGCCCATTTCACCGTGTAGGTGACGTCGTCGAGCTCCACAGGATTTGCATTACCGTCACCATAGACAATCACCTTCAACGTCTTCACCGTCACCGCATCGGAGGTGGTGTTCTCCAGCGTCAGCTGGAAGCCGGCGGTGAGGTGCTTGAAGAGCATAGACGTGGTATTGCCGTCGGCCTTGGCACCCATGGGGAAGGCCACCTTGTGCGTGCCATCGTTATTGAAGTCGAGTGACAACTTGGTAAGGGTAATCGTGGGGGCCGTGACGGTACTGTTGTCGATCGTCACGACGTTGTTGCTACCACTCCAACTGCTGCCAGGATAGATGGCATAGAAGGCGTTGTTTACCAGTTCGACATCATTGGCAGTAACGGAGTAGCCGTCGGTGTTGTTGCCAGAAATGTCGCATACCGTGCTGTTGACCTTGATAGTCTCGCCGGCGAGCCATTGCTCGCCGTTGACGGGAGCGGCGGGGTTTATCTGCAGCTTGGCATTCGAGGCGGCGGTCATGTTCTCAGAGAAAATCTTGATGTTGCCGTCGAAGGAGCCGTTGTTGTCCTCTTTGTTGCAGCCTGTGGCCAGCAGGGCCAACAGGGCGGACATCATTATTATCTTGGTTTTCATATTTTTTTCTGTTTTTTTTATTTAACAACAATTTTCTGGCTGTTGCCGTTCAGGCGCAGGACGTAGACGCCGCTGTGGCTCATGCCCAGGTCGCCGCGCGAGAAGGTCGTCGTGCCGTCGACATGCGTGGTGCCCAGCTGGCGGCCCATGACGTCGAAGACCTGCAGGTCGCCGTCACCCTCAACAACCACGTTGCCGTTCTCCTGCCACACGAAGATAGCCCTGCCGTTCTCCTCCGTCGAGGGGCTGAGCTTCACGGTGAAGCGGTCGGCGCTGCCGTTGGCGTTGAAGGTGTAGGTCGACTGGCTCAGCAGGTCGATGTCGCGGCCCGTGGCGCGGTCGATGAGGTGCAGGTAGCCGAAGGCGGTGCTGTTGTTCACGCTCAGCGTATACTCGCCGTAGCCGTTGAAGTTCAGCGGGAAGCTCTCCACGCTCTCCTCCATCATGGCGATGGCGTAGCGGCCCTCGTCGGTGGGGATATAGAGCATCGGGGCCTCAGCGTTGAGGTGCGACATCTTGGGCAGACCCTCGCCGTTGGAGAACATGGCATAGGCCACGTCGCTGTACTCGTCATTGCTGACGGTGAAGGCCAAAGTGGCGGTATGGGCCTTAGAAGAAGTAGGAGCCGTAGCGACATCGGTCATCTCGAAGGGGCTGATAGCAGCGCTAGCCTTCACCAAAATGGCCTCACCGACGCCGATGGCGGTAGTGTTAATATCGGCACCAGCCACAGTACGCCATGTGCCATTAGTCTGCAAAATGTAGAAGCCTTCAGCGAGGTTGGTGGTGGGGATGGCAGCGCCATAGTAGATGGCGTGCGGATAGGGGTTGCCGATGAGGTTGAAACCCTTCAGGCTGGCGTCAGAGGCGGACCAGGTCACAAGACTATTGGCGCTCTGGTTACCCACATGCGTGCTGCCCGTGAAAGTAAGGGTGGTGGCATCAGCACGACGGTAGATGTAGCCGCGCTCCTGCGACATGTTAGAATAAGAAGTCGACTTCTGACTCTGCCAAGTGGAGCTGCTTTCAGTGTATTGCATGAGGTCGTATGCACCTGCCCCTTTAAGGTTGGTAGAGGTATAGTATAACGAGGTAGAACCGCTGGAATAGAACACCGGTGCGGAGATACCCATCCAACTATTGGCGGTAGCGTTCTTCTGCACAGTGAGGTTCACCGAGTTGTTAGCCATCAGCTGGCCGCCGTCGGCAAGGGTGAGTGTGGGAGTGGGAGTTCCTTCGAAGGTAATGTTCTTGGCCGTGGCCACGGTGCCGTTCGGGATGGTGGCATTGGCGCGGATGATGGCGTTGTCGGTGATGGTGGGAGCGCCAGCGGGTACCCAGTTGGCATTAGTACCCCACAAACCGTCGCCGCCGGCATTGGTGAACACCTTGTTGCCGTTAGCCAATGTGGTGATGGTGATCATATCATTCTCCGTCTCTGGATCTGCTGCGCACTCGGCATAGACGCGGACATCATACTTGGTGCCAGCCGTGAGACCCATAAGTTGGTACTCACCCGTGTTCGGGGCCGTTGCTGTAGCGGTATTCCATGAGCCGGCAGCAAGTGTGTTGCCAATGACCAAGTCGTCGATGTAAAGTGATAACTGATCGTCTGCGGTGTATGCAATGCTAATATACTTCGTGCCAGCAGGAATGGTATGCGAATAATTCTCCCATGATGAAGTGGCTGTAATTTCAATATCCCATGTGAATTCAGCAGGATCATTAGTCGTTGATGACCAACCCACCTTAAATGTTTCAGTAAAAGAACCGTCTTTCTTATAATAGAATGTAAGCGTCACATCATTGGTGGTGTATGCCGACAAGTCAGATGAAATAAGGTATTGTGGAGGCGTAATACCGCTACTATAACCATTATATGCAAATTTGAATCCGTAATCACCGGTTTGTTTAGCACTAGTATTTCTATTCGTGCCAGATACACAATTGTTGAGGGTCCAATTTTCAGCAAATTCTGTAGCATCTTCAAAGCCTTCCTCGAACAAGGCCTGAACACCGGAAGCCGTTCTGTACTGTACCGTGTAGTTGGCAACCTCAACAGAAGCGTTCCATTCAAGGTCGGCAGTGTTCATGGTAAGATTGCTGGCTGCAAGGCCATCGGGGATCGGGCATGCTGCGGGGGTGGTGAACTGCGTTGTGGCATACTGGCTGTATGCAGGGCCGGCATAGACGGCTCTCACACGGAAGTCGTATGTCTTTTCCGGTGTCAGACCGGTGAGGGTAACATTCAGTCCGGCTGCTGGCGCAGCAGCAGACCACACTTCCTCTGTGGCAATCTTATACTGATACTCGTAACCCGTGGCAATTACGCCATAGGGAGCCGTCCAAGCCAAGGTAGCTTCTGTTGAGAGCTCCTCGGTCGGATGCACGTTCGTCGGACGCGGCGTGGCACTAGGCAGATAATTGAAGGTAATCTTGGGCTGATAGTATGTCCTGGAGACACTGGATGTGCCATATTGATAGGCACCCAGGTTAGTGCTTCCGTAAGTTGCAACCCAATACACCGATGCGCTTGCTCCAGTCGTTGTCAGGTCGAAGCCTATCAGAAGATTGCCACCATTGTAGGTAAACGGAGCGTCGAGGTCGATGACCATCTGTTGTCCACTGACGCTCAAAGAGCCGCTGTACACAGTCGTCATATCATTCCAATCAAAGAAGGCGGATGATTCAAACGAAGTGGCATCCACCTCAGCGACGAGCACGTCGAACTCGGCAGCGCCCCAATCAACATTTGCATAGGAGTTGGTGGTATAGAAGGTGAGGCGTCTCACGGTGGCGTCACCCATCTCAGCTGGGAAGTTTGAGGCAGGAATTAATATCTGACCTTTGTTTGTGGCATTGTTGGCATAATAGCCATAGAAAGGCACATAGCCAGTATTTGAGGCTGCCGACGGCTGATAGGTAAAGTCATGATAGGCATTCGGCATGAACTCGAGGCTTTCCGACCACTCGCTGTAGCCCTCGCTACTGGCACTGCAGTTGCCGCGCACCCACGCATAGTAAGTGTGCTCTGCCACAAGACCAGTAGTAACGGTGTACGGGTTGGTAGTAGCATTAATCACAAGAGCCTCATTGATGTCATCGGCAGGAGCCACATTGCTCTCCGAAATATAGAGTTGCCATGAAGGCTGGTTAGTGCCGTTAACTGTCCATGACAAGGTGGCTGTGGTGGCAGTGTAATTGGTGCAGGTGAGAGCTGTCGGTTTTTTGCAGGGACGAACCAACGAAACCTTCAGATCGTCGATGCAGCAACTATATTGGCCAGAATAATACCAACGGAATACAAGACGGGCCGCTTCGGCGGGAACACTATTCAGTTCAGTGGTGCGCTGCACCATAGATCCATAGCTATTAGTGTAGGTCTCAATTTCCGTGAAGGTATTGTAATCCACATCGCTTGCCGTGATGTATCCTAAAGTGAGAGAACCATTAGATGCACTTTCTGTCTGCATCCAGAAGCTGATCTGCAGTTCGCTAATATCATTGGTGAATTCAGGAAGCGCAGCATAGCAATTGCCGCTGCCATAGAAAGTCAGTGCTTTAGTACCATCGTGAACATAATAATATGAGCCACTTCCAATAACATGTGGAGCGACACTACCTGTGGAATAACGATCCCAGCAATCAGGAACAACACCGAGAGCATTATAAGTAACTCCCGAATAGCTTTCAAATCCTTCAGTCAGTGAGTTCTCCAAGGTAATTGTAACAGCCTCACAGAGGGTGCGGGTGTCGATAGTTACGACACTGGAATAGTTACCGCCACAGTCAGCTTTCACCTTAAAGGTATATGCAGTGTTGGCAGTAAGTCCCGTAACTGTGCAACCTGTGGTTGTGAGAGCAGTGACAGTAACGGGGTTGTCCGACCCATCAGTGACCACATAGGATGCTGTGCCTCCGTTGTTATCAGTCCATGTCAACTCAACGATAGATGTGGTAACGTCTCCAACCGCGAGGTTGGTTACCGGCAGGCAGGAAGGCAGGGTGGTGAAGGTCAAAGGAACCCAGTTACTGCTCTCACCTCCGCCGCAGTCGGCTTGCACCTCAACTCTGTAGTTAGTCTCAGGATCAAGTCCTGAAAGATTATACGGACTAGTAGCATTGTTTACCACAGTCCATGTATAAGACGGTGTCCCCGTGATAGTGACATTCACTCCGTCCTCATTATTAGGAAAGCCTGCCGCAGTAAACTCATATGTCACGCCAGGTTCGAATTCATAATCATCGTAACGACCACCCACATTACCATTGGAAGCGGCAATCCAGATTCTGTCGCCCGGAGTAGGATTGGTAATACACCAGTCGTATGTTCCCGCAGGAATCTGAATAGTCACACTGGTACTGTTCACCATATTAGTGGTGGTACATTCGCCATCTGCATTGGTTGGAATCTTATATCCAAACGCATTATAAATAGCCTCATTGCCAGTACAATTAGCACTCAAGTACCCGTCGGAAGTAGAGATGGTGGTACCATAAAGGCTGTGCGTTGGGTCAAGTAACATCTGATATCCAGAGCCATCACCCCACACATCCCCTGCAGTCAGGGTAACAGTTGCTTGACCTAACTCTGCATAACGAAGCTTATAGCCATTTGCGGGGGCGGGGACGGGAGCCGTCCAACTAATGGTAGCGCCGTCGGCGGTAATGTTGGTAGCCGTGAGAGCCGTAGGGGTAGCGCAAGTCACGAGGGTGTGGAAATTCACCTCGCTGCTCCAGGTGCTTTGTTCAAGTGCGTCACAGTAGGCGCGCACCTTGATGGTGTAGTCGGCATCCTGTTCGAGGTTAGTAAGGATATAGGGGTTGTCTGTGACATGGATGAGATTAGACTCGTCGCCATTAACGCATACTTCCCACTCGCTGACGGAGCCAGCCTGGGTCCATTCCAATTCAGCCGTATGGCCTGTAACGTTGTCAACAGTCAAGCCCGTGGGCTTGGCGCAGGCGGGTGCAGCACCGGGGGTATAGGAGAATGTGGTCTTGGGGAGGAAATTACGCTGGGTGATACTAGTGCTATAAGTACCTTCATAACCGCCCATTGAGGCGCCAGTAGCTGATACACCATACCAATATGAATGAACATCTTCATCTTCAACTGTCTGCTTGAAGCCAATCATCAGGTTTCCATCCTGATAATGGTAGGGAGTGGTCAAGGTGACCACCATTTGGTTGCCAGTGATGGAGAGAGAACCAGCAGTCATCACCTTGGTCATATCTGTCCAATCAACAAGGGCATCCAGTGTAGTTTCGTCGGTCTCCATAACGTAGACCTCGAACTCAGCAGAACCCCAGTCAACTGAGGGATTGCTAGCATAGAAAGTCAACTCGTTGATGGTGCCCCACTGCATGGCCGTAAGGCTGGTGGCGGGGATGATAAACTGACTTCTAGTAAGATTATCGCAATAGTAGCCATAGATTGGCACATATTCGTTGGTGGTGGTGCCGTCATTAACGGTGATATTGTAGGCGTTGGTGGGGGTAAAGGTGCAGGTGGTGCTCCATTCACTTTCATCGCCACCACCGCAATCAGCCTTGACGCGGGCGTAATACATGGTTTCGGCAGTGAGGCCGGTGAGGTCTTTTGTGGGGGTACCGGTAGCAGTGGTGGAAGTCACGTTACTGGAGAAGTCGGCCGTGGTGCTGTAATCAATCGTCCAATTGGTCTCTGTACCACCGGCCGTCCAGTTAAGGGTGGCAATAGTTCCGCTGCCAGGGGTAACGGTGGCAGCCAAGCCCGTGGGCTTGGCGCAGGAAGCAGGAGCGGTGAAGCTGATGTCGTCCACATAAAGACGGTACTGGTAGTCTGAGTAGTAATAAATGGCCACATACTTGGTGCCAGCCGGGAAGGCAAATTCTCCGGAGAGTGTCCACGAGGTAGAACTAGTGCTGATTTCATCTCCGAAAGTAAAACTTGAAATATCGTCGTCGGTTGTCGAGTAACCCACTTTGAATGTTTCTGTACCATAGGAAGAACTGGCTGCATAACAAAATGTCACAACAACGCCATTTGTTCCTGCCAATTCGGGAGAAATAAGGTACTGATTATAGCTGGTGTAATCTCTAGAATACGATGAAAAACGGAAACCATAAGTACCTGTCTTTTTTGCGGCAGTATTGATGCCAAATTCACCAGCATTATTGGTACTTTCATTTACAGTCGTCCACCCGTCGGTCGACAAATCGTTGTCTTCGAATCCATACGAATAGGGTAAGGATTGTTGTCCCTGTGTGACCCATGGGACGCAGATGAGCGCCGCGAGGGCCAGAAAATGTAAAAGTTTCTTCATAATGTTTGTTTTTTGGTGATTATTGATGTGTTTTAACTATATGACTTGCAATACTATTTTATTTATCTATTGATAACAATATAAAAAAGCAGACGAGAGACAGACACCTGCCCATCAGGTATCTGCCTCTCGTCAGCTGGTCTTCATCCGCGAAAAAACACTCCACTCCGCCCTTACACTCGCTTCACAAAGGAATGTATTTCTACAGGGAGTTATGATTATCAACGGATTATACATTATCTCACCTTTTTGTTTGTCTACCGCAAAGGTAGAAACAAAAATCGACATTTGCAAATAAAATTTATTTTTTAACATTTCACCAGGCTACAGACAACAGCAGAAAATATTGATTTAAAGACAACAAAAGACAACAGCAGAAAACTCTTCCACGGCCGCACAAACACACGCCAATGGTCTGTTACACACTCCCTCCCCCCTTCGGGGTACTCCCCCTAACTTAGGGGGAGAGCTGGCTGGCGCGGGGACTTTGACTACGCCCTCTTCCCCTCCCTCCGGGAGGGGTGGACGCGCAGCGGACGGGGTGGCTCTTAGAGAGAGGTCGGCTGACGCCAGCCGGTACCATCTAGCTGCTCCCCTAAGTTAGGGGAGCTGGCAGCCCATCTTGGGCTGACTGAGGAGTGTGTCTAGGGGTGGGGCTGGCGCTGTGGACATACGCCCCCCGGTCTGTTACACACGCCCCCGTCCGCCCTGCGGGCGGCCACCCCCTCTAACTTAGAGGGGGAGCTTGCTGACGCGGGGCTTCACCCACCCCCTACCCCCTCCCGGCGGGAGGGGTGGATGCGTAGCGGACAGGGTGGGGTCTAAAAAAGGCAAAGGCTGGCGCAATATTGACTGCGCCAGCCTTAACTATTAACTCTTATCTATCAACTCTTTCCTATATCTGCTGCATCACCTGCCGCGCCAGTTCGTTGGCACGGGCTTCGGTGGCGGCTTCGCTGTAGATGCGGATGATGGGCTCGGTGTTGCTCTTGCGCAGGTGCACCCAGCCGTCGGCGAAGTCGATCTTCACGCCGTCGATGGTGGTGACCTTCTCCACGGCGGCATCGCTCTTGTAGAAGGCAGCGACCTTGGCCAGCAGGGCGTCGACATCCATATCGGGTGTCAGGTCCTTGCGGTTCTTGGAGATGATATACTCGGGATAGGTCTTGCGCAACTCGCTCACTTTCATATGCTCTCCCCCTTGACAAGGGGGAGTACCCCGCCGGGGGGAGGGAGTCTTTGCCAGAAGGGTGAGGAAGAGCGCCACACCCACGAGGGCGTCGCGGCCGTAGTGCAGGGCGGGATAGATGACGCCGCCGTTGCCCTCGCCGCCGATGACGGCACCGGTCTCGCGCATCAGGGTGGTGACGTTGACCTCGCCCACAGCGGCGGCGTTGTACTCGCAGCCGGCATAGCGGCGCGTGACGTCGCGCAGGGCGCGGCTGGAGGAGAGGTTGCTGACGGTGTTGCCCGGCGTGTGCTGCAGCACATAGTCGGCCACGCTGACCAGCGTGTACTCCTCGCCGAACATCTCACCGGTCTCGCACACCAAGGCCAGACGGTCGACATCGGGGTCGACGACGATGCCGAGGTCGCAGCGGTTGTCGCGCACGCAGTCGCTGATCTGCGTGAGGTTCTGCGGTATGGGCTCGGGGTTGTGGGCGAAATGGCCCGTGGGCTCGCAGTTGAGCTCCACCACCTGCTCCACACCCAGACGGCGCAGCAGACGCGGGATGGCGATGCCGCCGGTGGAGTTGACGGCATCCACGGCCACCTTGAAGTGGGCCTTCTTGATGGCTTCCACATCCACCAGCTCCAGACCCAGCACACGCTCGATATGGCGGTCGATCCAGTCCTCCTCGACGGTCACCTGTCCCAGGTCGTCGACTTCGGCATAATTCACATCGCCGACCTCGGCGATGTGTAAAACTGTCTTGCCTTCGGCGTCGGAGATGAACTCGCCCTTGTTGTTGAGGAGCTTGAGGGCGTTCCAGTGCTTGGGGTTATGGCTGGCGGTGATGATGATGCCGCCGTCGCAGTGGCCGTCGATGACGGTCATCTCGGTGGTGGGGGTGGTGCTGAGACCCGTCTCCAGCACGTCCACGCCCATGCCCTGCAGGGTGCCCACGACGAGGCGGTCGACCATGGCGCCGCTGAGGCGGGCGTCGCGTCCCACGGCAAGCTTCAGCCTGCGGCCGGGGTTGGCGCCTTTGAGGAAGGTGGCGAAAGCGGAAGTGAACTTGACGACATCGAGGGGCGTGAGGCCCTCGCCTGCGGGACCGCCGATGGTGCCGCGGATACCCGAAATGGATTTGATGAGACTCATAAATATAACGCGCTTTAATAAATCATTATTTCTTAACCTTTTACCCCTAAGGGGGCAGAAGTGTTCCTTGGTGCAAAAATAGAAAATAATTCTTAAACTGCAAAAAAAGCTTTGTCGGGCTTAGTTCCTGTTTTCTACCTTTCTATCCGGTTGTCTTCCGGGGCGGCGAGCCAAACGACGAGGTAGGCCCAGCAGCCGAAAAATCCGAAGAAGATGGCCACCAAGAAGAGGATGCGGATTATCGTGGGGTCCACGTTGAGATACTTGGCGAGGCCACCACACACGCCGGCGATGCGGCGGTCTGTGGTGCTGCGGGTCAAACGACGATAACCATTGTTTTCCATAACTTTAAACCGTAAACTTTAAACTGTAAACCGTAAACCATATTACAACATCCCTTTGCGTTTCAGGAGGGCCTTGGGGCTGGGGTCTTTGCCGCGGAAGGCGCGGTAGAGCTCCATGGGCTCGACGGTGTTGCCGCTCTCGAGGAGGTGGCGGAACTTCTTGGCCAGCTCGGGGTTGAAGAGGTCGCCGCTCTCGGCGAAGGCCTCGAAGGCGTCGGCGTCGAGGATGGCCGTCCAGGTGTAGCTGTAGTAGCCGGCGTCATAGCCGGTGGTGAAGATGTGCTGGAAGTAGGGGCTGCGGTAGCGGCTGATGATCTCGGGGATGAGGCCTATCTTGTTCATGGCCTGCTCCTCGAACTGCAGCGGGTCGATGTGCTGTTTCTCCTTGAGGCTGTAGTAGTCCATGTCGAGCAGCGAGGCGGCGAGGAGCTCGGTGGTGATGAAGCCCTGGCCGTAGGTGGCGGCAGCCTCAATCTTCTTGATGAGGGCGTCGGGGATGGCCTCGCCGGTCTGGTAGTGCTTGGCATACTGCTTCATCACCTGCGGGTGACGGCACCAGTTCTCCATGACCTGGGAGGGCAGCTCGACGAAGTCGCGCGGCACGTTGGTACCGGCCAACGACGGATAGGTACACTTGGAGAGCAGGCCGTGGAGGGCGTGGCCGAACTCGTGGAAGAGCGTCTCGCTCTCGTCGAAGTTGAGCAGCGAGGGCTTGTCGGCTGTGGGCTTGGTGAAGTTGCATACCACCTGGATGATGGGTATGATGTTGTTTCCCTCGAGGTCGCGTTTCTGGCCGCGGAACTCGGTCATCCAGGCACCGCTGCGCTTGCTGGCGCGGGGGTGGAAGTCCATGTAGAGGATGCCGATAGTCTCTTCGCCATCCTTCACTTCGAAGCAGCGGGCCTCCTTGTCGTAGGTGGGCAGGTCGGTGCGCTCGGTGAAGGTGAGGCCATAGAGGCGGTGGGCCACCATGAAGGCACCTTCGCGGACGCTGTCGAGGCAGAAGTAGGGGCGTACTTCGGCATCGTCGAGGGCGTATTTCTCGACACGGTATTTCTCGCTGTAGTAGCGCCAGTCCCAAGGCTGCAGCTTGGCACCGGGCTCGTCTTTCTCGAGCATCTTCTGATACAGGTCGCGTTCCTGCTTGGCCACCTTGAGGGCGGGAGACCAGATGTCCATCAAGCATTTGTAGACGTTAGCGGGAGTCTTGGCGAGGCAGTCGTCGAGCACCCAGTCGGCATGGGTGGGGAAGCCGAGGATATTGGCGCGCTCGAGGCGGAGGTTCACGAGGGTATCGATAATCTTGGTGTTGTCGTACTTGCCGCTCTTGCACCTATCGGTGAAGGCGTGCCACACCTCCTCGCGGAGCTTGCGGTCGGCGCAGGTCTGCATGAATGGCTCCCAGGTGGGCATGTCGAGGGTGATGGTGTCGCCGTTGGGCAGCACTTTCTTATAGTCGTTGGTGGCTTTCAGCACGTTCTGCGCGAAGCGCATGGTGAGGTTGGCAATCTGCTCGTTGAGCTGGCGGAAGCGTTCCTGCTTGTCGGCCGGGACGTTGGCGCCGCCGCGGACGAAGCCCTTGTAGGTCTCCTCGAGGAGACGGGCTTGCTCGGGGTTGAGGTTGAGGCTCTCGCGCTGGTCGTAGACAGCCTTGATGCGGGAGAAGAGCTTGGCGTTGAGGGCGATATCGTCGCCATGGGCGGAAAGCAACGGGGTCACCTCCTCTTCGATGGCTTCCATCTCGGGACTGTTCTCACACTCGGAGAGGTTGAAGAAAACCGAGCTGACTTCCCTCAGCAGCTGGCCGCTGTATTCGTAGGCAAGGATGGTGTTCTCGAAGGTGGGTGCCTCGGAATTGTTGACGATGGAGTCGATTTCGGCCTTCTGGCGGGCCATACCTTCCTTGAAGGCAGGCATGTAGTGCTCGGTCTTGATGCGCGAGAAGTCGGGAATCTCGTAGGGCGTGTTCCACGCCGAGAAGAAGGGATTTTCCATTTCTTTCTGGTTTTTGCAGCTGGCAAGTAGAAGCATCGCCAGCGCAGGGATTAATAACGAACGTTTCATAGATATTTTTACATTAATTATTTATTATTTGTTACTCATCAAGGATCGTAAGATATTCTCCAGGATATCGGCACTGAGTTTCTTGGCCACGAACTTCTTGTCCTTATTGTCGATAAGGAATATCTGCGGTGTGGTGGTGACATCGTAGACTTCGCGCCAGTCGACATTGGCCTCGCCACCGTTGAGGTTCACCCAACGAGGGTCGGTCATATTGTGGTCGAGAAGGAACTTCTGCCATTTGACGATGGTCTGCTCGTCGGGCTCGGAAAGGATTGCGAAAGCACTGACATTCAAACTGTCGGCATATTTCTCATAGACCTTGTAGACGGCAGGGATGATGTCGCGGCAGTGGCCACAGGTAGGACTCCAGAAGAGGAGGAGAGTGTAGTTACCCGGCATGTGGTGGAGGGAGTGTGCATGGTGGAGGGTGTCGAAAAGGATAAGCTCCGGGGAGACCCTGCCGACGAGGAGGCGTTCCCACTTGGTGGCACGCTCCACCTGCTCGTCGATGACCGAGGGTTCGAGACCCGTCACCTTGCCGGTGGCGAAATAGCGCTGGACGAGGTGGACATAGACCTCGTCGTAGACCATGATACGGCTCTGGAGGTAGTAGTTGGTGATATTGAGGATGAGCCAGCGGAAGACCTGCGGGGCGGGTTCGGCCCGGTCGATGAGGCTGTCGAGCAAGGGACATATCATCTCGGGAGGAAGACGGTCCATGCGCTTCTCCAGATACTCCATCACACGGTCGTAGAAGACGGTCTTGGGTGTGCGGAGGATGAAGTCATCGTCGAGAGCCATATTGTCAAAGAAATGGGCCAGCATCCATTCATAACGCTCACGATCGGTCATGGGGGTGCCGTCGGGATGCTCACTGGGGACGTCGACATCCTTGGTGGAGAGCATCAGACGCGAGAGCATACAATCGGGATGCTGATTGATATAGTCCATTCGGAGGGTGTCCAGCCGCAGCCGCTGTGCAGGGATAAAGACAGTGTTAAACTCGACAGAGTCCATGCTCTTCTTGGCGACCTCGAACTCCTGATAGAAGACCTCGTTGGCGCGGTTGAAGTTAAAGAATATCTCGTTTTCCTTCGACCCCTTGGCAGTCAGACCCAGCTTCCAGTTATCGTTGTCGGTAGAAAGGGTGAAGTTCTGTTTCTCGCGATAAACGATGAATTCCGCGAAACGGTTATCATTGTTGGTGATAAAATAGAGGCCGGGGTCGAGCTCCCGGTCGCTCTCAAAGACGAACTTGCCCTTGCCGTTGTTGACGGCGGTGTCGCAGATGAACCTATACTGGGCGAGGTAGTAGCCCATATAAAGGACCGAATCGGTATTGTCCTTGGCGATGAAGGTAATCTTGTAGTTGCTTTTGGCGGCAAAAGCGATTGTCGGCAAGAGGAAGGCAAAAAGGATTGACCATTGAAGAAGTTTGCGTCTCATTTTTCTTTAGTGTTAGGATTCTTACAATTATAAGAGAGAAAAGGGTTTATTTTGGCTCACTGATTTAACATTTTTTCATTTACCGATGCAGAAACGACCGAAGATATTGGAGAGGACCTCCTCGGAGGAGACCTCGCCAGTGATGGTGCCCAGATGGTAGAGGGCATCGCGGAGGTCGACAGCCAGGAGGTCGGCAGGGATCGCCGTCTCAAGACCCTGACTGACGGCGCTGAGCGCCTGATTCACCTGTTTCAATGCTTCATAGTGGCGAGCGTTGGAGAGGAGCAGGTCGTCGGGAGCTACGGTGCCGATATGGGAGTGGAAGGTGTCGAGGATGGCGGCCTTGAGAGCCTCGAGGCCGTCGCCGGTCTTGGCAGAGATGGCGATAGCGGGTAGCGGATAGCGGGTGTCGGCAGGCTGCAGGTCGGACTTATTGAGGGCGAGGAGCACCTGTTTGCCCGAGAGGTCGATGTCGGGTTCTTTCCAAGGCGTTGTGGCATCGTGGAGGAAGAGCACGATGTCGGCCTGGGCGACAGCCTTGCGGCTGCGCTCCACGCCGAGGACCTCCACTTGGTCGTCGCTATGGCGGAGGCCAGCGGTATCGATAAAACGGAAGGTAATGCCCTCGAGGGTGAGTGTCTCCTCGATAGTGTCGCGCGTGGTGCCGGGGAGGTCGCTGACGATAGCACGGTCGTCACCAAGGAGAGCGTTGAGGAGCGATGACTTACCTGCATTGGGGAGACCGACAATGGCCACAGGGACACCGTGGCGCAGGGCGTTCCCTAGCCGGAAGGAGGCAATGAGCGTTGACAGCTGGGCGTTGAGAGATGACAGCAGCTGGCGCAACTGGGTGCGGTCGGCGAACTCCACATCCTCCTGGCTGAAGTCGAGTTCCAGCTCGAGGAGAGAGGTAAGGTCGAGCAACTGCTGCCGCAGTTGCTTGAGTTTCTGTGCATAGCCGCCGCGGAGCTGGCTGATGGCCAGCCGATGCTGCGCGGGAGTGACAGAATCGATGAGGTCGGCCACCGCTTCAGCCTGCGAGAGGTCGAGCTTGCCGTTGAGAAAAGCACGGCGGGTGAATTCGCCAGGCTCTGCCAGGCGGACACCCTTGTCGACGAATGCCTGAAGGACAGCTTGCTGGACATAGAGAGAACCATGACAGGAGAGCTCCACCATCTCCTCTCCGGTATAGCTGTTGGGAGCCGGGAAATAGAGTGCCAGCACCTCGTCGAGGAAGGTGTCGCCGACGATGAGACGGGCAAAAGTGGAGTGCCGCGGAAGGAGTTTGTCGACCGACAACAACCGCAACGCCATCTCTTTAGCCTGCGGCCCGCTGAGGCGGACCACCGCCACGCCCCCCACGCCCCGCGGCGTGGAGACTGCCACTATCGTCCCACTATTCATCTTTCTTCTCGCAGATATAACGGTCTCCGAAAAGGGTCTTCATCTCTTCGTCGGTGAGGCCCAAGTCGACCTTCATCTTATAGATATTAGGATAGGCAAGGAAAAGCATGAGCACGGTGACCATGGTCAGCATGAGCAACACATTCTGTCCCGTGACGAGGGTCATCAGGCTGAGGATCACCACCACGGCGAAGATGGAGAGGAAGAGGCTGCGGACATGGGCAGCATAGCCCGAGAGTTTGGCCTCCAAGGTCTCGGCCTGACGGAGACGCGGCACCTGCTTGCGGATGACGAGCAGCGCCATGCTCATCGACAGGACCGCCAGCACGCTGCCGGCGATAAGCATCCAGCGGTTGACATAGTCGGTCTGCATCGGAAAGCGCCAGGGGCTGGCATAGAGGAAGAGCGAGACCAAGATGACCACGGTCACGGAGCCCCAAAGGCCTATCTGCGAGTTTCTTTTTATTCTGTCGGTTTCTTTCTTGAACATCTTTTTTTTATTTCTAATTTCTAAGTTTCAAATATTTCGCGGTATAAGAGTCCTTACAGTTCACCAAATCCTCGGGAGTACCGGCGAAGACCACACGGCCGCCCTCGTCACCACCTTCAGGGCCCATATCGATGACCCAGTCGGCCACCTTGATGATATCATGGTGATGCTCGATGACGATGATGCTGTGGCCACGCTCGATAAGGCGGTTGAAAGCTGCCAGAAGTTTCTGTATGTCGTGGAAATGGAGACCTGTGGAAGGTTCATCAAAGATGAAGAGCATGGGCTGTTCGGCTTCGCCCTTGACGAGGTAGGAGGCCAGTTTGATGCGCTGGCATTCGCCGCCGGAGAGCGACGAGGAAGACTGGCCGAGTTTGAGGTAGCCCAAGCCCACATCCTGCAACGGCAGGAGACGCGTATAAATAGCGCGTGCCTCGTCGTTATCGAAGAACTCTATGGCCTGGTCGACAGTCATCTCGAGAATGTCGCTGATAGTCTTCCCGCGGTAGAGCACCTCGAGGGCCTCATCCTTATAACGAGTACCATGACACTCATCGCAGAGGAGGTGCACATCGCTCATAAACTGCATGCTCACGGTGACATAGCCCTCACCCTGGCAGTTCTCGCAACGCCCTCCCTCGACATTGAAGGAGAAGAACCCCGCCTTGTAGCCACGGGATTTCGCCAGAGGCTGCTTGGCATAGAGGGCGCGCACCTCGTCGAAGACCTTCATATAGGTTGCCGGATTGCTGCGCGAGGAACGGCCAATGGGGTTCTGGTCGACAAGTTCGACCGCCGAGATGCGACGCAGGTCGCCATCCATCGCCACACAACTGCCGACATACTCGTCGCTGTCGCGATGCTCACTCCCCAAGGCAGTGTTCGATAGACGGTGTTGCAAAACATCATAGAGCACCCTACGGACAAGACTCGTCTTGCCGGAGCCGGAGACACCGGTGACGACAGTCAGCACCCCTAGCGGGATGTCTACATCAATATTTTTAAGGTTATTGCAATAGGCACCATGAATGGAGATGCGGTCTCTCCAAGGGCGCCGGCTGGCAGGGACAGCGATGCTCTTACGACCAAGCAGATAGTCCGCCGTCAGCGAGTTCTTTGCTTTAGGAAGACCCTCAGGCGAACCGGAAAAGACCACCTCGCCGCCCAAACGGCCTGCCCCAGGGCCAATATCAATCAGCCAGTCGGCCGAGCGAATGATGTCCTCATCGTGCTCAACGACGATAACCGTGTTACCCAAGTCGCGGAGCTTTTTCAATACTTTAATCAGTCGGCCGGTATCTCTGGAGTGGAGGCCTATAGAAGGCTCGTCGAGGATATACATGGAGCCGACAAGAGAACTGCCAAGAGAGGTTGCCAAGTTGATACGCTGGCTCTCGCCACCGCTGAGGCTGTTACTTGCGCGGTTCAGCGTGAGGTATCCCAATCCCACCTCGACAAGATAGGAAAGGCGATTTCTGATTTCAGCAAGCAGACGAGTGGTCATCTCCACCTCATGGGGTAGAAGGTGCTGCTCGAGACCTGCAAACCAGTGGGTCAGCCCCGTCACAGGCATCTCAACCAAATCGCTGATACTCTTGCCGTCGATTTTCACATAGTCGGCATCCTTCCTTAACCTGCGCCCATGACAGTCGGGACAAGCGGTTTTGCCACGATAACGCGCCAACATAACGCGGTACTGAATCTTATAGCTCTGGCTCTCGACCCACTTAAAGAAACCGTCGATGCCCTCCCATACGCCGTCACCATGCCACAGAATGTCCTTCTGCTCCTCGGTCAACTTATAATAGGGCGTATGTATGGGGAAGTCGATGACTGCCGCATGGCGGATGAATTCACGCTTCACCTCTTGCATCTTGTCGCCGTTCCAACAGACGACAGCGTTCTCGTAAATGCTGCGGCTTTTGTTGGGCACCACCATATTCTCGTCGATGCCGATAACGCTGCCGTACCCCTGACAGGTAGGGCAGGCACCATAGGGATTGTTAAAAGAGAAGAAGTTGGGGTTAGGCTTTTCGAAAGTGATACCGTCGGCCTCAAAGCGATTGGAAAATACTGACAGGTTGACAGGTTGATAGGTTGATAGGTTATTGTCAATAGAACTTTTCAACTTATCAACAAAGACACAGCAGGAGCCACGACCTTCGAAGAAGGCGGCCTGGACGCTCTCCCCCACCCTGGCTTTCTGCTCGTCGTCGCTGTGTATCTCTATGCGGTCCACCACCAAGAAACAGGCTCCGTTCTCCACCCTCTGCTCACCACTCTCCAGCCAGTCGTCAATCCTCACTATGGTTCCTTTCACCATCACACGTTGATAGCCCTCCTGCTGGAGAATCTCCAACTGCGACCGCAGCGGACGTTCCTTCGTATCCTCCAGCGGAGACAATATCAGCACCTTGCAGCCTTCGGGTAGTTTAAGGACATAGTCCACGACGTCGCTCACCGAATGACGTTTCACCTCTACGCCGCTCACCGGCGAGAAGGTATGCCCCACCCTCGCATAAAGCAATTTCAAGTATTCGTAAATCTCGGTGCTCGTCCCCACCGTCGAACGGGGGTTGGTAGTATTCACCTTCTGCTCGATAGCCACCGCCGATGCCAACCCGTGGATATAGTCCACCTCGGGTTTCTTCATGCGGCCAAGGAACTGGCGCGCATACGAGCTCATGCTCTCCACGTAGCGCCGTTGCCCCTCGGCAAAGAGCGTGTCGAAAGCCAACGACGACTTGCCGCTTCCGCTGAGGCCCGTGATGACCACGAGCTTCCCCTGCGGAATCTGCACATCAATATTCTTCAGGTTGTTTGCCCGAGCACCTTTGATTACAATATTATCCATTTTCGCTCACGCCTTCCCGCATTCTCGCATTAACACAATCAAAAACCCATCTCCACCAGACGGCTCTTCTTGCCTCTCATCGTCGTCAGCAGCACACTGCCGTCGTCGCACATGGCAGAAGAAACAAGCATGTGCTTCGTCTTCTGTTCCAAAACAGTCTTTGTCACATCGCCGTTTTCTGCCACCTGGTACATCACCAGGTTGCCCTTGTCGCCCATCTCATACTCCTTCGCTTCCTTGGCAATATTGTAGTCGGCCGGGTACTTGGGACTCTCCGACTTCACCAGGCACACCGCGTCACCTTCGGCAAAGAGGGAAATATAAAGCAGCTCGTCATTTTCCTTCTCGAAATCATTGCGGCGGAGGTTGCGTACCCACTTCACTTCGGCATTGTCGTCGATGGCCACCAGCTGGATACCCTGGCAGTAATAGGTCGTCGAAATGGTGCCGTTGGCATTCTTGTAGCGCAGCATGTGACGGTGACCCACGGCGAACACAGCGCCGTAGGAGGTGGCAGTGCTGGCCAAAGGCACCACCATGGGCACCTCTTTGTCGCGCTGTACCTTCTTGGTTTTCTTGTTCGTCAGGATATTGACATCCTCGTTCTCGAAGGGCTTCAGAGTGAAGCCGGTAACACGAGAAGAATCAAGGTCGAAGACCATCATTGCCGTGCCGCCCACCAGTTGCTCCTCGGGGTCGCTCTTCGTCGGCGAGAAGATTCCGGCGCAAATCACCTTACGGTCCAGCACGTTCACAATACGCATATCGTTCACCCTGTCACAATTCACCGCCATAGAATAATTTTCGCCACCTTTCTCGCCAATCACACTCACGAAGAAACGCTCCTCGACGCCTTCGCGTCCGAAGCCTAACGTCACCAGTTCTCCGATATCAGAGACCGCCACACAGCTTGTCCTCTCCACCGGATACTCATGGTTCCACACTTCGTTCATCGCGCGGTCGAACAGCATAGCCTTGCTGGTATACTGTTTCTTGGCCGAGAACTCCTGCAGTGTCAGCAGACCCATATACTGGCCATTGGGACTCACCGCCCCCCACACCTTGCACCTGTCGCCCTTTGCCAGGGAGAAAGAAGCCAGCGTGTCCACCTTGCCGTCGACCAGCGCCAAACTGTCCATCTCCAGCATAAACTTCACAACCAATGCACTTTTCGCCTTACTGCTGTCGACCATAATGACATTCGCCATCCAGCCATTCTGGTTGATAGCCACGACCCTGAAATCCTTATCCAAAGGCAGCGCCATCTGGTTAGCGACATTCATATTTCGGTCCAACTCCAGCACGCACCAGGCATCGTCCCGGTCGTCGTCCGTCGTCAGCCAGAAGACACGCTCCTCGTTGCTCCCCAGATACCAGCTGTTCAGCACCGACTCGTCGTCCACCTTCTTGCTCTCTTCCCCCTTTGTCAGCGTCACTCCCTGCGCCGCAACATTATTGCCTATCAAGGCCATCAAGCCAAAAAATCCTGCAAATAATAATCTCTTCATGATACTTGGTTTTACTTGTTTCTCAATGTTATAAACGGCACCATCACCTCCTCCATCGACACACCGCCGTGCTGGAAGGTGTTGGTGTAATACTTCACATACTCATTGTAGTTGTTCGGATAGGCGAAGAAATCACCCGCACGGCAGAAGATATAGGGGCTGGTCACATGCAAGCGTGGCAGGAAAATCTTCTTGGGGTCTTTCACCTCAAAGACATCCTTCGGATTGTAGTCCAGCAGCCTGCCTTGCTTGTAGCGCAGGTTCACACTCACCTCACGGTCACCTTTCACCTTCACCGGACGGTCGATCTTCACACTCCCGTGGTCGGTCGTAATCACCACATTCACCTCCTTCTCGCTCAGCGCCTTCAGTATCTCCAGCAGCGGCGAATGCTCCATCCACGACAGCGTCACACTCCTATATGCCCGCTCATCTTCCGCCAGCTCACGAACAATATCACTGTCGGTGCGCGCATGACTCAGCATATCAATGAAGTTGTAGATAATGACGTTCAGGTCGTTACGCATCAACTCAGGGAGGCGGTCGACCAATTTCTTGCCATACTGAGCGTTGAGCACTTTGTTGTACGACGTCTTCAACCCAAGCCCATTGCGTCTGAGATTCTCATTCAGCAACTCCAGTTCATACTGGTTCTTCCATCCCTGCTCGTCCTCGTTCACCCAATACTTCGGGTACATCCGCTCTATCTCGCTGGGCATCAAGCCCGCGAACATCGAATTGCGGGCGAACTGCGTTGTCGTCGGCAGGATGGTGTAGTAGATATCGTCCCTTTCCGTGCGCAGGTAGCGTTCCACCAAAGGCTGAACAAACTTCCACTGGTCGTAACGGAAATTGTCTATCACGATGAGGAACGTCGGCATCTTGCCGGCGCCTTTCAATAGCGGAAACAGCCTCTCCTTCAGCACCGAAGGCGACATCAGAGGCTTTCCTTCACCACCATTGATCCAATCCACATAGTTATCCTCATAGAAGCGGCAGAACTGGCGGTTGGCCTCTTCCTTCTGCGACATGAAGATGTCGTGGATATTCTCGTCCTCGCTGCTCGCAAGTTCCAGGTCCCAGTAGACCAACTTCTTGTAAACATCCTTCCACTCCTCAGCATCCATGCGGCCGCCTATCTGCATACCTATCTCACGGAACTGCTGCTGGTAGTTCATCGTCGAATGCTCGCTCTGCAGACGCTTGCGCTCCGTGTGTTTCTTCACCGTCAACCATATCTGGTTGGGGTTCACCGGCTTGATAAGGTAGTCGCTAATCTTTCCTCCCAAAGCATCCTCCATCAGGTGCTCCTCTTCGCTCTTGGTAATCATCACCACCGGCAGCCCCGGCCAGCGCTCCTTGATGCGGCGCAGCGTGTCGATGCCGCTCAGGCCCGGCATCTGCTCATCGAGAAACACAATGTCGGGCAGCTGCTCCTCGAGCACGTCCAGCGCGTCGCTACCGCTCTGCACCGGCAGCACCTCGCAGCCTTTCTCTTGCAAAAACAATATATGAGGCTTCAGCAGTTCTATCTCATCATCAGCCCAAAGAATCGTAGTGTTCATAATTTTAGAAAGTATAAGTCATTGAATAAGGCTCCGGATACCAGTTTTCAAACACCAGTGTGTAGGATCCTTCAGAAAGATTGTTTATCTGGAACGAATTGTCGATTGCGCAGAGACAGTTGGCCTGAGGGCCGTTGGGGTTTTCGTGCTCGTTGATGGTAATCGTAGACCCCTCGACATTGATATCAACCATAACACCAGCGGCAGCAAATCCACAGTTGACCAACAGGTTGTAGTGAGTAATATAGGCTGTACCGTTGGAGAATCTAACGCTCACAGAGTCAGGAGCGCCCCACATTGGGTCAGCCTTCGCCATCCTGTCGGTATGATTCTTGCAATCGGAGAAATGGATATCGCTGACAGCGATATCTCCCACCTTGTTCTTCTCACAAGAGGCCAACAGCAAAACGATGCCCAGTGCAAAGATTACATTTTTGGTGCAGCGATATTTCATTTTGTACAAATAATTAGTGTTTTTATATTTTTCAATAACGCGCACCCGAACAAAATATTGTACAGCCTGTAACAAAATAATTGAGATCACCTTTTCAAATCTTACTTTTGTAAAAGGGGACTAAGGGAGGGGTAAGAGGGGAGTAAGAGTTGAGTAAGAGGGGGTGGTTCCTTAGCGCTAATTATCAACCATTTACAGAAACGTAAAAAACGCCATTTTTCAAAATATGTTTTTTTTGTATCTTTGCATCTCGTTTTTGATAGTTTTACTAATGATTCTCACTGAATTATACCAAGATAGCGAACTCCTCAGACAGATTACGGAGAAGTTGCAGGCCAGGAATGCACGCCTCCATGTCGACGGGCTGGTAGGCTCGATGCCGGCAATCGTCATCGCCGCCCTGTGGCAACGCATACCAACAGTAAGCCAGCTGGTTATAGCTCCCACCAAGGAAGATGCCTACTATTTGCAGAACGATTTGGAAGCACTACTAAATAGTGATGAACGAGGAGTGATGCTGTTCCCCACGAGTTATCGCAAAGCCTATCTCTACGATCCGGAGCAGACGGAGAACGCCAACATCTTGATGCGCACCGAGGTAGTGAAAGCCCTCAGTGGCGGTGAGCCTCTCATCGTGGTCTCCTACCCCGAGGCCCTCAACGAGAAAGTGGTGGCTTCGAAGACCTTCTCTGCCAACACCCTGCGCCTGTCGAAGGGCGAGCAGCGCGACATGTGGGAGGTAGTGGAGCGGCTGCAAGAGCTTGGTTTCGAGCGAGAGGACTTCGTCATCGAACCCGGCCAGTATGCCGTCCGCGGCGGTATCGTCGATGTCTTCTCCTTCGCCTCCGACCTACCCTTCCGCATCGAGTTCTTCGACGACGAAATCGACTCCCTGCGCACCTACGATGCCGTCAGCCAACTCTCTGTCAAGCAACTAGACCGTGTGGACATTGTGCCGAATTTCCAAGGAGTGATAGGAAGTGAAGAGAGTTGCTCCACTACGGTCGCAGGCCTGCAGAGCAGGCAGGTGAAAGGGAGTGAAAGGACAATGGAATCCAGAGTGTCGCTGGTTGAGTATTTTGGCAGCGATGATATTGTCTGGACACAGAGTCTGATGATGGCGGCGGAGCAGATGGAGAAGCTCTTCGCAGACACCCGCAAGGCCTATGAGGAGCGTCAGAAAGACAAGGAGCACCCCATCGCAGGCACCCTCCCCCACCCCGAAGAGATGAGCTGCACAGCCAACGAATTCCTACACAAACTACTGGAATGCAAGATTGTGGAATACGGCAACAGCCACTATTTCAGTCAGGCCGAGTTATTGAAAGCGAAGGGTGAACCACAACCGGCTTTCAACAAGCAATTCAACCTCCTTATCGACAACCTCAACACCTACGTCGAGCGCGGCTACAAAATACTTATCACCGTCAGTAACGACAGTCAGGAAAAGCGACTGAATAATATTTTGGGAGTAAATAGGAATGAAAAGACAACTGCAACAGACGACACTATTGACCCTTCACTCCCCCACACTTCCCTTCACTCCCTTTCACTCCTCAACACCCAGTTAAGCCACGGTTTCATCGACCATGGCGAGAAGTTGCTCTGCTACACCGACCACGAGATTTTCGAACGCTATCACAAATACACCGTCAAGAGCCTCAGCGCCACACATGAAGCGATGACTCTCAAGGAACTCTTCGAGCTGAAGCCCGGCGACTTCGTCACCCATATAGACTACGGTGTGGGCCGCTTCTCCGGCTTGGAAAAAGTGACGCAAAACGGTAAGAGCCAAGAGCTCATCCGTCTGATATACAAAAACAACGATGTCCTCTACATCTCCATCCACGGCTTGCACAAGATCAGCCGCTATGTAGGACGCGAGGGCGAGACACCGACGCTGAACCGCTTAGGATCCAACACCTGGCAAGTGCTGAAAGCCAAGACCAAACGGCAGGTGAAGGACATCGCCCGCGACCTCATCGCCCTCTATGCCAAACGCAAAGCCTCGCAAGGATTTGCCTACAGTGAGGACTGTTCGCTGCAGGAGCAGATGGAGGCGGCCTTCCAGTACGAAGACACCCCCGACCAACTCAAGGCCTCCATTGCTGTGAAGCACGACATGGAGGAGCGCGCGCCGATGGACCGTCTGGTATGCGGCGACGTAGGCTTCGGAAAGACCGAGGTAGCCATCCGCGCGGCCTTCAAGGCCTGCTGCGACTCCAAGCAGGTGGCCGTCCTAGTGCCCAGCACCATCCTAGCCTTCCAACACTATAACACCTTCTGCGAGAGACTGAAGGGGATGCCAGTGCGTATCGACTACCTCAACCGTTTTCGCACCGCCAAGGAGAAAACTCAGATCTACAAGGATGTGGAGAACGGCAAGATAGACATCCTCATCGGCACCCACGCCATCACCAACAAAAACCTGAAGTTCAAAGACCTCGGCCTCCTCATCGTCGACGAGGAGCAGAAATTCGGTGTCAGCGTCAAGGAGAAGCTGAAAGAGATGAAGGTGGGGGTCGACTGCCTGACGCTCACCGCCACCCCCATCCCCCGCACCCTGCAGTTCTCACTCATGGGAGCCCGCGACCTCAGCGTCATACAAACGCCGCCGCCCAACCGTCAGCCCATAGAGACCGAGCTCTCGGATTTCAGCGAGGAACTCATCCGCGACGCCATCAGCTACGAGATGAGCCGTGGAGGCCAGACCTTCTTCATCTCCAACCGAGTGGAGAACCTACCGGAGATGGCGGGATTGGTGCAACGCCTCGTCCCCGATGCCCGAGTGGCCATGGCCCACGGACGCATGGAGGGCAAAGAATCGGAAGAGACGCTGATGCACTTCCTCGAGGGCGACATCGACGTGCTCGTGGCCACCTCCATCGTGGAAAACGGCCTCGACATCCCCAACGCCAACACCATGATTATCAATAACGCGCAGCAATTCGGACTCAGTGACCTGCACCAGATGCGCGGCCGCGTGGGACGTTCCAACCGCAAGGCTTTCTGCTACCTCCTCATCCCCTCCTACCTGACCCTCACGCCCGACGCCCAGAAGCGCCTGAAGGCCATCGAGGAGTTCTCCACCATCGGCAGCGGCTTCAACATCGCCATGCGGGACCTCGACATCCGCGGTGCCGGCAATATCCTCGGTGCCGAGCAGAGCGGCTTCATCTCCGAGATAGGCTACGACATGTATCACAAAATCCTCAACGAGGCCATTGAGGAGCTGAAGGAGAGCGACTTCAAAGAACTCTTCGTCGCCGAAGCAGAAGAGAAGAAAGAATATGTGCGGGAGTGCACCATCGAGAGCGACCTCGAAGTGCTCATCCCCGACGACTATGTCACCTCCGGCGCCGAGCGTCTCTTGCTCTACAAAGAGCTTAACGACCTCAGCAGCGAGGAGGAACTGTGCGCCTACCGCAGCCGGTTGGAGGACCGCTTCGGACCCGTGCCGGAATGCGTCGACGAGCTCATCCGCACCATCACCCTCCGCCGCATGGCCAAAGAATTCGGCGTCGAGAAGATTGTCCTCAAACAGGATCGCATGGTACTCCATCTGGTCTCTAATCCCCAGAGCCCTTTCTACCAGAGCAGCAACTTCATGAAAGTCATACAGTTCGCACAAGAACATCCCCGTACGACACACCTAAAAGAGACGACCGACAGACTGACGCTGTCGGTCGACCGTGTGAGTTCCATCACCGCTGCCATCGAGCAGTTAAAACAGCTCCAATCAGTGATGAGTGGTGAGTGATGAGTTAAGGATTAATCGCCCAAATCGACACCCACTTTCAGTCCCACGCAGAGGAGGCTCACGGAGCCGACTTCGCGGGATCCGAAGGTGCCGTTGTAGTGGATGCCGGAGGAATTATCGGTATTGAGTTCCAGCAGTGGACGATCGGTACCTGAAACCATATCGTTGAGAGTGTAGGAAGCGTAGAGTCCCAGATAGACTCCCTTACCGCCAAGATTCCAACGCACACCCAAATCGGCTATCAGGCTGACGCCCAGATTGAGGGCCTTGACAGGGCCCTCCTGCCCCTCTCCACCATTAGCGAAGCCATGCTGTGGCTGTCCCACGACGGTGTGGCCCGTGGCGGGGAAATAGCCAGAAGTGGTATAGGAGCCCTCCTCGATGGTGTAGGAGCCACGAATGGGCAAGTCGAGCTGGAATCCCAGGCCGGCATAGAAGAACTGCTGCAGATTGATTCGCGTACGCCACAACAGCTCCACGGGGAAGCTGACAACATTCACCGACTGGCGCTCCTTCCAGTGGTCGAAGGTAGTGGTGAGGTCGTAGGTGACGCCGGGGTTGTCGGGGTGTACGAGGCCCTCTGTCGTCTCACTGAAGTTGTAGGTCGCCGAGGAGTGCGTCCAAGCCCAGCGCATGCCGAAGTTGATGCCGAATTGTGGGTCGAAAAAGTAGGCCATATGAAGCCCCAAAGTATAACCGATACCCGCGGTGCGCTCGCCCTGCTCGAGGGTGTAGTTCCAAGACTGCAAGCCGCCTCCCATGGTGACACCCAAGAAATTGGTACCAGGATGACGCTGCGCATGGAGGGGGATGAGTGATGAATGATGAGTGATGAGTAGCAGGGCTACGAAAACGAATTTCTTCATATTCCTGATTTCTAAGTTCTGATTTCTAGTTTATAAGTTCTATTTTCTAACGATTCTAATGACGGCTCCGTCAATACTCACTATGTACTGACCCATGGGATAGTCTGAGAGGTCGATGACGGTGCGCTCGCCACGGAATTCGCGGCGTTCCAGTTCCACGCCCATGACGTTCATCACTTTCAAGGAGTGGGTGAGTGATGAGCGATGAGTGAAGAGTGACGAGTAGCGCACCTCTACGGTGGCCATTGCCGACGTGGGGTTGGGATAGACCTTGAGCACGGGAGCCTCGCCGGCCGCCACGGGGTCGATATCGAGCAATGTATAAATATCGCTCTGAGGACAACTGTAGTTCTCGACGCCATCAATCTTCACCCTGACACGGTATTCGCCCGTCAGGCCACCTTCCTCATGGCAGAAATAGTCGTTGGCACCGGGAATCATGACCCATTCGGTCTCGCCGACGCCACGGTGGTACCACTGGACATCCGTCATGCAGTGGCAGGTGTCGATGAGGGCGATAAGGTCATAGAACAGAGGCTGTATCAAGGCCTGCGGTAGGTCGACATGGAAGTTCACCGTCATCGTGTCGCTCAAGAAGGTGGGATAGTTGTGATTGCGCATCTGGAGCGTGGCGCTGTAGTCGCCGGTCGGAGCCCCTTCGGGCACATTGATAACCAGTGTTCCCGGAGTCTCTATATCGGTCCAATCCATATCGGGGAAGGAGGGATCGGCAAAGTCGACCCTGTACTGGTCGGGATTGCCGCTGAGAAGGTCGTAGTTCATCGTGCCGTCACCCCAACAATATCCGTAGGGGTCGACCACAATGCCTTCGCCATCGGTCACAAAGCGTTCCAGGATGACACCGGTATGCAGCACCCGGCTTGTGGAGTCAAGGAGATAGTTCCCTAAGCTGTCGCCCGTTAAGGTGAAGGTCATCGTGATATCGATGTCGAAGCCAGGGGTACTCTGGGCATAGGCTGCGGAGACCGTGTGCCCCACTGTATAGCGGCCCTGCAGGCCCTCCAGACGGCCAGTGTCGGTAACGGTCACATTGGCAGTGCCGTCCTCGAACTTCACCTGCTCGACTTCGACATCGACCACCTGCACCGTAGCAGGCATGATGATGAAGGTGAAGGTGTCGACAAGCAGCGAGTCGAGCGGCGCGGAAGCGAGCGGATAGGCGGTGACGGTATAGGTACCGGCATTGACAGGATAGTCAGGAGCCGTAAACTGTTCCTCACCGCATCGGTAGATGCACAGTGGGCTCTGCAGAACGCCAGCGTCGTCCACATACGAGGCCGTAATGCCTCTTTGCGGCAACGCGTTGTAGACAACCGTAGTGTCACCGTTCCAAAGAGTGGTATAGAGCGGATACTTCAGGTGGAGCGTAACGGTGCTGTCGCAGCCCCACTGGTTGGCGCCAGCGAAGAGATGCGTCACTTGCTGCGTGGAGTCCATGTCGACATGCTCGTACCATGTGAAGGGACTATACTCCACAGCGTTGGTGTCGCCCGTGTTCTGGTAGTTAACGGTGAGGTGCAAGGTGACGGTACTATCGCAGGCAGCAACATTCTGCAGCACGTGTGTGGTGTCGCAGGAGGCAACGAGGCTGTTGCCGTACCAAAGGAGGTTGTCGCAGACCGTGGCGGTGGTGTCACCGGTGTTGCTGTAATTCACGGTGAGCTGCAGGACCACGACACTGTCGCAACCATGCACGGTGGAGAGAGAGTCGCTATAGCTGCCCGAGGCAGTGTAGTTGGTCCCATGCCAATAGAAGTTGTCGCAGACGGTATTGAGGGTATCGGTAGTGACGCTGTAGTTCACGGTCAGTTGAAGCGTAATGATGCTGTCGCAAAGCACCGCATTAGTGAGAGTGTCGTGGTAGCTGCCGGAGGCGGTATAATTGTATCCACGCCAGAAGAGACTATCGCAGCTGGTGGCGGAGGTGTCGCTTGTGGTGCTGTGGTTCACCGTCAGGTTGAGCGTCACCACACTGTCGCAGGTGGCAGCATTGAGAAGGGTGTCGTTATAGCTACCCGAGGCAGTATAGACTATGCCGTGCCAATAGAAACTGTCACAGACTATGTTGGCAGTGTCGCCCATCAGGGGTGCATTGCGCTCAAAATTAGCGACAATAGTGGTATCGCTTGTGGGGGTAACAATAATAGTATCGGTAGTGGCACCATTGCTCCAGCCGACGAAATGATAGCAGTTGGATGGAGAGGCAAACATAAGGGCGCTGTCGCCTTCGATGACAAAGAGGGAAGTATCGCTAATGCTGTGGTAGGTCACTTGGGCACTGCCCATTGCGGTATCGTTGACTACAACACGAGTCAGATACTCTTGGTGCTGGACAACATTCAGATGGACATCGATGGAAGACATGGTAAAGTTCCAGCTGCCATCGGTGCCACGAGTAGCCATATCTGGTTTAAGGACGACCGGGCGGACAGACTGACCGTTGCAACGAAGGGCAAATGTATCCTTCACTCCTTCAGGACTGATATACAGCACTCCGGCGTTATCCCAACGATGGTTCATGGGTAAGGTTCCCAGGGTTGATGACCAATAGAATCCATGATTACCCGCACGATTGTTGAGAGAAGAGAGGAGATCACTATCGGACGAGGGAAGGAAAATACTATTTCCTTGATAACCTTCAAGTTTGCTGGTCACCACCATACCGCTAACGCCTGTCCCGTTATAATTATTGGTCCAAGACCAATTGAAGTTGCGAGTATCGCTCAAAGCTTCCCACTCCCCGTATGTGGGAATACGCCAATCGAATCCCCAAAGATGATTTGCAACGTCATCTTCAGGGCGCAAAGTGGTGTAGTCTTTACCCTTATATCGAGTGGCTCTTCCTCCGGAACTGGACCAACGGTAATGCGGCCAGCGGTATCCATTATAGTATTCTATGCCAGGCTTCCAACTGAGGGGAATAAGAGTGTCGTATTGTGTCTCCAGCTCGCCCCAGGCATAATAGTCGCCATTATGATAAATGCTGTCAGCCCCCACGTTACAGGTGGCCCATAAGAGGCCGTCGCCCATATCGACGTAAGCGTGGCCGTTGGCGTTCACCGCGAGGAAAAGAGTGTCTACCCAAGTGGGATGGGTCGGCATGATGGATACTTGCGAGGTCTCAGGGACGAGAACATAGCCCATGGAGCCGTTGATGTTGTCATAGGGTGTCACGGGGACGGGAAGGCTGTCGGCCGTTACGGTCCAACCAGCGGGGATGCTGTCGAGCCGATGTTGATTAATCTCGAAGAAGACGGTCACAGTCTTACAAGTATCAATATCAATGGTATCCAAACCAGAGTCGGGTAATGTACCGTCGCTCCAGCCAGAGACATGATAGTGTTCGTTAGGCATACCCTTGGCCACCACTTCGGCGCCTCGGGCCACAGCATAGCGTCCAGCGTTCAATTGGAGCGGTGCAGCATGCTTCAGCTCACCTGAGCCGTCTCCCAAGTAGGTAAAGAGGCTGTCGGTGACGAAAAGGGTGTCGCCGGCAACAACCACGGTATCATAGAGAACGGTATCGTTATAATAGGAGTTGTAGTAACGGGAACTAAGCATGATGGCGGTAGGTTCGGAGTAGTGGTAGTAATATTCATCATTCCGGCTACCGGCGATGGCAGTGACTTTGGTTGCCGAACCGGCAATGGTTACAGCATCACAATACGAATAATAAGAATAGCGGGAGACGCCAATGCCGTCGGCCAGTGCCCCTCCTCGCGCGAGGACAGAGCCTCCGTTAATCATAATATGGCCAATGACAGCCTCCGAGCCGCCACCGATGCCGGCACCATGGCGACCGCCAAGGGCAACAACATGGCCTCCATTGATAATCATCTTTCCCACAGGCAGGAAAAGTGCGTCACCGATGCCTGGAGCCTTCTCGCCACCGATGGCCGTGATATTGCCGCTTTCAATCACAAGGTTAACGTCGTTGTCATAACCCACCTGAATGCCCGCTGCCTGATAGCCGTTACCGACAGCCGTGAGCGAGCCAGTTCCTTTGATGGTAAGCATTCCAGACACAAAGATACCGGGGTTGCCACTATATTGCCATCGTTGATCTTCGAATTCTCGTTCTAAGAAAAGACGGCCATGAGCGCCTCTGACATAGTTCTCTGTACCCTCAGCCAGATAGATCGTGACATCACCATTACCACTAAGACCGGGTCGTCCGTTGCAGCTGTCGGCATCAGCATAGTCGATGGTCACACCGCTGAGCATCATGTCGAGGTCCCCGTCAGCGGAAATCTGATAGTTGCCCCTGAGACGGCCCGTCAGCACATCGCCCTGCTTGACCGTATAGTCGCCAGTGAGGGTGTCGAGATAAATGGTGTCACCGGGGACAAAGATATCCTCAATAAGTGCCACAGTGCCATTGGTATCAGGACTGGCCATAAGCGTGAGTGTGTCGATAGGGACGGCCCTCAAAAAGAGGGTGGTACTGTCGTAACCATAGCCGTCACCCGAATTCCTATAATGTACGGCATAAAGGGTTGCGCTACCCAACATGTGGAGCGTGATGGCCCCGGTGTCGTCAATGGTAGCCACCTGTGGGTTAAGACTACCATAACGGACGGCAACACCCGCAGGATTCTCCAGCACCGGTTGTATCCATTCTCTGCCTTCATATATAGTGACACCCGTCGGCATCCACGTCAGCCCTGGGTGTTTACACTCTGCAGGGTTCACCACCACACCATATTGGGGCATCGTGAAGCTCCAACTGCCGTTGCCTGTATATTCAACAGGATGGAGAGTCAACCTCACCAGCGAGTCGCTCTTGATCACAGGACGCACAGGGAGACCGATACAACGGTCCACATTCACATAGCCATATACCGGGAAAGCAAAGACGCCCTGTGATGCCCTGAGTACAGTATCAATAATGGAGGCGGTCCAACAAGCGCCAGTGTCGTTGACACCGGTGAGGTTGTTTCGATAGATACCCGAAGCAGGCAAAAAGAAATTATTTCCTTTGAAGTCGCCCTGCCTACTGGTGCAGACGAATCCCATTACACCACTACCACGATAATTGGAATCTCTTTCCCAATCATAAACCCACCATCCTGGATCAAAGATTTGATTCCAATCATCTACCGTGGGCATACGCCAAGGTTCACCCCAGTTCATCCGCGCTGCATCATCCTCAGGGAGCAATGTCAGGGTGTCGGTACCCACATAGCGAGTACAGGTACCCGAGAGAATGTTTCCAAACCGATAGTTGTTCCAAGTGAATGTAGATTTCGGCGTTGTCTCACCCCAGGCATAGTAGTTACCAATCTGATGTGCACTGTCGGCACCAATGTTTGTGAGAGCAAACAGCAGACTGTCAGTCATAGCAATACACTCATGACCATTCACGAAGATTCTTCGACGCACCTTCACACCGCACACCCCCACAGTGTCGTCCGGCACAACGGTAACCGTCGCACCCTCAGAGATATCAACATATCCGAGCATGGAAAGAGCATCGTAAGGGGTAATATTAACAGGAGTGCCGTCGACCGACACCGTCCAACTTATAGGAATACTATCAAGACGAGGCTCCAAGGTGTAAGGAGGAATAATGATGAGGTGAGAAGTAACGATGCTGTCGCATCCATTGGCGGCTGCAGCCGTCAAGGTATCATAATAGAAACCGGATTCGGTATAGGTGGTGCCATTCCAGTTGAGACTATCATAGGCAACTACCGTGGTGTCACCCTTCGCCGGGACAGCCTTCTCGAATATTGCCGTGAGGGACACGTCTCCCGTGGGGACAATCACGAGGGTGTCGGAGGTAGCTCCATTGCTCCAGCCAACAAAATAATGACAGGGAGCCGGAGTGGCTACCAGTCGCACACTGTCTTCGTCGCCAACGGTGAGCGACGAATAGCTGTTGCCGTCATGTGTCACCACCGCACTTCCCATCGTCGGGTCGTTGGGCGTAACACTGACCTGATGGCTGTCTGCGGCAAAAAATGCCGTAATCGTCATACTGCCTCTGACAATAATGGTGTCGGTGCCCGTCGTATTCACAGTTGCTCCGTCACTCCAGCTCGACAGATAGCAGCGGTCATTCGGCGTGGCTTTGACCACCACCTTCGTTCCCGGAACAATCCAATAGTAGCCGTAAACAAAGGGAACCACACTGTCAGCAGGGGCTATTAACTCAACACTGCCACGCGTGGCCGGACTCGCCACAATCCTCAGCGTATCAAGGTTCACCACATGAAGCGTAAAGGCTGCGCTGTCGTAGGCGTAACCATCGCCAGCATTCCTGTAATGGACTACATAGATGGATGTCGTGCCAGCATCCTTGAAAACCACCCTGCCCGCGGAATTGACTGTAGCTACATTTGTATCGCTGCTGCCGAAGTGCAAGTCTATCGATGTCGCATAAGTACTCAGCCCTGGCAACGACCCAAGGTTACTAATCGGACAACGGTACACGGTAGCTTCCGCGGCACTCCACGTCAACACAGGGTCCTTACACTCTGTGCCACGCAATATGGCACCATCTTCGGGCATGGTAAAATTCCAGATGTTATTGCCCGCATAAGTGACAGAAGTGAGACTCTGCTGTGCCAATGTCTCGTCTATAAAAAAGGCTCGGACAGGAGCTCCCATCGCACGCTCCATATGGGTTTCAATATAGCTACCCAAATCAGTTCCATTCGTATAAAACGACATCGCTTCAGCCTCATCATAGCAGCCATAATCGACATCGAAAGGGGCAAGGCTCGCTGTCCAATAAATGCCCTCATCGGGGTAATCAAGGCTTGTATTGGCTTTTGCTCCTGTAGCAGGCAGAAAAATTGAATTTCCCTTATAGGCACCTCCCTTACATGTAATCAGCAAGCCTTTCACACCCGTACCCTTGTAGTTAGATACCACAGTATGAGTAAAACCCGTATTGAATAGGGAATAAAACCACTCATCTGTTGTAGGTGTACGCCAGGGGGCAAGCCAGCTTGCACGTGCCGCGTCATCCTCCGCACGCAACACGGAATAGTCATTGCCATTATATCGGTCACAAGTGCCGTTGGGTATATTGCCGAACGCGTAATTATCCCAAGTAAAATTAGTTTTGGACGTTGTCTCACCCCAAGCATAGTAGTTGCCAATCTGATGTTCACTGTTGGCGCCGATGTTGGTGAGTGCAAAAAGCACACTGTCATTCATGGCTATACACTCATGGCCGTTCACAATAATTCTCCGACGCACCGTTACGCCGCACACCTGCGTGGCGGCATTGGGGCCCACTCCGATGGTGGCTCCTGCGGCGGCATTGACATAGCCCAACTGGGAGTCATTGCCTCCGTAGGAAATCACTGGCACAGAAATGCCGTTGACTGTCACCGTCCAACCCACGGGGATGCTGTCGAGGCGGTAGGTGGTCTGCGCTTGTGCCGAATTGGAAAATGGGAAGGCCGGAAGAATGCCAGCGCTCCATTGAGAATTGATAGTTGTCAGCAGCAACGCTGCAAAGAGTAATGATTTCTTCATCTATTATAATATTGTATCAATAGTTTTTTTTAGTTTAACGCTTTTGTTGCTGTATGAAAAACAGACAGTGGGTAGCACCCGTCAACGAGTGCTACCCACTACCTTATTACTTACCACACTATAATATTATTGTACATCTTTCTCGTCAAGAGGCTGTGCAAGGAGGTTGAGGAAGGTGCCTTTGCTGTCGAACTCCATGCGGATAAACTTCGTCTGGCGCGTGTTCTTCACTTTTTGGCTGATGACGACATAAGTGTAGGGCTTGGGTTTCTTGCCGTCAGCACCACGATATTTAGAGTTGTACTCATAGACAACCATCTTCTCAATCTTATACTTTTCGCCGTTGAACTTCTCTGCAAGGTATTTAAGGATACCGTTGCTGTAACGTTCCTTCGGCAGCACCTTTCCGGTCATGATGGGGGTGCCGTCGTTGATGTCATAGACAGCCTCTTTCTCCACCTTCTGCTTGTCGGTGAAGTAGGCCACGGCGTATTGGTCGTTGCGGTTGATCCACTCGGGGCCTGCCTTGCAACGCTTCTTGCCGATAGCCTTCTCAAAATTGGCCTCTGCGGCATCGCAAGGAGTAAATGCCTCGGTCATAGGCTCGTCGGTACGCGGAGCGGGACGGCCACGAAGGCGGTTGGTCTCGGTCTTGGTGGCCTTGGTCACCTCGTCGTCCGTGGCGTCGGGGTTATTGTGGGTGTAGTAGTCGCGCTTCACGGCCGCGGGGTCGGGAGCGTTGCTCTTCATCAGCTTGCCACGGGTGTCGTAGATAAGCTCGAAGTCCTTGTCCGAGATGCCTTTCTTGGTGATAATCATGCGGTAATAGTTGTCACCGCTCATCTCCTCCACATAGTCGAGCGTCTTCACTCGGTAGCCGGGATAGTTGTTGGTGAAATAGCTGGTCATCATTGTGGGGCACTCCTCCATCTTCACAGGGAAGGAGCTATACTGCCAGTCGCCTCCGGCGGTGAAGTAGCTACGACCCTCTTGACCATCGATGAGCACCTCGGCAATATACTGTCCGGGAGCCTGATACCACGTCCGCACCTTGTACGAGTCATAGGTCTTCTCGAGCGACAACAGCACCGACCGCGGCACCGCCGTCTCCTTAATTTTCGTCTGTGCACCCGCCATCAGCGGCAGAAGCATCACCAGGGCAAAAACTATCTTCTTCATATTCTGATTAATTTTTGTTTCTTTATTCTGTACCCTCAAAAGGGATTTTCTTGCAGTTGTCCTTGCGAGACGAAACTCACTGTCGTCTCCACAATTTTATTTAAACACCACGTCTTTGCGGTCGGGGCTGATGCTGACGGCGGCAATCACGACTCCCGTCTGTTCCTCGATAGCGGCGAGGTAAAGGCGCAACTTCTCCGGCAACTGGTCGTAGGAGGTGATGCCTTCGAGGCTCTGTTTCCAGCCTTCGAACGGCGTCAGCACCGGCTCGATAGCCACGGTGTTGTATTCAAAGGGTATCTCGTCGGTGGTTTCTCCACCAATCTTATAGGCGGTACACATGTTGACGGTATCAAAGTCGTTCATCACGTCGGGCTTGGTGACGTAGAGTTCGGTAACGCCATTAATCATGCAGGCATAGCGCAGCGCCGTAAGGTCAATCCATCCGCAGCGGCGCGGACGGCCCGTGGTGGCACCATATTCGTGTCCCAACTCACAGAGTTGTTTGCCCGTCTCGTCGAAGAGCTCCGTCGGGAAGGGACCGGCACCCACGCGTGTGCAGTAGGCCTTGGTGATGCCCATCACCTTACCGATGGTGTTGGGAGCCACACCCAAACCGGTGCAGACACCCGCGGTGATAGTATTGCTTGAGGTGACAAAGGGATAGGTGCCGAAATCGATGTCGAGCATCATAGCCTGAGCGCCTTCAGCGAGGACTTTCTTATCCTCCTTAAGACACTGGTTGATGAAGTATTCACTGTTTACAAAACGGAACTTCTTCAGCGTCGCCAAACTCTCCATCCACACCTTCTCATATTCGCCCAGCGTCATACCGTCGATGCGGAACTGGTCGACATCGAAACCCATGGCGTGCGCCATCATCAGGTGCTGGCGCTTCAGCTGGCCGTAGCGCTCGATGAAGTCGTCAGCCATGATATCGCCGACGCGCAGACCCGAGCGGGCAATCTTGTCGGTATAGGCAGGACCGATACCTTTGAGGGTAGACCCAATCTTACTGTTACCCTTGGCCTGCTCGTTGGCGGCATCCATCATGCGGTGCGAGGGAAGGATAAGGTGAGCCTTCTTGCTGATAAAGAGATTCTTCACGGCATCCACACCCTTCTCGGTGAGAGCCTCTATCTCCTGACGGAAGATGCGCGGCTCGATGAGTACGCCATTGCCGATGAGGTTGATTTTCTCCTGGTGGAAGATACCGCTAGGGATTATATGCAGCACATGTTTAGTGCCGTTGAATTCAAGTGTGTGACCTGCATTGGGACCACCTTGGAAGCGAGCCACGACATCATAGCGTGGCGTCAGAACATCTACAATCTTACCTTTGCCTTCGTCGCCCCACTGGAGACCCAAAAGAACATCTATCTTTGTCATATAATATTTGTTTTCAATACATAATACATTTTACCCACCACACACAGACTCCTCTACAAAAATGCAAAGATACAACTTTTTATTAATATAGAGAAATTTATTTTATTTCACCATTCGCCACTCCCCCACCCTAAAGGATCTGTCTTTTTTATCTTCTACTTGCTGCTCCCCTACTCTAGAGGAGGTGTCACACAGTGACTGAGGGGTATCCTCCCTTTCCCCCATTTCACTCAAAAAACAAGGTCTCCGACAGGTTATTTCCCATCGGAGACCACTTCTTTTTGTTAAGACGAAGCCATTTACGGCTAACGGAGGGATAGCGATTAAAAATCCCCCAGCGTCTCGGGCAGCTGTGCAAGGGCCTTGGGCAAGTCGTCAGCGCTAAGGACACTGCCGTGGTACTTGTTGGTGTCCTGCATGAAGTCAACGCCATAACCCATCTTGGTGGTGAGGATGACACACACGGGGCTTCCCTGACCACTCATCTGCTTGGCTTTGGCCATGCCGTCGAGCACCTGCTGCATGTCGTTACCGTTCTCAATGACAACCACTTTCCAAAGGAAGCTCTCGAACTTGGCCTTGAGGTCGCCGAGGGTCATCACCTCGTCGACAGTGGCATCAATCTGCTGGTTGTTGTAGTCGATGGTAGCAATAAGGTTGTCGACCTTCTTGGCACCGGCAAACATGGCGGCCTCCCATATCTGGCCTTCCTCCAATTCGCCGTCACCATGCATAGTGTAGACGATATGCTTGTCGCCCGTCATCTTCTTGCCGAGAGCGGCGCCGACACCGACACTAAGCCCCTGTCCTAGAGAGCCGCTGGCCATACGGATACCTGGCAGGCCGTGCTCCGTCGAGGGGTGTCCCTGCAGACGAGTGCCGAACTTACGGAAGCTCTTGAGCTCCTCCACGGGGAAGTAGCCGCGACGAGCCATCGTGCTGTAAATCACAGGCGTGATATGGCCCTGCGAAACGAAGAGCATGTCCTCGCCCTCACCGCTCATGGTGAAGTTCTTGGGGTCAAAGTCCATGATGTTGAAGTTCATGGCCACAAACCAGTCGGCGGTGCCGAGGGAGCCACCCGGATGGCCGCTCTTGGCGTTGGTGGTCATTCTCAAAATGTCGCGGCGCACCTGCGTCGCAATCTGCTGTAACTCTTGTGTACTTTTCATATGATTAATATTATTTTTATTTCCATCATTTTTTCACCCCCCTGTCCCCATCTTCTTTCATTCTCCCCCCCCGGGAGGGGTCAGGGGTGGGTCTACCCATTACTTTATCCTAAACACATACTGCCTGGAGTTCTGGTCGACGGCGAAGAGCTCGTTGCCGTGACGTGTGACGGTGACGGACCAGGTATTCTCGTCCCAGTCGTGGATGGTGCCAGTGCCACGGTCACCCTTCATGGTGACATGACCCCAGACGCGTCCCTGCGCGCCCTCGGTCTCCACATAGAGGGTCTCGGTCTTGCCGTTGTTGCGTTGCACAGAGGCTTTCTTATCCTTCGTCCGGGCAGCCGTCTTATTTCCAGTCTTTGGTGTCGTCTTGCGACTCGTCTGTAGAGAGGTAGCACGCTGTGTCTCTACAGCGGGACTCTCGTCAATTGTCACCAGCTCCACAGTATCGAAGAACTCCTCTTCCACTACCTGCTGCTGTGCGGCACTGTCTGCTTCACCTGCCTGCTGCTTGCAACCGGCAATCATCAGGCAACAGAATGCGGGCGCCACCGCCCATATCCACATCTTATTATTCATAATTCAGTATTTTTATCGATCCCAAAATTCCCAATCAAAACTCCGTTCCGCCGCTTCATCACCCCTCGGGAAAAGGTCGCGTCCTATGACCTTCTCCACACTGTCGACACTAACAGCATAGTGGCACGGAGAGAAGTCCTGCGGCGTGTTATCCATTAAAAATCCCACCGTCTTCATTTTTCCATTAACTTCGACAGCCACAGCCTTGAAGAAGGCATCGGGCACCTGCACACCGGCTTCTCCGATGGTACCGAAGCGGTGTTCTTTAAATATGGGTCCACAGACAATATAGACCTGATCATAAAGAGTGGCCACGTTCCGGCACAACTCCTCAATTTTACGCCAGGCACCGGCATTCATCGTGTGGTTCTGGGGACAGACATTGGTAAAGTAAAAACTCTCTTCCAATGCTTTCTGACTCCACCGCATGTCAGCCCGAGGGGCCATGTGTCCCTTGTCCCAGCCACTGTGGCTGTAGTCCTCACGACTGGCCTTGGGAGGCTTCACATCGGGGTCGCGACTGAAAGAGGTATTGAAACTATAAGCATTGCTAGCTCTTCCGGCACACGCATGGGCCTTGGATAACTTCCATGCCACCCAATCGGGCACCAGCGTTCCGTGGTTGTAGGAAGCCGTGTAACCTATGTGGCGCACGATGTCCTCATCAGGATCATATTCTGGCAGTTCGAAGCCTTGTGACGGTATAGCATAGTCCTTAGGACCCTTGGTCAACAAGAATCCCAGCGACAACGATGCCACCGCAATCATACCTCCTATGAACAGCCACTTCCTCATCGTCAGAGTTCCACTTCCTCCCGGAATGCCGGTATCGTGATATTTTTCCAGCCCTCCTTCCCGAGGGTTTCGGCGAAATGCTTCTGCGTCTCCTCCTCACCGTGGACGAGGAAGAGTTTCTTAACCTTCTTCTTGTCCTGACATCCGATATAGCGTATCATTTCCTCGTAGTCACCATGACCGGAGAGGGAATCGATGCGACGCAGCTCGGCACGCACCTTGTGGCGCTGGCCAAAGATGGAGACCTCCCCATCGCCACGCATAATCTTGGCCCCCAGCGTCGACGGCTCACAATATCCCACGCAGAGGATGGTGGTGGAAGGATTCTCTATGTGGTTGGCCAAATGATGCTTCACGCGGCCAGCTTCCATCATGCCGCTGGCGGCGATGATGACGCAGGGTTTATGACGGATATTGAGCTGCTTGCTCTCCATGACACTCTGAATATAATGCAAGCGATCGAAGCCGAAGGGATCGGGGTCGGTCTTGCAGTATTCTGCGATATCGTCGTTGAAACTTTCGCTGTGCAGGCGCATGATGTTGGTAGCGCTGACACTCAACGGACTGTCGACAAAGACATCAATATCGGGCAACAGTTTGGCATGTTCCAGACGATCGAGGGCATAGATAATCTCCTGCGCACGACCGATAGCGAAGCTGGGAATGATGAGCTTGCCTTTCTTCTTGGTGCAGGTGTCGAGAACCGCCATAAGCAACTCCTGCTCGGCATTCTGCAGGCTCTCGTGGCGGCGATCGCCATAGGTACTCTCCATGATGAGGTAGTCCACCTGGGGGAAGGGCTCCGGGTCCTTAAGAATCTGCTTGTCGTAGCGACCGATATCACCTGTAAATCCGAGGCGTATCTTGCGACGACCATCCTTAATCTCCAGATAGACAAAAGCGGAGCCAAGGATATGGCCAGCATCAAAGAACTCGACGGTGACCTCGCCTTCGATGTTGAATTTCTTATGATAAGGCACGCTGATGAAGCAGCTCATGCACTGCTGGGCATCCTGCTCATCATAGATAGGTTCCACAGGAGCCAGGCCCTGCGCCTTGCGTTTCTTGTTGAAAGTCTGCGTGTCCTGTTCCTGGATGCGGCCGGCATCGGCCAGCATGATGGCACAGAGGTCACGCGTGGCGGGAGTGCAGAGCACCGTACCGCGGAAGCCATTCTTATAGATAAAGGGAATCAGTCCGCTATGGTCGATATGAGCGTGACTGAGCACCAGATAGTCTATCTCTTCTGGATCGAAACCCAGGTCACGGTTCATGGCATCGGTCTCCAATCCCTTGCCCTGGTACATACCACAATCAAGCAGAATCTTCAGCCCACTCTTGGTCGTTATCAAATGTTTGCTGCCTGTCACCTCACGGGTGGCACCCATAAATTGCAGTTTCATTGTCTTTTAAACTTTAACATTGAAAATGCAAATATACAAACTTTTTTACATATAGAATAAAAAAGTTATCCACAAACCATAGAATGTTATCTTACAACAAATTTGGCTGTTTTTTGGATTTTATCACCTTTGATTTGCAATAAATAAAGACCCTTTCTTAATTCCGCGACAGAAATGGTTCCACCAGTGGTACCAGATGCTACCTTCTGTCCCATAGCATTGAAAATGGCATACTCCACCACTTCGCAAGGAATATCCTTCAGATAGAGGACATCGGTTGTGGGGTTGGGATAGATTGAGAGGTGAGAAGCAAGAGGAGAAAGGTGAGAAATACCCATTGGCGTAGTGGAGGGGATGAGATTCACAATGATGCCTTCAATCTTTGTCCACCCGTAGGAATAGCCTCCGGGGTCGGGGAGTTTGTACCAGTTGTCTTTGTAGCCGCCCCAGCCGAAGTTGACATGGAACTTGCCGTCACTTTCGCGATAGCCGTCGACCACGATGTTGTGGCCTGACCTCCCATCGGGACTTTCCACGGCCAAATGGGCAGGATAACCAGCCTCAAGGTTAGCAATCAAGATGGCATACATTGCCGAATCAGGTTCCCGAAACATCTGGCAATCCGTAAAACCAAACCGCTGGTAGGCTGCAAAAGCCTGATCCACGGAAAAGGTACCCGAACCATAAGAGTCCGATGCAGAATAGACCTGCTGGCAGGCGATGCCACAGGCGAAAACCACGGCAGCCTCCAATGAGTCGGAAAGGTGCCCGCCACGATGAAAAGTGGAGTCGACAGAATCCAACAGAGCGTTCAGCTGGGGGAAAGAGGGGAAAAGATAAGTCTCCCAATCATCATCGATATTAAATCTCCGGCCGAAATAATTACCAGTGAAATATTTGTCACTGTCGTCAAAACGCATATTATTCGTCGTTTGCAGATAATTGATAATCTGCCCCATGGCGACAGCGGGACAGCCGGCATAGCTATGGGTGTAATCCTCCAGCGGATCTGCCGGACATAGCATGTTATAAGGATAATCCTGCGTCCACCGTGTGGTCAAGAGTGGTCCTTGCGCCCATCCGGTGACGGCGCAAAACAAAAACAAAACGGTAAAGAATTTCGACATAGAATAATGAGTTAGTGTTAAAGATGCTATGTTGGGCACTTTATTCAACGTTAAAAATAAAATTAATTTCGTGTTTCGCGGTGCAAAAGTACAAAGTTTTTTCCATATAGCCACAAAAAAAATCGGTTCCTTGCTCATTTTAAGAAAATACTGTATCTTTGCAACGTTTTTTGAGATGATATTTCTTGAATAAACAACTGATTATCATAATTGAAATGGATTAGGAACATAGCACCGTGGATACTGCTGGCGACATACCTGCTGCTGGTGGCGCTATCATCGACGCATGTCCATCACGACACCATCGACTCCCAAGACAACTGTCTGCAGTGTACCGGCCATTTCGAAGCAGAACACCATCACGACAACGACTGTCAATATTGCCAATTCCTCAGCCTGAGCTACTTTGGTCAGTTCTCCGGACAGTCGACTATCATTACCCCCGCCACGGAGGCTCTCCCCCTTTCGGCCTACGAGCCGATGGTCCAGCTCCGCTATGGGGTATGCTCGCTGCGGGCTCCACCATCGACAATGTGTTAATATTGAAATGCGTTAACACATTAATCGTTAACGCATTCAGACATTTACACATTCACCCATTTAGCGTTTCAATTCCATGGGAATAGCAACCTTAATGGTGTGTTTGATGTTGCAGGTACCGCAAATGCAGCCTGACAGCATCAAGACACTACAACCAGTGACTATCACCGCACAAAAAGAACGCGCGGAGAGCGAGTCGCAAAACAGCAGCGAGGTAACGGCCGAATATATTGAGCGCCACCTTGCCGGAAGTCTAGCCCAAAGCATCGAAGGCGTGGCGGGCGTAAAAGCCGTGTCGATAGGTACGGGTCTGTCACGTCCCACCATCCGTGGCCTAGGCTTCAACCGCATGGTGGTGTCGGAGAACGGCATCAAACACGAGAGCCAGCAATGGGGCGACGACCATGGGCTGGAAATAGACCAGTTCGCCGTGGACAAGATAGAGGTCCTCAAAGGCCCCGCGGCCTTGCTCTATGGTTCCGACGCCGTGGGTGGCGTTCTGGACATCACAAGCAACGCCATTCCCGGCAGCCCATTCGAGGCATCGGTATCGACGTTTGGCCGGAGCAACAACGAATCCTATGGATTCTCGACCCGCATCGGCGGACGCAAGAAAGGATTCTTCTACCGTGTAGGCCTGACGATGAGCGATTTCTCCGACTACCGGGTGCCCACAGACAGCATCCAATACTATTCCTATTGGATACACCTGAAGGAGGGGCGCCTGCGCAACACTGCCGGCAACGAATTGGACGGACGTCTGATGTTGGGATACACCAACAACAATAATTTCCGTACCGACCTCACTGTGAGCGATGTGTACTGCCGCAGCGGTTTCTTTGCCAACGCCCATGGCATGGAGGTGCGCCTGTCGGAAATCGACTACGACCACTCGCGACGCGATGTGGATCTGCCCTACCAGTGGGTGAACCACCTAAAGGTTCAGAGTCACACGTTGTGGCAAGTGGGTACGGTAGGTCTGACAGCCGATGTGGCGTGGCAGCACAACCTGCGTGAGGAGCTGAGCGAACCCGTGGCCCACGGTTATATGCCGCGGCCAGCCGATAGTCTGGAGCGCTCGTTCGACAAGCATACCCTCAGCGCCAACCTCGGTCTGAAAGTACCTCTTGGCGAGCGCCATACACTACATGCCGGACTACAAGGCGAATACCAGCACAACCGTCGCGGTGGCTGGGGATTTATCGTGCCAGACTTCGACGTGATGACCGGCGGAACCTACCTCACCGACCAGTGGGATGCCAGCCCCTCACTCACATTCAACGGCGGCCTGCGCTACGACTTCGGTCAACTCGACATCGATGCCTACAACGACTGGTTCACCACTCCCGATGCCTCGGGCAACGCCACCTACCGACAGCGTTCCAGGGAGTTGCACCGCACCTTCAACAACCTCTGCTTCTCCCTCGGTGTCAACTGGCACAACGAGAAGTGGGTGCTGAAGGCCAACATAGGGAAAGCATTCCGGATGCCGATAGCCAAAGAGCTGGGTGCCGACGGCATCAACTACCACATCTTCCGCTACGAACAAGGGAATGCCGAGCTTGACCCCGAAGAGTCGTACCAACTCGACCTTGGGCTGGTACGATACATGTTGAAGGGCCAACGAATGCTTATCGAATTCGATCCCTATATCAACTTTTTCCCCAACTACATCTACCTGAACCCCACCGCCGAATACGAAGAGGGCCTTCAACTGTACCGCTACATGCAGACCCAAGCCCTGCGTACGGGTGCCGAACTGCGGGTAGTCTACCGTGCCAGCCTCCACTGGGAGGGCGAGGTGCGCGGAGCCCTCTGCCACGCAAGCCAACTCTCGGGCGAAAAACGAGGCTACACACTGCCCTTTGCGGTGCCAGCCTCTGCCGACGTTGACTTACACTACCTTTTCGGCGACGACGGACTGGTGTGCCTTAACCTGCATCTGGTCGCTCTCCAAAACGACATCGTGCCACCCGAAAAGCCGACCTCGGGATATGGCACCCTCAACCTTAGCGTCGGCAACAAATTCAACCTGCGTCAAGGTAACCTGTACATCAACCTGCAAGCCAACAACCTGCTGAACACACGGTATTACGACCACACAAGCTACTACCGCCTCATCGATGTGCCGGAACCCGGACGCAACCTGTCAATCAACATCAATTTTAAATTCAAAAAGCAAGAAGACAATGAAAACCAACATTTTTAGAATCCTCATCATGGCTTTTGCCGCCATCACCCTCCTCGCCGCCTGCAACAAAGACGAAAAGACAGCCGCTCCCGTCATCACCCTCACTGAAGTGGGGCACGAAGATTCACACCGCGCCACTCCCGGCGACGATTTGCACCTCGAGGCCGACATCGTGGCCGAAGGACTGATCAATGCCATCTATGTGGAGCTGCACATGGAAGAGGGACGTGACTATGAGATTGAAAAGAGCTATACCGAAGGCAAGTACATCGGTGTGCGCAATACAGAATTCCACGAGCACATCGACATCCCCGTCGATGCTCCTGCCGGCGAGTACCACCTACATTTCACCGTCACCGACCGTGAGGGTCAACAGGCTTCTGCCTCCGCTCACGTAAACATTGGCAACAACTAAACACTTAACACTAAATGAAACACATCAACATCACCCTTCTGTTGGCAGCCTGCCTGATGGCGGGCTGCCAGCCCGACGGGCGCGACATGGAGCAGCCCGCCATCATCGACTACGGCAACAACACCTGCCCCGCCGACTGCGAGCAGTTCCACACTGGCGACACCATCCACTTCTGTTATCAATTCACAGACAACGAGGAATTGGGTCATTACAACATAGAGATACACAACAACTTCGACCACCACACCCACAGCACTTCATCGGTCGACTGCGACCTGGATGCCTACAAGGAACCCGTAAAACCGTGGATCTTCAACCAAGACTACTCCATCCCTGGAGGAAGTAAAGAGTATACAGCACAGCTAGACATCGCCATTCCCAGCGATGCCGACCCTGGCGACTACCATTTCATGATGCGCCTCACCGACCATGCCGGATGGCAACAGATACGCTCCGTAGCCATCAAACTGATTCCTTAAGAGAGGATTACTTCTTCCTGCGCTTGGGATTGCTCGGGAACCAGCCTTTCTCCACACGCTTTTTCTGCATAAACAACTCGTGGATGGACCATAAACTGGAAAACGCCACCACACCGAGGAGTGTGGAGAGAATGTCGTTCATTACAAACAGCGAGCCGACAATGCAGCCCAGTCCCGCCAACAAAAAGAGCCACCAACAGCCCACGCCCCAGTAGTACTCAGCCTTGATAACGATGGGATGAAAAATGCCGATACATAGGAAGGTAGCGGCCCCGATGATAAGTCCATAGAAATTCATTGATTGTTATTTAGTAATTGATTAGATAGGCATTATCACAAACACCAGCGCATCCCACAAGGCATGGCTAACAACGAGAGCGGGCAGGTATTTCGGGTTAAAACTATAGAGGAATCCCCATACGGCACCTGCCACCAAAGCGGCCATCACCAGCATGAAGTTAAAGGACCAGATATGTACCAAGGCATAGATGAGCGTCGTTGCCACAAAAGCCAAAGCGGAAGCGTGTTTAGTATTTAATGTTAAGTGTTTAGTGAGGGTGCGCTGTACGTAGCCACGCCAGAAGAGCTCCTCGGCAGGGCCGATGAGCAGCAGAAGAAGCAACGCGATGACTTCCGAAGGCAAGCCTGTCTTCATGGCATATACTGCATCTACCTCGGGCCGTGCGAAGTCGAACATCAGCGACGAGAGCCTGTCACCCACCCAGAAGACGCCCCAGAGGGCAATGGCAATCCCGATACCCGCAAGAATCTGCAACCCTGGCCTTTCCACCGCAAACAACGCCTTCCGGTCGGGAGTGAATGCCATGGTCAGCGAGGTAAGCACTAGGGCTGCACACGACATCTCCAGCCAGAAATTGAGCCGTCCGCCCGTCCAGGGACTGAACATGACGAACCAGAGAAAAGCCGCCACCAGGACAGCCACCGTTAATTTCCGTTTGTCGTTCATAGCCAATGGGAAACGACCAGGCCGACACTGAGCAGCATAGAGAACAGCAGCTGCAGCTGAGCAGAGTTCATATCGAGACCTTTCACGGCCTCGCGCCCTTTGGTCTTATAGGAAGCCGCCTGCCTGAAGTTGCCGTAAGCCTTGAAGCACGCCAGCAGACACAACAGCGCCAGCGGCGGCAGCAGACCCGCTATCACGGACACGACGACACACAGGAACGGCAGCACCATATAGCAACGGTATAGCACCACTGAGGCCTTCTCGCCAATGACCATTGCAAAGGTCTTAATGCCCGCAGCCCCATCGGTGGGAATATCCAAGGTGTTGTTGGCATGGAGCACCGAGACGGTGATAATACCAATGGGCAGCGACAACACCAACGCATCCCAACACCAGGTGCCGGTGATGGCATAGGCCAGGCCGATGACCGTCAGCACACCAAAGATGAGGAAGATATCCGCATCGCCAAGGGCATGGTATTTCAAAAAAGAATAGAGTAATGTGAAGGTGACGGCGATGATGCCAACCATCAGCACCCCCATGCCGCTCAGTGCCACAACGCTCAACCCCACAGCAGACCCCAGCACGAAGAGCACGATGCTCAACGCCAAGTACTCTTTGGGCTGGAATTTGCCAAACACCAGATTAGGAACGGCAAAGGCCTCCTTGCTGTCTACACCGGAGCGGTAATCGTACCAGTCACTCAGCAGGTTACCCGCCGAATGCAGCAAAACCACTCCCAGCAACGAGAGCACAAGAATCACCCAGGGAAGCCTCCCACAGGGCACCATCCCGCGAGCAAATAGATAGGAAAAGGTGACGACAAGGGGCATCGTCGATACGGGGAAAGACCAGTAGCGCGTGGTCGCAACCCATTCTTTGAGGGTATGTTTCTTCATCTTCTAGGCCACTCCCTGTTACCACTCCAGTTGCTCCCACTCACTGACAGGGACATAAATATGGAAAGACACGGCGGGGCCATTGGCCACCTGCCCTATCATTTTCATACGGAAGGCGTTCTCATCCTTTTCGATGGTCACTGTTCCGCTAGAGTAGGTGTCCGAGCTATGGAACCCGGTGATATACTCCACCTCTGAGGTCAATCCGAAGAAGACTCCACCACCATTCGTCAGGTCGTAGGTCCCATTGCCAGGATTGTCAGAAATGATTTTGAAAATGGGCAAGCCATTATCCAACGTATCCATCGCGTAGGCGTCGATGTAGACTCGACCACTCTGCTCATACTTGTAGGTGCTCCTCATCTGATACACCTTACCATTGTATACCAACGTATTAGCGGCAGCCTCGGTGGGAGTCTTATCTTTGTCATCGTCCTTGTTGCAAGCGACAAACATCATTGCGGCCGCAGCCACAAGCATCATAAAAAATTTGGTAATTTTCATATCAGTTAAATTTTCAATTATCACTGCAAAGATATGCAAAAAAAAACAAATAGTAAAACCCAGACACAAAAAGAAACCAGAAACATCTATTAATCAACATTCTAAATACACCAACTCTTACTCAACTCTTTCTCCCCTCCTACTCCTCCCCTTGTCAACAACCACAAAAGTAAGTGTTAAAAATTTGTTAAAAAAGCAAAGATAACGCATTGCCGAGATACAGGGCTTATATTATATATAGTGTTCAGTGGTTAGAATTCAAAAAAAAAAATCAATTATCAATTTTATAAGTTATGGCTAAACAAGAAAATGGGTATCTGGGAGGGTTCAGTGGAAAATTGGGTCCAGCGGTGGGCTATCGTTGGAAAGGTGTGTGGTGCTTGCGTTCGCAGCCGCGACGAGTATACAATCCACGCACCGAGTTGCAGCAGGTGCATCGTGCCATGTTCAAGGAGGAGGTGCGCCTGGCGGGCAAGATGCGGTGGGCCGTCAACATCGGCTTCAAAGCCCTCAGCGACGAGCTGGACATGACGGCACAGAACCTCTTCGTCAAAGCCAACCAGCAGGCATTCAGCATGGCCCCCACCCTTCACTCGGACAAGGAAGCTGAATCCCGGCTGGAGGTGGACTATTCGCAACTCCGCATCAGTGGCGGCCCCGTGGCACCGGTAGTGGTCTCAGCGTGGAGCATCGACACGGACAACGTACTGAATGTCAACTTCGAGAAGAACCCACTCCACCTGTCATGCAATTCCTTCGACAACGTGTATGTCTGGGTGTGGTGCCCGGAGGCCGGGGTAGGCTACTTGACCAACCCCGTCTACCGTCGCATGAAGCAACTGAGCAGTGTGCTGCCCTCACTCATGGAGGGCAAGGAGGTGCATGTTTATGCCTTTGTGCAGGACGAGCATGGCCGATGCTCCAACACCGCCTATGCCGTCCAACAGTCCGACACCCTCCAAAGCACCCCCGCAACTGAGACACAGCATGATGCGTCTCAAGACAATACCAAAACAAGGAATGACATTGGTGAGATGCAGCATGATGCGTCTCTACAATGGGATCAAAAATGCTCTCATGGACACCTCTCCACCACCGCTTACGGCTGACCGGGAGGAAACCCAAGGCTGTATAAGCATCCTGAGGGGCATATAGATTATTTTTTATACATATTGAGAAAAAAAGAGTATCTTTGCATTTTAATTGCGCCAGCATAAACGCTGGTATTTTATTGGATAATAAACATATAAAGAAACAAGTAATAAGAAAACAATGGACAAAAAGTCAATTTTAGGACTGGTTTTGATTTTCGGCATCTTCGTCGGATACATGTGGTGGGTGTCGCCCTCGGCCGAGGAGCGCGCCGCCATGGAGGCGGAGCGTGCCCGCGTGATGGACTCTATCGTCAACGCCCAGCGTATGGCTGACTCGGTGGCCGCTGTTCAGGCTTTGCAGGACTCGCTGGCCGCTGCCGGCGACAGCACGGCGCTTGCCGCCACTGCCCCCAAGGTGCAGGACATGGGTGTCTTCAACGGCGCCACCGCTGGCGAGAACCATCAGATGGTCTTCGACAATGGCAAAATGGCCCTGACCTTCAACACCCTCGGCGGTCGCGTGGACCGTGTGGTGCTGGCCGACTACAAGACCTTCGACCAGAAAGAGCTGGAACTCATCACCCCCAGTGACGACAACCTCGACCTGACCTTCTACACCATCGACAACCGTATTGTCAACACCCGCCTGCTCAACTTCCAAGCCTACGTCAACGGCAAACAAGTGGAAGGTGGTGAGTGGAAAGTGGAGAATGGTGACTCTGCCATTGTGAGCTTCCGCGCTATGCCCGACAGCAATGAGGGCTACCTCGAATATGTCTACACCATCCACAGCGACAGCTATGAGGTGGGCTTCGACATCAACTTCGTGGGCCTCAGCAATATCATCCGCAACACCAACTACCTCGACCTGCAGTGGCACAACCGCATGAACCGCCAGGAGATGGTCTCCGACGGCAGCCGCGGCAAAGGCAGCCGCAACAGCGACCGCGAGCGCTACTACAGCAGCATCTACTACAAACCGCCGAAAGACAAGGTGGAGAACCTCTCGATGGGTAACGACGGCAAGGAGCAGGTGAAGACCAACCTCGACTGGATAGCCTTCAAGCAGCAGTATTTCTGCGCCATCATCACCACCGAAGGCGACCATAACTTCGAGAATGCCGACGTGGCCGTGAGCACCGACAAGCAGGACACCTCGCGCAGCTACCTCACCGACATGCGTGCCACCATCGGCATCCCCTACTCTCCCGAGATGCAGCAGATGAAGATGGGCTTCTACTTCGGCCCTACCAAGTTCCGCGACCTCAAGGCCATGGACCGCGGCTTCGAGAAGATGCTGCCCTTGGGCTGGACCGTCATCTCCAAGAGCATCAGCCGCTGGCTCATCATCCCGGCATTCAACTTCTTGGAGAACTTCATCCTCAACTACGGCCTCATCATCCTAGTCTTCACACTGATTATCCGACTGATCCTCCTGCCCTTGGTCTATAAAAGCTACCGCGGCAGCGCCATCATGCGTATCCTCAAGCCCGAGATGGACGCCCTCAACGCCAAATATCCCAAGCCTGAGCAGGCCATGCAGAAACAGCAACAGGCTATGGCATTGCAGAAACGCGCCGGCTACAGCCCCATGGCGGGCTGCCTCCCCGTGCTCATCCAGATGCCTTTCCTGACGGCCATGTTCATGTTCTTCCCCATTGCCATCGAGCTGCGCCAGAAACCCTTCCTCTGGTGCGACGACCTGTCGACCTACGACTCTGTCCTCGACCTCGGCTTCAATATCCCGCTCTACGGAGACCACATCTCGCTCTTCTGCCTGCTGATGTTCGGCATGCAGTTCTTCTACACCTGGTACACCATGCGCAACCAGAATATGGGAGCCCAGATGAAAAGTATGAAATACATGATGTACTTCATGCCGTTCATGATGCTCTTCATCTTCAACAGCCAGAGTGCAGGTCTGAACCTCTATTACCTCATCTCGCTGACCTTCACCATGGCCACGATGATTCTCATCCGCCGCTTCACCAGCGAGAAGAAAGTGCGCGCCCACATGGTCGAATACGATGCCAAGCACGCCAACGGCAAGCCCAAGAAGAAGAGCAACTTCGCCAAGCGTCTGGAAGAGCTCCAGAAGCAGGCCGAAGCCATGCAGAAAGAAAAGAATAAACGATAAATCAATAACAAAAATCAAAAAACACAAAAATCATGGTAGTAACACTTGTTACCATTTTCATCATCGGATACTTCTGCATTGCCATGGAGCATCCGTTCAAGATTAACAAAACAGCGTCGGCACTGATGCTGGGAACCCTGCTGTGGACCGTCTTCGCTTTCAGCCACGCCATCTTCGACCCCAGCCTGACGGTCGAAGGCTGGCACGACTTCCTTAAGGAAGAACTGGTCGGCAACCTCGGCGAGACCGCAGAAATCGTCTTCTTCCTGCTGGGTGCCATGACCATCGTGACCCTGATAGAAGATTACCAAGGCTTCCGCGTCATCACCGACAAAATCAGAACCACCAACAAGAAGCAATTGTTGTGGGTCCTCTCCATCCTCACTTTCTTCCTGTCGGCCCTGCTTGACAACATGACCACGGCCATCGTGATGATTGCACTGCTGCGCAAACTCATCGCCGACAAGAAAGAGCGCTGGCTGTATGCCGGCATGGTGATTCTCGCCGCCAACGCCGGCGGTGCCTGGAGCCCCATCGGAGACGTGACAACCATCATGCTGTGGATTGGCGGTCAAGTGACCACCGTGAACATCATCGTCAAAACCATCATCGCCTCGCTTGTCTGCATGGTGGTGCCCGTACTCATCGTGGGTGCCACGCTGAAGGGCGACATCGAACGTCCTGCCGACAGCAACAGCGGTGTCGAGGTTCCCGCCCATCTGCGCAAACTCATCCTCTTCATGGGTATTGCAGCCCTCATTTTCGTCCCCATCTTCAAGACCATCACCCATCTGCCTCCCTATCTGGGCATGCTCTTCGGTCTGGCCGTGCTGTGGCTGACCACTGAAATTATCAGCCGTAAATATGAGAAAGAGGGGCACAAACTGCCCACCGCCGTGAGCACCCTCGAACATATCGACACCCCCACCATCCTCTTCTTCCTCGGCATCCTGATGGCCGTGAGCTGCCTCAAGGTGGCTGGTATCCTTAGTTCCCTGGCCGGTGGCCTCAACGAAGCCTTCGGCACCACGGCTCCCGGATTCTTCTTCATCGACCTCATTATCGGCGTTCTCTCGTCGGTGGTCGACAACGTGCCGCTGGTGGCCGCCTCTATGGGTATGTACCCGCTGGGCGACGGTGCCATTTTCGATGTCAACCATCCCTTCTGGGAGTTCCTGGCCTACTGCGCCGGTACCGGCGGATCGCTCCTCATCATCGGCTCCGCTGCCGGTGTGGCCGTCATGGGCATGGAGAAGATCGACTTCATCTGGTACCTCAAGAAAATCTCATGGCTGGCCCTGGCAGGCTATATCGCCGGTGCCCTCGTCTTTATGCTAATGGATGTCACTCTTTTTGAGGAAATAGAATGGTTAAAAAACTTGGCATAGCCTGGCACATTTGGTGCCTGCGCCCGTGGTGGCGCAAGGCCTTGAACATAGTGACAACCCTTTTCGCCCTGGCAGGCGCCGCTATCATCGGCGCCTGGGGGCTTTATCAACTGGGAGTCACCAACAACGGCGGTGCCGTTGACAAGAACTACCGCTCACTGATGGCGGTGTCGGAGATTGACGACCTCAAGAACGCCAACCTCACCGCCGAGGAGATGGACAACGAATGGGCCCTGCAGTTCGGCCGCGTGGCCGCGCTGGCTCGCTACTATCCCGTCAACGCCCGTCTCATCCTCGCCGCCTCGCAGCACTGCGACAATCCCAAGATGGTGGAGCGCATGATGGCTGCCGCCGGCATCTATATCGACGACGCCAAGGAGCTTAACCGCCTGGAGCAACGTATCACCAAGCTGCTCAGTGAGGTGCCGCAGCAGAGCACGGGCAATGTCATCCCTTGGATGACAGGTCCCGAGTGGCCAGCACTCAAGGCCGCCATCATCCGCGACAGCGCCCTTATCCGTGAGGCCGGACGCCTCTCGGGCGTCGAACCACGCCTCATCGTGGGATGCCTTGTTGGCGAACAGATTCGTCTCTTCAACTCCAAACGCGAGATGTTCAAGAAATACCTAGGCCCCGTCAAGGTGTTGAGCGTCCAGAGTCAGTTCAGCTATGGTGTCAACGGTATCAAGGACTTCACAGCCAAGGCCGTTGAAGACCACCTCAAGGACCCCACCTCGGAATATTATATGGGTAAGGCCTACGAGCACCTGCTCGACTTCGAGACTAACGACCACGTTACCGAGCGCTACAACCGTCTCGTCGACTACCGCAACCACCTCTACAGCTACCTCTACACCGGATGCATCCTGCACCAGACCATGCTGCAGTGGCGCCGAGCCGGCTTCGACATCAGCGACCGTCCCGACGTACTCTTCACGCTGTTCAATGTGGGCTTCTCGCAGTCAGTCCCCAAGGCCAACCCTGTACCCGGCGGCAGTCATATCGACGTGGGCGACCGCACCTATACCTTCGGTGCCCTCGGCTTCGACTTCTACTACAGCGGCGAACTGGCCGACATCTTCCCCTTCGAGAAAGAACGATTCAAGAGCAAACAGCGCACACTGAGTGCCGCGGATGTGTTGCGCATACAGGACAACATGAGCGACTGCAAGCGTCCCGAGCGTGGACTGGAATACAAGAAAGACTCCGCAATACAACCCACCACGGTTGAGAAACCCGACCCCTTCGGTGTGGACCACGAGACGGTGAAACCCGTGGAGCACACTGCTCAATAAAATAACGAAAAAAAATTTGCATTTTCAAAAAAAAGTGTATATTTGCATTTATTACCATTGTAAATAACACACAAAAAATAACACAAAATGAAAACGTTACGCAAAATTATGATGGCACTTTTCGCCATCGCCTGCATCGGGATGACTGTCTCGTGCAACAAAGAAGACAACAATGACAACGGCGGTGGCAATTCTGCCCTCGTCGGCACTTGGAAAATCAGTTCCATTCTTGTGAATGGCGACGACTGGACCCAGAACATGCCTGGCGAAATTCAGGTTACCCTTAATGCCAGCGGTTCCGGTACCATCGCCATCTTCGGCAGAAATGAAAATTTCACCTGGACAGCCACCAGCAGCACCCTCACGGTGACCACTCCCGGCAATGACGTTGTCAATTGCAACATCGCCAGCCTTACCTCCACCTCCTGCACCCTCACCAGCCACAACATGACCTTCCCCATTGTGGGTGACATCGAAGGCGAAGTGACCATCACCCTCACCAAAGTGGGTGGCGGCGACAACCCTGGCCCCGACAACAACTACAGCAACCTTATCGTTGGCACCTGGCAGGTCACCCAAACGATTGTCAATGGTCAGGATGTTACCGCGCAATCTGGCGACGTGAAACTTTCTTTCACCGCTAACGGCCAGGGTCTTCTCAACCACAACGGTGAGACCGAGAATAACGACTTTGGATGGAGCATCAGTGGAAACACCATCACCATCACACCCCACGGTGACGCCCCCGCCACCTTCACCATTGTCAGCCTTGACGGACAAACCTGCACCTTCACTGGTTCCAGAATGCCTGGCGTTGAGCAAGACCTCGGTGATGTCCGCATCACCATGGTCAAAATTAACAATCCCAACCCTGACCCTAATCCTGACCCTGACCCCGATCCTGACCCCACCCCCATCGCCACTCTTGTCGGCACCAATTGGGCCTACAATTTCTCATACTCAGACTCCCGAACAGTTGAGGGTGCCACCTATGAGGCTTCGATATCCATCGACATCACTCTTTCCTTCACCACTGCAACCCAAGGCACCGCAACCGAGACCGAAGCCATGCAAGTTTCCATTAACGGCGTGCCGAATCCCGAAATGAGTGAGACCGACTCAGAGACCAACCCCTTCACCTACACCTTCAACGAGGCCAGCCAGTCGGGAACCATCACCATCACAACGACCCATGAAGAGGATGGTGAAACCTTCACAGAGACCAATACCCTCACCTTCACAGCCACACAAGGGGCCCTTACGGTCGTCAATCCCGATCCGGATCCGGAAGGAACGATGCCAAGTACCCTTGTCTTCACCCGCAGATAAAATTATTAATCATAAAACACCGAAAAAATGAAAACATTACGCAAAATCATGATGGCAATGTTTGCCATTGCCACCCTCGGAATGGCTGTCTCGTGCGAGAAGAGCGATGCCAGCGACGACGGCAACGGTGATATCAACGGCTCCATCGTTGGCCTGTGGAAAGTGCATAACGCTTATATCGACAGCACCATGCTACCCTCCGATGCCTTGAACCTGAACATCCTCATCAAAGCCGACGGAACCGGCCAGCTGCAGTGCCTGGGTCAGACCCAGTACTTCACCTTCCCCTTCGACATGATGGACTTCGAATGGTTCCGTAGTGGCACCACACTCACTATCAGCACTGAAAATGCCACGCTGACCTATACCATCACCAAGTTGACCAACAGAGAATGCGTCATCAAGGGCACCACCGTTCCCGGCACCCAAGTGCAAGGCGACGTGAGACTCGACCTCCTGCGCGTCGGCAGTAGCGATGACGATGACGATCCCGTGGATCCCGTCGACCCCGTCGACCCTGTTGACACCCTCGCTTTCCCCGCTGCCACCAACTGGATTAACAATTACAGTGAGAACTTCACCTTCGAATATGAAGGCACTGAATACACTGCAAACCTCTCTTTCAACAACACCCTTAATTTCAGCGTCACCGAGACCACTGGCAGCATGTCCTTCCACGGCTCACTCAGCGGCAACATTCCCATCGAAAACTTGGGCAACATCGCCTTCCCCATCGGTCCCCAGACCATCAACTTCAACTACACCTTCAATGCCAACACCAACACCGGTATCATGACCGGCTCCGTTCCCGGCGCACAAGAAGAGAGCATCCCCTTCACCTACAACACTACTAACGGGACCATCGTCGTCACCCTCGACGTCGAAAGCCTTATCACCACCCTCCTCGCTGAATTCGGAGATATTCCCATCGACATCAACGAGATTCCCGAAGGCGTCATCCCCGAGCAGTTTATCTTCACTCGCGCCAACTAAACATTATCAAGAACAAATAAAAAAGAAGGCATCCGACTAAAGTCGGATGCCTTCTTTTTTCTCCTGTTAAACATTAATTGTGTGCCACGAAACGGCATCTGCCGGAAGTGATTCCTTGATGACAGTGTTTGACTCTGTTGGCGAGGCCTTCGCCGTTCGCCACCTTGCACATCTCTACCATACGGTCGTAGCACTTGTCTTTGCTTCCCAAAGCATGCGTACAACCGAAGGAACATCCATGATGGCCAGGTCTATGAGCAATTTCAATGCTGGCGAAACCAAGTTCTTTGGCTTTCTTTTCCATCCGTTCGAAACTCTTTTGTGCTTTGCAGCCCGGAGACACAATGACGGTATTGATCTCCAGCAGGGTTCTGCTCGCCTCTTCAAGCTCAAGTTCCGCCTCCTCTAGTTCTTCCTGGGTGCTGATGATATCCTCTGTATGCTTTTCATCAAACACAGACAAGGCTTCGCGGAACCCACAAAGACTCCATGCAACGAAGCGTTGCAGCTCATGTTCTTTCCCTTGTGCCGGTTTAGCGAGGAAGAGTGTGGTGAGACTATCGATACTATAGGTGGAATCGTTGAGGGGAGTAAAGGTGACTGTCATCATGGCCGTGGTATTGTTCATGATGAAATTCGCACCGCGCAAGCTGCCATAATCCATGCCAGCGGAGTCTTTGCCACTGGATATTTCGTTATAGAGGACCGTATCGCTTCCAAAGCGAAGATAGGTGATGCGCTGGGTGTCGCCCACTTGCGTCATCAGCGCCGCGTCGTAGCCTTGCTTGAGCATCATGTCACGAACACTGGACTCGGTTTTATACTCCGAGTCAAAACTCTCCACACGGTTGATATGGCAAGCGGAGAAAACCACAGCCACCATGGTTGCAATAATAATGAATTGCTTTTTCATTTTTCAATGCTTTTTTTATTCGTTAATCGACTATACCAAATCATCGAGTGTCAGCTCGTCGATGCCGATGCCAAGCATCTTCATCTTTTGCTTGATGAGTGGCAACTCCTCTTCGATAAACTCGCGGCGCTGTTCGGCGAGGATTTTCTTCTTGGCATCGGGGCTGACAAAATAGCCGACACCGCGACGATTGAATATAATCTCTTCCCCCTGCAGGTGCTCAAAGGTACGCATGACGGTGTTGGGGTTAACACCCATGGAGGCCGCCACATCGCGCACTGACGGCATGCGGTCGTCTTCGGCAGGTTCGCCGCTGAGGATCTGCTCCATCAGCCGGTCGGCTATCTGCAGGTATATCGGTTTTTGTTTCCTGAATTCCATAACAATCCTTTCTTTAAATCTTCCCTTTGCAGCGGTTGAACTCGATGACACGCATCTTGCGGCCCTGCGGGTCGGGGACGATGCGCATGCCTAGGTCGTCAAGCCACAGGCTGTCGTGCTGCCACAGCTTGTTGTCCATCTCGTGATACTCCATCTTCATGTCGGGGTCAACACTGGGGTCGAGGAGTACCGGCAAATGATACTCTAACCGCAAACTGGCGGCGATATTTTCCACACTCTGAAAACTCTCCTCATACGATACCTCGCCATCGCGCATCTGGACGTAGAATAATGTTTTCTCGTCCTCTTCCTGAACACTCTTCTTTTTGGAGACGAAGCGTGCGGAATCGTAGACCTCAAGGATGCGCATAGGCTCATAGGTGGTGTCGGCACGAAGGATGCCTTTCTTCATCATGGCTTGCAACAAGGGTGTGTAGTCCTTCGGCTGCATGGTGTCGCGGTCGACAACCAAATAGGTATAACTTGGCAGGAAATCCTGCTTGCCATTGTCGTATTTATACAGGGTTGTCTCATTCTCCGAGATGGAATTATTGGCCAGACGGAGGGCTATCATCGGCACCGTGCCGGACATTACCATCGTGTCAGCTTTCTCGAAATCTCTGACTGCGAGGCCGTGCTCAATCACGCCGTCCACATCCATATCCCACGACACCATACGCATCGTGTAGCGGTCGGTCTCGAAGGTCTCGTCAACGCCGCGGTTGAAATAGCAACCCGTGAGAGTCATACATGCCGCAAGGGCTATAAAAATGGTTTGTTTCATATCTACTTAACTTCTTAACTACTTGTCTACTTAAATACTATATTAGTACGGCATCTTTTTCAGACGATGCCAACTCATCCAAGTGAAGAGGGCAAATACAACAACATTGAAGATGGAGACAGTGCCCATAATCCAATTCAGAATACGTTCAGGAGTCCAGCTATGGAAAGTGTCATAGACCCACTCCATAAAGTCGGGAGTCTTCATGAGAGCCACAACGATGGGGATAGCGATGACAACAAGGACAAATTCCAACAGATAGAGGATGAGGAAGGTGAACATCACCTTGTGTTTCTTAAAGAGGGTGGCGGCATAGAGGAAGATAGCCGGCGAGGCAAAGAGACCTGTCCAAGTGGCAGCAGTGAGGAGCCAGCTGTGGAAGCCCGGCAAGACATTGTCGTCTGAAGGGAAGGTGGTAAAAAACGGGAATCCCACCTCACCCTGCCAGAGCCACTGGTGGTAGGGCCCTGCAGGCAGAAGGCGCAAGATAATGTCGAGCACCATACTTCCCAAATAGACGACCACGGGAGCTACAATGAAAGTATAAAACAGGATGCTGAGGAACTTCTCCAGCTTGGAGGCCGGCAGCATGGCATAATAGATGCCCTCATTGCGGAGGTTCATAGTGCGATAAAGACGCGACGGCAGCATGAGCGCAGCGAGAGAGGAAACACCCATAATCATTAACACGCGCCAGCTAGGGTCAATGACAGCGGTACGATCAATGACCAAGGCCAACAGCCACACAGCGAAAGGCAGCGAGGCCAGCACGATGGCGGTAGTGCCGAAAGTCGGCCACATATTGCGGAAGTCTTTCTTGACAACGTTGCAAAAACGGTTCCAATCAAATTTGTTATTCATAGCATTTATTATTTTAATAACTCATTTTTTTCATCTTGTTCCAGCCGAGGAATCCCATGAGGACGGCCATCAGAGCCTGTGCGGCGAACATCGCCCAGATCATGGCTTCGTTTTCATACCTGATGTAAAGGATAGTTCCGAAGAATTCTCCTACAGCCATCCATCCCCAGGCCAGAAGACACATCAGCCTGCGGCAGCCTTGCTCTCGTATGGCGTTGGCATAGATGATTCCCAGGGTGGGTCCCACAAAGGCTGCCACGTAGTTGCACAGCAACGGGAGATTAAGCTCTTGCCATATGCCTGATTGCCACATGTATCTGTGGTAGAAAGGCATGTGTACCGCAGTGAGCAGGGAGTCGAATGCCACGTTGCCGACTATCATCGCCAACGGCGCCAAAACCAGCGAAATCAATGCAATCGAGAGGTACTTCTCGCACTTGCTGGCGGGCAGCATGGCGAAGTAGATATCGCCACGCTTTTGCTTGCGGGCAACACCGGCATAAAGTTGCAAGGGTATCTGCGAAGCCACGAAGAGCGACATACAGACAGCCATTATTATGCGGTAACCGGGACCTTCATTCTCACCGGTAAAAAATTGAGACAACATCATGAACGGCACAAACAGCAGCATGCCTGCCATTTCTGCACCCATTCCGCTGTAGCTCAACGAAAAACGCTTCACGTCGTGTTTCAACAGCTTTCCGAAACGATGAATGTCAAACGAGTTATTCATTTTTCTATTAAACTATTTAACTACTTGAACAGTTCTCTAAACACATTCTTGTTTCTCAGCACGGCGTTGAAGAGAGCCTCGATGTTGAGCTGGCTCTCGTATTGGGTATTACTCCCTTCGGTCGCGACCCCCAATCCGGGGTTGGGGATGACGTTGAGGTAGCCACCGGGCTGCATCTCGCTGTAGAGGGCGTCGTCGCGATGCTCTCCGCCATACTCGAAGTAGAGTTTCTCCGTGATGCGCTGCACGCTGGCATCGAGAAGCACACCGTTGTTACTGAGGATGACGATGGGGTCAATGAGGTTCTCCACATCCTTCACCTGGTGGGTGGAGATAATGATGGTGCTGTTCTCCTCGGCACGCTTGCTGAGGATGGAGCGGAACTGCGCCTTGCTGGGGATGTCGAGGCCGTTGGTGGGCTCGTCGAAGAGCACATAGTCAGTACCCAGCGAGAGGCTGGCGGCGATGAGGCTCTTCTTCTGCTGGCCAAAGCTCATCTCCTTGAACTTGCGGTCGGGTTCCACTTCAAACTCATCCATCAGATGCAGGAAAGTACCCTGTGCAAAGTTAGGATAAAAGGGGGCCAGTTCGTTGACATACTGCTGGGGGGTGCGACCGTCGGGCAAACTGACCTCATCGGGCAGGAAGACGATGTGCTGCAGCATCTCGGGCAGGCGCTCCTGACAGGTGAGGCCATCGATAGTACAAGTACCCTCCTTGGGACGCAACAGGCCGCAAATGAGTTTCAACAAAGTGGTCTTCCCCACTCCATTCTCGCCGAGGAGTCCATAAATGTTCCCCTGCGGGAACGTTAGGTTGATGTCATTGAAGACTGGCGATTTTTTGTAGCTGAAAGCTAAATTTCTGATTTCAATCATGACTGTTGTTTTTTTATAGTTACTATAGTCACTATAGTTCCTATAGTTTCTATCCAATTATTTATATATTATTGCTGTTCCAAATACCAACACCTCGGCGGCTTGCGCCATAATGCTGTTAGTGGTGTAGCGCACGCCGATGATTGCATCGGCGCCCATGGCGACAGCTTGGTCGACCATGCGCTGGGTGGCCTGCTCGCGGGCCGTGTTCATCATCTCGGTGTAGCTCTTCAGCTCGCCGCCTACCATGCTTTTCAGACCCTGACCAAAGTCGCTGAACATGTTCTTTGCACGGATGATGCTGCCAGAGACAACACCCAATTCTTCATAATTGACACCCTGAAGGGTTTCTACTGTTACAATTTTCATAATATTTCTGTTTAATGATTATTATTTTACTTTGTTTTGCGGATGGACGCGTGCGTCCATCACCTACATCTGTGGTGTGCTATCCGTTGCGCCCTGTCTTGCCTTGCTCTCAAGTTCCATCTTGCCGATACGCCAGGTGAGGCCGAGGCTGACGAAGCGCGAGTCGAACTTCTGGCTACCAGTGGTTTGGTAGGCGGGAGCCGTAGTATTCTCGCCCCATTCGGCCATACCGAAGATATCGTTCACATTGAAGAAGACCGAGAGTTGGCGCTCGAAGAAGTCGGCCGAGCAACCGAGATCGATACCCTTGTTGGCCACCGTCAGGCTGTAGAGACCCAAGCGGGGGCTAGAATAGTGGGCGTTGGCAAAGACCTCCAGCTTGTTCCACACCTTGGCCCAGAGGTTGACACGAGCACTCCAGCTCCACTTATTATCCTTGTAGCCTTCGTAGTCGTAGCCGTAGTTGAACGCCGACGCGTTCAGGCGGATGTTGAAGAATCCCGAGGGACGATAGGTGACGTTAGCCTCCAGACCCTCGGTGTGGCTGGAGCCGATATTCTCAGGACGGGTATAGTTGACCAGCCGGCTTCCGAAGTACTCCGGAGCGGTGCCGGCATAGGTCATGGTGCCAATTTCATCGGTGTTAGCGCGAAAGTAGGCACTGAGGTTCAGCATGCCGAAGCCCATGATGTACTTGCTCCAGGCGGCCTCAAGATTGTGCGTGTAGCTACGCAGCAGATTGGGGTTGCCGATCTCGAAGCTGTAATCCTCATAGCGGCAGAAAGGAGAAAGCTGTGTCATACCGGGGGTGCTGTTGCGAAGGGTGTAGCTGAGGCTGTAGGAGGTGAAGGTCTGGGTCTGGTAGCTCAGGTGGAGCGAAGGTACGAGGCCGAAGAACGCAGTGTCGACGATGGTCATCCCTGCACCATCCAGATGGCTCCATTCGCTCCTCTTCCAGCTTTGCTCGCCGCGAAGGCCTACCTTGGCAGTGAAGCCGCCCCAGCGTTTCTGCAACGTCACATAGCCGTTGAGGCCCGTGCCACGTTCCATGCCGTCGCTCACGCGCAGGGCTACAGCATGGTAGCCGTCCGCGGCCAGGGTATCAATACCCAGATATTGGGTGCCGCCGCCGAGTTCAAGTTCAACGCCCGCCTCCAGTTCAATGTCGTGCTTCAACGGGTGAGTGTAGTTGAGGGTCATGCTGCCAGAGGGACTGGTATTACGCTTCTCCGTGCGGCGCAGCAAGCTGTCTATCGTCGGGTCAGCGTAGGCGAAGGTCTCGGTGCCGATGCCATGTTCGTTCCAGGTGTTGCCATTGAGGCTGAAAGAGAGCTTTCTTCCGGTGGTGTCAAAGCGGTGCTCGAGCCAGGCACCCATGTAGCCACCCCAGCCGAAACCATCGGGATTATCCAACTGGTAGTTGTATCCCAGGTTGCGCAGCGTGGGCTGATACTCACGGTATATGAGGTCCTGCTTCGTCGTGTTATTACCCCAGTAGGGGTACATACCCATCCAAGAGGACAGATGGGTCTTGTCAGAGATGTTCCAGTTGAAGTTCAGGCCACTGTAGCCGCCGTAGTTCTTCGAATGTACCTCGCCCTTGGAGAGCTGGAAACGGCTGGTGTCGCCGTTATTATCAAAGAGCGTGTTGGAGCCGTCGGCGTACATGTTATGCACGCCGAAGTTGGCGTTGACGTAGATGTTCATGTCGAACTTCTCGTTGGCATAGACGTATGAGGCCCAGGGAGAGAGGCTCGGCATGGTGTTAGCGCGCACACCGACGCAGAGCAGCTCGTTGCGCGTAATCTTCTGGTTGGTGACGATATTAATGACACCGCCGGAAGTCGAATAGCGGGCCGAGGGGTTGGTGATGACCTCAATGCGCTCGATAGCGTTAGCGGGCATCTGCTTGATATACTGTTTTAAGGCCTCCTCGTTCATGTGCGAAGGGCGGTCGTTGATCCAAATCTCCACACTGGAGACACCACGCAGCGTGATGTTGCCTTCGGCATCTACCTCCACGCCCGGAGCGTTCTGCAGGGCGTCGCTGGCGGTACCTGTCTGGATAGAGGGGTCCTCCTTGGTATTATACATATTCTTCTCGCCGTCCATCACATAGAGCGGCTTCTCGGCCACAATCTCCACCTCCTCCAACAGTGTCCCCGCCGTGAGCTCGACCTTAAGGTCCTTAATGTCCTTAAAGACCTTTATGTCCTTACTGTAGCTCTCATAGCCCACGCAGCTGGCCTGCAGCAGGTACTCGCCGGGCTTCACATCCTTGATCTCAAACTCTCCGTTGAAATCGCTCGCGGCACCACGCACAAACACCGTGTCGGTGGTCCTCATCAGTCCCACATTCACCAAAGGAAGCGCCTCCCCTGTCTTGGCATCCTTCACAGTGCCTTTAATTTTCACATTCTGAGCCTCTACCGAGGTCATCAGGGCCACCATGGCCATCACTGCAAAAAACAGTTTTTTCATAATACTATTATATAATTATTGTTTCTTATTTTTCATTTCCCGGTGCCTCATTTCCCGCTTGTCTTCCTCGACAGCCTTGTCGATGTCCGACGACATCTGATTAAAGAATATCTCCATTCCAAGAATGACAAGTCCACTCACCACAGAAATTATGAGATTCTTGCCAAGAGGCCCAACGCCCAGGATGGTATCCACAACGAACACCGCCAATACGAAAAACAAAAACATGGTCAGGTGGTACACCCAATCTTTTTTTCTGTAATGTTCTTTGAAGTTCATTTTTTAGTTATTTAATTGTTATTCAATCATTTTCTTTGATTCAACTCTTGTGTATTAGTCAACTAATACACTGCAAAAGTAATACATTTCTTTATACTGACCAAATTTTTTTCAAAAAAATTTCATTTTTTTTCGCAAAGTTACACTTAGAATACTGATACCCAATAACATCAAATAAACATCATTTACCTACCATCTACCTACCATCTACCTACCATCTACCTACCATCTACCTACCATCTACCTACCATCTACCTACCATCTACCT
>JBGUXP010000002.1:0-138096 GCA_045222295.1 Bacteroidales bacterium | reverse complement strand
TAAACTGAGAATTGTTGTCAATACCATATAAGTACCATGCCTCGGAGTGCCAGAAAGGAAAGCGGCTGTGGCATCTACCATGTGATGTAAATGCGTGGATAGCCCGAGGGGGGGTAATGGTGAATGGTTCAAGGTTCTTGGACGAGCCAAGCGGCAGAGCCGAGCGCAAGTTTGATGGTGAATGATTGATATGGGAGAACAATACTTCAAAGGCGTGCTTGCCGGCTATCTTGGGGCGAACTTTATGAGTGGCCCAATAACCGAATGGCAGATAGATGTGATAAAAGAGAACATATCGCATTATTGTGAGGCAACGATAGACCATTCTCTGCTCTCATATCAAGAGAAAGAAGAACAGAAGCGCCAAATGAAACAAAGCCTGGAAGTGTATATCCAAGGCGTGAAGGATGAGATGAGAGCAGAGGGGAGGATGAAATAGAAGTTAAGAGTTAAGAATGAAGGGCGCATAATTAGATGATCCACATAATTTGATCTATTATGATAAGGAAGCTAACTACTAATTCTAGGCTGGTTAATGATATTCTGGCAGCTTACATCAACACCTACAAGGCATTGTGTGAGCTAATAAATAATTCTATCCAGGCTGACGCAAAGAATATCAGACTGACGATTGACTATGCGGATGAGAACATGCTTTCTCCGCTGCCAGTCAAGCGTATTGTTCTGCGCGATGATGGCTATGGGGTTCATATTAATGAGATAGAGGAGAAACTTCTTGATATAGGAACTGCAAACAAGAAAGGTGGAAAAGGCGTGGGACGCTTTGCGGCTTTCCAGATTGGTAATAAGTTCACGATAGAGACAATAGGTTATTCGCAAGATACAAAAACTTGGTCGCATGCCGTAATACCACTTCGGAGTGAGGATTTCAAGAAAGAGAACGATGTGCGTCAGGTGGATATTGATACCGTAGAAGAGTTACTTGATAAGAAGGCTGATACTTACTACCAGATAACCATTGAAGAGTTGTATGAAGTGGAATCTGGTAAGCTTGAACAAAGGAAAAAACTAACTAAACATTTTAATAAGAATAACATTAAGGACAGTCTTTTTGAGACGTATTGCCTAAAAGTATTCAATGGCGATATTTCAATCTACGTCAATGATGAAAAGATAAATCCTAAGGACTATATTATAGGCGAGCCTGAACACAGACTCTGCGATTATGTAGATAAGAAAGGGAACAAGCATAGGATGGAGATGGATTACATCCAGATAAAAGGTCTGGACAGAATCCGTGTCTATCTGACTGCGCTAAATGCAGGAGTTCACGAGAATGCTGTCTGTTTCGAGTATGCCGCACCTTGGCTAAGTCCAAATATCGGGGGATGGCTGATTTATTATTATGCTGAAGGAATCACCTCTGATGTGTTGCGTAATGCTGACTTGGAGGATATGGACGAGGAGTTCGCTTCCTACAGGCAATTTGTAAAAGAGAAGCTGAACGATTTCTTCAAAGGGAAAAACAAGAAGTATGATGAGTTTGTGAACATTCTTCGGGAAGATACGTATTACCCGTTCAAGGATGATAATACTTCAGAATCTCAACTACTTGCTTTTGATAAACTGGCTTATATGGTAGAGGACAAATATGGGTTTCTGGAGAAAAAAGACAAGGCAAGAAGCGTTCTCTATCCGCTTGTGAAGAGAAGTATTAGCAGTGGTGATTTTGAATTCGTCTTGAAGAGTGTTCTGAAACTATCGGACAAGAGCGTTAAACAGTTCAATGAGTTGCTTGGTAGATCTGAACTTGAGGATGTCATTGAATTCTCAGATAAGGTATCGAAAAAGATGCAGGACTTGGAGTTTATTGAGAAGTTGACCATCTCAGAAATCTCAAAGCACGTGAAAGAAAGGAGTGAACTGCATAAGATACTGACAAAAATGCTCTGGGTCTTTGGCGAACAGTATAGTAATAATACAACACTGCTGTCAGACAAGAATCTTGAAAACAATCTTCGACAACTGAGTGCGGACTGTATGGAGTATAAACCATCGAAGAAAGATGACAACATCAATGAGACCGTGAAGGGCAGCGCAAAAAAGAATATTACTGACCTGTTTATGTATTCGGAGCGCATACTCGACGAGGAGAAGCGAGAAGTGCTGATAGTGGAGCTGAAAGCCCCCAAGGTGAAGATTAGTCCAAAAGAGCTCAGCCAGGCCAGAAAGTATGCAACTCAGATTGCACAGAGTCCGTATGCTCCTAATGATGTGAAGTTCGTAGTCCTCCTCGTCAGCTCAGAAATAAATAAGGAAGCCCAGTTGGAGATTCCCGGTAAGGAAGGTAATCAATATTTCCTAATGAGTCCAAAGAATAGCAATGTGGAGGTTTATATTATTCGGTGGGCTGATATACTCGAGAAATCAAGAAGAAGGCTTAAGTATCTGTCGTCACTCCTCAAAACTAAAGATGTGGATGTGGTGGAGAAGGCAAAGAAGGATTTCCCGGAGATAGATTTTGGACTTACTTCAACGCTTAGGAAGAAGGCGTTATAACTTGGCATATTAATCTTGTAAAATGAGTGAGACGCAAAAGAAAACCATAATAGAGTCGATATCTGGCATAACCTCGTTGACCGAAAGGATAAACGAGATATGCGGGAGAATGTCAACTCCCGATTACTCGGCTTTGCAAACAGCACTGAAGGGTAGCACCCTATGGGCAAACTCAATAAAGCCTACGGAGAGTGTAATGGATGTGGTGTTAAAGGGCAGTGCTTTAAGTGCGGCATTGGCTGCACCGTCTAAGTGGTCACTCAATCCCTCTGAGGTTGGGTCGTTTTCTTTAGCGGCTGCAACAAAAAATGTGCTTAGCCCAAGCCTTACCGCATTGGCTGCTATGGAGGCTCAAACGAGTTTACTGACTCGTAATGGCGAAATCAAACCGTTAACCAGTATTGCAACTCAAATAGCATCTATAACAGATGTGTTGGCCTCACAGACAGATTATGTGAGGCAGCTGATAGCGCCCACATCAATGTTGGCTGACCTGCAAAGAGTTGCGGTGCAAACCCATAAAACCATAGCGGATGCAGGGAAGTTGATGCCTTGGCAACTTGGAGTGCTCGATGCTGTTTCGCTAATGGCTGATAGGCAAGTTGATTGGGCATCAAGATTTAGTTCGACGGCATATAGTGATTACCCATTCTCTCTTACAGAGAGCATAAAAGACTTCTATCCCAAGGTTAATGTCATTGAGGTATTGCCGGAGGAACTAGAGTATGAAAAAACGCAAGAAGAAGGTATAACCCCAAGTGAAGCATTAGAGAAAACCCCAGCTTTCAGATTCAGCGAAAGAGCAAAGGCTCTTATAGGGAGAGTGACGGCCATCAACCAAATTTGCAAGAGAACCAACCGCAAACCGATATTTACCTTTTCTGAGGCTACAATGATGGCTGCCGTGACCTTGGGAGGAACTGAATGCGTGAACAGAAACAGTTTCGGGGATGTCATTGATGGTTTGTATTTCATATTCTATGAGAATATTGAACATATAAAGTCTTTGGTGACGGAGGAGAGCGTGGTAAACGAAGATGTATATCAGTGCATATTCAGAGTGAAAGATATGCGAACGGATGTACGTCATGACATTGAGCATGGGGGAAAGAGTAAAATTAAGAAGAAAAACAAAGATATAGCTGAGAGTTATTCACACTATACAGGAAAGGTGGCTCTGACATCCAAAAGCGATTATCGGAAGACACAGGCAGGACTGTATGATGATTTTGAGACACTCACAGACCATTTGCTGGGAATAGTTGAGAAACAAGGATGAGGCTAATAGGCATAAAACTTGGCGTTTGCGACCCTTTGGTAAGGAAGGCACTGAAGGACGATACGTGGTATCCGTTTGGTGACTACATTGAACCGACAGAAGCTAACGGATGGGAATGGAGAAGTAAAGAGCTAAAACAACAAGAAGAGGCCTGCCGTAGAATGTACAAAGCGGTGGAAGGCGCGGATATCCAGGAAAAACTTGACATCACCGTGAACTGCATTGTTGGCAAGAACGGCTCTGGCAAAAGCTCGCTGCTTGATATTTTCTATCGCATCATCAACAACTTTTCGTGGAAATTAATAGACCAACTTTGGTTTGACAACACCCCGGACAAAAACCCGCAGCGCGGCCACCAATTAACCGAAGCCCAAGGATTCGACGCTACTCTCTTCTATGAGACTGATGGATTTGTGGGTAGTTTGCGTTACAATTATGGTTCTTTGGAGTTGAACTACCATTCTGATGTGGAAGATGCGGCTATCGATAGGGAACCGTTTCAGAAAGAAGTCACCAAGACAAAGCTTGAAAAACTGACGAGGCATTTCTTCTATACGATTTGTACAAATTATAGCATCCACTCGCTGAATCAAAAAGACTATACCCCCAATAGGTTGTGGATTGAATATGACAACAATATTAACGGTAACTGGATTCAAGGATTATTTCATAAGAATGATGGCTATGTGACACCCATAGTGATGGTGCCCTACAGAACTGAAGAGGACTACATAGACATTGATAACGAAAACGACCTTGCAAAGCAACGTCTGGCAACGCTGGCTATCTTGTTTGGCTCGCAGAACAAGAAGTTTATGAATGTTTACAAGCCTTACGAATTGGTGTACCGCTTTGATAATAACGCCGTGTATAGGTATAATAAAAAGTTCAATGACCTTTTCAGGAAAAGACTGCCGCTGAATAAAAACTGTTCAAAACTGAAAGCAGAGCTAAAAAAACAATGGAATAGAAACTTAAGGGGACATTATTCTGAGAGCTATTATAAACTTGATAAAGTAGTGAGGGAAGCAGTGTTGAGTTACCTTGTTTATAAAACACTTAAGACCTGCATTTATTACCGCAGCTATGGGATGATGCTTGGAATCCGTACTGTCACTGCGGAGGAACAACACAAATTAAAGGCAAAAGAAAACGAGATATATCTTGATTATACACCTGATAGTGTATTGACAGTTATAAAAGAAATACTATTTCAGGAAACAGAGATACACACCAATCTGAAAATACATCAGTTATTGACCTTCGTAAGAAAAAGACACTATACTACATCATATCTTAAGGTACCTGAGGATTATGATGGTGATCCAACTAATATGGTGGAGTTTGGCTGGTCTAAAATGGATGTGGGATCGTTGTATTCTTTGAATAGAGGTGCGGAGGGCAAGATAAAGCCTTTCCGTACATTTGATGAGGTGAGCAAACTGATGCCTCCCGCTATTTTTGAATGGGATATCAGCTTTACTAAGGGAAATGGTCAAGAGGAGAAGGAAACCCTGTCGCAGATGAGTAGTGGTGAAAGGCAATTTATGCATAGTATAAGTTATATCATCTACCACTTGAAGAATCTGCAAAGCGTGACGGAAGGGAATTATAGGATCAGGTATCATAATGTCTGCCTGGTGTTTGACGAGGCAGAACTATACTACCACCCTGATTATCAGCGCACTTTTATTACGAGACTGGTGGAGATGTTGTCATGGTGCCACATCAACCCGCAAATTATCAGGGGCGTTAATATCCTAATAGCAACACATTCGCCGTTTGTTCTTTCGGATGTGCCGTTGTCGAATACCCTTTATCTGGATAATGGTAACCCAAAGAAAAAGAAGAAAGAGACTTTCTGCGGCAATATTCATGAGATGCTTGGTGAGAATTTCTTCCTGGACTATTCAATTGGTGATGTGGCAAGAAAGAATGTAGAAGATATTATCATGCTGTATAACAGACGGAATGATAAAGACTATATGGCAGAGAACCGCAGGATGTTTCTAGAGGAGAAGGACCGCCTACAGTATGTGGCAGCGCATGTGGCTGACGAGTATCTTAATCATAGAGTGTGTGAAATGATGCGTGAGATGTCTGCAATGTATGAAGGCGAGGAAACGCTTGATGAAAGAATTGCAAAAGTACGGAAGGAGCTGGATTGCCTAATGAAACAAAAGGAGGCTGAATTGCATGATCAAGGTAAGGTATAATATAGACCTGAAAACGCTGCGGGATAAATATCTTACCATATTCGATTTGCCCGTAATGAGCAAAAGCTGGAAACCTTTTGAGAAGATTTTCGGTATTAAGTTGGGTGACCTTCTCACAGCTGACTTTGACAGGTTGGTAGATTTGTATCTCCAGTATAGGGTGACAAAACTGGATAAAGACCAGATCCTCCAATTGAACGACCTTTTCAAATATGAGAGTTATCAGCCAAAACTTGCATGGTTCTTTATGAACCCAAAGAACAAGTTTGACTTCAAGACCTGTCATTACTGTAACATGGCATACGTCAACGCTTATGGGTTGAAGGACGGGTATGGCACTGTACTTAACTTTATCAATAAGACCTCTGACACCGAATGGCGTTACTGGTTTTCACAGGAAGAATTGTCTGATGCCAATATCACTAGAATATTAAGGGATCGTCCTTTCAAAACGCTGGAGGAGTTCAATAAGAAGAAATATCTCTGGAAAAGAATTGAGCTATACAAGCGGATGACTCTCGCTCCATATGCCAATCAGTTTGACCTTGACCATGTGCTACCAAAGGTGAAATGTCCAATAACACGTTTGTCATTGTTCAATTTCGTACCCTCTTGCCAGGTGTGCAATGAGAAACTGAAGAAAGATGAAGAATTGGCTTCGACAAAGGCTGACTGGCTAAAAATAAGCCCAACCTATCAAGGAAGTAACTTCGACAGTGACGTGACTTTCAAGCTGGTCCCAGAGGTATCTTGCTCTACGTTCTTTGAATTGAGAAAGAATAGGGAGAACTATAGAATAGATATTGATGTCGCAGACAAGGCATACGATAACTATATTACGGTATTCAGACTGCATGACCGTTATAATTATCACCGGCAGTTGGCATTAGAGATACTCGATCTGAAAGAACGCTATTCGGAGGAGAAACGTAAAGAGATCAGTGAGATGTTGTCGAAAAGGTTTGATGACAAAGGAGAGTCCCTTTATACAGAAGAGCAGGTAAAAGAAGATATTTTTCATTTAGACATTGCGAAAGATGACTGCTTCTCGAAACTCCGAAAGGATATGATGGAAAGGAATTAGTTATTTTGGAAGTGAACTAGGTTATTCCATTTTAGTTTACTGATTAGTTTTTCAATATGAGTTTAAAAGATAAATATGATTCTTTAGAGGCCAACGGTAGAAAACCGTACGCTGATTTAGGAAAAGCTATGGTGGACGATATCACCCTTTATGGGCTTGGCGTTCAACCAAAGACAGATATAGAGGCACTTCTTTTTCACTGTATATGTAATGCTATAGAAGACCAGTATGCTGATAATATTCAGGAATTGGATTATGAGTTGATGCAGATGTTGCGTATCTCACCTGCTAAGTTACGTAGCCTCAGAATTACCAGGTCGGCTAAGTTTCTGAATAATCTTGACTGGCATGACCCGAATAATCAGCTCAGAATAGTTAATGCATTAAGAAATGCACCTATAGGAGATGGGAATATCCGAGAGGGAAAGATAAAAGTAGTTGTGTCAGACCCGCACACTCAAAATCTTATTGAGAGAATGGTGGAAGAAAAGAGAGGTGTCCTCGACAAGTCTTTTAATTCCCAAGTATTGGTGCTAAATGCCGAGCAATTCCTTGATATCGTCGTGGATATTTATGGCGACGGTGCGGAGGGTGGTTATGAGAATACTATCAACGCCATAAAAGAAGAGGCTCACGAGATACATGATGAATTGACCAAAGAAAACGTTTTTGATAAATTCCAAGATGCTTTCCAAGACCACGCTTTTGGAAAGATTATTGAACTTGGTGGCAAGGTGGCAAAACAGGCTGTTTTGCATAAGTTGGGCTTGGATTGATTTTGACCTTCAATCTATGAAGCAAGACGAGTTGTGGCAGAGTAAATACCACGAGGTGTGGGCGTTTATAGAGATGAATAAAAGGAATCCATCAAGATATAATACTGAGGAACGGGGGCGGTATTGCAATTGGTTGAAGCATAACAGAAAGTTGTATGCGGCGGGAGAGATGAAGGAGGATAGAAGGATGAAGTTTATGGTGTTGATGGAGCTGAGCGAGAAGTATAGACGGAAAAATCAATACGAATAAACCGGCTATTATGGACATTCTATTACAAGGAATAATCAATTATTTGAAAATGGAGAGCACTGGAGCCTTGATGGTTTCTGGTGATTGGGGATGTGGCAAAACCTATCATATTGAAAAGGTCGTTATCCCAGCCCTTGAGCAGGATGGTTATAACCCAGTTAAGGTCTCTCTATTTGGTATTGAATCAGTCAATGAGATACCATTGAGGATAGCAGATAATTACAAGAAACCGTCCATGCCTGTTGAGGAGACAGAGAAAAATGACGAAAAGAAATCATGGAAATTATGGGGAAAGGAAAAGGCAGGGAAAGCTGTTGCTAAAGGAACTCAATTAGTGTCTTCAATTACATGGTTGGATAACTTTGTGGATATTAAAGCGCTTGTGGGCAATCACAGCGGATTGCTTTATAAGCTTATCCCTACTGTCAATACTGTCATATTTTTGGATGATATTGAACGGGTTATTGACACTATTGATATCCATAAATTATTGGGTGCAATAAACGGTCTAGTAGAACAGCGCGGGTATAAAGTGGTTGTGATTGCTAATAACTCGTATATCGAACAAAAAGGAGAGAATAAACTTGTGTTCAAAGAAAAGGTTATAGAGAAGACTGTAGTTTATGCTCCGGATGTCGTTGCAATCTTTAAAGAAATATGTGACAAGAATTATACTTCGCCTTTCAGCGATTTTATGAAAGGTGATATTGCTGTCTCAGTTATTAATCCTTCATTTCCTCCTTATAAGGAAGACTATGGGTTATTGGCCAGCTTGCGTAATATACGTATATTGAAATTTGCGCTATCTCATTTCAATAAGATCTATGAAGTTTGCGATGCATTCTTGAAAGAAGAAGACAAGGAGGTATCTCAAACCTTTCTGTTAGCGTTATGGGCAGTTACTGTTGGGATAGCTATTGAGTATAAGAATAATAGACTTTCATTCAAAGATCGAGACCAATTCTCTTCTTATGTTGATATCTCTGAAATTGACTGGCAGTTTGATGAAGGTAGCAATGAGAAAGATGCTGAAGGTTTATTTGCAGACGAAGAGGGCATTGATAAAGATGCGAAAGAAAATGAGAAGAGACGGCAGCAGTATGCTAGTAGTAGAGTTTCGTATCTTTTCAGAACGGTTGTAAAGGCCCATGATTTGCCCGTTATAGTTTGCCCTCAAATATACGATTTCGTAACGGCAGGGGTTAATGTTGACAAAGATGGGCTACATAACAAATGGGAAGAGTATAAAGCTATTGTTAATAGGAATAGCATTAGCCCAGCATATCAACTACTTCAGCAGTTCATGCGAGGTCAATGGGATATGAGCAACGAAGAAATGGTTGCGGCACTATATAACCTTGCACAATTCGTTGAAGACGGTGAGTTCAGTGACAATATGTCTTATGTAAATTCTGCAACATATTTACAGCATTTACGTGAGTTGACCAAATTTACCCAAGAAGACTTGCAAGAAAAGATAAAAAGGGGAATAGATAAGATGTATAATAGGGTCAAGTCTATAAACTACTTTGACAAGATGAATCTTGATGTCATTGAATCAGACATACCAAAAGAAAGTCGGTGGGTAGTGGAATATGAGCGAAAGAAAATGTCTGAAATATCATCTGCAAATATGGATGCGGATATTAAAGAAGTATGCCGTCAATTTAATGAGGACTTGCCTGCATTGGCGAATAGACTTACGATAAAGTATAATTCAACCGCAGTACCAGAGTTTTCGAACTATCCTATTTTAAGCCACATTGCTCCAACCGACATCAATAAGAAAGTAAATGAAATAGAGCCTAAAGAGGTAATGGCTCTGTATTATATAATCAATACTCGTTTTCAACAAATGGTTACACCTAAAGTGTACGATGAGGAATTGCCATTTTTGAAAAGATTGATACAAGCATTAGAACAACGCAAGGAACAGAGGAAGGGTAAAAAGGAGTATTCTGATATCCTGATTGAAGATTATTTGATGAAATTAATGAAGAGAATTCAAATTCCGTAGCGGGGAGGCTTAGGCACATGGTGCTGCCGTCAGGCTGCACGATGTGCGTGGGGAGCGGAGTAATGTGCCGCGCTGGGGCGCGGGACTTTACGGAGCGGAGAAATTGGTAACAACAGTGCAGCACAGAATTCTGGGCAAGTCCGGTCAAAGGCGGTAATTAATGCAGTAGAATTAAGATGATTGCTTTCAAATACAGAGCATGTAAAGAGGAAGATTGCAAATGCAGGGACATAGAAATGTTGCTTGCGGATCAAATATACGCTTCGCCTTTAGAAAAGCTTAACGACTGTTTTGAAGGGCGGTATACAGATAGTGTTGATAAACAGTTGGACGTAATTGCTGCTAACTTCCATTATGACGTGAGCTCTATTAGGGCACAGTGGAAGGAATTGAAAAAGACAGTAGAGGGTGTTGGCGTTTATTCTCTTGCTATATCAGACGAAGGTTATCCTAATAATAAACTGCTATGGTCGCTTTATGCTGGAGAATATACAGGTTTCTGTGCTGCATACGATGTAGATAAGTTGGTACAGAATGAGCAGTTTCCTTGGTTAGTTAATAGGGTAACTGTAAACTATCAGGAGAATGTCCCAATAGTAGACGCGACGGACTTCTCGTCGGAAGCCCTATTGTTACAAAAGATGCTTGGTACCAAGGGATTGGATTGGGAACGTGAAAAAGAGTTTAGATTGGTATATGATAAGCCAGGAGTAAAGACCTATAATAAGGCCGCGCTGAAGGCTGTATTTCTGGGGTTTAGGATGAATGATTCGCGCAGGCAACGAATTATTGATGGTCTGCAGGGGAGGGATGTTGATATCTACGAGATGGTCCCAATGGCAGGTTCATATGATTTCAATGCTGACTTGAAGTTTTCATTACGGCGCAAGATAGAGAATGCATTGCGAGAAGATGAATATGAAATCATTGAAACGAATCACCAACAGAAGGTTGAGAACTTCTATGTGCTATACAAGGGAACGGACAAGTCTGATGAGAAACTGGCGTCATTTGTACAGAAGTTTAGGGAGATGCATGCTACAATGAATGCAAACGTAGAGTTGTATGATTCTGCCGTTGTAAAGCCGTTGTTAAAAAAGTTTCCTCTCAATAATGCGGAATTGAAGATAATGAGAGGGCACGCGATTGTAAGGTCTTCTTTTGATGTACCAGATTTCCTTTGGAAAGATTTTTTTGATTAAGATAATATTTGGGGGGAAAATATGACTGCTCCAAATGATACCATAGTGAAGATGACACGCAGAGGCGAACGAGGCTCGCAGGGCGGGTATTTTCCGCAATACGAGGAGTTCGCTATCCGCGTGTATGATGCTATGGTATCTGGAGACCTGGAAGAAATCCGATTTGCAGACATGGAGGAGAATGTGGGCAAATTGGATGATATTGTCTATGTGACGAGCGATAAGGTTTTTGCCTATCAGGTGAAATGGACGACCGTGGCTGGTACGATGTCGTATCCTGATTTCAAGGCTTGGATACCTGGAATCGTAAAAGGATGGAAAAATCTGAGACATCTTTATCCCGACAAAACGATTTATCCAAAACTATTGACCAATAGGCTCTTGACCGATGGCGATTATAGCGTAAAGGCACTTGCAGGGAAGGATGCGGGAGGATTCGTTGCCTACGAAAGGGAAGTGCTGCAAAAGCTTAAAGCAAGAGAGCCCATTGATGCCAGATGGAATGATGCGGTTGTGGAGTTAAAGAGCTTTTGTCAATTGACAGAAGTTGAGTGGAGCGCATTCTGGGATGTTTTCTCTTTTGACTATGGCTATAAGCAAGAAATCATAAACGTTGCAGATGCCATCAATGACCAGCGCAAATGGGACATTATCTGTTTGAATCGTCTTATTCAGGAGCTTGTGGCACGTCCGGGAACTGATAATCCTGTAACCTATAGAGACCTGATGGCTAGCTTGGGTTGGGCCAATAGGTTTGAGACCATTTTTGACCATAATCTAGTTGTACCAGAAGAGTCGTATATCCCGAATTCGAAGGGATTGGCCATGTTGGATGCTGCAATTCAGGGGAAGACAAAGGGGTATGTATTCCTGAAAGGCACGCCCGGCTCAGGAAAGTCTACTTTGTTGACGCAATGGGTAAGAGGACGAGAGAATCCTTCTGTACGTTTCTATGCATTTGATTTCCTGCATCCTTCTTCACAGCGAAATAATGACAGTAGCAGGGGAAATAGTACTACCTTCCTAAATGATATTGTTAAACAGATACATAAGGCAGGGGTGCTAGACAAAACAACGCTTCCTCCCGTTATGGAAATGTTTGTGCTGAAAGCCAGATTCTATAGTCAACTGGACAGCATATCAGATAGCTATAAGACAAGTGGTATTCCGTTTATTATTATTGTTGATGGGCTTGACCATATTACACGAGAGTACAAGGAGTGTAGGGAGAAACTTATGGATGTGCTTCCATCACCCAATGATATTCCCGAAGGTGTTATATTTGTTTTAGGCAGTCAACATTTCGATAGATTAGGACTGAATCCAGCCATAGAAAAAGAAACGACGAAGGTCTCAAACCTTGTTGAGATGCCACCGTTGAGTAAGGCCGAGGCTGATGATCTCAGCAGGAAATTATTGGCTTCAGATTTGGCGACAACAGCCGTTTTAGAAAAATGTTGGCGCAAGTCGCAAGGACATCCTCTGTATCTTAGATATCTTCTGAACCAAATTAGTAATGAAGGAGCTGGGGCGCTTGCCAATATGGATGATTCGCCAGAGGGAGTTGAGGACTATTACGCACGCATTATAGGGCCGCTATTGGATAAAGATTCTTTGAAACAAGCATTAGGACTCATTTCAAGAATAACCAGTGCCGTCAAACTTGATGATGTGAGAGCGCTTTGTGAGGAAGAGACTTTGATTGATATCAAACGGCAGATGTGGCACCTTTTCCGGTATGATAAAGCCGGTCAGGAGTTGTCGTTCTTCCACAACTCTTTTCGCCAATATCTATTAAATAAAACCGCAGAAGATGCCCTTACAGGTGGGTTTGATAATAGGAAGGCCGTCGATTACTATCAGAGACTGGCCACTCATTTCAAGAATACCTGGGATAGAGGCTATTATTTATACAAGGCTGAAGAATACGACGTTTTTGTAAGTGAGATAACCCCTGAACATTTGTTTGAGCAAGCACAAAACTATAGACCTCTATGGAGCGTGAGGCGAGATATGGAAAGGGGTGTAGATATAGGAAAGATCAAGAAAGACCCTTATTTGCTCGTCCGCTATTTGCTGCTTGAAAACCAGTTGAGTCAGATGGAGAATCAAGACTACTCCGTGCTGACAATTGTAGATGAGTTTATAGCTTCTGGACGTGGAAATCTGGCAAAGGCAATCATTCGCGAGGGTCGGCAGTTGTATTGCTCACAAGACTACGCAATGGATCTTGCCGTTGCTTATCTTAAACAAGGCGACAAGGAAGAAGCAAATCTGTTGTTTGAGCTTTCATACCCTGATTTCCTGGCCAGAAGACCTGAAGAACACCATAACAGATTTGGTGACCTGAGAAACAAGATTGAGAGCTTGACTAACTGGATAAAGACAGCCACTTTCTTCGTAGGATGGGAAGACATAGAGAAGCGAATAGCTCTATTTATTCCATATCTGCAATCCTTTGCTGATTATGACCAGGAAAGGTTTAATGCAGAGAAGTGTGAAAGGCGTTTTATTAGTGCTTACCTGTCATCTCTTGTGAAACAAAGCCGTTGGCAGGAATATGAGGATGCCATCAAAAACCACTTCTTGGGAGATAAATATAGGGGTGTGGTGTTTAAGGCATACGAGCAAGCTGTTTTGCAGTTGAGTGAAACAACTGGTGACGGAAAGCTGTTAAACCATTATTTTGGCGAGGCTGAGAAATTATTTGGACTTATTAAAGCAGATGACACCGGATATCTCAGGATGTCTTATCTTGCATTGAAATCCGGGCAGGATAATGGAATTATTACCTCTTACATCGAAAAGGTATCATGGACTGGATTAGGTTCGTTCTACCAGAACGATACGCAGCAATCCTTTGATACTCTATCATCTCACATTTATTATGTAAGGACCAGGGCACGATTAGGGATTCAGGACAAGATGATTGACCTCGTGCCCAATGACAAGACGCACGAAGACAATGAATTGATGGTGACTTACGCCAGGAGAATCTTTACCATTGCACAGATGGCAGGAAGGGCGCAGGCTGGTGTGAAAGATCCATCCTTCTTGTCTCATGTGAAATTCTGTATAAGGTCTTTTGATGGCATGAGAAATCCAGTGCCTCATAACAGGTTCTCATATACGATATCAGAGCAAAGGGCAGACTTTTATGAGTATGTGATTGAATCTGCCAAATGCTTTGGCGATGAGATGGTTGATACTGTTGCAAAAGAATTCCTTTCCTATTTTTCAGAGGGCTCTTGTCAAGCAGATGCAGAATCCAGACGAGCAGTTATCCTTTCTCTTTACAGGGTAGGCTATGTCATAGATTGGTGTATGGAACAACTGGGAAAGCTTGATTTAACCATGCTGCAATGGCAGGACGTTAACGGTAGAGAACGTGAAAGCCTAAAACAAGGAAAGGCTTGGTTGGAAATTGGATGTTATGATAAGGCAGAGGCTTGTTTCCACCAAATGATAGAGGAAAGTTTTGGTATTGGTTACAGAAAAGACTCACAGCCGTCTTTGTTCGCGGAGTGGATAGGGGATGCGATAAAACTCAATCCGGATAAGACAGCTGAATACATTCATTGGCTCACCTCGCGGCTGAAACACATCGGAGATGTGGCTGAATCCAGAACAAGGTTAAGAGCCGCTGAGAGGTTGCTTGAGGAAACGCTGCAATATAATCTACGTTCGGGACTAAAGCTAGCTGTCTGGTTACTTGATTCGGAGTATGACTATTTCCAGTCAACTGAATCTGATTTATTAGAGGCTTTGGTTAAGGCAGCGAAGGATGAAATGGATTACCGTGCGTTGTTCAGATACTATACGGAAATATATTTGTATACTGATGACAATGATACAACATCTTTGAATACACATCTACTGAGAACTGTTGTAGAAAACGGGAGACGAATCCTTGGTGAAGGGTTTAATGCCTTTGTGCTGGTTCTTAAGAAAAAAATAGCTACTGAGTGTCCAGAAAGCATTTCTGCTGATATGACAAAGGCGCTGGACGAGATGTTGAGTCAGGGTGCGGAATCAAAGGATAAAATAGAAAGGGAAAGAGACAAGATATTGGCAGAAGCAAGAACTCTGCTGGCTACGGGTCATAAAGATGATGCCTGGGACAAGACTATGGAATATCTATGTGAATCCAGTCCGTCCGGTTGGGCTCGCTATTATGACGGCGGGACAAGAATCAACGCTTGTGAAATGCTTCAGGCAATTGATGAAGAGAAAGGACGAGCCTATACCTTAGACATGTTTGCACAGGATATACCTACTGGATTTTCATACGGTTCAATGCATTATCTGGAGGAAATAGTTCCTCTGCTAGCGAAAGATGTTGATAAGAAACGACTTTGGGAAGAAGAGTTTTCTTATATGAACCGCATATTGCGGGAAGATACTGTCTGTGAAGCAGATAAACCAGATGTCTCACCCGATAAAAGTAGCGTATGTGAGATAATACGCGACTGGCTACTATATCTTGCAAAGTTGCCAGTTGTTTGCGTTGCGGAAAGAGCTAAGATGTTGTTAGCACATTTGTACAATGAGAGCTCAGTGACTTTAATGGATGTTCTTCCCAAAGATTATCAATCGGAAAGACTTCTTCTTGAAATAGGTTGCTATCTTGTTGAATTACAATCAGCCCGATTGCGGGATTTCATAGAGTTAGCTAAGAAAGGAGCCGTGTCTGCGAATTATCAACTTCGTGTATATTCCGCGAAGATACTTCGGACTTTAGGTGAAGTGGTGCCTGATGCTCCATATAAGGCATTACCCGCAACTTATTCATTATTATTCTCAGATACGGAGGATAAGCCATTATCGTGGTTGCCGGGAGAGAAACATGAAGCTGATGTCAACTGGAGGGATGCAAGCAGTATTATGAGTGTTGCTTCTCATTGGGGAGGTTATTTGGCGCATTGTACAGGTATTGATAGGAGGACGATTAACTACCGGGCTGTTGAACTGATGAAACAATATGGTGACGTCACGGCGGCCAATGAGAATGAAGACGCGGCAATCAGACATCATTTTGATTCGATAGCATTACGCTATTCATATAAAAAAGCATACGCAGGTGCTGCCCTTGACGGGATGCTGTCTGTGGCAGCAGAGCTGAAAGACGGAGGTGCGGTAAAGGGACGATACATTGATAGTGTTTTTATGTCGCGTGATTTCAAGAATATTTTGATTGAGTCTCGAGCAAAACCAAGTTTCATACAGAGAATTGCTGATCCCAAATCGTGGATGGCAGATAAGAATTGGCTTAACGAATCTAGTTTGTCTCCACGTTTTATTGAGAACTTGCCTGAATATGAAGGTGGTGTTGTAATAGGGGAATATTGTCACATCAAGAAGATGGAGGATAAAATCCCTATAGAGGAGTATCAAGCAAAGATTTCTCTTGATGACGGTAAGGTGCAGATGCCGCCTCAAACCTCTATTTTTGGCGAATCACCTTTTGTCAGAGATACATCAGAGTATTTGAAGATTGGTTGGGACGACCCTGAGCTGATATTGTTGAGAGGAGGGTACTTTACCGATTTCTCCAACAAGAGTCATTGGATAGCTTTGAATCCCGCATTTGCCGCATTTTTGAACTTAAGCCCTTGCAGTGAAGGCTACTTTGCATGGCAGAATGATGACGGAGAGAAAGTTGTTGAGTCCATCTATTGGCAAAGCGGAAATATTAATGGCTCAGCCAGAGATAATTATGAAGCATCTGAAGGCTGGATGGTTGTTATGCAGAAAGAGTTATTTGAAGCACTTTGTAAAAATGAGCAAGTATTCATCCACAAAATGGTATTGCGCCGTTACTCAACAGATTTGCTGGATACTTCACATAAGGCATATGTGGTGAAGGAGATGAATTAGTTGAGAGAGCAAATATGTAAGTCACTACAGGAGGGCTGGAAAAAGAGACGGGCGACCGATAGGGAGCCGGTCTCTGTGGGGAGCGGAGTAATGTGCCGCGCTGGGGCGCGGGACTTTACGGAGCGGGGGATTGGAGTCTTAAAAATGAATAAAGTTTGACAAGAAATGCAATAAAAGTGACGAAGAATCGTTAATTTTGTCGCGAAAATCGACTATTTTTGAGACAAAATAAATTGGTTATGTATATAAGTATAGAAGATAAAGTAAGGGAGCGAATCAGAGGAATGGAGCGCGGAAGTGTGTTCTTTCCAGAGACCTTTTTCGATCTGGGATCGGAAACAGCCTGCCGTAAGGCGCTGGAACGTATGAGCGCCAAAGGTGAGATTATGTTCATGGCACGAGGAATATACGCTTACCCGGAAAAAAGTGAGTTGTTTGGTGACGTTCCCCCTTCGATGGAGCAGATAGCCAAGGCAATTGCCCAACGCGACCATGCCCGTATTATCGCTACCGGACAGTATGCTGCACATGTGCTGGGATTTACCACACAGATTCCTTTGCAGGTTACTTACCTTACGGATGGTATGCCAAGAAAGATAAGTATTGGCAAGCGTTCCCTGCGGTTTAGCAAAACTGCTCCGAAGAATCTGTCGGCAAAAGGTGAGAATACAGCCTTGATTATACAGGGATTGAAAGCCGTGGGCAAGGATGGTGTGACAGAGGAGATGAAGATGAAGGTGAAGCACTTACTCAGCAAGGAGAGTTTAGCTGATGTGATGCACGATATGATGCTTGCTCCAGAATGGATAAGAACAATAATGAAAGAAGTGATATGAGGTGGATTGAGTTAAGCAGGGCGGACAAGTATGATTCCCTGCAAGTGACATCGGCAAATACGGGTTATCCTGACTATGCTATTGAGAAGGACTGGTGGGTGACGGAAATACTTCGTGTACTTAAAACGATGGCCATTTCTGAGAATATGGTTTTCAAAGGTGGTACTTCGTTGAGCAAGGCGTGGGGAATCATCAATCGTTTTTCGGAAGATATCGATTTGGCTATCAATAGGGAATTCTTTGGATTCAAAGGTGATATTTCCCGTACACAGGTTGGAAAGTTGCGCGATGCATCGTGTCACTATCTGACAGGCGATTTTATTATGGGTTTCCAGAGGGCCATAGACGCTTATGGGTTGGACGTAAGGGCTGTGCCCATAGAAGTTACAACGCCTGACAAAGATCCGGTAAAGATTGAAATACAGTACGAACCGGTAGTGAATTATCCTGCTTATATCAAACCGCGTGTGTTGGTGGAGATAGGGAGCCGTTCTATGATGGAACCCAGCCAGGATAAGAAAATGACGTCGTTTATTGAGCAGACAAATCCGCGTTTGCCTTTTGTAGAAGAGCCGGTAGTGTTTCCGACTGTCACCCCGGAGCGTACTCTTATTGAGAAGTTATTTCTGTTGCACGAGGAGCACCAACGACCAGAGGAAAAAATGCAGATAGAATACCGCAGCCGCCATTTTTACGACATATACAAACTGGCAGATACGGAGTTTGCCCAGAAGGCAATAGAAGATAAAGAACTTTATGCCTCTATTGTGGCTCATAGGGAATTGTTCTCGAAGATGGGAGGAGTGGACTATGCGTTGCATTACCCGCCACATCTGAATCCTATTCCTCGCACGGAGGAACTGTTGGCGAAATGGAAAGCAGATTACGAGAATGTCAGGACGAGTATGATACTTGAGCCTGATTCAGAAATCCGCTTTGAAACAGTTCTGGAAAAGGTAAAAGAGCTTACTGAGAGGTTTAATGCATGGGGCGAATAGGCCAAAAGTCATGAACTGAGGAATAGAATGAACGTAATACTATCCATAAAACCCGAATACGTGGCGGAAATCAAAGTCGGACGCAAACGCTTTGAGTTCCGCAAAACTATATTCAAACAAAAGGTAGAGAAGGTATATATATACGCATCTTCTCCAGTAAGCAAGGTGGTGGGAGAGTTTCAGCCAGTGGATGTGATTACTGGCACCCCAACTGCCGTGTGGAAGCAAACTAGCAAATATGCCGGCATTACCAAGGACTTCTATGACGAGTACTTTGGCGGAAAACAAACCGCCTATGCAATAGTCATTCAGAACCTTAAGTTCTACGATCAGCCCAAAGACCTTCCTTTTCATGCTCCACAAAGTTTCCGCTACATAGAATCGTTATGAAAATAGAATTCATCAATAACCGCAGTCCATTCTATGACCAAGTGAAAGCTTTGGGAAAGAAATGTGCGGCCACCCTGGGGTTTATGCCTGAGGGTGGTTTTGATGATTATGCTATGGCTAAAAGCATCATAACGGCCAGCGAAGGCGACCAATTACTAGGATACTTGATGTTTCGCCGGACAAGTCGGTTCTCTAGAATAGCCATTGTACACTTGGCGGTGGATAAGCCTTACAGAGGGAGAGGTGTATCAACAGCACTTCTGGAGGCCTTGCGAGACAGGTTCCACGACAGCGGTGCAACAGGGATGGTACTGAACTGTCGAAGAGACTATGATATACCTTCACAGATGTGGGAAAGGTTTGGATTCATAGCCAGTGGCAACCACAGGAGCAGAAGCTACGATGAGCACTACCTGACCACGTGGTGGTATGACTTCCACGCGAGAGACCTGTTTTCAGAGGTGTATGAAGAGAGCACAAAGGTAAAGGCGCTGATGGATCTGAACGTGATCTTGAAACTGAGAGATGCTGCGGAAGAAGGTGCGAGGTTTGACCCCAAGGAAGATCCGAGATGTCTCCAGCAAGACTGGCTGGTGGAAGAGACAGAACTGTGCTATGCACCAGAAGTGTTCAATGAAATAAACCGCGACAAGAACCTGAAACGGGCAGAGAAGACACTACGATACATCAAGAGCGCCTTTACGGAAGTGAAGGTGGACGCAGAGGCAATGAAAGATATTTGTAGGGAATTGAATATCCTGCTGCCTGGAAAGACTGTGAATACGGTGAGCGACCGGAAACAGGTGGCCAGTTGCATAGCAGCAGGACTGCCATATTTTGTAACCTTTGACGGACCGCTCCTGAAACGGAAGGAGGAGATAGAGGCGCGGTTTGAAGTTCAGATATATACGCCGCAAGAGTTTCTGCTAAAGATAGACCAACTGCTACACCGCGAGGAGTATGCACCGGCCATGCTAAGGGGCGTTACCATGCACACTCTGAAACGCCAGGATGCGGAGGGACTGAAAGCCAATAAAGAGCGTTTTCTGTACACAGGCTGGCACGAACGAAAGAAGATTTTTGAGAACGTGGTGGACGGCTGCGTGAACAATGGCGGTGAAATGTTCACGGTGCGCTATCAAGGCGATGACGTTGCTTTTTACGGATTGACGGATGATGGAGAGACTAGAACCATCAGTTTCCTGAGGATACTGGACGGGCCGCTGAAGGGTTCATTGTTCTGCCAGACAGTGACTGACCGGCTGAGAGAATGCGTGGCGGGGAAGCGGAAACGGCTAGTGATGGGGGAGCGACTGCTGACCCAAGACGAAAGGAGTTTGCTGCAAAGTTTGGGATTTGTGCCAGATGATGAAAGCATCATGGTGAAGGAGATAAGGGATGAGATTGTTGAGCGTTCAGAGTTTGCCCCTATGGTTGATGATGACTTGCTACAGATGGAGTTCAAGTATTATCCTCTGAAGATTCGGGATTTGGATATACCGGTGTATATCATCCCCATCAAGGCATTATGGGCAGGACATCTGTTTGACAACGTGATAAGCGGGGAGAACCTGTTTGGTGCAGACCCTAGCAAGCTATGGAACTTTGAGAATGTGTATTATCGCAGCAAGAAACCGCTGACCGAGGTGGCACCAGCTAGAATACTGTGGTACGTATGCAAGAGGAAGGACAGCGGAACGCACTCGAAGGCTATTGTGGGAAGTTCGTACTTGACGGAGGTGTATACGGGCAGGGCGCGGGAGCTGTTTAGGACGCTGAAGCACTATGGCATCTATGAGTGGACGGACATAAAGAACACGCTCTGCAAGGAGGATGATAACAAGGAGATTAGGGCGCTGAAGTTCAGTCACACGGAGCTGTTTGAGACAGCAGTAGGGTATGACAAGGTGCAGGAGATATTGGTGAGGAACGGATATGGGAAGAATACATTCAATTCGCCTGTGCGGGTGAATGGAAAGGTATTCTTTGAGGTGTATGAGCATGGGAAGGAACTAAAATGATGCCTAATATGCAATGTATTTTCTTTCATAAAGATTCAGGGGCGTCAAAAAGTGTGGAGCATATTATTCCTGAATCGCTTGGAAACAAACACCACTTCCTGCCTAAAGGATATGTATGCGATGAATGCAATAATTATTTCGCCGTTAAAATCGAAAGGGAACTATTGGAACAGCCATATTTCAAATCCATGAGATTCCGAAATGAGATTGCAACGAAGAAAGGAAAGCTGGTAAAGGAAAAAATGATTTTCCCCGGTGCCATGATGGCTTGTGATGTGGAGATGCAAACAACGGACAGTGGTCGTGTAGTGTCGTTTAAGGATGAGCTTCTTTATGATGCGATAAAAGATGGCAAAACGCATACAATGATTAGCCTGTATTATCCCGAACCAGATTATCCATCAATTAATATGTCGCGCTTCATTGCAAAATGTGCGTATGAATACTTTTTGTATAACGTTGGAGAGGAGAATTACGAATTATGTGTTCAAGAGCTACTGGGTGATAAAGCTGATGTATTGAGAGATCTTCGAAAGTATGCCCGATATGGGGAAGGACCTTATTGGCAATATAATCAGCGAAGGATTTATTCGGAGGGGGATTTCTATTTCCGTAAAGATAGGGATGAGCTTTATGAGATACTTCACGAAATGAAGTTTTTTACAAAGGAGCATAAGCGTTACTCTACAGGTTTTGTTGAAGCAGAAATCTATTTCGTTATGGCTATTGCAGGTATAGAATACGCCATGTGTATTTCTGACCCCAGCATAACTGAGTATCAAAAATGGTTAGAAGAGCACAACGGACTTTCTCCGCTAAATGATAGTGATGAGATAAAAATCTTTAGTAAGTCTGAAGCTGATCCTCTTAATAAGGAAGGATGCAAGAAATAAATGAGAGAGAATGTCCACTAGAAATGGTGGACGTTTTTTTGATGGGGCTGTCAGTGACAGCGCATAATCCACCAATTTACGGACAAAATTAAGAAAATCTTTTGATAGATGCAAGAAATTTTGTAATTTTGCAGCCACAATAGTGCACAGAACGAAATTGTAGTGTCTTCTATGATTGCAATTTACACATAACGAATAAAGACCCTCCGAGGCGAAAATCCAGTTGTGATGTTCGCCCGGGGGGACTGTATATATACCACCCACAAGCGGCGGACATCGGATAAAACTGGTGGCCGCCGCTTTTTTTGTGCTCATAGGTCACGTTGCAAAATCAACGACCGCTGTAAGTGCTTGAAAATCAGGCTGGGCAACGAATTGGATAACATTGAGTGAGAGACGAGGTCTTTCGAAATAAACATAAGTTGAACGTAAAACCGATTGCCTATGAGAAAAAAGGTAAAGCAGAAATTCAAGACCTGGGCAGACGCGACGCCCGAAGAAAGACGCGGAGCCATGCGAATGGCTGGTTTGTGGACGAGTTCCGAAGTGGAAGGCCTGACCGAATACGGAGCCTTCAGCGAACAAAACCTGGGACTCCCCGCAGTGGAATACTTCCCTCTGGAGGCTTACAAGAAGCTTAAAGATCCAAACAGCAAATGGAAGTGGAAAGAGGGAGTGAAACTCTCGACGCTGATGATCAACATAATCAGAAGCGACATGCAGCACGTGCTGCGCGACTACATGCTGGACGGCGCACCGATAGTGAAAGCTAACAGCGAGTTTGAACACGAAGATGCTGATGAGGACGGCTTTGACGATGCCAATGATATGGTGGAAATCAGCCCTGACGACAGACAGAACGCCTTTCAGGTGAAAAGCGAAATGGAACTGATGGAAGAACTGCAGCAGAAAGAAAGCCGCCGCGACCGGGGCTACAAGATTGCCCTGGCAGCCGCAAAGGAAAGCGGAGATGCGATGCTGCTGAAGTATGTTGAGGTGATGTTCAGCGGACTGCCTACGGACAGGGCCGTGAGCAAGAAACTGAAAAAGACGCTGGCGGAACTGCAAGAGTTGCAGGACTGGCTGTTGGCCATCATCAGAAAACAATTGAGTGTTGAATAAAAATTGAATTAGGTCTTCAAATAATACTGAATTATGAACTTATTAGAAAAAATCGACGAATTGCGTGCTCAGAGTGTTACACCCGAGAAATTTGAAAAAATGTGGGGTTACAGCATAGATACGTATGTGGACAAAATGATGGCGCTCGTCGAGCAGCTGGACACTGAAGACGCAGCTGCAAAGAAGGACAAGTAACAAATAAATAAAGGAGATAATCAAGATGAAGCATTTCAAATTTGAGGAGTTCCGCTGCCGATGTTGCGGCGGGCTCCCGCCTTTGGCCAGGGCGAACATAGAGGCCTTAGTAGATAACGTGCTTGATCCGGCTCGCCAGAAATTTGGAGGGCCGGTTCTTGTAAACAGCGGCTACCGCTGCCCCAAGCATAACGCTGAGGTAGGCGGTGTGGCGAACAGCCAGCACATGAAGGGTCAAGCCGCGGATGTACGACCCCGCGAAGTGGGAAGAATCATTGAGGAGCTGGGCAAATATGACCAGCTTATTTATTACCCGACGTTTGTCCACGTGAGCTGGAAACGGACGGGCGTGAACAGGAAACAAATATTGTATAAACATTAAAGTATAGGAGGACAAGAACATGGTGACAGGAATTAACTGGACAGAGATCATCCTGGGAGTGATGACTCTGTTGGGCGGGTTTGGGTGGTTCTTCGACCGCCGCAAACATCGTCAGGAAATAGAGAGTCTGATAGCCGACAACCGGCAGAAAGACATGAATTTGAGTAAGGACTACGTGAGCGAATGGCGCACCTACATAGCCGAACCCTTGCAGCGCGAGGTGGGGGAGTTACGCCAGGAGATCACACAACTGAGGTATGCCATTCAAAAGATTGACACCTGCCCTCATAGGGCTAACTGCCCTGTGGTTGACGGGCTGCGCGGTCAGCAAGACGGCGTCTAGCGCCAGCGTGGAATCGCGGGTGGCAGAAGAAAGAATCACGGAAGCAAGGGACTCGGTTGTGGTAGAGTGCCGTGATACATTGAAAGAGATAACTACGGTGACGGTGATCCTTCGAGAGCCTCAGGACAGGCAGGGGCCGCCCGACACCGTGAAGGTGAGCACCGTTACTGATAGGACAAGAGCAAGCGTAAGAGATAGGGTAAGGGCCGTGGAGGTGAGAACTGAGGTCCGGGTGGACACGGTTTATGTGGAGCGCAGGGACTCGACTTCGGTGAAGGAGTCCCTTCGACAGGCTCAGGGTGAATCGGGCAGGGCTTCGCCTTTCGTTTCGGCCTTGAAATGGGTGTTCTGGATTATTGTGAGTGTAACAGTACTGTTGATAGTAATAAAAATGTTTAACCTTTTTAAAGTATAGGAGGATTGAAAGATGGCAAAGATTAGTGGAGTGGCTACTCAACTGAGTGGCAAGGTGGGTCAGCTGATTTACAGGCAGACCAAGTATGGTACGGTGGTGTACGAGGCACCGACTAAGGCGAGCGTGCCGCAGCGCACGGAGGCGCAGATGCAGATACGCACGCAGTGGGGCAACATGGCGGCGGTGTATCGGCAGTTCAACCAGACGCTGAAGAAGGGCTTCGAGGGGCTGAACGGCAAGATGAACGACTACAACGCGTTTATCCAGGCGAACACGAACGTGGTGAAGGTGTATGTGCCCAAGAGCGTGCGGCTGAACGGCGGCAGCGTGCTGGCTCCGTATCAGATTACCCGCGGCAGTCTGCCCAGCGTGGCGATGGTGAAGAACAGCGGGGGTGTGCTGGTGAGCGACATCGCGCTGGGGGCGCTGGTGATTGGCCCGGAGACGACGGTGGCGGACCTGGCGAGCGCTGTGATTGCCTACAACGCGGGCTTTGAGGCGGGCGACCAGCTGACGTTCTTTTACGGGCAGCAGACCACCGACGCGGTGACGGGGATTCCCCGCGCGAGGATCTACGGATTTAAGGTGATGCTGAACCCGGGGGATAGCTCGGTGCTGTGGGAGGTGGTTTCTTCGGTTGGCTTTAGTTCCGTGGCGGTTGGCGCGGGTGCCGGCGGTTACAAGCTGGGTATGAGCCAGGGGATTACCGATGGCGCGGCGGTTTGGATTCACAGCCGCGAAGACTCTGGTTCTGGCGGTCTGAAGGTTTCGACGCAGTTCCTGTACGTGGATAGCTCGGTGCTGGCTGCTTATCAGGGTTCGCAGGCGATGGAGGCGAGCGCTGACAGCTACGGCGGGATTAACAAGAGTGCAGTGTTCTTGAATCCGAAGAGTGCGGCTGGGGGGACTGGAAGTGTGGTGATTACTCCGGCTGGCGGATCGGGATCTGGATCTACGGATTCAGGGAACGGCGGAACTACGGGTGGTGGTTCTGAGACTGGCGGTTCGGGCTCTGGCTCTGGTGACGGTAGCGGCGGTTCTGAGCAGGGCGGTTCTGGCTCGGGCTCTGGTGGCCAGCAGACTGTGACTGTGGCGGCTCCGGTGTTTGCGGGCGAGACTCAGTTTGAGGAGAGCACTGAGGTGAGCATGAGTGCTGAGGCGGGTGCGGAGATTCGCTACACCACCGATGGCTCTACGCCTACAGCTACATCGGGCTCCGTGTACAGCGCTCCGATTACGCTGACTGAGACTACCACCGTGAAGGCCGTGGCGGTGAAGGACGGTGTCTCGAGCTCCGTGACCAGCCGCGTTTACACCAAGGGCGGCAACGGCGGCGGTGGCGGCGAGGGCTCCGGGGATATGGATTAAGCGAGTATAGCTTACGGCTTAGAAGAGAGTTTTGGGGTCGGCCTCGGTCGGCCTCAAAATCTTAAAAAAATTGAGCCAAAAAATTCTCCAATTCTCTAATTCTTGATGGATTTTGAAAGAGATTTTCGAGAGATTTTGAGCGTAGCGACCAAAGAAAGGAGTTTGTATGACTATTGAATGGACGGCCATTATACTGGCCATCATCAGCTTTCTGAGTGGATTGGGCTGGATGCTGGACCGCAAGAAGCACCGGCAAGAGGTGGAAAGCCTGAAAGCGGACAACCGGATGAAGGACATGGAACTGGGAAACGGCTTTGTGTCAAAGTTGACTTCGTCGACCTCCGTCGCGACTCGGCAATGTCTGAAAGCGAGCTTTCGCCATTGCGCTCGCTGCTCCGTCAGTTCCGCAGCAACATCGCCCGGCCACTGCAGGAGGAAGTGAAGGATTTGCGAATGGAGATAGCCCAGCTGAGGAATGCGATCCAACGGATTGACTTCGTCTTCCTCGGACGCGACTCGGCCATCCCCAAGCAAGCTTGGATGGCGCTCGCTGCTCCCTCGGTTGGCGACTGCCCTCACAGTGCTGATTGTCCTGTGCGTGACAGCCTGCAGCACGAGTCGCAAGGCGATAGCTGAGCATAGCTCGCAGTTGAGGGTTCTTGCTCGGGCAAGCGAACAAGTTCGAGCGGAGGGTTTAGAGTTCTTCGCGGAGCGAAGCGGCAAAGCCGAGCGGAGGGACAGTTGACTTTCCCCTCCGGGCCGTCGAGCTAAACCTTCGGCAGTTGAAAGGGTTGAAGTCCTGGATACTCTGAAGGAGGTGACCACCATCACCATCGACCGCAACGACAAGGGCGACACGCTCAAAGTGGTTCAGATTACGGACCGCACCCGCGCCAGGAACCGCGACAATGTGGTGGCTCAGAAGGTGAAGATCGTTGAACGCATCGACACGGTTTACATCCAGAAGGACTCCATCGGCATAGAGGATAAAAAGATTGGGCTATCGGCCTCTGCGGATGGCGGTCCTAAGCGGTCAGGCTTAAGCGAGCTTTTCCTCTGTCACGACTCGGGAAAGCCCAAGCGAGCTTGGTCTCTCCGCTCGCTGCTCCATCGGTTCCTGACATACGTAAAATGGATTTTGGCACTGATATGTGCGATTGTGGTACTGATCATAACAGTTAAGGTCTGCTCCCTAAGGAAGTGAGCGGGCCTTTTTGCGTGGGGTGAGGGAATAAAACTACAGAAAAAGACGATTCGGTATAATCTATATATAAATTTCGTGAATAATGAACGAGATTTTAAAATAAAATCGTTCAATTCAAAAATTTGTTGTATCTTTGCACCGTCATTTAAAATGGAATAGTTATGATTGCAGAGTTCAAAATCAAGAATTTCTACTCGTTGCGGGATGAGCAAACGCTGAGTTTTATCCCAACGAATGATGATACTTCGCGTGATATTTACACCGAAGAGGTAGCTGACGGTGTCTCGCTTTTGAAAATAGGCTGCATATATGGCTCCAACGCTTCGGGTAAAACAAATATTCTTAAAGCGCTTGACTTCTTCTCCCGGTTCATGGTTGATGACAGCCTGAACAAGGGGGATGAGATTGGGGTTGTGCCGTTCTTGCTGGATGACGTGTCGGACAAGGAACGTACATCGTTCGAGATGACCTTCTATCTGAACCGTGAGAAGTATAAGCTCAATCTGGTGTTGGACAACAAGGTTATCTATGAGGAAATCCTGCAGGTCTATTCATCGGTTCAGCCAACCTTGCTGTATAAGCGTACTTACAATGCAGAGAAGGATGCCACGGATATCGTTTTTGGTGGCAAGGTGGGCTTGGTCAAGAAAAGCAGAGAAGCCATTGAAGGCAATACTTTCAATAAAAGAACTGTGATTGCAGCTTTCGGAAAGTCGAATGTGGAGAAGTCCAGGTTGAATCTGGTATATGAGTTCTTTTCCCAAAGGATAGCTCCTATCATGTATCCGCAGAGCAGTCTGATGGGCTTTACAAAGCGTCGGATTACAAAGGATAAGTATGGACGTTTGAAGAAGTTCATCCTGCATTTTCTGAAAGCATCCGACTTCAATATCTCGGATATCTCCATCCATGATGAGGAGGTGAGCATAACGCCCGAAATGGAATTGATGATCAAGAACACTCCGGGAATGCCAGAAAAGGCAAAGGAAGAGATTCTGAAAAAGGGAACCTTACACTCAGACGAGATGTTCTTTGTTCATCATACCAGCAATGGAGACAAGGAGCTTTACGAGGAGTTGGAATCTCGTGGAACCAAGAGGTATATGGGGTTGGCAACAATTCTTTATGACCTGCTGGTACACGGTGTTATCCTGCCTATTGATGAGATTGAAACGAGCATCCACTACGAATTGCTTTCGTATTTTATCAAGGTGTTCCTTGTGAACAGCAAGAGGGGTGGACAGCTGATTGCATCTACGCATGATATTAATCTGCTGGATGAGGACTATATCCGCAGGGATGTGATTTGGTTCACGGACAAGAACGATGGTGGTGAGACTCAACTGATAAGGCTTTCAACTCTGGGTCTGCACAAAACATTGTCTGTTTACAATGCGTACAGGCAGGAGAAGCTTGTGGATCTGCCTTTCCTGGACAGCATTTATATGGATATGGATGAATACTATGAAGCAGAGGAATAGGAAAGAACGCAAGAGCATCGCCATCATTGGTGAGGGGCTGACAGAGTATCGCTACATAGATGACATGCGCACCACTGAGCGATACAGGTTCAGCCTAGTGCCCGGTATCCCTAAGCATTCTGACCTGGATGATATTGTGAATCTTGCCAAAGAGCGGGTGCAAGCAGGATATGACCATGTGCTGTGCTTGATTGACATGGACGTGATTGAGGGTAACCACGAGAAGATGGAGCATTATAAAGCATTGAAGAAGGAGAATCCTAAGATTATCTTTGTGGAATCCAGCCCATGTACGGAATACTGGTTCCTGATGCACTATATGCCCAGACCATCGAGTAAGGAATATGCCAACTACGATGCCGTGGCCCAAGAGCTCAAGAAGCACATTCCAAATTATGAAAAGACAGAGGCTTTCTTCAATAAGACACATATCTATAGGGAATTGAAGGAGAAGGGAGATATGGCCAGAGCTATTGAGATGTCCCGTGATCTGGATGAGCTGCACGAGAAAGAGCCGGAAGTGTATAAGTCTTACTCTCAGATGTATAAGCTGTTTGTTATTATCAAGGAGATAACGAAGTAGGGGGTAAAGGTGGTTTATGGATGAATACACATTAATAGAACTTAGTTGGCGTAAAGGCGCAAAGAATGTCATTTGTCATTTATTGGCACCTCGGAAAACCATTTCCCTGATTGAAGTGGAGGAAACGAGAAGCTATATGGTGGCAATCGATGGCGGTGTCCGTTATTGCTTTACCGGTAATCCGAATATCATAGATGCGGATTCGCAATATGTGATTTTGACTGATAGGACACCGACAAAGCAAAAACTATTAGAAGGAACTGTTAAGCAGAAAAGGTGGCTTCGTCATCCCCAAATGGCTGAGCATACGCCAGAAGAGGTTTTGAACTCTTGGACCAATCAGTTTTCATACAAAGAAGAAGTTGATGAGGAGCATGCGGGATTAAGAAGACCCCAATTAGGCGCTCTCCATGCTATTTTAGGCCATTTTCTCTCTCCTTCTGACGTGGCAACAGTTGTTCTTCCAACTGGGACAGGAAAGACAGAGACTATGCTTTCTGCGATGGTGGCTGGGAGGTGTAGGAAACTATTGGTAACAGTGCCCTCGTCTGCTCTTAGAAATCAGATGTATGGGAAGTTTAAGAATCTTGGTGTATTGAAAGATCCCAAGTTCGGTATTGTTGGTGAGAATGCGCTTTATCCAATAGTGGGCGTAATCAATACTGCTTTTGAGAGCGCAGATGAGTTAGGTGCCTTTATCGCCCAATGTAATGTGGTCATCACCACGATGCAGATCATTGATTCTGCGCCACAAGACCAGCAGGATGAATATGTGAATGCCTTTACTAATGTATTTGTTGACGAGGCACATCATATAGTGGCGGCTTCGTGGAGAAAGTTTGCTGACCGCTTCCCTAAGAACCGATTGATACAGTTTACTGCCACACCTTTCCGTAATGACGGTCAACGTCTTGAAGGTAAGATAATCTTTAATTATCCACTCAAGCAGGCACAGGAGGATGGATATTATAGAACTATCAATTTCCTTCCAATTAGAGAATATGATGATGAAAAAGCTGATAGGGCTATAGCTGTAAGAGCTATAAAACAGCTTCGATCAGATTTGGAAGCCGGGCATCACCATATTCTGATGGCACGATGCGAAAGTAAACCACGAGCTAGAGCTGTTTATAGTATATATCAGGAGATTTGTCCTGATTTGAATCCTGTTGTCATTTACTCTGACCATCCTCAATATAAAGAAAACTACGAAATAATTTTGCGACGGGAGGCCAAGGTGATTGTTTGTGTCAACATGCTTGGCGAGGGCTTTGACTTGCCAGAACTAAAGATAGCCGCTTTCCATGATATACGAAAAAGCCTTCCTGTAACTCTACAGTTCGCAGGTCGTTTCACCAGAACCAGTCGCGATGCAGATTTGGGGGACGCTTCATTTGTGGCCAATCTTGCAGATATAACCGTTCAACAGGAATTGGATAACCTGTATGAAGAAGATGCTGATTGGAATGTCTTGTTGGCAAATGCCAATGATATCCGAGTCGAAAATCAAGAAGAATACAAACAACTGTTAGAGGGGTTCCGCAATGGTGTAAGTTCAATAATTCCGGTCAGCAGCATATATCCCAAGTTGAGTGCCGTTGTGTATAAGAACTACACAAATACATGGCATCCTGATGAATTCCTGAAAGGAATACGAGGATTCGGTGATTTGGATTTCACATCCTACGACATCAATGATGCTGAGAAGCTGGTTGTTGCAGTATATGCCAAGGAGCAGAACATCGAAGGAATACATGTGAAGGATGTAAAGACATTGGCGTGGAGCTATCTGGTTCTGTTCTGGGATGAGGATAAGAACCTGCTTTATATTAATAGTTCTGACAATGGAAGTGTCTTTAAAGATATCGCCAATCATGTCATGGGCGCGAATGGGCAAGAACCTGTACTGATAAAAGGCATGGACGTGTTTAGAACTTTCCATAACCTGAAACGTACCAAATTAAGGAATGTTGGCCTGAAAGTATATTTGGGGAAAGATGTGCGATATCGTATGCATGCCGGAAGAGACGTTGAGAGAGCTTTATCTGATGCAGAGTTGCAGAACAGTGAAAAGGCATTTGTTGTTGGCGATGGCTTTGAAAATGGAAACAAAACCTCTATTGGTACATCTTACAAAGGTCGAATCTGGAGTTTAAATGGGGCAGGAGACATTCTTACATTCAAGAATTGGTGTTTGGAACAAGGTGAGAAGCTTACCAACGATGGTATTGACGGAAATCAGATACTGACACAGACCCTGATACCAAAGACCATACATCGACTGCCCAATAGGACTGTACCATTTGCTATTGATTGGGACGGAATGATGTGGGATCAGAGGGAGAATCATTTTGCGTTTAACCTGCTTGGGGTTGAATCTCGTTTGTTTAATACAGACCTTGTGCTACGTGAAGTTAACCCTGTACAAGGCGATTCCATTTTCTTTTCTGTCACAAACGGGATCCAACGTGTGGAATTCAAACTGGAATTGTTTGAAAACAGACAGAATCCAGATAATGTCTATGCAGATTATCGTGTCATGAAGTTAACCGATGGCGAGGCTACTATCAACTACGGACGCAAAGAAATAAATCTGGCAGATTTCTTCTATGATTTTGCTCCGACTGTTTTCTTTACTGACGGTTCTAGTCTTTGTGGAACAGAATATATTGAGCTGAACACACCTCCCGCTATTTATAATAAGAATCGGATTGACGGTTGGAATTGGCAGGGAGTGGACCTGTCTGTTGAATCACAAGGGGTGGCTCCCAATATTAAGACTAATTCTATTCAGTACCACGTCATTCAGAAGCTTATGGCCGGTGATTATGATATCATTTATGATGATGATAATGCTGGTGAGATAGCTGACGTGATTACGTTGAAGCAGGCTGACAACAGAATACATATTGGATTGTATCACTTGAAGTTTGCGCAAGGAGGAGAGGTGACAAATAGAATAGGTAATTTCTATGAAGTGTGCGGTCAGGCCCAGAAATCTGCGAATTGGAAGTACAAAGAATCTGAAGAACTGATTGACCATATGCTGAGGAGAGAAACGAAGAGGGAGGGTGATAATGAGTGCAGTAGGATTCAGAAAGGAGATAAGGATACATTAGTTAGGTTGCTTAAACTAGCAAAGAAAAAGATTCCTGTAAGCTATAGTATTTATATTGTCCAGCCAGGAGCATCGAAAGCGGGCGTAAGCAATGAAATACTGACACTGCTTGGTGTGACGGATAGCTATCTTAAGGATAAGACTGGAATAGATTTGCAGGTTATCACAAATGAGTAGGTAAGGAATGAATCTAACAGAGATTAAAGAGCTTTATGCGGAAGAACAGGCTCTTGTTAAGCGGATTCAGAAGTATGGGAAGGAGCATCCTCAGGGTGAGCTGGAGCGAGTGGAACAAGTAAGGATGCTACTGTTGTATCGTATTTTATCTAATCTGTATTCTGCTTTAATTCTGACGGTAGCCGCACTTAAGAAAGGAAAAATTGCTTTTTATCAGCTTCCAATTGGAATCATTCTGCGTTGCTGCTATACCGACTGCCTATTTGCCCTTTATATACAGAGTGTAGATAGGAAGCAGGCTGATGAGGAACTTGATTTAAGGACAATAGAATATGCAAACTCGTTGTTGGAACGAAAAGAGGTCTACAGAGATCAAGTGAATAGTACAGGGGCTGAATTTGACGATGGTTTTATAGATCACATGTGGGAGTTGGCGATGGAGGATAGTTTCCTTGGTTGGTTGACTTTTGATGACAATTTGGAGGATTTATCGGTTACGAAACAATCAAAGCAGCAACTTAAGGATTCGGGCTTCTCAAGGACAAAGAGTATTTCAACTAAAGACATGATGGATTTTTTGACAGAAATCCCAGAGCTTAAAGCAACGGCAACGAGATTGTATCATTACTATAAGTATTTTTCCCAGTATGAGCATTTTTCGGAAAATGGGCAAGGGGATGTTCTTGAATCAGCTAAAGATGATGGAAATGATAATATTCATTTGCCTTCAGCCATAAAGGCTATGAGTGCAGGCTTAGAGAAAGTAATGACATATAAGGGATAGAGAGACTGGCGAATGATAAGGAGCCGGTCTCTGTGGGAGTGGAAGGCTCTGTGGCACGGAAGCGACACTGTGTCTGAAGCGGTGTCATCGGCCATCATCGGTCGGTTGAAATGTTAAATTGTTAAATGTTAAATCGGGGCTTTCGCAGATGCGGAAGCCTTTCGTTGTCTTATTGAGTTGAGGGAATAAAAAAGTTAATGTTAAGATGTAACATTTCCGGTTATGCACATACTATAGTGATGAACAATTAAACGAATTATAGTATGACACCAACAAGAGAACGATTTAAGGATTTCATTGCAGCCATCAGAAGAGCGCAGGAAAAGGAAGACAACTTGCACAAAGCATTTGAGCTGATCTGGGATGATGATCAAGGGCTGCACATACCGTTTTACATATCACCGCTGTGGGAGGTGGTTTACGATGCGTTCAATATGATGTTCGGTGTTGAGGACATCGAAGGGGTAGGGAACGAGCTGTCCTGGTGGTTGGATGAAGCACCAATAAATGAGGCGAGATATTGGATTGATGACAAAGAGTACAATATCAGCGATATCGATGCTTTCTATGATTATTTGGTTGAGAAGGCAAAGAAATAATGAAAATAGTAGTAATATGAACAGAATCGAAGACATAGTCTATTACGACTTTCAAGGCTGGCCGGAGTATAAAATGAACCTCCGAGAGGTGCTGATGGCATTGGGAGGAAAAGTAGATGGTGATACATTTTCGTTTGACATGAAGGATCCACTGATGGATGTCTATCCGCGGATTCTTGTGGATGATGGAATGGGCTACGGGGTGGATGAGAATGTTATTGTGTCGGTGGATCCTGATAGACATGAGGGCTTTATTAATATCTTCCGATGGAAGAAACCGACCGACGAGCAGCAAGCAGAGCTGTCTCGTCAGGCGGACTCGCACATGAGCATGGAGAAGCTGAAGGCGTTTATTGAGGCATTGGAGAAGAAGGGTGCTGGTAGTCAATGATTTTTTTGTTTTTCATCAAAATCGTTCTCATGCAATAGGTGCTCATACTCTGTGCCTATCAGGCTTTCCGGGTCGTACTCTTTGCGATACCCCATGATATAGAAGGCAATGGAGTCGGGATAAATTCGCCAGTATTTCCGGCACACACGTTTGTATAGTTCCAACATCCGATCGTCACCGGCATACATCAGCAACCAGTCGAGCATCCATCCAACTTCGTTTTGTGTGGCTTTCCGACTGCATAGGTCATCCACCAATGGCATGTAGGCGACAACGGCCATGTCGTGGATATGCTTCATCTGCTCAATCAGAGGCTTCATCTGCTCTACCAGATTGTCAATTGTCTGATTGTCTTTTTTCTCAATATCAGTCATGATAATAACCTGTTTTATTCTTTGCGAGTTTCATTAAACGAGACTCTTCCGAATGTCAGTCCGAGCAAGAGTTTTAGTTCGAAGGCTTGGAGGAATGTTATCTTTCTAAGACCGAAGATGGTTGGTACCAGCCAGTTCCAAAGCAGTTGCATTGGCCAGGCGAGAATTAGCGACCACACTATTAGCAATAGTATGGCTACTAATGATATTGTGGCAAAAGTCCAAATTGATTTCATTTTACAAGCGTATTACCATCGTCGGCCAAATGTGCTCATTTCGGACACTGGGGAGGAATAGACGTCGCCAAGGTGAAGTGATATCTCTGTCGGTGTAGAGAATACAGATGAGGCGATTATGAATGATGTATACCATATACTGTGGTTTTTGTGTTTTCTGCTTTTAAAGTATGGACGGGAGGCGAAATGTTACATGTGACTGAGCGTTTTTTTTGATTCTTCGATGCGCAATAATTCAGCAAATGTGACGTTATTGACAATAAAATCAGTATTATTAAAGGCATGTCTACCATCTACTCCATAGGACACGGGAACAAGAGTTTCGAGGAGTTTGAGCAGGAACTGCGGTCGTTCGGCATCCAGTATCTTATCGACGTGCGTACCAAGCCCTACTCGAAATGGAACCCTTCGTTCAATCAGGAGGCGCTGCGGGCGCTGCTGCAAAAGAAGGGTTTTGTTTACGTCTATATGGGCGACAGCATCGGAGGGCTGCCGAGCGACACCTCATGCTACACCGATGGGCATATTGATTACGCCAAGGTTCGCGAGAAACCGTTTTTCCAGGAGGGGCTCGCCCGATTGCTGGTGGCGGCTGAGAAGGGACTGAAAGTGGCCGTCATGTGCAGCGAGTCGGAACCTGAGAAATGCCACCGGAGCAAGCTCATCGGGCAGGAGCTACTCAAGCACGACATCTCCATGAACCACATCATCGGCATCGGCAAAAGTCAGTCGCAGGAAACGGTGATGGTCATCGTGACCAAAGGGCTCGGCACCATGACGCTCTTTGGTGAAGAAACCTTTATGTCACGAAAAACCTACGAGTGATGGAGTTTTTCACCCTTGGGGTTTACAACTCCACAGAGCAGCAGTTCTTTAGTAAGTTGGTCGAGAATTGTATCGACACTTTCTGTGATATTCGGCAGAGGCGTGGGGTGCGAGGAAGCCAGTATTCCTTCGTTAACAGCCAGCGTCTGCAGAGTCGACTCGCTGAAATGAACATCAGCTATACTTATCTGAAAGATCTTTCCCCGACAAAGGAAATCCGCGAGAAGCAGAAGGAGGCCGACAAACTAAACGGCATCCAGAAGAAAGACCGCACACGGCTGGGGGAGGTGTTCGTCAATGGCTACAAGGAACATGTTAGAGACTACGACTTTCGGGCTTTGGTTGATATGCTCACAGAGATGAATGCCCAAAGGGTGGTCTTCTTCTGTGTTGAAGAGTCGCCCTACGCCTGCCATCGATCAATTGTGGTCGACAAGTTGTACAAATTGTTTGGTTTCAAAATAACTCATTTATAATGTCGCGCGTTATTATTGTTTCAAGGACGAGGATGGCCAATGGCTATGTATGTGTCGGAGGTGTGGATGTAGACGCTTACCGTTCGGTGCGACTTCTCACGGCCAACGGAGGACACGAGATGGCTGAGACCTGCCCTTACGAGATTTGGGACATCTGGGATATAGATTATTACCTAAGCCAGCGACGTCCCAACCCGCATACCGAGGATGCCAATGTAACACGACGTGAGAAGATAGACAAAGTTGATGCACCAAATATGTCGGTCAACCGATTTGCCTCTGTGCTTGAGAGTTCCAATATTCCACTTTTCCGTGGCTCCCTGTTTACGGTGTTCGATGGCAAGCTGAAGCTGACAGATATGGACAAGTTGTACATCTCGAAGGATGATGTGCCGGCTTATAGTACTTGTTTCTGGATTAACGACAATAGGTTGCTGGGGTATTATGACAGTCGTGGACGATGGAAATACCGCTACAACAACATGACCAACATGTATGGTTATACCATCTCGTTTGTTGGAACAGAGGAACCGTTGGATACGATTGAGACGGGCTCGTTGATACGCCTCTCGCTGGCACACTGGTGGAAACCGGAGGATTCGGACGATGAAGAGCGTTGCTATCTGCAGCTGTCAGGTTGTTTGATACAGGGAAAAAGCGAGGAGGAAAAGGCTTCGATAGAACCCATAACGGTATCGATGCCAGAGCCCAATAGCCCAACAAAGGACGGGTTTGAAGATAATGGAACCCCATATGAGCCCACACATGTCGCCATACTTGTAAGAGAGGCATTGAAGGGGATTGACTGCAAACTCGTGAGGTCTGGCAATACTTATGAGAATACAGCCATCCCGATGCACTCATTGAAGCTCTCGAAAACATTCCAGGGTCAGGAAGAGTTGATTCTGTCAAAAGAAGTGGCGGAAGCCATGATGGCACAATTCCATACCTTTTTGTCGACCTGCATCGTGAGCTATGACGATGTCACAGGAAAGTACCATATTGTGATGCCTGCAGCTGACGAAGCGACTATTAAACAATTCAAGGATTGGTTCGATTGCTATGAGCAGGAGTTAGACAACCTCCTGGCAGAAAAAGCCAGAATAGAAGAAAAAATTCAAAAGCTCCGTTCTCAGATTCTGCGGCAGATGGAGGGAAGGAATTTGGACAGATATGCAACGGAAAGATATTGTGTCAACTATAATCCCGCAAGAACGATAATGCAGTTCGACAGAAAAACTTTCAAAGAAGAAAACGAGGAACTTTATTCTTCCTATTGCATACCCAAACAGAAAGATGCCTCAATTGTAATCCGCAAATGCAATAATGATTCTTCATCTCAAACCGAAATATCCACTCCATGAATAGGTTAAAGTTATATTTCCTCAATGTGGCGCTAGGTGTTTGCTTGGCAGTGGTGGGTTGTGCCCGTGATGAGTATGACGACAATACAAATATTAACGATTCTGTAATCAATAACGATGGTGGGGGTGAGGTCCCGGATGTTTCTGAAGTGCAGAACCTGCTGATGAATGGAGGATTGGAAATATGGGATTCGTCAGTGGTGGCAAAGCCCGAGGGGTGGTCAGTGTCAAACAATGGATTTGTCAGAAGGGACAGTACAATTGTCTCTGAAGGTACTCTGTCGGCGAAGATGATGTCGGAAGAATCGGGCAACACGGCACGTCTGGAGCAGCTCATCCCAGTGACTCCCGGCCAGAAAATAAGAATCAGATTCAGCTATTACATTGAGCAATGGAAGTCGAAAGGTGCCCGAACCTATTGCTACTTCAGGACCCGTAAGGCTGCCGCCTCCAACCTCTCTGCCGACGAATTGCATGCGTTCTACAGCGACGCAGAGTACTATATCATCCGCGGTGGAGGCTATGGCCTGACCTATTTCCCGCATGAACTGGACGTTTGGCAGACTTTCGACGAAACCATCACAGTGCCTCCCACCGCCAACTACTTTGTCTTTGGCATCAACAGCTATCAGGGAACGACAATCTATGTGGATGATTGTTCCATTGTCAGTGTGTCAGAGCAAACATCGAAATAAAATATGACAATTCCAGAGGAGATAGGGGAGCGGCTGATGGAATATGCTACACTCTCCCGAGCGGCGAGGAGGTTTCTATTCGAGGAAAAGTATGATAAATAGGCTCTGAGGATAACTCTTCCGACAGAAAGCTTCATTGCGTTTTCTTTGTAAAAAAGATTATTGGGGGGGGGAACTTGCAGCAATTCAAGGTTTTGGTCGAGTAGGGAAGACAAAGAAGTCATTTTTTTTGTGTATATGAGGAAAAAGTCGTACTTTTGCAAATTCAAATTATTGGAAATAATATTAATAAAAGAATAACAACTTATGAAGAAGATTTTATTTGCTTTGATGCTTTTTGCAGCCCTTCCCGTGGTTGCAATGGCCCAAACTCCCAGCATGATGGCAATGGCCCGAGCAGAATTGCAGAAACGCGGTCTTAACGAGGCTGAGGTACGTACCCGTCTTCTTGAAAACGGCATTGATGTGGATAATATTCCCCCCACTGAGTACGCCAACTATCAAGGCCGTGTCACTGCTATCTTAAATCAGATGCAGGCCGAGAAAGCAGACAAAGAAAGAAAGGACAACAATAATGGAAGCACCTCTAATGCTGGAGAGGTAGGGACAGTTTCTGCTACTAATCCAGGAGAGGGCGGGTCTGGCATCGTCCCTGCTGGTGGTGGAGAAACTACCGTCACTGCAAGTTCCGAGGAAATTCCGCAAACCACTATTGGCGAGGCAGCTGCGGAAGCGGCTCTTGAGGCGGCTCTCAAGGAAAATCATGTCTCAACTACGGCTGGTGATAATATTTATGGGCATGCTCTGTTTACCGGCACCTCGATGGATGTATTTCGTACTACCGACGGTGCTCAGGCTCCTGATACATACGTGCTAGGAGAGGGCGATGAAATACATATTTCCATCTTTGGTTCCTCCCAGACAGAGATTCATCAGCGCATTGGTGCGGATGGATCCATTCAGCCTGCTGGCTCCACCAAGATATTCCTTAAGGGCATGACGTTAGCCCAGGGACGTGCGGCCATCCAGAGTAAGTTGGGTCAGCACTATGCTTTCCGTCCTGACCAGATAGCTGTCACCATTACTACGGCTCGTACCGTTAGGGTTAGCATATATGGAGAGGTCGGTGTGCAGGGAGGCTTTACCCTCAGTGCCCTCAACACTGCCTTTAACGCTTTGGCAGCTGCCGGTGGCCCGACGGCTATTGGATCTATCCGTAATATTCAGCGTTCCCGTGCGGGAAAAACCGACCGCCTCGATTTATACCAATACATGACGGGTAACGTACAAAATGTTTTGTTCGACCTCCAGAACAACGATGTTATCTTTGTTCCTGTGGCTAACAATATTGTACGTATCGAGGGTGCCGTCCGTCGTCCGATGCGTTATGAAATGATTGAAGGGGAAAGCCTGAAAGACCTTATCCAGTATGCCGGTGGACTTACCTATGATGTCTATCCCGAGTTTATCCAAATTGAACGCCGTCAAAACGATGAGTTGAAGTATCTGGAGTACAATCTTGATGATGTGGTCTCAGGGAAAACCAAGGTGATACTTGAAGGAGGCGATGTCGTTCGAATTAAGACTTCCAACCGTCCTATGGAAAATTATGTTTCCATTCGTGGCGATGTCTTTTACGGCGGAACCTTCGATCTTGATCAAAACAGCAGCCTCCTCGGACTTCTCGAGAAGGTACAACTCAAGTATACAGCTCGCAAGGATTATGTCATAGTTGAGCGTACCAGCCCGGACGAGACTGTCGAATTCCTTACTATTCCCTTCCCGGGTGAGAATGGCAATCCCGACTTCCGTCTTCAGGCTCGTGATGCAGTTACCGTACTTGCCCAGGATAGCTACCTGGAGAAATGGAGTATCTCTGTCAGCGGAGAGGTTCGCCATCCCTTTACCCGCACCTTCGGTCTCAATGACCGTATGACCCTCGGTCAGGCTTTGGAGTATGCCGGTGGTCCAAAACATACTGCCAGAACTGACTTCGTCTATGTGGAACGTACTCGTCCCGACTTGACTGTGGAGGTGCTTACTCTTCCATTCCCTGATTCCAACAGCGCCTCGGCTGGTTTTCAACTTCAGGCGAAGGATGTTGTTCGTGTGCTAAGCCTGGCATCGTTCCGCGATGTGGACCAAATCTCCGTCAGTGGACAGGTGCGTTCGCCATTCTCCCGCACATTTGGCCTTAATGACCGTATGTCTGTCAGTCAGGCTATTGAATATGCTAACGGACTTAAACAGAGTGTTTTTCCTGTGGCCTATATCGTCCGTCGCGACCTTACCAATCCCGTCAAACGGCAGTACATCCGAGTTGATCTTGATAAGGATGGCGAGACACTCCTTCAGCCTGGTGATCAACTCAATATCTATGATAACACCACCTATACCAATGTGGGAGAGGTGCGTGTGAGTGGTGCAGTAAAGAACCCCGTGGGTACCACCTACGATGCCTCTATTACCCTGCACGACCTGCTGATGATGGCCGGTGGTTTTGAAGTTGGCGCTGCCTATGACCGCGTGGAAGTTTTCCGCATTAATGTTTCGCATAAAGAAGAGGTAGAAGTTGAGATGATTTCTCTTACTGTCGATGATAATTACAACCTTGTCGAGGCCAGGAAAGGCAAAAAGAAAATCGACAATTTCCAGCTGCAACCGTATGACCACATCGTTGTGCGCATGACCCCCAACTTCACCAAAGGGCGTACAGTCGAGGTTAACGGTCGCGTGAAATATCCTGGCGTCTATGTGCTTGAAGACAACAAGACCCAGTTGTGGGATATTATTAAAATGGCTGGTGGCCTGCTGGACGATGCTGATCCATACGCTCGTCTAATGCGTACCCAAGGGCGCAATACAGGTAATATTGGTTTGGATCTTAGGAGAGTAAAAAAACACAAGCACAATCTGAAAGATGATCCTATCCTTATGGAGGGTGATGTAATTAACATTGTCCGTAGAGAGAACACTGTCGTTATCCGTGAGACGGGTACCCGTATGAGCCAGTATGTGCCGGCAGAATATTCATCGACACAGAAGACCCTTATCTATCAAGGTTCGCACACTGCTGCATGGTATGTGAAGCATCATGCCGGTGGTTTTGCCAAGAATGTCGATCGTATGAGCGTTACTGTCACATATCCGAACAACCAGTCAAAATCCACTCGACGCTTTCTCGGAATCCGTCGTACTCCGAAAGTGGAGCCCGGTGCCGTCATCACTATGTGTATGGATGCAGAAAAGATAGAGAAGGAAAACAAACCCAAGGAGAAGATTGATTGGGGCGTTGAGACCCGCAATGCGTTAAGTGCGCTCGTCTCGGTGGTGTCTATGGTATTGATTATTGATCGCTTAAAGTAGTAACAATGGAAGATTACAATAACAAAACGACAGATCCCCAGGAAGAGGAAGAGAAGGGGCTGGATATGATGGCTATGGTGCGCCAGTTGTGGGCCGGTCGCAAGACAATCTTCATCACCCTTGGTATTTTCTTTGCACTGGGTCTTGTGGCCGCCATTACCATGAAACGTACCTATTCGGTACAGACTGTTATGGTGCCCCAGATGGGTAACGATAAATCCTCTGGACTTGGCGGTCTTGCTGCGCTAGCCGGATTTGACCTCGGAATGACACAAAATAGTGGAGAGTTATCCCCGCTCTCTTATCCTCAGATTGTGAACAGTGTGCCTTTCCGTTTGGAAATGATGCACACCCCACTGCACTATGAAAAGTGTGATACCATGATCAGTATGTTCGACTATGCTCTGGCAGGCTACGACAAACCGTCGGTATTCTCCTATATCTTGAAGTATACTATCGGGCTTCCTGGTGTGATTTTGAGTTCAATTAGCAGTAAGCCCAAAGAGATAGCAATCCCTGGCAGCGGTGAAACTCAAGCAAACAATGAACCAAAACCTGTAGTAGTGAGTCTTGGCGAGCAGGAGATGCTTGAAATGATGGGTCAAGTTATTTCCCTTGATGTTGACAAGAAAGAGGGATTCATCACCTTGAGAGTGAATGGCAGTGAGCCTGTACAGACGGCTGAATTGGCTATCAAGGCACAGAAACTGTTGCAGGAAGAAGTGACCCGTTTCCGTGTGGAGAAGTCTCAGAGTGAGTTGGAGTATATCCAAGCCCGCTATGAGGAGGCCAAGGAGGAGTCCGACCGTTATCAGGCTGCTTTGGCCGGTACGACCGATCGATTCCAGAATGTCATCACAACATCAGCCAATATTGGGAAAGAACGTATTCGATCTAAATATAACGTTGCCAATACAGTTTATATGGAAATGGCAAAGCAACTGGAGCAGGCTAAGATGAAGGTGAAGAAGGAGACTCCAGTGTTCGCTATCATCCAGCCTGTTACCATGCCGATGAAACCCTCCAATAGCCGTGCCAAGACCCTTATTGTCTGGCTTTTCCTCGGTGTTGTTGTGGGTTGTGGCATTGTGCTCGGAAAGGGCTATTGGCCCAAAGTGAAGGAAATGTTTGCTTCCGCACCTGTCTCTGGAGAGGGGGAAGAAGAAACTACTGCGTAGCAGGAATGCTGAAATCTAGATAGGGGAGGAGTTTGGTGAGCATTGAGTCGCTAGCGCCAGGAATGGCGCGAAGGTCTTTGTATCCTCTGAAAAATTGCCCGTGTGAACGTAGGTTGATGAGGTCGCGGGCGAAATAGTAGTCCACATAAGGGTGTTTGATGAGTTCTTTGAGCCCCACGCTATTGATAGGGATATGGCGGATGTCTGCAGTGTCAAAAGAAAGGTGTGGGGCGATGTGGTTCATCAGTTCCGGTGTGAATCCGTAGACTTCCAAGAGCTGTTCTTTGTTTGTGAATCCACCGAGTCGTTCGCGATACTTTGTTATACGACGGGCAAATGTCGGACCGATGCCATGCAGAAGCATGAGTGTAGTGGTGTCAGCATCATTAAGGTTCACCACCAAAGGTCTACGGGTGGGAGCGGGAGTATTGGAGGTGTAAAAGTGTTGGGTGTTGAAGGATGAGTGGTGAGTGTTGGGCGATGAATGTTCATTATTTTTTCTGTGTCGCGAGTGATAGACGGAATCCTCCTTATTTTTCAAAATATCGCTATTCTGTGCCTGGATTGAGTCATGATAGATGGGCTCTGAAGAGGGTTTTTTATAAAAAAATACGATGAGTAGTGTTGCGACTAATATAACTGCAATACAGGTTATTCCGTTGATTTGCATCTGTGTTAATTTACCCTTCTTTTTGCTCATGGTAAAGAAAAATTTTGTCAGTTTCAAAAATGTTCGTACTTTTGCACCCGTTTTCAAGCCTATAAGGGGTAGAGAAGTCGGTCTGTTAGCTCAGTTGGTTCAGAGCGCTTCCTTCACACGGAAGAGGTCGAGAGTTCGAATCTCCCACAGACCACTCAGAGGCATCCGCAAGGATGCCTTTTTTTTGTTTTATTATTATCCAATCTCATTATTTTTACAGGCTTGTCGGATCCGAGTTGCAGTTGGCTGCAATAGTTGATTTCGCCGGTGTCGCGGAAGCCGCACTTCTCCATCACGCGGCCGGAGGCGGGATTGTCGGGGAAGAAGTCGCTCCAGAGGGTGGCAAATCCCTTCTCATTGAAGCTGTAGTCTATCAGCAGCCGCAGTGCCTCGCTACAGATGCCTTGGTTCCAATAGGGCCTGGCCACCCAATAGCCGACTTCGGCATCGTGCTCGCCAATATTGATATTGCTCTCGCCGTAGATGAAATAGCCCATGCAGCCGATGGGCTCGCCCGTCTCTTTCCATTCAATGGCCCACATATGGTCACTACAGAAGAGCGTGCGGATAATCTCGAGGCTCTCCTCCACGCTCTTGTGCGGCTGCCAGCCCGCCCGGGGCCCCACCTCGGGGTCGCTGGCATATTTAAACAACGCAGGAGCATCGCACTCGCGCCAGGGGCGTAACAGTATCCTATTGGTTTCCATTTAATTTTATTGTTTTTATGGTATTTTGTAGGTCGTTGAGAAACCTCGCAGCATGACCACCATCCATCTGGACGTGATGGAATTGGAAGGAAACAGGGAGAGTGGTTTTGAACAGTCCATTGCGATACCTGCCCCATGCCAGGAACGGGTTGCAGAACTGGTCAGTGTATTGGTTGACGATGCAGTCGAGCTCCGTCTGCACCATGGCTGAGGTGCCGACAACCATGTGGTCCTCAAGGAAAGAACTCTTGCATTCATTCGCTGCCTGCGCTGTCAGCTCCAAATAGTCGCGGTTGAACTGCTGTAAATCATCCGTGTAAGGGATGTCGCAGGAATTGATGCCGCCCTTGCTGTTTTCCACAATCACGTTGACGGCCAGCCGGTCGAATCTGTACATTTTGTCCTTTTCCGGCAGGAGAAAGAATTCCTCTATTCCACTGGCGGATTTGCCAATGCACCAGCACAACAGCATCGTGAACTTCATGCCACTCTTTTTGCTGACCTTCTCCAACCGAGTAACATCCAGCGTCTTCACCAGCGTCACCATCGGCATGGGCGATGACATCCACATACTGAATGCCTCCGCTCGAGTTGTCTCACATGGGTTAACTTCTGTAATCATTTTATAACTTTTTGTGTCTGCTTCCTTTCTCCGAAGATACACCATCTGAGTATTGGAATCCTTCGCAGGGCTTCATACAGCAGCGGTGAGAGGGTGAAGGCAGCGACGGTGAGGATGAGGTACATGACCACGGGGGGTAGGGTAGTGTAGGTTTTCATCATGTAGCCGAGGCTCGCAATCACCAGATAATGGACGATATAGAGGCCGAAGCTGCTGCGGGTCATGTAGGCGGCGAAGCGCCCCGTGCAGTCGAATTTGGCTTTGAACCAACCCATCATGGCCAGACACATCAGCCAGCCGTAGAGGTTGTTAAGTGGCGAGGCCAGGTACTGCGGCGTGGTGTTGTTCTCTCCGAAGGTGGTGACAACCAGCAGCGCGCCGCTGACAACGGCAGCAGCCATCATTGGGAGCCATACTTTACCCAGAGTCTCCTGCACCTCGTCGCGCCAGAAGACAAAGTAGCCCAGCAGGAAAGGAATGAGGTAGAACAACGGCTTGTAGAGGTTCCAGAGGCCGTCCATGGTTCCTACACGCGGATGGAAATTCAGTGTGTATTCACCTGCCCAAAGCAGCACGCCCAACAGTATCAGCCCTAAAACTATGACGATCCGGTTTTGACGTACCCCTCTGTCCGCCCTGCGGGCGGCAGACACACGCTCCCGGCCTTCGGCCACCCCTTCTAACTTAGAGGGGGAGTTGGATAGAGTCAGTTTCCTGATCAATAATAAAATCAGCGAGAACAGCCATAGGTCTTGGATGAACCACAGCGGACCAATGCCACTGAAGGCCCACAAGAAGAACTTCGCCGGCTGCGGTACATTGGCCAGCACATCAACACCAGCCACATGGGTATTGAAATACCCCATCATCCATTGAAATACCAGCAGGCCGATGGTGGCGGGCACCAAGAGCTTGCGGGTGCGGGAACGGAACCATTCTTTAGCATTTTTACACACTCCTCCGTCTGCCCTTTGGGCAGCCACCTCCCCTAACTTAGGGGAGGTGTTAGGGGTTAGACTGTAGCGGGCGCTGATACCTGCCAGCAAGAACAGCAGCGGCATAAACCACGGGTAGAGGATGTACATCAATGTGTCTTGATACTGAGGTCCGTCACCGAAACCGCCAATGCCACCAAAGACGCCTTTGTTATTGTAGAAATAGATGACATGATAAAGCAGCACCAGCAGCACTGTTACCCAACGCAGGTTGTCAATCCAATGCTTTCTCATTATCTGTTTTCATTTATTCTCTGTAAAATTTCCATGTGTCGGAGTGACCGTCGCGGTAGATGAAACTCCACTGCAACAGATTGGAAGTTAGTGTGTCGATGTGGAACTTGTACTCGTAGTCGATGTTTCCACTATAGATGCTCGCAATCTTTTGCGCCAACTCGGGTTCCTTGTTATCTCCAACCACCTCCATACGGAAGCCCTCCTTGACTCCGGCAAAGTAAAGGTCATTGCCCTCCAGGTGCCAGCGACTGGGACTGATGTAGTTGTACACCCACGTCACCCTCCGGCCATCCTTCATTGTGGCGGTATACACCTGTCGTGCCGAGTCGAGCGCCGTTCCGTCGGGATAGAAATCCATTGTACCCGTTTCATTTACATTGAGATGGATGCCTTCCAAATCATAATTGAAGGCATGTTCATAGGTGTAGTGACCCTCCACACGCACATTGTATCTCTCCACGAACTCCGTCACCAGACGGAATAGTGGCTCGTAGGTATCGGTGAGGAAATGCTCGTAGTCATCGAAGGTGGTGTGATAGTACTTGAAGGCGTCTCCCTCTTCGTTCTCGAAGAAGATGCAGGGTACGTGACGCTGAGCGAAGGGGTAGTGGTCGCTGTTGCCGGCAAGTTCTCCTCTATTCAGAGCCTTGAAATGGTGTTTCTCGCCGTTAATCTGTTCAAAGAGAGCAAAACCAGGCATTCCCTCGTCGCTCACCTCACAGTACTGCACGGGGTTATTGTCGCCAATCATATCTATGTTAAGAAGATACTTTATCTGGCTGAGAGGCACCACGGGGTGTTCGGCATAGTACTCCGAGCCACGGAGGCCTGCGTCTTCGCCGGAGAAGGAGAGGAAATACATGTCATATTCAGGACGGTGCTTGGCGTAATAGGCGGCGAGGGTAACAATGGCAGCGGTGCCTGAGGCGTTATCGTTGGCTCCGGCGTAGTACACATCACGGCCGAGATTACCCAGGTGGTCATAGTGAGCTGTGAAAACGATACAACTGTCGTGTTTACGGCCTTCCACCTTGGCGATGACGTTGAAACATTCGTAGTCCTTCAAGAACTTATTCTCGATATTGACAGTGATGCTTTTGGCATCCTTCGGAAAATCCGACTCTGCCCAGATGATGGGTTTTCCCTTGACCTCCTCGCCGTAAGCTTTGTAGAACTTCAACAGCGGCTCCCAGGTCTGTACCATACCTGCGTTAGGGCACTCGTCACCAAATTGTAGCTTGCGGAAGTCTTTGGAGTGCTTGTAGGCAAACCAGAAGTCGCACACCACGAAGCAGCCTTTATTTTCGGGTTTCGACAGGTCAGCGAACATCTTTTCAGCATCGAAGTTCAGGGTGTCGACATAATAAAGTTTATAGGTGCCTTGTACTCCCGGCGAGTATTCGCGCATCGAGAAGTCAATACCAGGAGTCAGTTTACGGCCATCGACAGACATCTCCATCTTTCCTGAGAAGGTGTTGATGTCCAATGAGAAGGGCTGAAGCATCACTTCGTCGACGCCCGCCTTACGGTATTCTTGTTCGAGGTATTTCCCCGCCATGTTGGCACCATTCTTGGCATATCCACGCCCTTGGTACTTTGCCGAACTTAGCTCTTTGACAATCTGCTTGTAGTGCGACAAATCCTGTGCGTGAGAGGTGAATGGTGAGAGGTGAGATGTGAAAGCGAATACTATAACAAAGAAAAGTTTTTTCATAACTTTTATCTTTTAACTTTTAGCTCGTATCTTTTAACTCTTATCTCTTGTCTATCAATTAATTCCTTATCTCGACTCCGCTGCAGAAATTGCTGGCGACGATATGGATGGTGGGCGCCGAATGGAGGGTGGTGCTATTGGCGTTGTTTTCCACACCTCCCAGGAAGCTGCGGCTCTGCACCGCCACGTTGACCGTCCTCGGGACGATGATTTCAATGCCGCCGCAGGAATTGTGGATGTCTATCTCTTCATCCTCAGTGATAGTGGCTTCGCGGAGATCGAGACGGATGCCGCCGCAGAACACCTCCAGGCTGGCACCGTGGAAGGTCTCGCCGTGATAGACGTACTCGTCGCCCCCGAACTTCGTTCTGCAGACGATGCGCTTGCCCTCCTCCGAAGAGGGTACCGGGCGCTGCAGAAACTGCTCGTGCCGATGCTCCCGCCGCCGGAAAATGAGGTCGAAGCCGAAGAGAATCAGCGCCGCAGGCGCGACATAGGCTGTCCACGGCTGCTGCCACAGCCAGTCGGCATCGACGAGGTCGAACATGTCGCCCAGCTTCAGCAGCCCCATGGCGACCAGAATAATTCCAAGCAAAAATCTTGTTACCATAACTTTTAATTTTTAGTTTTTATTTTTCATTTCTCATTTTTTCGGTTGCAAAAGTACAACCATTTTCTCGTTCCGACAAGCGAGTGTGACGGACGGCGACTTTTTGTGACGAGTGACGAATGGCATAGACAATATTTTGTCACGAACTGCGTTATTATGGGCAACTTATGACAAAAGAGCAAAAGGACACATTGACCGTTCGCGTCACCAGCATGGGGTTCTCCATACTGACTTTTGCCATCTTCAAACCCCTCGGAATGGGTGGTTTGGACTGGATGGTCTACCCGCATCTGGCCGCTTTCTGGGTGTTGGGTATCGGTGTCTGTTATCTCGTCGAAGCCATCTTGACATACATCGTCCGCATGCCCGCCTCCCTCGACAAGGGGGTCGAGTACATCATCCGTCGCAACCTCTGGTTCCAACTCATCAACACTCCCCTGATGGCCTTGACGCTCTGCTCCTATTTCCATTTCGCCATGAGTGCCCAGGATCTCCCCAGCCCCCTCACGTGGCCTGGCTACCTCACCTGCCTTCTCATCGTGGCCTTCTGTTCCTTCGCCATCGGCCTCTATTGGCGCTTCAAGTTCCGCAGCCAATACTTGGCAGCAGAATTGGAGGAAACAAAGAGACTGAACGAAGCCATTAAATACACTAATACCCAGACGCTCACTCAATCAAATAATCAAACAGTCAAACAGTCAAACAATCAAGCAATCACCCTTTCGGGCAGCACCAGCGAGAGCATCACACTCTCCATCACTGACCTCCTTTACATTGAGTCTGTAGGCAACTATGTGAAAGTGTATCATTTATGTAATGGTGATGTACGTAGCGATATGCTCCGGGCCACCTCCAAGCAGATGGAGGAGACGTTGATGGACTACCCGACAGTGGTACGCTGCCATCGTGCCTTCCTTGTCAATCTCGCTCAGGTGGAAAAGATTGCTTCCCAATCGGGTACCATACAACTTGTTATGCAGCATACTCATGATAACCTCCCTGTCTCCCGCACCAACACTGCTAAAGTCAAATCCGCATTTAACTCATTATAACATAGATCCTTTAAACTTTAAACCTTAAACCTTAAACTGTCGACAATGATACGCGAAGAAACTGTTTTCGGACCCATCTTCAGCCGCCGTCTGGGCAGCTCCCTCGGCATCAACCTGCTGCCCGAGAAGGGCAAGATATGTAATTTCGACTGCATCTACTGCGAGTGTGGCTGGAACCGCGACGGCCGCGACGACACCGTCCTCCCCACCGCCGAGAAGGTGCGCAACGACCTCGAGCGAAAGCTCAAGGAGCTTTCAGGCTACTCAGCCACTCAGTCACTCAGTCACCCAGTCACTCCTGTCGATAGCATTACTTTTAGTGGTGACGGTGAACCTACTATCAATCCCGAATTTCCGCAGATTATCGACGACACATTGAGCCTGCGTGACCAATATTACCCCTCGGCCAAAGTCAGCGTGCTGAGCAACGCCACGCGCGTGCATATCCCCGAAGTCTTCAATGCATTGCGCAAGGTCGACAACCCCATCATGAAGATCGACGCCCCCACCAACGAGCTGGCAGAGAAGATCAACATGCCCGCCCCCGGCTACGACCTCGCCCGAGTCGTCGAGGCGCTGAAGCAGTTCGGGGGCGACTTCGTGCTGCAGACCTGCATGCTGAAAGGGAATGGTTTTGACTCCTCGCGCCCCGAGGTCATCCTGCCCATGATGGACATCGTGCGACTGCTGCGCCCCCGCGAGTGGATGGTCTACACCATCGACCGTGCCACCCCCATGCAAGGGCTCCAAAAGTTCTCTCCACAGGAGATGAAAGCCCTCGTCCAACCCATCATCGACGAAGGCGTCACCAAAGTCCAGATCAAAGGCGCCGTAGAGGATAATTAGTATTAAGATGCGTGACACACGCCCCCGTCCGCTTCGCGTCCACCCCCTCTAACTTTGCTCCACTACGGTCGCAGGCCATGTCTCCTTTGGAGCCAGGCAGAGAGGGGGAGCCGCTGCCGCAATCAAGCTGCCGCCGCAGTCTGAACTAGTGCTGTTATTAACTGGCTGCTGGCGCAGTTTGCGATGATACTATCCGGCTGCTGACGTGGTTTGCGATGATACTATCTGGCTGCTCCCCTAAGTTAGGGGAGCTGGCAGGCGTTTACGCCTGACTGAGGAGTGTGTCAAGAAGTTGATTATCTGGCTGCTTTCCTAAGTTGTGTGACACACTCCTCCACCACCGCTTCGCGGCGGTCCCCCTCCCCTAACTTAGGGGAGGAGCTGCTGCTGCCGCTGCTGGTATAAATATATTGGTTGTCAAGTATATAGTTTTTATTATAAATACAACGACATGACAAGAATCACCCCTGCGAGAAGGGGTGATTTCTTGTTGATGCTAACTAACTATAAACCAGTTATCAAGTCCTTACCAACACCTAACCAACTCCTACCGCGGTAGGAGTTGATAGGGTGATAGTAGGTGTTTGGTAGGATGATGAGGTTAGGAAGGGGGTTAGGGGAGGGCGAGGATCCAGTCGGCGATGGCCTTCATAGCCTCTTCTGAGAAGGTCTCCTCGATCATCAGGTATTCTGAGGGCAAGCCGGTGGTACAGTGCTGGAAGAGATGATTCAATCTTGGCAGCTCGCGGCAGTCGGCCTGCGGACACAACTTCTTGATCTGTTCTAGGTTGGGATGGGGGAGAACCTGCAGGTCTTTGCTTCCGTTCAATGCCAGCACGGGGCATTTTACCATGGGCAGGTAGTCGGCAGGGGCGAGGCTGAGAAAGCTTTGCATCCAGGGGGTGGCTAGTTGTTGTTTTAGTGTGTAGGCGGCTCCTTTGCCCAGTCCGATGCTGTCGAGCTGTACTTTGGAAAGTCCAGTGGTGTGACGGTTGATGATGGCTTGGAGCTCTTTGGCAGTGGGGTGGTGCCGGCTGGAAGCCAGCGGTCCAAGAAGGTCGCGCATGCAGATGTTGCGGATGGATAGCAGGCTGTTGCTGAGGCCGTTGGCGCGGTAGAGGGCATCGTTTTGCTGAAGGAGAACCTCGAGACCAGTGCAGCCCTGTCCGGCAAGCATGACGACGAACTTGACATCCTTGTTTCTGGTTGCCAACATGGGAGCGATGGCACCGCCCTCACTGTGGCCGCCGATGCCGAGGCGGTTAGGATCAACGTGTGGGTTGTTTTTCAGGACGTTGAACATGGCTTCGGCATCCTCGGCGAAGAGATAGGTGTCGGCGGAGTCGATACACGCTTCTCCGGATGCTGTAGACATACGCCCCTGGCCTTCGGCCACCCCCTCTAGCTTAGAGGGGGAGTTGGAAGGAGAAGAAGGGGAGGTACAGAATGAAGCACCGACACCACGGTCGTCGTAGCGGAGGACGGCGATGCCGCGCGAGGCGAGGTAGTCGGCAAGGACCAGGAAGGACTTGTGCTGGAAGATTTCTTCGTCGCGGTTCTGTTGGCCGGAGCCGGAGACGAGGAGGAGGGTGGGGAACTTGACACACTCCTCCACCACCGTAGAACGGCGGTCCCCCTCCCCTAATTTAGGGGAGGAGCTGGATTGCTTGAGGTAGGTGAGGGTGCCTTCGAGGTGGACGGTGTTGCCGTGGCTGTCAGTGTAGTCGGCGGTGATGGTCTCCTCGTCAAAGTGGTAGGGTGGCTGTGGTGTCTGTGGACGGCGCAGCTGGAAGAGGGTGTCGGCGGGGCGGAAGATGATGGCCTCCTTCATGATACCCTGTCGCCAGGTACCTACCCATAAACTGTCTTGTTGTCTCAGTGTGGTCTTGAAACCAATGGAGGCACATTCCAGCCGCAGGGTGTCGTTCTGGAGCGACCACTTGGAGACGGGGATGGGGTCGGAGGTTTGCAGGGGGCTATAGAGTTCGAAGGCGCTGTCGGTCTGGTGCAGGCTCAGTATCAGACCAGTCTTCTCGCTGTAGGCATTCCACCATTGAGCATAAGAACACTGAAAGGAGAGAATGGCAAATAATAGGAATGTTCCTTTTTTCATGGGTAATCTATTAAAAGAGAACCCCTGCGGGGTAATTTGCAGGGGTTCTTGACTTTGTTCGTTATCGGGAAAACATTATCTTTTCGCTACAGAACATGCGTGTGAGGCCCCAGACGGCGATGCCGGTATAAATCATGTTGGCGGCCAATGAGATGATGACCGGCATCCACTGCATTTCGTGCGCGAAGACGGCTGTCATCACCTCGATGCTGTTGTAGAAGGGGATAAAGTAGATGGCAATGTTCTCACTGGCGCCGGTCTGGAACATCGGCATTAAGCCGGCCAGCATGATGACCAGCATGAACGGTAGCACCATGGTACCTGCGTTCTTCACGTCCTTGGCCAATGCCGACAGCAGACTCACGGCCGAGGCCATGATGAGTACTGAGGCGAGAATGGTGATCAGCAGTACGATGTAATCAACAGAAGAATAGTTGAATCCAAGACTTGAGGCATCGACGTCGCCTTGTATCATCTTAGGAAGTGAGAGGGCAATGCCGATGAAACTGGAGATGCCGCTGAGGAGCGCTATACCACTGAGTGATATGATTTTGCCCAAAGCCAGCTCGTTGCGGCGCATGGGAGTGACGAGCAGGGTGGCGATGGTGCCGCGTTCTTTCTCGCCGGCAATGGCGCTAGGGGCTATGGCCATGACTCCGCTGAAGAGCATCATGAGGATGAGCATGGGAAGAATCTTGCTCCAAATCATGGCACCGATACTGTCGTCGGTTGCCTGGTCGAAGCGGGGCGCCTCACCGTTCTCTTCGTCCACGCGGTTGATGTCGAAGCGGTTGCAGATGCTCTCCTCGAAGGCGGTGAGCATGCCCTCGAGCATATGGTAGACCCGCTGTGTGGCGTTGTTGGTCGAGTTGTAGTAGATTTCGATGTTGGGTGCAGGCTCACCGCTCTGTGGGTCGTAGGTGTTGAGTTGCAGGTCGAAGTCGGTCGGGAAGCGCATCAGCACAATGTTCAAGTCCTTGTCTTCCAGCTGGTCGATGTCCTTCTGTGAGAAGGGGGTTGGGAGGACGGTGATGTTCATGCTGTCGGCACCGTCAAACATGGGAGCGAGGCTCTGTGGCATGTTCTCGACACGCAGGGTGACGTTGTCGTCCACGCCTTCGGTGACCATGCTGCTGATACCGGACCCCATAAAGCTATAGATGAGGTAGATGAGCAATCCCGGCATGATGATGGCGGTGAATATCAGTTGGCGGTCGCCGAAGAAACGGGCGAACTCTTTTTTGATGATGGTCAGGGTGTTGCTATTTGTTCTCCGCTTCGCTATCGAAACGTTCACTGAAAGTTTCTTCATACTTCACCTCCTTTAACTTCGTTTACACTGCTACATTTCGGAGAAGGAAATATATTCCCTTCCCACTCAACTTCCGCAGCTTTCTGTTCTTTGTAGATTTCGAAGAAGCGGTCCTCGAGGGTCATGCCGTTGCATACCTCGTCGAGGGTGCCACAGGCAATCATGCGGCCGTCGATGATGATGCCTACACGGTCGCAAAGGCGTTCCACCAGGCTGAAGATGTGTGTACTGAGGATAATAGTCTTTCCCTCGGTGCGCAATTCCTGCAGGTAGTCGGTGACGGTGCGGGCGGTGAGCACATCGAGGCCATTGGTGGGCTCGTCGAAGATGATGATTTCGGGGTCGTGGACCAGAGAGATGACCAGCGAGAGCTTCTGCTTCATGCCAGTGCTGAGGTTGGCGACCTTTACCTCGGCAAATTTGTCGATGCCGAAACGTTTGAACATGCGCTCTTTGCGTTCTGCCATGGTCGATTCGTCGACACCATGCAGGCGGCTGAAGAAGTCGAAGAGGTAGTTGGGTGTGAAGAAGTCCTCGAGCTTGAGTTCGGAGGTGAGGAAACCTATCTTGGCACGCACTTTTTCAGGATCTTCCACCACGCTGCAGCCGTCGAGAGTGGCATCGCCGCTATCGGGACGTATGAGAGTGGAGAGCATTCGTAGTGTGGTGGTCTTTCCGGCGCCGTTGGGACCCAAAAGGCCAAAAATCTCGCCACGGTAGGCGCTGAAACTTAGGTTGTTCACTGCCGTCTTGCGCTTAACGGTAGTTCGTTCAATTTTCTGTTGTTTTCGAGAGAGGGTGAAGCTTTTGCATAACCCCTCTGTGCGTAGAATCTCTTCCATGATTTTGTATATATGTGTTTATTTTCCGCTGTTTTTGCGGTTGCAAAGGTACGCTTTTTTTCTCATATGATAAAATAAAAAGCAAATTTCAGAGTTATAGAAAAAAAGAATCAGGAAATGAAATTTCGTCGATATGCCATTTTGCTGGTGCTTATGTTGTTGGCATTGGGTGTCTCGGCCCAGGAGAAGTTGGGGCCGATAAAGGTTATTCCAATGGATTCGCTGAAGCTCAAGCCACGTTTGACGACCAAATTGATGCCGATGAAGCATGTGACGAAACTAGAGCTGAAGAAGAGAGCCTCGGAACATTACACTTTCGGCACCATCATCGACGGAGATACTGTCCCACTCATCTACTTGCGAGAGGTGAATGTCTATTCTTCTGGGATGCTCTTGACAGCCAAGGAGATAAAGAAGAATGCCAAGCTCATCCGCAATGTGCGGTTGATGCTTCCCTATGCCCGTGAGGCGAAGAGTAGGCTCGATGCCTTGGAGGTGCAGATTGCAGGACTGCCGAAGAAACAGCGCAAGGCGGCCATCAAAAAGGCCGAGCAGCAGTTGAAGGATGACTATAAGGACCAGTTGTCGAAATACACCTTCTCGCAGGGTCTAGTTCTTATTAAGTTGATAGACAGGGAAACAAGTCGAACGGCGTATAGTTTGGTGGGAGAGTTGAGAGGTTCTTTTCGTGCTGGATTGTATCAAGCGTTGGCACGTCTTTTTGGCTATAACCTGAAGACAAAGTATGATCCAGAACACGACAAGAAGGACGAATTGATGGAACGGATAGTGAGGTCGATAGACAGGGGACAATTGTAAGTATAAGGTTTAAAGTATAAGGTTTAAAGTGAAGGGTTATTGTTTTTTATCGGCTGTGCCCATGAGAGGCGAGGCTAGTGACCGGGCCGAGATGGTCAATCAGTTGTTGTCCGGTGACACGGTAGAGGTGATAGAGAGAGGAGAGAAATGGTCGAGGGTGCGCTGTGAATATGATGGCTATGAAGGTTGGGTCGACAACAAGCAATATGTGCCGTTCGAGACTGCGGCCGACTTGGCGGAGCGTTGCTTTCTGGGAACCCCTTACCTCTGGGGCGGTCGCTCAAGAGGTGGCATCGACTGCTCGGGCCTGACGCAGATATGCTTCAAGGCTTTGGGAATCTGGCTTCCGCGCGATGCCTCGCAGCAGGTGACGGCAGGAAACGAGGTCTGCCTCTGTGATGTACTGCGTGATGACTTGGCTTTCTTTCAGAATGCCGACGGTTGTATTGTACATGTGGGCATTTGCATGGGCGATGGCCGTATCGTGCATTCATCTGGTTTTGTGAGGATAGACACTCTTGACGGGCAAGGAATTTTCGATGGAGAGAAATATACTCATCGCTTGCATTCCATTCGCCGTGTAAAATAAAATTATGCCATTTCGGTCTGTCTTCGTTTTTTTGATTCGCTTCGCTCACGGCGATACTTCATCTTGGACATGACAAAATAAATTTTGTCATGTCGCTCGATTTTTGTATCTTTGCATTTTATTCTAGAATACAAAAATATATTAAGATATTATGGCAGAACTTACTGAGCAAGAACAGATACGCCGCAATTCGCTGGCTGAGTTGAAGAACCTGGGCATCAACCCTTATCCCGCCGCCTTGTATGAGGTGAACTGCAAGAGCAGTGAAATTCTGGAGAAATTCCCGCAAGACAACACCCTCTTTCAGAACGTAAGTATCGCCGGCCGCATCATGAGCCGCCGCATCATGGGTGCCGCTTCTTTCGTGGAGCTGCAGGACTCCTACGGTCGCATACAGCTCTATATCAAGCGCGATGAGATTTGCCCCGATGAGGATAAGACCCTCTACAACACTGTCTTCAAACGCCTGCTTGACATCGGCGACATCATCGGCGTGACCGGCTATGTGTTTGTCACCCAGATGGGTGAGACCTCCATCCACGTGAAGAGCCTTACTGTGCTCAGCAAGAGCCTGCGTCCCCTGCCCATCGTCAAGGAAAAGGACGGTGTGGTGTACGATGCCTTCAGCGATCCCGAGCTACGCTACCGCCAGCGTTATGTCGACCTCATCGTCAACCCGCAGGTGCGTGAGACCTTCGTGCAGCGCGCGCAGATTGTCAATACCATGCGCAACTACTTCAACGAGCAGGGCTACCTCGAGGTGGACACCCCCGTGCTGCAGAGCATCCCCGGCGGTGCCGCCGCACGCCCCTTCGTGACGCACCATAACGCACTCGACATAGACCTCTACCTGCGTATCGCCAATGAGCTCTACCTGAAGCGCCTTATCGTCGGCGGCTTCCCCGGCGTCTATGAGTTCAGCCGCAACTTCCGCAACGAGGGTATGGACCGCACCCACAACCCCGAGTTCACCGCCATGGAGATCTACGTCCCCTACAAGGACTACAACTGGATGATGACCTTCACGGAGAACATGCTGGAGCGTATCGCCAAGACGCTGCACGGTGACACCAAGGTCAACGTCTGGGGCAACGAGATCGACTTCAAGCCCCCCTTCCGCCGCGCCCCCATGTGCCAGCTCATCAAGGAAGAGACCGGCGTCGACGTGGCCGGTATGAACGAGGAGGAGCTGCGCGAGGCCTGCAAGCGCCTCGGCGTGGAGACCGACGCCACCATGGGCAAGGGCAAGCTCATCGATGCCATCTTCGGCGAGAAGTGCGAGGGCAAGCTCATCCAGCCCACCTTTGTCACCGACTACCCCATCGAGATGTCGCCCCTCTGCAAGCGCCACCGCAACAATCCAGAGCTCACCGAACGCTTCGAGCTCTTCGTCTGCGGCAAGGAGCTGGCCAACGCCTACTCCGAGCTCAACGACCCCATTGACCAGCTCGGCCGCTTCCAAGAGCAGCTGCGCCTGAGCGAGAAAGGTGACGACGAGGCCATGTTCATCGACATGGACTTCGTCCGTGCCCTCGAATACGGCATGCCGCCGACCTCCGGCATGGGTATCGGCATCGACCGCCTGGTTATGATGATGACCGGCGCCCAGAGCATCCAGGATGTGCTGCTCTTCCCCCAGATGAAACCCGAGGTGCAGGAGAAATCCAGCGAGAACGAAGGTGCTGACCTCACGGCCCACGGTGTCGACGAGGCATGGATTCCTGTCCTGGCCAAAGCCGGTGTGAAGAGCTACGAGCAGCTGAAAGCCGCCAACCCCAACAAGCTCTTCAACGACCTCGGCGGCCTCCGCAAGAAGATGAAACTCGACATCCCTGCCCTCAAACGCGAGCAGTTCGACGCCTGGATTAAAGAATAAACACCGACAGCAAGCAAGAATCAATAATCGGAATTATTTGAACCCGTGAGTGACACTCACGGGTTCAATTTTTTTCCCTCTACATGGGTTCTACTTCCCTTCTACGTGCCTTCTTTGCAGCCAATACAGAGTGTCTGAAAACCAGCCAAATACATATAGTGTGCGTAAAATACCAATACGCTGATATTCAGTAATATTGCTATACAGTCTCTCGGTGATCCTTCGACGATGTATCGGCGGTCAGCTTATAGCCAAAACAGAGTGTCATCGAGAAACATCTCAATTAGCCCACCTTTGCAATCGGTTCCGCAAGTGTAAAAGCTCATTTGCGGAGCCATTTTAGATGTACACCCGTTTCACCCCAATATCTCATTCCCGAAAATTATTTTTTGCTGAATGAGAAAAAATGTGTATTTTTGCAGTCGCAAACCGCAAGAGAATGGTTTGTCGAGAAAGAAGCATTTTCGCCTTATTCCTGTTTGTGAACTTGGCCGTTTACATTTAATGATATAAGGAATAATCGGATGATGAAATGCTCCAATTGGTATGTATACATACATCCCGTATACATTCTTGTGGAGCGACTCATTTCAACCATTATTTTATATCATTGGGAGGCCAAGCCCACACAAACAAAATAGGGTCATGAATGAATGGCTCCACTTTCTTGTTGTATTATTACCTAAATTTATGATTATGATGAACATTAAACCCCAATTATCTTTTACGACAAAAAAAGGCCCTAAGTCAGGACTGCCTGGTAAAAGATTAAATGTTAAAAAGTTTAATGAGAAATGTAAAAATTTGCAAGAGAAGGAGAAATTCTTGGCCTACTTATTGAAAAATATTCATGTAGAATATAGAAATGAAATAGGATATGAGTATAATGTAGATGGATCTCGCGTAGGAGTAACTGATGCAAGGTATTACCTGTACAAAATGGATACTCTTCAAACCAAGCAAAATGAACAATTATATGGTTGGTATTACACAAAAAACAGAATTCGTGGTTTTGTATGGGGAAGTATCGAAGAATTTAAGTTGACTGTGGTAAAAGACCATCGCTCTTTATTGTAAACAAAAACAAAAGATTATGAAACGTATAGTATTATTTTGTGTTGCCATTACGGCAATATGTCAGAATGTATTTGCATATGATATTAGAGTTTATGTAGAAACAGCTGATGGCAATACGACACCCATCTATTTTGACACTACGTTTTGGGGAACAGCCTATGTAACATATTATAATCACGTCAACAACAATTATAATTACTATACCGGTAGTAGCAGTTATGCTAATACCGTCAAACCTAGTGGGAGTCTCGTAATACCAGATAGCATTACCAACGATGGAGAAACATACTACCGCGTAACAGCAATTGGAGAACACTCATTTGACAATTGTACAGGTCTGACTTCCGTGACGATTCCGAGCACAGTAACCTCCATCGGCTATTACGCCTTCAACAATTGTAATAGTTTGACATCCGTAACAATCCACGAGGGTGTCTCCTATATTGGTGATTACGCATTCAATGGGTGTTCTGGATTATCGTCCTTAACATTACCATCTTCAATATCGCAGATAATTGGGTTGGCATTTTATGGTTGTTACAACCTTGACACCGTGAATTATTTGGGTACCATTGAACAATGGTGTGGAATTGATTTTGGAAATACACTAGCTAATCCAATCTACTATTCCCGTTTATTAAATATTAATAATGAGCCTATAATTAACCTTGTTATTCCAGAAAGTGTTTCGGAGATAAAAAACTATGCATTCATCAATGGCTTTTTTCCCTCCGTGGAATTGCCCAACACAATCACATCTATTGGTAAATACGCTTTCTATGGTTGTACTAATCTCAATTCAATATCTATTCCTAGTTTAGTTTCCAATATTGGATCTTATGCTTTTTATAACTGTAGTAACCTTGACAGTGTGCTATTATTCTCAAATACTCCTTGCGCAATAGGGCTTTACACCTTTATGGGTATTATTCCTCAAAATAGAAAATTTTATATTCCTTGTGGCTCTGGCATGTATTATTACAATTCTTGGGGTCATGATTACCCATTTCAGGAACCCGAAGTTGAATTTGAATTTTCTTTATTGAATAACGACACATCACAGGGTTCAGCAAATATTATTCAACAATATGGAAATAATATTTCATGTATGGATAGTAGCATTTATATTAATGCTTCGCCAAATCACGGCTACCACTTCGACCATTGGAGCAATGGGAATACTGCTAATCCGGACACACTGTATCTTTCAGGAGATAGTACAGTAACAGCTTTTTTTGAACCCAATATTTATAATGTCGTTGGAGTTGCAAATGACAGTGTTCGTGGAACGGTCTCTGGTAGTATTAGTGCTGTTTATCTTGACTCAATAACGCTGACGGCAACAGCCAACTACGGCTACCATTTTTTGTATTGGTACGACAATAGCTCACATATTTATTACCCAGAAAACCCGCTTAAGGTGGCTGTTATAGACAATATCACAATGACGGCCATTTTTGATTACAATCAATACTCAATCACCCTGTCAGCAGACACGTCAATTCATGGTAGTGTGATTGGTGCAGGCTCTTTCAATTATCTTTCACAATGCACCATTAGAGCCAACGCCAATTATGGTTACCATTTTACACAATGGAATGATGGTAACACCGACAATCCGCGCGTCATCGTTTTGGCGAAGGACACTTCGTTTACTGCTATTTACGAGCACAACGAATACATTCTTTCGTTCCAAAGTGCAGATACCACAAAAGGCTTTGTGAACATTGTGAGTGTACCAGGACTGTATCTTGATACCACACCGTACATCACGGCGACAGCTTTACCACACTATCATTTTACACAATGGAGCGACGGCAGCACAGAGAACCCACGACGATTCGTATTTAATAACAATAGCACATATACCGCATCGTTCGACATTGATATACATACCGTCAGCGTTAATGTGGATAACCTTGCTCATGGTACTGTACAAGGTGGAGGAGATTTCATTTATGGAACACCTGCAACAGTATTTGCCACACCAAATAGTGGTTACCAGTTCATGCACTGGAGTGACGGCTCGACATATAATCCATACACCTTTGCCGTGTTAGAGGACAAACTATTGACCGCTGTTTTTATGGCAGACGGTGAACCATGGCAAGATACAGTTGTTATTTACGATACGGCATATGTGATTCTGCACGATACAGCATATATCAGTGTTCCTATTCATGATACAACCTATATTGATGTCTTTGTTCACGACACGACTTTTGTCCCCGTGCACGATACAACATACGTCAACGTCCACGACACCACCTATATCACGCTGACCGATACGGTGACGAATATGGTATATGACACCATTACAAATACTGTCTTCGACACCATCACCAACACCATCTACGACACCACTATCGTTTACAGTACCGACACGCTGTGGCTGCACGATACGGTGTTTGTACATGACACCATCTATATCCATGACACAATTGTTGTTGGTGTGGACGAAGTGGATGCGATAAATGCCAAGATATACACAATCAACGGGCAGATAGTTGTAGACGGTGCAGGAAGCAATACCGTGTGGCTGTACGATGTCAACGGCCGCATATTAGCGACCAAGCAAGACGAATACTCACCCTTGCATTTCGATGTACCAGCCTCAGGTACCTACCTTGTCAAAATCGGTAACCATCCCGCCCGCAAGGTCGTGGTGATTAGATAACCGACAACCGCCATCAACCACAGAAGCCTCTTCCTAACCGGAGAGGCTTTTTCTATTTCCTTCGTGCAAGATTTTCTTTTTTTGTTGATTTGCAATAATGTTTTGGGATACATACAATAATCTGCCTGATGCTACGTTATTTAGAAAAATAATAGTTATTATGGAGCAAAGCATGGAATTAAATCGCGCACAGTTAAGCATCTTGCGGCTACTCGGAAGGATGAACACCCTTGAAAAGGTAGAGGAGTTGCGGCAGGTGATCTCCAACTACTACGCGCAGAAAGCCACCGATGAGATGGACCGTCTGTGGGACTCTGGCAAATGGAGTGAGACGCAAAACACCGAGGTACTCAACGAACATTTGCGCACCCCTTACAGAGTATGAAGCGCGTAGTACTCGACACCAACTGCCTGTTGGCAAGCCTCTCATCTCGGAGCGAGAACTTCCGTGTGTGGCGTGCATTGCACGAGGGCGCTTACACCTTGTGTGTATCAAATGAAATTCTCGCCGAATACGAGGAGATTATCGCACAAAAGACAAACAAAATAGTAGCAGAGAATGTCATCAACGCACTTGTCGATAGCGATTATGTGGAGTTTGTCGACCCTAAATTCCATCTTGGCCTGATTACCTCCGACCCTGACGACAACAAATTTGTGGATTGCGCTTTCGCCGCAAACGCTACATTCATTGTCTCCAATGACAAACACTTCGATGTTCTTAAAGACATCACATTTCCCAAAATTAGTGTGCTCAAATTACAAAAGTTCCTCAAACTCTTGGGATAGCCAGCAACTTTTCATGACGCACATACATGATTAAGCAGTTTACATTCAACCATTTTGAGGTTAATACATACGTCATCGTTGACGAAGCCACTAAGCAGTGTGCCATCGTCGATCCGGCCTGCGAGGCTTCGTTTGAAGATGCACGGCTGACGCAATATATTGAGCAGGAACAACTACAAGTGACGCATATCCTGCTGACCCATGCCCATGTGGATCATATCGCCGGTCTGCGGCAATGCTGTGAACACTACAATCTGCCCGTCACCATGCATGCCGAGGGACGCAAACTGTTGCGGCAGGCCGAGGCTTACGGCAGCATGATGGGCTTTGCCGTGGATAATATGGATGACCTCCCTGTGGAGGAGATTAAAGACAACGACATCCTCAGGGTTGGGGAGACGGAGGTGGAGTGTCGCTACGTCCCCGGCCACTGCCCGGGAAGCGTATGCTATGTCGTCCCAGCACGCTCCTCAGCCTATGCAAGACACACTCCCTCCCCCCTACGGGGTACTCCCCCTAACTTAGGGGGAGAGTTGCTTCCGCCGTTGGTCACTGGCTCCTCCCCTAAGTTAGGGGAGGTGGACGCACGGAGTGCGGACGGAGGAGTGTGTACACCCGCCGTTATCACGGGTGATGCTTTGTTTCATTTCAGCATCGGACGCACCGACCTGCCTGGCGGCGACTACCCTACGCTTATCGATTACCTTAAACGCCGCGTCCTCACCCTCCCCGACGACTACGCCGTTCTCCCCGGCCACGGCATCGCCAGCCAAATCGGTAAAGAGCGGAAGTACAATTCATTTTTAATATAAACGGCGAATTATACTAATTTAACTAATTGCTACGCAGGTCAATTAAACGCTAATTACTCGAATTTATGGAGTCTTATGATAATGTAGGTGGTTTGCTCTACAAGGAGGAATCGTATAAGATTATCGGTGCAGCAATGGAGGTACATCGATTATTGGGCTGCGGTTTTGTAGAGCCTGTCTACCAAGAAGCCTTGGAGAAAGAATTCGTAGCGAGAGGCATCCCATATGAGCGAGAAAAGGAACTGACGATATGCTATAAGGGGAGCACTCTTTCAAAGACATTTAGAGCCGATTTTGTATGCTATGGCAAAATAATCCTTGAGCTTAAAGCAGTCAAAGATTTTTCGGATGAACATTATGCCCAAACATACAACTATCTTAGAGCGAGTGGACTGGATTTGGGAATACTGATGAATTTTGGCAACGCGTCTCTTGAATATGAACGAGTGCCTGCCAGCAAAAAATGGAGATGACAAACAATAGGAAAACGGCGAATTAAACGAATTTCACTCATTGCCACGTAGGTTAGTTGATTGCAAATTAGAGTAATTAGCATGAAATTTTATTCGTTTTATTAGTATAATTCGCCGTTAAAAAAAGAAAAACCATGGCCGTAAAGATTGATTCAAGTTGGTACGCGGTGCTGCAACCGCAGTTCGAGGCACCCTATTTCGCTCAGCTCAAGGAGTTTCTCGTAGCCGAGCGGCAGCAGCACACCTGCTATCCGCCGGGAAGCAAAATTTTCAATGCTTTCGACAGCACACCTTTCGATAAGGTGAAGGTGGTCATACTCGGCCAGGATCCCTACCACGAACCCGGGCAGGCCATGGGCCTCTGTTTCTCGGTGCCGCAGGGCATCCAGGTGCCGCCCTCGCTGGTGAATATCATCACCGAGATTAACGCCGATCTCGGCACCGACATTCCCAAGACCTGCGGCGACCTCAGCGGCTGGGCCGAGCAGGGAGTGCTGCTGCTCAACGCCACCCTCACCGTCCGCGCCCATCAGGCCGGCAGCCACCAGCGTCACGGCTGGGAGACTTTCACCGACGCCGCCATCCAAGCCCTCAGCCAGCAGCGCAGTGGCCTCGTCTTCCTCCTCTGGGGAAGCTATGCCATCGCCAAGAGGGTGCTCATCGACCAGACGAAACACCTCGTCCTCACCGCCCCACATCCTTCGCCGCTCTCGGCCTACCGCGGATTCTTCGGCTGTCGTCATTTTTCCCAAGCCAATGCCTATCTCCAGCAGCAAGGCCTGCAGCCTATCGACTGGAGTAGGATTGGATGATGGGTATCTTCTCTGTACATGCTCTGTAGATACTCTGTATATTATACAGAGGAAGTACAGACAAAATATAGAGAAATGACATCGTTTGTCGCCGGTTGGTCTAGCGGAACTCGAAGAGGTTGGTGAAGCCGGTCATGGAGAAGACGTTGCGGATGTCGTCGTTCATGCCGGTGATGATGACATGGCTGCCCTTCGGTTTTGCGCTCTTGAGGATGGTGAGGAAGAGACGGAGTCCGCTGGAGGAGATGTATTCCAAGGCGTTGCAGTCGAGCACGATGTTTTTTCCTTCGGCGGCCAACAGGGGCTGGATGTCTTTCTCGGTCTGGGGGGCTGCCGGAGTGTCGAGGCGTCCGTTGAAGAGGGCAACGATTTCGCCGTTTTGTTCTTTGATGGTGGTGTTCATATTCTTTATTGTATTTGTTTTCTAAGTGTTAGGATATTTTTTCCATCGCGGTGTTGGTATTCGACGTGGTCCATAATCTGGCGTACGAGGAAGATGCCGAGTCCGCCGATGGCACGGTCTTCGGCAGCGAGCGTGATGTCGGGGTTGTCGGCCTTGGTGGGGTCGAAGGGTGTGCCGCTGTCGCTGATGACGAAGGAGAGCTGTCCGTCGGTGTATTCGGCATCGATGTCGATGGTGCCTACGGTGCCGGCAGGATAGGCGTAGTTCATCACGTTGACTACGGCTTCCTCCATGGCCAGGTTGAGGCTCATGGCGAGGGCCATGTCGATGCCGGCCTCTTCGGCCGTTTCGTCGATGAAGGCTGCCAACTGCGGTATTTCGCCGACGTCGTTGTGGAGTGTAAGATGACGTTTCATGGCTTAGGCTTTAATGGTTTTAACAAAATGGATGGCTAGCATGGTGAGGTCGTCGCTCTGCTCGGCGCCGGCCACGAAGGCGTGGACCGACTCGGTTATGGCGGCTATGAGGTCGCGCGGTGCCAGGCCGATGGCCTGGGAGAGGGCTGCGAACATGCGCTCTTCGCCGTACTGCCCGTGCTCGGCGTTCTCGGCCTCGGTGAGGCCGTCGGTGTAGAGGAAGAGGCTGCTGTCGGGCTGCAGGGTGGTGTCCTGACGTGTGTATTGCCAGTCGGGCATGAGGCCCACGGGGATGTTGGCATCCATGGTGATGGGAGTGACCGAGCCCTGGTGGATGACCACAGGAGGACAGTGGCCGGCGTTGCTGTAGGCCAGGGCTCCGGTACGCAGGTCGAGGATACCGATGAAGAGTGTGACGAACATCGAGTTCTCGTTCATCTCCGACATGGCCTGGTTCATTTGCGTCATCACCTTCTCGGGCTCTTCGATGTGGGCCGACACGGTGCGGAAGAGGCTGCGTGTGACAGCCATCACCAGCGAGGCGGGTACGCCTTTGCCGCTGACGTCGCCCAGGCAGAAGAAGAGTTTCTGGTCGCGCACGTAGAAGTCGTAGAGGTCGCCGCCTACTTCCTTGGCAGGCACGAGGGTGCCGAACATGGCCAATTCGTCGAGGTCGGGGTAGGGTGGGAAGGTCTTGGGGAGCATGCCCATCTGGATGGCGCTGGCGATGCGCAACTCGCTGCCTATGCGCTCCTTCTCGGCGCTGACGGCCTGCAGGCGGCGGTGGCTGCGGAAGGTGCGCCACAAGATGAATCCCATGAGCAGCAGGCCGACAATCATGAAGAGGGCGAGGTAGGAGCCCACGCGGTGGAGGCCGGCAAAAATCTCCTTGTCGGGGAAAATGACCGCCATGCTCCAGCCCGTCTTGCCCTCAACGGGCGAGTAGAAGATGTAGTTCTTTTCGCCCTCGTTGTCTTTGACGATGGCATCGCCGCTGTCGCCCGCGAGCATGCTGGCGTTGACTTTCTCAATCATGGTGTCGCTATACTGGCGGGCCACCTCTTGGATGGTGGTGGTCATCACCATGCTCTTGTCGGGGCAGGCCAGCAGGTGTCCGGAGCGCGAGGCTAGGAAGGTGATGGCCCCTTTCTGGCTGCCGAAGAGGTCGGCCAGCCATTCGAGCGACACGTCGCTGCAGAACACGCCAATTATCTTGCCGCTGGGGTCGTGGATGGGCATGGTGTAGGAGCTGACCATCATTTTCGACCCCTGGTCGTCGAAGTAGGGCTCTGTCCATCGTCCTCCGTCGGAGGTTAACGCCTCGCGATACCAGGAGGTGGAGTGATAGTCGTGGTCCGCCGACCCGATCTGTCGGTTGACAATCTCGCCCTTCAGCCCGTCGGTACGTCCGGCGAAGGGCTCGTACCAGCGCCCCTGCTGGGGGAAGTATCCGGGCTCGAAGGCCATGGCGCAACCGGTGATGATGGGGTTGTTTTTGATAATGAGACGCAGGGTGCTGTAGATGGAGTCGGGGGTGGCGGCGGCCCAGTCGATGAGCCACTGCATGTTGTTGACGGCTACCTCGACGTCGGTGATGACGTTCTGTATCTCAAGATTTCGTACCTTTATCTCGGTCCGTGCGCGCTGTCTGACCTCGTCGCGGATGCCGTTGCGGGCGAAGATGTACTGCACCGCCCCCATCACCTCGATGATGACGGCAGCCACCAGCAGGAGAGTCAGACTGCTGCGGGTCTGTAGTTTGGCCAATCCTTGTTTGGGTTTATTGCTCATAATTAGGTTAAGTTGTTAAACGTTGAATGTCAGGCAGATTCCTTCATCTGTCTGATAAGTTTCGATTTCCTTGCTCATGCCGCGGATAATCATCACGGCCAATTCGTCGGCGTCGGGACGCTCGAGGGGCGAGAGGGTCTCGCCTTTGTGGACAAAGACCACGGTAGTCTTACCGTTGAGTTCGCTGTGGTTCACCTCGATATGTATGGGGTTTTGGTAGTTGTTCAGAATCATGAGCATCTCCTCGACGATGTGGGTCACGGTGTTCATCTGCTCAGGGATGCCGTAGCGGATGCAGAACTGGCGAATCTGCGACATCATGTCGTAGAAGTCGAACCCTTGTGTGGAGATGATGAACCGGAGGGTGTGTTTTTGTTGTACGAATGATTGCGTTTCAGGATGTTGTGGGTGGTTGAAAATGTTTTCCGGGATGCCGTCTTCCACTAAGCGGCCTTGGTGGAGGAAGAGGATGCGGGAGGACAGGTCGCGTGCCAGGCGCATGCTGTGGGTAACGATGAGCATGGTCATGCCTTCTTTGGCCAGTAATCGCAACACTCCCTGCACCTCGCCTATCATGGTGGGGTCGAGGGCCGAGGTGGGCTCGTCAAGCAGGAGGAGGCGGGGGCCCATGGCAAGGGTGCGGGCGATGGCGGCGCGCTGCTGTTGTCCGCCGGAGAGGGTGTCGGGGTGCTCGTTGGCTTTCTCAGCCAGGGAGACGTGGTTGAGCGTTTCGAGGGCACGCTCGCGTGCCTCTCTGTCGGTCAGGCCCAGCACCTTGGTGAGGGGAAGCATAATGTTGCCGAGGACAGTGAGGTGAGGGAAGAGGTTGAACTGCTGGAAGACGAAGCCCATTTGCTGGCGCAGCCGCTGTTGGGAGTAGGACGGCGAGAGGATGTCCTCGCCTTGAAGGAGTATTTGGCCGCTGGTGGGGCGCTCGAGCAGGCCCAGATTGCGGAGCAGGGTGCTCTTGCCGACACCGGAAGGGCCGATGATGCTCACCACTTCGCCAGCATCGACGTGGAATGATATGTCGTTGAGGGCGTGGTAGATGCTGCCATCCGAACGGGTGAAGTCTTTGGTGAGGTGCAGGGCTGTGATCATATCTTCTGGGTATGTTTTACGATGTAGTCCAGCAGCTTGCACAGCAGCCAGGCAAGAATCATGTAGATGGCCGTGATGAGCAGCAATGGGAGCAGAAACTGGCCGGTATTGTGGCGGATGGCCTCGGTGGCTTGGGTAAGGTCGAGGATGGACACATAGCCCACAATGGAGGTGCTCTTTAGCAGGGTGACGGCCTGGAACTTGTAGGCCGGCAGGGCGTTGACGAGGGCCTGGGGTGCTATGATGTAGCGCAGTATCTGGCGTTTGGTGAGCCCCAAAGACTCTGCCGCGTCGAGTTGTCCACGTCCCACGGTGCTAATCGACGACTGGAGGACGGAGCAGGCGAAGTTGGAAAAGTTGAACGAGAAAGCCAGCACGGCGGCCGCTATGCCGCCTGTGCCCTGCAGGACAATGTAATAGAAAAGCAGTATGAGTACCATTAGGGGGGCGCCGCGCACGATGAAGCGATAGCATTGGGCGCTTTTCTTCACCCAAGAGTGGCGGCTTTGTGTCATGGAATAGACCCCCATGCCGAGCAGCGTGCCGCCGATGAGCGACAGCAGGGCTATCAGCACCGTGGCTCCCAGGCCTTTGGCAATTAGGGGCAGGTAGGGCGTCAGAAGGTCAAGGTAGCTCCAAAACATACGAGGATGGGTAATTGGTTTACGCGCTCGAAGGTGGCGCGGTTGAAATAGAATATGTTCTCACGACTGTAGACGTTGGTGGCGCTCAGGCTCAGCTCCAGGATGGAGTGTGTGCCGATGGAGAACTTGCGCTTCACCCCGAGGTCCAGGCGGTGGTAGCTCGGGAGGCGCCCTTTGTAGAGGTCGCCGTAGTGGATGTCGTAGTCGCCGTTTTCCGTTGTGTAGTCGCTCGTGATGCCACTGGGGAAGAACAGGCGCTGGAAGACGCCCTGTGTCTGGGTGAAGGGGAAGCCCGAACCGAAGGTCCAGCGGCCGCTGAGTTCCCATTCGCGCCACTCGCCCAGGGCATAGGTGGCCAGCAGGTTCACCGTGTGGCGACGGTCATAGTGGGGGGTGTAGGTCTGCACCTCGTCGGTGCGCTCCACATAGCCCAGCGAGTAGGTGGCCCATAGGTAGAGGCGCTCCAGGTCCACACGGGCGCTGAAGTCGAGGCCTGTGGCATATCCTTCCTCGATGATGTAGTCTTTGCGCAGATATTCAGGTTTGTAGTAGGGACTCGTGGCATCGGCGTAGTCGGAGGTGGTACCGTCGTCGTACATCTTGTTGCGGTTGGCATTGAGTAGTTGGTCGAAGTGCTTGTAGTAGAATTCGGCGTTGAGGGTCACACGCTCCGTCAGGTCGTATTCCAGACCCACTACCGCATGCTTGGCTTTCTGCACGCATCCGCGATCCTCCCCACGGAACCTCTCGGGCTTGTTCAGGTCGGCCGACCCTGTGAGGAAGCCATTGAAGAGGTTCACGATGTCATTGTCCGAACGGGCATCAAGGAATATCTGACTGTAGAGTCCGCCCGCCAGTTTCAGGCGCAGGTCGGGCGTAATGTTGTATTTCGCCGCCAGACGGGGCTCGAAACTCGGCTCGAAGAGGGTGGCGTAGTAGACAAAGCGCAAGCCCGGGTCGAGCAGCCATTTTCCAATCTTGAGGTTGTAGGTGGCGAAGACCGAGAGACTTATCGACGACTCGTGTTGCGAGATGTGCTTGCGGTATTCGTTGGTGAATTGATAATCTGTGGTATAGCCTTCTAGGCTGAGGCCGTACTTTAGTTTGTTGATGCCAAAAAAGTTGGTGATTTGCAGGGAGGCGTTGAAGCCGCCTATCTCGCTGAATTTCGGGTCGTCGGAGCCGTCGTCGAGGGTGATGGTGTAGTCCGAGTAGGCCACGCTTCCGTCGAGGATGGCCGAAGCGCCGGTGACCAGCATGAAGTTGGATCCTGCGCCGTAGTTTTGCCAGTGGTAGTCGGCGATAGACTGGTAGCCAAGTACCTGGTCGTCGAAGCGGAATCCGAAGACATTCATTTTGCTGCCAGTGCCGGAGTTGAAACTCAGTTTGCCGTAGAGGTCGAGGAAGTCGAAGGGCAGGCCGCCGTCGATATAACTGTACAACTTCTCCGAGGTCTTCGAGAGGTAGGAGTTTTTGGCGGTGAGGAGGTAGGAGATGGTGCTCTTCGACTTGGTGCTCTCCTTTTTCAGGGGGCCTTCCAGTATGAGGCTGGTGCCGAAGGTGTTGACGCCTATCTTGCCGCTGTGGTGACGTTTGTTGCCGTCGCGTGTGGTGATGTCCATCACCGACGACATCCTGCCGCCGTATTCCGCACCGAAGCCCCCCGTGTAGATATTGGCGTTGAGAATCACGTCAGTTTCGAAGATGGAGTAAAGGCCGATGGAGTGAAAGGGGTTGTAGACAATCATGCCGTCAAGCAGGCAGAGGTTCTGAATCATTGAGCCGCCGCGGATATAGAGTTGTCCGCCCTGGTCGCCTGTCGAACTTACGCCGGGAAGCACCTGCATGTATTGTGCCAGGTCGGCGGAGCCGCCGATGGAGGGCATCTGTTGGATTTGTGAAGAGGTGATTTTCTGCACGCTCACTTGTGTCTGCATTTGGCGTTCCTCTTTCTTGCTGTCAGTAATTTCCACCGCTTTGAGCATCTGTGCCGCGGGTTTCAGGTGGATGGTCTTGGTGATAGTCCTGTTCCTCACTAGCGTCACTTCCTCGGAGTATTCCTCATATCCTACATATTTGATTTTCAGTGTGTATTTTCCTTCGGGAACCTTGTTGATAAGGAAGAAGCCGTTGATGTCGGTGGCGCAGCCGTGGGTCGTACCGTCGAGCACTACGTTTGCGAAGGGAATGGCCTCACCGTTGCTCTCGTCAAATAGCACACCCTTCACCGTACACTGTCCCCACGCGGAAACAGCGAAGATTATGGGCAGGAAGATTATTGTCAGTATTCGTTTCATTTTAGTGTATCACTTTAAATATAAGTTCTTTGAGCAGTTCGCCGTCGGTGACGCTTCCGCTGTTGCGGACGCCCTTGCTGCGCAGGTCGGTCTCGTAGAGGTATCCTATGCAGGTGGCCAGTTTGCCGAGCGTATAATTGGAGGCCGCCACCGCATAGTCTTGCACGAAATTCGGCGCGCAGCCCAGCACCTTCGCCGCGTCGCTCTTGTTCTCCAGTTGGTGGTAGAACATCACCTTGAGGAAATAACCATAGAGCAGCGGCAGCACCAGCTGGATGGGATTCTTCTTGGGGTTGGCGGCGAAGTAGTTGACGATGCGGTTGCACATCACGGGGTCGCGCCGGCCGATGGCCTTCTGCAGCTCGAAGACGTTGTAGTCCTTGCTGATGCCTATCTGTTTCTCCACCAACTCTTCCGTGATTGTCTCGCCGGGTTGCAGCAGGGGATAGATCTTGCTCAGTTCGTTGGCAATCTTGCTCAAGTCGTTGCCTATCGACTCGGTGATAAGATAGGTGGCCTTTTCGCCTATGTTGAAGCCTTTGGAGGATACCTGCTTGGCAATCCAGGCGGGCACTTGGTTGTCCCACACCTTGGGGGTCTCGTAGACAATGCCGTATTTGTCGATGGCCTTGTAGGCCGCCGTGCGCTTGTCGAGCTTCTTGTGGCGGTAGCAGAAGACGATGACACCTTTCTCCGACGCTTTTTGCAGGTAGGTGGCCAGCAGTTCCCACTGCTTGGTGTCGATATCCTGGGCTTCCTTGACGATGACCAGGTGCACGGGCGACATCATGGGGTAGCGCTTGGCGTCGCTGATGACGGCCGCCATCGTCGTATCGCGTCCGTAGACCACCGTCTGATCGAAGTCGCGCATCGACTCCTCGATGACCTTGTTCTCAAAAAAGTCCGACACAACGTCAATATAATAGTTCTCCTCGCCTGTGAGGAGGTACACGGGCTTGAAGATGCCCGCCTGCAAATCCGCAATCAGTTGTTTCTCAGTAATTGCCATCGTGGCTTATATACATATTTAAAAAAGCAAAGATACGACATTTTTTTTACACAGCAAAAAATATCTTTCTGCCGTGAAGGTGGGGTTCGGAATGGCATTCCGAAAAAAAAGAGAAATAACATCTTTTAACAGGGTCAGAATGCCATATCAAGACCCTACCAACACCCTATCAAGTCCTACTATGGTAGGAGTTGGTTAGGAGTTGGTAAGGAGATGGTAAGTGTATAATTTCCTGTATGTGACTTGTTTATGTCTTGTTTTGTTTTTTTTTCATTTTTTTGTTTTTCCATTAGGAAAAATATGTGTATTTTTGCAAAATTAACTTAAAATAATATTTGGCTATGCAAGAACCTACCCGACTGTTTGATTTGCTTCAGTGGCGCAAGGAGCAGCACCCTGAACGACCAGTGTTCAAATTCAAGGAAAACGGCGAATGGAAGGACCATTATATAGACGAATATATTGAAAAAGCGAATCTGATCAGCTATGCTCTGATGCATCTGAAGGTGAAGAAGGGCGAGAATATCGGCCTCATCAGCGCCGGCCGTCCGGAGTGGAACTATGTGGATTTCGGTGTGCAGCAGACGGGAGCCGTGCTGCTGCCTATCTATCCGACTATCAGTGAGGAAGACTACCAGTATATCCTCAATGACGCTCAGGTGCGTTTGTTGGTGGTGGAAACGCCAGCATTGTATAAGAAAATCTGCAATATTCGCGAGAAACTGCCGTGTCTGAAGAATCTTTGCACGATAGTTCCTGTGGAAGGTGTGGAGTCAATGGACGACATCTATGAGATTGGGCGCCAGTATGTAAAGGATAATCCCGATGCTCCTGCCAAGTTGCAGGAAATCAAAGATTCCCTGACTACCGACGACATCTGCACCATGATATACACCTCCGGCACGACGGGTGTCCCCAAGGGAGCTATGCTCACCCATAGGGGGTTGATTATGAATGTGAAAGAAATCAAGGAGAGTCCGGGGAAGACTTGGACAAAAGCGTTGAGCTGGTTGCCGATGTGTCACATCTATGAACGTATGATGGGCTACCTCTACCAGTGGCTATGTTTCGAGATTGCTTATGCAGAAAGTATTGCCAAGGTGGGAGACAACTGTAAGGAATTTAGTCCCAATATGATGGCTTGTGTACCGAGATTCATTGAGAAGGTTTACGATAAGATTTACCGCAAGGGTGAGAAAATGAGTGGCATCGGCAAAAAAATCTTCGATTGGGCTATCAGCCTGGCCTTTGAGTATGAACTCGACGAAAGTAAACTTTCATGGTGGTATAAACAGCAAAAGAAGCTCGCCGATAAATTGGTTTATAAAGAGATACGTGAGAGTATGGGCGGCGAGTTGTATATGCTCGTCAGTGGCGGTGCTACTATTCAGCCGCGCCTTACTCGTTTCTTCTCTTGCGTAGGCCTTGACCTCTATGAGGGCTATGGCCTGACGGAGTGCTCACCGCTCATAGCGGTCACCAATTCAAATAAGAAAGGAAGGAAAATAGGTTCCGTGGGCTTTGCCATGCGCGAGATAGAAGTGCGCATAGACTCGCAGACCAATGAGATACAATGCCGCGGAGGCAATGTGATGAAAGGGTACTTCAACCAGCCTGAACTTACGGCCGAGGCTATTGACCAGGAGGGCTGGTTTCATACCGGAGACACCGGTTTCTTTGACCCCGACGGTTACCTCTTTATCACAGGCCGCACCAAAAGTATGTTCAAGACCTCGATGGGTAAATACATTAATCCAGAGGTGATTGAGGAGAAGATGAAACAGTCGCCTTTCATTCTTGACATGATGGTGGTGGGTGCCGATCAGAAGTATGCCGCTGCCATCATAGCGCCCGACTTTGACATGCTAAAAGACTGGTGTGGACGTCATGGGGTCGCTGTTTCGAGTAAAGAAGAGATGATTGCTGACAAGACAGTCATTGCTCGTTACCAGAAGGTTGTGGACAAATACAACGCCGAACTTGGTGTCACCGAACAGGTGAAGCGTTTCGCCCTCGTGGCCGACACTTGGAGCGAATCCAATAAGTTCCTCACCCCGACGCAGAAACTTATTCGTCGCAACGTCGCTTCCGCCTACAAAGAGCAGATAGACAACTTGTTCAAGTAGGGGATTATCTTTTCTTCCTATTTTTTCCAGACGTTCCTGCTTTCCCGTTTCTTTTTGTTTTTGTGGGTTTGCTGGTTTTTCCGGAAGGTTTTGCTTTCGGTGAGGGCGTAAGGTCTTCTTCGACGAGGTCAAAGTCAATCTGTTTTTTGAGAAGGTCTACCTTGCGGACGCGGATGTGGACGGGATAGCCGAGTTTGTAGCAGCGACCGTGGCGTCGGCCGATAACCTGGTAGTTGTCTTCGTCGAGCATGTAGTAGTCATCCTTGAGGCTACCGATGGGTATCATGCCCTCACACTTATTGCCTTCAATCTCAGCGTAGATGCCCCATTTGCTGACACCGCTGATGAGGGCGGGAAAGACTTGACCCAGCTTGTCGGAGAGGTATTCTGCCTGTTTGTATTTTATACTGGTGCGTTCGGCATCGGCGGCCTTCTTCTCCATGATGGAGCAGTGTTTGCAGTAGTCCTCGTACTCGTCGGCTTTGACGGAGTTTCCTCCTTGCAGGTAACGCTCCAGCAGGCGGTGTACCATTAGATCGGGGTAGCGGCGGATAGGAGAGGTGAAATGGGTGTAGAAGGGGAAGGCGAGGCCGTAGTGGCCGATGTTCTCGGTGCTGTAGTAGGCCTTGCTCATGGTGCGGATGGCGATGGTGTCAACCATGTGTTCCTCGCCGCGGCCTGCTATGTTTTCGAAGAGGCGGTTGTAGCTCTCAGCCAGGGCCTTGCGGCTGGAGGTCTTCATGCTGAAACCCAGTTTGGCGACGAACTCCACGAAGGTGTTGAGTTTCTCGGGATTGGGCTCGTCGTGGACGCGGTAGACGAAGGTGCGAGAGGCGGCTCCAGTTTTTCCGGCCTTCCCGGATTTTCCGGAGGACTTGCCGATATACTCGGCAACACTGCGATTGGCCAGCAGCATGAACTCCTCGATGAGCCAGTTGGCTTCTTTGCTCTCTTTGATGTATACGCCAATGGGTTTGGCATTTTCATCGAGTTGAAATTTCACCTCTTGTGTCTCAAAATTGATTGCTCCGCTCTTGTAGCGTTGGTTGCGGAGGATGGTGGCAAGGGCGTGGAGGTTAAGGATGGCAGAGGCAACGACACCGCCATCGTTTACGCCAGATTCGATAATCTCTTGCGCCTCCTCGTATGCCATGCGTCGGTCGCTGCGGATGACCGTCTTGCCCATCCAGGTCTTGAGGACTTTGGCTTTGGCATCCATTTCCATCACGACGCTGAAGCAGAGTTTTTCCTCGTCCTGACGGAGGGAGCATACTTCATTGCAGAGTTTTTCGGGTAGCATGGGAATGGTGCGGTCGACGAGGTAGACGGATGTGCCACGCTCGTATGCCTCGCGGTCAATGGCGCTGCCTGGCTTGACGTAATAGGAGACGTCGGCGATATGTACGCCCACTTCCATATGCCCGTTGGAAAGCTCGCGATAGGAGAGGGCATCATCGAAGTCCTTGGCATCGGCGGGGTCGATGGTGAAGGTGGTGACGTCGCGAAAATCGCGTCGGCTGGTGATTTCTTTTTTGGTGGGTTTGCGTATCTTCTTGGCTTCTTCTTCAACTTCCTTGGGGAAATCGAGAGGGAAGTCGTATTCGGCGAGGATACTTTGCATCTCGACGTTGTTGTCGCCAGGTTTTCCGAGGCGTTTGATGACCTTTCCCACGGGGTTGTTCATGCGCTCGGGCCAGTCTGTTATCTCCACCAGCACCTTCTCTCCGTTTTCGGCACCGGCGAGGTCATCAATGTGAATGAAGATGTCTACTTGCATGGTACGGCTGTCGCTGACCATAAAGGCGAAGCGTTCCTGCCGCTGGATGACACCCACAAAGCGTGTCTTGGCACGTTTGAGGATTTCCACCACCTGACCTTCGGGCTTGTGCATCTTTCGCTGTGGGAACATCAGCACTTTCACTGTGTCACCATGCAGGGCATGGTGAGTGTTGTTGGGGGCAATCTGGATGTCCTCGCGTCCTTCCTCGTCGGGAATTACGTAGGCTTTCCCCCCTTGCTTCATGTCGATGGTGCCGGTGACATAGTTCTTAGGCAGCAGGTCGTCGTTGATGGACTTGGGGTTGATCTTATACTTTCCCTTGTGGTCGTCTTCGACGAGGTGTTTGTCCTCGGCGAGTTGTTGGATGGTGCGGATGACCTCCTGTCGCTCAGCCTTACTATTGGCTCCTATGCGGGAGGCAATCTGCTTGTGATTGTAGGCGTCAAAGGGGTTGTTTGCAAATATTTTAAGTATCTGTTTTGCTAATTGTTCGTTCATAATAAATTCATTCTTTTAAGTAATGCTTTGTTGTCGGGCTCACGGCCCATGAAGTTTTTGAATAAAACGGAGGGGTGCTCTGTGCCGCCACGGGAGAGAATCTCGCGACGGAAGCGTGCGGCGGTCTCTTGGTTGAAGATGCCCTCTTCTTTGAAGCAGCTGAAGATGTCAGCATCGAGCACCTCGGCCCATTTGTAACCGTAGTAGCCGCTGGCATATCCGCCGCCAAAGATATGACTGAAATTGGTGGCGGTGCAGCAGCCTGGCACTCGTGTAAGCAGGTTCGTCATAGCCGCAGCCTCAACGGCTTCGGCCTTGAAGTTCGACTTGTCTGACAAGTCCGTTCCGCCCGACGTGTGGAAGGCAATATCGGTATACCCCAGATTTAACTGTCTTAGGCAGAGCCAGCCGGCTAGGTGGTTCTGCGCGGCGCGGATTTTGTCAATATATTCGGTGGGCAGTGATTCTCCCGTTTTCCAGTGATGGGCGAAAGTTGTGAGGAACTCGGGTTCGTAGCACCAGTTCTCCATCACTTGTGACGGCATCTCTACAAAGTCGCGCTTCACGTTGGTGCCGCTGAGACTTTCGTACCGCACCTCACTGAGCATGCCGTGCATGGCATGTCCCATCTCATGCATGAATGTCTTTACCTCGCTGAAACGTAGCAGGGCGGGGGTGTCGGCGGTTGGTTTGCTGAAATTACACACTACTTGTATCTGCGGACGCACGGCACCATATTGTCCACGGAACTCAGTCATCCAGGCACCGCTTCTTTTAGATTCCCTTGGGTGCATGTCGAGGTAGAGGATGCCGACGGGTGCACCGTCGGACACACTGCTGACGCGGTAGACGTGCACGTCGGGGTGGTAGACGGGGATGGCGGGGGCTTCCTCAAAGCGGAGCCCATAGAGACGTCCGTAGAGGCCAAAGATGCCTTCGCGGACAGCGTCGAGAGGAAAGTAAGGTCGCAGGACCTCGCTGTCGAAGGCATAGCGTTGCTGCTTGAGTTTTTCGGCGTAGTAGTTGAAGTCCCAGGGCTGGAGGGGCTGCAACGGTGCCGCAGCATAGGAGACATCCTCGAGGTCTTTTTCTGCGGCGGGCAGGACGGCGGTGCGGAGGTCATCCATGAAGCGGCGTAGGTTGGGCAAACTTTGCACCATGCGATCCTCCAGCACATAGTCGCAGTAGGTGTCGTATCCAAGCAGGCGGGCTTGTTCGGCACGGAGCTCCACAATCCTTCGGATGACCTCGTTGTTGTCGTGCTCGTTACCACGTCCTCCTATGCTACCGTAGGCACGGTACATCTTCTCACGCAGGTCGCGGCGGTTGCTGTAGGTCATGAAAGGTAGATAGGAGGGGGCCGCCAGAGTGAACAGCCAGCCCTCTTGGCCGCGGTGTTCGGCCTCTTCGCGGGCGGCATCGCATACCGATTGTGGCAGGCCTGCGAGGTCGGCTTCGTCGGTGAGAAGAAGGGTCCAGTCGTTGAGGTCGGCCAAAGCGTTCTGACTGAAGCGCAGTTTCAGCTCGCTGAGTTCCTCTTCATTCTTCTTGTATTGCTCGCGTTCGGTCTCTGGCAGCGCCACACCATGACGGCGGAAGGCCTTGAGTGTGTTGTTGAGCAGGGTTTTCTTTTCAGAATATTCCAAGTGTTCAAAGTAGTTGGAGTGTTCTGAAACCTTTTTCACCCTTTTATACAATCGCTCGTCGGTCATTACCTTCATGCTGAAGCGTGTCATCAGGGGCTCGAGGCGCATCACCACATCCTGTAACTCATCGCTGGTGCAGCACTCGTTGAGGTTCATCATGATGGCACTCACACGGTTGAGCCGTCGCGAGGCGCATTCCAGAGCCTCCACGGTGTTTTCAAAGGTTGGATCTTCGTTCGACGTGGCGATGGCTTCCACGTTGCGCTCCGCTTCTTCGATGGTGGCTCGCACGGCAGGTTCGTAGTTCTTGACTTCTATCTGGTCGAATGGGGGTAGCTCCCATTCTTGTAATAACATATTCATATTATATTTATAACGGGTGAATGATTCTTTTATTGTGCCACTGCTACCTTTATTGTGCCACTGCTACCTTGTCCGTTTTTAGTTTTTTTTAACATATTCTAATGCAATATATAAGGTGGGGTGGCGTTTATACTGGCAAATCCATTTTCGGGTGGAAAGAATTAAAAATGAGTATAAACAATAACATCTTATATCTATGAAGAAAATCTTTTTGGCCTTTGGCCTGTTGGCTGCGACTCTCTCTATCGTGGCTTGCAATCAAAAGGAACTTGATTCATCCAAGAAAACTATCGACTCCCTTCAAGGTATTGTCGATGCCAAAGATTCCGAAATCGACGGTCTCTTCGCCATGCTCAACGAAATCGAAGACAACCTCTCGATGATTAACTCCAAGTATTCCAGCGTCCAACAGTTGCGCCGCAACAATGTCGAGGGCTCCTTCGACCACAAAAAGGAAATTACCGACCAGATGAGCTCCATCGAGTCTATGATGGCCGCCAACAAGAAAAAACTCGCTCAGCTTAACAGCAAGGTTAGCGAATTGGGACATCAGAACACCGATCTCCAGGCCTATATCACCCGCCTCGAGGAGCGCAGCGCCGCCCAGGAGGCTCAAATTGCCGACCTCCTCACCGAACTCGAGAATAGCAAGGTCGTCATCAAGGGTCTCAACCAGAACATCTCCGACCTCACCGCTTCCAATCAGGAAAAAGACCAGCACATCGCCAAGCAGATTGCTGACGCCAACCGCGCCTACTTCGTCGTTGGTACCTACAACGAACTCAAGGAGGCCGGCATCGTCGCTAAGAGCGGTGGCTTCATTGGCATCGGCCGTAAGCAGGGCACTGTCGCCGATATGAAGACCGATCGCTTCAACGAGATCGACCGTACCAAGGTTACCACCATCACCATCAACAAGAAGAAAGCACTCGTCATCTCTCAGCATCCTGAGAACAGCTACGAGCTTGTGGCTGATGAGTCCAACCCCAGCGTCACTGCGTACCTCCGTATCCTCAACCCCACCCAGTTCTGGAAATATACCGATTACCTCGTCATTTCCACCAAGTAGTGGTTTGAAGTAATCTTTACCCCAAATAACAAGCCAGATGCAAATGTATCTGGCTTGTTTTTTTACCAAAAGTGTTGCATTTATGAGTTGAACTTAAGTTTAAAAGCTGAAAAAGCGACACAGATGTGTCAGTGTCGCTTTTTTTCTACAATTCTTGCGTAGATGGCTATCGTGCAGTTTCCATCAGTGACTGCATCTCTTTTATTTCGTCGCGGTATTTGGCAGCGGCCAAGAAGTCGAGCTCTTTGGCAGCGAGTTGCATCTTGCGCTGGCGCTCACGTATCTCCTTGCGGAGCTGCTCCTTGGTCATCTTCAGATAGGGAGAAGGTGCCGGTTCTGCCGGTTTGCCATATTCAAATTCGGGCTCTGCAGCGATGGGGATGTCTTCCTTGTAGATGCTTATTGGGTCTTTTTCGACTGCAGTTTTCTCTTCGGCAGCACGCTCAATGATGCCCGTTGTGCCTAAAATGGCTTCAGTACTCTTGACAATCTGGCGAGGTACAATGCTGTGTTCCATGTTGTACTTGATTTGCTTGTCGCGGTGGCGGTTGGTGAGGTCAATGGCACGCTGCATCGAGCCGGTGATGGTGTCGCCGTAGAGGATGGCCTTGCTGTGCACGTTGCGCGCCGCTCGGCCGATAGTCTGGATGAGGGCGCGATCGCTGCGCAGGAACCCCTCTTTATCAGCATCGAGGATGGCCACCAACGAGACTTCCGGCAGGTCCAGTCCTTCGCGCAGAAGGTTGACACCTACCAGCACGTCGAAGACACCCATGCGCAAATCACGCATGATCTCCACTCGCTCCAGGGTGTCTACGTCGGAGTGGATATATTTGCTCTTTATTCCCAGGTTGATAAGGTAGGAGGTAAGTTCCTCGGCCATGCGCTTGGTGAGGGTGGTGACGAGCACGCGTTCCCCTTTGTCCACAGTGTTCTCTATTTCGTCCAGCAGGTCGTCGACTTGGCTCACGGCGGGACGCACCTCAACCACAGGATCCAGGAGGCCTGTAGGACGTATCACCTGTTCCACAACAACGCCTTCCGCCTCGTTTAACTCATAGTCGGCCGGGGTGGCGGAGATATAGATGGTCTGTCCAGTGAGGTTGTAGAACTCGTCGTAGGTCAGGGGGCGGTTGTCAAGAGCCGACGGCAGGCGGAACCCATATTCCACCAGTGAGGTCTTGCGCGAGCGGTCGCCGCCATACATGGCGCCAATCTGCGGCACCGTGACGTGGCTCTCATCGACCACCAACAGGAAATCCTCGGGGAAATAATCTATCAGGCAGAAGGGCCGGGTGCCAGGCTGGCGCCCGTCGAAATAGCGGCTGTAGTTCTCGATGCCAGAGCAGTAGCCCAACTCTTGAATCATCTCGAGGTCGTAGTTTACTCGTTCCTCCAGCCGTTTGGCTTCGAGGTGCTTGTCGATGGAGTTGAGGTAGTCGCGTCGGTCGAACATGTCGCGCTGTATTTGCAGGATAATCTCCGGCAGGTGATCTTTTGAGGTGAGGAAGTTGCTGGCGGGGTAGATAGTCACCGCGTCGAAGCGGTCAAGCCGTTGTCCACTGATGGGGTCGAAACTCTCGAGGCGCTCCACCTCGTCGTCCCAGAACGAGACACGGTAGCAGAAGTCGGCAAAAGAAGGGTAGATGTCGACGGTGTCGCCCTTCACACGGAAACGGCCGTTGACGAACTCAATCTCATTCCTCACATACTGTCCGTCGAGCAATTTCATCAGTAAGTCGTCGCGTTTGATGCGGTCGCCCACGCGTATCTCTACTGTGCCTTTCTTGAACTCGTCGGGATTGCCGATACCGTAGATGCAGCTCACCGATGAGACCACGATGACATCCCTTCGGCCACTAAGTAGTGCCGATGAAGCCCTCAGTCTCAGTTTGTCGAGTTCGTCGTTGATGGCCAGGTCTTTCTCTATATAGGTGTTGGTGGCGGCAATATAGGCCTCGGGCTGGTAGTAGTCGTAGTAGGAAACGAAATACTCGACGGCATTGTCGGGGAAAAACTGCTTGAACTCACCGTAGAGCTGCGCCGCCAGGGTCTTGTTGTGGCTCAGCACGAGGGTAGGGCGCTGTAATTCCTGTATGACATTGGCCACAGTGAAGGTCTTTCCCGAGCCAGTAACACCCTGCAGTACTTGGGCTCGCTGGCCACTACGCACCCCCTCCACCAACTGCCGTATGGCCTCCGGTTGGTCACCCATGGGCGTAAAGTCCGATTTCAGTTCAAAATTCATTTGCTACAATTTGTGCTACCATCGAGCAGCATCTGCTGGCTCGTCTGTATCATGCCGAAGGCGTAGCGCCGCATGGCGGCGGCAAGCTCTGGGTATTGCCCGATGAGGTCCTCGGTGGATTTTTCTTTGTATCGGTAAAGGCTCTCGCGCCCCTCTTGCTTGGCTCGGTAGAGGTAGAACAACTCGCCGTCCACCACGCCTATCTTGTCGTCGGCCGAAAAATAGGCATAGGGGCGTCGGTGGGTTGTTAGGTCGACCCCCAGCATCTCTTCGCCGGCATCGATGCCCAGCATCGCCAGCACTGTCGGTGCCACGTCGATCTGCATGGCCAGCCGATTTTCGAAGTGGGGTACAATGTATTTTGGTGCATAGAACAGTAACGGTACATGGTTGTAGGCCAGTGCCATATCGTAGACAGGGTTGTATGAGGCCCCGTGGTCGGCGATGAAGACGAACAACGTGTTGTTGAACCATGGCTTCTTCTGAACCATGCGGATGAAGCGTCCGATGGACCAGTCGGCATACTCCGCTACGCGTTTCTCCTTGTCTTTCTGTGTGGTGCTGAAGTCGATGCCGTCGGGAACGACATAGGGGCCATGGTCGCTGCAGGTCATGATACAGGTGAAGAAGGGGCCTCGGGCGGCGATGCTGTCGCAATGCTCCATGGCGTGGTCAAAGAGCAGGTGGTCGGGGATACCCCATGTGCTTACCACTTCGGCGGCGGGGTAGTCGTGTTCTCCCACCACACGGTCGAAGCCGTTCTGGTAGAGGAATCCTCGCATGCCGTCATAGTCTTCGTCGTGGGGCAGCATGAAGGTGGTATAGTATCCCGCCTCTGCCATCCGCTGCGTCAGGCCGCAAATGGTGGGAATGGGTGTGTTCTTCATCATCTGCCGTGCCATGAGGGCGGGATGGCCATAGAGGGTCGAATAAATGCCGTTGTGGGTATGGATGCCTGCCGACCACGCTTCTGTGAAGGTCATCGAGCGTTGCATCAAACTGTCCAAACATGGAGAAATACTCTTCTTTGGGTCGTAGAGGGCGGTCTTGTTAACGGTCATCGACTCCATCAGTACTACCATCACATTCATCCCTTCCGGCAGTTGCAGCCGCACTTCGGCCAGCGTGCTGTCCGAAGGCCACGCCCTCTGCTCGGAAAATACCATCTGGGCATTCTCTGGGTCAATCAATGCCACGGGTTGGTTGGAACTCTTGCCTGCATCCTCGATGCTCTTGAGGAAGGTGAACACAGGGTTGAGTCCTATCTGGTTAAGGAAGGCATTGTTGCAGAAATAGGCAGTACCAATGCGGATAGGACTCTTCTTCGACACGCGGCCACGCATCCCTATGAATCCCACGCCCACCATCACCACGGCCAGTGGGATGGCCCAAGTGTAGGGGAGGCCTTTGTCGAGATTCGCCACCAGCACCCGCCGGTAGATCAGTCGCCCTAGGAGCCACCAACCCACACTCACCACGAGGAATACGCCCAGATATAGCAGATACTGTGGCTCGCCGACAATCATTCCCACGGTCTGCCCCATACCGTCGCCGGCCAGCGACAGTGCTACGGTGTCGAGTCGCGAGAAGAAGAAACAGAAATAGGGAATATCGGCGGCACAGGCGAAGAAAGCTACGGTGTAGAGCACCATGGTGAGGTGGTGGACAATGGCGTAGTACCAACGCTTGCGGATGCGGGCCATCTCACCCACGATGAGCATCAACAGCGGCAATGCCAGCATGTAGGTGCTTACCGTGGTGTCAAAGCGGAAACCTTTCCACAAGGCCATCCAGTACAGGCCGCCAAAATCATCGGAGCCTTCTGTTGTCGCGCAGTAGGCTATCGTTTCCGCAATTCGGAACAGGGTAAAAAATACGATACCTAATAAATATATACATATCAGGTAGTTGAAGCGTGCATTCTTTTTTATCATGGCTGCAAAGATACGAAAAAATCCTGCAGTTGAGCTTTTTTGCGTACCTTTGTAGTCTGGAAAAAAATGTAATAAAGCAGTAAGTTGATGAACATTAGACAGATACAGGTGGATTTGTCTCCTGAAGACTACCTATCTCAAGGAGCTGTACGTCGTGCCGTGGCCAAGGTTCTCGGTGTGAGGGAGGAGGGACTGGAGCCTTTCCGCATCATCCGTCGCAGCATCGACTGCCGCCGCCGCCCTGTCTACCACTGCACAATTGAGTTGGGACCGAATAGTCCGATTTGTTCAACCAGTCTGACTAGTCTGACCAGTGAGGCGAAAAGAGTGGTCATTGTCGGTGCCGGTCCTGCGGGTCTCTTCGCCGCCCTCAGGGCTTTACAACTTAGCATTCGCCCCATTATCGTTGAACGAGGCAAGCCTGTGGAGGAACGTAAAAAAGATATTGTAAACTTGGTTCGTACCAAGGAGGTGAACCCTGACAGCAACTGGTGTTTCGGCGAGGGCGGTGCTGGAACCTACAGTGACGGTAAGCTCTACACCCGTTCCACCAAGCGTGGCGACGTCTCTGAGGTGTTACGCCTCTTTGTGGAACACGGAGCCGATCCCGACATCATGGTTGACGTCCACGCCCATATCGGCACCGACCGCCTGCCAGCCATCATCGCACATATTCGTGAGACTATTGTCAATCATGGTGGAGAATACCACTTCAATACCCGTATGACAGATCTCATTGTCAAGGATGGGTGCGTGAAGGGTGTGGTTGCCTCCGACGGCAACCGCATTGAAGGAGATGCCGTAGTGTTGGCTACGGGACATTCTGCACGCGATATCTACGAACTCTTTGCCCGTCGCGGCTGGCTCCTAGAGGCCAAGCCTTTTGCCTTGGGCGTGCGCGTGGAGCATCCCCAGGAACTCATCAATGAGATTCAATACCATGGCAGGGGCTATTCCAAACTCCTGCCGCCGGCGACATATAGTCTTGTCACCCAAGTGGGGACACATGGGGTCTTCAGTTTCTGCATGTGTCCCGGAGGGGTCATCGTACCGGCAGCTACCGCCAGCGGTCAGCAGGTGGTCAATGGGATGAGCAATGCCGCCCGCAACAGCGGCTTCGCCAACAGCGGCATCGCCGTTACCGTCAGCCTTGAAGATATTATGACTGTGGCAGCTGGTTCCTCCCCTAAGTTAGGGGAGGTGGCCGCCCAAAGGGCGGACGGAGGAGAGTGTTCTCCCTTCGCCTTGCTCAATTTTCAGAAATCTGTCGAGCAACGCGCCTTTGAGGCTGCTGGAGGATGTATTGATGCGCCGTCGCAGAGGCTCGTCGATTTCTTGCGCCGCAAGCCCTCCTCGCGTCTCAACAAGAGCAACTACATGGGCCATTGCGTCTCCGCACCGCTTCACGAGGTGCTGCCAGGCTTTGTCGTCGACTGTTTGATACAAGGATTCAAGGATTTTGACCGCAAGATGCATGGTTTCATCACTGGGGAGGCCTCACTACTCGCCGTGGAGAGCCGCACCTCGTCGCCCGTACGCATTCCCAGAGACAAAGAAACCCTGCAACATCCACAGTTGCAGGGTCTCTATCCTTGTGGCGAAGGTGCCGGCTACGCCGGAGGAATCGTCTCCTCTGCCCTCGATGGCATGCGCTGTGTCGAGATGGTAAAAACCATGACAGCTTCCGCAGAGTCGTCCGTTGTTGAGGCTTTTAGCCTTCAAAGGTGAAACTCAGCATGAGCGTGCGCGAGTTGAGGTAATCAAATGCTTGGATATATACATCGGGGTCTTCGACTCGGAGGTCGACCAATCCGAAGGTCATCTTTAGGTCAATAGCAAATTTTACGTATCGCAGAAAGACGTCGAATCCCAGCCCCATGGTGTAACGGAAATCGTTTGGCTCGAGGCGTATGATGCTTTCGTCGGTACGGTTGCGGTTTTTGCGTAGCGAGGCGAAGTCGAAGCCGTAAGAAACTCCGGCGGTGAGGTAAGGACGGAAGTTATTGTAGCGCATGGCGCGGAATTTCAGTTCAATGGGTAAGTCCCCGTAGACCGACTCCACATTTCGGTTCAGTTCGGCAAGCCGGTGGTTTGCCAGGTATGTGGGTTCCCATGAATACGTCACGTCGCGCGTGATCAGCGTTACACCCGGCAGCAGGCGTAGGTTGAACCAGTTGCCGAGACGAAGGTCGCCAATGACGGCGATGTGGAATCCTGGGGCATAATAAGATGTTGTACCCTGGAGGTCGCGGCGTAGGGTTTCGTTGGAGGAGTATTCCAGGTCGAACTTCGACAGGGTGAGCCCCACCTGAATGCCCCAGTGTAGCAGACGGCTGTCGAACTTGCCGAGGTTGCCCACCTGGCAAAAGGCTTTCATAGGGCTTACAAGTCCTATGAGCACGATTAGTCCTATAAGCCCTGCCCGTTTCACTATTATTCTGTGATTTCGCCCCGGAGTGACTGGCTGAGGCGCATCTTGACATGATCTTTGTCCTTCGGGTATTCACCCAAAAGGCACATCATTTTCGCTATAGCGGCTTCCAAAGTGATGTCCCCGCCTCCGATTACCCCTATGCGGTCCATGTCGCAGCTGGCGGCATATTGGCGCATCTTCACAGCTCCGGCTTTACATTGTGTGACATTAAGGATGATGATACCACGATGGATTGCCTCCTCCAGAGAGGAGATGAACCATTCGTCTGTGGGTGCGTTTCCCGAGCCGTAGGTCTCGATGACAACGCCTTGAAGGTCGGGGGTGTGCAGGATGGCGTTCACAACGTCGGGACCTATGCCGGGGAAGAGTTTCAGTATTGCTACACGTGTGTCGAACGTCTTGCGTACCTGCAGAGGCTCGGTAGGCATGGGCAGGAAGAGATGCTCCTTGAAGCTGATTTTGATGCCCGCTTTGGCCAGGGAGGGATAGTTGTAGGATTCGAAGGCATCGAAGTTCTCCGCGTTGGTTTTTGTGCTGCGGTTGCCTCGGTAGAGGTGGTTCTCAAAAAAGATGCATACTTCGGGAATCACCGCCTGCTGTCCCGAAGCAATTTCCAGGGCGCAGATGATGTTCTCTCGGCCGTCACTGCGCAGCATGCCCAAGGGTAGCTGGCTGCCTGTGAGGATGATGGGCTTGCTAAGATTCTTGAACATGAAGCTCAGCGCCGAAGCAGTATAAGCCATGGTATCGGTACCGTGGAGGACGACAAAGCCGTCGTAGCTGTCGTAATGCTGTTCGATGATTTCGGCAATATTGACCCACATGGCGGGAGTCATGCAGCTGGAGTCGATGATGCTGTCGAGGGTGACAGAGTCGATGCCGTATTGGCAGTTTTTCAATTGGGGGACGGCATCATAAATGCGGTCGAGGGCGAAGGGATGCAGTGAGCCGTTTTCGTCCTGCACCATGCCGATGGTGCCGCCGGTGTATACGATAAGAACTTTGTTTCTTTTCATGTTTGAATAACGCCGGAAAAGTTTTTTTATTGCAGAGGATAAAAAAAAGAAACCTCGAACGAGGCTTCTTGTGTTGTCCTACCAGAACAACAAAACATGGTTAATAATCAATCACTTAAAAATCAAAATCCTTGTTTTTGGTCACATTTTAGTCACATAACCTCAATTTTTGCTATTTTTAACAATAATTTAACATTTCACAAACTTATCTCACTATCTCATTTTGTAGTTTTTCGTGTTTGATTTCGCAAAAATCTACGTTTTCAATCCGTTAAAATACCAATATAACAAATTACGCTCTAATTTTCAATACGTTAAATCTATCTCCGGCCTCATGCATCGCCACGGGCAGCGCATCGGCTCGCCACGGGCAGGACTGGCTACCTACGGCCACATATACGCACCACGGGCAGGAGATTGACCACCTATGACCACATATACCGCAAATTTACACTTCAATCGGTGCAATCTTTTTTCGGTGCAAAATAAATCTTATAACACTACATTGCACCAATAACAAAGGGGTGCAAATTATTACTTTGATTTAATTTGCACCCCTTGTTAATTGCACTTGCAATCTGTCAACTCTTATTCTCCCCTAAAACGGCATTATATATCTGCCCTCTCAACTTTCCAATAAAAATATTTGCCGTTAATGCATCATCTAACAACTTCTTATCCTCTTCTCCCTCGGCCACCGCACACACTATCGCATTTAGCATATTATCAAAAGTGTGTACCAATCTAATAGCCTCTTCAACGGAATAAGTTACTGTGACATCTTGCAGCGCAACCGCGCCATGATTAATTGTTGTTTCCATCATCTAATAAGTTTTAAGTGTTTATAATCTGTTAATTGCATTTCGCATCAGGCTCAAGTCTACATTGTGGTATCTCGCAAACGCTGCACTTCCTTCTACATGGCCACTCATAGCACAAATAATAGAACTATCCACGCCCTCATTAAACATTGTTCCGCAAAACGTTTTCCGCGCCATGTGGCTCGAGGCAACATCACAAATTCTAACTTGTTTCGGGATTTGTGTGACTGCATCCAATATCGTGACATTTCGTGTTATTCCCACCGCCTCAAATACGCGCTTTATCTCGTTGTTATATTTCTGAGCCGACACAAACGGCAATAACCGCGTGCCATCCCTATTGATATATTTCTTCACTATTGCCAATGCATCATCATGCAACGGCACATTGATTGTTCTTGCACTCGTTTTCGTTGTTTTCTCGGCAATATAGTGCAAATATACGCCATCATTGCTTTCGTTAACGTTTCCTTTTGTCAGTTTTAGCAAATCTCCAACCCTGCAGCCGACCAAACATTGGAAAACAAAGATATCTCGTTTTTCTTCAAGCAATCTCGCAAATCCTTCTATCTGCTTTGCGCTCGGCATAACCTTTATTTCGCCCTTTTTCACTCTCTCTTTGAGGCTCTTTTTGATATATTCCTCAAACACACTAAAATCTGCCCTTGTTATGGCCGTTAATTCATTCTGTGCCAAAAATACGGGGTCTGCATACACCGCTTTCGGCAACTCAAATTGTGCAAACGGGGATTTGTCTATTATCCCATTTCGCACACAATAGTTAAAAACGGCCTTAACCAATTTAAGGTCTGTATTTGCCGTGTTCTTACCAACCCCTGCACTATTATCGTTTCTGTGGTTTCTTTTTTTGTCGCTTTCCAACTCGCTCAACAAAAATTTCTCAAAATCGGCTAACATTTCGGGTGTGCAATTGCCAATGGTTATTGCCCTTTTACGGCTCACTTCGTATTTATCCAACTTGTTTACTACATTTTTCACTCGTTTCATACGCCCCTCGGATAGGTCACGGGTACTATACACAACCTTTGTAGCCTCCTGTAAACGTGTATATTGGCTAATCGTTTCTGTGGTCACATCATCATTGTTTTGCTCGCCCTGCCTGCCATGTATCAGCTCTTTGAGGCTCATGGCTGACAATTCGCCCCCATTACTATACTTCATTTCGTTTACCGCATCCTCAATCCTTCTTCTCAAATCAGCCAACAATCTATCCTTCTCGCGCAATTCCGCGCACAATTGCCTTTGTTCCGCGCTTGCAAGTTTAAATCTCGGCTCTATTACGCATTGTTTTTCCTTATCCCAATACTTCGGGTTTATCATTATCCCCGTTCCAGAGTGTTGACTGGTTAGCCGTGTGTGGATAGTCACTCGGATTTCAGTAAACTCAACATTCTTTTTTGTCGAAAGTGTAAATTTAACGCTCATATTGATATTGTTTTTTTAGGTTTCACGGCTGCAAATATAAGGAAACATTTTCAATATTTTGGTCACATTTTGGTCACGTTAGTGACTAAAAACGGAAAATTTGAATAAATTTGATTAGAGAAATATGATAAAGCAAAACCCCCGAAACTCGTTATTTTTCTTGAGTTTCGGGGGTTTCCCTTTGTGTTTTTGCTATTTAGCAATTTCACCATTTTGTTGTCCTACCAGGATTCGAACCTAGACAAGCAGAACCAAAATCTGATGTGCTACCATTACACCATAGGACAATCCGTTTCTTTTTGGGGGAAAGATTCACTCGCACTGCAAGTGTTTTTTGCCCAAAAACGGGTGCAAAAGTACGACTTTTTTACGAAGTGGCAAAATTTATTTTCTATCTCGCTGATTTAGTTTTTCTTTTGCCACGGCAGGTTGATGGTGGGGAGCTCTACCGACTTGAATGCAGAGAAGAATGCGTTCACTGAAGGCTTCTCTTTTCCGTAGATGTCGTTGATGAGGTCCTTGTATTTCTCCATCAAGGGAGCACGACGCAGTTTGAGTGTCGGTGACAGCATTCCGTTGTTGGGCGTCCATTCGTCGGTCACTAGGCGGAACTGTTTGACCTGCTCGTGCGGTGCAAGGTTCTTGTTGAAGGCATCCAGCACCTTGCGCATCTTCTCCTGCGTTTGCGGCAGGGAGATGAGTTCGGCATTGTCGCGGTAATGAAGTCTATACTTCAGGGCCCAGTAGTGCAGGGTGTTGAAGTTAGGGCTGATGATGGCGGCCACCTGTTTCTCGTTCTCGCCGATGACCATCACCTGCTCGATGTATTCCGATTCACGCAGCATGTTCTCTATGAGTTGCGGTGCCACGTATTTGCCGGCCGAGAGTTTGAAAATATCCTTCTTGCGGTCGGTGATCTTCAGGTATTTCCCACCCACCAGCTCACCGATGTCGCCGGTGTGGAACCAGCCGTCGCTGTCGAGGACCTGGGCGGTGTATTCGGGGTCTTTATAGTAGCCCAGCATGACGTGTGGTCCGCGGGTGAGGATTTCGTTATCCTCGCCGAACTTCACCTCTACGCCACTCAAGATAGGACCTACGGTGCCGATCTTCACCATGCCGTGGGCAGGGTCGTTGACGGCAATGACGGGAGAGGTCTCGCTCAGACCGTAGCCCTCGTAGATGTTGATGCCTGCAGCAGCGAAGATTCGCACCATCTTGGGCTGGATGGAGCTACCGCCGGTGATGATGATAAGGCGTTTGCCTCCGAATTTCTCGCGCCATTTACTGTACACCAGCTTGTCCAGGATATTCTGCCCCACCATGTACATGGGCGAGAATTTTCGCAGGCCCGAGTAGTCGTAATGGCTGCCGTGCTTGAAGGCGCGGTCGTAGATTTTCTTCTTGATTCCCGAGAAGTCCTTGCCGGCGGCATATAGTTTGTCGTAGACCATCTCCAGCACACGCGGCACGGCGCAGAAGCCGTCACCCTTAATCTCCAGCATGTTCTGCTGGATGGTGCCGAGGCTTTCCGCATAGTAGATGCTGATGCCCAGATACTGCCAGTGGTAGTTGAGTGAGCGCTCGTAGATATGGTTCAGTGGCAGGAACGAGAGCACGCGGTGGCTCGAGTTCAACACCTGTACCTGTGAGTGGGCCAAGAAGTTGGAGCAGAGGTTGCGGTGACTCAGCATCACACCCTTGGGCAGGCCCGTGGTGCCGCTGGTGTAGATCATGGTCATCCATTCGTCGGGCTTGATCTCACGTTTGCGACGCTCGATTTCGGGCATCCATTTGTCGCGGTTGGCGATGCCAAGTTTGAGAACTTCCAGCGTGCGGTGTTCGCCCTCGATATTGGCCAGGGTGTATACCTGGAGCTTCTCCTCCGTCTGGTCCAAGGCGGGACGTAGGCGGTTCAGCAACACCTTGGTGCTGACAAAGACAGCCGAGGCCTCGCTGTGCTTCAAGATATGGAGATAACTCTCGGTGTTGAGGGTGGGGTAGATGGGTACGTGAATCATGCCGCACATGGCCAGGGCCATGTCGATGAAATTCCATTCAGGACAGTTGCCGCTCATGGTGACGACACGGTCTCCCTGTTTTAGTCCTATCTCGCACAGGCCATAAGCCAGGTAGTGAGCAAATTTATAGTAGTCATGTGATGAGTATTTCACCCATTCGCCGTTCACCTTTCCTGCCAGGATATCGTCCTTGGGGAAATGCTCCACAAGGTGGTCCAGCAGGTCGAAAGTGCGTGTGATTTCTGCCATAGTTATCGTTTATTTTAAGTTGCAAAGGTACACATTTTTTCTGACATGGCAAAAAAAAGTTGCACCTTAGTTCATCATTCCGCTCTTGCGGAGGAATGCCAGGAGGTCGGCGCTGATGGCCTCGTTCTGGGCGCGGGGATAGCGTTTTGTGGTGAAGATTTCGCAGTAGTTGCGCGTGCCGTTCTCCTTGACCATCTGCTGGTTGAAGGGGTCGTTGTCGCGTACGGCATGGCTCTTCATGATTTCCTCGTCGGTGGGGTCGTGATACACCTCGCTGTGCAGCACGGCGTCGCATCCCAAGCGTTCGCTCAGGCGCCCCTCCTCGGCGGGATGACCCATGGCAATGGCGATGACGGGAACTACTCCCTTGGGGCATTGCAGCAGATTGGCAATCTTCTCCGTGTTGTAGTTTACGGTGCCCAGATAGCAGAACCCCAATCCTTTGGATTCTGCGGCTATGCATAGGTTCTGTGCGAAGAGGCTTGCGTCGATGAGGGCGGAGACGAACCACAGCAGGTTGCCGTAGGGCTCATCGCATTGGTTTACACGGCAGTAGTGGTGGTAGCGGTTCACGTCGGTACAGATGGTGAGCCACAGCGGCGCCGTGGCGCACTGTCCGAAGTGCAACCCGCAGAGTTCCGTGCGCAGCGGATCCTCCTGGGTGGCAATGACGCTATAGAGCTGCATATTGCCAGTGTTCGAGGCCCGCAGGCCACAGTTGACTATCTCTTTCAACAGCTCCGCACTTACCTTCTTCGAAGTGAATTTCCTTATCGACCGATGCTGCAGCATCACATTGATGATGTCGTTTTCCATTTGTTACAATTGTGTTTTGCTGTCTCTCTAACGTCAAAGTAAAAAATATATTGTATGTGTCTCCTCTGTAATTAATACAGAGCATGTACAGAGCATGTACAGAGGATGTACAGAGGAAGTGCCTCTTAGGTGCTGTCACTGAATCTGTTGGGTCGGCATAAAGCGAGATGCCCGCGCGAAGCGCGGGCATCTCGCTTTATTATTGATTTCTATACGTTTACAACGATAGACCGCCGTCGACGCAAATGACCTGTCCGGTGATGTAGGTGGAGAGGTCGGAGGCGAGGTAGAGCGAGGTCTTGGCCACGTCGGTCTCGGTGCCGCCGCGGTGCAGGGGGATGTCGTCCATCCAGCCCTTGCGCACATCCTCGGGGAGCTGCTGGGTCATCACGGTCTCGATGAAACCGGGGGCGATGGCGTTGCAGCGGATGCCACGGGAGCCCAGCTCCTTGGCGAGGCTCTTGGTGAAGCCCAGGATACCGCTCTTGGAGGCCGAGTAGTTGCACTGGCCGGCGTTGCCGTTGACTCCGACGACGGAGCTGGTGTTGATGATGCTGCCGCTGCGCTGCTTGAGCATCATGGGTGCGAAGGCCTTGCAGAAGTTGAAGACCGAGCGCAGGTTGACTTCGAGGACGAGGTCCCAGTCTTTGGGCTGCATGCGGAGCAGGAGGTTGTCGCGCGTGATGCCGGCGTTGTTGACGAGGACATCGAGGCGGCCGAACTCTTTCTGCACGGTCTCGGCGACCTGCACGGTGGCATCGTAGTCGGCGGCGTTCGAGGCGATGAACATCGAACGGGGGCTGTGTTTCTGCAGCTCGGCGAGGGTTTCGCGACTGGCATCATTCTCCTGGATGTCGGTGAAGATGACGGTGGCGCCTTCTTCGGCGAAAAGGGTGGCGGTTCGTTTTCCGATGCCGCGTGAGCCACCGGTCACGAGGGCGATTTTATCTTTTAAAAGTTCCATAGTATCTGGCTTATTTGTTTGGGTTATCAATCAGTGCGAAGGAAAGGACTCCTTTGACGGCGGTCTTGCCGTTGACTTTAGCTTCGGCCTCGGCGTGGAAGATGAGGCTGCGGCGGTCGGTGATGCGGCCGCGAATCTCGATGGTGTCACCGGGTTTCACGGGCTGGCGGAAACGGGCTTCCTTGATGCCGCTGTAGAGGGGGATGCGGCCGGCGGCGAGTTCGTCGCGCACGAGGATGCACATCGACTGGCCCATGATTTCGCAGAGGATGACGCCGGGAACGATGGGGTTGCCAGGGAAGTGGCCCTGCAGGAAATATTCGTCGCCACGCACGTGGTAGTGGGCAACGGCGGTGTCGCCTTCCATGGTTACGTCGTCAACAAGTAGCATCGGCTCGCGGTGGGGAAGGAAGGTCTTGATTTCGTCTCTGTTAAGTACGTTCATGATGATTTGATGGTGTTTAAGTGGATTATTATTTCTTGATTGCACGCAGCGCCACGGTGGCGTTTTGACCGCCGAAGCCAAAGGTGTTGCTGATGGCGATGTCGGCCTGGAAGTGGCGTGCGGTGTGGGGTGTGTAGTCGAGGTCGCACTCGGGGTCGGGTGAGTCGAGGTGGACGGTCGGGGGGATGATGCCGTTCTTCAGTGCAAGGGCGCTGATAATCAGCTCGACAGCTCCCGTGGCACCCAGCATGTGACCGTGCATCGACTTGGTGCTGCTGATGACAGCCTTGCGGGCCTCTTCTTCGCCGAGGGCTTTCTTGATAGCCAAGGTCTCGCCTTTGTCGTTGAGGGGAGTGCCAGTGCCATGGGCGTTGATGTAGAGGTTCTCACCAGCTTTGTAGCCAGCCTCTTCGAGTGCCAGGCGCATGGATTCGGCAGCGCCACGGCCTTCGGGGTGCGGGGCGGTATAGTGGTGGGCGTCACAGGTGTTGCCATAGCCGCAGACTTCGGCGTAGGTCTTGGCACCGCGTTTCTTTACAAGTTCTTCGCTTTCAAGGATAAGGATGCCCGATCCTTCGCCGAGGACGAAGCCGTGGCGGCGGGCATCGAAGGGCAGCGAGGCGGCCATGGGGTCGTCGCTAGTAGTGAGGGCTTTCATGTTGGCAAAACCACCGATGGCCATGCCGCAGACGGCAGCTTCAGCACCGCCGGTGATGACGGCGTCGGCGCGACCCTCACGGATGAGACGGTAGGCTTCCCCGACGGAATGGGTTCCTGTGGCACAGGCTGTTACCACGGGTAAGTTGGGACCTTGTGCGTTGTATGTGATAGCTACATTGCCGCCGGCGATGTTGCCAATCATCTCGGGGATGAATAGTGGCGAGATGCGGCGGAGACCGTACTGCATCATATTGGCGTGCTCGCGCTGGAAGGTCTGGATACCGCCGATGCCGCTGCCGATGGCTACGCCGAGACGGCGCGGGTCGACATCCTCGCCTACCTTCAGGCCGCTGTCGGCCATGGCCTGGGCGGCAGCAGCGAGGGCATAGAGGGCATAGATGTCGTTGTGACGGATCATGTTTTTGTCGATGCCATAGTTTTCGGGGTGGAAATCTTTCACCTCGGCGGCCACCTTGACGGGCAGGTCAGTGGTGTCGAGTTTGGTGATGAAGTCAATGCCGCAGAATCCGTTTACGAGGTTGTTCCACAGCGTTTCGATGTCGTTTCCGATAGGGGTGATGCACCCCACTCCGGTGATGTATACTTTGCTCATATTAATTAATATTGTTTTCTTTATATTTATATGGTTAATATTTCAAGATGGCGATGCCGGAGACAAATCCGGCGCCGAAAGCGCTCATGAGGATGGTGTCGCCGCGTTTGATTTTTCCTTCGCGCACCCCTTCGTCAAGCAGCAGGGGGATGCTGGCCGAGCTGGTGTTGCCGAAGCGCTGCACGTTGGTGGGGAATTTCTCCTGAGGCTGACGCAGGTTCTCGCGGATGGCTTCGTTGATGCGAAGGTTGGCCTGATGCAGGAGGAAGTGGTCGATATCATCGAGGGACAATCCCGCTGAGGCGCTTACGCTGGCGATGTCGCGTGCGGCCGAGGTGACAGCCATGCGGAACACTTCGCGGCCTTTCATGACCAGGGCACTGTGGGTGTCGATACCCTCGCGGGTTTCGAAAGGAGTGGCCTCCATGGGGTTCTGGTAGACGATGACATCGGGCATGGGGATGGTGGTGAGCTTACTGGCGATGAGACCATCGCCTTCTCCGAGTACCACGGCACCGGCGCCATCGCCGAAGAGGACTGCACAGTTGCGGTCAGTCCAGTCGCAGAAACGGGTGCATTCCTCGGCGGCCACAAGCAGGATATGTTTGGCACGCCCCGTGGCGATGAGGGCATCGCAGACGTCGAGGCTCTGCACGAAGCCCACGCAGGCGGCGTTGACGTCCATGGTGGGACAGTTGGGGCCTTTCATTCCGAGGTTGCCCATGATGATGCTCGAAAGGTGGGGGGTAATGTAAAGGTTGGATACGTTGGAGCAGACAATACAATCGATATCGTCGGGGCAGAGGCCTGCGGCATCGATTGCCCGTCCGGCTGCTTCGGTGGCCAAATCTTCAAATCTTTCGTCGGTAATGATGTGACGTGTATTGATTCCGGTTCGAGTAGTAATCCATTCGTCGCTGGTCTCGAGAAACTCCGACAGCATGTCGTTGGTGACGACTTTTTTTGGCAGAGCGCTTCCAGTTCCTAGTATTTTCATGTTAATTTTTATTAATTTTCGGGCTGCAAAGAAACGTTAAAAAACCTAAATATAAAAGTTAATTTAAGTAAAATACACAATAATATGGGTAAAAAGGCGTTATTTTGGGTGAAATTTGAATATTTTGGGTAGAATAAACATAAAATGAATACTGACCAGACACTCAATTTGCCGGCAATCGTCCGGTTTATGACCTCGAGGGAGTCGATTTTACTTTTCTTGGTATTGTCTTTTTTGCTTGCCGTGATATTGGTGGTTTTTGTCCAGCCTGTGGGGGTGCTTGAATTTACCTCCCAGAATTCTTCGCTCTCTCCATTGGCCCGGCTGGCTTTGATGGCGGTGGGTGGGTATGCCACGGTGGCTGTCAGCAGGGTGGCTTTATTGGTTCTGTGTCGATATAAGGAGTTGTCGCTCTTTGTGTTGGTGGTGTGGATGTTTGTGGAGTTGATTCTCTGTGTGGCTGTGACGACCATCATGGCCTGGAGTCTCAGTGGCGGTGGCAGTCTGCGGCTGGCACCTTTGGCGGGAGATATCCTGCTCGGGAATGTGGCTGTTTTTTTAGTCCCTAATGTGTTGTCTTTTCAGGCTTTTCGTCTGCGGGAACTCCGTATGGAATTACTGAACTTACGTCGCAAGGTTACTATCGATTCTCAGTTGACCCCTTCTGATCAGAGCATCAATTTTTATGACAAAGGGGGGCGTCTGGCTTTTTCCACTCGTTTGGCCAATGTCCTTTATATTGAGGCGGCGGACAATTATGCCAATATACATTATTTAAATGATGAAAAGGAAGATACTTTTATTCTCCATAATTCGCTGAAAGACTTGGAAAAAGAGTATTCGGGGGTGGGGTTGTTGCGCTGCCATCGTGGCTATATGGTCAATGTGGTCAATGTCAAGTTGATGCGCAAGGAGCGTTCGGGGTTGGTTCTTGAGTTGGCATCCTCGGCCAAGACCATCCCTGTCTCCAAGAGTTATACTTCTGCCGTCACCGCATTCTTTTCATCTGACTCAAATTCATAAATAAAACTATGCAATTCAGACTTACTTATCAGGAAATTAGTGATTTGATAGCACGCAAGGCCGGTCGCCAGCTGCCTGTCATGTATGGTGGGCCCCACACGGTGCGTATTGCCTACGAGGTGAATATGTTTGTCAAAACAGCCAGTGTCGGTATTGACCTGACGGTTGAGAACATCGATCCTGACGGTAATATCACCCTCTCGTATAACGGTGGCATGGGTATCGACTTCATGATTCGTCAAGCCATCAATATGGCCAAGAACCAGCCCGGGGGTGATATGATTGACATACTGCCGGATAACCGTATTATGCTGAATTTGTCGAGAGGTATTCAGCGTGCCGCAGAAAACAATATGGCCGGAGGACAGCCTGTAGGTAGCCTCTTCGACCATATCCAACTGCAGGACATCAGCTTCGACGAGCAGTTTGCCATCGTCGACTTTGTCCCAAAAGGTCTTTGAGGACTAGTTATTATGGTATTTCTCGTGGTGTAGGATGGTGAAGGCTCGGTAGAGCTGCTCCACAAAGAAGAGGCGCACCATCTGGTGGTTGAAGGTCATCTGCGAAAGGGATATTTTGTGGGTGGCGGCGGCATAGACGGCGGGAGAGAAGCCGAAGGCGCCACCGATGACAAAGGCCAGTGTACGGGTGCCGGCATTCATCTGTTTTTGAAGATATTCCGAGAAACCTATAGAAGTGTATTCTCGGCCATGCTCGTCGAGGAGTACGGTGGTATCGACTTTTTCTAGCTGTTTCAGTATCAGCTGTCCTTCACGTTCTTTGACCTCCTCGGGTGAAGTTTTGCCCAGGTTTTTCAATGCCGGAATTACCACCAGTTCGAAGTCGCAGTAGTGGCGAAGTCGACCCACATATTCGTCGATGCCTGTCTGTAGGTAGGCGATATCGGTCTTGGAGACCACTATCATCTTAATGTTCATAGGTGCAACAATTTTGAGCCCAAAGGTATTTTCGAATGGTAGATGCATTGCAGTTCCGTTTGCTTTGTGCCGAACGAACTGTAAAAATGGCCTACTCCAGGGTCCATTCCACCTTCGAAGTCGAATGCATCGGTGCGCCCGTAAAGGTCAGTAAGCATGGACCATACTAGCACTGTCATGCTGTTGCGAAGGGCGTTGTGTCGCATGGCTGACATTAGCGCGTAGGCACAGTGGCTGTCGTACACCACGAAGCGTGCGGCCATTAGAGTGCCCTTCTTGTCGCGCAGGCCATAGAGTAGTGCCTGCTTTCGGTCAAGGGCGGTGGAGCATACCCGCTGGATGAATTCGTGATTCAGCAGGTCGTGGCCATTTCGGCGTTTCCAGTAGTTGATATGCAGGTTCGCAAACTCTTCTGCATTCACCTCTCGGTCAATTGTATAGGCCTTGTCTATAGCCTCGACACCCCGGCGGCGTCCTCTGTCGGCTAGCTTTCGCAGCGTCTCGGGGACAGGAATAGGGTCGAATCGGTAGGTGTGTCGTGGTGTTAGGTTGAAACCGTATTGAACGAAACACTGGCAGTCGTCAGCGGCTATTACTGGTGCGAAACGTTGCATACAGAGCATCGCTTTCTGGTCACGCAGGCCGTAAGCCAATGCTCCTAGGGTTTCCTTGCGCTCCAAGGCTTCCATACCGTCGCGCAACCATGGGCCGCTCCATGGTGTCAGTTGTGGCAGCAGTATGTATTTCAGACCAAACTTCTTCCCGTAGAGGAACGGCAAGGCACCGCAGTAATGACCATCGTCTCCGACTAGGATTACATCCCACTGCTTGCCCTTGCATACCGTCTCCATCCACCAATATTGCAGAAACAGAGGGATTTGTGACCCCTCTGTTTCACATATTTGACGGTATCGATCTTTGTTTGTCACTGGATTTTGATGCTGACGCGATGGTTGGCAATGCGGCCTTCGTAGGTGCTGTTGTCTCCGATGGGGTCTTCGTCTCCTTTAACGACAATCTCGATACGGCTAGCGTCGATGCCGCGCAGCATAAGGGCCTTCTTAATCTCCATGGCCCGTTGGCGCGAGATGCCGTTGATATAGGCTTCGGTACCTTGATTGTCTGTATAGCCGCTGAGGATTACTCCTTTGCGGTCGTTATTCTTTAGATATTCGGCCAGTTCATCCAATACGGGTGTCCAGGATTCGATGATGGTGGCATCATTGGGGAAGAATTTGATGTCGGGGAAGGTGTGGCTGGTGGTATCGACGGTGAAGATAGTGTTCTTTTTGCTGCCGAGGTAGATGAGAACTCCGACATGGATGATGTCGTCGCTGCGCTGCTCGTTGTAGAAATTTGTGCCCTTGAAGTAGCGGTAGTCAACTTCTGCTACCTTGAACTGCGTCTTGTTACGCATGTTCTTTCTTGTTTTCCAAGTGTCAAAGGCTTCAAGTGAGGCCTTGGCTTCTTCGCGAGCCTTCAGGTGAAGCTGTTCGCGCTGGGCATAGTCGGTGATTTCGGGGTTGAGGGCGTAGAGAGCGTAGAGGGTTATCGATGCGCGCGACACTTTCTCCAAATAATTCATCACAGGCCGAATCTCCTCGGGCCATGCGGGATTGTGGTCAACTGTCAGGGCGGGGAAGTCGGTATAGTCAAAAGTGCTGTAGTAGACGTTGTTGTCTTTGGTGCTGAAGTTGGTGAACTTGTCGAAGGTGGCATAGTCGGTCTGGCGCACTTTCTGGCGTCCTTCGATGAACATGGAGGTTTCCTTCTTGCTATTGGATTTCTTCTTCTTGTTCTGTGCCATGGCATCAAAGCTGCCGACAATCAGCAGGCCGATGAGTATGAGGCTGAAGATTCTTTTCATTTCTTTCTTTTTTTCGATTTTGTATTGGAATAACGCTAAAACTTGCGAATTATTGCGTTCGGCCTTATGCTTGTTCGCTCCCTTGTAGGTCGCGTTCGGTATCCACCAGTGTGCCGTTTTCACATACCACCACGCGTGCGGGGAATTTGTCAATCATCATGAAGTCATGGGTAGAGATGAGCATCGTGGTGCGGGTTTGGCTGTTGATTTCGAGGAGCAACTGCATGATTTCTGCCGAGGTGACGGGGTCAAGGTTCCCTGTGGGCTCGTCGGCAAGAATCAGCGCAGGGTTGTTTATCAGAGCACGTGCGATACCGACCCTTTGCTGTTCGCCCTCAGAGAGGTGCAGGGGGTTAACATAGGCTTTGTCGGCAATGCCTACAGCCGACAGGGTTTTCTCAATCTGGTTGCGTATCTCGTCTTTTTTCTTCCAACCCGTGGCGCGGAGTACAAACTCAAGGTTGGCATAGACGTTACGGTCGTCGAGCAGGCGGAAGTTCTGGAATACGATACCGATGCGGCGGCGCAGCTGGGGAATATGGCGACGTTTGATGTGCGCCACGTCGTAGCCGCACACTTCAGCCACGCCGTTATCAATAGGCCTGTCGGCGTAGAGGCTACGCAGTAGCGAGGTCTTTCCGGCACCGCTCTTGCCGATGAGATAGATGAACTCGCCTTCCTTCAAGTCGAGGTTTACACCGGTGAGCAGCATGCCGTTCTCATGGCTGATGGTGAGGTTTTCTAGGTGTACAATCGGCTGATTTGTAGTTTTGTCAGTGCAGTTGTCCATGTGAAATGTGTTGTTTTACAAACTGCAAAAATACAAAAATATTACGAACTATTGTAAAAAAATATGTATTTTTGCAGCCCAATTTTTGATTGACAAAAGATGAATATTATCATTGCCGGCGACGGTGAGGTGGGGGTCCACCTGGCACAGTCGCTTACCGAATTGGACCATAATATCACCGTGGTTGACCCTCATTCTGAGCTTCTTAAGCGTCTCGAGAGTGAGACTGACCTTCTTACCATCACGGGAGATTCCACTTCGCCACAGGTGCTCAAGGATGCCAATGTGGCCGACTGCGATCTTTTTCTCTCGGTGCTTCATGAGGAGAGTATTAATCTCGTCACTTGTATCTTGGCCAAGAAACTGAAAGCCAAGAAGACGGTGGCTCGCATTACCAATGCAGAACTGCTGACCCCCAAGCATCGCGAGATGTTTCGCGACTTGGGTGTCGACGAGATGGTTTGTCCCGAGCGCATCGCCGCCAAGGAAATTACCAATCTCCTCAACAATACCGTGGCCACCGAGTTCTTCGACTTCAGTGGAGGACTGCTCACTATGTACGTCATCCGTCTCGATACCGGTTCGCCGGTGGTGGGGCATAATGTTAAGGAACTGACTCAGCTGCATTCCGACCTACAGGTGCGTGTGGTGGCATTGCTACGCAATGGTGTGACCATCATCCCCCATGGCGATACGGTCTTCATGGGAGGCGACTTGGCCTATATCATTGGCCGTGCCAATCAGTTGGAGAATATCAACCGTGTTGTGGGCAAGGAAGCCGTGAGCATCCGCAATACCATGATTGCCGGTGGCGGTCGTATCGGGCGCTATGCGGCCATGACGCTACAGGACAAGATGCGCATTACACTTATCGAGGAAGACCGCCAGCGTGCCGAGGAACTCAGCGCTCTGCTCGACGACACGCTCGTCATCCATGGCGACGCCACTGATATCGAGCTCCTCAAGGAGGAAGGACTCCAGAATGCCGATGCTTTTATCGGTGTCACCGATTCGAGCGAGACAAATGTTCTTACCTGTTTACACGCTAAGCGACTAGGCGTGAAACGCACCATTGCTCTGGTGGAGAATACAGGCTTCATCGATATCTCGCAGGACATCGGCATCGATACTATCATTAACAAGAAACTCATCACCGCCAGCTATATAGCGCGATTCATCGTCAAGGGTGACGCTGTGAGTTCCAAGTGGCTCTCGGGCACCAATGCCGAAGTTATCGAACTTATGGTGGGTAAATGGTCACCGGCTACGCGCAAGCCCATCGGAGAACTTGCCATCCCGCAGGGTGCTACCATTGGCGGCATCATCCGTGGTCGTGAGACTTTGCTGCCCAACCGAGAATTGCAACTCCAAGAGGGCGACAAGGTGGTTGTATTCACTCTTCCTAAGGCTATGGCGGCCATGGCTAGACTCTTTGATTAGAGGTTAGAAGATTAAGGATAGGAGAATGAAGGCCAGAAACTTTCAATTATCAACTTTCAACTTGCGGCTAGTGGCCCGACTGTCAGGCATGCTGTTGTTGGTGATGGCGTTGTCGATGGTGTTGCCTGTTGCAGTATCTCTCCATTATGCCGACGGTGCACAGTATGGCCTTCTCCTTTCAGGATTGATGCTTACCGTCATAGGACTGCTACTGCGAAACATCGTTGGCCGCAATGCATCCTACGAGTTACGTGAGCGTGAGAGTTTTTGGATTACAGCCGTAGCATGGCTTGTTGTACCATTGGCGGGAGCATTGCCCTATCTTACCACCGGAGTCCTCGACTCTTTTTCCGATGCCGCCTTTGAGTCAGTCTCTGGCTTTACTACCACAGGTTCTTCTGTCATCGCCAATCCCTCAGTGATCCCGCAGGGGATGCTTGTCTGGCGTTCCATCACGCAGTGGATTGGTGGATTGGGACTTATCCTCTTTATCGTGGCTATGTTCAAACGCCTCAATCGGGGGTCGTTGCAGCTCTATTCGGCCGAGTTCTCCGGCACGCAGCAGCGCAAGCTTCACCCCCATATCGCCAAGAGTGTTAGCCGTATGTGGCGCATCTATACGCTTATTACGCTCATTCTTATTGCTTTGTTGATATATGCCGGAAATGGTGTGCTCGATTCTTTCTGTCTGGCTCTCAGTACCGTCTCGACAGGCGGTTTTATGCCCACCCAATTCGGCATGAGCGGTTTCAACGATTTAACGCTGAGTATCCTGACGGTGTTTATGTTCCTCAGTGGTGTCAATGTGGCGTTGCTCTATAACCTCTTCACCTTCCGTTGGCGCCAGTTGCGCATCAATCACGAGTTTGCCCTCTATGTAGGCATCTTCCTTTTTGCTGCTGTGAGTTGTACGGTGGCGTTTGTCCTTTCGGGCAATGCGTGGGGGAAATCGGCACAGTATTCGTTCTTCCATATAGCCTCAACGATAAGCACTTGTGGATTCTATACCGACACTCCGGCTGTATGGCCGTTCTGGGTATCGGTAGTGACCTTCCTGCTTATTCTCAGTGGTGCCTCGGCAGGCTCTACGGGTGGAGGTCTGAAATTAAGGCGGTTGATGACATTGGCCATTTATCTTCGCAACTACCTCACCCGTATGGTGCACCCCAATGTGGTCTTCTCTGTTAAGATTGACCACAAAGTGGTTCCTGGAGACTATGTGAACAAGATTTTCGGCTTTGTATTCCTCTATATCTGCTTCATTATCGGTGGCGCTTTTATGCTGACATTTAGCGGTTCGACCATTGCTGATGCATTCTGTATGGCAGCCACCAATATCTCCAACCTCGGCCCATCGCCGTTGATTAATTCTCTCGGCGCCAGCCTCGACTATGCGGCTCTGCCCGACTTTGCCAAGTGGATCCTTATGATTCTTATGCTCGCTGGACGCCTCGAGATCTTCGCCCTGCTGGCCATTGTCTCACCCTCATACTGGAAACGTAGATAAGATGAAGCAGACTGACATAAAAGCCGTTTTGAGATTCTTGGGCATCCTGTTGATGGCCGAGGGAGGGCTGATGGGACTCTGTCTCATCCCGGCGTGGCATTTCGCCGATGGCACTATCGGTCAGATGGCTGTCTGTGCAGCCTTCACCCTCGCAGTAGGAGGATTTCTGTCGTTCCGCTACCATAGATTCTCCCTCATCGAGGACCGTCGTATGTCCTACCTTTTGGTAGTCTTGCTGTGGATAACACTCTCGTTGTTTGCTACTTTGCCATTCTTGGCTACCGGCTCTACCTTTAGTTTTACCGAGGCTTGGTTCGAGGCCATGTCGGGCGTTACCTCCACTGGTGCCACCATCTTCCCCGAGGTGGCGGCACTGCCGTCGTCTGTTCTCCTCTGGCGCTCCATGACGCAATGGTTCGGTGGCTTCGGCATTGTGTTGCTGGTCCTTGCCCTCTCTCCGCAACTGGGTATCAACAAGTATTCGCTCTACACCGCCGAGGCCTCAGGGGCCGATAATACAGGCAAGACCGCTGTGCGCACTGTTGTCACCGTCCGCCGCACTTTGGGAATCTATTTGGTGTTCACCCTGGCGTTTGTCATTGTGCTGTGGGTCAGTGGAATGCAGCTGTGGGATGCCGTCAACCTCACCTTCACCAATATCTCCTCCGGCGGATTCTCCATTAACAGCGACAGCATTGCTACAATCACCCCTTTGCAGCAGTATATCCTTGCTGGAGCCATGCTCCTCAGTGGTGTCAACTTCACCCTCTTATACCTTATCTTCACCCTGAAATGGAAGCAGATACGTCACAAGATGGATCAACTCAACTTCTATTTGATGCTTGTCGTATTATCGGTAGCGTTCATCGTATGCACACTCCACTGGCGTGTGGGTTACGATTGGAGTGATGCTTTCAGGCTCGGTACCGTGCAGACTGTCAGTGCGTTGACTACTACGGGGAGTGTCGTTGCCGACACTACGGTGTGGTGGACACCTGCCGTTTTCCTATTGTTAATGCTCTCCCTTTGTGGTGGTATGGCGGGCTCCACGTCAGGCGGTATGAAGGTGATGCGTGTCCTCATTCTCCTCCGCAATTCGCGCAGCATCATGCGCAACCGTCTGCATCCCAGAGTGGTGAATCCCGTTCGCCTCAATGGCCGTCCCGTTTCGTCGCATATTACCAACAACGTGATGGTCATCTTCATGGTCTTCGGTCTGACTCTTATGGTAGGTGTTATGGTGTTGATGCTCTGTGGTATAAATGCCACCGAGTCTATTGGCGCCGCCGTAGGATGCCTCTCGGGCTATGGTCCCGGTCTAGGAGCCTCAGGAGGCTTCGGCTCCTACGCCCATTTCACCCCCGCAGCCCTCTGGTTCTGCTCTCTGCTGATGCTCCTCGGCCGTCTCGAGTGCATGACTGTCATCGTCCTCCTCCTCCCCCGTTTCTGGCGCCGCTGACCCAGGAAAATCACTCCAATTATAACAGAATAACATACGCTGGAAGGAATAACAAAAACAGTAGAACAGGCATAAAACAAAACAGGGAAACCCATTGGACATCCCTGTTTTTGTTTGTGTTGGACGGGGCGTTACTCGGCGCGGAAGGCGGGGAGGTCGGCCTCGGTGAAGTGCATCACATAGTAGCTCTTGGCACAGATATCCTCCTCGGTCATGCGGACGTAGACATTGGCGCTCTTCTCAAAGAGTTCGGGGGCGCGGTTGGCATCGTCGATGATGAGGAGACTCATGATAATCTCGCAGGTCATGTCGTAGAGACGGCGGGCCAGGAAGTCGTGGACCTCCTGGTTGTTGGCCTCGTTGACATAGTTGACGGCCTTCTCGTAGAGGTCGATGAGCGGAGCTACACGGCTTTTCAATGTACCTTCGGGGGTCTTTGCCAGCATGTCCTTCATCACCTGCAGGTAGGTGCCGTTGGTGACATAGCGGATAGCGGCTACGACCTGAAGCTGGGTGGTGCCCTCGTAGATGCTGAAGATGCGTGCGTCGCGGTAGAGGCGCTGGCACTTATACTCCATGATGAAACCCGAGCCGCCGTGGATGCTGATGGCATCGTAGGCGTTCTGGTTGGCATACTCGGAGTTCATACCCTTGGCGATGGGGGTGAAGGCGTCGGCCAGTCGGTTGTACATCTTCATCTCGGCACGCTCCTCGGGGGTGAGCTTGCGGTCGCGGGCAATGTCCTCGAGGCACTTGTAGAGGTCCACATAGCGGGCGGTCTGGTAGAGCAGCGAGCGGCCGGCGTCGAGCTTGGCTTTCATGCGGCTGAGCATGTCGTAGACGGCGGGGAAGTTGATAATCTTCTCACCGAACTGGGCGCGTTCGCGGGCATAGGCGAGACCTTCGTTGTAGGCCTCCTGGCTCAGACCCACGCTCTGGGCGGCGATACCCAAACGGGCGCCGTTCATCAGGGCCATGACGTATTTGATGAGGCCCATCTTGCGGTCGCCGCAGAGTTCGGCCTTGGCATTCTTGTAGGTGAGCTCGCAGGTGGGGCTGCCGTGGATACCGAGTTTGTGTTCGATGTGGCGCACGTCGACGCCGCCGTTGCGCTTGTCGTAGATAAACATCGACAGGCCGCGGCCGTCCTTGGTGCCCTCCTCGCTGCGGGCGAGGACGAGGTGGATGTCACTGTCACCGTTGGTGATGAAGCGCTTCACGCCGTTGAGGCGCCAGCAGTTCTCCTTTTCGTCGAAGGTAGCCTTGAGCATCACGCGCTGCAGGTCGCTGCCGGCGTCGGGCTCGGTGAGGTCCATGCTCATGGTTTCTCCAGCGCAGATGCGGGGGATGTACTTTTGACGTTGTTCCTCGCTGCCGAACTCATAGAGGGTGTCGATGCAGCTCTGCAGGCTCCAGATGTTCTGGAAGCCGGCGTCGGCGGCGGCGACGAGCTCGCTGGCCATCGAGAAGATGACGTTGGGGAGGTTCAGTCCGCCATAGCGGCGCGGCATCGAGACACCGTAGAGGCCGGCGAGGCGGGTCTGCTGCAGGTTCTCGACGGTCTTCGAGGCATACACCATGCGGTTGTTCTCCAGGTGCGGCCCCTCGAGGTCGACGCTCTCAGAGTTCACAGCCAAGGTGTTGGCAGCCACGTCACCGGTGATTTCGAGCACACGCTTGTAGTTTTCCATAGCGTCCTCGAAGTCCACGGGAGCGTAGTCGATACCCTTCTGGGCATCCTCGTAATTCTTTTCTCTCAAATCGACGAGATGCTTCATCTCCGGGTGGGAGAGGTGGAACGCAATCTCAGGATGGTCGGTATAGTAGTTTGCCATAATTATTTGCTATTCTGCTTGTAATACTTAATCATTTTCGGGACGACCTCCTCGACGGTGCCGTTAATCACATAATCGGCGATTTTGTTGATGGGGGCCTCGGGGTCGGAGTTGATGCTGATGATGATGCCGCTGTCCTGCATGCCGGCGATGTGCTGAATCTGGCCGCTGATGCCGCAGGCGATGTACACCTTGGGGTGCACCGTGACGCCCGTCTGGCCAATCTGGCGGTCGTTGTCAATCCATCCGGCATCCACGGCGGCGCGGCTGCCGCCCACTTCGCCGTGTAGCACCTTAGCAAGCTCGAAGAGCATGTCGAAGCCCTCCTTCGAGCCCACGCCATAGCCGCCAGAGACGACGATGGGGGCACCCTTGAGGTTGTGCTTGGCGGCCTCCACATGGTGGTCGAGCACCTTTACTACAAAGGCTTCGGGACTGACGTACTTGCTCACCTCGGGATAGACCACCTCTTTCTTGCAGCTGCCCTCGTAGACGGCTTTCTGCATGACGCCGCTGCGCACGGTGGCCATCTGTGGACGGTGGTCGGGGTTGACGATGGTGGCCACGATGTTGCCACCGAAGGCGGGACGAATCTGATAGAGCAGGTTCTCGTAGGTCTTGCCGCTCTTCTTGTCCTCGTAGGGACCGATTTCGAGCTGCGTGCAGTCGGCGGTGAGGCCGCTGGTGAGGCTGCTGCTGACGCGCGGACCGAGGTCGCGGCCGATGACGGTGGCGCCCATCAGGCAGATCTGCGGCTGCTCCTCCTTGAAGAGGTTCACCACGATGTCGGTGTGGGGAGCCGAAGTGTAGGGGAAGAGCTCGGGGGCGTCGAAGACGAACAGCTTGTCCACGCCGTAGGGCAGCACCTGCTCCTCGACTTTGCCTTTGATGCCGGTGCCGATGGCCACGGCGTGCAGCTCCACGCCAAGCTCGTTGGCCAGTTTGCGGCCCTTGGTCAGAAGTTCCTGCGAGACCTCGCGCACCTCGGTGCCTTCAATCTCAATATATACGAATACGTTGTTCATTAGCCAATAATCTTATCATTCAACAATTCTTTGATGAGGCCGTCGATGTCGGTGTCGGCGCCGGTGAGGGTCTTGCTCTCTTTGGCCTGGAAGGCGATGCTCTGCACCTCCTTCACCTTGGTGGGCGAGCCGCTCATGCCGCACTGGCTGGCGTCGCCGTCCACGTCGGCCACGCTCCACTGGATGAGATTCAGGTAGGGGCGCTCTGCGCGCAGCTCTTTGCGGTTGTCGTCCTCGGCCACTTCCAGCGGGCAGGCGGCATATTTGTACTTCATCACCAGCTTGGCGTTGGCGGGGCGGCACTCGGCGGCGCTGCCGTTCACGGTCACCACCAGGGGCAGCGGAGCCTCGACTACCTCCACACCGCCGTCAATCATGCGGCGGATGGTGGCTTTGCCGTTCTCTATCTTGAGGATTTCCTCGGCGTAGGTCACCTGGTTGAGACCCAGTTTCTGAGCCACCTGGGGACCCACCTGGGCGGTGTCGCCGTCGATGGCCTGACGGCCGCCGATGACGAGGTCCACGTCGCCAATCTTCTTGATGGCAGTGGCGAGGGCGTAGCTGGTGGCCAGCGTGTCGGCACCGGCGAAGAGACGGTCAGTCAGCAGCCAGCCGGTATCGGCGCCGCGGTAGAGACCTTCGCGGATAATCTCACCGGCACGCGGGGGACCCATGGTCAGCAGACCCACGGTGGTGCCGGGGTTCTGTTCTTTGATGCGGAGTGCTTGCTCCAGTGCATTCAAATCTTCGGGGTTAAAAATAGCCGGCAGCGCGGCACGGTTCACCGTACCCTCCGCCGTCATAGCATCCTTGCCAACATTCCTTGTATCAGGAACTTGCTTGGCAAGTACAACAATCTTCAAACTCATATTTTAACAATTTTTAAAATGCAAAGATACATACATTTTTCGAAACAATAATAAAAAAGTGCCCCGCAGGCACTTTTTTAACATTTTCTCAGCTAGAAAACAGGATAGAATATGATTTTTCAAGGGACACTTCGTCTGTCTCTTTGAAGTTGTCGGACACTGCAACGGAATAGATGTGGAATCCGCCATCCTTGCCCCAATTCCCAATGCCGTAATGGCGTATCTGTTTGGATAATTCATCTTTCATATCCTCTTTGCAAATGCACGCCCAATCATCCTCGGGCAGTTTGCAACGAAGAATATACAGGCCATTTTCGGGCATTGTTTCATACTCTTTAGGAGTCAATTCTGTGAATTGAAAGATGGGGTTGGTTTGTGGATTGATTTTGTTTGCCATAACTTTGAACTTTTGATTGATTATTGTTTCTTTTACACATATGTATAAATGGGAACCCTCAAAAGTTAAGTGGTGAAATCGTTAATTAATGTTAAGTATAAAAAGTGGGTGTATATGCGACTGAAAATGTGAATCAAACCTCCACCCAAATGACAATTGCGGGTATAAGAAGACGTTAGGAGTTGAGAAAAATGTAATTTATGACATTGATTTTCGGCACTCTATGCTTCTATGTATCAAAATAATTGTGTCAGTGTCAGAATTATTGTGTATCTTTGCATTATCAAATTAAAACGTAATTATATGGTATAGACACAAATAATTGTAAGATAATAAAGACATAATGAGCTTGACGCTCTCGTTTCCTTTGAGTAGAGTCTGGAAAATTCTATCTAATGCGGAAATAAGATTGCGGATAGTTTGCGCTCGGGCGTGAATCTTTTCCCACTTATTTGCATTAAGGTATTCCAGACACCCACTCAAAGAATAAGTGGCAGTTAATACGATGAGAGGATTTACGCCTTTCTTTATGCCACCTTATTTCCAAGCAACAATTGTCGACTCATTGTAAAGGAAATGATTAGCCGTTGAATACTACAAATTGTAATGGAAATATGTAATGAGAAGATACCACATAAGTCTAATGAAGGGCATTGTATTTGGTTGTCTAATAATTATGACAAACAGAATTAATGCGCAAAATTTTGGTAATAAACAAAATATAATAATGAAAACAACAGAGTCAAAATTTATGAGTGACCATTCCGAAGGTGACCACGGATTGGAAGCAATCCTCGATTACGAATTGTCGTGGGTATTACGAATGGCAGCAGATAAAGAGTGTCAGGACGAAAGACCTTATCTCTATCACCAATGTCGACATATTTTGTTTGAATTATTGGGAATCTCTGATATGCCAAACATAACAATTGACTCTGTTGAGGTGTGGAAGCAATGGTGTTATTGTGATGTTGTGGCAGATGTATATTTATCCATAGAAGGGAGGCATGAATTGCATGTTATATTGGCAGAAAACAAAGCTTATACTATGATGAAGGATAATCAACGTGACAATTATCCCAAAATCATAAAAGAAGCATATGATAATTACCCTCGTTATAGTAATTACAGAAACTATAAATTGCACAAAGTGCTTATAACGTGTTTCAGCTCTTCCGAAACATCATATAAACAACTACAGCAATTCATTGAGGGCACAGATTGGTCAATTTTTTCAGTAGAAGATTTACCAGACTGGACGGCAGATAATCCGACCGAAAGCGACCTCTTTAATGATTTTTGGTTGAATGATTGGAAAAGATACGAATAGTAAAACAATAAAAATATGAAAATCAGAAATATCTTATTCACAATCACACTTCTATTTTGTGTGATGCTGCCGACAGGCACCAATGCTCAATCCGCATATCAGAAGAAATGCACGGAAATATACGTAAAGTATTATTCGATTTTTACTTACGGGCGAGTGCAGAAACTATCAACAGAGGAATCACTTGCGATGGCGATGTATGGGGCAGAGGTCTTTGCCTATGGAGCAATAATGGAGGCGGTATACAAAAATCCACAATCCGCCAAAAACACCTTAAAAAAGATGGAGGCGGAGTTAAAACAGGCGGAATCATTGATGACTTCAGAGGAACGATATTTACATAATATGCTAAAATCATCGTATGGAGTATTAAAACTAACTATTCGAAATGGGGTAACTGAATGGACTGCGAAAGGAGAATTTGAAACAACAGACCAATATAAAGACAGGTTGGAGCATGATATATCAAAAAAATTCAACAATTTATGCGAAAATGCCATCCCCGAACCCACCTATAAAATACGTCCAATAAAGTATAATGCAGACAATGAAACTTATTCCTATGAAATAGCCTATACAATAAAATTTGAAGGAGCAGGAGGGCCTTCGACATCTGGGTTAATGGGGCAGGCCATATCGAGCGATAAAGAGTTTTCCTCAAAAATCAATGCAACTATTCCGATTGACATAAGTAATGCCCAAAAGATTAAAAATAATGATTTTGATGCAGATGTGGTTAGTTGTATTTGGGGAAGAAGAAACGATACAATATATCCCCAAAAACTAATACTTGCAATTGGAGATAACCAATACACTATAGAAACAGGTGCTACCGACCTGATTATTAGAGGGGAAGAATTAAATGTGGAAAATGTTTCTTTGAAAGGTTTGTCCTATAATTTTACCCGAGCAGAAACCGTAAAAATTCTTCAACAAACTATATTTCCAAAGTTGATAATAAAATACAATAACCGTCTTTCCATCGAACGAGATTCTGCAAACAATTTAATAAAACAATCCCCGTATTATATAAGACTGAAAGACCGAGAGAATTTTTTAGTCAAAACGATTGCAATGAGCGACCGCAACTATTCATCTGAAACAGAAATTGAAGATGAATTTAATAGTAAATACCACACCATCATTGATGAGTTACAAAAGGCATTGAATGGGATGAGGGTTGAACTCCGAAAGGATAAAGCCCAATATATTGAGGTATTACGTAATCAAATCCCATCTGTCGTTGACTCATTGCAAGATGAATATTCAGAATATCGTTGCCATTATCCTCATTTTGCTGATTTTGTAATGGCTTTTGAGGATAATCAGATTAAACCATCCGAAAAAGATTGCCGAATACAGGCAAAAACAAATTATTTGCATTATTTTGAAACAGAAAAAGAATTTAATGATGCATATGATAAGGGGGATTCTTATTTAACCGCACAGGTGAAATATAGGCAGGCAAAAATTGATTATTTGCAATATTTTGAGAATGAAGATGACTTTAATCGAGCCTATGAAAAAGGTGATAAATATTTCACTGCGCAAGTAGTTAAACTGTCAATCAGAAAAACAACCATACAATATTTTGTTAATAATGATGAGTTTGATGAGGCATATGGGGAAGGCACTTCCTATTTTAATGAATTGGTTAATAAAAGAAGAGCGAATGCGCCATTATTGATTTCATTTGAGGAATATGTGAATACACCGTATAAGTCAGATAAAATCATAGGGCAACAGAAGTTGAAGGGAGCGGCAGAAAGTAGCAATCAAAGTATTAAACAAATTGCTGACTTATTCTCCGCTTTCAAAGACGACATCTATAGCTATAACAAAGCAGCATTAATTCTGTTGAAGGTTAATGAGAAAATGAGAGATGAGTATGAGGATAACGGAATGTTTTTCTCATCTGTGTCAGAATTTGTCGAATCTTATTTGTCCGAAGAGTATAAGTCAATATTGAAACAAAAAAAGAAGGACGCAAAGAATTAGGTGATTTTATAAGTGCCAAATAATAGGAGTTCTCCTATTATCCTTGCCAATTGTCAAAGGAATAGGGGAACTCCTGTTATATCGCAAATAACCGTGCAAAAACAGGATATTTGAGGACTACAATCCCATACGTTTCCTTTCTTTCAATATCTCGTCCTCGGTCTGGATGGTTTTCACATAACGGAATATGCCATTGACGGAACGTCCCATCATCGTGGCAAGATGGATTGGGTTGGAGCCTTCGCAGTTGAGGTAATGTGTGGCATACCCGTGACGGCATGAATAGTAGGTAATATCCATCCCTGTGACATTGTGAAGATGACGGTTGAGGGATTTCTCAAAACTACTCATCCTTCACTTATACATAAAGGAAAAATGCTTTTATTTAAGGCATTATCGCATTAAAAATGACTTTCTGAAATAGATAGAAACGGCAATAACGAATTGATTTTAACAAAGTTTTATCCTCTTTTTATAATTGTGTCAAATATTTTCGTATCTTTGCACCGCATTAGTATAGTAAAATAATAACACAATAGAATATTAATATGAAAGTAAGAGAACTTGTAGAGAAACTGAATCTGAAAGTGTTAAGTGGCGAAAACGGCCTTGACCGCGACATCGACGGATGTTATGTCAGCGACTTGCTGAGCGACGTGATGGGCAATGCCGAGATGGGCAATGTGTGGGTGACGCTGCAGACGCACAAGAATGTAATGGCCATTGCCTCGCTGAAGGAACTGGCCTGCGTAATCCTCGTTAAAGGTCTCACTGCCAGCGAGGACACCGTGGAGCAGAGCAACGAAGAGGGCATCCCCTTCCTCTCCACCGAGATGCAGACCTACGAGACCGTCGGAAAAATCTACCAGCTACTGAATCAATAAGAAGTTAGAGAAGTTAAGAAGTTAAAGAAGTTAGAGCCAATACCACCATCGTGGATGGTCGCCACAAAGACATTTGGCTTAACTACATAACTACATTACTTCATAACTACAAAGCTTTCACAACTTGATAACTATATCAGAAAGCTGATGATTTCCCCCTTCAAAGCCGACTTGCATATTCACACGGTGCTGTCGCCGTGCGGCGACCTCGAGATGTCGCCGACGGCCATCGTCGACCGTGCGCTGGAGCGCGGGCTCGACATGATAGCCATCAGCGACCACAACACGACGCGCCAGGTGAAGGTGACGCAGCGGGTGGGCAAGGAGAAAGGCTTGTTTGTGCTGGGGGGCGTGGAGGTGACATCGCAGGAGGAGGCTCATTGCCTCTGCTTCTTCGAGAACGATGAGCAACTCGACGCCATGCAGGAGTTCCTCGACGCACACCTGCCGCCCATCCCCAACGACGAGGATCGTTTCGGCTACCAGCTTATCGTTGATGAGAACGAGGAGATTGTGGGCGAGGAGGAATACCACCTGCTCAACGCTATAGATGTGGACATCGACGGCATCTATGAGGAGGTGCACCGCATAGGGGGCCTCTTTGTTCCGGCACATGTAAACAAGGGCACCACGAGCTTGATGAGCCAGCTGGGTTTCATTCCGCCTGACCTCAAGGCTGACGGGTTGGAGATCAACAAGTTCACCACACGGGACGAGTTTGTGAAGAAGTTCGCCTACCTGAAGAAGTTCAATTTTATCACCGACAGCGACGCCCACTTCATCAATAATGTGGGCGACGTATACAATGTCATCTATATGGAACACCGCTCGTTCAAGGAGTTTGCCATGGCTCTGAAAGGCGAGGAGGGGCGATATATCGACACAATGGCCTTCCGTGGGTAGTGTTCAGTGTTTAGTGAACAGTTTTTAGAGTATTATGAAGAATATTTTGGTATTGTTTGTAATGGGTCTCCTGAGTGGGACAATGGCGGCGCAGGGACAGGATAAGCGCTATACGGTGAATTTTGAGTCGCACCGGGGCGAGAGTTTCTCTGTGTTTATCGATGGCAACCTTGTGAATCGTATGCCGCAGGGTCGCGTGATGGTGAACGATGTGACTGACCGCACCCATGAGGTTGTGGTGGTACTGAAACGTCCGGAGCAGAAGGCTGCCGTGCTCAACTTGCTTCCCAGTGAGCCTACGGTGATGGTCAATGTCGTCTATGACGAGCGTACCGAGGAGCTGTCGCTTTATACGCCGTCGCACAACCGTGCCGAGAGTCGTGTGGTGGAACTTCCGAAAATGCCAGTCAAGGTCATAGGGGAAGATGTGTTGGCGAATGTGACGATGGAAGTTTCCGAGCCGCAACCTCCAGTTACGGAGGAGGATTTGCTAGCGATGATAGAGCGGATGAAGGGGCAGTCGTTTGACAGCGATCGTCTGGCGTTGGCCAAGGTTATCGTGGCTTCGTCGGGATTGATGGCCGGTCAGATAGCACGTTTGGCAGAGAAGATTGACTATTCTTCATCCCAGGTGGAGTTTCTGAAATACGCCTATAGTTACTGTGTCGACAAGCAGAACTACTACACCACGGTCGACGTGCTGACCTTCAGCAGTGACAAGCGAAAGGTGCTAGATTATATTGCCACGCAGAAATAAAAAAAAAGCGGCACTCGTCTGAGTGCCACTTTCGTTTACGGGGATAATCCTTATTATTTCAGGAAGACCACTTTCTTGGGGAAGATGCCAGCTTCGGCGGTGAAGCGATGCTCGCCGTTCTTCGTGTAGCAGTGGACGTTGCCATTGGCGCCCGAAATGCTCTCGCAGACGTAGATGTTTCCGTTGGAGGGGTCGATGTCGATACCGTAGGGGTTGGCAATACCGCTGAGGAAGGAGAGAGGTGTGGTGGAGAGAGTAGAGGGGTCGAGGGTGAAGAAGCCGACGGCCTGGTTCCATTCGTGGGTGTCGGGGTCTTCGACCCAGGTGGAGGCGTAGGCATAGACGGTGCCGTTGTAGATGGCGGCGCCTGCCATTTCGTGGTTGGTCTGGGTGACGGCGAGGGAGTTGGCATCGACGATGGCGGAACCGCCCGGGACGTCGGTGTAGTTGCCGATGTAGGCTACGAGGATTTTGTTGTCGTCAATCTTTTTCACGGTGCCGGGGTTGAGGCCTACGGTGACTGTCTGTGGGTTGGCGAAGGAGGCCAGGTCGATGACGTAGAGCACGCTGTCGTAGGTCGAGTAGTCGGCAGTTACCTGACTGGCGACGAAGGCCTTCCCATGGGCGATGGCGATGCCTTCGGGGTGGAACTCGCCGAGGGTGCAGGTGGCTTCAATCTCGAGGCTGGCGGTATCGACGCGCACGACCGAGCAGGGGTTGTAGCAGGAGATGTAGAGTTTGCCGCCGTCGGCAGCAATGTGGCGGGGATTGCGGCTACCCATGTCGATGCGTGTGGAGGTGCCAGTGGCGGGGTCGATGACCTCGAGGCTGTTGGAGAAGGTGACGGTGGCATAGACCTTGGAGCCATAATTGAGGATGTCCTGTGCCACGTCGCCTAGCGGCCGACCTGCATTGGCATTCTCGAACCAATCGGCATCGATGTCTCCGTTGGAGGCGTTGAGGCCGGTGATGGAGGCGTTGTTGGAACCCCAGACACCTTCGTTGAGCACCAGGGCGTTGACGGTGGCGCCAGAGGTGGTGTCGGTGTCGTTTTTCTTGTCGTCGTCTTTGTTGCAGGCTGTGAAGCAGAGGGCTACGAGGCCGATGCAGAGGATTCTTGTGATGTGTTTCATTGTCTATTTTTTTGATTAAAATTCGTAGGTTATCGCCGCTCTCCAATTGCGACCCATCATGGGATAGGAGCGCACCACTTCGTATTGGATATCAAGCAGGTTGAACACTTGGAGACGCAGGTTTAGTGAGCCGACACGTAGGTCGAATTTGCGGTCGACAGAGAAACCGAGGTCACAGTAGGCGGGGAGCCGCCACTTGTCGAGGTTCTGCTGGGTACTGTAGCGTTCTCCCACCACCATGGCCGTCAGGCCGAGGTTTATCCAGGGGTTCTCCCACCGCAGGCTTCCTCCTCCGGAGTGGCGCGGAGTGTAGACGATCTGATGACCGTAGAATTTGCTGGTTTCGTCGCTTTTGTCCACGGCATGCTGGTAGGAGTAGTTTAGGTGAATGTTGAATGTTGAATGTTGAATGTAAAATGCAAAATCGGTGGTCACGTCGATGCCCAGGATGTCGACGCGGCCGAGGTTGTCGGTGGTCCAGTAGTACATGCTGTGGGCGGGGTAGGCAACAAGTTTGTCAGTTACGCGGTTGTAGTAGGCGTCGAGAGTAAGTTGATAGGTTGACAAGTTGATAGTCTGATAAGATCCAGAATGGGTAATCCCGAGGTTGAGTTGGTGGGCGTGTTCGGGACGCAGTTGCTTGAACATGAGTTGGAAGAAGTAGAGTTCGCCGAAGTTGGGGGCGCGGTAGCTCTCTTTGTAAAAAGCCCTGAGGGAGGTGTTTTCGCCGAGGAGGCACATGAGCGAAAGGAAGGGCGTTAGACGCTGGTAGGAATGGCTCTTGGAATGTCCTGCCACGCGGTCGGCGATATGGGAGTAGACGGCATTGGCGCGTAGTGTGAATTGGGCGTTGTGGATTGAGAACCGGGAGAGAAGGGCCGCCACGGCTGCGAGGTTGCGACGTACCACATCGGTGAGGGTATCGCGCAAAGTGGTGTTCTGATTTTGCTGGGTGCTTACCAGACCGCTGAGGCTGCCGTCGGCGGCGAGGTCCAGTTCCAACCAGGAGGTGAGGTGGCGACTGAAACTGCTGCTGACGTAGGCCTCACGCTGACGGTAGTCGTTGTCGGCGAAGGTGCCGGGGGTGGTGTCGCGAAAAGCATCATAGTTGCTGCATAGTTTGCCGAGGAGTTGGAACTTCCATTTCTCGCGTTCTATGCGCCAGCGTGCCTGTGCAAACGTTTGTCTTTCATTTGAGCTTTGACCCGACAACACTTGCGAATGTTGGTGCAGGGGACCTGGAAGTTCATGTTCGCCGCCGATATGGTGAAGTTTGATAGTCAGTAGGTTGTCTTTTGTGATGGTGTAGAATAGGTTGCCATCCAGGGTTGTCATCCACACTGCCGAGTGTTCGCGCCGTATCTTCTCGGACGCCCCCTCATAAGGGGTGAAGGGATAGTTGCCGTCGCTGCGGAGATAGTTGACGAAGAGGCTGCTTTTCAGTTTTTTGTTCCAGCGCTGTTCCCAGAGGATGGAGGGGGAGAGGAGGCCGAAGGAGCCCACTTCGCTGCCGACCTTGATTTTTATATGTTCGCCAGGCCAGAATTGAGGTTCGGCGGTCTCCATGTTAAGGGTATTGCCGGCGGCGTAGGCGCGAGCCGAGAGGAGGGAACCTTGTTCCTGACCATGGCTGAGACTCACATAGGCACTATTGCCAAGGAGGTAGCGGCCGAGGTCGACCTGACCGTTTTGGCTGTCATCAATGGGTACACCGTCGATGGTGACGGCGGAGAACTGGCTGCCGAGGCCGCGGGCGGAGACAGTCTTGATTCCTCCCACGCCACCGTAGTCTTTCAAGGTTACACCAGCCATTTGTTTCAGGGCATCGCTGAGTTGGAGAGAGCCCATGTGCTCTAGCTTTTCGGCATCAACGACTTGAGTTGGGGCGGCGGTTTTTAGCACGGAAGGAGTGCGCTGGGCGCTGATGGAGACTTCGTCGAGTGTGGTGCTCTTTAAGGTATCAACTTTCTGTGCCCGAAGAGGGTTGATTGGTTGATAGGTTGATAGAAGCAGTAGAAAGCAAAAAAAGACCCTCGAGGAGGGGGCGATTCTGAGCAGGGGATTGCCTTTTCCGGCATGCCGGGGGCAGAGAACAATAAACGATACTATGTTTTCAACAACAATGCTCATAATCAAAACGTCCTTTCCTCGAGGGCTGTTAATGATTGATTGTGGTTTTGGCAGGTCTTCTGACTTGTTCCTCACAACTTTTCGCCTTCCCATGGCACCTGCTGGCGCTACAGTGGCTTCTCTTGAAAAGCTGTGCAATTGTCTGGAACTCACAGCAGCGGGACTGTCCAGGATTTTCACCTGGTTCCCTCTTGGCCCCTATTAGGGGAACCAAAACCGACTGCAAAAGTACGAATTTTTTCTTATATGGAAGAAAAAAACTCTCGTTGCTACTCTTGGGTTAATAATGGGTTGATTGTAGGAGGTTTGTGGCTTTTGGGTGTTTTTTTTGTTTTTATGTTGGAAAAAAGTCGTATTTTTGCAGCCGAAAAAAACGATAAAAAAGTAATGAAAGAACAGAGGCCGTTGGTAATACCAAAGTCAACGTTGAGTCGATTGCCCATATACTATTGCTATCTGCAGGAACGGTTGCGGGAAGGACAGATGTTTGTTTCGTCGAGAGCAATGGCAGAGAGTTTGGCACTGAATGCAGTACAAGTGAGGAAGGATTTGGCGACGGTAAGTTCTGTGCACGGTCGCCCAAAGATGGGTTTCCGCACCGAACAACTGTTGAAGGATATGAAGTCGTATCTGGGATACGACAACTACAACGAAGTCGTCCTAGTGGGTGTGGGCGGTTTGGGGAAGACGCTGCTACAGTATCCTGGTTTCAAAAACTATGGTCTGGATGTGGTGGCAGGTTTCGATGTTGATGAGAGGGTGATAGGCAAGACCGTCGGTGGCAAGCCTGTGTATAGTATGATGAAATTGGGAGATATGGTGCGTAGGCTGGGGGTGAAACTTGGAATCATTGCTGTTCCTGGTCCTCAGGCGCAGGTGGTTGCCGACGAGTTAGTATCCAGTGGAATCAAGGCCATCTGGAACTTTGCCCCGGCACATATCGAGTTGCCGGCGGGTGTGATTTTCAAGAGCGAGAATTTGGCGGCTAGTTTGGCTGTATTGTCGAGTCGGCTTTCGGAACTGGAGAGTTAGTCGGCTAGGCGGGCAATAAGGTCGTTCTCAAGGGCATCGGTAACGACGGCGTTGACGAAATCTCCGGGACGTATGCATCGTTCTCCTAAAGGAATAAGAACTTCGTCGTCAACTTCTGGGCTGTCGTACTGGGTACGGCCAACGAGGAATTCATCATCTATTCTATCTATGAGCACACGGTAAGTTTTGCCGATGCGTTCTTGATTTTTCTCAAGAGAGATTTGCTCCTGCAAGGCCATGAGTTCGCTGACGCGCTGCTCTTTTTCTTCTTGTGGGACGTCATCGTGGAGGCTGTAGGCTGGAGTGCCTTCTTCGGGGGAGTATGCAAAACAGCCCATACGGTCGAATCGCGCCTGGCGTACAAACTCTTTTAGTTCCTCGAATTCTTCTCGTGTTTCTCCAGGATAGCCCACTATGAGGGTGGTGCGGATGGCGACATCGGGCAGCTGCTGGCGGAAGGTGTCGATGAGTCGGAGTGTTCCTTCGCGGTCGATGCCGCGTTGCATGGAATTGAGTATGCGGGTGTTGATGTGCTGCAGGGGAATATCTATGTAGTTGCAAATGTTGGAGTGACGGCGGATGACATCGATGGCGTCGACAGGGAAGGAGGTGGGATAGGTATAGTGGAGTCGTATCCAGGCGGCGCCGCTTTCGTTGGCCAGCCTCTCAAGCAATTCGCCGAGAGCACGGCGATGGTAGAGGTCGAGGCCGTAGTAGGTGGTATCTTGTGAGATGACGAGAATTTCCTTCACTCCATTGGCTACAAGTTCTTTGGCTTCATTTACCAATTCGTCGATAGGCCTCGATTTGTGGGCACCACGGATGAGAGGAATGGCGCAGTATGAGCAGCTCCGGTTGCAACCTTCGGCAATTTTAAGGTAGGCGTAATGCTGTGGGGTAGAGAGGCAACGGAGAGGCTCCGAAAGGTCGAAGAAGTTGGTCCCGTGCCATTCATCGACTTCTGGCATTTCGGCTTTCAACTCTTTCATGTAGCGTTGGACGAGGCAGCCACAGACAATGAGGTGTGTCTTGTTGTGGCGTCGCTGTTTGGCGGCTATCTGTTCAAGGATGGTGTTGATACTCTCTTCTTTGGCATCGCCAATGAAACCGCAGGTGTTGATGATGACGGTGTCGCAGTCGTTCTTCTGTCGGTCGAAGTAAAGAGTGTGGCCTTCGTCCGAGAGACGGCCGGCGAGTTTCTCGCTGTCTACCGTGTTCTTGGAGCAGCCGAGGGTGATGATGTTGATTTTCATGCGAACAATGAGTCGACGAAGTCGTCGGGATTGAAGAGTTGTAGGTCTGTCATTTTCTCTCCCAGGCCGATGTAGCGTACCGGGATATGGAATTGATCGGAGATACCGATGATGACACCGCCCTTGGCGGTACCGTCGAGTTTGGTGAGTGCGAGTGCGTTGACATCGGTGGCCTGGGTGAACTGGCGAGCTTGCTCGATGGCGTTCTGTCCCGTGGAGGCGTCAAGCACGAGTAATACCTCATGCGGCGCATCGGGGACAAGCTTCTGCATCACCTTGCGGATTTTCGAGAGCTCATTCATAAGGCCTATCTTATTGTGCAGACGGCCGGCGGTGTCGATGATGACAACGTCGATATCTTTGGACAGGGCCGACTGGAGGGTATCGTAAGCCACGGAAGCGGGATCGGCCCCCATGCCTTGCTGCACTATGGGAACCTCCACGCGGTCGGCCCAAAGCATGAGCTGTTCGACAGCGGCGGCGCGGAAGGTGTCGGCGGCGCCCAGCATCACCTTCTTTCCAGCAGCCTTGTAGCGGTAGGCGAGTTTGGCAATAGTGGTGGTTTTCCCTACTCCGTTGACACCTACTACTAGGACGACGTAAGGTTTCTTGGGCATTGGCGAGTCGAAGTCGGCAGGGAAGAGCCCTTCGGCATCGAAGGCGGGTTTGCGCAGCAACTGAGAAATCTCGGCTCGGAGAACGGAGTTGAGCTCGGAGGTGGAGATATAACGGTCTCGTTTGATGCGTTCTTGCAGGTGCTCAATTATTTTCAGCGTGGTATCCACGCCTACATCGGAAGTGACGAGAGTCTCCTCAAGGTTGTCCAGCACCTCGTCGTCGACAGTTGACTTGCCGAGAATGGACTTGGTAATCTTCTGAAAGAGATTGCTTTTGGTTTTTTCCAGTCCTTGGTCAAGGGTCTGCTTCTCTTCCTCTTTGCTTTTGCGAATAAAATCAAAAAATCCCATATTTATTCGGTTTTAAGTTCTTTCTCCATGAAAGGACGGATCTCCTTGTCGAAAATCTGCTTGTAGCGTTCGAAGGGATAGCGTTGATAGTCGCCACTGGCGAAGTACCAGAGGATAACGATATACTCCTTTGGAGTGGCGTATCCGGGGATGGCCTGAAAGACGGTGCCGTCGGCACGATAAAGTACGGTGGTTGGGTAGCCTTGTACTCCGCGGGCAAATTCATGGACACGGTTCCGTCCGTTGGGGGCCTTGTATGTCTGCCCGAACCAGGTAAACGATTTTGTATTCTCGGCATTGAACTTCACGGGGTAGAAGTATCGTCTGAGAATCTTGGCTACAGTGGCGTCAGCGAAGGTTTCGCGGTCCATCTTCTTGCAGTAGCCGCACCAGTCGGTGTAGAAATCAACAAGGTACAGTTTGTTGCCGATTTTGGCGTTGGAGGCCTCCTCAACGGTGTGCCATTTCACCTGCCCTTCGACGGTACAAAATGCCAGCATGGCTGAAAATATTAAAAACAATTTTTTCATCTTTATATTTTATAATATAATGATTTAAAATAATTTTACATCACCAGTCGTATTGCCAGTCGGTTTCGTTTTCTTCGTTGTCTTCAATGTAGATTTCTTCGCGTTCCTCGCGGTCGCGGAGTCGGAAGAGGCGCCCGAGCCAGTCGTCTTTTTTGGAATGTACCTGGGTCTGGCGGTTTTTGTCTTCCTCAATGATGTGGGCAATCTGGTCAATATACCGTTCGACGTAGTTGCGGTTGGAGGATGGGTCTTGATGAAGGACGGCTCCAGTGTAGTAGTGGCGGAGAATGCTGTCATAGGAAAATCCCAATTCAACCATTCGGATGGCTCCCTCTTGGGATAGACCTACTCCGTGGCCATAGCCGTGTCCCTTCAAGACAATATTATTCGACGCACTGTCGACGCTGACAGAGAAGAAAGTGGATTTGAGCTGCCAGTCGACACGGATGCGCGTTAGTGGGACTCCCAAAAGGCGCACCGCACGGTGTTCTTGGGAGAAATGGAGCAGGCTGTCGCGAAGAGAGGAATCTTTGATGTTAATCTTATGGTTTCTGGAAAAATAGTTGAGCCACCTGTCAACGCTGACGGTCTTTAGCCAGTCGCTTTGCTTCATGTGGTAGGAGAAGGTGTCTTCCACCGAGCGCAGATAGGGTAGGGCTGACCTCCAAACATCCTCTGAGTTGGCAGTCTCTCCGCCTGAATTGGAATGGAAGGGTGTTTCGATTAAGGCACCGAATTCGTCAACCAATGTCTCTCCGCTGCTTTGGATGGCACCCATCATGATGTCGGGCCGGATGCAACGGTTCTGGTAGGCCTGGCAGTGTACGTTGTCGCAGAAATTATAGCCGTCGCACTGGTGCTTGTTGATGTTTCGGAGGGCCCAGGTTCGGCTGATGATGGCCTGGATGCGGAAGATATCGCTCTTTTTACCGTATATCTCACTTTGCACCACGCCGGCGATATAGGTCTCAAACTCCACCTCGTTCACCAGCAGCAGGCTCCCACTTTTCAGCAGGCTTACCACTAAGTCTCCCTCGTAGGTTCGCTGTTTCGATCCCTCAGGGTTAAGACAAAGGATGCAGGCGGTATCTGTGGCTTCGAGGCGGATGGAAGAGAAGGTGCCGTAGTCGGTCTCGTTGACGTTAACATGTAGTTTTTTCCCTTCGGGACGTATGAGCACAGAACGGCCTTCCCCAACCATGTCTTCAATCAGCTGGTTGTCGTCGGCATAGAGATTATAATAGCCCAGGTCAAAGGAGACGTTGAGAGTGTTGACGGTTGTGTTGGAATAAAGACGGACCTTGACTTTGTCAGCATGGGCTATCAAGGTCAGTAGTAGTAGCAGTGATATGGAGAGTAGTCTTTTCATTTTGCAGCCTGGATGATTACATTGGCGGTGCGACGGCTGGCACCTGCGCTGCCGAGTTTTTCTTCCACACGGCGGTAGCCTTGGAGCATACGTTCGCGGTTGGCGAGGTGGGTGGTAATGAGGCGGAATTCTTCTTCGAGGCGTTGGTCGTTGAAGTCGCGTTGCAGGAGTTCGGTGACGACATTGCTGTCGTCGATAAGGTCGACGAGGGCGATATGGTTGATGCGGCTACCGACGAGTGCGCGAGCGATGGCGATGGAGAGGGGGTTGCCGCGGTAGCATACGACCTGTGGTACATGGAAGAGTGAGGTCTCGAGGGTGGCGGTACCGGAGCAGACGACAGCAGCGTAGGCCTGGGAGAGGAGACGGTAGGTTTGATCATATACTACGCTGATGCCCGCGTCAACAGGGATATGCTTGTTGTAGAGTGATTCCCCTAGCAGACTCATGCCTCCTACTACAAAATGGTATTCGGGATGTCGTCGCGCCAGATTCACCATACGGGGTAAGCTATTGAGCAGTTCCTGTTTTCTGCTTCCAGGAAGAAGGGCGATGATTGGGCGGCTGTCGAAGTTAAAAGGTTCCTCTTTCGGATGACATTGGATGATTTCTAGCAGAGGGTGTCCGACATAGGTGGCCTGTGGCATTTTGTGCTCAGCATAGAACTGCTGCTCGAAGGGAAGTATGTAGCAGAGGCGGTCGAGATATTTCCGCATCCCTTTGAGACGCCCTTTTTTCCAAGCCCAGAGCTGCGGCGAGATATAATGGATTGCTTTGAATCCGTGTTCATGTGCCCATTTTTCAATTTTGAGGTTGAAACCGGGATAGTCGATACCGATGACGGCATCGGGTTGCCACTCTTCAATGTCTTTCTTGCAGAAACGGATATTCGCGAGAACAGTCGGCAGGTGAAGTATCACCTCGACGAAACCCATGATAGCCAGCTCGCGTATATGTCGTACCGGCATACCTGCCTCTTTTTGCATCGAGTTGCCTCCCCAGAAGCGAAATTCTGCCTCTGAGTCCTGCTCACGCAGGGCTCTCATGAGGTTGGCTCCATAAAGGTCACCAGAAGCCTCGCCGGCTATGATATAGTATCTCATTTAGAAATTCAGACTATGGGTTTTGAACAAAAAGAGGATGAAGGGTATGAAGGTGACAAAAAGCAGTACCATTATTGTTTTGACAGTGACTGTTTTTTGCAGTTTGATGTAGAAGCGCATGATGAGCAGCGGCGGAATAAAACATCCTGCATACCAACTTAGGTGTGCATCGACGGGCTCGTCGGCGATGAGTATTCCCGCTGTAAGAAGTAGAGCCATCAACAGCAATGAACCTAGTCCTGTCAACAGTCCTGTGGCGATGGAGTCTTTTAGAAAGAATTCTTTTAGCATGGATTATAAGTATTGGTTCCTGAGTTCATCGATAGCAGGGTAATGGGTGAAGTCGGGATGGATGGGCACCACCGAAACATACCCATTTTGAAGTGCCCACTCGTCACTGCTTTCAGGGGGATTGTCACAAACAAACTTACCTGTTAGCCACCAATAGGGGCGTCCTTGAGGGTCTATCCTTTTCTCGAAGCTGTCGTTCCACTGGGCGCGGGCCTCATGGCAAATCCGGATACCCTGTATTTCTGAAGCCGACAGGCGCGGGATGTTGACATTCAGAGACACTCCAAGAGGAAGCCCTTTCTCGAGGGTGTTGCCGATTATCTGTCTGACAAAAGGCAGGCATTCAGAGAAGTCGGCCTCGGGACTATGGTTTAAGAGCGAAAATCCGATGGCGTCGATACCAAGGGCTGTAGCTTCGATGACAGCTCCCATGGTACCGCTATAGAGGACGTTGATAGAACTGTTGCTTCCGTGATTGATACCTGAGAGGACTAAGTCGGGACGACGCGGACAGAAATACTCAATGGCTAGTTTGATGCTGTCGACGGGAGTTCCGTCGCAGCAGTAGACACTCAACCCTTCAGTCCTCTTCACTTCGCGCACTCGCAGCGGTCGCCACGAGGTGATGCTATGGCTCTTGCCTGAAGCGTTGTATTCGGGAGCCATTACCACGACATCACCGAATTCCATGGCAACCTCGTCGAGTGCCCTAAGACCTTTGGCGGTTACACCATCATCATTTGTTATGAGTATCAACGGCTTCATCGGGCAAAAGTGGATTTATCAGCTCCAAGGAAATAGCTGGCGGGTTGTAGGATGTTGTCGAAGACGAAGTATTGGATAAGGACGGTATCCTTTTGGTTGACGATGGCATAGAGGCGATTGAGGTCGAAGACCTCATACATTTCAGGGTCAGGCATGGCCTTGAGGTCATCTGGGTTGTTGTATTTGATGTAGGTCTTCACCTCGCTGTGGTTGCCTTTGGTGTCGGTGATGCGCAGGATAGCGCGTGGCTGTCCTTGAACGCAGCTGTCGGCAAAGGTGTTGGGGACGATGGATGCAAACTCGTCAAAGTTCAGCCACGTGAAGGAGGATAGCATCTGTGCTACGCGGGCGGTGTCAAAACCATTGACGCGTTGATGACTTTGCAGCATCTCCATGGCAAATCCTTCGCCGTCACGCACAATGGCAAAAGATTCTTGTTCCTGTTCGGGAATTTCCAACTCCACGCGTGCAATATTGTGAACATCAAGGTCTACAATAGTGTGACTGCGCCATTTCAGCGGGTCGGCGATAAATCGTGGTGTGAGGAATCCTCGGAAGCCGGGAATGTGGATGATATAAGGAGCGTCGTCCCCCTTGCGATACATGAAGCTGGCCATGTGATCTTGTGTCTCTCGACCCACGTAGTAGGTCGTCGTCAGCCTTTCTCGGCAGAAGAGTTTCAACTTCCCTCCAAACCAGTTGATAAAGGGAATATTTTGGTAGACCTCCACCTTGATGCCGTGAGCGGCAATGTCTTTGATGGCATTGGGTGCAGCATTCTTGTTCACTTGTTGGCGGATACGCATGGTGTTCAAAGTTTCGAGAAGTAGGTCCACGAGGGGCTGATTGGCGGCATATTGTCCGTTGACCAACCAGGTGGAGTCGGCTTCCCGCATGAGGGTTACCTCGTTGTTTTCCTTGTCGGCAAGGAAAATTTTGGTGATGGAGGCGATATCCTCTATATGGTAGTCCTGCTCAAAGGTTGGGCGGGAAAGAACGTATGCGGTCACAGCGGCAGCTACGACTACCGCGGCGGCAATGATTATTAGTATTCGGTTGCGTTTCTTCATTTGCTGTATTTCTTTTTTCTAGTGATAGTGATGGCTGCTGCGGCAACTCCCAGTAGCAGCAGTGGCATTATGATATTGATGATTTGGTAGAATGAGCGACGTTCTCGAGTTTTTCCCTCGTCGAGTTTGCGTAGGGTGATGCTCCGGCTTCGAGAATCCATCAAACCTTCGTCGCCCACAAGGTAGTTGACGGCGTTGAGCAATAGCTCCTTATTGGCGTAGAGGGTGCGGGTGTAGCTGTCGTAGCCCACGGGGTAGATGATTTCTTTGTTGGCATCGTAGCGATTCTTGATGATGTCGCCATCGGAGATGACAATCATCTTAGTGGGTTTGCTGACCTCGCGGTAGCCAATCGATTCTTGCGACATGAATTCCGGGGTCAGGCGATTTCTCCAGGTTGACTTGAACTGACCTTCGAGCAAGACAGCCACGGGGAGGTGGCTTTTGTTGTAGAGTCGCTGGTCAGGTTCCATGCGAGCATCGTTGAGGTCGATGAGGGCTGGTGCGTTTTTTACGCGTGTGTATTCCGAGGTGGAGAGGAGGACCGTTTTTTTGATGTCGTTGTCGATGAGATCAATACTGCTGACGAAGTCGGTCTTGATGAGATCGAGGTTGCGTACGATGGGGTGTTCCGACAGGGGGACTATTTCAGGGAAATAGAACCAAGGGCTGAAGCGGTATTGAGGAGTTTCACCGACCATGCCTACCGGCAAGGGAATGGGACGACAGCGGATGTCCATGAGCACGTTGGGGTTGACTCTCACGCCGTAGTTGAATAGCATTTCGTCCAGACCCAAAGGGTAGTGTGTGGCTAGCATTTGGCCATGGGTGGAGAGACTGTCGATTTCGGCATTCAGGGGGTCAATGAGCCACAGTACTTTGCCGCCGTACATGATATATTGGTCAAGGATGAAGAGATCTTTCTCGCTGAAGGTCTCGGTAGGCTTAGCAACGATTAGAAGGTCAAACTTGTTGACAAAACGATAACTCGAGTCTTTGCTGTTTTGGTGGTGTGCCGTAAGCGACTGAATTTGTCCGTCAATGGTTACGTATTCCAGACTATAGAACTCCTGTAACGCGCGCTGGATGTCGAAAAGCACTCCGCCGCTCAACTCTCCTTGCCCTTGTAAGAAACCGATGGATTGCTTCATGCCGTGGGAGAGGGCTCGCACGGGACTGGTCAGTGCATATTCGAGGTTTTGGATGGAATTGTTTAGCAAGTCTGCCTGATTCACATATTGCTGGTTCTGCAGTAGTTGTACCGTTGTCTCGCGACCCTTATAGAACACGTCGGCGGCCGGGAGGAGGAGGAGGGAGGTGACACCGTTGTCTCCTTTCATTTGCACCTGCGCCGGTTGGATGCCTTTCTCGCTCAGTTTCTGGAAGAAGACGCGACGCTCCTCATCGGTACCAAAATTGTTGGGGTTCACAAACTCATAGCTTACGTTGCGGTTGTAGGCGCGCAACTGATTGAGCATCTCTTTGGTTTCATTCTGCAAACGTTTGAAGTCGGCTGGCATGTCGCCGTCAAGATATACGCGGTAGAGCAGAGGTTCATCAATGGTCTTGAGGAGGTCTTTGGTTGAGTCCGATAGTGTATATCGTTTTTCCGATGTCAGGTCTAAACGGGCATAGAGAAAATGGTCGATAACATTGACTGACAGTACTATCAGTATTGTTACTCCCATCTCAAGCCAGTGGCTACGCTTGAGGTTCTTGCGTTTTTTCCATCCGTTCCACATACGGCTCTGCAGCACCATCCTCGTTGCCATGAGGAATAAGGCCATGACGCTGGCAAAGTAGAGCACGTCACGAGTGTCGACCACTCCACGGCTGATGCTCTCGTAGTGGTCCATCATTCCAAGGCTCTTGACGAAGAGATCTCCGCTTCCGAAGAGCTCCATGTGATAGAGGCTTTCAAAGCCCAGATAGGCTACAGCACTGAGGGCCGCCGCTGCGATAAACGAAACAATCTGGTTGCTTGTCAACGCACTGCACAACAGTCCAATGGCAACAAAAGCACCACCCAGCAGCAATAGGCCAATATAGGAGCCGAAAACACTGCCCGTGTCAATATTACCCACGGGGTAGCCCAAAGAGTAGACGCTGAAATAGCACACCAGTGTCGGCAGAAGCGAGATGAATACCAGTGTCCAGGCTGCCAGGAATTTGGCCCACACGATGGTCCAGTCGCTCAAGGGGCGCGTCATCAGCATCTCTATCGTGCCACCGCGACGTTCTTCGGCGAAGGTACGCATAGTGATGGCCGGGATGAGGAAGAGGTAAAGGAAGGGGCCGATGAGAAACAGCCCGTCCATGCCGGCATAGCCGTAATCGAGGATGTTGAAGTCGCTTTTCAACACCCAGAGCATCAGTCCAGTCATTATCAGGAATACCGCAATTGTTAGGTATCCTATTAGCGAGGAGAAGAAGCTTGCAAGTTCTTTTTTATATAGTGTCCACATATGCTTTTTAATCACTCAAACAATCACACAATTATGCAATTATTCAATGAATTTCATTGCTTTGCTTTTTAGGCTGCGTCCACGGTAGACACCGTCACTGAGTTCCCTGACGGTTTCCACCACCACCTGGGTGGTGCCTGTGAGCATCCTTCGATCGATATTCTCCCAGATGTCGGAGGTTACATGGTTGTGCTGCAGTCCGTTGAGAGTAGTGAATACCAGCGAGGGAATCCCTATGGCATCAAATCCGCGAGCATCGCCTCTGGGATTGGTCTTCTCGGTGTTGTATGCTAAAAGGCTGTGGTTGGCGCTGTCGCGTACGCGAGCAATGTCCCATAGGGTCGGGTAACGGTTGTCGCCTAAAAGCACGATGCTGTCGCCGTAGCCGATATTCTGAACATTGATGAAAGCCTCCACCTTGCGCATCTTGGAGAAATTGGAGAGGAAAATCCGCGACCCTAGATACTGCTGTTCGCTGCCGCTGAAAAGCACGAAGAGGATGCTGCGACGCGGGCGGAATTGCGGCTGCGAGAGCAATCGTGCGGTTTCGAGTACCGCCGCCACGCCTGAGGCGTTGATATCGGCACCAGGGAAGAGGCAGGTCTCGCCCTGCATGCCCACATGGTCCAGACTGGCCCCCACGACGATGAGTTCGTCGTCCATCTTACTATCGTAGCCTTCCATCAGTCCTAGAACATTGGCAGTGATGGCACGTTGGCGGTAGATGGCGTTGACGTCCACCTCGGCTTTCTTCAGCAGGGGGAAGGAATGAGGCTGGTGGTCGTGGTTGATGGCGCTGATGGCGGAGTCAAGCATCATGGCTTCGCCCCAGAACAGCTCGCGTCCGCAGTTGAGGGTGAGCTGCAGGATGGGGAAGGTTGCCAGGTGTGGCAACTCGCCGCAATAGACACGACCTTGGGGTTCGTAGGGCAGACAGCTTGAACTGGTGTTGATGGCCAGCACACCCAGGGCGCCGTGTTTCTCTGCCGTGCGGGCTTTGTCGCGCAGGGTGGTGTAGTGATTGGCGATGTCTGCTGGTAGCCACGACCCTTCGGGAAGGCCCGTCAGCAGCACCACAATTTTGCCCTGTACATCAACACCTTTATAGTCGTTAATACCTTCTTCTGCAATGCCATAGCCACAGAAGACCATTTGGGCATCCACGTAGCCGCGACCTGTCATGCCGGCGCAACAGAAGTCGTTGCCAAGGGTAAAAATGCGTTTGTCTTTGGATCCGGGAGTGTAGATGTTGAATGTGCAGTTCTCCACTTCGTTGCATTCGATATTGAATCGCTGCTCGCTGACTTTGGCACCATAGCGGTGTAGCACCTGCTCCACATATTTTACGGCACGGTCATATCCCACCGTTCCAGCAAGTCTGCCTTCGTAGGTGTCTGCCGAGAGTTCGATGATGTGCTTCATGATAGAATCTTCCTCAACCACCGGCATAGCCATAGCGTCGCGCTTCTGGGCCGAGGCTTGTGGCACCGTGGTCAGCAGGGGTGCTGCTAGCATGCAAATGAGTGCCACTTTGCTCCACAATCCCTTTTTTGTCATAGTTATTATTATATTAGTATTAATTTATAATATTGATTACAAATATATTATGCTCCCGTGAAGGGTCACGGAGCGATTACAAATATACGAAAAAAAATGAATTACAGGGGGAAGTGCGTTTTTTTTGCCATCATTGGTTTCCCATCTGCTGGAGGAGTTTGTCGAGGTTTGGTGTGAGGATAATCTCGGTGCGACGGTTGGCAGCTTTGCCCTTGGCGGTACTGTTATCGGCTTTGGGTGCGAACTCACCGTGTCCGCTGGCTTCGATACGTGTGGGGTCGATGCCGGGACCGTTTTGCAGGAGTAGCTTGACGATGGCCGTGGCGCGCATGACGGAAAGGTCCCAGTTGTCCTTCACAGCAGTGTTTCCACGATAGGGGTCATTGTCGGTGTGTCCTTCAACCACAATGTTTAAAGTAGTATCCTGTTCCAGAACTTTGGCTAGTTCTTTGATGGCGTTGGCGCCTTCTTTCGAGACCGTCCAGCTGGCCGAGGGAAACATCAACTTGTTCTCCATTGAGACATAGACTTTGCCATCTTTGGTCTCCACTTTCAAGCCCTTGTCAGCGAAGCCTATGAGTGCCTGAGTGACAGAGTTGCGAACTGCTTCAAGTTCGCGCTCTTTAGCCTCGAGCTGGGCTCTTGTGGCAGCTTCTGCACGCTCAAGTTCGGCCTGTTTGGCAATCATTTCGCTGCGTTGGAGGCGGAAGCTCTCCTGCTGCTCGGTAAATTCCTGCTCTTTTATTCTGAGTTCTTCCTCCTTGTTGTTTAGTTCTTTGGTGCGTGCGGTAAGAAGGTTTTGGGCTCGTGTGAGGTCTCTGTTTTTGCCGGCCACTTCTTGCATATAGTTTTCCATGGTGGTGTCGTAATGCTGGCGTAGCTTTTCTATGCGGCGTGTCAGGCTGTCGACTGTGATTTCGCAACGGTTCTTCGAGGAGGACAGTTCACTGTATTCGCTGGTTAAGGCAGTGTTTTGGCGTGTAAGGGCTGCGTTCTCCTCTCGGATTTCTTCAAGCTCTTGGCGGGTCAAGTTGTACTGTTTGGCGGTCTGGTCGTATTTCGTTTTCAGGTTCTCGTGCTCGCTGAGTGACACGCATGAGCTTAGGGCAAGTGCTGCGATGGTACCAATGAAAAGGCTTCTCTTTTTCATAATAAATGTTATTTTTTTTGTCTAAAATAACGCAATTCAATTATTTTTCGTATCTTTGCATTCTATTTTTTTGAAAAAAATGAATCTTTATGGCAAAATCCATCGTTGGCGTCTTCGCCATATGAGTGAGCATGGGTTAGTTCTCCTGCTGGCTGTGGCGGTGGGTGTGCTGTCGGGTCTGGCGGCCGTAGTGCTCAAAACATTGGTACACTATGCTGGCATTGCGGTGTCGCGAATGGGGGCTCAGACCCCACTGGGTGGCAACGTCATAATGTTTGTTTTTCCACTGGTAGGTATTACATTTACTGTTCTTTTTGTTAGGTATATAGTCCGTGGTCATATCGGACATGGGTTACCTTCTGTCTTGTTGGCTATTAGCCGCCATAAGTCGCGTCTGCCGTCGAAGAATATGTACACTTCACTGATTGCCTCCACTCTCACTGTTGCATTCGGTGGAAGTGTTGGTCTCGAGGCCCCTATAGCCTCCACAGGTTCCGCCATTGGTTCCAATATTGGTCGCTGGTTTCGTTTGAGTTCCAGGAGTGTACGCATTCTCTTGGGCTGTGGTGCCGCTGGTGCCATTGCGGGAATTTTTAAAGCCCCCTTTGCTGGCATAATGTTTGTTCTCGAGGTATTTATGTTCGACCTCAGTGCCACTACGGCATTGCCTCTGTTAATCTCAGCGCTTGTTTCGGCAACCGTGGCCTATTTTTTGATGGGTACCGAAGTGCAGTTCCATTTCGAGGTTACGCAGCAGTTTGCTCTTTCCCAACTGCCTTTCTATATTATTCTCGGGGTCTTTTGCGCCATGGTGTCGGTCTATTTCCTCCGTACCACCGACAAGGTGGAATCGCTCTTTGCAAAGATGAAAAGGCCCTGGGTGCGTGTGGCAATGGGTGGCCTTGTTTTGGGTCTGCTTATCTACCTCTTTCCTCCACTTTACGGCGAGGGATATGGCATGCTTACCCAGTTGCTTCATAGCGACTCCAGTAGCCTTTTTGTCAATACTGTATATGTTTCGTGGGCAGGTAGCGCGTGGGCTGTCCTTGTAGTCCTTTTTTTGCTCATTCTCCTCAAGGCCGTAGCCACTGCCACCACCATCGGAAGCGGTGGTGTGGGTGGTACCTTCGGTCCCTCCCTTATTGTCGGAGGCCTTTCTGGCTATTTTGTCGCTATGCTCTGTAACCAGTTTGGCATGCCTCCTCTTGATACTGCCAATTTCGCCCTAGTTGGCATGGCAGCCGTGATGACTGGCGTGATGCACGCCCCTTTCATGGCGACCTTCCTTATTGCCGACATCACGGGTGGTTACCAGCTGCTGGTGCCTTTGATGGTGGCCTCGGCTGTCACTTATCTCTGCGTTAGTCCCTTTGAGCGTCATTCCATCTACGCACGAAAGCTTGCCAAAAAGGGTGACTTGCTCACTCATGACAAGGATTCTTCGGCATGGCATCTGATGGATATGCAGAGGCTTATTGAGACCAATTTCGTTATCGTCCGCAGCGGCAACACACTCCGCGACCTTGTTGATGTTATCCAGTCTTCTCGCCGCAATCTCTTTCCCGTGCTCACCGACGATGACAAGTTCCTTGGAATCGTGGCTCTCGATGATGTCCGCTCAATTATTTTTCGTCCGGAATTGTATGATACCGTGATTGTTGACGACCTTATGCACCCCATCTCCGAGGGCGACATAGTCCGCTCGTCAGACACTTTGACAGATGTCGTTGAGAAATTCCGCATCGGTGACCGCTACAATCTTGTGGTCATTGACGACGACTACCATTACCTCGGTTTCCTCTCGCGCGCCAATACCTTCAGCGCCTACCGCCGCTTCATCTCCGCCACAAGCGACGAATAATCTCAGTTTTTGAATTGCAGGTCTATCCAGCCCCATCGAAGGTTGGAACCTGTGGAGGTGCGTTTCAGCTGCTCCATGGTTTTGCTCCCCGTCATGTAGGAATAGCCGACCGAGAGCGTTATCTCTTTGCTGACGTTGAAGTCGACATCAAGCTCTATCATGTGTCCAAGGGTGTAATCCAGGTTGTCCAGCTTGGTGGCAATGGCCAGATAGTGATAGCCGAGGCTGATATCAAGTCTTTCTGAGGGAAGGAATTCGACAGTGGCATAGAGGTTACGCAGACCTGGGGTAAAGCCCCCATAGTAAGTGCTGACATAAAAGAAATCCATGGCTCCATAGAACTTATGGTGTGAACCCCATATGGAGTTGAAGCCGTTAACCTCTGTCTGTTGTACCAGTCCAAGGTTGTTGATGGGGGGAACATTGAAATCTTCGTCTCCACTCAAAAAGTCGTAGCCTGCCGCAACGCCAAGTTTCTGGAGTGGCTGCCAGGTGGCTTTCGCCGCCGCCATCCAGGCATTGATGGGAATCCCATATTCGTCCTTGCCACCCTGTCGGTAATAGGAACCTTCCAGCGTGAGCCACGGCTTCTCGAATTTGGCGTAGCCGCCATAGAGCTGTTGGTATTCGTTGTGCTCGTCCACGCCTTCTGTGCCGGCTTGCATTCCGATGTTCATGAACAACAGCGAAAGCGATGCCGGGAAATCCTTGGGCTGAAGGTGGTACCAGCCCATGAGCATGGTCTTGTAACACTGGGCTCCCCCGGGTGTGTAATAGCTTCCGCCTGTATTTTCCACGTCAGCGTCTTGGTTGTAGGTGCCCACGAGATGCAGCTTGTGGACATCACTCTCATAGCCGCAGCGGAGGGCATCATGCGACTGGGAGGCCATCGCCCAGTCGTTCTGTCCTATGATGCGTTCGTCGTCGTATGACAGTGCTTGCCGTCCCACCTGAAAGAACAGCCCGTTCTCTCCTCTTATCTTTCCCCACCCTTCATATATCTTCAGTCCGCCGTTCTGCCCCCAGATGGTGGTATGCTGCACATTGAGATGCAGGTTCCAACTCATCTTGCCCGATGTTCCCGTATAGTCTGCAATGAGACGCTCTCTACTCACCAGGAAGCGCGGGTCGTAGTTCGACGAGTCTTTCTGGCCTCCCTTGCGGATTTCCCCATGCCCCAATATTTCAACTTTGAATGTCAGGGGACTTTTCTGGGACTCCTGTGCCCTCAGGGGTATTGCTGCCGTCAGCAGAAGGACAATGCAAAGGATATTTCTTTTCATGGTATTGGGGGGTGTTGTTTTTCTCGCTGTACAAGTCAAGGGCCACGATGACGGCAGTGAAGCCCCAGAAGGGGACCGACAGTTTGTCGGTGTCAAGGAAGTTGTTGAAGACACCGTGGATATAATACGTTAGGAGTGAGAGGGTGAAGGCTATCGCCATACGTGCCGTGTGGGGGTCTTTGGTGCTACGGTAAACGCGCACGCCGGTGGCAAAAGTGCTGAGAAACAGCATCGCCATCAATGCCACTCCCGGTATTCCCTGTTCGGTCATCGGCCCGATATATTCGCTGTGCGCATTGCCCAGATTGCCGGAGTTGGTACTGATGGTGGAGAGTTGGTAGGAGCGTTGGTAGCTGGCATAGAGGAACTGGTAGGTTCCTGGTCCGCAGCCCAGGACGGGACTCTCTTCCCACATGCGGAAAGCCGATGCCCAGCGGTTCAATCGCTCGAGGTTCGACGCATCGGTCGAGATGTTGGAGATGCTCTTCACCTGGTCGGCTAATGTGTAGCTCGAGTCCTGTTTGTTCTTCCCGAGCTTGTATAGCACGTCGCTCTGGTAGACGAAGAAGGCTCCCACTCCGAGGCCGAAGAGCAGCACCATCCACTTGACTTTCATGCCCATGCGTACCAACACATAGATGCCGATGGCACCTACCACGCTAATCCACGCCGCCCGGCAGTAGCTGAAGAACAATCCAATGCACAAACCGGCGAAGAGTGCCAGTGATAGTACTCGCCGCCAGCCTTTCATGCTGTGCGAGAAGATGAAGTAAAAAGCCGCCGGCAACATCAGCGCGATGACGCATCCGTAAGCGGTATGGTCGTTGTAGAAGGGCTTCATCACGCGGTGCAGCGTTTGCAAATCACTGAAATTGCCAAGGGTTTTCGTCGTGGCGATAAAGATAACTGCGCCCAGGCCGATGGCATAGGCCCAGAAGAATTGGCGTACACGTCGCTGGTCTTTGAAGAAATGGGCCGCGGCGAAGAAGAAAGGCACCACGAACCACACTCTCGCCAATGTGTATTTGATTGACACCCATGGCATCTCGGAGGTCATGGAGGTGAAGGCCATCCAGGCCAGCGATGCCAACAACAGAAGGGTTACCGGATGCCGAAGCAATTGGTAATTTTGAACTTTGAATTCTGAATCTTGAATCAGCAGCAGGCGGAAAAGAAAAATCAGTGTGAAGAGAATCATCATAGGCTCCACAGGCATCGAGAGTTCCATGTCTGGTAGCAGAGCCATGTTGACGGCGAAAGGAGTGAGCAGGGTCATCAGGAGAAATCCCGTCTCAAGACGTGTCACAAAGATCCACACCACAAGAAGCCCTAACGGCAGAAGCCCCACCGTGGCATCACCTTTATACCACAACGCATAGGCCTCGCCAACGATGAAGGCCGCCGTCAGCACCAGCGCTATCAACAACCTAATGTTCTTCTTGAACCAGTCTGCCATAGATTTATGGATTTCCGCCGTAGGCGGGATTATTCATCCTCTTTCTTGGCAAAAATCAGCAGTGCGAAGATGCAGATAACCACAGCGCCAAGGCTGCCGCCAAGGATGATAAGCAATCGTTTGGGATAGGCTTTCTTGTCGGCGGGTGTTGCCTCGTCGACGCTGTATTTATAGCTCACTTCCAGGTTCTTGTCCACGCGTGTCTGGGTGGCTCGGGTCTGCAGGTCGGCCAGTTGCTCGCATTTGTCAGAGATAAGTTTGGCTCGCCAGTCAGTCTTGGGAAGCTGCGAGAGGGAGTCTATCTCGCGCTCCATCGAGGCGCACACGCCGTCCATCACCTCGGCGGCAGAAAGGGCACGGTCGTGGTGAATCTCATGGCATAGCGTGTCGTACATCGTGGCGATATAGTTGGCAATATCTGCGGCCCACACGGGGTCTTGGTCCAAGACTCCGATTTCCACGCCAAGAAACTCGGTGCGCTTCACAGTGATGTTGCTTCGGTATTGCTCGTCGAGTTTGAACAGCTTGTGCTCGTCACTTTCGGGGATACCGTAGTGCTCCATGAGTTTGAAGTGGTCGCACACAGCCTGCTCCATACGTTTTGAACTCAGAATCTGGATGGCGTACTCGCAGTCGCGCTCAATGCCGTAGTCCATGAAGTCCAGGCTGTAGTGGTAGTCCATGATGGCCTTCGACAGACGGTTCGAGTTGGTGGGGAATATCACCGCACTCGACTTATAGAGCGGTTTGATGGCCCACGCAGCGATGGCCGAGCCGATGGCTCCTATCACGAATACTATTAGCAGCAGTTTCCACCAGCGGCGGAAGAAGTGCAGCGTAATCTCATGGTTATAGTTGTTTCCCAGTCCTTTGTTTCCTTCTTGCATATTTTATATTATTGAATTTATACATTAAATAACGAGGCTCAGATGATAATATTGTTCAGGGTTCAAAAAATAGCTTTTCACTACGTGAATGATGCTAAAGAGATTCGAATTACTTATAAAAAACCTTACCAACACCCTACCAACTCCTACCGCGGTAGGAGTTGGTAGGGTGTTGGTAGGTAGATGGTAGGTAGATGGTAGGTAGATGGTAGGTAGATGGTAGGTAGATGGTAGGTAGATGGTAGGTAGATGGTA
>JBGUXP010000001.1:0-124274 GCA_045222295.1 Bacteroidales bacterium | reverse complement strand
TGTCGGGCGACTGGCGGCAGATGAATCCCAGGTTGTCGGTCTTCTCTCCCGTGAGCGTGCCCAAGTTAATCAGTTCTCCCACAGGCTCGAGGGTGGTGGGGGAGAGGTGTTCGTGATAGACATCGAGTTTGGTGCCCTCCTCGTTTTTCTCCGAAAGCAAAATATCGATACCTTCTTTGTTGTTGAATCCCGTGATATATTTACAATTGACGGGAATGTCCATGGATGAGCGTGTTACTTCGTTTAGGTTCTTATCGTAGCGTGCTATTTCAAGATGTCCTCCCGTTGTTCCAAAAATGGAACGCGTGTTTGCCTCTTTGAAGACGATTGAGGTGGTGTCTCCATACAAGTAGTCGAAATCTGTCGATTTAACACTGATAGTTTTCTCGGCAATGGTAGTCAGTTTGTCCCCATTTTGGGCCCATGTAGTAGCCGCGAAAATGAATGCGGCCAAAAAAAGAGAGAGTTTTCTCATGATTGTAATAGTTTTTATTGATGTGAAAAATTTTGCAAAGATAGACAAAATATAGTAAATGGCAAGGGATTCCCCGATATTTTTTTTTTCTTATGCAATATCCCTCTCATGTGTGCGTTATCACATAAGTGATGTACGATGTGTGGATTACAGCTATCAGCAAGGAGATATATGCGTTATTAATACATCATTTGTTCGGTAGTTGTTCGGTGAAAGACCGAACAACTACCGAACAAGTACCGAACAACTACCGAAGGAAAAAGTAACCAAATAGAAAGGAGACAATAGCAATGAAGACAAAGAATCCAAAGGGATTGGTGATGACCGGCAGCTTCCGTAGCGCCGGGATGACATTCTACATGCGTAACGGGCAGGTAATCGCACGTGTGTCGCGTTCGATGGAAAAGCGCAGTTGCACACTGTCACAGTTTATCCAACGCCAGAAAATGCGACATACCACGGCGCTGTGGCAGATGTTGAAAGAGCCAGGCATGCCGCTGTTTACTGAGCGCAGGACGGCCTATCAAGGTTTTGCCTCGATAGCCAACCGTCTGCCGGCGGTCTATGTTCCCAAGTCGCTGAACGACGCGTCGTTTCTGTTGCCCGAGATGCCGGTGAGCGGCGGCACACTTCCGCCTGTGAAACAACAATTGGACGAGGTCGACTGCACCGCGGCACTGCGGACGGACCTTAAAGTCGGCGACTTGCTCCCGCATGAGGAACTCTGGCTCTACACCGCCACGCAACGTGTCGAGGGAAAGAAGCCGCGTGTGCGCTTCAAGGTGCGTAGGAAGGAACTGGCAGATTTTTCCGAAGTGGATGGCTGTCTGGCTTTGATTGATAATGAGTTCGCTGACGAGCAGAAGGGTTGGGCTTTGGTGCGTGTGGTGCCGTCGGCTACGGGCGAAAGCCGTTGCTCGTCGCAGGGGCTCGTCACCCGCTGCACCTACTATCTCCAGTACACTACCGACGATGCCCTCCGCGCTGCTGCCAAGACTTATGGCGGTTTGACGGAATGATGATTTTATTTTGTCATGTCGTCAAAAATATGTATTTTTGCATTCTGAAATATGAGCATGAGACTATGAAACGAATACTGATACTATTGACTTTGGCACTGCCGATGATGGCGGTGGCGCAGGTAAATCACAAGGAGAGTTGCACCTCCATTATGGTAGGCAAGCGTGCTTCGACCGACGGGAGCGTCATCACGTCGCACACCTGCGACGGCCGCTACCGTACCTGGATGACCGTCGAGCCTGCGGCCGACCATAAGAAAGGCACTAAGCATGAGGTGCGCAAAGGCACCATGCATACGGTCTCTCCCACCGACACCACGGGCATCCGCCACGCCGGCACTATCGCCGAGGTGGAGCATACCTATGCTTACCTCAACAGTTCTTACCCGTGTCTTAATGAGAAGCAACTGGCTATAGGAGAGAGTACTTTCAGCGGTCCCGACACCCTGGAAAACCCCGATGCTATGTTCCTTATCGAGGAACTCGAACGCATAGTCCTGCAGCGCTGCACCACCGCCCGTCAGGCTATTCAACTCATCGCTAAACTTGCAGAGAAATACGGCTATGCCGACGGCGGCGAGTGTATCACCATCGCCGACAAGAAAGAGGTGTGGCAGATGGAAATCCTCGGTTGCGGACGTACGGAGATCGGTGCCGTATGGGCAGCCCAGCGTGTGCCCGACGACCATGTGGCCGTGAGTTGCAACATCCCGCGTATCGGCAAACTCCAGCGCAATAACCCCGACTACTTCATGTGCTCCGACAACATTGAGGAAGTGGCCAAGAAATACTTTCTCTGGGATGGCGAGGGCGAGTTCTGTTTTTGGAAAGCTTTCAATACCTCGTGGGCCAATGGCCGCAACTTCCGTGAACGCGAGTTCTTTATTTTCAGTACACTGGCTCCCTCGCAGGGTTTCACCTACGACATGCCCGAACTGCCATTCAGCGTGAAGCCTGACAATCCTGTCGACGTCACCGACGTCATGGAACTCCTTCGCTCCACCTATGAGGGTACCGACATGGACATGTGCAAGAACCTCAAGGTGGTGGTGAATCGCAAACGTGACGACGGCAGCAGCTATAAGGACACCATCATCAGTCCTATCGCCAACCCCTGGCTCGGAGGCACTATGCAGCAGACCCTCAATATGCTGGCTCCCGGAACTATCGACTTTAAGCGTACCGTCAGCGTGGCCTGGTGCAGCTATAGTTTCGTTGCCCAGCTGCGCGACTGGCTGCCCGACGAGGTGGGAGGCATCTGCTGGATGGCTGTTGACAACCCTGGTCAGAGTCCCCGCATCCCCATTTTCTGCGGCACTACCGAGTTGCCCGCGGCCTTCAGCCGTTGCGGCCAGAAGAGCTACGACCCCGAAGCCTGGCTGTGGCAGTATCGCCGCGCCAACAAACTGGCCACCGTTGCATGGCAGCGCACCAAGAAGCAACACATGAATGTTGTCCTCCAGCAGGAGGGCACTGCCTTCAGTGGCCTCAAGAACCTCGAAGAGAGCGTGAAAGCCAATCCCAAGAAGGCTGCCAAGCAACTCAATGCCTACACCAAGCAGATTTACGACAACACCACTGCCGCCTGGCGTGACCTCGAAGCCGATTATTGGCAGATGTTTGGTATGGGGTTCTAGGAAGTTAAGAATTAATAAGTGCCGGCTGGAAGCCGGCAGTCCATTGAAAAACAATAAATCCAAAAAGTTATGACAAAGAAAATCCTTTATGCAATGGCATTCCTGATGCTGGCTATGCCGGCATTCAGCCAGGGTGGCGACAAGACCCTGAAACGCAAAGTGGCCATCGGACGTTTCACCAACGAGACCCAGTATGCCAAAGGCATCTTCTACGACCGTGAGAACGACCCCATGCGTAAGCAGGCCCTCGACATTCTCTCTGCCAAGCTCGCCGCCAGTGGCAAGTTCATCCTGCTGGAGCGCGACGGCCTCGAGGAACTCATCGCCGAAGCCGGTGAGGGTATGCAGAAGATTGGCGCCGACTACATCATCCTGGGATCCATCACCAAATTCGGCCGCAAGGTGGAAGGTGACCAGCGCATCCTTTCGAAGACCAAGACCCAGACCGTGGAGGCCGGCGTGAGCATCCGCCTCGTCGATGTCTCTTCTGGTCTCATCATCTATTCCGACGAAGCCTCCGGCTTTGCCGAGACTACCTCGAAGACTACCCTCGGCGTCGGTGGCACTGCCGGTTTCGACGCCACATTGAGCGACAAAGCCATCTCCGCTGCCCTCTCGCAGCTGGTGGAGAATATCATCAACAAGTGCATGGACAAACCCTGGCGTGGCTATGTGCTCACCGTCGAGGACGGCAGCTATGTCATCTCTGGCGGCAAAACTCAGGGCATCGAGGTGGGTGCCTCCTTCTCCCTGATGAAGAAAGGCAAGATGGTCACCAATCCCCAGACCGGTATCAAGATTGAGATGCCCGGCACTAAGATGGGTACTCTGAAGGTGGCTGCCACCATGGGTGACACCCCCGAGACCGAGATTTCCTTCTGCACCTATGAGGGCAAGGACATCGACACCGAAAAACTTATGGACTATTATATCATGGAGGAATAAATGATGAAAAAGATTATCGCACTGTTCAGCATCATCGGCACCCTCGTTCTTACCGCCTGCAGCGTGGGAAGCCATTCTGTGAGTAGTGGCATGGCCGATGAAGGATATATCTGGTTTGTCTCCAACGTGGAGAAGGCCATCACTGTCGACATCGACGGCACCACCTACCAGACCCAGACCGTCAAGGAAAAGGAATGGCAGAAGCGTCGCGACATCAAGGCCACTACCAAGGGTATGATTACAGTCACTCCTGGACAGCATGTTGTTAGAGTGATGGAGAACGGACAGGAGGTCTATTCCAAGAAACTCTTCATTTCGGCTACTGAAACTAAGATGGTCAAGCTATGAGGAGAGCAATCATTCCTGTTTTGCTGTCGCTGCTGCTGGCTTCGTGTGGTACCCAGCGGCTTTATTACTGGGGCTCCACCGGAGATGGCACTACCCGTTACGAGCAGTTGGCCTATCAGCAGTACGACAAGCAGACCCCCGAAGCTATCTGCGAACTGGTGTGTCTCTATGAGGAGATGGTGACCAATCCCGGAGGCCTGCGCAAGATGCCCCCTCCGGGTATCTGTGCCGAATACGGCTACTTGTTGTTGCAACCCACTACGGCAGAATATTTCGCTATGCATGCCACTAAAAGACAGCGCAAGATGTTCAAGTCAAGTAATTTCGAGGCTCTTTTTCCCGAACGTGGAGAGGAAATGCTGGCCAAGGAGATGGAACTCTACCCCGAGTCGGCTAAATTCATCGCTCCTTTGTTGAAACGAGTGAAAGGAGGTGAGAAATGAAGAAGACATGGACCGCCGGCATCCTGCCGGCAAAGATGCTTCTGGCTATTGTCGCTGTTTCCGTTTTATTCGCCTCTTGTGTCGCCACCCGCACACGTCAGTCGCAGTATCCCAAGATGTACAACGAGCATCCGACGACCATCCTCGTCATGCCACCCATCAACAACACTACCAATGTCGAGGCCAAAGATTTGCTTTACACCTCCATCAGCTATCCCCTCATCGAGGCGGGCTACTATGTAGTCTCGCCTCATCTGGCCATGGAGATGCTCAAGGCAGAGAGCGCCTACGACGCCGAACTCTTCCTTGACCAGGATGCCGGTGTCTTTGCCCGTATCTTTGGTGCTGACGCCGTCATTTTCTCGGTCATCGACACCTGGCAGAAAGAGGGCTTCGGTATCCGCACGGACATCCATTACATTGTGAAGTCGACCCAGACCAACGAGGTGCTCTTCGAACGCCAGTGCAACCTCTACCTCGATTTGGAACAGAACAACGGCAAGAACAACGGTCTGCTGGGTTCGCTTGTCGACCTTGCCGTGTCGGCTATCGCCACTGCCACCACCGACCATATCGAGGCGGCACGCAAGGCCAATTACTATATCTTTAAGGATATCCCTCGCGGTAAGTACAGTCCTGACTTTGGCAATGACAAAGAGAAGGCAGCCGATGCACGCAACACAAGGGTGACTGTCAAATAGGCTTGCTGATGCGTCGACTTCTTTTTATGGTGTGCGGACTCCTGCTGTCGCTGTCGGCGACGGCGCAGCAGGTGAAGATACCCAAAGATGCCAATCGCTTTACTTACTGGCAGTTCGAGTACGGCGAGAAGACCGACACCACGGTGATTACTGTCGAAAGGGTAGGGAACTTTATCACTATCATTACCCCCAAGCCCCAAGGCAAGCTGATAGAAGGCTACTGCCAGACGGTGACCTCGGTGGATTATGCTGCCGATAGTATCACCGTGACAGCTAGCTATGATGACAGCTCCTACTACTATCGCACGGGTTTCTCGCGGAGCGATTTGGAGTGGAAAAAGGAAGGAGGGGTGTGGCAAACCTCAATCAATAGCAATACGCTCATCTTCGAGATGGACGAGCGGGCCCCCGTCAATGTCACACCCCTTCCTTACTACGGGTTGAACAAAGGCGTGCTACGGAGCTTCACCCGCAACGGGCAGCTGCGGTTGAAGCTGGCAAAGGCGGAGAAGGTTAAAGGTGAAAGGTTAAAGGTGAAAGGTGAAAGTGGACGACGCGTGACGCCTCGCGAGCTCGACCGCATCATGAAGGAACGTCTTGTGGTCACCACTCGCATCTTCGACCATGAGCAGATATGCTGGGGCAAGGAGAACGCCCATATCGAGGATAAGCACAAAGGATGGCCTTCGTCGTATTTGGTGCCGATGGATACGGTGCTGCACTATGCTGGCGGTACGGTAATCCTGAAGCGCATACAGCTGCCTGAGCTTCCTCCTCACTACCAGCATTTCATCGAAGTGCATCAGCAGAGCAACGGTGACGCTTATGACCGCACGGGTTCCATTTTCTTTATCCAGACGCAAGGCCCCATGGCGCATAATTTCTTCGATGGTGTGAACTGGCATCCCGATTCGCTGCCCATCATCGTGGGACGCGACGGCCAGCACTACCAGGGCATCGTCTCCGACGAAAGCTATTGGGCGCCGGTGGAGGTGATGCGATTCTTCACGCCCTTCGGCGTGGGCAAGTTCAATGAGCGGATGAAAGACTTCGGCATCGACTGGCGCGATGAGGCTTACTACCGCCAGGAGATTACCGATGTCTACCGTTGCGGTGGCGATGTCATCATTGGCGCTTGGATAGGCAACTATGATGCGGGTGGCCACCTGCTGACGGTCGACATTAAGTCGTACCCCAACGAGTACACCAACCCGGAACGTGATATGCTCACGGGGTGGGGCTCATACACTCAAGTAGAGCCGCTTTTCAATACTTGCAACGTGTTGGAGATGGCAGGCCAGAACTATGGCAAGTTGTTCGGCAGCGACTCGCTGACGGTCTCCTTCCGTATCCTGCCTCGCATATACAATGGAGACACACTGAAAGGAGCCCGCTTGCGCTACATCAGCACTGGCCACGGTGGCTGGGGCGAGGGCGACGAATTCGTGCCCAAGCAGAACACCATCCTTATCGACGGCAATCCCGCTTTTACGCACACCCCCTGGCGACAGGACTGTGGCTGCTACCGCGACCTCAACCCCGTCTCTGGCAACTTCTGGAACGGCCTCTCTTCGTCCGACTTCTCGCGTTCCGGCTGGTGCCCAGGTACCGCCACACAGCCCGTCTACTTCGATATGACACCCTGGGCCGATGGCAAGGAGCATATACTCACCGTCGCCATCCCGCAGGGCAAACCCGTCGAGGGCATGTTCAGCCACTGGGCCGTCAGCGGCGCACTGATAATAGAATATTAAAAAAAATAATAGAAATATGAAGAAATTCATCTCTTTAGCATTTGCAGCCTTCCTAATGGGAGGCATTGCTTCCGCCCAGCATCAACATGGCAGCTGTGGCAATTGCCCCAACCATGGCAAACATCAGGGTCAGCAATCCGAGGCCAAGTCTCAACAACCCCAGGTGAACGCCGATGGTGTTGACATGGTCATTGTCAGAGCCTTCCCAACTGTTAAGACTGTCAAGAAAACAGCCAAATGGACTGAGGTCTATGATGCCGGCAAGAAACTACTCGGCTACGCTGTCTACAGCAAGCCTGCCTCTGATGGCATCAAAGGATACAATGGCGAGACTCCGGTACTCATTGCCCTCGACACCAAGAAGGTGATTCTCGGAGTGTGGCTTCTTGCCAACCAAGAGACACCCAAGTTTGCCAAGAAAGTGGAGGATGCCGGCTTCTATAAGAACTGGAACGGGCTGACTGTCAAGCAGGCTCTGAAGAAAGATGTCGATGCCGTGAGTGGTGCCACCTTCACCAGCAACGCTGTCACCAAGAGTGTTCAAGCAGCACTGAAAGCGCTCTAAAATGTGAGAATGCGTTGAAGATTGAATGTGTAAGTGGGAAAGATTAGGTTGATAATACTGGATTTCGACGGCACCTTGGCCGACACCCAGCCGCTGATTGTGCGCTCGTTGCAGGGCACGATTGCCGAGTTGGGCCTGCCATCGCGTACCGATGCGGAATGCATCTCTATCATCGGGCTTCCTCTTAAGGAATGTTTTACGCAACTGCTTGGGGTCGATGATGCTATGGCTGACCGTTGCTGTGAGGTTTATCGTCGCCTGTTCGACGAGTACAATTATCCCGGCACGGTGACGCTCTTCCCCAAGGTGGAGGAGACGCTGCGCGAGTTGCACCAGCGTGGACAAAAGCTGGCCATCTGCAGCAGCCGTGCCCATAGCACACTCGACCGCTTTGTGAAGACCTTCGGCTTTGAGTCGATGGTGCAGGTGGCGGTGAGTGCCGACGATGTGTTGCGAGGGAAGCCTTATCCTGATCCGGCGTTGAAGGTATTGAAACTGGCAGGATGCCGGCCCGGAGAGGCGCTTATGGTGGGCGATGCCTCGTATGACATACTGATGGGCCGTGCCGCCGGCTGCCGTACTTGCGGCGTTACTTACGGTAACCAGAGTGCCGACCAGCTACGGGAGGCTGGAGCCGAGTGGCTTATTAATGATTTTGGAAAACTGTTAGAAATAATAAAATGAAAATCAATGAGAAAATGAAAGTACGCCAGGTGGTGGGAGAGAATATCGTGATTATGCCTGGCGACCAAGGTACTGATATGACACGTGTTGTGGCGCTGAATGAAAGTGCCCTGCTGTTGTATAACGCACTGAAAGGACGTGACTTCGAGATGGAAGATGTTGTGCGTGTGCTTGTGGATGAGTATGAAGTCGACGAGGAGAATGCTCGCAATGATGCCCAAGCTTGGGTGGAAGAAATGAAAAAAAACAATCTGATTGCGTAATGAAAGAGATGATGCTGAGCATAGGAGGACTAGGTGTCAGGCTGGTAGGAGGCGACTCTGTGGATGTCGTCATGTCCATTCCTGGCATGGATGTATTCGCTAATCCTGCTGTTGTCAGTACCATTGAAATCAGACTCGATGTCGCGTTACGGATGCCGCGTTGCCGCCTGTTGCACCAGTTCGATATTGTTGATGGGCAACGCCAGTGTCGTTTCGGAGTGGATGCCGAAGGAGTGTATTATTACGAGTTTGAGGGTGAGGGGCTTGTCCGCTACGACTCGAGACGGCCCACTGTGGTGGAGCTTACGACGATGACCTATCTTCCTGTGCTGCGTTTTGCTCTGTGGACGGCCTATTCCATTGCGGGATTGCGGTTTGGCGTGGTTCCGGTACACTCGTCGGTGGTGGTCTGCGACAACCGTGCCGTGATGTGTCTTGGCGAGAGTGGTACGGGTAAAAGCACCCATACAAGGCTGTGGCTTAACAACATTCCGGGTGCTTACCTGCTTAATGATGATAGCCCTATCGTGCGGTTCTTTGACAATGAAGTGCTCGTTTATGGCTCGCCCTGGAGTGGGAAAACCGACTGTTATCTGCAGGAGAACCATTCCCTTGCGGGATTCCTGCGCCTCGAGCAGCGCAAGGAGAATACCATCCGTCGTCTGGGAATTCTGGAAGGGTTTACAGCATTACAGCCTTCTTGCCCGCCGGCGTTGGCCCACGAGGAACGCTGCATGGATCTTCTGGTGAATTTCATTTCCAACGTGATAGAACGCGTCCCGGTTTACCGCATGGGCTGCCTGCCTGATGCCGACGCCGCGCGTCTGTCGCACAAGACTCTCATTGGATGACAATAGACAACGAAACCTATTTTGCCTTGGTGGAGGAACGGCTAGCCGCCGGTGAGCGGGTACGAATACCGCTGGTGGGTAATAGTATGCAGCCTACATTGATTGAAGGCGATCTGCTGCTTCTGGAGTCGCCGAAGGCCTCTCCCAAGGTGGGCGACGTGGTGCTGTTCCGTTACAGAGGACGTCATCTGTTGCATCGTATTGTGGCTATCGAGGGTAATCGCTATATTACCCGTGGAGATAACTGTGTGGCTAATGAAGATGCTGTTGAGGAGGATATTGTGGCTGTCCTGGTGGGGGTGGAAAAGAAAAACAGGCTGCGCCATTTCGTGGTGCGTTGGTTTGGATACAAGGGCCGTAAACAACTCCGCCCATGGTATTTTCTCGGGTTGGCCATTTTGATGTGGGCTCCGCTCAACGGTCTGGGTGTCCCACTGGACAACTACCTCCTCGGTCTCCGCATGGACCACCTGATCCATGCCTCTGTTTTTGTCCCATGTGCGTTGTTTTTATGGAATATTTATGGGAGTGCTGTACATAAATGGGCCGTGTGGGCGACGGCTGTAGGTGTGGGCGTGCTCACCGAAAGTGTGCAATGGTTGCTGCCCTACCGTGGCTTCGATGTCAACGATATGGTGGCCAACTTCCTTGGGGTTACCCTTGGATTCTTGATTATTCTTTGCCTGCAAGGAGCCCGCAGGCAGCGTCAATGTCCTGGCCGCGCGAAGCGCGGAGGGTGCAGATGACACCATTTCTGTTTAGGTAGTTCTGGAAATTCTGTATAACGGTAGGCATCGAGGTTCTGAAGGGTGCCTCGGGAGACTCGTGGAAACGGATGAGGTTCACACGGCAATCGAGCCCTTTTAATGTTTCCACCAGTTTCTGTGCGTGGGCGAGGTCGTCGTTCTCGCCACGGAACATGGTGTATTCGAACGACAGGCGCCGTTGACCGCTCCAGTTGTATTTACGCAACAGTGCCAGCACCTCGTTGAGAGGAAATGCTTTCTGTACAGGCATCATGGCCAGGCGTTCTTGTGGCACCGGGTTATGGAGGCTCACAGCGAGGTGGCATTGGCTCTCGTCGAGGAATCGCTTCAGCCCTGGGATGATTCCCACGGTAGAGACGGTGATGCGCTTGGGGCTCCAACCGAGCCCCCAGTCGGAAGTTAAAACCTGGGTGGCGGCAAGGACGGCGTCGAGGTTGTCCATGGGCTCGCCCATACCCATGAAGACCACGTTGGACAACTCTTCGAATTCTGGGATGGAGAAGAGCTGGTTGAGGATGTCGCCTGCCGAGAGGTTGCCGTGGAAGCCCTGTTGGCCGGTGACACAGAAGCGGCAGCCCATCTTGCAGCCCACTTGGCAACTGACACACAACGTGGCACGATCCTCCTCCGGGATATAAACGGCTTCGATGTGTTTTGATTTACACACTTCAAACAGGTATTTTTTTGTGCCGTCTTTCGACACCTGGCAACGCACGGGGAGCTCGCGGCCGATGAAGGCTATCTCGTTGAGGCGGGCACGCTGCATCTTGGACAGGTTGGTCATTGCATCGATGCTGTCGACGCGTTTCTTGTACAGCCAGTCGCAGAGTTGTTTGGCCGCAAACTTGGGGAACCCCTCGGCAGCACACAGCTCTTGCAGTTTTGGCAACGTCATTCCGAGCAATTTAACTCTTGATTCGTTACTCACAACACTTTGCTGATTAGAAGTCCCATTCATAGTCGTGCGGTTCACCCTGAATTTCTTGCTGGAAGTTGGAGCAGTCCATCTCGATGGGGATATTGGGACGCTCGAAGTCGCCACGGTAGAACTTTATCCGCGGATCCTTGTAGATTTTTTCCATGTAAAGGCCGAAGATGGGCAGTGCCATGGCAGCTCCTTGTCCGTAGGTCATATTGCGGAAGTGGATGGAGCGTAGCTCGCCGCCAGTCCAGATTGCTGTGGCCAGTTTTGGGGTGATGCCGACGAACCAGCAGTCGGAGTTGTTCTGCGTGGTGCCGGTCTTTCCCGCAATGGCGGTGGAGTACTGGTTGAGGTGGTATTTGTAGTTAAGGCGTACACCGGTACCGCTCTGCACCACACCCTTCATCAGCTCAAGCATCATGTAGGCCGTGGCCTCGCTGAGAGCCTCATTGCGTTTTGGGGTGAAGCGTTCGAGCACCATGCCTTTGTTATCTTCGATACGGGTGATGAAGATAGGCTCCACATATTCGCCCTTGTTGGCGAAGGTGGCCATGGCGCCAGCCATTTCGGCGACGGTAATTTCAGGTGTTCCCACGGCGATGGCGGGCACCGCGTCGATGGGACTTTGTACGCCCATCTTGCGGGCGATGTCGACCACTTGTTCGGGTGAGCCTTGCTTCATCAGGTAGGCAGAGACCCAGTTGATGGAGTGGGCGAGGGCCCATTTGAGGGTTACCATCTCGCCTTCGCGTTCGTGGCTTGAGTTTTTCGGGCACCAGTCGGGCTGCCCCCACACCTCGAAGCAGACCTCCGAGTTGGGCACTTCAGTACAGGGATACATGCCGAGGTCCTGCAGGGCCATGGTGTATACGAATGGCTTGAAGGTGGAACCTACCTGGCGATGGCTTTGCACGTTGTCGTACTTGAAGAAGCGGTAGTTGATGCCGCCCACATAAGCGCGGACATAGCCTGTACCGGGTTCGACAGACATGAGACCCGCATTGAGGAATTTCTTGCAGTAGATGAGCGAATCCCAAGGCGACATGACGGTATCTTTGGTGCCCTTCCATGTGAAGACGCGCATTTTTACCTTCTCGTTGAAGTTCTCGCGGATTTCTTTTTGACTCATACCGTCGGCCTTGAGGTTGCGGTAGCGGTCGCTGTTCTTCATGGCTTGAGTGAGGAATTTCTCCTGCTGCTCCTTGGAGATATCACAGAAGGGATTTCCTTTGCGGGCTTTGAGTTCGCGTTCGAAGGCGGGCTGTATCTCTTTGCTGAAGTGTTCGCGTACGGCTTGCTCGGCATAGCGCTGCATGCGGCTGTCGATGGTGGTGTAAATCTTTAGACCGTCTTTGTGGACATCGTAGTAGTCGCCATTGGGCTTGCGGTGGTGCTTGCACCAGTCTTTCATATAGGCGCGGAGGTATTCGCGCAGATAGGGTGCCAGACCGTCGTTATGGGTCTGGGGGGTGTAGTGCGACATGTCGATGGGTTTTTCCTTGTAGAAGGCCAAACTGTCGTCGCTGAGGAAGCCGTAGTGGTTCATCTGCGACAGTACCACATTGCGGCGCTCTTTGGCATTGTCGGGGTGTAACACAGGGCTGTAGGTAGTGGGGGCTTTCAGCAGTCCTACCAGTACTGCCGCTTCGTCGACGTCAAGTTCCGCCGGTGTTTTGTCGAAGAAGGCCTTGGAGGCGGTCTTCACACCAAAGGAGTTGCTTCCGAAATCCACGGTGTTGAAGTACATGGTGATAATCTCCTGTTTGGAGTAGTTGTGCTCGAGTTTCACGGCTACCACCCATTCGCTAAGTTTGGAGAAGACGGTGCCGCGCTTGACGTTGACCTCGCGCATCTTGTAGAGGTTCTTGGCCAGCTGTTGAGTGATGGTGCTACCGCCACCCGAGGAGCCATGACGTCCCAGAATGGTTTTGAAGAGCACGCGGAAGAGGCTGCGGGCATCGATGCCGGAATGCTTGTAGAAACGCACATCCTCGGTGGCAATGAGGGCGTTGACCAGGTTGGGCGAAAGCTGGTCGTAGGTAACATTGGAACGGTTCTCAAAGCCTATGTATCCAAGCACCTCGCCGTCGTCGCTGATGACCTCAGTGGCTTGCAGGCTGTGGGGGTTCTCGATATCCTCGAAGCGAGGCATGTCGCCAATCCATCCAATGGAAAGAAAGAAGAAAAAGAGGAATACGAGGGCCCAGAGTCCTCCAAATCCCCACCATAGGTATTTTATTGTGCTCTTTTTCATAATGCTAATTCATTGTGCTGTATTCAATTCTGAGACCTATATGATCCAGTCCCGTGATGGCACTGTCGCGCATGCCGTTGGTGATGGCGAAATGATAGTTTCCGGGCATGGGAAAGCGGGCATTGCGACGGAAGTAGTATCGGGTGTCCACATATCGTCCTGAGCGTTTTCCGAACCATTGTCCTGAGGGTTCTGCCAGAGGGCATTCCATTGTGTCGCGGGCTATGCTGCCATCGGGGAAGGTGGTGTTGATGAAGAGAAAAGTGTTGCTGTAGGGGTAACTGACATTGTTGCGCACTTCCACCAGGAAGTTGAAGATAAGGTTGGTGTCTGTTACCTCGATGTCAAAGCGTACACTATCGGCAGGCAGCCATCCGTCTTCATCCACGTCGGCATACTCGGCATAGTAGAGAGAGCCGTCGCAGGAGACCATCAATAACGGCAGCATCAGTGCCGCCAAGTATAAGCTAATCTTTTTCATGTCTTTTTTATCCTCTTCTGTCTCTGTTACCGCTGCGACGAGGTTGGCCATTGTTTTCGTGATGAGACTTGCCTTCAGACTTCGCCTGCTGGTGTTGGGCTTGTTGCTGGCGGAGTTGCTTGGTGGCGTGGCGTTCCTCGCGGGCTTTGCGGTCGCGCTCGCGGCGTTCTCCGCGGTCGCCGGAGCCTCCCTCGTTATTGCTCATATGCGGACGTTCTTTGCGCTCGCCTTTAGGTCCTTTGTGGTCACGGTCTCCTCGGCCTGATCTTCTCTCTCCGTTTTCCTCTCTCCGTTCGCCTCTCTCGGGTCGCTTCTCTTCGCCGACCACTCCGTTGCCACCTTCAGTCAGGCGCTGTATCTCGCGCTCAACCTCCTCATTGGTACTCTCTTGAGCCAAGGCGCTGGTAGACATCAGTTCCACCTGGTAGTCCTCGAGTTTCTCAGGATATTCCTGATGATGGTTCATCTCGATGATGGCTTTCACGTCCTCGGCCTTGACGGCGAAGAGGTCGCTCTCGCCTTCATAGGCGTACCACATGATGCCACGGAATACATCGGTCTTTTTGTAGAGAGCCAGGCCTTTCTTGAATCGGATGGCTTGGTTTGCTGGCGGGAATTTCTTGAGGGCATCGGCATAGACCTCGTATTCGAAGTTGAGGCAGCATTTCAGTTTACCACACTGCCCCGCCAGCTTTTGCGGGTTGGGTAGTATCTGTTGGGTCTTGGCTGAGCTTGTGGTGACGCTCTTGAAGGTGGTGAGCCAAGTAGAGCAGCAGAGCTCACGGCCACAGGTGCCGATACCGCCTACTTTTCCGGCTTCTTGGCGCACGCCGATTTGTTTCATCTCGATGCGCACGCGGAACTCCTCGGCGAGGACCTTGATGAGCTCGCGGAAGTCTACGCGCTCGTCGGCGGTATAATAGAAGATGGCTTTCGAATGGTCGCCTTGGAATTCTACGTCGTTTACCTTCATGTCCAATCCCATGTCGGCCACGATGCGTCGGGTGCGCAGCAGTGCTTCGCGCTCCTCTTTAAGGGTGTCGGCCCAGCGGTCGATATCAGCTTCTTTGGCGCGACGGAAGAGTTTTTTGATGTTTTCCGACTCGGGATTGATACGATGCTTACGCATCTGTAGGCGGCAGAGTTCGCCGGTGAGGCTCACGATACCTACGTCGTGTCCGGGCTGTCCTTCCACGGCCACGATATCACCTTCGGTAACCTCCAATCCGTCGGGTAGACGATAGAAGTCTTTATGATTGTTCTTGAAGCGCACCTCCACGCAGTCGAAGGGACGATCGGTGGGCTGTCGTATGCCGGCCATCCAGTTGGTTGAGGTGACTTTTGAGCAACTTTGTCGCTCGCAGCCACTCACGGGCTTGTAGCACTCGGGCTTGTGGTTGCAGCCACGGGTGAGGTAGACGGGTTCCTCATATTTTACCCATGGAATGTTGGGCTCAGGCTCCAGATAGGGGTCGAGTTGACTTTCCTCGCTGTGGTATTCTTCTACCTCGGGATTTTCGCGTTCGTAGCTTTTTTTCTTCTCCTGCTGTGCCTTGCGGCGGTCTTTCATGAAATTGGCCACATCTTCGGCCGAGGCTATGGTCTCCTCTTCGTCGATGACGATGTCGGCAGGCAGCTTATCTTTGATTTCTTCGTTTTCTTCCATTGTTTAGTTTTCAGTTTTTATCTTTTTTTCAAAGCCTTGCTCATGCGGAACGAGAGTTCCATCATCGCAATCTTGGCGTAGGCATTGCGTTCGACGGCAAAGATGGCATCGTTCAAGGCTTCTTCTATGAGTGAAATGTTGTTGACAGTAATCATTTTTGGGAACTGGGCGTCGAATTTCTCATCACCCGAGCCGAGATGGCAGTCGATGCCAGCGGCACTGTTGAGAAAACAGTCTCGCATCACCTTCAAGGCATATTGCAGGAACATCTTCAACTGTTCGCGGTTGAGCGAGGCCATCTTGTCTACCTGTGCCGATAGCTCCTTCATCTTCAGTTTGAAGAGCATGCGGAGCCAACCTACCAGCAGTGCGGCATATTCTTCGTTGTTTTCCTCTTTCCGTTCGCTGCTCTCTATTCTCAAGGTCTGCACACGGCTCTTAATGGTGGGGAGCAGCCGCTCGTCGCTCTCGCAGAGCAACATGATGAGTGTCCCCGGCAGGGGCTCCTCGAGGGTCTTCAGCAGTTTGTTGGCAAAACTCTCGTTCATCTTCTCGGCCATCCAGATGACCATCATCCTCCAACCACCTTCATAGGCTTTGAGACTCAATGACGACACTACGTCGTCGGCGTCCATCTCGCGTATCAGACCCTGCTTGTTCTCGATGCCGAGGGTGTTGTACCAGTCATCGAGGGAAGCGCGTCCACCTGTTTGTAGCATGAAGTCGCGGAATTCTCCCTGGAATTCGGCACTAGAGGGCTTTTCCTTTACCCTCGAGGTGGTAGCGGTTGGATAGATGAAGTGAAGGTCGGGGTGCATCAGTGAAGCTATCTTCTTGCAGCTCGGACATTCTCCACACGAATCCCCATTATGGCGGTTCTCACAGCAGAGGTATTGCAGGTAGGCCCATGCTAGCGGCATGGTCGTTGCTACCTCGCCGAGCAGCATCTGGGCGTGGCTCACACGGCCGCTGTCGATGATTGACGTTAGCCGATTAATGGTATCTTGTTGTCCGACAATATCTTTAAACTGCATGCTGATTCACATTAAACTTGCAAATATACAAAATATTTTATATATATTGAAAAAATATGTTTTTTGAAATGTCACAATAAAAGCATTTTTCCTGCGTTATTGGAATTATTCAACTGCTAAAAAACTCTACTGGCAAGATGGAAAGTCTACCCGCGATATTTATGGACTTGGCGGTTATTTTGGTGGCCGCAGGAGTAATCACCGTGGTCTTTAAATGGCTGAAGCAGCCGTTGGTATTGGGCTACATCCTGGCAGGTTTCTTTATCGGTCCCTATTTTCCATGGTTTCCAGCTATCACTGATACCGCCAATATCCATGTTTGGAGCGACATCGGTATCGTCTTTCTGATGTTCGGTTTGGGTTTGGAATTCAGTATCAAGAAACTGAAGAAGGTAGGAGCCACGGGTGCTATTACCGCTTTTACCGAGCTGGCCATAATGTTTCTGATAGGCTCTTTGGTGGGTAAGCTACTGGGATTCGGTTCCATGGAGTGTACATTCTTGGGCTGCATGCTCTCCATCTCGTCGACAAGTATTATCATCAAGAGTTTCGACGACCTAAAGCTCAAGCAGCAGAAATTCACCTCAACGGTGACGGCGGTATTGGTGGTGGAAGACCTCATCGCAGTGTTACTATTGGTGGTGTTGAGCACGGTGAGTGTGAGCCGCAGTTTCGATGGTGGAGCCTTGGTGGGTCAGATGGTGAAGCTGGTGTTTTTCTTGGTGGCTTGGTTTGTCTTCGGCATCTATTTGATTCCGACATTCCTGCGTTGGATGCGCAAATATATGACCGAGGAAACATTGCTAATTTTGGCCGTGGGGCTCTGTTTCGGTATGGTGGTGCTGGCGGCAAAGGCCGGATTCTCCACCGCTTTGGGCGCTTTCGTCATGGGCGCTATACTCTGCGAGACCATTGAGGCCGATGTTATCCACCGCATCGTCACCCCTCTGAAGAACCTCTTTGGGGCTGTCTTCTTCGTGTCGGTGGGCATGCTGGTTAATCCCGAAGTCCTGGTGAAATACATTGTGCCGATTTTGGTCATTGCGCTGACTATTATTATCTTCAAAAGTCTTTCGGCTACTATAGGCGTCACCCTTAGTGGACGGCCGTTGAAGACTGCCGTACAGAGCGGATTCTGTTTCTGTCAGATTGGAGAGTTCTCCTTCATCATCGCCGGCTTGGGTTTAAGTTTCAAGGTAATAGACGAAAACCTCTATCCCATTATTGTCTCTGTCTCTATCCTCACTACTTTTGTCACTCCTTACATGATTAAGGGTGCGTTGCCTTTCTTTAACTGGGCGGAACCTAAATTGCCCGCCAAGTTCAAAGAACGCCTCGCCCAGTATAGCGAGAATGCCAATAAGGATGGTGGAAATAAGATGGGTATCAAGGCTTTTATACGTAAGCAACTGACCAATATCCTTATCCATGGAGTCATTCTGGCGGCGATAGCGCTGCTCTCCACCTCGTTGCTCCGCCCGCTGCTCGACACGCTGTTCGCGGACGCTCACATCCCGCAAATCTGGAGCCGCCTAGCAGGATTGGGGGGCACCCTCGTGCTCATGTCACCGTTCCTGTGGGCCATATCCGTGAAAAACGTCAGTAAGGAACGCCTCAAAGAGATGTTCGAGACCTACCGCCACAGTCAGGCGGTAATCATTCCCCTGCTCCTGTTGCGCTACTTTGTAGCCCTGTTCTTTGTGGGCTTGGTGGTGGGAAGCTATGTCAGCCTTGCTGTGGGTCTCCTGATGGTTATTGCTGTGATGGTTATTCTGGTGGTGCTCTTTTCACGCAGAGCCAACGGCTTCTACGCCCAGATTGAGGAACGCTTCTTCAGCAATTTCAATTCCCGTCAGGCACAGGCCTCCTTCCGCATCCCGAAGGGCATGGAGAACGAGTTTGGCATGGACCGACTTCGCATGACTCAATACTCCCCCTTGGCGGGCAAGACTCTGCAGGAGGGCAATCTGCGCGAGCACTACGGCGCCAATATCGTCACTATCGAGCGTGGCGACACCATTATCGACCTTCCTGGCAAGGACGATTTGCTGATGCCGGGCGACCTCGTGACGGTCATCGGCACCGAGGAACAGGTGGGCAAGATACGCTCCGATATCGAGGTGGAAGCCGACATGCTAGTGCATGACCGCTCTGACCACGAGTTGCACATGTACCGCTACCGTGTGGACCCCGACGGTCCCCTCTGTGGCATGAAAATCATGAATTCCACACTTTCGCGCCATCGTGCCATGGTCATCGCCATCGAAAGGGGTGGCCTGAAGATTGTTAACCCCGATCGCGAGACGGTGTTCCTGCCGGGCGATATGCTGTGGTTTATCTCGCCCGAGGAGATGACCCTTAAAGGATTTGAAAGCAAACTGATAAAACTATGAGAAAGAAATTTATTGTCGGATTTGTCGGACTCGTTGGACTTGTCGGACCGCTGCATGCACAAACCACTGACCGTGGGTTCGAGATTTCCAAAAACCTCGAGATTTTTTCGTCGGTGTACAAAAACCTCAACCAGAACTATGTCGACGATGTTGACCCCGGAAAGACCATCAAGGTGGCCATCGACGCTATGCTGGGGTCGCTGGATCCCTATACCAATTATTTCCCCGAGAGTGACATCGAGGATGTGAAGTTGCAGTTGTTGGGAGAATATGGCGGCGTGGGGGCCCTTATCGTACAGCGTGGCGACTCTATCCTCGTCTCCGAACCTTACAAAGGGTTGCCCGCCGACGAGGCTGGCCTCAAGGCCGGCGATCGTATCCTAGAGGTCAATGGCGTGAGCACCAAGGGGAAGAAGACCCCCGATGTGAGCAGCGCAATGCGAGGCCAGGCGGGCACTCAGGTGACACTCAAACTTGAGCGCGACGGCAAGGTCTTCGAGCGCACCCTTACGCGTAGAGAGATAAAACTCCCCAATGTGCCCTATTCAGGTTTTGTTGGTGACAAGGAGGATGTCGGCTATATCAAACTCGATGAGTTTACTACCGATGCTGCCAAGAATGTGCGCGAGGCTTTTGTGCGACTTAAGAAGGAAAAACCAACCATGAAGGGCGTTATTCTCGACCTGCGTGGCAATGGCGGAGGTCTGATGAACGAGGCTGTCGATATCGTTAACATCTGGGTGCACCGTGGGGTGCTGGTGGTGGAGACCAAGGGCAAGGTGGCAGCCAAGAACATGAAGAGTTACACCCGCCTGCAGCCCGAGGACACTGAGATACCTTTGGCCGTAATTATCGACGGTGGCTCGGCATCGGCCAGTGAGATTGTCAGCGGTAGCTTGCAAGATCTCGACCGCGCCGTTATTATCGGTCAGCGAAGCTATGGCAAGGGATTGGTGCAGAATATCCTGCCGATGCCCTACAATAGCCAGATGAAGGTTACGGTCTCCAAATACTATATTCCCAGTGGTCGCTGTATCCAAGCCATCGACTATAGTCACCGTGACGAGAATGGCCGAGCCCTCAAGGTGCCTGACTCCCTCAAGACCGCTTTCAAGACTAAGGCGGGTCGTATCGTCTACGACGGTTTCGGCATCGAGCCCGACATTGAGGTGGAACCTGAGTACATGTCTAATCTTGGAATCGCCTTGGCACAAAAGTTTTTGGTGTTCGACTATGCCACACTTTACTATCGTACGCACAAGGATATAGCCCCTGCTCGTGATTTTGAAATTAGCAACGAGCTCTATGCCGACTTCTGTCGCTTCCTCAAGGAGAAGAATCTCTCCTATAACACCGTTACCGAGCGAGTCATCAAGGAGTTGCGCGATGTGGCCAAGCAGGAGAAGTACGGCGAGGCAATCGAGCAACAGCTTAAGGAGATGGAGACGCGTCTGGCCGCCGAGAAGGAAGACGACCTCCAAAAGCACCGTGACGAGGTCTGTGAGATGCTGAAGGGCGAAATCCTCAACCGCTACTATTATGATGCCGGCCGCCTTGAAGGTGCCCTAAAGACAGACAAGGTGGTGCTGCGTGCCCTCGAGGAGATTTCAAAAAAGAAATAAGGAGCTTAAGGGCCTTGGAAAATATAAACAATGCTTCCAGAGAAAACTCATAGGAAGATATACCTGACCCTGTTGGCCCTGTTGGGAGGCTGCATGGTCACTTCCATCGGCATGTCCAACGTCGTTTGGCCATTGCTGTTAGCCAACTGGGTGCTCGATGGCTGGTCGCGACCGAGAGGGAGCAATGGTCCATTGGCTTGGTGCGAGAAATGGCGTATGGCTCGCGAGAGTCGTCTGCTGCATGCTGTTGTGGCGCTGTTCCTCCTGCATGTTGTAGGACTGCTATGGACTTCGAGCCTCCCGACAGGTTTGCATGTGATAGAAAGGCTACTCCCTTGGTTGGTAGTGCCTCTGGTGGTGCTTACTACCCGTCCACCCGAAGGACGTGCCCGAACCACTATTCTCTTTGTTTATATAGGTACAGTCTTTGTTGTTACTGTCATAGGTCTTGTGCGCTGGCTCACCATTCCCGACCTGCCTTACCGCGACATCGTTCCCTTCATCTCCCATATCCGCTTCTCCCTCAATCTCTGTGTGGTGCTGTTCCTAATTATAAGTTCTTTGGGACGACGTCGCTTTGCCGGTATCATAATAAGCCCATGTAATCATCTTGCCGGCAGGATGCCGACGGTCCATTGGATTGTCGGTGTTGCATTGATTCTTTGGTTCTTGTCATTTCTTCTCATCCTGCGTTCCTATACGGCCTTTGTCGTGCTGCTGGTGGCTTCGTTGGTGGTTATCTTACACTTGCGCCGCCGTTGGCTTTGGTTGACGGTGTGGATTGTTGCAGTGGGAGGGGTTGTAGCCTATGTGGCAGTCGAATATTGCGCCTACTACCGCCTCTCGCCCCTCGCTACCGAACCATTGAAGCCTCTCACCGTCAACGGTCGTCCCTACCAGCACCTTCAGGATGGTTTGTTGGAGAATGGCAACTACTTGCACAACTATCTCTGCGATGATGAGTTGGCTATCGCATGGCCGCAGCGCAGCTCCGTGCCGCTCGACAGCCTCACCGCCTCGGGCTATAGTGTCAAGGCAGCCTTGGTGCGCTACCTCAATGCCCTTGGGCTCACCAAGGATAGCGCGGGAGTTGCGGCCCTTACCGATGGTCAGGTCGAGGAGGTGGGACGTGGGGTGACCAATCCTGTCTACGAACATGGCTCGATGCCCCAGAAGATGCTCTATGTCATCTTCTTCGAGTACGAGAGCTATCGCAGCTACCGAGCTGTCGAGGGGTTCTCTATGTTGCAACGCTATGAACTATGGCGGGCATCGTTGCATGTCATCGGGCAGTATCCCTGGATGGGTGTAGGTACCGGCGACTTGGAGTTGGCCTTGGAGGACGACTTCCAGGCTACTCAATCCCCTCTGCAGGGCAGTCGTCTGATGCCCCACAATGAATATCTTACCCTGATAGCGTTGTTGGGTATTCCTGCCTTCCTGCTGCTGGCGTTCTTCTTCCTGCGCGCCGCTCCTGCGCTGCGTCGCCAGCCTTTGTGGATGGTCGCATGGACGGTTGCCATCCTTGTCTCCTGCCTCACCGAGAACACCCTTGACTCCCTCGCAGGTATTCTCTTCTCCACTTGGTTCATGGCCTTCCGGACGGATTCGGTTGCTCCAAAAGAGTAGGAAAACGGCTACGATCCCCCTGTTTTTTCCCTATCAACTCCTACCACGGTAGGAGTTGATAGGGAGTTGATAAGGAAAAGGTAAGTGGTTTATGCCTCTCAGAATCTTTCCATTATAATAAAAAAAGCCACCCTCATTGAATTGGGTGGCTCAAAGAAGTTTTGGAAGAATATATTTAGTTAATAGGCTTTAATGGCACATTGGGTTACTCTAACAATATCAAAAAAATCATCCCCTCTCATATATATAATAACCACCATTGACCCCAAAAATCCACCCAGGTGTGTTTTTTAACATTATTTAACCATTCTTAAGTTCAACTAATAAATGCAACACCTTGGATGAAAACGCAAGAAATGTATCGGTATGTTTCTATCGGATGGTATGATAATTCATGTGTACAAACGCCCGTTTGTGCTGGGAAATGGCGGTTCTTTGCAGTGTGAGACGATTTTTTCCTGGGTGTATATCTCTGATTCTCACTCTTCCCATAAAAAGTTATAGAAAAAGTGACCCAAATGCTTGCTTGCACTGGAAAAGTTCGTATCTTTGCATCCGTTTTGCAAGCCCGCAGGAGGGTCGAGAAGGACTCCTTCGCCCCCTTGCGGACAAGAGAAACGAAACAGGGAGTCCATTAAACCCGACAAGAAAGGAATGATGTATTTATGAACAAAGTCCCGTCGCAAGCGTGTGCCGTTGCGACGGGACGGAAAAAATGAGGGTGCACCACAGGGAAAGTGTCTTGGAATTAGCAGTTCATTCACTTGCCCTGCCATCGAACACCCAAGGCGTAAAGAGGTCTTTACAAAGAGGACAACGCAGAAAGGCTATCTTTATTGTGTGTTAGGAGAAGGTTGCCTTCCTGCCACGCAGCACAAAAATAGGTGACAACACATTTAAAACTAGTAAAACTATTTAAAATGGAGAAAAAGATTAAACTAATCTCAATGGCCATTGTAACAATAGCTTTGGTCGGAATGAGCGCTTTTTATGTTGCATGTGAGAAGTCTTCCCCTTCGGTAGAAGACCAGACTTTTACAAGGAAAGGAGAATCTGCAGGTTCAGAAAGTATTGAAATTGCGTATTTTGATAAAGAGGCAAATGAAATCAACTTGACTTTTAGCAGAGATGAATTCGAGAAGATGTTCTCTCCAGTTGTGGACTCTTTACTTGGAAAAGATTATGTTTATGAGTATATATCCGTTGTGGATGATGACGTTTGGGGAGATAAGGATTTCCCGGCCTTGCAAATTTCATTCTTTAATATTGAGGAAGGCTCGTCTTATAACCTTTTTTGTTTTGATATAATTAAATCAAAGGAAGGCGGAGCCATCAAATATTACATGAAGGGAAAGCCAGACAATAGCGGCGCTCAGTCATGGAGCTTTATTACGTGCAAGGGTACAGATTGTTCGGAAGGATGTAAAAAAATAGGAAAAGATTGTAGTGCTTGTCCACCGTCGAATGATCCGAAAATTGTACCTCGTTGTGAAAAAACGGAAAAGGATGCGTGGGAGGTTATTCTTGGACCGGCAGTTTCAATATTAGTGGCTTTAATAGGTCTATATGGTAAATTGCATTCAGCTTAATAGATTGGAAGAAAGAATCAATAAAGAATAATGTAAAAATAGGGGGGCTAAAGATGACCATTCTTCAGGTTATTTTCGGTTCCCCTTTAAATCGTTAAAATATGAACCGAATAACTATTCCAATAATATTAATTGGTGTACTTTCCCTATCTTCGCAGGGAGTTGCAGCAAAAGAATACGGGGCATTCTCTGCAATGTCCTATTGGGTCAATGTTATCATGAAACCCATCAAGGAAACAGACAATCTTTATATACGGGTGTTGTCCCGTCCACTGGAGGATGATTCTAAGACCTTTGTCTATTCCCTAGTACGGACCCCACAGGCAAAGATGTATTTTACCGACGGGGGCTCTTATCAGTTTACCAAGAAAACGGTTGTTTTTGTGGACGATGACAACCGCGATATCATGGTGGGAAAAAGAAAGGGGGGCTTCTACAAATCAGAGTACAGTAACTGTATTACCCGACGATGTGAATGGTTTCGTCCTTTTCTGTTTCCAAAAGAGAGTATTGGGTTTAAGTCAGTGCGCGACACCATCCTGAATGGAGATCCCTATAAAGTGTTGACGCATATAAGTAATCATACACATTTTTATAATGACTCCACTAGGAAATACGACATTCCTTTTTATCATGAAGTCAACTACTACTATAATACGCTTACTCGGGTTGTGGATTATATTTGCGCATTACCGATGGATGTGGAAAACAACAGGGCGTGGAAAGAGGAATACTGGCTTGATTATAACTTTGATGTAAGAGATAGCATATACAATGACATTTTTAATATTGAAGATGAAAAATACTCGCATTATTCTTTTCATGACGACAGCAACCCTCCCTACTCCGTGACGATTAACCATACGGGAGTTTCCGAGATTTCCGACAGTCTGCTTCAGTACCCGTTAATCGACCTGCATGGCGACACGACGACTTTGGCAGATTTTGAAGGATGGGTTTTGTTGGATTTTTGGTCTTTTGGATGTAAATCCTGCTATCAATGGCTGCAGACCGTTGACAGGGACCGTAAAACACCGCAGGGATTTGTCCTGGATGCCGAAGGCATACAAGTTATCAGTATAAACCCTTTGTCTGACAATATCGTCAAAATAAATGAAGTCACCAAAAGATTTAATGCCGGAGGGTATACCTACTCTGCAAAGGGTATCAGCACCCTGCTCGAGATGAGGATTTTGCCGAAGTATTACTTGCTGTCACCCGACAAACAGATTGTTTACACTTCAAATTTCCTTGGTGATTATCGCGAACTGCTTGAAGCAAAGAAACAATACGGACAACGATATAGATAATTCTACTTAACAATCCCTATTATGAAATAATTCATCTACTTTTTTGCAGGGGCGTTCTTGCTATGCTTATCATCCAATGTTTCGGCTCAGTATTTTGAAGAAGGAGGCATTGCATACAATGTTTTGTCTGCTACGGAGCACACCGTGAAGGTGGCATCTCTGGAATGCACCTATTATAGAGGAAGAATCAACATTCTGTCAATGGTGGTCCATAATCAGGTTACTTACGATGTTGTTGCCTTAGGAGAAGAGGCTTTCGCCAAAACAACTGCGTTAATCTTCAGCTGCGACAAAGAAGAAGTCGCCAATCCTGATTTGCTGCAAGCTTCAAACAACGCAAAAACAGCACCTCAAAATGAAGATGACCTATCAGTGTTGAAAGATGGCGCAAAATCCAGCAAAATATCTCTGGCGGAGCTCAAGAAGCTATGCCAAGAAGATGACGACATTGCATTCTTTAAGGAAAACAGAATGGTGGATAATACTGCTATATACGCAAACGCTCAGGCTGGCTTGATACATCCAACCTACATTGACGGACATATCCACTTTGAATGGCATTGGCCATCGCTAACCCCCAAACCACTAGTTCCTCCAATGCCCAAGGGAACAACATCTATTGATTGTGGTGAGATTTTCCTGGGCTTTGTCTTATCATACGTTTCCTAAAAGATCAGCTTCCCGAGGGGTATCGCGTGAATTCCGATGTACAACTTTACAAGAACCACATGATAATAATACCGCATGATGATAACAATGGAATAACAAGTGATGGTTATCTTGCCATAAAATATGATATAAACATTGAAGATCTAGGAAAGACTATTAAGTCAGGCGTCTATAAAGCAAACTATGATAAGGATGCAGGACGATATACCGCAATTGTCGTTGATTTTGAATAATTCATTATGGTCAGGATACCTCGCATTCTGTATGGTGTTCTGACCATACAATTTTTGCCCCCAATTAGCGTTTCATAATTGAATGAAAAGAATATTAGTAATATTGTGTATTTCTGTTGTAGCGTTATCGAGTTGTTCGTCCATTGCAAGAATGGTCTTTGGCATTGAAGAACTTAAGCAATTCGACAGTAAGCGAGTTGATTCTTTCCTAACGGAAAGTCAAAAAACCATAAACTGCACCCAAATTATCGCCACCAAGGAACAGGTGGATAGCATTATTCGTCTTGACCTTGACAGCATCATGATGCAACATCGTGCACAGCCCGTGCAGGTTCTATATTTTGCTGGTGACTCGTTGGTGTTTTATCATATCAATTGCTATACCCAAAGTGGATTCATGTCGTTCGACTGGAACAACTATGGGTCTTTCGATACCTTTCCTCCCACCCCTGACATTGTCGAAGATATACATTCCAGTATGTCCCTTGACAAATATAGAAGTGTTTTCCCAGAACTTGGGATTGAGACAAAATACACCATTATCATCCTATGGAGTAATATGCTCCAAAAAGTGTCGCGAAAGGCAGTTGAAACCGTGGCGAACAATATTAAAGGACGCTCCGATTGTATGGTAACGTTCATCAACACAGATAAATGGTGGGTTGATTACTTTAATAAAAATCAATGAAGATAAAGAGACGCTACTTACTTTTTCTGTTTTCCACCTTATTTTAAATGAAAAAACTCATCTACTTTTTTGCAGGGTCGTTCCTTCTGTGCTTATCTTCCAACGCTTCGGCTCAGTATTTTGAAGAAGGAGGCATTGCATACAATGTTTTGTCTGCTACGGAGCACACCGTGGAAGTGGCACCTCTGGAATGTACATACTATAGGGGGCATTATAACATCCCCTCTACGGTGGTCCACAATCAGGTTATGTATGATGTTGTCGCCTTAGGAGAAGAGGCTTTCTCCAATAGTGCAGTCTACAGCGTCACCATTCCGTCATCCGTTACGCGAATTAAGCATAGTTGTTTTTTGTTTGCTTACGGATTGACAACTATCAATATTCCCGCCTCGGTGACCGATATTGAAGAACTAGCACTTGCAGTCGATGGACTGACGGCCATTAATGTAGATGAATCCAATCCAAACTATAGATCAATAGATGGGGTGTTGTTTAGTAAAGATTCGACGACGGCAGTGGAGTGTCCAACGGGGAAAAATGGCATCGTAATCCTGCCGCAAAATACAACACACATAGCACCCGGCGCTTTTGCCTATTGCAAAAGAATAACAGGAGTGACCCTTCCAGAGGGGCTTCTTGGTATAGGAGCATCGGCATTTTTTGGCAATCACCTGCTTGACAATATCGTTATTCCTGCATCGGTGACTCACATGGGTGCAAATCTATTCGCAAATTGCAAAGTTCTTAACAATCTTACCTTGGAGGAAGGGAATACTCACTATTTTATGAATGGAATGCAAATCTACTCCATGGGTGGCGATACCCTCTTATCATGCCATAAGAGCGCGGACTCTGTATTTCTCCCCAATACTGTGCGTGTGGTATATGGTTTTCTTTATAATAAAAACATTAAATATGTTCACCTGCCGGAAAGTGTGACCACAATTGGAGATAATGCATTTGGTTCGAGTTCTTTGAAGGGTATCGACATGCCAAGTCGGTTGGCAATGATTGACGAATATGCTTTTTATGGCTGCTCGTTGTTGTCCCAAGTCAGGATGCCCGATACCCTTGACAGGATGGGGGCAAGAGTTTTTGAATCTTGTAGTAGCTTGACAACAATTGAGATACCGAATGGTTTGCGTATCATTCCCGAAAATACATTCTATGATTGCCGGTCTTTGTCTCATATTATTTGGGGCGATGCAGTTGAAACTATAGGTCAATATGCCTTTTACCACAATACTGTTGATGAATTGTATCTCCCAGCGACATTGCGAGTTGTCGGAATGGGGGCTTTCGCCTACGGAAGAATGCGCAAAGGTGTTTTCTCTGCTCCGGTTGACACTCTAGAAGTCGATGTTTTCTATGGATGTCAGATGGAATCTTTGCGGTTGAAAAACAACATGCCGCCTGCCACTACAGAGTATGGTTGTTTGATTGGAGCAACCGTCGACAGTATTATTATTCCCTGTGGCAGCCGCGAGGCATACCTGGCAGATGATTACTGGGGTCAATTCTCCGACAGATACTATGAGGATTGCAATGGAATTGATGCCCCGACGGAGTTTGAGTTGTCCGTCTATCCAAATCCTGCAACCGACTACATTGCCGTCCAGGGGATCCGCGACTGCCGTCGCGTTGAGCTTATCAATACGCTTGGTCAATCCGCGCTCTCCCGTAATATTGCCGACGATTCCATCGAGATAGATGTCCGCGGCCTTGAGCGCGGAATCTACATCCTTCGTCTCTACACCACTGACAGCATGATGACCAGCAAATTTATTTTGCAATAGAAGTCTTCAAGTTATAGGAAGGAGAATGCTGATTAACGCATAGGACTACACAATATTTTTACAGTTTTAATGTTATTTCATGTAACAACTGTATAAAATATCGTGTACGAATACCACACTTTGCCGAATGGCATCAAGATAATACTCAGCCACACTCCGTCGAGGGTTACCTACTCGGGAGTGTATATCAACGTGGGCAGCCGCGACGAGCGCGGTGCCGACGAGGGTATGGCGCACTTTATTGAGCATTCTCTCTTCAAGGGCACTGAGCACCGCAAGGCCTACCACATCCTGAACCGCATCGACGGGGTGGGAGGGGAACTCAACGCTTTCACCACCAAGGAGGAGACCTGTGTCTACGCTTCATCGTTGAGTGAGCATCTGGAACGCTGTCTGGAATTGTTTGCCGATATTCTGTTCCACAGTACGTTTCCATTGAATGAAATTGAAAGGGAAAAAGATGTTGTGCTGGAGGAGATCAACAGCTACAATGACAGCCCTTCGGAGCTGATTTACGACCAGTATGAGGAACTGGCCTACGAAGGGCACCCGTTGGCGCACAATATTCTTGGCACCAAGCGAAATGTGAAGCATTTCACACCCGAACGGCTGCGCCGCCACATGGAACAGAACTACACACCGTCGAAGATGGTGGTCACGGTGAGCGGCAATGTGAAGATGGAGCGGCTAGTGAAGCTCTGCGAGAGGCATTTCGGGGAGTATGACAATCTGAGAATTCAGAATACTCCGAATATACAGAATACTCGGAATGAAAAGCCGGAGTTCCGTGTGTTTGACCGTCATGTCAACCGCCACACCCATCAGGCGCATCTGCTCATTGGCTGCGAGGCCCCCGATATCTACCATGCCGACAAGACGGCTTTCACGCTGCTGAACAATATCCTAGGTGGGCCGGCCATGAACTCGCGTCTCAACGTGGCCATCCGCGAGCGGTATGGCTTCTGTTACAACATCGAGTCGCAGTATGTCCCCTTCTCCGATACGGGCCTCTTCTATATCTATGCTGGTGTGGACCTCGATGCCGAGGAGAAGGCACGCCGCCTAATTACCGATGAGCTGATGCGCATGGCTGAGACACCCCTTACCGAACGCCAGCTGCGGTCGGCACAACGCCAGATGATAGGTCAGATGGCCATCAACGACGATTTCGGAATGAACGAGATGCAGAGCATCGGTAAGGCCTATTTGAGTTACGACCATGTGAACACCCTCGAGGAGATGAATGCCGACTTGCTGTCAGTCACGCCTGCCGAACTCATGCGCGTGGCGCAGGATCGCTTCCATCCCGACCGCTTCAGCACCCTCGTCTATGGGAATTAAAAATGAAGAATTAAGAATGAAGAATTGAAAGGTACCCTTCAGTCACTGCGTGACAGCTCCCCTAGGGGAGCAACTGGGACGGGAGAATATAGAAATTAGAATTTAGAAATGATAATTGACTATCCTTGGTACTTTGTCCTGCTCTGCCTGCTGGCAGGTGCCGCCTACGCCGCGGGACTTTACTATGTGGGGCACCGCCATTTCAGCAAAGGAGTCAATGCTCTGCTGGCGGCGCTGCGGTTTGTGGCGGTGACGGTCATCGCGTTGCTGCTGTTGGCACCGGTGGCCAAGCGCACGGTGCACGAGAGGCAGAAGCCTTTGATAGTGCTGGTGGATGACTGTTCGGAGTCGGTGCAAATGAGTGCCGATTCGGCATTCTCGTTGGCGGCGCTTGGAGACGAGCTCGAGGATCATTGCCGTGTGCTGTACAGCGCAGACACCACGAATACCGGCCAGACCGACATCAGTGCCATGCTGGAGGTGTCGCCCGACGCGGCGGCCATCGTGCTGGCTTCCGACGGTATCTACAACCGAGGACAGAATCCCACCACCACTGCCGAGCGTTTGGGAATTCCCGTCTACACCGTGGCCTTGGGCGATACCACGCCACGTCGCGATGCCGCCCTGAGCAACATACGTCACAACCGCATCGCCTACCTCGGCAATGCCTTCCCCGTGGAGATTACTATCGGTGCCCACCGACTGAAAGGGCGCACGGCCCAGCTCACCGTCACCGACGGTCGTGGGAAGAAGGTGGCCTCACAACAGGTAGGCTATTCCGACGATGACTTCGGCACCACACTGACATTCAGTATACAGGCCGAGGAGAAAGGATTGCAAAAATATACCGTCAGCCTGTCGGTGGTGGAGAATGAGGTGGAGCGTGAGAACAACGTGCTGACCTTCTATACTGATGTCATTGACGGTCGTCGAAAAGTGGCCATTGTCGGCAACGCCCCGCATCCCGACCTTGCAGCGTTAAAACAAGCCGTGGAGAGTAACCCCAACTATGAGGCCGAGGTGTTTTTGAATGAAGAATTAAGAGTGAAGCACCCCGAAGGGGAACTGAGCACCTTGAAGAAAAAAGATATTTTAGCGAAGAATGAAGAATTGAAGGCTTACTCCTTGGCGATTCTTCATAACCTGCCGTCGTCCACGCGCCAAATACCTAAGGCATTCGAGAACCTTCCGCAGGTATTTGTCATCGGTTGCCAGACCGACCTGCTACGCTTCAACGCCCTGCATACAGGAGTGGAGATTGTCTCCAAGGTGAAGAAAAGCAGCGAGGTGACGGCAGTCTATAATGACCATTTCACACTCTTCAATCTTGACGCTTCTGACGGTGAGGCCCTGGAGCAACTTCCTCCCCTCGATGCCCCCTTTGGGGAGGGGAAGGTGTCGTCCTCGCTCCAGTCGCTCTTCACCGCCCGACTGGGAAATATCGACACTCGCCAGCCTTTGGTCGCTGCCTTGGCGCGGGGTCGCCTCCATGTGGCCTTCGTGTGGGGAGAGGGTTTGTGGAAATGGCGCCTGGCGGATTACCTGAACAACAACTCGCACGAGCATTTCGACCGGCTGGTGAGCCAGATAGTGAATTTCACGGCCATCACCGACCAGCGCGAACGTTTCATTGTGGAGACAGAACGCCATTATTCAGACAACGATAATATTGTCATTCATGCTCAACTCTACAATGACACCTACGAGCCTTTCAACACGCCTGATGCCATCTTTATGCTCATGGGCGATTCTATTAAGGGCGATTTCAACTTCACCCGCGAAGGGGATGGCTACACCCTTTCGCTTGGGCGTCTTCCCGAAGGACTTTATCGATACACCGCTCAGACAAAGTACAATGGTGAGACTCTTACCACAGAGGGCTCCTTTGCCGTTGAGGCATTGCATCTGGAGCAGGCCAACCTCACAGCTGACCACACTCTTTTGCGCACCATCAGCACCATTACTGGCGGCCAAATGTTCTATCCCGACCAGCAGGAGTCACTGCGAGACAGCCTCGCTACCATCAAGCCGGTCATCTACACCCACACTCGCTTTTCTGAGTTGTTGAATCTGCCGTGGGTGTTGCTGCTGATAGTTGTGCTGCTCGGTATCGAGTGGGTGCTGAGAAAATACTATGGAGAGGTATGAGGATGAAAAGCATAGCAGGTGAAGCGGCAACGCTGGTCAGCGGCAATGTGCTAGCACAGGTCATCACACTGGCGGCCTACTTTGTGCTCACACGCATTTATACCCCCGACGACTATGGCCTGTTCAATATTTTCTATTCCTATATGGAGGTGCTCATCATCTTCAGCACCTGCAAGTATGAGTTGGCCATCGTGGTGGCTGATGACGAACACGAAGCTTCGGCTGTGGCGCGGTTCGCATTGAGATTGAATGCCCTTGTCTCCATACTATTGCTAACGGTTGCTCTTGCGCTTTGGCTTTCAGATGCTTTGCCGGGAAACTTCGCTCAGTTGGGCTGGATGGTGTTGCTCATTCCGCCGATGGTCTTCTTCAGTGGCACATCACGGGTCTATAGTTTTCTTTACAACCGGTTTCACCGATATGCTCAGATTGCGTTTTCTGACAATGTAAATGCCGGATCGGGAGCCGTGATAAAAGTGATGTTGGGTTTATTGGGCTTTTCGGCTAGCGGTTTACCAGTGGGAACGGTGTTGGGGAAGGCTATCTCGAATCTCAACTACAGGCTCCGCCTGCACAGCTTCCACCTGCCCGTCCCTACGGCGGAAGAACGCAAGAAAGCTGCCTCCAAGTATCGTAATTTCCCTTGCTTCGTGGCTACGAAGGATCTTGTCAATACCTTCTCGTCCAACCTGCCGTTTCTTTGGGCAGCACTCTATTTCAATCGTGCCGAGGTTGGACTTTTCGGCTTGGCGTTGACGTTTACTTTGCAACCGGTCAATATTCTGAGTGCGGCATTTGAGAGGGTGCTCTATGCGCGTACCACTGAAGCGGTGCGTCATCGGCTGCCGGCTATGCGCATGTTGTCGCGCTTCTTGATGCTGTTGTTGGCTGCTGCGCTTCCGTTATGCATTCTAGCATGGTTCCTTGCCGAGCCGGTATTTGTCTTCTGTTTTGGCGACCGCTGGCAGGGTTGCGGTGTCTTTGTGCAGGCTTTGCTGCCGCTGGCATTGGTGGGCTTATGTTCTACCTCCCTAATGTTTGTTCCCAATGTGTTTTCCTCGCAGCGCATTGAATTTCTCTTTTTTCTGGTGTTGATGGTACTGAGAGTAGTGGCCATTGCTGTGGGAATCAGGGTTGGAGACTTCCTTTTAGCCATTATCTTATATGCAATAGCAGGGACACTTATTCAAGCGTCCCTGCTGGTGTGGTATCTGTGGCAGATGCGTCGCTACGAGCGCTCTCTTACCAAGTGAATTTTACGAAACAGACTTGAGGGTTGGCAAGGTTCTCACCTTCACCGACGGTAATTTTGTAGGTGCCCGTATTGGTATTGTGCATATCCATGTAGACATGCACCTGGATGGGTTTGCTGTCCATTCCGGGAGCTAATGCGATGGCTTCATGGGTGTAGGGACTCTGATGGGTCTCACAGACGCCATAGCAAACAGGCATTTGTTTCATCGTGTCGGGGCCTTCGGTCAACTCCACTTTGAAGCAGGTGTTGAGCGTGGACTCTGTTTTGTTGAACATATAGATGTCAACTTCGGCATCTTGGAGCTCAATCTGTGCTGCCGTGGGGGTGCAGTTGATGGTCTGTCCGGCAGTCAGAGCGGCACCTTGGTAATAGATGGCATAGGAGGCCGACTCCGTGTAGGTTTCGGAGTTGTCGGTTTTTTTGTCATCATCCTTGCTGCAGGCAATAAAGCCAACAGTAGCCACCATCAAGGTAGCCATAAAGAATTTTGTGATTTTTTTCATTGTAAAGAATATTTAATGGTTCGTTAATCCAGTTTCAACACTGCTAGGAAGGCGCTCTGCGGCACCTCAACGTTGCCCACCTGACGCATACGTTTCTTACCTTCTTTCTGCTTTTCCAACAACTTGCGCTTACGCGTGATATCGCCACCATAACACTTGGCCGTCACATCTTTGCGCACCTGGCGCACCGTCTCGCGGGCAATAATCTTGCTGCCGATGGCGGCCTGGATGGCCACGTCGAACTGTTGGCGCGGGATAAGATCTTTCAACTTCTCGCACATCTTGCGACCGATGGGATAGGCATTGTCGACATAGGTGAGGGTGCTGAGGGCGTCGACGGGGTCGCCGTTGAGCAGTATCTCCAGCTTCACCAGCTTCGAGGGCTGGTAGCCGTTGATATAGTAGTCGAACGAGGCATAGCCCTTCGAGATGCTCTTCAACTTGTCGTAGAAGTCGAACACCACCTCGCCAAGCGGCAGGTCGAAGGTAATCTCGATGCGGTCGGTGGTGAGGTAATTTTGGTTCTTGAGGATGCCGCGTTTGTCCATGCAGAGCTTTATCACCGGCCCGATGAAATCGGCCTTGGTGATGATTTGCGCGTGGATGTAAGGCTCATAGACCTCGGCGATATTGTTGGGTTCGGGCATGCCCGAGGGGTTGTAGACATCAATTTCGCTGCCGTTGGTGAGCTTTACCTTGTACTGCACGTTGGGTACCGTGGTGATGACATCCATGTTGAATTCACGGGTGAGACGCTCCTGTACGATCTCCATGTGCAGCAGGCCGAGGAATCCACAACGGAAGCCGAAGCCTAGGGCAAGCGAGGATTCGGGCTCAAAGGTGAGGCTGGCATCGTTGAGCTGCAATTTCTCGATACTGGCGCGCAACTCTTCATAGTCGTCGGTATCCACTGGATAGACACCTGCGAAGACCATCGGCTTGACGGCCTCGAAACCCTCGATGGGTTTTTCACAAGGTTCAGCGACATGCGTGATGGTATCACCTACACGCACCTCTTTCGAGGTCTTGATACCGCTGATGATATAGCCTACGTTGCCAGCCGAGAGTTGCTTGCAGGGCTCCATATTCAAACGCAGCACGCCCACCTCGTCGGCATCGTACTCTTTTCCGGTAGAGAAGAACTTCACGTGGTCACCAGTCTTCAGCGTTCCGTTTACGATGCGGAAGTAGCTGATGATACCGCGGAAAGGGTTGAAGACAGAATCGAAAACAAGCGCCTGCAGTGGTGCGTTGGGGTCGCCCTCGGGGGCGGGGATGCGGTCGACAATAGCGTCGAGAATCTCCGGAACGCCCATGCCCGTCTTTGCCGAACAGCGGAGGATTTCCTCAGGCTTGCAGCCCAGCAGGTCGACAATCTCGTCAGCAACTTCTTCGGGCATCGCACTGTCGAGGTCTATCTTGTTCATCACGGGTATAATCTCCAGGTCGTTCTCTAATGCTAAGTAGAGGTTGCTTATCGTCTGAGCCTGGATGCCCTGAGTAGCGTCCACTACCAAGAGGGCACCCTCACAAGCCGCAATGGCGCGCGACACCTCATAGCTGAAGTCCACGTGACCCGGCGTATCGATAAGATTCAGCACATAATCGCGGTAATTCATCTGGATGGCGTGGCTCTTGATAGTGATACCACGCTCCTTCTCCAGTTCCATATCGTCGAGCACCTGATCCTGCATTTCGCGCTGGCTGACAGTATTCGTCACTTCCAACAGGCGGTCGGCCAATGTACTCTTACCGTGGTCGATATGGGCGATAATGCAGAAATTGCGAATGTTCTTCATGTCTTTTTATTTGGTACCTCCTGGGGGAATCGAACCCTCATCAAAGGTTTAGGAAACCTCTATTCTATCCGTTGAACTAAGGAGGCAGGCAAACTTAAAGTTTGCGTTTAATCTCAATGACCTCGTAGGCTTCGACGATGTCGCCAACCTTGATGTCGTTGTAGTTTTCAATGTTCAGGCCGCAATCTTGACCGCTGACCACCTCTTTGACGTCATCTTTGAAGCGCTTGAGAGAGGCCAATTTGCCGGTGTAGACCACGATACCGTCGCGGATGATACGCACGTTGTGGCTGCGCTGAATCTTACCATCCAAGCACATACAGCCAGCGATGGTACCCACCTTACTGATCTTGAAGGTTTCGCGGATCTCGAGGTTGGCCACGATCTTCTCCTGCGTCTCGGGGGCAAGCATACCCTCGATAGCATCTTTGAGTTCGTTGATGGCGTCATAGATGATGCTGTAGAGGCGGATGTCAATATGCTCGGTTTCGGCCATCTTACGGGCGCCGACAGAAGGACGCACCTGGAAGCCGATGATGATAGCGTCGGACGACATAGCCAGCATGACGTCGTTCTCCGAAATCTGACCCACGGCCTTGTGGATGACGTTGACCTGCACCTCGTCGGTACCGAGTTTGATGAGCGAGTCGCTGAGGGCCTCCACAGAGCCGTCCACGTCGCCCTTGACGATGATGTTGAGCTCCTTGAAGTTGCCGAGGGCGCGACGACGGCCGATCTCCTCGAGGGTGAGGTGGGTCTGCGTGCGGATACCCTGTTCGCGCTGCAACTGGGTACGTTTGGCGGCGATATCCTTGGCCTCTTTCTCGTTCTCCATGACGTTGAAGGTGTCGCCAGCCTGGCAGGCACCGGCGAGTCCGAGGAGCAGCACAGGCTGCGAGGGACCGGCGGACATCACCTCCTGGTTACGCTCGTTGTACATGGCGCGGACGCGTCCTGCAACGGCACCAGCCACGATGGGGTCGCCTTTGCGGAGGGTGCCTTCTTGCACCAGCAGCTTGGCTACGTAACCGCGGCCTTTGTCGAGCGAACTCTCGATGACCACACCTTTGGCGCGTTTGTTGGGATTGCCTTTCAGCTCCATGATGTCGGCCTGAAGGATCACTTTCTCAAGCAGTTCCTCGACGCCGATACCCTTCTTGGCGCTGATATCCTGGCTCTGGTACTTACCGCCCCACTCCTCGACCAAGAGGTTCATGTTGGCCAGCTCGGTCTTGATGCGGTCGGGATCGGCACCAGGTTTATCAATCTTATTGATGGCGAAGACGATAGGCACACCGGCTGACTGGGCGTGGTTGATAGCCTCAACGGTCTGCGGCATGATTTTATCGTCTGCGGCGATGACGATGATGGCGATATCCGTCATCTTGGCACCGCGGGCACGCATGGCGGTGAAGGCCTCGTGGCCAGGGGTGTCAAGGAAGGTGATCTTGCGGCCATCGGCGGTTTGTACCTCGTAAGCACCGATGTGCTGGGTGATGCCACCCGCCTCACCGGCGATAACGTTGGTCTTGCGGATGTAGTCGAGCAGCGAGGTCTTACCGTGGTCGACGTGACCCATCACGGTAATGATGGGGTTACGCGGCACGAGGTCCTCGGGCTTGTCCTCTTCCTCAATCTTCTGGATGGTGTTCACCACATCTTCGTCAGCGAAGTTGACTTCGAATCCGAATTCATCGGTGATGAGTTTGATGGTTTCTGCGTCAAGACGCTGGTTGATGCTGACAAAGATACCCACTGACATGCAGGTGGCGATAATTTTGGTTACCGGCACGTTCATCATGGTGGCCAGCTCGTTGGCAGTGACGAACTCGGTCACCTGCAGCACTTTCTGGTTCTCCATTTCGTGCAGCATCTCCTCCTCCATCTGGGCATGTACCTTCTGGCGCTTCTCGCGGTTGTGTTTGGAGGTTTTTGATTTGCCCATGGGCGAGAGGCGGGCGAGGGTGTCGCGAATCTGCTTCTCAATTTCGTTGTCGTCTATCTCAACGGGTTTCTTCTCTTCTTTCTTTTTCTTCTTTTTGCCTGCAGCCACTTGTTGCTGGGCGGCTATTTTCTGGCTTTCTTTCTTCTGTTTCTCTTTCTCTTTGCTCTCCTTCTTGGCCACCTCAGCACCGATTTTCTTCACCTCTTGTGCGCTGACGGCTTCCTTTTTCTGGTGTTTGCGCTTGCGTTTGCTGCCAGGGGTGTCGGCGCCGTCTTTGCTGAATTGGCTGAGGTCTATCTTGTCGAGCACCTTGGGACCTTCGAGTTTGGTGTACTGGGTCTCGATGAACTCGGGTTCAGGTTTGGACTCAACTTTCGGTGTTTCTTCCATGATGGGCTCGGGGGTGGGCAAGGGGGTGGACTCGACGGCTTTGTCCGGTTCTGTCTTTGAAGACTTGGGCTTGGCGGCAACGGCAGGCGAAACAGAGGGCTCTTTCTTCTCGCCTTTCTTCTTTTTCTTCTTGTCGGGACGCGTGCGCTGATTGAGAGCGCTGAGATCTACGGTGCCCACCACTTTGAAAGGAATATTGGGGTCTTGTTTGACGGGCTCGACGGGTTCTTCCTCCAGATACTCAGTGCTTTTTGGAGTTTCTGAAATTTCTAGACTCTCAAGCTCTGGTTCCGGTGCGGGTTCCGGTTCTGGTGCGGGAATGGGCTCGGGTTTTGCCTCGGGCTGGTTCTTGGGGGAGGTGTAATTTTTGATAATCACCTCCTCGTTCTCGGACTCAGGTTCTTCCTTGGCGGTGGCAAGTTCCACTACCCGGTTACTATTGCTGGCAACGAGCTCGATTTTGTCGGCCTCCTCTTTTACCTTGCGTTCGCCTTGGAAAGCCGTGGCCAGCAGTTCATACTGCTCCTCACTTATCTTCGTATTAGGACTGGCTTCCACCTGGTGTCCCTTTTTGGCAAGGTATTCCGCGAGGGTTTGGATACCCACGTTAAAGTCCTTGGCCACTTTATTCAGTCTGAAACTTGCCATAATCTTCGAGTCCTTTCTTTTTGGTTTATTCAAATTCTGCTCTCAGCACTTCGAGAACGTGGTCGATGGTCTCCTCTTCAAGGTCGGTACGAGTCATGAGTTCTTCTTTTGGCAACGCCAGCACACTCTTGGCGGTGTCGCAGCCAATCTTGATGAGCTCGTCGATGATCCATTGGTCGATTTCGTCATTAAATTCAGCCAGTGCCACATCGTCGTAGTCTTCGTCGGTGTCGCGATACACCTCTATTTCGTAACCTACGAGTTTAGAGGCGAGCTTGATGTTGTATCCGCCCTTGCCGATGGCCAGACTTACCTGGTCGGGCTGCATGAAGACCTCTGCGGTTTTCTCTTCTTCGTTAATCTTGATGCTGCTGACTTTTGCGGGGCTCAAGGCACGCTGGATCATCACGTCGACACGCGGGGTGTAATTGATAACGTCGATGTTTTCGTTGCGAAGCTCGCGGACGATGCCATGGATGCGGCCGCCCTTGACGCCGACGCAGCTTCCTACAGGGTCGATACGGTCGTCGTAGCTCTCCACTGCCACCTTGGCACGCTCTCCGGGCTGACGGACGATGTTTTTGATGGTGATGAGACCGTCGTAAATTTCCGGCACCTCGGCTTCGAGCAGGCGCTCAAGGAAGATGGGACTGGTGCGCGAGAGGATGATGATGGGATTGTTGTTTTTCATCTCCACTTTCAGCACAACGGCACGCACGGTGTCGCCCTTGCGGAAACGGTCGGAGGGAATTTGCTCGCTCTTGGGTAGCACGAGTTCAATTTTCTCTTCGTCGAGGATGAGTACCTCTTTGTTCCACGGCTGGTAGACCTCGCCGACGATGATTTCGCCCACCTTCTCTTTGTATTTTTGGAAGATGAGGCTCTTTTCGTAGTCTTGGATTTTGCTCACCAGGTTTTGGCGGATGGAGAGGATTTCGCGGCGGCCGAATTCTGTCATGAGGATAGGTTCGGAGCATTCCTCACCGACCTCGAAGTCTGACTCGATTTTCTGGGCGTCACTCAACGCAATCTCACGACTGGAGTCCTTCACCTCGCCGTCTTCCACAATCATGCGGTTGCGGAAAATCTCAAGGTCACCCTTGTCGATGTTGACAATGATGTCGAAGTTGTCCTCCGACCCATAGCGCTTGGCCAGGGCTGTGCGGAAGACCTCTTCGAGAATGCGCATCAGGGTCTCACGGTCGATGTTCTTAAATTCCTTGAATTCCTGAAAGGAACCACTCAAGTCTAACGTCTTCATTGTTCTATAATGTTGTTTCTTTTTTCTCTTGGACCGCCGGCATCTTGCCGGCATTAATTCAGAATTTTATCGCCACCCGCGCACTCTTGATGTCCTTGTAGGCGAAGCGCAGTGTCTCGGCGGGCTTCTTCTTGGAGCCCTGGGTGCGGATGACGATGCCTTCGTCCGAGGCATCCTCGAGGGTGCCCTCGGCACGTTCGCCGTCAACCATCACCACCTCGAGGTCGCGACCCACGTTCTTGCGATATTGGCGCGTTAGTTTCAGCGGTTGGTCGGCACCGGCCGACGAGACGTTGAGCTCGAAATCCTCCTCCTCGCGGTCGAGGTTGCCCTCGATGGCGCGGCTCAGCTCGATGCAGTCGTCGATGGTGACGCCGTTGTCGCCGTCGATGTCGACAAAAATGCGGTTGTCGGGGGTGATTTTCAGGCTCACAAGGAACTTATCGCTCCCTTCCAGCGTGTTGTTGACCAGTTCTAATATCTTGATTTTCTCTATCATAACTAATAAAAAGAGAGGTTCTCGACCTCTCTCATTCCGCTGCAAAGATACAACTTTTTTTTAAAACCGAAAAAAAATATTTACATTTTACGGTGTGATTGTACCGATGTAGAGGCTGTCGCTGGCCTCGTTGTTGTGGAGACGGTTGAAGTCAGAACCTATAGCGAAGCCATAGAGGTGCACCTCTTTGCCGTGCATCATCTTGGGAATTTTTACCTCCACTAGTTGGTCGAATCGTTTCACCGGTGCCGACAGCTGGCTGGTTTTCTCAGCCAGGCAGTAGAGGCCGAGGTAGACATAGTCGTCGTTGGCGGTACCCTCCTTGTCCACAGTGGCGAAGTCCACGCTCACAGTTCGTTGTTGTCCACTGCCTGTCAGCTGCGGTTCGCCGAACGCTACCCCTGGCAAATCGCCCTTGCTTACGACGACCGCCTCCAGCGGGATGTTGACGGCATCCTCGCTGGTGGCTTCGACAATGGGCCAGTTGTGCTTGATGAAAAGGCCTGTCTCTGTCGACGACTGCACGTCGGCCATTTGGCCGAAGCCCCGCTTGATCATTGGTAACAGGTCGGAAGCCAGCAGGCTGATGGACTTGAATTTGGCACGGTGCAGCTGCTGTGCCGGCGTTTTGGGGTTGGTCATGAGGCGCGAATAGCCGCGCATGACCTCTTTCCCTTTCCATGTGTAGGCTACCACGGTTCCAATCTTCCCGCTGTTCGGGCCCATAATACCATACTTGTTTTTGCTCATTGCTTTATGTTTTTAAGGTGTTTTCTATGTTGTTTTTACAGACTGTCTACAAAGGATGTACGGAGGATATACAGAGAATGTACAGAGGAGGTGGGTGTCGGATGTGGAGAAACGGATGTTTTGGGGAAATGCACAGATGCACTTCCTCGTCAATAAATATAAGCCCCAAATGCGGAAATGCCAAGAAAAAAAATAAAAAAAATACAAAACACGGATTGTCAAGAATCTACAATCCTGCTGATTCGTGACAATCCGTGATTTCTGGCGGAGGATTGGGGAAAAAATTCCGGATTTGCCGTCGGGTGTTGTTGCTATCGGATGACTACTATTCGGCGTGGTGTGGCAGTGCCGATTCTGACGAGATAGGTGCCGCTGACGGTGACGGTGCCCATGGCGGTGTTGTTGGCAGTGGCGTTAAGCGTGAAGTCGGTGGGTTGCACGGCGCCGCTGCCCTCAACGTGGATTTCGTCGAGGCCAATGCCGTAGCCGTAGTGGTCGGTGCAGATTAATGTTGAGAATTTTTATTTGCATGATTCAAGGGAATGTTGTATATTTGCAGTTTCAAAATTTGATTTATTAACAATTAAAAAATTTATAATAAGATGATTACGAAACTTGACGACCTGCTGGAGCTGGTCAAATCGAAAGGTAAAAAACGTCTCGTCGCTGCCTATGCCAACGACAGTCACACTATCGCCGCCGTGAGCGCCGCCATTGACCGCGGTATCGTCGAGGCTACCCTCGTGGGCGACATTGAGACCATGAAGAAGGTCTGCGCCGAGGAAGGTATCGACCCCAACAAGTTCGAGATGGTCCAGGAGGCCAACGACAACAAGGCCGGCGCCCTGGCTGTGAAGCTCATCAACGAGGGTAAGGGCGACTTCCTCATGAAGGGCTTGCTTTCGACCGACAAGTACATGCGTGCCATCCTCAACAAAGAGAACGGCCTCATGCCTGGCAAGAAGAACGACATGCTGACCCACATGGCCGTCATGGAGGTTCCCGCCTACCACAAGCTGCTCTGCTGCAGTGATATGGCTATCATCCCCGCCCCCGACTTCAAGCAGAAGACCGCCATCATGAACTTCCTCATCCAGGTCTCCAAGAGCCTCGAGAACCCCAAACCCAAAGTGGCTGTCCTCGCCGCCACCGAGCAGGTCTCCATCGGAATGCCCGCCTGCGCCGAAGCTGCTTGGCTCGGTATGCAGAGCCTCCGTGGTCAGATTCCCGGTGCCGTGGTCGACGGTCCTCTGAGCCTCGACTGCGCCATCGACAAAGAGAGCGCCCAAACCAAGAAGCTCACCAGCGAGGTGGCCGGTGACGCCGACTGCCTGCTCTTCCCCAATATCGAGAGCGGTAACATCTTCTACAAGGCTTGCACCAAGTTCGCCCACGCCGAACTCGCCTGCATGGTTATGGGTGCCCGCGTACCGTGCGTCCTCACCAGCCGCGGCGACAGCGCCAAGACCAAGCTCTACAGCATCGCCCTCGCTGCCCTGCAGTGCAAGTAAAATTATCTAAGTAGTTAAAGGAGTTAAAGGGAGTTATCACTCGCTACGCTCGTTAGTAGTTAAAGACAATAGGCTGTTTGACGCACAACGACACAACAGTTTCTATTGTCTTTAACTTCTTTAACTCCTTTAATTTCTTTAACTACCTTTTGGAAAATGCAAGATTATTTCGAAAACCTGAAGAATATCGCCATCACCGTCTGCGACGTGGATGGCAATATTCTTGATATGAACCAGCATTCGGCCGATGTCAACAGCCACGGCCAAAAGATAATAGGCTACAACCTGATGAACTGCCACCCTGAGCCCGCCAAGACCAAGCTCAAGGGGCTGCTGGAGCATCAGGAACTCAACGCCTACACCATCGAGAAGACCCTCGCCGACGGTAGCAAGGTGAAGAAGCTCATCTACCAGACCCCCTGGTACAAGGAGGATGGCACCTTCGGCGGCCTCATCGAGTACTCGATAGAGATTCCCTTCGAAATGCCCCACTTCGTCCGCCAACCGAAACCCGCTAATTAAATCAATTCCCAATCTAATACAACTGCTAATAATCCAATTAATTCAATGAAAAAAGCAATTCTTTCTATCGCAACCTATTTGCTACTGGCCACAGGACTACAGGCACAATGCCCCTCTGTAACATTGCCGTGGAATGAAACTTTCGCCAACGGCACCTCCTGCTGGTACAAACCCACTGGCAGCCAATGGCACGATGCCATTCCCTTCAACGACTCTCAATACGAGTACATGCGCTACCTCTTCCTACAGATGCGCGACGACCCGCAAGGCAGTTGGATTATTTCGAGAGAGATACAGATACCTTCCACTTCCAATGGAACGGCTGTTTTATTTTGGAAGGTGGCTACGAACGACACCAACTACCACCTTCACTATAGCGTGATGGTGACCACCTCGTCAAACTATACTGATACCTCTACCTATACGGAAGTATATTATGACAACGCCACCCACGTCTATTGGTATAACTACGACCAACTTTCGGTGAGTCTGGCACAGTTTGCCGGCCAAAATATCCACATAGCCTTCCACAACCACCCCAACATGGCACCCTCTGTCAACCGTTGCGTCTGCATCGACGACGTGGAAATCCGTGCAACTACACTGCCGGTAGTCAATCTGGTTGCACCCACTATTGTAAATAGCGGCGACAGCGTGCCGTTGGTGGCCAGTCTTACTGAGGGAGCCACCGCAGGCATCAGCTACACATGGCACTCATCATTGCTCGGCACCACTTGGACCACCACCGCCGACAGTGCTTATGTCGTCTATCCATCTGCCGGCACCGATACGTTCACCGTGGTGGCCAGCAACAGTTATGGTGCCGACACCGCAGTCGCAGTGCTCACTGTGATTGATAATACTACTTATATTGAGACCTTTGAGGATGTGGCCATCGGGAGTCTGCCTGTAGGGTGGTCCTACTACTGGAACGGAAGCAATGCAGCATACGCACCACATGTCATTGCCCCGAGCGGCTACCAATATCTCAGCGGCCTTCCTGACAATGCCCTCCTCATGTTGGCCGGCAGTTCTTCCGGTTATGGCGACAGGGCCGAAGTGATGCTGCCTGTGTATACCGACAGCCTGCATCACTTCTCAGTGGCTTTCGACTACCGCTTTGAATCTTCTACTCAAGGCACCCTTGAGGTGGGCTATTACAATGGCTCCAGCTTCACAGTTGTACAGTCCATGACACCACATACCGGCAGTTATCAGCACGCTACCGTCAACTTCGCCAACGCCAATGTCGCTCATACCCCAATCACCTTCCGTTGGAATTGCAGCTCTGTTTGGTATGCGTTGGCCATAGATAATGTCGAGGTACACAGCGACCATGCTCTTGTCATCGACACCACTACAGTTATCGATACCACGGTGGTTGTCGACACCACAGTTGTTGACACGGTGCCACCATTGCCTGCTACATGTATACCCTCGGGGCTGCCTTGGCATGAGACCTTTGCTGACGGTGATGACTGTTGGTATAAGCCCGCAGGATGTAAATGGCATGATGCCATCCCATACAATGACCCGGATTACGAGTCGCAGCGTTACATCTACCTCAACACGGGCCGCGACACAGTGGGCAGCTGGATTATGTCAAGGGAGATACAGATCCCGGCCGACACCAATCTTCAACCGCTTCTTTCGTGGAGGGTCTCTTCGAGCAGCTACAGTTACCACCACCATTATGCGGTGTTGATAACTGATTCAACCAACTTTACCAATACTGCCAACTACACGGTGATATTTGACGACCATACAGCCCACCCCAACTGGTCGAACTGGGACACTGTCAGCGTAAGCCTTACGCAATACGTCGGACGCAACATCCACGTTGCTTTCCACAACTATCCCGACCTCACACAATCGGAACTCAATGGGTTACTTATTGACGATGTGATGATAACTGCACAGGATATTCCCGTAGTCAGCCTCTCCGCTCCAAGCGATGTCTTTTTGGACGACATCGTTTCTTTTGAGGCTACCCTTACCGAAGGGTCCACCGCAGGTCTCTATTACACGTGGCACTCCGCCTTGATGGACACCACATGGGTCGACACTCTCCCCATATCATCATCTATTTTCCAATTAATTTATGACACCGCCGGCACCGATACCCTTACGGTTGCTGTCAGCAACATTTTCGGTACGGGTAGTGCCCTTGCGCTGGTTCATGCAATCGACTGTCGCGCCAGGGCATTGCCATTCACGGAGAATTTCGAGGAAGTGACAACAGTGGATGGAATTAACGTCGGTGGTTACCTGCCCACCTGTTGGGGCAGCGTATGTGACTGTATCAACCCTGCTTATGCGCCGCATGTCATTCTGGGTTACACGTGGGCTAACCATCTTCCCGACAATGCTTTAATGATGAAGGCTGGAGCCGCCGAGGGTGCCGACAATTTGGTCGAAGTGACGCTGCCTTCTTTTGCCGACAGCCTGCAGCATCTTTCGATTGCTTTCGATTATCAGTTTCGATATTCTATCCACGGCACTCTCCAGGTGGGCTATTACAATGGCTCCGTCTTCAACGTTGTGGAAACCATGACACCTTATCAAAGGAATGAAGGTGAAAGTTGTTACCGTCGCGATACCGTCAGTTTTGCCAATGCCACTGTCCCTGATGCCCAAATCACCATTCGTTGGAGCAATGCCCATATGAATGGCGTGGTTATTGACAATATCGAAGTCTTCAGCGATGGCACCGCTGTTATCGACACCACACCGATGTTGCTGCCCGATACCGTTTGGCGCACCGTCACCGTTACAGCCAATGTCGAGGATGTCTGCCAACCCTATGGCAGTGGCGTTTATGCCGACAGTAGCACGGTGGATATTGGCTACACAATGCTCGACAGCGTTACCGAAGGTGGCCACTGGCTGTTCCTCGGATGGAACGACAGCGCGACAGACAACCCGCGCCAGATTGTCGTCACCTCCGACACTGTCATCGTCGCCCTCTTCCAATGGGTCGCAGACAGCGTAGGCATCGGTAACATCGCCGTCGACGGCATCAGCATCCGCTCGACAGGCGACTGTATAGTGGTTAAAGGGGCAAGCGATGAGGTCTCTGTGTTTGACATGATGGGTCGCATGGTCGCCACCGCCAAAGGTGATGAAGTGACTATTCCGCTCCCCGCGGCAGGAGTTTACCTTGTCCGCATCAACAACCGTGTGGCAAAGAAAGTGGTTGTAATAAAATAGGTTTAAATGTCTAATATGAAACGGTATATTTTTCTGGTCCTTCTGTTGACAACACTCATCGGCGCACAAGCACAGAAAGGGAGCGTGCGCGGCCGTGTGACTGACGCCCGCAGCGGCGAAAGTATCGAGTACGCCACCGTGGCGCTGCTCAATCCCAAGGACTCGACCCTCAAAGGCGGCACCGTCACCGAGGGCAACGGAAGTTTCCGTCTCGAAGCGCCCTACGGACGCTACCTGCTGCGCATCACCTTCGTGGGCTATGAACCTCAGTATTACAAGAACGCCGTAACCATCTCGGCCGAACACCCGTCGGTGAACCTCGGCAAAGTGGCCATCAACCCGCAGGCCACCATGATGGAGGCTGTGGAGATATCTGCCGAACGTTCGATGGTGGAGTATCAGCTCGACAAACGCGTGGTGAACGTCGACAAGAATATCGTCTCTGGTGGCGGCACCGCCACCGATGTGCTGGAGCAGGTGCCCAGCGTGGCGGTGGACAACGACGGCAATGTGACGCTGCGAGGATCCTCCAATGTCAAGGTGCTCATCAACGGACGTCCCAGCGAGTTGCTCTCCAGTGACTTGGCATCGCTGCTGGAACAGATTCCTGCTTCGACGGTGGAGAATGTCGAGGTTATCACTAACCCCTCGGCGAAATACGACCCCGAAGGCATGAGCGGCATCATCAATATCAAACTCAAGGACAAGACCACCGGTGCCTTGGGACTCAACGGCGTGGTGAATGTCAATGTGGGTGCCCCGTTGCCTTTCGCGGTGCCCGATTCGCTCCCCAGCTGGATTCCTACGGCAATGAGCAACATCAGCCTCGACTACACCACCGAGAAGTATAACCTCTTTTTCAATGCCGACGGCGGTGTGCGCCAGCGTGGCAACTACTCCAACTCCGACATCGAGTACCTGTATCTCGACGGCACCACGCGTTCGCACTACGACATCGACCAGTACAGCCTCAATCCCAACTATATGGGTAGTTTCAAGATTGGCGGCGAATATTATTTCGACGAATACAACAGTCTCCTGCTCAGCTATCAGCTGCGTGGAGGCAACCGTCAGCGCCACAGCGATATTTATGCCCATGATGTCTACAATCCCAACGATTCGCTGCGCTACAATCAGACTACCAGTAGCGACAATGTGAATCTTAACCACTCGGTCAACCTCCTTTACACGAAGAAATTTGATCGCAAGGATGAGGAGCTGACCTTTGACGCTACCTTCAGCACTCGCCAGGTGACGGGCGAAGGCGAGCAGGAGCAGCGCTACCGCGATGCTGCCGCGCAGTGGGACCACTACTACTTGCGCGAGAGTGAGACGGAGAACCACCACCAGGCGCTGAACCTCAGGCTCAACTGGCTGCGTCCCTTTGACAACGGCTGGCGCTTGGAGACCGGCTATGAGGGCCGCATGGACTGGCCAAACCAGCAGGCCGACTACTACCGCACCACCAGCACCACGACGCACGTCTACGATGCCACGTCGTCGACCCACTTCGACTACAACCAGCATGTGCATGCCGTCTACGGCACCATGGGCGGCAGCCTCACCGAGCAGCTCTCGCTGCAGGCAGGTCTGCGTGGCGAATACTCCTCCATCGACGGCAAGGACCTCAACCATCCCGCCACCGAACCCATCGAAAAGCGCTACTGGCAGCTCTATCCCACGCTGCACCTCTCCTATAAAATCAACGAGCAGCAGAGCATGCAGGTGAGCTACAGTCGCCGCGTGCACCGTCCCCACTTCTGGGACCTCAACCCTTATGTCGATGTCCGCGAGGGCGACCAGATCAGCTTTGGCAACCCCAACCTCGACCCCGAGTACACCAACGCTTTCGAGATTTCCTACAACCTGGGTATCGACAAGGTGAACATCTTCACCTCGGCTTACTACCGTCAGACTAACAACATGATTACCCGCTACGGTTTCATGTGGTGCGCCGACAGCGCGGCCTACTATGCTTGGTGGGAACCCTACAACGCCCAGTATGACGGTTATCGCGCATCCACGAGCTTCAACCTCAACACCGGCTACAACTACGGACTCGAGTTCATCTTCGACTGGCAGATACTGCAGTGGTGGAAAATCAATGTCAGCGTCAACCTCTACGAGAGCACCATCGAGGGCACTGCCCTGCTGGGCAACAAGGACAAGTCGTCGTTCCAAGCCAGCGGCAAGTTCAGCTCCTATATGAACCTGCCGGGTGACTGGACCCTCCAGCTCAGTGGCCAGTACTGGGCTCCGTGGCTCGACTTGCAGACGGAGATGGAGGCCAACTACTGGGTCGATCTGGCGGTGAAGAAAGATGTCTTCCAGAAGCGCGGCACCATCAACCTGCGCGTCTCCGATGTCCTCTGCACGGGTGGCTGGGGTCACAAGACCTACGACGCCCAGATGAACCGTGTGGTGAGAGCCAAACGCCTCTCGCCGACGGTGACCATCGGCTTCTCATGGAAGATAAACAACGGCCTCAAACAACGCCAACAACAATCCGAAGAAGAAGGTGCTGATGAAAGTACTATCTATTAGTTAGAAAATTGGAGCTAAAATTTAAAGTGGAACGTGTAAGAGAACCCATAGTACGGGAAACTGATGGTCGTCGGGAGGTGTTTGATCCCGTGCGACGACGGTGGGTAGCGCTGACACCGGAGGAGTGGGTGCGGCAATGCACAATACAACGGCTGCACAGCGAGGAAGGTTACCCAATGGAGGTGATGCAGGTGGAGGGGACTATCTGTCTCAACGGTATGACGCGTCGCTGCGACATCGTGGTTTACCGAGATGGCTCGCCTTGGATGATTGTGGAATGTAAAAAAAATGAGATTCCACTTACCCAAAAGGTTTGCGATCAGGCCTGCCGCTATAATACTGTTTTGAGGGTTCCTTATTTATTGTTGACCAATGGTGAACAGGAAGTTATTATTGCTGTTGACTTTGAGAAAGGTTGTCTGAAACAGCTGGCGAAGATACCTCCTTTTGAGAAAAAATGTTAAAAGTGTGAGCCAAAAACGGCACCTCGAACTCTTAATAATATGAAAAGGGCAGAGAAGCGACAATTGCTTGTGGACCACTACTTGGACTTTTACAGCGTGGCGATGGCTATTCTCAAGGATGATGATGATGCCCGCGAGGCTGTGCAGGAGGCGCTGATGAGGACTATGCTGAAAATGGGGGTGAAAGATGTCTGTAGTTATTGTATGAGAGTTGTGAAAAACAATTGTCTCGCCATCATCAAACGGAGACGTCGTCATGTGGCTGTGGATGAATTGATGCTGGTGACTGACTATGAGCACGAGGATTTGTTGCGTATTGTGGCGGAAAAAAAAGAGGAATTGTCAGAGGTGGCAAAGGCGGTTGTTGAACTTCATGATGAGGAAGGCTACACGCTAAATGAGGTGGCAGGCATGATGCAGATGAGCGTTTCCACGGTGAAGCGCATCCTCTCAGGGGCCCATATTGAATTGAGAAAAAAAATTGAACAGGCGATATGAAACAGAATAGTTTACAGTACCTCCTTGAGAAATATCGTGAAGGTACATTAAATGAAGAAGAAAGGGTGGAACTTGAGAGTCTGACCCATATGGATGAGGTGATGGATGCCGCCAGTCGGAGGGCTATGGGTATCATTAGGCGTCGTGTGTCTCTGGCTATTGCAGCTGTGATGGTTGTCGGTGCAGGAGTTGTGGCGGTACTGCCGCATGACTCGCAAGAACCTTTGATGGCTGAGGTTCAGGAGATTCCTGAAATACATGAGATGCCTGTGGTTGAGGAAGTGGTAATCCCTTCAACACCCCAGACTGTTGCCCCTGCGCGTGTGCGTGTAACCAAGCCCGTAAGAAAAGAGGACTCCGAGCCGGTGGTTATCTGCAACAACCAGTGTGATGTCGACTCGATCATCAGTGACATCCGTAAATTCCTTTCGGTATGAAGTATCTTTTACCGTTATTCGTACTGTTGGTCTCTTTCTCCTGTCAGGCCCAGACCGACCTTTACAGACGCTATGCCGACCAGCCCGGCGTGAAGGTGGCATCAGTCAAGAATTTTGCCATCGACAGCTCCTCGCATGTCGATGTTACAGTTATCGAGGCCGAGGATGATGAGGGGTGGGCTTGGATGAAGAAGGAGTTCTATATTGGCGACCTCTCGCCCGAGCAGCAGGCAGGACTTTCAGAGGGATTCGATGCCGTGCTCTTCGCTCGCCGCAGCCGCAACAATCCGCGCGACAATGCCCCCGTTAGGAATGAGCAGATTGATATCACCGGCAGCTGCTACCTCGGCATTTCCTACCTCAACCAGGCCGTCTACATCTTCTGCGCCGACAGCGAAGAGCAGTATGACGCGGTGGCCACTCTTTTGGTGAAGAAAATGATGCACTCGGGACGATGACCTGCAGGGCACTGATACTGGTGTTTCTTTGGGCAGCCATTACTTGGAATGGCCATGCCCAGGACACCGTATCCCTTCCTTTCTCGGAAGACTTCGAGGCCTACTCGTACATCGAAGACTATACTGACACTTCTGACTACATCTATAACCATTGGTATTTTGGAGGATGGGAGTATTGCTCTCAGGGCTATGGAACCGTTCCTGTTCATAGATGGGTTGGACCGGAACACCATGGCAGCTTCGACAACGCCAAGGTGGGAATGTGTTATTATCGCTATACCGAAGATAATATGTCCGACTTTTTCCCCGAATGCAACGGAGCCTTACTGGTTACCCCCTGGTTCTATGACCGTCCCGCCCAAGTTACATTCGAGATTATTAACCAGTTTTCCCATGGAGACTCCATAGTATTGTACGACCAGATTAATGTGGGTACGGTGAACGGGCCTCTTCCGGAGGTTCATGCGCTATATTACGACTTCGGTAACATGTCGTATCAAGAACAAGTGGACTTTATTCTCAGCACACACTCCTGTGGATTTACTTTTGTCCCCTATGCCAGTATCACCTACGAGAGGGACGAATGGAGAACCATCACCGTCGACGTGAGTGGGTTGTTCGAAGGGCAGGATCCTCCTTACCGTTTAGCTTTCCGAACAATATCTTGCAGTCTTAGTGATACTCTATGGGATTGCACTGTTTTCCTTGACGACATTTCGGTATCCGCCGTCCCCTATCAGGTAAGCTATGATACAGTCCACTACTATGACACTATCTGTAAAGGTCAGCTTTATGACTATCACGGCTTTGTCCTTTCCAGCCAACAGACAGACACGGTGGGCGAAATGGTCTATTCGTTTGTGGAGTATGCGAGTGGCAACGACACCACGCCCACGGTCAACATGCTCCACCTGACCATTCATGCCACCACCCTGGTTGAACTGTACGACACCATCGTCTACGGCGACCACTATTCCATTGCTGACACTACGCTCTCCACCGGTGGCACCTACAACTTCCCAATCATATCCACCGAAGGCTGCGACTCCACTATTATTCTGCATCTTGAGCTGTTGCCACGAAACGACACGGTGGTTTATTATGACACCATCTGTGAGGGACAGCCATATACCAGTCATGGACTCAACCTGCCTGGCTGCACGGAAGGGGAATACACCTATGAAGGCGACCTGATTGCCACCGACAGCATAATACATTATATGTTGTATCTTACCGTGCTGGGCAATGTGAGCGTGGAGGAGGAACGGTGGTTGTTCAATGGCGACACTCTTATCTACCTCGGCCAGGCCATCACCCAACCAGGACAGTATACTTTCTCCCTCACTGCTGCCAATGGATGTGACTCTGTAATAACGCTGATTGTGGAACAAGAAACGGGACGTATAGACCCGAGCTCTTTCCACATTTGTTTTGGTGACAGTGTATTGCTGACAGCTCTCGGCATACACTATATTCACTGGTATTCCCGTCCATACGATTCCTCTCTTGCCACACAACAGGGCGCTGTTTCCGTGATGGTGTCACCCGCTGTTTCGACCGACTATTATTTGCTTGATGCCAACGGGAATATTATGGCTCGGTCGAGAATAGAGGTCGAGGATTGTGGCTGGGTGTGGTTCCCCAATGTATTCATGCCAGACGCCGAGAGCAACAACCGTTTCGGTTGCCAAACGGTTCTCAACGTGGTGTCTTTTGAATTGACAATCTACAACCGTGTAGGCCTACGGGTATGGGAGAGCACGGATATTGACCAACAATGGGACGGTACCCATAAGGGTATCCCTGTGCCACAGGGCGCATACGTCTACTTTTGGAGGCTAAAGTCTGCCTATCGAACTTACACGGGTGCCGGTACCGTGACGCTGTTGCATTAAAGCAAAAAAGCTATCTCTTTCATGCCGCAACTGATGTGGCGGCCGTCGTCGACGGTGAGCAATAAGCGCCCGTGGGGGTCGACGCCGGTGATGGTGGCGGTGATTCCTTTTTCATTATATATATAGCGCGCGCGTGAGCCGAGGTTGAGCAGGTGTGCGAGGTATTCCGGCTCAGGGTCGATGCCGGTCTCTAATGATTTGTATCGCTTTTCGATGCAAGCAAGCAGTTGCCGTAGCAAGGGTTCCAGCGCGTATTCGTTGCCTGTCAGCAAGGCCAGCGAGGTGGGATTGGGCACCCAGTCGGGGAAATCACGCTGGTTGACATTCAGTCCGATGCCGCAGATGGCAGTGGCGATGGTGTTGCCCACGAGGCGGGTGCTGACAAGGATGCCGCAGATTTTGCGGCCAGCGACATAGATATCATTGGGCCATTTAATAAGGTCCGTAGAGTCCTTAAAATCCTTAAGGAAATCCACAACTCCCAACGAGAGGGCCTCAGTGAGCTTGAACTGGTGGTCAGCAGGCAGGAAAGTGGGGTGGAGCACCAGGCTGAAGGTGAGGTTTTGGCCAGTGGCAGATTCCCAGTGGTTGCCACGTTGGCCGATACCTGCGGTCTGCTCCCATGCCCAATAGCAAGTGAAGTCCTCCACCTGCAGGAGGTCGAGGGCTTCACAGTATTTATTTGTTGACTCCAAGGAGTCAAAATGCATAATGCGCATTAGATGCTCATGATTTCTTTCTCCTTTGCGGCGTAGATTTTGTCGCACTCGGTGATATTCTTGTCGGTGATGTCCTGCAGATCCTTCTCCACCTGTTTCACCTCGTCTTCGGGGACCGATTTGTCCTTGAGTTTCTTCACCTTGTCCATAACGTTGCGGCGCACGTTACGGATGTTGACTTTGGCATTTTCAATTTCGGATTTAGCTGCTTTGCAGAGCTCTTTACGGCGCTCTTCGGTCAAGGGAGGGACTGTAATACGGAGGATGTCACCTTCGTGGCGCGGGGTGAAGCCGAGGTTGGCATCGAGGATGGCCTTGTTGATGGCACCTACGAGGGTCTTCTCCCAGGGTTGGATGACAATGCTGCGGGCATCAGGGGTGTTGATGTTAGCTACTTGGCTGATCTCGGTTAGGGTGCCATAATAGTCCACCTTCACGCCGTCGAGCATTCCCGGGTTGGCTTTGCCGGCACGAATTTTAGCCAGCTCTTTTTCCAAGAAGTTGATGGAGTTTTGCATGCTGTTTTTCGCCTCGTCGAGGCAGGCTTTCGATAGGTCGTTCATAATGTATGATGTTTTATTATTATTTGCTAATCAGGGTTCCGATCTCCTCACCATTGACCACCTTGAGCAAGTTGCCTATGCGGTTCATGTCGAAGACATAGATGGGCAAGTTGTTGTCCTCAGCCAGTGCAAAGGCAGTGAGGTCCATGATTTTTAGTTTCTTCTCAAGGGCATCACTATAGGTGATGGTTTGGTATTTTGTGGCGGTGGGGTCTTTCTCGGGGTCGGCAGTATAGACACCATCGACGCGGGTGCCTTTGAGGATGACGTCGGCCATGATTTCGATGGCGCGGAGGGTCGAGGCGGTATCTGTGGTAAAGAAAGGATTGCCAGTACCACCACCAATGAGGACCACCTTGCCAGCCTGCATGGCTTCGATAGCACGCCGTCGGCTCATCTCCTTGCAGATGGGCTCAATGGCAAGACCACTTAGCAGCTCTGTCTGGATGCCTTGCTTCTCCAATTCGGCCTGAAGGGCCATGCTGTTGATGAGCGTGGCCATCATTCCCATGTAGTCGCCTTGCACGCGATCCATGCCTTTGGTGGCACCGCTGAGGCCACGGAAGATGTTGCCGCCACCGATGACGATGGCTACTTCACAACCTTTTTCCATCACGGTTTTGATATCCGCTGCATATTGGGTGAGCATATCGGGGCTGATGCCGTAGCTCTGGTTCCCCATCAATGATTCTCCGCTCAGTTTAAGCAATATTCTTTTGTATTTCATATGTATAAGATGTTGTCGATTAGTGTTTTGTTTGATTATTCGGTTTGAATTGAAACAACAAAAATAATGTTTTTCATCCTAATTTGCAAAAAAAAGTGATGCTATCCTGCAATACAGAGGGTGGCAATGCTGATTTTCAAATCATTGACCGGTTTTAAGGCATCGTAGCAGCTGCTGAGGGTGGCGCCAGTGGTGAGAACATCGTCGACAAGGAGGATATGCTTTCCACGAAGGTCGTCGGGACGACGGAGGAGGAAAGCGCCCTCGACATTGGCCTCGCGGTCAGTGCCACTCTGGAGGCTCTGCTGGTCGGTGTTGCGGTGCCGCACTAGGGCACGGGTATTCACAGGTCGTCCCATGATTTGGGAGATGCCACGACAGAGAAGTTCGCTTTGGTTGTAGCCGCGCGAAAGGCGGCGACGCCAGTGCAAGGGGACGGGAACGAGGAGTTCGATGTCGTCGAAACGTCCGGAATGAAGGAGTTCCAGCCCCATCTGTCGACCCATGAAGATACATAGGTCGCTGTTTCCGTGAAACTTCATGACATGGATGAGTTTCTGGACGGTATTTCCTTTCTGGAAAACGTAGATAGAGGTGGCGCGAAGGAAAGGAATGCGTCCCGCGAGTTGCCGTTCGGTGTGGTTGTCGTCGTGGGCGCTATAGAGGGTGGCGGTGAGGTTGGCCAAACAATTGATACAAATTTGTTTCTCGCCGGGCATCAGTACATCGTCACAGCAAGCACATGTGCTGGGGAAAAGGGTTTGCAGAATACTTTGGAAAACGGCTTTCATGGCTGCTCAAGGTAAGAAGAGGCAGCTGTCTCCATAGCTGAGAAAACGGAACTGATGGTCGAGAGCATAGCGGTAGCACTCGTGCCAACGGTCGCCAATGAGGGCGGAGACCAGGAGCAAGAGGGTGCTCTTGGGTTGGTGGAAATTGGTTACCAGTCCGTTGATGACTCGGTATTGGTAGCCGGGGGCTATCATGAGTTGTGTGGCACCGTCGAGACGGTCGGTGCCATGGTGATCCATCCAGCGGAGGATGTTTTTATACGCGGCGGTATAGTCGATGCCGTCGGCGTTGAGCTCGTAGGGGTCCCACTGGCGGACGTGCATGTGGTCGAGGTCGGGGGTGGCGTTGAGCTGGATGCCAAACCAATAGAGGCTCTCAAGGGTGCGCACGGTGGTGGTGCCTATGGCGATAAGGGGTTTACCTTGGTGGTTGATGAGGTGGTGGAGGTTGTCGGCAGTGATGTGGACAGGTTCCACATGCATCTCGTGTTCTCCAATGGTGGGGGTGTTGACGGGTTTGAAGGTGCCGGCGCCGACATGAAGGGTGATGTATTCGGTGCCGATATTCTTTTTCTTCAGATTGTCAAACACTTTTGGGGTGAAGTGGAGTCCTGCCGTGGGGGCTGCCACGGAGCCGTCGTGGTGGGCGTAGACGGTCTGGTAGCGGGTGGCATCGCTCTCTTCCGCCTCGCGGTGCAGATAGGGTGGCAAGGGGATGACGCCGGCGGCCTCGATGACCTCGGCGAAGCTCAATCCGCCAGTCCACTCAAAGTCCACTATCCAGGCGTTGCCTACGGCCTCGCGGCGTGTGGCTTCAATTGTGAATTGTGAATTGTGAATTGTAAATTGAAGTGCAAGGGGACCGCTTTTCCATTTCTTGTTGTTGCCGATAAAACAAGTCCAGGTACAGCGTTTGCGCTGCTCGAAGGATTGGCTGACGGCCATGCCATGGGGCTCCAAACAAAAAATCTCTATCACAGCTCCCGTCTCTTTTTGAAAGAAGAGGCGGGCGTGGATAACTTTGGTGTCGTTGAAGACGAGCAGGGTGTCGTCGGGCAAGAGATTGGGAAGGTCGTAGAAATGATGTTCGGAGATGTCGTTTCCCTTCAGACAGAGCAACTTGGAATGGTCGCGCTGCTCCATGGGGAACTTGGCGATGCGTTCCTCAGGAAGAGGATAGTCATAGTCGTCGATACGGATGTTTTTCAGCTCATTCAGCATGCTTACGTTGCGTGATGGCGGAGAGGACGATATACCAAAGAATGATGAGTGAGATGGCGTACCACTGGCGTGTGGCTGCGATGATGGCCGCACAACCGATAAGGAAGAGGTACTGCACGTTGTTGCTCTTCCAGCTCATGTCCTTGAAGTTGATCTTCAGCGAGAACATGGGCATCTCGGAGACCATCAGTATATCGGTGACGAGGGAGACGACAATGACTGCCACAAGGAAGAGTGTGTTCTCCACGAGCGGATTCCACCCGCCGCCCTCAACCCAGCACTGCGGATGAGGACAATCAGGAGCTAGAAAGAGTGCTATACCCACCCAAATTAATGCGTTGGAAGGTACGGGGAGTCCGAGAAAAGAGTGGGTCTGGCGTGTATCGAGGTTGAATTTTGCTAGACGGTAGGCAGCGAAAAGAGACACTAGCAGAGCGACAAGGGTGGCAAGAAACTGACCCCATACGGGCCAATCGCCAGTGCCCTCCCTTAGAATGGTAAGCAGGATAACTCCCGGAGCCACACCACTGGTCACCACATCGGCAAGCGAATCAAGTTCTTTGCCTATAGGTGAGGCAACACCCAACAGGCGGGCGGCCATGCCATCGAAGAAGTCAAGGAATATGCCGAGGCAGATGAGCAATGCTGCCGCTGTGAGTTCCATGTTGGCGGCTGCGATGGTCGCCAGTACTCCGCAAGCTAGGTTGCCGAGGGTGATAAGGTTCGGTATCTGGCGTTTGATCATTGCTTACCAGAGCTTGATGATGAGTTTAAACTCCTCGTCGTTCCAGTACTCGCGGAACTCGGTGTCGACGGCGGCTTTGCGCTTGTAGTCGTATTTGTCGTCGATGGAGGCCTTGAGATTCTTGAGGCAATTGGTGCGGTCGCCGAGACGAGCGTAGCAGACGGCGCGGAGGTAGTTGACATCGGCATTCTGATCGAGGCAGCAATTAAGGGTGCGGATGGCGGCGCTAGCTTCGTCGTTCATCAGTTGGGCAAAGGCCAAGTTATAGGTGCAGGTGTTACCCTTAAGGCTCTTCTGAGCCTCGGCATAGTTACCACGTTTGAGGTTGAGAATGGGGATGTTGATATCGGCATCGGAACTGCCCTGGCGTTTGGCCTCCTCAAAGTAGTATTTGGCCAATGCATAGTCTTTCTTGGCGAGGAAGAGCAGGCCAGTATTGTTGAGTACATCGGGGTTGTGGGGGTTGATGTCGCGGGCAACGTTGAGGTAGCGTTCGGCTTCGTCAATGGAGTCGAGATAGAAAGCTACGGCTCCGGCATTGTTCCAAGCGGCCCACTCCTGCGGGTGGTTCTCGGTGGCCCACTTGTAGTATTTCAGTTTAGTGTCATAGTTATAGTTGATATAGGCGGCATACATAAGCTCGTCGAACGAGAGTTTTGAGGGCTGCAGGGAGGCCAGTTTGGCAAGTTCGGGGTCGGTCTTGCGAGCCTCGCTGTAGTAGAGGGCAATCTGGGCGCGACGCAGGTTGGGGAAGATTTCATCCTTCAACTCGTCGTATGTCTCAGCCATGTTGCGAATCATTTGTTCGCGTTTCAATAAGTTCTGCTGGGTTTCAACGATATTGATGATGGCGTGCTTGTCTTGAATTTCGGAGCCTTCGACCATCACTACAAAGTGGACCCAGTCTTCGCCGGCGGCACGGGTGGTGATGATGAGTTTCTTGAGTTGTTGATATTTGTAGTATTCCACATCCTGGGGTTTTACTTTGGCGCGTTTAGCCATGACTGTGAGCACCTCGTCGAGGAGCTTGTTGAGTTGTGCAGTGGCTATGTCGGCACGGTTCTTCGATACACCCACGTTGTTGGTCTCTTCGCCTTCAGGAGAAGCCCAGCCAGTGATATTAATCTGTTTGGGAAGGCCTTGCTCGAGCATGATGCGCTTGAGGTTAAGGAAGGTATTGTAGGAATCGAACTTACGGTTCATCTCGAAGTCCCAGTCGAGGTTTGAGGTACCGTTGAGGAAGTAGATGTCGGCAGTCTCGACGATGCCTTGCGACTTGTTGTAGTTGATGGGGGCGATGGAGATATTCCCTTTGATGTCGACCCAGGAGGAGGTGTTGTTCACTCCGTCGGAGAGGAGGACAGTGGTGAAGGTCTGTCCATTGTTGATATGTATGACATCTTCCATGAAGCGGGCATCCTCGTTGGTGTGGCTGGCAGAGTAACCTACAGGAGTTAGGGTGACGCGGCCGGTCTCCATACCTGGCTTGTAATCGAACATGTCACTGTAGGTGAAGCGACCGCCCTTGGCATAGTTGATGATGGTACCGTCGCCATCCACCTTCTCACCCTTCAGGGTCAGAGGTTCCAGCGGTATTTCGCCACCTTGCCACGAAAACACGGGCTGGAGGAACACTGCGCAGCCTTTGTCAAAGTATTTCTCAGGCACCTGACCAGTGAATTTCACCACGACTTTGTCGTCCATAGTCTCCACTGGATTGGGGTTGGCTTGGTAGCGTACTTTGTTGCTTTTGGATTTCATTTTCGACAGTCCACTGCAGCCGGTGAACAGTACCGTTGCAAGCATAAGGACAAAAAATGTTCTTCTCATTTTTATATTTTATATTCTGTTTATATACATGTCTATTAGACACATAAGCAAGGTTTTTCTGCTTGTCTGTGTCTGTTGTTTAACTTGCAAATATATGATTTTTTTTTGACTGGTGAAAAAAAAACTGCTAAAACATTTTTTTGCGACGAGGGCGGGTTAGATTGCAGAAGGACAGAAGGTCTTCACAGGGCAGTAGCGACAGGTATCCTTGGTTGGCGTGGGGAGGAAAGGGATGGCCGGATTCATCAACTCCTCTACTTTCTCATGCAAAAGTGCTTCAAAGCGGTTGAGTTTTTGGGAAGTGATAGTCTCGGAATCCTCTCCGTCGCCACAATCCCAGGAGGCAAGTTTGACATCCGAGCGCAGGTTGCGCAAGGGATAGATGCCTGACTTGACCAGCCCCGAAGGGTTGTTCTGTCGGCAGTAAAGCAGTGCATACCACATCAGTTGTAGCCATTTGCCCGGCATTTTCTCATCGTTGTCGCTATATGTAATCTCTTTTTTGTCGAGGCGTCCGGTCTTGTAGTCGATGATACGTAAACACCCCGCCAGTTCGTCCACGCGGTCGATGGTACCTTTGAGGTTGACGCCAGGCATGATGGGGTAGGGGTTGGATTTCTCCTCGACAGATTTGACAATCAATTTCTCTCCTTTTTCTAGACGTGATTCCTCCTGCTCCAGGATATGTCGTAATTGAGACTCGGCCACAGAGTAGAGGAAACGGTTTCGTCCTTCTGTGTTGCGTCCACCGGAGTATAACTCATTAAAGGCGGTTGCCATCAGTTCTGGTAACTCCTCCATTGCTTTGGTTAGAGTGGCAGGTGTTAGCGTTTGGTTCAGATGCTCTCCATAGATGCTTTCCAGAACTTTGTGGATGCTGCTGCCTAGCTGCGAGGCATCAAGGTCCTCATCGACAGTTTCGGTCTCGTCGACTTTCATCACGCGGGTGTAGTAGTATTTCAGTGGGCAGTCGACATAGTCGCAGAAGCTGGTGGGCGAGAGTCCGTTTTTCCCCATTTCGGCAAGACGATGCATGACGGCAGGGGTCTTCTCTGCCTCTTTCTGTGGTATTCCTCCAGCAAGTTTGGTGTCGGATTTGACAGAGATATGGTGTGTTTTGATACCGAAGGTGGGGGCCAGTTCGCATTCTATCTGTCCGATGAAGCGGCTGGCTTCGCCTTTGCCCATACCGTCGCTTTCTGAACTGAAGAGCAGGTAGACCTCTTCGGCTCGTTGCAACAGACGGTAAAAGTTGTAGGCATAGACGCTGTCTTTCTCTACGTAAGTGGGAAGACTATTCTGCTTCTTGAGATAAAAGGGAATGAGTGTGTTTCCGCTGCGGCCCGCGGGCAGGATGCCTTCGTTAGCCGAAAGGAGAATGACCCGTTTGAAGTCGAGGTTGCGAGTCTCTAACATTCCGAGGATTTGCAGGCCCCTGAGAGGCTCGCCGATGAGCGAAATGCTGTGCCGGCTGGCTATGCGGCTGTAGATTTTCTCCAGGGTGTTGGTATTTCCTACGGTATCGGGATAGGTCCCGATCAGTTCTTCCAGGTTGTCAAGGATTTCGGCCAAACTTCCCATGGCCTGTTTCTCTTTGGAGCTCTTCTCTAAGAAATTACTATTGACGATGGTGGATGCCAATTGTCGCATCAAAGACAGGCAGTCGTTGGGTGTCGGCGCCTCGTTGGGGAAGAGAAAAGCCGTTGACTCGGGGTTTTTGATACCGGCTTCTTTTAGTATCTCCATAATACTGATAACGTTGCAGCGGATGAGGTTTTCGGTTCTCATCAGCCGTCCCACGCTGCGTCGTAGGTTGGGAGCTTCGAGTAGACGACAGATAAAACGGTCGGAGAGTACCTCTACAATGTCGCTATGGTAGTATCCACGGCTAGTGTGTTGTCGGTAGAGGGAGAAAAGCTTGGTTATCAGTGCGTGGACCATACTGTCGGCATAGGCATATCCCATTGTGACGTTGACATTATAGGGGACGCCAATATCGGGTAAGGCGTTGAGGGTGGGGATGAGCAGTTTCTCGTCGGCCAGCACTACGGCGGTGCTTTCGGCTTCTTGAGGGGTAAGCCATTCGGGATGCTCCGCCAGCAGTTGTCCTGCATATTTACATTGTAGAATATTCTCGGGACATTCGACGATGGAGATGTTCTTAGGGCATTCCTCAAAGTGTGACGGGCCTGTAGGTTTCAGTTCGGGAAAAGCTTCCATGTGCTCCTTTAGAAAACGTCCAGATTCTTCTTCCTGGTTGGGCTCCAGGTAGTAGATGTCGTTGTCGGCCAACAGATGGCCGATGCCGCGACGCACATATTCGCTGATGATTTTTACTTCGCATTTCGACAGGGCGTTGAATCCCACGAAGTAGATGGCACTATAGGGACAGTTGTCGGCCAGCGTGTCGATATGCTCCGCTACTTCGCGGTAGGCCATACCGCCGTAGGCTTGCTGCTTGCTCAGCAGTCTTTTGCGCAGGTTGATGTAGTATTGATACAGGGAGCGGTAGAAATCCAGGTATCGTCGCTGGAATTCGGTAAGGGGGGTGCCCTCGATATCCCATTCGCCTATTTCTTTTAGCGAGTGTAGATTGTCGAATATTTCCTCTGTGTTGACCATGTATTGGTCGATTTCCGAGAAATCGCCTATCATGAGGTCTCCGAAGGAGATGAAGTCTTCGAAGGACTGATATTTTCGTTCGGTTCCCCCTAGTTCCACATGGATTCTATAGAGCTCAAAGAGCAGGAATTCGTTGGCAATGATTTCCAGTCCCCCCAGTTGCGAGATGAGCTCGTCGATAGTCATAATCTGGGGCAGGAAAGTGGCTTGTCCTAAGGTGTCGAATTGTTTGATGAAGAATCTCTTGGAGCGGTTGTTGTTGAATACCACTAACACCTGATCAGTGTCCTGAGGGTGCTCAGCAACGATGCGGTGGGCTATCTGTTTAAGAAAAGTGTCCATTGATGGTTAGAGGTTAAAGAAATTCTTGGCGAGTTCAAGAGTTTCTGGTTTGCCTACATCGAGCCAGTGTTCGGGAGAGTGCTCATAGCTGCCGATGCGATGGCCTTCGGCTGATAGGAGAATGTATTCGTCGATGACAGGATAGGGGTGGTCGGCTTTGGGAAGAATGGGGAACAGTGCGGGATTTACCACGCTGATGCCGCTGAATGCAAACAATCTTTGCTCCTCCCTTGAGTCAGGGGAGGAGGACTGCCGCGAAGCGGGGGCGGAGGAGTCTGTCGCCCGTCCTACCAATAGTCCCTTCTCGTCAAATTTCAGCAGCCGTTTGGTCTCGCGATGGCTCACACACAGCGTCACCAGGTTCCCCTGTTTCTTATGATGGTCTTTCACGTCGCGCAAGTCGATGCCCGAGAGGATGTCTACATTGTGAATAAGAATGTTTTCGTGGCCCGAGAAGAGTGCTTCCGCATGCTTGAGGCCACCACCAGTGTCGAGTAGCAGGTCGCGCTCATCACTGATGTCGATGGCAGCGTGCCATTGATGGCTGCCGACGAAATCGATAATCTTGTCGGCGAAATGGTGTACATTGATGACAATATGACTGATGCCTGCGGCCTCTAGCGTGTGGATGGTATGTTCCAGCAACGTTGTGCCGTCTACCTCCACCAGTGCCTTCGGCTTGTCATTAGTCAACGGCCGTAGTCGCGTTCCCAATCCTGCAGCAAGAATAAATCCTTCCATATCACAGATAACGCGATAGGGAAGGATTTATTGTGTGTGGAGCTGGGCGGACTCGAACCGCCGTCCAGACAAGTAACAAACTTGCTTTCTACATGCTTATCCGGTGGTTGGTTGTCGGGGTGGCTCCGGACATCGGCACCCAAGGCCACCCGTAGTCTCTAAAATTTCGCCCGCAGGTAGAGACGTCGTGCAGGCTATCCCGTCTTTATGAGCACCTCCTGGTCAGTTGCCGACGGTCAGGGCCGCTGGGAGATGTCCCGTTCCTGCGCCTTGCGCAGGAATTAAGCCGAACTTACTGTTCTTCGGTTAGGCAGCGAGAGCGTAGTTGTTTTCGCCAATTATTGTTTTGCGTCTGTTTTCAAGGCTTCTAACGCGTCAGCCTGCATGCTTACAAACCCATTATCCTTGCTGTCAAAACCAAGCAGCCCCTTTTCTGGTTGATAGGTTGATAAGTTGATACGTTAAGAGCTCTCAACATTGAGAGCTCTTTTTTTTTGTTTGGCGGTCCGGACGAGACTCGAACTCGCGACCCCATGCGTGACAGGCATGTATTCTAACCAAACTGAACTACCGGACCAAACCGTCTTTTCAGACTTGCTTTCTCTCTCGAAAGCGGATGCAAAAGTACGAACATTTTTGATACTGGCAAAATTTTTTTTTAATTCAAGATGGAAAAAAATAATGGATGGTTGATTTACAGGTGATTGTTGCATAAAAAATATTTAGGTGTTATGGAATTATATGCTGTAAAGGTGGGTTTGAAATAATTGTTTTTTTTGATTTTGAGGTCCTGTTAATAGATGGATCCTAACGGAAAAAGATGGAAATACATCGTACGTGTTTCCTATTAATTGGATGGTGGTTAAAAAGAAAAAGAGAGGCCGTTGTTTTGGTCTCTCTTCGAGGGTGGGAGGTGGGGTTCGAACCCACGACCTCCAGATCCACAATCTGGCGCTCTAACCAGCTGAACTACGCCCACCGTCTTTCGCTTAAAAGCGAGTGCAAAAGTACGAACATTTTCTGAACTGGCAAAATTATTTTTAAAGAATAGTTATAAGGTGCTATTTTTCAATGGTTATAAAATAAGCCTCCCAGTGAAATCATGCCACTGGGAGGCTTTCTTTTTATGCTAAATTAAACGTTTTTACTTGGCGTCGCGGCCGGCGCGGATGGCTTTGATGTTGGTCTCCACCACGGCGTCGCCTTTGCGACCGAAGATGCTCTTGATGGCCTTCTCCAGCTCCTCGAACGGCAGCTCGAGGTAGGGGGCGGCAGCACCCAGCAGCACCATGTTGCCGCGGGCGTTGAGCTCCTTGGCGATGGCGTTGGCGTTGAAGCTGACGCACTTCTTCAGTTTGGCGAGTTCGGCATTGACCTTCTCAATCTCAGGATAGTTCTTGATGTTGATGAATGGGTCGCTGTTGGTGATGACAGCACCGTCGGGGGCCAGGAAGGGCAGGTAGCGCAGGGCTTCCATGGGTTCGGAGCTGAGGATGATGTCGGCCTTGCCTTCGGGGATGACGTCGGCGAAGATGGGCTCCGAGCTGATGCGGAGGTGGCTGAACACCGAGCCGCCGCGCTGGCTCATGCCGTGAATCTCGCTCTGCTTGACGTTCATGCCCAGGTTGAGGGCGGCGTCGCTGATGATTTTGGCCACGGAAACGATACCATCGCCACCTACGCCGCAAAGTATGATGTCTTTCTTCATTGTTCTTTTCCTTTCTTATTTGTTAGCTGCAATACGTTTCTTGTTCTCGACGATGCAGACACGCTGCGGGATGATGACGCTGACGCCGTTGTAGGCAATCTCCTCTTCGAGAATCTTCATGAACTCGTCGTGGTTCTTGGGCAGCGGCACAATGGTACGGATGTGGTCGGGGTCAACACCGAGGCCCTTGCAGATGTTGAAGAGCTTCTGGTTGGCGCTGGAGGGCTGACCGCCGGTCATAGCCGTGATGTCGTTGTCGAGAATCATGATGATGACGTTGGCCTTCTCGTTGACACAGTCGAGCAGACCGGTCATGCCGCTGTGGCCGAAGGTACCGTCACCGATGACGCCGATGGCGGGGAAGATGCCCATTTCGGCAGCACCCTTGGCCATGGTGATACTGGCGCCCATGCAGACGGTGGTGTCGATGGCACCCATGTTGAAGCCGAGGGTGTAGCATCCGATGTCACCAAAGACGCGGCCGTTGGGGTATTTCTTCATCACGTCGACAACAGCCTGGTAGCTGTCGATGTGGGGGCAGCCGACGCAGAGTGCGGGAGGACGGTTGGTGACTACCTCGGGCACTGCGGGACCCTTGGGCATGGGGGTGCCCAGGGCGATGGCGACCTTCTCGGCGTTGAGCTCGCCGTCGCGGCGGATGGTCTCATCCAAGCGGCCGTGTACGGGCTTGCCTTTGCCCAAGAAGCCTTTGATGTGCTCCTCGACGAAGGGCTGGCCGTCTTCGAGCACGAGCAGCTCGTCGACCTCGTCATAGAGTTTGCTCAGCATATTGTAAGGCATCGGGTACTGGGTGATTTTCACCACGGGATAGGGACACTTGCCGCCGGGGAAGTTCTCCTGGAGGTAGTTGAAGGCGATTCCGGTGGTGATGATGCCGCGCTTGTGGTCGGTACCGGGGATATACTGGTTGAAGCCGCTCTCCTCGCTGCTCTTGGTGAAGGCAGGCTGCTTGTCGATGAGGCTGCGGTAGAGGTTCTTGGCGTTGGCGGGCAGCAGCACATAGCTCTTGGGGTCGCTGGGACTGCTGAGGGGGTTCTGTGCGCGGACGGGCTTGCGCTCGACGCCGGCGCGGCTGTGGGCCAGACGGGTGGGGATGCGCATCAGGATGGGGGTGCCCATCTGCTCGCTGAGTTCATAGCCGAAGAAGACCATGTCGTAGGCTTCCTGCTGGTTCGAGGGCTCGAGCATGGGGATCATAGCCCAGTGGCCGTAGTAGCGGCTGTCCTGCTCGTCCTGCGAGGAGAACATGCTGGGGTCGTCGGCCACGACGATGATGACACCCTTGGTGCCGATGATGGAGGCGTTCATGAAGGGGTCGCCGCAGACGTTGAGGCCCACGTGCTTCATGCAGGTCATGGCGCGCTTGCCGCTGTAGGCCACGCCGATAGAGGCCTCGAGAGCGGTCTTCTCGTTGGCGCACCAGTTGGCGACAACTCCCTGTTCCTTGGCCTGTTTGCTCTTCATCACATATTCGGTAATCTGGGTCGACGGGGTGCCCGGGTAGCTATTGATAGCGCTGCCGCCGGCATCGATAAATGCCTGTGCTATAGCCTCGTCGCCTAAAAGAAGGAGTTTTGACATAACTGTTATTTTTGGTTAATATATAATTATTTTTGAAGTTGCAAAGATAGTAAAAAAAAATGACATTCCAAGTTTTTTTTTTATTATTCTGAAACTGAATGCGGTATGTTTTGCACTGCCGACGGGTGCCTTCCGGGAGATGCCCTCGGCCCAATCTCTGCCTTTTCTCAGTACTTTCTCTGTGTCGGATACAGAGTATGTACAGAGGAAGTACAGAGGAAGTACAGAGCATGTACAGAGGAGGTGGCTTTGGGACTTGGTTTTTAGGCGTTTTTTTTAGGGAGGGGGTCAGGCGGCTCCGGCGCGTCGGATTTCCTCTGACGTTTTTTTTCGATGAATTATTTTTTTCCTATATTTGCCCGACTTTTGTTCGAGGGGGTTGGTGAGGATAACACACTGAGCATGGAGCCGATAAGATGTTCGGGAGAAGGGGAGGCGAGATGGAAGAGAGCGGGGGGATGTAGTTTTTGGCATGTTCTTTCCGTTGTTATAATTAAATTGAAATATTTATTTATTATTAAAAAACGTTAAAATAAAAAAACAGATGAAAAAACTAAAACTTTTCGCGCTTCTGGCGGCATTGTCCCTGCCGCTGGTGACCCAGGCGCAACAGCCCCTGCCTATCAGCATGGACTTCGAAGATGCGGCAGCGTTCGCGCAATGGACCGAGACGCACTGTCATAACAGCTCTGACAGAAGCAACTCGCAGGCTCATGAAGGAGATTTCAGCTATGGTTTTTATTGGACGACTTCGCCTAGCCAGTTCCTTATTTCGCCCGAGTTTCTGGCGACTGCCACGACCCAGGTCTCTTTCTGGTATCGTACAGGCACGCTCAACTATCTGGAGCAATTTGCCGTGGGCTATTCCTCCACAACCAGCGACACCACGGCTTTTACGTGGAACCAGTCTGTGACGGTCCCCGGTAATTCCGACTGGGCAGAATACACCACCACGGTGCCCGCCGGCACCAAGTATGTGGCCATCAAGAGTATGGCCTATGATGCCTACTATCTGTATATCGACGACATCTACATTGGCGAGCCACCCACCTGTTCGCGAGTGGCAAGCCTCTCCATCGCCTCTGCTACAGCCAGCGAGATTGTTCTCTCGTGGAGCGACCCCGCCAACACCGGTGCCTCCTACACCCTTTACAATATGGCCGACACCAGTGTCATTGTCTCGAACGTGACCGACACTTTCTACACCGTTTCCGATCTTACTGCCAACACAACCTACACTTTTGGTATCCGTGCCTACTGTAGCGCTACCGAATCTTCTCTCTTTACTGTCGTGAGTGGCCGCACCGCGTGTGTCATGCTGACCAGCGACGATATGCCTTTCACCGAGAACTTCTCCTCGTGGACCACGGGCTCTGCCTATTTTGACCCCTGCTGGAACCGCATGGGCTACTATGGCACCTACCTGCCCTATGCCTACAGCACTACGGGTCCCAACGGCACCGCCGACACGGTGCTCTATGGCTATGCCGGCAACAACAACAGCCCCATGTTCGCCGTGCTCCCCGCCATGGAGGACATCGCCGGCATGATGGTCAGTTTCTTCGCCAAAGGCGGCACCGCCAACTACGCCACCATTCAGGTGGGTTACATGACCAATCCTTCCGACACCACCACTTTCACAGCTGTCTATTCCACAGGCCAGATGTCCTCCACGTGGGGCTACTATGAGGCCATCCTCCCCACCGCCGACATGGAGGATGCCCACTATGTGGCTTTCCGCATGCACAACTCTCCCTATAGCGGTTACGCTGTTTATATCGACGACATCATCGTCACCACCGCTCCCGCCTGTCAGCGTCCCGCTTCGCTGGCCATCCGCGACATCACCAGCAGTGGCGCCGAACTCGTCATCAACGACACCACTGTCAATGGCGACTACACCGTTCAGGTCATCGGCGAAACTACCACCACCATTTCTGCCACCGACACTGTAGTACCCCTTAACAATCTTGCAGTCAACACCCCTTATCAGGTTGTTGTGGTCAGCAACTGCTCCGACGGCAGCACTACGGTGCCCATCACCACCTCGTTCCGCACCTCCTGTGTGGCCATTGCTCACGACGACCTGCCCTGGACGGCCCATTTCGACAGCCTCGCCACAGGCGTGGTGAACGAGAATAACCTCAGCTGCTGGACCGTCAACAGCTCCAGCACCAGCTACCCCGCCATCAGTGCGGCCAACAGCCACAGCGCCTCGAAAAGCCTTCTGCTCTATGGCACCACCACGCAGGTGATTGCCATGCCCTCCTTCGAGAGCGACCTGAGCACCCTGCAGCTCTCCTTCTGGCACAAACCCTATGTCAGCTACAGCGGTGTGGTTTCCGCTTGGGTTGAAGTGGGAGTGATGAGCAACCCCGGAGACCCCGCCACCTTTGTCCCCGTGCAGGTATGCCATCCCGACAGCAACGGATGGACTCCCTACGAGGTGACCTTCGCCGGCTATACCACCGGTAGCATCGCCTTCCGCTATGCCGGTACCTCGACCTATAATTCTATTTATATTGATGATATTACCATTCAGGATGTGCCCTCCTGCGTGCGTCCCAGCAGCGTTGCCGTCGGCAACCTGACTGCCACCACCGCCACCCTCACCATCTCCGATGCCAACAATGCCGGTTCCTACAGTGTGGCCATCGTTGGTGGAGACAGCACTATGACCTATAGCAACACCCTTGACCTCGACACATTGAGTGCCAATACCAGCTACACGGTCAGTGTGCGCACCCTCTGCGACAACGGCACCCTCACCGATGCCACCGTCGTCAGTTTCACCACCGCCTGTGCCGCCGAGGAGATCCCCTACAGCAATGATTTTGAAAACGATGCCACAGATGCAGCTCCCGGATGTTGGACAGTTCTCGGTGGCAACGCGAGGGTGAATGCGAATACCACCTCCACCAGCAATAGCCATTCGGGCTCGAAATATGTCAGATTCTATGGCGGTACCCGCAATATGATCGCCTTGCCCTCGATGGATGAGGAACTCAGTGGCCTGCAGGTGCGCTTCTGGACGCGTCCCGAAAATCCTACTAACAGCAGCTGTGGCAAGTTCCAGGTGGGTTACCTGACCAATGTGGCCGACACTACCACCTTCACTGCCGTGAGCACTTGGAACTACAACGACTTCACCGGCTACGAGGAGAAGGAAGTCTCCATGGCTGAGGCTCCTGAAGGTGCCCGCATCGCTTTTCTCCAGAAAGATTGTCAGATCAATTGGTTCTGGTTTGTCGACGACGTGGTGGTAGAGCCCATTCCTATGTGTTCCCGTCCTGTGAGTGTCAGTGCCAGTAATATCGGTACCGAGAGCGTCGATATTAGTGTCAACGATCCAGCCGATGCATACAGCTATCGCTATTACCTTGCTGTGAACGACAGCATCATCGACAGCGCTGATTTCTATGATATCACCTACACTATCAACGACCTTACCGCCAACACTGTTTATACCGTCAGTGTGGCCACCGTTTGCGGAGATGAAGCTACCGGTACTGTCAGTACGAGTTTCCGTACGGGTTGTGTGGCTATTATCAGTGAATCTCTTCCTTGGCACGAGGACTTCGATAGTTATTCTGCAGCCTCCGGAATTATTCCCTGTTGGGGGTATTTGGGTCCTGATGCAACGAAAATGAACATTGTTTCGTATGGCGCCATTAGCGGCAGCAGATCCTATCGATTCTCTAGTTACACCACTACTTCCCATATTGCATTGCTTCCCGAATTTGAGGATGGTATCAGCAATTTGATGCTTGGATTCTGGCTTAAGTCAGAGGACGCTACAAAATCGAGCAATCTTCTTGTGGGTTATGTGTATGACGACACCGTTTTTGTGCAGAAGGCGCTCTTCAATCCGGCTGACTATGCCTCCACTAGGGGCTATGCCGAGGTGACCTTTGCCAATGCACCCGATGGCGCCCGTATCGCCATCAAGCAGGAGCAGTCTACTGACAACAACTATTACTGGTGGATTGACGATTTGATTGTTGGTGTTGCCACTTCATGTGAGCGTCCCAACGGCGTTGTGGTGCGCGATATTACCTCTAGTGGTGCTGGCCTTTGGATTGATGATACTACCCTGGTTAACAACTACAGCGTTGCCGTGGTCAACGGCACCGACACTGTGGCTATGCTTTTCCCCACCGACACTGTGGCCACCCTCAGTGGTCTCCTATCCGGTACCGGCTACACCGTTTATGTCCGTGCCCTCTGCTCTGACGGTGATTCCACCACGGCGGTCAGCACTTCGTTCTTCACCGAATGCGAGGACATCGCTACCTTGCCTTGGACGGAGGGTTTTGAGTCTTGGACTACTGGTGCCACCGGCTTCAACCCCTGCTGGAACCGCATCTACCAGAGTGGCTCGTATACCAATACCAACAACCACCCGTACGTTATGGACGGTGGATACAACGGCAGCGCCAATGCCATGCGTTTCTACTCGATGTACAGCGACGACGGCTATAGCAGTAACCCGTACTACTACTCGGTGGCCTATCTTCCCGTCTTCCAGGCTCCCGTCAACACCCTCACCATGAGCTTCTGGTACAAGGTGGGCGGCAGCTATGATGCCGACTTCACCGAGCTTGCCGTGGGTGTGAGCAGCTCCACTGCCGATACCACCACCTTCACCCGTCTGGCAACCTTCGTGGCTGCCGACCACGAGTGGCATCAGTACGACCTCGACCTCAGCGCCTACATGGGTACGGGCAACCGTATCACCATCATGCAGCGCAATATTGATGGAGACGAGGATTATGACTACGATTATGATGAATACACCACCTATAGCAGCGCCTATGGTTACCTCGACAGCATTGTCGTTGAGGCCCTCGGAACCTGTTCCCGTCCTGCTACCCTCGTTGTCAGCGATGTCGACACCACTCATGCCACCCTTACCTGGACGGATGTCAATGGCACTGGCGACTATGTGGTTGCCTGCACCAACGGCGATTCCGTTACCGTCAGCAATGCCCTGACCTACAGCTTCAGCAATCTTCTCCCCGGCACCACCTACACTGTCAGCGTGCGCCGTCTCTGCTCCGGCGAGCTCACCAACGCCCGCACCGCCACCTTCACCACTCTCTCCATGCCTGTCACTGTGCTGCCTTACAGCACCGGCTTCGAGGCTGGCGATGACCTCCAGTGGGAGTTTGCCCAGGGCAACGGCAATGTCTGGGTTATCGGCAATGCCACCGCTGCTACCGGCAACAGCAGCCTCTACATCTCGAACGACAACGGTGCCACCAATGCCTACAATGTCAACTCTCAGGCTGTCAGTTATGCTTTCCGCACCTTCGACCTTGAGGCCGGCGAGTATGCTGTCTCCTTCGATTGGCATGCCAACGGTGAAAGCAACTACGACTTCCTCCGCGTCTTCGCCATGCCCGACAGCCTGACGCTCACTGCCAATGTATTCCCCCTTACCTCTTATTCTACGGGTGTTCCTGCCGGCTGGCAGGATATTGTTGGTGGCAAGTTGAACCGAGACACCAACTATGCCCAGGCAAACGGCACCTTCAGTGTTGCCAACAATGGTCGCTACAAATTGGTCTTCATGTGGCGTAACGATAATAGTGGTGGTAATAATCCTGCTGCCGCTGTCGACAACATCCATGTTGAAGCCCTCAGCTGCGCTACACCTGCCGACCTCACATTCGACACCGCTACGGCCAACAGCATCACCCTCAGCTGGACACCTATGGGTAGCGAGAGCACATGGCTCGTCAGCGTTGATGGTGGCGCCTGGCAACCCACCACTGTGGCCAGCTTCACTGCTACAGGCCTGGCCGCTGCCGCCGAGCATTCCTTCGCTGTCCGTGCTCTCTGCGGTACCGGCGACACCAGTTTTGCCGTTACGGGAAGCATGCGCACCGAATGCGACGTCATCCGTGATGCCGACCTGCCCTGGGAGGAGAACTTCGATGGCCTGACCGCCATTTCCAACCTCCAGTGCTGGAGCCGCTACATCGGACTCTATAACGGAGCCTCCACCACCCTTGCAGATGGTGGCAACTGGCAGCTCTCCTCTGTCGCCATGGGTGGAAGCCAGCATGTCAAGGTGAATATCTATGGCACTGCTGTCAAGCACTGGTTGGTTACACCCACCATCAATATGGTTGCTTCTACCGAGCTTAGCTTCGACTATTCTCTGACGAAATACAACTCCACCGATAGCATTGAGCAGGCCGGCAACGACGACCGCTTCATGGTGCTTGTCACTACCGACAATGGAGCCTCTTGGACTCCTGTCGCCACTTGGGATTCCGTCAACAACGCCTATGCGTCCATCTCTCCCAATGCCACTACCGCCACTATCTCGCTGGCTGCTTATGCAGGTCAGGATATCCGCATTGCATTCTACGGTGAGAGCACTGTTGAAGGTGGCGATAACGACCTGCACATCGACAATGTCACTATCACTGTGGATAGCACAGTTCCGCAGCCTACAACCTACACTGTGACCTTGGCCACAGCCAATGCCACCATGGGTATCGTGACGCCTGCCGGTGCTACCGTTGTTGTTGAGAACGGCAGCTTCACTGCCACGGCTAACGCTAACAACGGCTATCGCTTTGTGAACTGGACCTCCAATGGTAACGTGGTCTCCTCGGACAACCCCTACACTTTCACTGTGACAACCGACATTACACTCACCGCTAACTTCGAGTCAAACGGCGAGCCGGCCACCTGCCCGGCTCCCGGCAATGTTGCTGTCAGCAATATCACCAGTAACAGCGCCACTATCAGCTGGACAGAGAACGGCACTGCCACGGCATGGGTGATTGACTACAACGGTCAGACTGTCAACGCTAGCACCAATCCCTATACTCTCACCGGACTTGCTGCCAACACCTCCTATACGGTGGCTGTCATGGCCGTCTGCAGCGATGAGGAACAGAGCGAGTTCAGCGCCACCTACACCTTCACTACCGCCAATGTTGGCATTGACGATGTCAACGCTGCATCCATCGGTCTCTATCCTAACCCGGCCAGCAGCACGGTAACCTTGAAGGGTATCGAGGGCAAGGCTACGGTGACGGTGGTTGACATGAATGGTCGCGAGTCTGGTAAGTGGTCTGTCAATGACGGTACGCTCACTATCGACGTTACAAAGATGGCCCAGGGTGCCTACTTCGTCCGTATCGTTGGCGAACAGGTCAACGCCATCCGCAAACTAATCGTGAAGTAACACTCACCTGAAAATGCAAAAAGGCTCCCGCAAGGGGGCCTTTTTTTTGTTATGTCAAAAAAAAGTTGTATTTTTGCATTTTGTATAAATTGTATTCATTATGTCAGATACATTGGTTATCACCCCTACTTACAACGAGAAGGAGAACATTGAGGCTATTATTCGCAAGGTTTTTTCTCTTCCGAAAGAGTTTGATATGCTCATTATCGAGGACAATTCCCCCGATGGTACTGCCGATATTGTGAAGCGCTTGATGCAGGAGTTCCCAAACCGTCTGTTTATCGTGGAACGCAAGGGCAAACTGGGTCTCGGCACCGCCTACCTGGACGGTATGCGCTGGGGTAATGAGCATGGTTACGACTATATGATTGAGATGGATGCCGACTTCAGTCATAACCCTGACGATCTTATCCGACTCTATGATGCCTGCTCTACGGGAAAAGGCGATGTGGTGGTGGGTAGCCGTTATGTGGGTGGCAAAATTTCAGTGGTCAACTGGCCAATGGGACGTTTGATGATGAGCTACTATGCTTCGAAATATGTACGTCTGGTCACCGGCATGAAGGTGGCAGACTCCACTGCTGGCTTCGTCTGCTGGAGCCGCCGCGTCTTGGAGAAGGTAAAGTTCGAGAAGGTGAAGTTCGTCGGCTACGCTTTCCAGATAGAGATGAAATATACCGCCACACGTCTGGGCTTCAAGGTCTATGAGGTGCCTATCATCTTCACTGACCGTGTTCTTGGTGTTAGCAAGATGAGCATGAAGATTTTCAAGGAGGCCTTCTTCGGAGTCTTCAGCCTGAGATTTAGAAATTGGAAGAGTTATTAATCCCAATCAGAACTATCAGAACCATCAGAATTTCTTTTCGTTCTTTTAGTTCTGATTGAGTATTTTAGAATATTATATATGAAAAGAATTCTGATCGGATTGACGGTGCTGCTGTGCATGGGCACCGCTGTTTCGCAGGAAAAATTTCTGCAGTGGGACCAACTGATGGACCGTAACCTTTATCCGCAGCGCGAGATGCGTGGCTTTACCTTTGTGCCGGGTACCGACAAGGTGATGTACATGAAGGATACCTCCTACATGCTCTTTGACGGCAAGAATGAGCGCGCCATGACAGCGGCCGAAAAGGAACAGTTTCTTAGCATTGTGCGTCCCGAAAAGAAGGAACGCGTGACCTTCGAAAAGGGTAGCATGTATGTTGACGGCAAGTTCGTTGAGAAGGGCGACGGTTACAATATCGTCCTTGGCGAGAGTGTGCACCGCAACGAGTTCGGCATCGACGGTGGCCTTTTCTGGTCGCCCAAGGAGAGTAAGTTGGCCTTCTACCGCATGGATCAAAGCATGGTGAAGGATTATCCTCTGGTGAACACCAAGGCCCGCGAGGCCGAGCCCAAACCCATCAAGTACCCCATGGCCGGCATGAAGAGCCACGAGGTGACGGTGGGCGTTTATGACGTCGCTACCGGCAAGCTTGTCTATCTGAACACCCGCAAGGACACCACTGTGCACGAGCGCGAGATGTACCTCACCAACATCGCTTGGAGCCCCGACGAGAAGTATGTCTTCATTGCTAAGTTGAACCGTGAGCAGAACCACATGTGGCTGGAGCAGTACGACGCCGTGAGTGGCCAGCTGGTGAAGGTGCTCTTCGAGGAGACGAATCCCCGCTATGTGGAGCCCTGTGAGCCTATGATTTTCACCCCCAAGGGCGACCAGTTCCTCTGGTTCTCGATGCGTGATGGCTACAAGCATCTGTACCTCTACAACCTCGACGGCACGCTGGTGAGGCAGGTAACCAAGGGCGAGTTCGAGGTCGAGGAATTCATCCAGTTCGACAAGAAGGGCGAGAAAATCTTTGTCTATGCCAACCGCGAAAACCTCGCCGGACGTGACCTCTACAGTGTTCGACTGAAGGAGGGAAGCATGAATTGCCTCACTTCCGGAAAAGGCACGCATACTGTTGTTCTCAATGAAACTGGCAGATGCTGGATAGATGTCTACTCGTCGGTTGATGTGCCGGCAGCCGCCGACTACGTCAAGGGATTGCACAAGGAAGGCATGGTGCAGTCAAGATATTCCCTTTACCGTGCCGAAAACCCCCTCAAAGAATATGCCATGCCCACCGTCACCCTCGGCACCATCAAGGCCGCCGATGGCAAGACCGACCTCTACTACCGCCTCATCACTCCTCCCAATATGGAGCCCGGCAAAAAATACCCCACGCTGGTGTATGTATATGGCGGTCCGCACTCGCAGCTGGTCACCGACAGCTGGCTGGCGGGCGGCAACCTCTACTTCCTCTTCCTTGCCCAGCAGGGTTATGTGGTCTTCACCCTCGATAACCGCGGCACCGACAACCGTGGCTTCGAGTTTGAGAGCTGCACCCACCGTCACCTCGGCGAGATCGAGATGGCCGACCAGATGGAGGGCGTGAAGTTCCTCAAGAGCCTGCCTTACGTCGACCAGGAGCGCATGGGTGTGGAGGGTTGGAGCTTCGGTGGCTTCATGACCATCACCATGAAACTGGCTCACCCCGAGGTCTTCAAGGTGGGCTGTGCCGGTGGTCCCGTCATCGACTGGAAGTGGTATGAGATTATGTACGGCGAACGCTATATGGACATGCCGCAGGAGAACTCCGAGGGCTACGAGGCCAACAGCCTACTGGGCAAGGCCAAGAACCTCGAAGGCCGTCTGCTGGTCATCCAGGGCGCCGAAGACAACACCGTGGTGCCGCAGCACAGCACCGAGTTCATCGAGCGTTGCATCAACAACTACAAGCAGGTCGACTACTTCATGTACCCGCACCACGAACACAATGTCCTCGGTCGTGAGCGGTTACATCTGTATCAGAAGATGTTCCAATATTACGAGGATCATCTGAAATAAGGTACGATTCCTATCTTGACAATCTCAGCCTGACACTTTTTTTGTGCTGGGCAGGATGGGTTGTGTGCAAACGTATGGCTATAGGACGTGGCGCAGTGCAGTTGCCAGAGAATAGATCTTCCAAGTCGGCGTAGGTCGCGGCCAGTGGCCCTGTCCATATTCCCGCCTCTGCCATGGCAGGAGAGAAGCGATAGGTGCGCCATGTGCTGTCGGGCAGGAGGTAGTCTATGGTAAAGATGTCGGGTTTATAGAAGAATCCGCATATTCTTCCCAAAAGGGTTGGGGTGGTGTGTAGTTCTACAAGAGGAGATGCCCCTTCCGGCAGATTTATCCAGCAGTCCCATTCAACTTCTATGTTACTTATTTCTTCTTGTGGATGATAGGGCATTTCACTGACAACAGACTTTCGTTTCAGCAATAGACCGTACCAACCGGTATCAGTTACAGAGTAGTTTTCTAGCATGGTCATTAAGACCGTAAGTTCGTCGTTGAGCAAATATGCGCTGTCGAGGCTACGCAGATCGTCGTCCTTGGAAAAGTCGATACGGTGCAGGAGAATGTATTCCACAGCTTCGGGTCCGCAGTAGTTCTCGGCCGCCTGTCGACTCAGTGCGGGAGAGAGGCCTGCACCCAATGTGACGCGTGGCTGCCAGTGGAGGTTGTTGGCGGCGATGAAAGCATGCTCCCAAGGATAGCAGTCGACACTTTTGTCGCCGATTTTCGAGAGGAGAGTGTCATCGAGTAGTCTGTGTTGCATCGCAGATTCAATATTTTTCTCGCACCAGGCCTTGAGGTCACCATAACCCGCTGTTAGGCGTACGATATTTGCTGGTGAGGAGGTGGTGAGGTGTGCTCCCGGGTCATATAAAATAGAGCGGTTGACAAATAGCATGGATAGAGCTAGGGCGCAGCAGATCCACACCTGCCAGCGGAAGCCTCGCTGGGCGGCGACAAGGGGGGCGGCCATGCAGGCCACGAAGATGAGAAGTTGGCTGAAGTGCCAGATGTCTTCACGCAGGATACCGTATTTCCAATTGGAAAACAAGGGAACGATGAGAATCAGACATAACGTGGTGGCATAGCGGCCTTTCGATATAAAGGGGATGATGCAGCAGGCTGCGACAAAAATCAGCAGTGCCCAAAGTCGGTGTTCGCACATTATGACCAGTGAGGGTCCGTAGCCTGACACTAGTTGGAGCATCCCGTAGTAGGCGTTGTACATGGCAGGGAAGGAATGGTAGATGGCTAATCCTGTGACTAGTAATGCTATGGGAACAAAGAGGGCCATGAGGAGAGATTCCTTCGGGTTATGGTAGCGGATAGTAAATATGATCCATCCAAAGAATAAGGCTCCGCAGGCTTGGACACCGATGGAGGATTTGATGGTTAGCGAAAAGGCTGATAGAAAAACGGCGATGGCGAATACCCAGAGTTTCCGTTGTTCGACGGCGAATAGTGTGAGGAGGCAGATGGTGAGGACGAGGAATGCGTCAATATTGCCAAAGATGCAGGCTGGAATAAGTGCTATTATGGCCAGCGGCCAGGGAAGGCCTTCGTGACGTGCCAACGTTAAGGTCAGTAACACAAAGGAGAGCTTTATCGTTGTAAAGAATAGAAGAAACAAGGGGAAATGGATGCCCTCGATAGTGGGAATCTTAAGCCATGCGAAAGGTCCAAACGGGTAGATGAGGTTAATGAGGGTGCTGTAGTCGTGGTCGAATAACCAATTTAGTCCCCATAGATAGGAGGCATCGAGACCTGCTCCATAGTCTGGCTCAAAGGCAGGGTAAGTCAGCAACACAAGCAAAATGCCAATGCATATTGCCGGCCATCGTTTAGATAATATTTTTTTCCAAGGCACTGTTGTTCTTCTTTTGAATTGCAAAAGTACAACAAATGTCTGAACTGGCAAAATCTTTTTTTTGTCTCACAATATTTATGTAGTGGGAGCGTTCTTTATATAAAAGAAAGATATAAAAATGTTTACAGGAATCATTGAGATGACCGCTCGCGTGGTCAAGATAGAAAAAGAGAATACCAACTACCACTTCACCCTTGAGGTGCCTTTTGGCGACGAATTGGCCATCGACCAGAGTATGGCACACGATGGCTGCTGCCTCACAGTGGTCAAGGTGGACAAGGAAAAGAAGCAGTATACCGTTACGGCCATGGATGAAACCATGATGAAGACCAACCTCGGCACCTGGAAGGTGGGCACGGAGGTCAATGTGGAACGTTCCATGCGCATGGACGGCCGCTTCGACGGTCATATCGTCCAGGGACATGTGGACCAGACAGCCACCTGCACCAAGGTTGTCGACGACAATGGCAGTTGGCGATTCTACTTCTCATACGATCCTGCTAACTCGCCTTCCATCACGGTCCCTAAGGGAAGTATAAGCATCAATGGTGTGAGTTTGACGGTAGTGGACTCCAATCCCGGCATGTTCAGTGTGGCTATCATACCTTATACTTATAAGGTGACCAATTTCCACAACTTTAAGCCCGGTACAGTTGTGAACATCGAGTTCGATGTCTTCGGCAAGTACGTCCAGCGTCTGCTGGAGCAGTATATGGCTGCGCAGAAATAAGGATTAGGGTACGGGGTCGTATCCGCTGCCGCCCCATGGGTTGCAGCGCAGTATACGCTTCAGCGCCAACCATCCACCTTTAAAGGGGCCATACTTGCGTATGGCCTCTTGTGCATATTGCGAGCAGGTGGGCGTGTAGCGACAAGCCGCAGGCGTGAGAGGAGAGATGCAGGTACGGTAGAAGGCTATCAAAGCCAGCATCAGTTTTGCCAGCAGCCACTTCAAGGCATCATACAGCGTTTTCATGCCGATAGAATTTCTTTCTCCAAGAGGGAAAGGAGTTTGTCCATCTTATGCCCTAACTGTTCGTATGACATGATTTCATTGTGGATGTATACCATCGAGAAGACGATATGCAGGTTGTGTTCGTCGAGGAACTCGTAGAAAGCGGGTTTTCGCAGGCGATAGCATTCACGTGTCAAGCGGCGTACGTGGTTGCGGTCGACGGCATGGCGGAATTTGCGTTTGGGGGCGACAATCATCACTTGGCAAGAAACAGGAAGGGGCTTCTCGACCTTCATCCACTGTACACTATAAGGGAAAGCCATCAACCGGTGACCCTCATTGTAGAGTCGGTCTATCAGTTGACGGCTGCACAATCGTTCTTCTTTCTTGAAGGTGAAGCCCATGGCTTATTTCTTGGCGCTTTCTTTCTTCGTGGTTTTTGGCTTTCCAGTCTTAGCGGTCTTAGCGGAAGTGGCTTTGGCGGAGGTGGTTTTGGTGGTCTTGGATTTTGCTGCCACCTTTGTTTTCTCTACCTTGACTTTGGGTTTCTCTACCTTGGCTTTTTCAATAGAGGGTTTCTCTACCTTTGTTTTTTCCATTTTGGCAACGGCTTCGGCCTCTGCTTTGGCACGTTCGGCGGCGCGTGCGGCACGGCGTGCGGCGGCCTGAGCTTTCTTCTCTTCCATGCGCTGCTTGTAAATCTCCTTATTGGCGATCACAGGCTTGGCTTTCTTCACCGACGCGGTGATGGTGTTTTTCACGCTGTGTTTCACAATCTCGCCTTTCGAGGCGATGACAGCTCCCGGTTCTTTACCCAAGATATAGTTCTCAATAGCCATGGCCATCGAGGGTGCCGACTGGGTGGGAGCGGCAATGGTGAGTTTGATGCCTTGTTCCTTGAGGGCGGCGTGGGTTGAGGTGCCGAAGGCCGCGATGGTGATGTTGCGGTCTTTGACATCAGGGAAACTTTTTACGAGACTGCGCACTCCGATAGGGGAGAAGAGACAAATGACATCATAGTCCTCAAGTTTGAACTTGGTAAGGTCTTTGGGCGCCGAGGTATACATTGGCGCCTTGGTGTATTTGAACTTGGCTTTGTCGAGGGCTTTGGTATATTCGGTCTGTTTCTCGTCGCTACAGGGGAATAGGAATTTCTCGTCGCGGTGCTTGCTCATTACTTCAAGCAAGTCGGAGAAATACTGGTTGCCGAAGAATACTTTGCGCTTGCGGTACTGGATATAGTTTTGCAGATAGAGGGCAATGGCTTCGGTTGAGCAGAAATATTTCATCTCTTCGCTGACGGTCTCTCGCAATTCTTTGAGCATGCGGAAGAAGTGGTCAATCGAGTTCTTGCTGTTGAAGATAATGGCTGAATAATCGCTTATGTGGATTCGTGTTTTGCGGAATTCTGAAACGGGGATGCCGACGACTTCAAAAAATTTGTAGAAAGTGATGTCTACATTGTGTTTGTTGATGAGGGTTCTGTAGGGCGATTTCTCCAAATCGGCGGGGGCCGGCTGCGAAATTAGGATTTTTTTAATCTTCATTCTCTAACAAATATTCTACTCAACTTATTGAGTTACTGTATATAATCCACTTTATGAGTACCAAAATTGGTATCAATTCGACGATGCAAAGATAGTAAAAAAGATAGAAACTGGAGCTGTTTGTTAGTGTTAAAAAAACTTTCATGCCTCGGAGGAAGCGTACCACAAAGGCAATGGCCAAGAATCCCACGATAATGTAGAACATTATCATTCTTGCTCCGGGCAGATAGAAAAAAGGGAAGAGGAGGGTGACAATAACGATGCCTTCAATTTGGTGATAGACATAGTTGCTGTTGATGAAAAGGCTCACGCCTTGTTTGTTCTCGAAAGTGTTTCCAAGCAGTCGCAAGAGCCAGTTGCGCAAGATATAGAGTAGGTCGGCAGTGGCCACCAGAAGCAGGTTGACCAGAAAACCGGTGTCGGGTAGTAACATGCTCTGTAGCAGCAGGACTATGGGAGCGGTCATCATTAATCCCATGGGGATCCAGAGATAGTTGTGGTTGAGGTTGCTGTCGCGCTTCATGCGATCCAGGGCTCTCATGTCTCCGGCGGCTTTCAAAAGATTTGTTACTTTGAGTTTCCTTACCCGGAAGTAGAGGCATTGAAGACCTACAATCAACAGTAGGACGATGAAAATCCACGTTGGTGTTGCCGAGTTCTCGCGAGGCTGGAGCGTGTTATGACTCACCTGGAGTGAGTGTTTTTTGAACATGGATTGGCGGTATATTGTGTCCATCACCTCTCGTGGGCGATGGATGGAGTCGAAGGGAATGCCCATGTCGACTTCTGCGGCGGGATTCTCCTGGGTGTCCCATTGCCAGAACGGCAGTGTGGTGAGGTCTAAAGTATCGTTGGTATTTTCTGGCATGAGTTCAAGGGTTTAGAAGGATGATTTTTTGTGTATTCTGTTGGTCGCCAACGGTTGTGGTGGCGAAATAGATACCGGCTGGCAACGCCGATGTGTCCCAGCGACGGGTCTCGCCTTCTTTGAGTTGGTAGGAGACCAGTAGGCGCCCTAGGGCATCACTGATGCGCACTGCGCACTCCTGTCTACAGTCAATCCATACTTGTCCGGCAGAGGGGTTGGGGTAAATGGTTAGTGGAGAATGAGGAATGGAGAATGGAGAATGGTCGATGCCGACAGTGTTTTTGATGCAGTCCCACACATAGGCTGTATCCCATTTGGCGAGCGGTATCTGCAGGTCGTCAATCCATATACAATCGTTTCCTTGGCTTCCCGATGTGTTCTTCCTATAGCGCCAGCAAAGGGTGTGGTGGCCGGCCTCCAGCAGGTGGACGCGCTGACTCCAGTCGGTAATGCCCCAGGCCTCGGGGATGAAATCTCTGCCGTCGACTGAGAATATCAGTTTGTCGCCACCGCTTTCTGTCGAAGTCTTGACCCAATAGCTTATCGTGTCGCGCAGCAGCATCTCCACGTCGAGGCACAGTTTTGTTGTCTGGCCGTCGCCAATAGCTCCCGAGCGGGCGCTATAGTGTCCCGAACGACTTTCTGAGCTGTCGATGAACCACGCCACGTGGTTGTCGTGGAGCCAGGGATGGCTGTCGAAGCCGTGCTCGAAACTCTCTATGCGGTTGCCGGGTTCAAGCCAGTAGTGTTGTCGTTCTTGCCAGAGGTCCAGATAAGAGACGGCGTCGATGGAAAGGGCACAGAGGCTATCGGGAGTGGTGAACGCCAGGGTGCTGTCGGCAGTTGTCCATATTTCTGTCGAAGTGGGTGCTTCTATGCTGAGCCTCAGCGAGTCGCCACTATTGCCGGCGGTGGCCGACAGGCTATAGTCACGACCCGGCAGCACCCGTCGTGCCTCGCGGCCGCGACTATCTAGTAATTTCAAGGTGAGGGTGGGGTAGGAGACGGGAATTCCGTGGCGCAGTGTCAAGTGGCAGAAGTTGCTTTCGCCTTCTTCCATTGCCATAAGAGAGGCTTGCCAGAGTGGCTGTGCTCCGATGGAACTGATATGTATGGGTAGAACTATCGGATGCTGTCCTCCCGGTAGCAGCGAGGCGACAACTACTTGTTGCTCTTCAATTCGTGCCCCGCATAGTGTATCCTCTCCCAGTTGGGTAAGCTTGATGACAAGGCTGTCGATATGTTGTGTTCCGATATTTTCCACAAAACATCTGATGGAGGTGTCGCTCACTATTACCTCGCGCAATGTGGCGCCGACAATGATGTCGTTTTCTATTGTCAGGGTATCGAAGCGAGGCTTAAGGCCAACTCCTGTGGCGGTGAGGATGAGCGGCAGTGTATCCAGTGTGCGGCTGAGGTTGAGTGTGGCGTGGCCGGAGGCGTCGATGACGGCGCGGCCAATCACCTCGTCGTCCTGCATAGCGGTGATGGTAGCACCGGCGGTGCCGCTGACGGATAGTTCCCCTTGACCGTTACGGATGTGACCGGTGGGATATAAATCAATAGGTTGTGGAACACCAATCCATGGTCTTAATGTTGGGTCGCCCAGCAGACAGTAGATTTCCCAGTAGAGTTTGGCATAACTTGAGCCCTGCTCCATAACAGCCAAGTTGCCAGCTGTCAGTAATTCGCCCATGGTGGCGATGGTGGGTTGCCTGCCGACAAGGGCGTCGAAGGCTCCGCGCGCCAGACTGTCGTAGGCAACATCGTAGGCAACAGGCCATTTGGGCCCCACGGCCCAGTAGTAGTCTTCATACCATAGGGTTGAATTGGTGGCTCCTATCACGCCCACGGCACCGCCCGTGGGAAGACGTAGCAACTGCTCACCAAAGCCGGTGCCACCGAAAGTGTTGCTCTTGCAGCAGTTGTTCACATAGACCATGGGTTGAGTCCCCGAGGCCTCCTCCACGCGTCCGATGGTCAGCGCTGGCGAGGTCCAGCCGCCGGTGGTGCAGTGTGCCGTGTAGTTCAGCAGCCCTGCGCCCTGTCCGATGGCGGATTGGATGGCGCCGAGCTGGTCGCCCGACCGGGGGTTCCGGTAGCACACCGTATCTATCTCGGGATGTGCCAGTTTTATCTCGTGCCCCACGTAGTTTACCTGGCCGTTGGTGGTCAGGGGCGCCGGGAGGGTGGTCTCTTTTCCGGCCACCAGCAGCATGCGCTTCAGTTGCAGGGTGTCCATCTCCTTAAATTGCTCATAACGAAGAGTCTTCTCTACTACGATGCGCAGTTCGGCGGTGTCGTTCACGGGCCAGCGACCCAGCATGGCCTCGGGCAGGTAGTCGCCTGTGAACTCACTGTAGTAGAGGTCGGTAGTGTGCCCTTCGCCATCGAGGTCGGTCTCGCCGATAAACGACTGTATCTGTGCTGCATCTCCTATTAAGAGGATATAGTTTGGTGCAGGCTCCAAGAGGCTGGCATTGTTGAAGTAAGGACGTATCTGTTCCTTGATGCTGTCGCGCCGGTGGGTGTTGACGTAAAGCACCTCCACGTCGTAGCCCTCCTGTCGTTTCCATTGTACAAAAGGCTGTATTCCAATCTCAAACTCTGGGCGAGACACGATGAGGAGTCTCCTTGCACTTCCTGGAAGCGGTTGGGGAATTTCTGCCAGCATCCTCAATTCTCCTTCCACCGTTTCGCTTAGTCTCACTACGCCGTTTGTTGGGTTGTATGCCACCGGACGCACCGTTAGCCGATAGAGTTCCTCGTCGGCCATTCGCCCGATATGTTCCACCTCCAGAAGCTCGCCGCCGCGGTAGAATCCGTCGGCTCCGTAGATTTTCATATCGGGGTAGTGCCCTGGCCTGGGGCGGCCTTTTACCCACCCTTCGTCAATTGGCGCCAGGGTGCTGTCGGCGGGGACAAATATCTCCACAATACGCCCTTCTATGGTTGCATTCTGCACGGTCAGGGTGCCGCCTGCCGGAATATGCACCAGAATGCTTGCCGTCGGCAGGTCGGGACTGCCAATGCTGCCATTGCCCGGCATCATGCCGGGAGCCACCATGCGGCAGAAACCTTCCTGTGTTGCGGTCAACCTCAGTCCGGGCAGCTGGAAATGCACCTTGAACACCCCGTTGCCGGCGTCAATGACCCTCAGCGGGGCTTTTTGAACCTCCTGGGCATGTGTGAGCACGACAGTCAACAGACACATAAACAACAGGATATGACGTTTAAGGTGCATTTCTTTCCATTTTTTCTCAATAGCAAAAATACAAAAAAAAACAATGCAAAGCCACGAAAAAACAATTCCTTCGCCTTTCCTCTGTCTGTTATACAGAGCATATACAGAGGATGTACAGAGGATATACAGAGGAAGTACAGAGGAGATGCCAAGAAAACGGCAAAAAAAACGCCTCTTGAAAAATAAATTTTGCCAGTTCTTCCTTTCTTCGTATCTTTGCAGTTTCAAAATACAAAGTATGGCTACTGTTAAATGCTCAATACCCAAGGGTACGCGCGATTTTCTCCCGCTGGAGATGGCGCGCCGCAACTATATTTTCGACACCATCCGCTCGGTGTTCCGCGCTTTTGCTTTCGAGCCCATCGAGACTCCTTCGCTGGAGAATCTCTCCACGCTGATGGGGAAGTATGGCGAGGAGGGCGACAAATTGCTCTTTAAAGTGCTGAACAGTGGCAACTTTATGGAGAACGTCGACTTCTCACAGGACTATCACAAGGTGGCCCCGCAGATTTGCGAGCGCGGCCTGCGCTACGACCTCACAGTGCCTTTCGCCCGTTTCGTGGTGCAGCACCGCGACCAGATAACCTTCCCCTTCCGCCGCTATCAGCTGCAGCCTGTGTGGCGTGCCGACCGGCCGCAAAAGGGCAGATACAGAGAGTTTTACCAATGCGATGCCGACATGATTGGTTCTACCTCGCTGCTCAATGAGCTCGAGTTGGTGCAGATGATTGATATGGTGTTCAATCGCCTGGGTATCAATGTGGTGGTGAAAATTAACAATCGCAAGGTGCTGGCTGGTATTGCCGACATGATTGGGGCTCCCGACAAGCTGGTGGATATCACTGTAGCCATTGATAAACTGGATAAGATTGGTTTGGAAAATGTCCGCGCCGAATTGCGCGAACGTGGTTTGACTGACGTCCAGATTGCCGCCCTTGACCCCGTGTTCGCCCTCGAGGGCGATGTCGAATCGAAGCTGGCTGCTTTGGATAAGATGTTTGAGAATGTGGGGGTTGGAAAGAAAGGTGTGGAAGAGTTGAAGGAACTCTTTGGCTATATTGCTGTTGCTGACATGAAGTGCGACGTGGAACTCGACCTCACGCTGGCACGTGGATTGAACTATTACACCGGTGCCATCTTTGAGGTTAAGGCCAAGGATGTGCAAATTGGAAGCATTTGTGGTGGAGGACGTTATGATAACCTTACTGGCATCTTTGGAATGCCTGATGTCTCTGGTGTGGGAATCTCGTTTGGCGCCGACCGCATCTACGATGTGCTCACCGAACTCAACGCATTCCCTGCCGACCTCGCCCAGGCCGCCCAGATACTCTTCATCAATTTCGGCCCTGCCGAGCAGGCCGCCTGCGTCAAGGCTGCTGCCCGTCTGCGTGCCGAAGGGGTCGCTACGCTGGTCTATCCCGAGGCCGCCAAGATGAAGAAGCAGATGGAGTACGCCAACCGCAAGGGTGTTCCATTCGTGGCTTTTATTGGCGAGAGCGAGTTGAAGGACGGCACCGTCACCTTGAAGAATATGACTGACGGCACTCAGCAGACCATGACTGTTGACGAACTGATTACCCGCCTGAAATGAAGCGGATGCTGCTCATAGCATTGATGTTGGTAGGGCTGGGAGCCTCGGCGCAGGATATCCCACATCCCCTTACCGACACTGTCTATGTTCTCCGTACCGATACCGTACGCCTCTATCACACTGACACTGTGCGTATCTATCATACCGACACCATTGTCCGTCGCGAGGCCGACACGGCAGCCCTTAAGGCACTGCAGGAGAAGGAGATATTCTATCGCGAAATCCTCACTTCAAATGGTGTGGACAAAGAGAAGCTTGAGGCCGAGCGCAACTACTATATCCGTGTGGTCGACTCGCTGCGTTCCTTGGTACGCATTGCCGAGTTGGAGAATGTGCGCAAGGAGGAGGCCAACAAATACCTCGAGGAACGTGCTCGCCTTGCGGAAGAGCGTGTGGCGCAGGCCACCAGCCGCAAGAAGAAGGTGCGGCCTATCCAGGGTGTGGCCATGCGTTTCTACCGTACGCCCGAATGGGAGATACGTCTTAAGGCAGGTGCCACGACGGGCACCTACGACCGCTATATCAGCAATCGCAACGCCGGAAGTGTGGAGTTCGACTATGTCACCGGTGCCTCGGTGATGCTGTGGGACTTGACCAAGTATTTCAACAAGACGCATACCCTCGGCAGCGACAGTACGGCACGTCAGATACGCCGTTTCGACCAGGATTTCGCTTACGATCTCGGATTCTATGTGGGCTTCGGCGGCAGCAACCTCTTCAAGAATTTCTATGTGGGTGCCAGCTTCCGGTTTGTCGATTTCTTCTATCTTACCCTGGGCTTGAACATTGCTGAGTACCAAGTGCTGAAAGACGGCTATAGCAATGGCGATATCATCGGCAACAGCTTGAGTATCGACGATGTGACAGCCAAGGCTTGGTTGCTCAAGCCGTTTGTTTCTTTAAGTATTGATTTGGATTTCCTCTCCTATATCAAGAAGTAATCAGCTCCAGATGCTGAGCTTGGAGAGGAAGGAGATATTTTCGCGGACAGAAGACTCAATGAGTTTGTCGAAGTCTTTGTCGTTTTCCTTGTGAAAGGCCACCTCGATGGGAAGGATGTAGACCGGCAGTTTGTCGGCTTTTCCACGCAGACGCATGGCATCTTTCTCGGTGGTGATGATGATTTTCTGTGCCCCAGGCAAGGCAGCAAAGGTGTCGCTGATGCGGGCGATGTCGCTCGCGGAGAAGTCATGATGGTCGGCAAAAGCCAGATGCTGCACCTTGGTGGTGCGGCGCAACTCGGCAAGCAGGGGCTCGGGATGGGCAATGCCGGTGACGCAGAGTGCGTTGTCGATGTGGCGCAGGTCAAGGGCGGCGGGTCTGCCGTCAAGGGTCTGCAGAGCGCCATAGCGGAAGTAGGAGAAGAAGACTTTCTGGTAGTTCTGTAGCTTGAGGTCGTGGATGATGTTGTGCTTCTCTATGGGGTTGAGATTGGCGGGACACTTGGTGACGATGACGATATTGGCGCGGAAACGGGCGCTCTTGAACTCACGCAGGTTGCCGTAGGGGAGGATATGGTCGGAAAAATAGGGGTGGCTGTATTCTGTCAGCAGGATGTTGATGCTGGGCTTGACGGCGCGGTGCTGGAAGACGTCGTCGAGGATGATGAGCTGGGGAGTGGCTGGAGGCTTCGGATTATCAGGAGATTCCGGAATTTCCGGGGTTCCCGGTTTCTCCATCAATCTCCTTACTCCTTCTACGCGTTTTTCGCAGACAGCCACCTGTATCTGCGGGAATTTGCGAGCTATCATGGCAGGTTCGTCACCGAGCAACAGAGGGTCATGGCTTCCGTCGTCGAGCAGAAAACCTTTGCTCTTGCGTTTGTAGCCACGGCTGAGCATGGCGGTGGAATAATTGTTGGAGAGCAGACGCAATAAGTATTCCACATGCGGTGTCTTGCCGGTGCCGCCGGTAGAAAGGTTCCCCACACCAATCGTCGTGATGTGGGGAGCCTCCTGTTTTTTGAGACCTAATGCGTAGAAGATATTCCTAAATCGCACTCCTGCCGCATACCACATGGTTAGCGGGAAGAGTAGGTAGGATATGTTCTTTCGCAGGGACATTTATTTTTTAAAATAGCGGTTGTAAAGACCTTCGAGGGCTTTGCCGTGGCGGGCCTCGTCGCGGGCCATCTCGTGGACAGTGTCGTGGATGGCGTCGAGGTTGAGGGCTTTGGCACGCTTGGCGAGGTCGGTCTTGCCGGCGGTGGCACCGTATTCAGCATCGACGCGCATCTTAAGGTTTTCGGCGGTGCTGTCGGTCAGCACTTCACCCAGCAGTTCGGCAAACTTGGCGGCGTGTTCGGCCTCCTCAAAGGCGGCTTTCTCCCAATAGAGACCCACTTCGGGATAGCCTTCGCGGTGAGCCATACGGGCCATGGCCAGGTACATGCCCACCTCTTTGCACTCGCCTTCGAAGTTGGCGCGGAGGTCCATCTTGATATCTTCGGGGGCATCCTTGGCCACGCCGACGATATGCTCGGCAGCCCAGGTCTTGATGTCTTCTTTCACTTCCTGCATGGGTTTGCCACAGATGGGGCATTTCTCGGGCATGGTGTCGCCTTCATAGACATAACCGCAAACGGGGCAGATAAACTTTTTGCTCATAATGGATTCTGTTTTTAGGATTAATAATTGTCTTTAAAATCGAGGCAAAAATACGAATAAAATATGATATGATGAATTTTTTTTTCAAGTTAATGTTTTTTTGCCATATTGTTGCCAGAAGGATTTCAACTTTCGCTCGAGGAAGAAAACATCGTACAATTCGGCGTCGATGGTGTACTGCGTCTTGTCGTTCAAGATAACGAATACCAGTTTCCGAATTCTCACACTATTTGATTTTTTCACATCAATAGTAAAGGAGATGTCTTTGATGTCGTGCCACAGGATGATGGCTTTACGAGCGAGGGTATGCTTCCCCTTCTTCGTTCTAGTTTCAACATTTGGAAGCGACAGATGGCTTGGCGTGACGACGATACGATCGTTTCGATATTTAAGCAGATCCACGCACGCCCAAAGTATCATCACCGCCAGAAAACCAAGCAACAATTGTGCCCAAAGTACATCTATCTGGAAGACGATATATCCACAACCTATTGCAGCGGCAAGATACAATATTTCAAAGAGAATGATGCTGATGGTAGTGCGATAGACGGCAACGGGTTTTTCGTGTGGAAGGGTGTGTTTCATGGGGCAAAGAGAGGGGTGCGTGATTGCCACACACCCCGTCGTTTCAGTGTTAGTCGATGCTTATTAGTCGAGTACCAGGCTGGGGGCGCTGTAAGTGCGGGCGGCGAGCTCCTGGTTGAGCATGTAGAGGCTCTTGGGGTCGCTGCCGAAGAGTTCCATCTTGGTGATGAGGTCGCGGGCGTTGGTCTCCTCCTCGCCCTGTTCCTTGACGAACCAGTCGAGGAACTGCATGGTGCGGAAGTCCTTCACCTTGTAGGCGGCATCATAGATGGTGTGGATGCTGGCGGTGACATACTCCTCATGCTCCAATCCGGCTTTCAGCACATCCATATCCTTCTTGAATTTTTTGTCGGGCTTGGCGATGGCGTTGAGCACGATGGGGCAGTCGTTGTTCTGCATATACTTGTAGATGAGCATGGCGTGGTCGCGCTCCTCCTGGGCCTGAATCATGTACCAGTTGGCGAAGCCGGCAAGGCCGCGCTTGTCGAAATAGTTGTTCATGTCGAGGTACAGGTAGGCACTGTAGAGCTCTTTGTTGATTTGCTCGTTGAGCAGGTCGGAAACTTTTTTGTTAAGCATAATGTTTATGGTTTTAAGGGTTAATAATTATTCCATCAGTTTGAAATCGCTTTTGCCGTGCTTGCACCAGGGGCAGACGAAGTCGTCGGGCACTTCGTCGCCTTCATAGACGTAGCCACAGACTTCGCAGACCCAGCGCTTGGGTGACACACTCTTCCGTCCGCCTTCGGTGTCCACCTCCCCTAACTTAGGGGAGGAGCTGGCTGGCGCGGGCTTGATGTGCTGTTGGTAATAGGAGTAGGTGATGCTGGGACTGTCGGTGAATACCTTGGCCTCCATCACGCGGGCGATGAACAGGGTGTGGGTGCCAAGGTCAATACTCTTGGTGACGACGCACGAAATCACGCTGTTGATGTACTTGGGCAGGTAGCGCAGGCCGTTGTCGGTGCGGAGGTCCGTCTCGCACTCGGCAAACTTATCGATGTCGCGGCCGCTCTGGAAGCCGAAATGCTGGAAGGACTTCATGGTGGCTTCCTCGCTCAGGGAGCAGAGATTAAACTTGAGGGTGCGCAGCACCATATCGTGCGTGAGATTCTGTTTGTTGACGCAAATGGCAATCTGCAGCGGATCGCTGGTGACCTGCTGTGCCACGTTGATGATGCAGGCGTTGTCTTTCTCACCCTGTCGCGCCACGAGCACAAAGAGGCCGTAGCTGATATTGCTCACTGCTTTTTTTATTATTTCAGCGGTGTTCGCCGCCCCTTCGGGGGTGAAGATGGCTTTGTTGTTGATCATATTTTGGTTTAAGGTTTAAAGTGTGGCAACCAATGCGTCAGCGAGGGAGGCGAGAGATTCCTCTTGTTCGGGTTTCATAGCACTCTTGAGGCTGAGGGTGTCGCCTATGATGGTTATCTCTTTCATCTCTTCGAGGGCGGCGCGCATCAGTTTGCCACTGGTGGCAGCCCAGGTGCCGTTCTCTATTAACGCCACGGTGCGTTTCTTCCAGTCGTGGGCCTTTAGGTCGGCCAAGAGGTTCTCTATGGGGGTGAAGATACCGTTGTTATAGGTGCTGGATGCCAGCACCACATGGCTGGCACGGAAGCACTCGGCCACCAACTCACTGACAGGAGTGCGGCTGGCATCATAGGCCTTGATACCTTTCATGCCACGCTGCGACAGCAAGGTCCCAAGGCGCAAGGCGGCACTTTCAGTATGTCCGTAGATGCTGCCATAGATAATCACTACACCTTTGTCTTCTGGTTCGTATCTGCTCCATACGTCGTGTTTGCCAATGAAATACTCCAGATTGGAACGCCATACCGGACCGTGCAGTGGGCATATCATTTGGATGTCCAATGCGGCGGCTTTCTTGAGCACCGTCTGGACGGGCTGGCCGTATTTACCCACGATGTTGATATAGTAGCGACGGGCTTCGGAGAGCCACTCCTGCTCGAAGTTCACTTCATCGGCATAGAGGTTGCCACTCAAGGCTCCAAAGGTGCCGAAGGCATCGGCACTGAAGAGAACCTTGTCGGTCTGGTCGTAGGTCATCATCACTTCGGGCCAGTGCACCATGGGAGCCATGGTGAAGGTCAGCGTGTGGTGACCGGTGCAGAGGGTGTCGCCCTCCTTGACAATCTGCAGGTTGGTAGGCTTGCTACCGAAGAACTGCTCCATCATCTGTGCAGCCTTGGCGGTGGTGACGACAGTAATCTGGGGGTAGCGCAGCATCAAAGGGGCGATGAGTGCGGCGTGGTCAGGCTCCATATGGTTGACAACTAGATAGTCCAAATGGCGACCATTGAGAGCGGCGGTCACGTTCTCGAAGAACTGCTCGCCGACGGCTGCATCGGCGGTGTCCAACAATACCGTCTTTTCATCCAGAAGCAGATAACTATTGTAGGAGACTCCGTATGGGATGGGATAGATATTCTCAAATAAAGCCGTGCGGCGGTCGCTGGCACCGACATAGATTAAGTCATTGGTAATGGTTTGGGTGTTTTGCATGACAGGTCTGTTTTTCGGTTAATTCAAAATGCAAAGATACGAATATTTTCTTAAATAAATATTTTTTTTTGTACTTTTGCAGCATGATTGACGTTGAAATTTGTTGCAATTCGATAGCGTCGGCGGTGGCTGCCAAGGACGGCTGCGCTACGCGCATAGAACTCTGTCGTGATTTGGAATGCGGCGGACTTACGCCCTCCGACGAAGATATTGATTTTTGCGTCCGCAAGCTTGGCTTGCGGACACATGTTCTCATCCGCCCGCGACCGGGCAACTTCTGTTATACCGAAGCCGAACAGATGGAGATGATTGCCTCTATCAAACGGTGTAAGGAACTTGGCGCCAGTGCGGTGGTAATCGGCTTTCTGGATTCCGATGGCAAGGTCGATGTCGAGATTACGCGCCGCATGGTGCAGTTGGCATCGCCTATGGAGGTGACCTTCCACCGTGCTTTTGACGAGGCTCAGCAGGATCCCATAGAGGCTCTATGGCAGGTGGCGTCAGCTCGCTGTCATAGGCTGCTGACGTCAGGGCAGCGCTACTCCGCCTTTGAGGGCCGCGAAGTGCTGCGCAATCTGGTGAACATCACTGGCGTGGAGATACTCGCCGGTGGTGGGGTGACACCGATGAATGTGCGCCAGCTGGTGCAGGAGAGTGGTGTCCGTGAGGTGCATGGCTCCTGCAAGAAGACCCTCGACGACGGCTCTATCGTTACGGATGCCGCCACGGTACGACAGTTGATTGATCAATCGTTAACGCTATAGTTATTTATGAGAAAGATTTTGATGCTTGCCGTAGGCGTACTGCTATTGGCTTCCTGCGGTCGCGACCCTCATTTTATTACCGATAAAAGCTACCGTAACGAGGTACATGCTGATTTTAAGGCTCGTTGTGCCGAGTTTCCGATGCTTCAACTGCAGTTTGACACGCTCTCTGCGATGGAGCGCGAGGCGATGGAATTCCTCTATGCCTATATGCCATTGAGCGACTTGGCGGACTATGAGCCGGAGTTCTTCCTGCGGCAGGTGCGCTATGCCTTCAAGGCACGCGAGGAGATGCCCTGGGGCAAGGACATCTCCGAAGACGTGTTCCGTCATTTCGTGCTGGTGTACCGTGTGAACAATGAGAACCTAGACACCGCCCGTATGGTCTTCTACCGCGAGCTGAAGGAGCGCGTGCAGGGTATGACGATAGAGGAGGCGGCGCTGGAGGTGAACCACTGGTGCCACGAGCATGTGGCCTACCGCGCCAGCGACAGCCGCACCTCGGCGCCACTGGCCATCATGCGCACCTCGCTCGGCCGCTGCGGCGAGGAAAGCACCTTCACCGTCACAGCCTTGCGTGCCGTAGGCATCCCTGCCCGCCAGTGCTATACGCCCCGCTGGGCGCACTGTGATGATAATCACGCATGGGTTGAAGTCTACGTCGACGGCGAGTGGAAATTCCTGGGAGCCTGCGAACCCGACCCACATCTCAATATGGGATGGTTCTCGGTGCCGAGCACCCGCTGTATGATGGTGCACACCAAGGCCTTCGGTAAATACAAAGGTAACGAGGAGGTGGTGAAACGTACCAGCATGTACAGCGAGTTGAACCTGCTGAGCCACTATGCCCCCACACGCCGCGTGACAGTGACAGTGCAAGACGAGAACGGTTTCCCCGTCAAAGCACAAGTGAAGTTCAAGCTCTACAACTACGCCGAGTACTATACCCTTGCCGACATGACTACCGATGCCAACGGACAAGCCTCGCTGACCACAGGTCTCGGCGACCTACTCATCTGGGCGACCGACGGCAAGCATTACGCCTTCGACAAGATAGACGTGCGCCAGGACAGCACCATGACGCTGGTGATTAAAGCTCAATCAGAACGAAAAGAACAAAAAGAAAGTTCTGATGGTTCCTTTAGTTCTGATTGCGATAAAAAAGTATTTCTGTTTGAGATGGTGCCGCCCGCCGCAGGAGATCCCAAAGTGGTCGCCACCGAGGAGGAGACCGCCGCCAATGCCAAGCGTCTGGCCTACGAGGACTCGCTGCGCAACGCCTACACCGCCACCTTCCCCACCAAGGAGACCTACAAGCAGCTGATGAAGCCCAACCCCAACCTCACCGACGACGAGGCCTGGGAGATTATCTGCAAGAGCGAAGGCAACTACGCCGAGATAATCAAATTTCTCAACAACCATACTGAGGATTATCGTGTAAAGAACTTTCCGGTTGTTCACTCGATCAACGGTGCGGCAGATGTCTATGAGAATTGGAATCCTCTGTATGATTACCTCTGCACTTATAGCGACAAGGACCTGCGCGACATCACTGCCGAGGTGTTAGAATCATTTAGTTTTGTGCCATGTCTACCGTATGATGTGTTTAAAAAGGGATTGCTGCCCGCCCGAATCAGCAACGAGATGGTACGCCCCTATCGCGAGGAACTGGCGGAGTTCAAGGAGATGGAGTATGCCGAGAAAATCTTCCAATGGGTGAGTGACAATATTATCATCGACGACACTTCCAATTACTACAATTGCCCCGTCTCGCCAGTGGGTGTATACAAGCTGCGCCATGCCGACCGCCACAGCCGTGACATCTTCTTCGTGGCCGCCTGCCGCGCCGCCGACATCCCCGCCTATCTGGACAATGCCACCAATACTATATATGTGGCCGATGGGTCGAAGTCGGTATTCCGTATAGTGGATTTCAACGATGATAACCACGGTAAGGATGTCAACGCCAAACGCGCCAAGCTCACCCTCATATATCGTGGCAAGGAGCCAGCCAAGCCAGTATATTGGCCGCACTTCACCCTCGCCAAGCTGGAGAACGGCGACCTGCGCACCTTCGACTTCGAGGATGATGCCCGTATGGCCAACTTCCCCGCCACCATCGAGCTGGAGCCCGGCATCTACTGCCTCTCCACCGGCAACCGCTACCCCGACGGGACCGTGCGTTCGCGCATGGAGTTCCTCGAAATCAAGTCTGGAGAGAACGTGACCAAGGAAATCGTCATTCTGCCTCTGGAGGTCAAAGAGTCAAAAAGTCAAAAAGTTGACGAGCATATCGAATTGTTTGATGGAATCGAGCTGTGGGACTATGCTGGCAAGACAGGCATGCTCTATGTCAACCTTGGCAACTACAGCGAACCATCGAAACACCTTATAGTGGAGTTAAAAGGTCTTCAGAAGGAGATGAAAGCCTGGGGCGGCATGACCTTTATGGTGGGCCCTGCCAGTATCGGTATGCCCTCGTGGGGTTTGGTAAATACCGACTTTTCTTTCAAGAAAGGTCGGCTGGAACAGCGTATCGTCGAGGCTGCCAAGCTTGGCAAGCAAGAATACCCCCTGGTGGCCTTGATTGACAAAGAAGGACATATCCTCTACCACAGCACCGGTTACAAGATAGGCGTGATAGAGCAGGTGCTGAAAGCAGCAAAATGAAGAAGCCCGCCGTCAGGCGGGCTTCTTCATTTATTCTACTGTAACGCTCTTCGCCAGATTGCGCGGCTGGTCGACATTGCGACCTTTCGCGGTGGCGATGTAGTAGGAGAGCAGTTGCAGCGGGATGACTGCCAGCATCGGCACGTAGCAGTCGCGCGTGTCGGGGATGGTGAAAACATAGTCACTCATATTCTTCACCGTGGTGTCGCCTTCGGTGACCACAGAGATAATCTTTCCTTTGCGGCTCTTGATTTCCTGGATGTTGCTGACAATCTTGTCGTACATACCGCGTTTGGGAGCGATGAATACGCAGGGCATCTCTTCGTCGACCAAGGCGATGGGACCGTGCTTCATCTCGGCGGCGGGGTAACCTTCAGCGTGGAGGTAGCTGATTTCTTTCAGCTTTAAGGCCCCCTCCAAGGCCACGGGATAGTTGTATCCACGGCCGAGGAAGAGGAAGTTGCGGCAGTAGGTGAACATCTGCGCGAAGCGGTCGATGTCCTTGTTGTGCTCCAGCGTCCACTGAATCTTGTCGGGAATCTGGTAAAGCTCGTCCACTAACATGTGGAACATCTCGTCGCTGAGCGTTTTCTTCTCCTTGGCGATGGCCAGACCCAGCAGGCAGAGTGTGATGACCTGACCGGTGAAGGCCTTGGTGGAGGCGACGCCAATTTCGGGACCCACGTGCAGGTAGGTGCCGCTATGGGTGGCGCGGGCGATGCTCGAGCCGATGACGTTGCAGATGCCGTAGAGGAACGCGCCCTTCTGCTCGGCCAGCTGGATGGCGGCCAGCGTGTCGGCCGTCTCACCGCTCTGGCTCACTGCGATGACCACATCGTCGGAATAGATAACGGGGTTGCGGTAGCGAAACTCGGAGGCGTATTCCACCTCAACGGGGATCTGGGCGGCCTCTTCGATGAAGTATTTGCCGATGAGGGCCGAGTGCCACGAGGTGCCACAGGCGCAGATGATGATGCGACGGGCGTTGATGAATTTCTCTTTATGCTCGATGATTCCGCTGAGGGTGATATCCTTGGTCTTGCGGTGCAGACGGCCTTTGATGCAGGTGCGCAGGGCGTTGGGCTGCTCCCAGATTTCCTTGAGCATGAAGTGCGGGAAGCCGCCCTTCTCCAGCTCGTCGAGGCTCAGGCTCAGCGTGTGCATCTCGGGAGTCTGGTGCACGTTGGCGAGGTTCACGATGTCCAGCCGTCCGTTGCGGTCCATCAGGGCAATCTCCTCGTCCTTGAGGTACACCACCTGCTTGGTGTATTCCACGATGGGGGTGGCGTCGCTGCCGAGGTAAAACTCTTTCTTGCCCCGGGCATCGGTACCCACACCGATGACCAGGGGAGAGCCTTTACGCGCGCAGACCAGTTGGTCGGGATGGCTCTTCTCGAGGATGGCGATAGCATAGGCACCAATGACGTTCTTCAGCGCACGCTGCACGGCGGTGAAGAGGTCGCATTTCTGCTCCAGTTGGGTGTATTCGATGAAGTGCACCAGAACCTCGGTGTCGGTCTCGCTGCAGAACTCGTAGCCTTTCTTTTCCAGCATGGCGCGGAGGGTCTTGTAGTTCTCGATAATGCCGTTGTGCACCAGCGAGAGGTTGCCGCTCTGCGAGAGATGCGGGTGAGCGTTGACGGTGTTGGGCTCGCCATGGGTAGCCCAGCGGGTGTGGGCGATGCCGATGCTGCCGGTAACGTCCTCGCTGGCGCATTTGTCTTCCAATGCCGCCACTTTTCCAGTGGCCTTGTAGATGTTAAGTTCGCCCTTGGCGTTGATCATACTTACTCCGGCCGAGTCGTAGCCGCGATATTCCAGTCGATGAAGACCCTTTATCAGAATGGGGTAAGCCTCCTGCTCACCAATGTATCCAACAATTCCGCACATATTAGTATATATTTCGTTTTTAAATTAATTTGCAAAATTACGAATATTTTTCCAACTGACAAAATAATTAACAAAAAAGCCTCCGCAATGGGAGGCTTTTTCTATGTAAAGCAGTAAACGCTTCTTACAGCACCTGGACGGCTTCGATGATGCCTTTACCAATCTCGATAGCTTCCTCGTTCTGGGGAATGAGGTTCCAGTGGCGCTGGGGCAGGGAGTGCTCCAGACCTTCGTGGATGTACTGCTTTTCAACGATGGGTTTCAGCTTGAGGAAGCCACCGAGGACCACCATGTTGAACACCTTGCTGATGCCGAGCTCCTGGGCTTTGGCGGTAGCGGCGATCTTGTAGATGTTGATGTCCTTGCGGGTGGGCTCGTGGGTGATGCCGTTGGGGTCATAGATGAGGTAACCACCGGGCTTCACAGCGCTCTCAAACTTATCCAGCGACTGCTGGTTGAGGATGATGGCGGTGTCGAACTGGTTGATGATGGGCGAGCTGATGCGCTCGTCGCTGATGATGACGGAGACGTTGGCGGTACCACCACGCATCTCGGGGCCGTAGCTGGGCATCCAGCTGACCTCTTTGTCCTGCATAACTCCGGAGTAGGCAAGGATTTTACCCATCGAGAGGACACCCTGTCCACCAAAACCGGCTATGATGATTTCTTCAGTCATTTCTTTTGATTTTTTTAAGTCGGACTTGTCGGACTAGTCAGACTAGTCGGACTGGTCTGAAAATTATTATTGCATAACAGTTAACGGGTGATCCAGAACGAGACGGTTGGCATCGATACCCTCGACGATCTTGCCGTCGACTTTGATGTCGCCGATGGGGTAGTTGGGCATCATGTTGTCTTCCATCCACTTGTTGGCGGCCACGGGGGTCATCTTCCAGCCGCTGTTGCAGTTGGAGAGGATCTCGACGAAGCTGAGGCCTTTCTTCAGTTTCTGGTTCTCGAAGGCTTTGCGGATAGCGGCTTTGGCCTTGCGCACGGCGGCGGGGTTCTGCACGCTCTGACGGGTCACGTAGTAGGTGCCGGGCAGGGTGGAGAGGAGTTCCGTCATGCGGAGGGGATAACCGTTGAGGTCGACGCGACGGCCGTAGGGGGTCGTGGCGCTGCGCATGCCGACGAGGGTGGTGGGGGCCATCTGGCCACCGGTCATACCGTAGATACCGTTGTTGACGAAGATCATGGTCATGTTCTCGCCACGGTTGGCGGCATGGATGGTCTCGGCGGTACCGATAGCGGCGAGGTCACCGTCGCCCTGATAGGTGAACACGAAGGTGTCGGGGTTGAGGCGTTTGATGGCGGTGGCGACTGCGGGAGCACGGCCGTGGGCAGCCTCCTGGAAGTCGACATCGAAATAGTTGTAGGCCAAAACGGAGCATCCGACGGGGCTGACGCCGACGACGTTGTCCTGAATGCCCATCTCGTCGATAACCTCGGCGATGAGGCGGTGGGTGGTGCCGTGACCGCAGCCGGGGCAGTAGTGCATGACGGCGTCGGTGAGCACCTTGGTACGGGTGTAAACCTCCTCGTAACCCTCTTTCAACAGCGCTTGTTTGCGAGCTTCAATATCTTGATTCATTGTTGTTCCTTTCTTTATTTGATAATCTTGTTTTCAAGAGCCTCCAGGACCTCGCCGGGAGTGGGGATGATACCACCAAAGCGGCCGAAGTGCTCGGTCTTCACACCGCACTGGGTGGCCAGCTTCACGTCCTCGATCATCTGACCGGCGCTCATCTCGACGCAAAGGATACCTTTGACGTGCTTGGCAACCTCGGCCAGCTGTTTGGTCGGGAAGGGGAAGAGGGTGATCAGGCGGAACAGACCCACCTTGATGCCTTTTTCGCGGGCCATCTGCATGGCCTTCATGGCGATACGGCTGCTGGAACCGTAGGCGACGATGATGTACTCGGCATCTTCGCAGTTGAGCATCTCGTAGCGGACCTCTTTCTCTTTCATCTCGGCGTATTTGGCCTGCAGCTTCAGGTTGAAGACTTCTTGGCGCGAGCTCTCGAGCTCGAGAGAGGTGATGATGTTGTGGTTACGGGTGGCAGGCTTGCCCCAGGTGCCCCAAGGGGCGTTCTTGCGGCGCTCTTCCTCGGTCCAACGGGCCACGTTGTCGCGGGTGTAGAGTTTCTCCATGCACTGTCCGATAGCACCGTCGGAGAGGATGAGGACGGGGTTGCGATACTTGAAGGCGATGTCCCAAGCGTCGAACACGAAGTCGTACATTTCCTGCACCGAGGCGGGGGCGAGGGTGTAGAGCTGGTAGTCACCGTGACCGCCGCCCTTCACGCTCTGGAAGTAGTCGCTCTGCGAGGGCTGGATGGTACCCAGACCGGGGCCGCCACGCATGACGTTGACAACCAAGCAGGGGATTTCGGCGCCGGCGAGGTAGGTCAGACCTTCCTGCATCAGCGAGATTCCGGGGCTGGAGCTCGAGGTGGCGACTTTCTTGCCGGTGGCGGCACCGCCGTAGACCATGTTGATGGAGGCAACCTCCGACTCGGCCTGCAGCACGGTCATACCGGTGGTCTCCCAAGGTTTCTCAGCCATCAGGGTTTCCATAACTTCGCTCTGCGGGGTGATGGGGTAACCGAAGTAACCGTCACAACCGCTGGCAATCATTGCGCGGGCAATAGCTTCATTGCCCTTCATCAGTTGAAGTTCTCTTGCCATAGTATTCCTTTCTTTTCTTTTCGTTTAGATTTTTTTCTTGTAAACGGAGATCACGCCGTCGGGGCACACCATGGCGCAGCTGGCGCAGCCAATGCAACTGTCATTCACGGTCTCGGTATAGTTGTAACCCTTGCCGTTTACATTTTTCGACAACGCGATGCACTTCATCGGGCACACGGGTACGCAGACTCCGCAGCCTTTGCAGCGCTCGGTATCGATGATGATTTGTCCTTTAAATGCCATAATTTTAATGTTATAAGATTAATATAATATTAATTGTTTCAAATAAGAACTGCGTGCAAAAATACGAAAAAAAAACCATACCATCACCAAAAATGGTGAAAATATTTTTCCGTTCTTTTTAATCTATTGATTGCATGTTTGTTGTGTTTCCTCTGACTCGTCTGTGGCTATGCCGCCTCTTCAACAGTCGATATTTTCAAATCACAGGGTATTTGAGTATATCTGATATTCAGTAGTTGTTCGGTATTTGTTCGGTATTTGTTCGGTGTTTCACCGAACAAGTACCGAACAAATGATGTACAAGAGTTGAAGGAATGACTTATTATACATGGTCGGATACTCAATTGACATGTCCTGTGTAATATGTTGTTAGTGTGGCTGATCGCTTTCCGGGCAATAAAAGAAGTGGCGGCGCGTTATCCTTTGAAAATGCCTTTGCTCATGAAAATGAATATAAAAAATGTCAAAAAGGTTCTAAACAAGTATTTCAACTTGTTGCCCGACAAAGAGAATGAACAGGCTGTTATCGAGCAGGTGAAGGGCAGTATCGCTTTCCGTGGGACGAATCTTTGGATTCTGATGTTTGCCATTCTCATTGCGTCGTTGGGACTGAATGTCAACTCGACCGCGGTGATTATCGGTGCCATGTTGATTTCGCCGTTGATGGGACCCATTATTGGAATGGGTCTTTCTGTAGGTATCAGCGATACGGAGCTGCTCAAGCATGCGCTGAAAAACTATGGCGTGGCGACACTCATCTCGGTGGTGACGGCGACGGCCTATTTCTTCCTCTCGCCCCTGAGTGAGGCGCAGAGTGAGCTGCTGGCGCGCACTTCGCCCACGCTTTATGATGTGCTCATAGCCTTCTGCGGTGGTGCCGCAGGTGTGTTGGCCCTTACCACCAAAAGCAAGGGCCAGGTTATTCCTGGTGTGGCCATCGCCACGGCCTTGATGCCGCCGTTGTGCACCGCGGGCTACGGCCTGGCTACCGCACAGTGGAGCTATTTCTTCGGAGCCTTCTACCTGTTCTTTATCAATTCGGTATTTATCGCCACCGCCACCTTCCTGGGGGTGAAACTGCTGCGTTTCCACAGCGTTCAGAAAGCCGATTCTGAGGCGGCGCGCAGGGGTCGTAGGGTGATTTCGTGCGTGGTGCTGATAACGCTGATTCCGGCGGTCATGATGACGGTCAATATTGTGAGGGATAATGTCTTTGAACACAATGTGAAAGATTTTGTTCGCGCCGAACTCGACCATCAGGGCACACAGATTCTCTCGTCGCAGGCGATGAATGACACATTGCGTGTGGTCGCCGTGGGCCAGGAAATTACTGAAGGAAAGATTGCAGAGGCACGTGAACGCATGAAATTTTATGGTCTTGAGGATATGCAGTTGGTTGTTATTCAGGCTTCCAATGATGTGGGGTTCGCTTTGGCGACTTCTCAACTCAATTCCGCGGAACAGACCAATACGTTGCTCACCAGTCAACTCTCCGACCTGCAGCGACAACTCTCCTCTTATACGGTCTATGATACATTGACAGTGTATATTACCTCCGAGGCAAAGACGTTGTTCCCAGAGGTGGATAATATTTCCGTGGGACGGTTGGCAGGAAAGCCAGTAGCTGTGGTGTCGCGTCGCGAAGGTCGTGCGGTGACTGCCGACCACCGGGAGAAACTCAACGCCTGGCTCCGAGCCCGTATGCAGGAACAAAATCTGGATATCATTATTAAATAATGTATTTTAGAAATATTAGGAATTCTGCATTGCACTGTCTTTTAGTTAGTTGTTTTTGATTGATTATTTTTGCAATATTTTTTTTCCTGCATGTACTAAAAAATTAGTAATTTTGCAGCCCAAATTAAAAACACTATAGACACAAAAAAACCTATAAATTTTTAAACAATATGAAAAAGTTTGCATTAATCTGCCTCTTCGCCACGATGGCATTTGGCTTTGCCAACGCTCAAGAAACTGAAAAGAAGGAAATCCCCGCCAACGGCGCCAAGATTGTCTTCACCGAAATGGAACACAATTATGGTACCATCCAAAAGGGTGGTAATGGCGACTGCGAGTTCTCCTTCAAAAACGAGGGTAACGAACCCTTGATTCTCTCCAATGTGAAAGCCTCCTGCGGCTGCACCACTCCCAGCTACACCCAGAAGCCCGTTATGCCCGGTGAGACTGGCACCATCAAGGTCCACTACAACACCAACAACGTGGGTGGTTTCTCCAAGACTGTCACCGTCACCAGCAATGCTGTCGACAATCCCCGTGTGGTGCTGCGCATCAAAGGTAATGTCAAACAGGACGCCGCCCCTGCCAACGAGGTAAAGAAAGAGGAGGCAAAGCCCATCAACAACGAGGTGAAATCCATCGAGGCCAAGAAACAGCCTGTGGAGCTGAAGCCCGTCGATAAGAAGGGTGTCTCTGCTTCTGTTGAAGAGAAAAAGAAATAAAACCATAGAGCTATGCCGCGTATTTCCCACAAAGGACTTGAGTTGCCTCAGTCGGCCATCCGTAAACTCGTCCCCTTCGCCGATGCCACCAAAGCCCATGGCATCCATGTGTATCATTTGAATATCGGTCAGCCCGATATCGAGACCCCCAAGGGCGCTCTCGAGGCCTTGGCCAATACAAAGATCGATGTGCTGGCCTATAGCCCCAGCGCCGGTATCCAGAGTTACCGTGAGAAGCTGTGCCAGTACTATAAAATGCACGGTATTGACATCACGCCTGAGCGAATCCTTGTCACCACTGGTGGCAGCGAGGCTCTGCAGATGGCCTTCACCTGCTGCCTTAACCCCGGCGACGAGATTATCATCCCCGAGCCCTACTACACCAATTATAACACTTTCGCCAAACTGTGCGACGCCAAGATTGTCACTGTTCCCAGCGACATTAAGACCGGCTTCGCCCTGCCGTTGGTTGACGATTTCGAGAAATACATCACGCCCTATACCCGCGCCATCATGATTTGTAACCCCAACAATCCGACGGGTTACCTCTACAGCGAGAAGGATCTCTATGCTGTTGGCGCCCTCTGCAAGAAGTACGACCTGTACCTCTTTGCCGACGAGGTGTATCGTGAGTTCTGCTATGATGGTGAGGAGCACTTCAGCGTGCTCAACCTCCCCGGATGCGAGAACAATGTGGTGCTGTTCGATTCGGTCTCCAAGCGCTACAGCGCCTGTGGTGCCCGTGTGGGATGTGTCATCACCCGTAACAGCGAGCTCTTCAGCGCCATGATGCGTCTGGCTCAGGCCCGTCTGTCTCCCCCGTCGTTCGGCCAGATTTTCGCCGAGGCCGCCATCGACACTCCGCAAGAGTATTTCGATGCTGTGATGAAGGAGTATGTGGCCCGTCGCAATGTCATCGTTGAGGGTATCAACAAGATTCCCGGCTGCTTCTGCCCAACGCCCAAGGGTGCTTTCTACACTGTCTGTGAGTTGCCCATCGAGGACAGCGACCACTTCTGCCAGTGGCTGCTGACGGACTTCGAATACAAGGGCGCCACCGTCATGCTGGCTCCTGCCACGGGATTCTACAGCGATCCCGAGAAGGGCCGTCATCAGGTTCGCATCACCTATTGTCTCTGCAAAGAGGACTTGAAGGCCGCCATGAAGTGCCTCGAAGAGGCTCTGAAGGTGTACCCCGGCAGAACCGATGTCAATAAGGTTGCTCCCAAGAAGGCTGCCGCCAAGAAACCCGCAGCCCCCAGGAAAAAGGCTGTTGCCAAGAAGAAATGACACGCGAAGAACATAGACAACAAGTGATATGCTCCTGCATCGAACAGCAGGAGCATATTGCTACTATAGCCAAGCAGGAGATGGACTCTGCCCAGCAGCAGAGCAACGACTACGGTGCTAATGTGGATCGCTACGATGCCTACCGTACCAAGATGATGCGCTCGCGCGACATGTATGCCAAGCAGTACAGCAATGCCCAGACGGGCGTGCGCTACCTGCAAGATTTTTTGAAGCTGCCGCCGTTCGACACGGTGGAGCATGGTGCTGTGGTGATTACCGACCGCCAGAATTTCCTTCTCTCCATTGGTGCCGGCAAGTTCATGGTGGGCAACCAGGTCTTCTTCGCCATCTCGGCGCAGACGCCCATCTATATGGCCCTCAAAGGCAAGAAGGTGGGGGACAGCATCGTATTCAACGGGCAGTCACAAACCATCAAAGAGATTTTCTAGCCGACAGCACAGGGATGTTGTCCACAAAATCGCCATCGGCGCTGAATGCCACATGGCGCTCCTGCGGCCGTATCAGTGCATTGCGGTAGGAGACTGTCCGCGGACGGGTGCTCCTGTTGAGCAGGTCTACGGTGACCCTGCGGCAGTCGTCGGGCAACGTCAGCTGCAGCCGCACCAGTCCTTCGCCTGTGGCAAAGTTCACCATCTCTATCTGGTTGCCAATACCTGTCTTGAGGACGGTATGACCGTCGCCGGTAGCGTCATACGAGCGCACATTTATCAGCGTGCGCCCCACCATGTCGACCAGGATGCTTCCCACCCACACAGTCACCTCCACCTCGCCGTGGAAGTCCACCTCGCCGTCAAACACCGTGGCGCCGTCACGCAGGGCACACTCCCCGGGCTCGCTGTTCAGAGCATACATTTGCGACTCGCCAATCAACGAGTCATATTGCTGACGCAATTCCGCCTGGGTCTCCTGCACCACGTCTTGCAGCGCCTCCACAGGCATCGTGTAGAGCAGGGCTCCGTCGAGGGTGGTCAGCGGCGTGGCGTGGCTCAGCAGCTTCTGTTCCGCCTCATTGAGGGCGGCAGTATCGGGTCCCACTGCCAACAGCAGGGGCTTGCTGTTAGGCAACACCTGCGCCAGGCCCAGCGGGGCAAAGGCAGTACGCCCCACGGCGATGCTCTGCCACGTCTGGTCCATGTCTGAGCGCGAGCTGGCGTTGCACACCAGCGGCAATCCTGTCTTCATCGAAATGAAAGCGCTCTGTTGGAGCATACGCTGCTCCGGAGAGATATGCGTAAGTTCGTTGCCCACGTTGAATATCGGCAGCGTGAGGATGGCTTGGTAGCGGCTCCAGTCATGTTCGTGCACCCACTGGTTCTGTGGCAGCTGGTTGTCATAGTCGGTCCACTCCGCCCACTGGTGGGTGTATTGTTTCTGGTTGTTCTTGTTGTAGGCCACCACCTGCCAGGCCGAGAGTGCCAGCGCCAGCACCATCACCGCCAGACGTCCCTTCTTGGGAGAGCGCTGGTACCAGCGGTAGAGGCCCCAAAAGGCCACTACGCCCATCACATAGTACAGCAGCCACGGCAGACGTCCCATGCCTCTAATCTGTGCCAAGGGACCTATATAGCACGCCGTACTGCGCGGCATCATGGACAAGGGCACGCCACAGGCGTAGATGGTCAACACCACGGCCGCCAGCAGCATCACATTCATCCAGGGGTCGCTGGTAGCCCTCATCTTCCGCTTGTCGCGGCGCACCAGAGCCTTCACCAGACGTCCTGCCAGTACCACCAGCACCACTATCGGCACCAGGCCCAGGAAATTCCAAGCCTCCCATTCAATCTGTACCAGACGGCCGAAGTCAAAGGGGCCGGGGATGCCATAGGGGAAGAAGAGTCCCGCCAGGCGGGCGCGGTAGTGCAGCAGTCCCCACGGCGTCGCCGTGCGGTTGCCGTCGGTGTAGCCTATATGGCTGAAGAGGTAGAACACCGCCAGCGGCAGCACCAGCTCGAGCAGCACGCCCGTCAGCAGCTTTTTCCAGTGCCAACGACCGCCGTCGCGCCGCAGCGCCAGCCAGCCCAGTTCAAACAATATCACCACCAGGAAGAATACCAGGTAGTAGGGGTGGCTCAGGCCGAAGAGCACGGCACCCGCGCCCATGGCCGCCGCCCAGCCCCAGTGGCCGCTCCGCGAATGGCGCAGACAGAAGTACAGCGCCATGGGCACAGCACAGCAATAGGAGAGCGAGATATGCCCTCCCATGCGCATGATTTGGGGCGAGAGCAGGGTTATCAGCAGCGCCGCCAGCGAGGCATAGCCCCACGGCAGACCCAGCTCCTCCAACAGCAGGTATAGCAGCACGGCGCAAAGCACCAGCGACAGTATCACAAAGAGGTTGGTCAGCGGCAGGGTAGCCCTTTCGGGGTGCTCCACCCCGGCCTTGCGCAGTGCCTGCAGCGGCACCGCTATCAAGGGCTGCATCCCGGTAAAGGTATGGTATTCCCCATAGGGGTAGTTCATAGCCTGACATTGGGTCACCGACTCGTCATAGGCGATATGGTAGCTGGTGGTGTAGAGGTCCTTCACGGCATCCTCGCTGTCCACCGTCAGGAAATAGCTCCCCATATGGCCATACCAGCCAAAGCCCCAAAAGAGGCCGAACAATAACAATATACCGGTCAGCGTGGTCACCAACCCTGCAACTTTGTTTTTTTTCATTCCGTATTATTTAGTTTCTCCCGTAATGCTTTCCACAATATACAATGGACGCCCCTTCACTTCGTCGAGCACCAGGCCCACATAGTAGCCTATGATGCCCACCACAATGAGCAGTATGCCTGCGAAGGCGGAGAGGAAGATAATAAGGGTGGTGTAGCCGCCCACCGGACGGTCGATAATCCACATCACCAGTGAATAAACCATCAGTGCCACGCTCAGGAGGCTGAACAGCAATCCGCTGTAGATTCCCAGCTTGAGCGGCACCTTCGAAAACGACGCGATGGAGGAGAAAGCCAGTCCTACCAGCTTGCTCAGCGAGTACTTGCTCTGTCCGGCGGCGCGTTTGGGAGCATGGTAGGCCAGCGTGGTGGAGCGGAAGCCCACGGTCTGTATCAGTCCCCGCAGGAAACGTGTGCGCTCGCGGTAGTCGTGGCGCAGCACCTCGGCCACCCTGCGCGACAGCAGGAAGAAGTCCGAGGCATTGGGCTGCAGGTGGGCGTCCGACATTCTATTGATGAGGCGGTAGAAGAGCCCCGACGTGAGGTGTTTGACAAATCCTCCGTCGGCACGGTCCTCACGTACCATGGTCACCACGTCGTAACCCTCGGCATAAAGGGCCAGCATCTCCGACAGCATCGCGGGTGGATGCTGCAGGTCGGCGTCCATGCACACTATCACGTCACCCCGCGCATGGTCTATGCCCGCCAGCATGGCGGCCTCATGGCCGAAATTGCGCGAGAAGTGGATGGCACGTACCCGGGGGTCGTCGCCAGCCAACCGGTCGAGCAGCGACCGGCTACGGTCGCTGCTCCCGTCGTTGACAAATAATATCTCTGCATCGTAGCCGGTAGCGTCCAAGGCGGCGCCCAGGGCGGCGTGGCACTGCTCCAGCACGGCCTCTTCGTTGTAGACCGACACGACGATGCTGCAGGTGGGCTTGCTCATAACGGCTTAGTATCCGAAGATTTCGTCCAGCGTAAGCTTCTTCACCTTGCCGTATTTGCTGAGGGCGTTGAAGTCCATGTCAGACTCTTTTCCGAGAATGAGGAGGGTCTTCTTCTGTCCTTTGATGTAGCTCTGCTGGAAGCTCAGGAGGTCGTTCATCGTCAGCTTGGGATAAGCGGCAAAGTACTGCTTGCGCAGTGGCTCTTTCCAGCCCATCTTCTCGCACTGCAGGTAGGCGGAGATGATGCCGAACTTGGTGGTGCGGGCGGTGCGGACACTGGAGACAAGGGCATCCTTGGCCAGCTTGAAGTTGGCCTCGCTCTTCGGCATGTCGTTGAAGAGCTCGTCGTAGGCGGCGAGGGCATCCATCAGCTTGTCGTTCTGGGTGATGATGCTGGCGCTGTTATAGAACCATCCATCCTTGCGGCCGGTGTTGGTGTAGTAGCTGCTGGCGCTGTAGGCGAGGCTGCGTTTCTCACGCATCTCTTGGAAGACGATGGCGTTCATAGAACCACCGAAATACTCATTGAAGAGGTTTACCTTGGGCATCAAGAGAGAACTGATCTGTGTGCCACGGAAGTATTCGGTGACATAGCTGTTCTTGGCGTCGTAGTTGACGAAGAGTATCTGGTTTTCGTTGGTGGCCACAGGCTGGTAGACCTTGTTGGCGGGCACCTCTTTGGTGGGATTCATGGTATGGATTTCGTTGACGATGGCGGTGAGGTCTTTAAGGGTCAGCGGGCCATAGTAGAGCACACGGTGCTTGTACTGGAAGAGGTTGTGCAGGGCATCGGTGAGCTGTTTGGCGGTGTAGGCGCGCAGCTGGGCATCGCTCTCAGTGGTGGCTTTGATATATTCCTCGCCGTAGGTGCCGTAGGTGTTCAGGGCACGGAAGGCGGCACGCTGGTTGGTCTTGTTGTCGGTGCGACTCTTGATGGCGCGTTCCACAAGCATCTGCAGGGCCTCGTCATTGGGCTGTGCGCCAGCCATAATCTCTTCCACGAGGGCCATGGCTTTATCCATATTCTCTGCAAGACCACTGATGCTTACGGTGACGTTCTCGCCACTCACGCTGAGGTTCCACGAGCAGGCCAGTTTGTAGAACTCTTCCTGCAGTTGCTCGGCGGTGTGGCGGTCGGTGTTGAGGTATTCCACCAGGTCGGAGGCCATGTCGATGGTCTTGTCGGCATGGCTGCCGAACTCGAAGCGATACTGCAGGTTGAAGGTCTTGTTCTCATTGTTCTTCACGTAGAGTATCTCGCTGCCATTGGCGGTCTTGCCCTTTTGGAGGTCTTTGGTGAAGTTGACGAAGACGGGAAGGATGGGTTTGGCTTTGGCGGCAGCGGCCTTAATCTCTGCCAGGAAGGGACTCTCGTTGTCGCGGCTCACTTCGATGGGGGTGATGGCGGGTTTGATAACCTTGGCCACGGGGTCGGGCACATCCTGGTGTTTGTAGACGATGACGTAGTTGTTGTCCTTGCAGATACGGTTGGCGAAGTCGACGATGTCCTTCTTGGTAATCTTGGCCAGTTCGTTGATTTCATTGCACACCTCGTCCCAGGTCTGGTGCTGCACGAAGGCATAGGCCATCTGGCTGGCGCGGCTGTTGTTGCTCTCGGCTCGTTTCATGATTTGGAGCTTCATCTGGTTGATGCTGGCTTCCAGCAGGCTCTCGTTGAACTTGCCTTCTTTCACCAGCTCCAACTGCTCGAGCAGCAGGTCGCGCAGCTGGCCGAGGGTCTGTCCCTGGGTGGGACGGCCACCGAGCATGAAGGCGGCATAGTCGTTCAAGGTATAGGTGCCGGCATAGGCGCCGAGGCAGAGCTGCTTCTGGTTGAGGTTGAGGTCGATGAGGCCGCAGCTGCCGTTGTTGAGCACCATCTCCATGGCTTGGGCCAACAGGGCGTCGTGGCTGCCGTTACCCTCCTCGATGCGGAAGGCGATGGTGAGACTCTCGGGATCCTGTCCGTTCACCAGACGGATGATGGGGCTGGTGATAGGTTCCTCTCTCACCTTGTGGAACTCGGGCACGGTACCGGGGACCCAGGTGCCGAAGTATTTGTCGATAATCTTGATGGCCTCGTCGGGATTGAAGTCACCGGCCATGGCAATGCACATGTTGTTAGGTACATAGTAGGTGTGGTGGAAGCGGTAGATGTTGGTCATCGAGGGGTTCTTGAGGTGCTCGATGGTGCCGAGGGTGGTCTGTGTGCCGTAGGGGTGGTGGGGGAAGAGGCCACGGAAGAGCTCTTCGTTTACGCGGCGGTTGTCCTGCGCCAGGCTGATGTTCTTTTCCTCGTAGACGGCCTCCAGCTCGGTGTGGAAGAGGCGCAGCACAAGGTTGGGCATACGGTCTGCCTCCACTTTGGCCCAGTTCTCCAGCTGGTTGGCGGGGATGTTCTCCACATACATCGTGTAGTCGTTGCTGGTGAAGGCGTTGGTACCCTCGCTGCCAATAGCGGTCATGCTCTTGTCGTACTCGTTGGCGATGGCGATGGTCGAAGCAACATAGCTGATGCTGTCAATCTGGTGGTAAATGGCGGCGCGTTGTTTTTCGTCGGTGGTGCGACGATACACTTCGTAGAGGGCCTCGATTTTGTCAAGTTCCACCTTCTCGCGGGTCCAGTCCGAGGTGCCCAGTTTCTGGCTGCCCTTGAACATCATGTGCTCCAGGTAGTGGGCTAGACCGGTGGTCTCGCTGGGGTCGTTCTTCGAACCGGCGCGCACGGCGATATAGGTCTGGATGCGCGGCGCGTCCTTATAGACGCTCATAAAAACCTTCAGGCCGTTCTTCAGGGTGTACTCCCTGACATTCAGCGGGTCATTGTCATAGGTCTTGTACTCATACTTCTGTGCGTTGACACCCACGAAGAGCATCGCTGCCACAAAGCATAACATTACGGTTGCTTTTTTCATCTTACTATCTGTTATTTAATAATTTGTATTTCCTCTATAAAAAATATTCTGCTGCAAAGATACAAAAATAATTTATTTCTCAACCTTTTTGTTGCCAATTGAAATATTTTTGTATTTTTGCAATTTCAAAATGCCATCATATGGCTTGAGGAATAGGACTGATTATGAGAAAACAAATTATATTATTGCTTTTGTTTGGATTGGTTGGCAGTGTGGCTTCGGCGCAGTCCGATTCGGACAAACGTGAACGCAAGAAAAACCTTGTTGTGAAGGAATGGAACACCCGCGCAGGCTCGACGACTCCTTATCTGGATAACATAGTGACCTACGACGGATTGGGTCGCAAGATTGAGGAAATAGAATATGCCTCCTATGGGCAGAAGAAGCGCACCACCTACAGCTACGAAGGCAACTCGATGAAATGCAAGGAGCAGGTGGAGTATAATGACAAGAACAAGGTAATTCGCGTGAAGCATTTTGAGTATAACGACGATGGTACTAGGAAGCGTCAGTTGAACTATAGCCCCAGTGGTAAGCTGGAGTCGACGAAAGTGTTTGAATACAGCTACAAGTGAATGTGTTAGGACAGATGACCTCCATCGGGTTGGACGATATGAAAGCCGTGCGCCTGATGAACCGCGTGGACCAGAAATACATGGCTTCGGCCGAGCAGCTGGAGGAATTGCTGGGACGTGTGGCAGAAGGCTATTATGTGCAGGAGAATCTTAAGGGGTATTGGGCTCCCTACAGGACACTCTATTTCGACACCGCCGACCTGGCGATGTACACCATGCACCACAACAAGAAGCTGGCTCGACAGAAGTTGCGCGTGCGCACCTACCGCTCGACGGACACCACCTTCTTTGAAATCAAGAATAAGGACAACAAAAGGAAGACGCGCAAGGTGAGGATACCGATAGATGTGAAGATGTTCGACCGTTGCCTGGAGGTGCCCGAGGTGGCACAGTTTGTCAATGAAGATACCCCCTATCCGGTGGCGTCGCTGCATGAGTGTCTGGAGAACCGCTTTGAGCGCATCACGTTGGTGGACAAGGGTATGAGGGAACGTGTGACCGTCGACCGGGGTATCGTTTTCCATAATCGCGCCACAAACATGGACGCCGACATCGGCCACCTGCTGGTGATAGAGGTGAAGCACGAGGTGGGGGCTCCAATGTCGGAGATTGAGCGTGCGTTGCATGAAATGCACATCCTTCCGCGGCGTATGAGCAAGTACTGCATCGGGACGGCGTTGACCGACCCTGCTGCAAAGGTCAACCGTTTCAAGCCAAAGCTATTGTACATGGAAAAAATAAAAACACAGTAAAAGATGGAACCCGAAGAATTCAATCCTGACATTGCTGCCCGTTTCGGCGACGCCGAAGAGCAGGCAGTGGATTTTCTGAACATACAACTCTATGACGGTCCTGCGTTGGGTAAACTGCTCATTCTGTTTGGTATCAACCTTCTGGTGTGCTGGATTATCACCCATTTCTTCTACTACAGGAAGAGCCATCGGCGCGACTATTATTTCACCTATATGCTGTTCAGTACAGCCATTTTCTTCATTCTCTACCAGCTGCAGAATATGTCGGTGGAGGTGGGGGTTGCGCTGGGGTTGTTCGGTATCTTCAGCATGATACGCTACCGTACGGAGCAGCTGCCCATCCGCGAGATGACCTATCTCTTTGTGCTCATCGGCATCAGCATCATCAACGGCGCCGGTATGGCCTCGAGTTACGCCTCCTTTATCGCTACCAACGTCATCTTCATCTTGCTGATATGGGTACTGGAAGCAGCCGGTATGTCAGGCTGCAAGGCACAGAAAATCATTACTTACGAGAAAATTGCCCTCATTAAGCCTGAGAGGAGGGAGGAATTGTTGGCTGACTTGCGCGAACGTACGGGTCTCGAGATTGTCAAGGTACAGGTGGGGAGTATCGACTTCCTTCAGGACACCGCTTTCATCAAAGTGACTTACATCCCTGACGACCCCGAGCCCAATGACATTGACATGGTGACGAAGTTCAAGAAAAGGTAGGAACAGTGCGGAGTATGAGAGTTATTAACGTTGGAGTTTGATAACTTTTTTTCATTGTGCGTGTGTGATAGATAAAAATATGGTACTTTTACATTCGGAAAGAAGTACCATGGGAGTGGTACAAGTTGTTTGTAGTTAGTAAGATAAATAATAATAGCATAATGAAAAACAGTGTCAAAGAACTGACCGAGGGCATGCAGCGGTTGTGTGCCATAGCCAACAAGATTGTGGCTCACGGAGACGCGGTGAGCCCCATTGAACGCGATTTACTGCTTGAGGATCTGCGCCGTCTCTACGACGTGGCGCTGAGTTTGGATGTGACGGGGAAGGCCTCCGAAGAGGAGAAAGAGGTGAAAGAGCCTCCGATGCCTGATGACGAGATTCTGTCGTCGACAGTGATGGCCACCATAGCGGCCATGTCTACCGCTCCCGCCGAGGAATCCGTTTCTGCTTTCGCCCCTGAACCACAGCCCGAGCCTGCCCCCGAGCCTGAGCCTGTCCTTACCCCTGAGCCTGCCCCTGTTCTTAAGCCCGACCCTGTGGCAGAACCCCTTCCCGAGCCCGAGCCTGCCCCTGTTGTGGAACCGGGACCTGTGGAAATGCCCATGATGGAAGAACTTGAGAATAACGGCAACAGTCTGCTGTTCGACGAGGTGATTATCGAAGAGACTCCCGCCCGGGAGCCTGAGCCGGAACCTCTTGCGGCTCCTGAGCCTGAGAAGGTCCCCGAGCCTGAGCACAAGCATGCCGGCACACAGGCCTCGCTGTTGGATTACCTGAAACGCCCTGTCGATGAAAAACCGACGGTACGCACGCTGGGTGAGAAACTGGGGGGCGTGGAAAACGGTGAACTGAAGATGGAAAGTGAAGTGGGCAATGCCAAAAAGGTTACAGACCTTCGCACTGTGATTAATATCAATGACAAGTTTAGCTTCATGAGCGAGTTGTTCCACAACAACATGAAGGCTTACAACGATTTCATCCTGCGCCTGAATGCTATCGACACCCGTGACGAGGCGTTGCTGTGTGTCAACGAGGTCTCGACACAGTACAAGTGGGACGAGTCTTCGCTGGCGGTGCAGGCGTTCTATAAAGTGTTTGACAAGAAGTTCTAATGGAGTTTTTTACGAATTGTTGATATGGGTAAAGCGATTCTTTTCTCGGCGCCTTCGGGCTGTGGCAAGACCACGATTATCAAAGAGTTGATGAAATATTTCGATTGCTTCGACTTCTCCATCTCGGCCACCTCGCGGGCTCCGAGAGGCGAGGAGGTCAACGGGAAGGACTATTATTTCCTGAGCAATGAGGAGTTCAAGGCCCGTGTGGCAAAAGATGAGTTCCTGGAGTGGGAAGAAGTCTACAGTGGCACCTGCTATGGGACTCTCAAAAGTGAGATTGAACGCATCTGGGATGCCGGAAAAGTGATAGTGTTCGACGTGGATGTGAACGGTGGCCGCAACATCAAGAGGTATTTTGGCAACAACGCCTTGTCGATATTCGTAATGCCACCAAGCATTGAGGTGCTGGAGCAGCGTCTGCGTAGTCGCGGTACCGACAGCGAGGAGGCTATCGTGAAACGCTTGGCCCGCAGTGCCGAGGAGCTGAAGCAGGCTCCTGCTTTCGACGTGACCATCGTCAACGACGACCTGCAGCATGCCGTGGAGGAGACCCGCAACGTGATAGAGACTTTCATCCATGAATAGGAACCGGCTGATAAACCTACTGAAGAAGTACGACTACGTAGTGGTCTTTTTGCTGCTGGTGGTAGTGAGTGTGGTGCTGATGTCGCGTACCAGCTACTACCAGAGTTCGAAGATAGTGTCGTGGACGAACTCTGTTGCCGGAGGGTGGTATCAAGGGGTGCACAGCATTGGCGGATATTTCAACCTCAAAGGGGAGAATGACCGGCTGGCGGCCGAGAATGCACAACTCAAGGCACAATTGGCATCGTCGTATATCAGCTACAACGACAGCGTCTTCACTGTGAACGACACCACCTACCGACAGCGCTACAGCTACACTGAGGCCCGTGTCATCAAGAACTCCTGGAGCCAGCAGAACAACTACATCATGATTAACAAGGGCATCAAGCACGGCATCAAGCCCGACCAGGCGGTAATCTCGCCCGAGGGTATTGTGGGTGTGGTGATGTCGGTGTCGACGAATTTCGCTACGATTATGCCGGTGTTGCATGGTGATAGTCGCAACAGTGTCAAGGTGAAGCGTACGGGCATCAGTGGCTCGTTGGTGTGGGATGGCTTGGACTACCGTTATGCGCAGGTGGTGGACGTGCCGGCGACACACCAGTTCGAGGACAACGACACTATCGTTACCTCGGGTCTGGCCAACGACTTCCCAGAAGGGGTGCCCGTGGGCTATGTGGTGGAGGCGGAGCCTCTGTCGGGTAGCGGTTTCTACAGGGTGAAGATACGCTTGGCCACCGACTTCAACAAACTGGACCATGTCTACATTATCAACAACCGTTTCCGCGAGGAGCAGGAGGCATTGATGAAGACCACTATACAAATGAATGACTAAACACTATACAAACTAAAAAATAGAAATGATGAAAAAGATTGCATTGACTTTGCTTTTTGCATTGCTGGCCTGTTCGGCGGCACAGTCGCAGTTGCTCTACCGTATCTCCGGTAATGGTTTGCAGAAACCCAGTTACATTATCGGTACCTATCATCTGGCACCGGCAACATTCGTCGACAGCATCCCGGGTGCCAGAGAGGCTTTCGCTGCTACCGAACAGGTGTACGGTGAGGTGGATATGTTGGAGACGTTTAAGCCCGAGAATATGGCCAAGATGCAGGAGGCTATGATGCTGCCCGAGGGAATGACACTGTCGTCGCTTCTTTCCAAGGAGCAGATGAATCGTCTTAACGCCTTGATGCGTGAATTGATGGGGGTGGATATGACAAACGAGGCTGTGGCAGCACAGTTGGACAAACTTACGCCCATGGTGCTGGAGTCTCAGCTTACCATTTTGGTCTACATGAAGAATGCGCAGAATCTCGATATCAACGACATGATAGATACCTACTTCCAGCGCGAGGCGGTGAAGAACGGAAAGAGCAATGGAGGCTTGGAAACGGCCGACTTTCAGATGGAGATACTCTATGGAGCACCGCTCGAGGACCAGGTGAAAGGGCTGATGTGTTTTGTTGACAATTTCCAGGACATGACCGAGATGGCGGAATTCATCACCGCGGCCTATTTTTCACAGGATTTGGAACAACTCGAGGAACTGAATCTCGAGGAACAGGAAGGTGCCTGTGCAGGCAGTCCTGAGGATAACGAGAAGTTGCTCTATGGACGCAATGCCGATTGGGTGAAGGCTATGCCCGCCATCATGAGCGAGAAGCCTACTTTCTTCGCTGTCGGTGCCTTCCACCTCTGTGGCGAGAGAGGTGTACTGCGTTTGCTCGAGGCGAAGGGCTATAAAATTGAGGGCGTCAAAAAATGAACAAAAGTGTTTTGAGAATTGTCGGACGTTTTGTCCTGCTGATGGCATTACAACTTCTGGTGCTTAACTATGTGTATCTGGGAGGCTATGTCATGCCGATGCTCTATGTCCTTTTTATCCTTATGCTGCCTACCGACACGCCTCGTATCCTGATGCTGCTGATAGCGTTCGGCACGGGACTCCTGGTTGATGTGATGAACAATATGCTGGGCTTTCATGCCTTGGCGTGTACTGTGGTGGCCATGCTGCGTATCCTTTTCGCCGACCGCATCCTGACGCGTGGAGAGCCTGTGACTATCGAGACCCCGGGAATCTACAGCGTCACGCCACAGTATTTCATCAGTTACCTCATGTTGATGCTTGGTGCCTTCTATCTGGTGTTCTACACCATGGAACTATTCGGTTTCCGTAGTTTCGGCGGCGTGCTGCTGGCTACCGTTGCCAGCACCGTGGTGACTACCCTGCTGGCGGTGCTCTATCAATACATTTTCTTGAAAAAGGAGACGACGGTATGAGAAAAATGGCCATTGCTTTATTCGTGCTCACTCTTCCCTTCTGCCGTGTGCATAGTCAGACCGCAGTGGGTAAATGGCGCTCTTGTCTCGACTATTCGTGGGTCAATCATGTGGCCTATAGCGATGGCCGCATCTATGCTGCTGCCAATGGCGGTGTGTTCTACTACGACTTCGAAGACTATACCCAGAAGGCTATGAGTAAGGGTTGCGGATTGAACGATGTGGGGGTCTCCACCATAGCCTATGACCCCTCTACACGTTGCTTGGTGGTGGCCTACAACAATTCCAATATCGATATCGTCAGCGACAACTACACTTGTAACATCTCCGACATCAAACGCAGCGAAATCTCGGGCGACAAAAACATCTACCATATCCGGTTCTCCGGTGGCAATGCCTATCTTGCCACAGGCTTTGGCGTGGTAGTGGTTGATTTGCAACGTATGGAAATCAAAGAGACATGGTATCTGGGTGTCGGCGGTGTCTATACTCCTGTGCACGACCTTGCCTTCATGCCCGATAGTCTCTATGCCGCCACCGGCGAGGGGCTGAAGCGTCTGTCGCGCACTGAACGCTATCCCTCTATCAGCGACCGTTGGGAGGTGGACCACCGGCTCGACAGCCTCACCGTTACCCAGCTGGGTGTGGCAGGTAGCCACTTGCTTGTTGCAGGATATACCGCCACACCTCTTGTCAGCACTCTTTACCATCTGTCGGATACGGGTTTTGTGGGACTGCTTAGTGGCGAGTTTGTCGCTATGCAGGTCTCTGGCGACAGGTTGGCAATATGCCTTGATGACAAGGTCTATACGTATGATACTTCGTTCACCTTTTATGGCATTCGCGATGCCTTTCAATGGGGAGCTATATCGCCCAACGACGCTGTCTACAGCCCCGACGGCATTCTCTGGGTGGCGCATCAGTGGGCCGGTGTCATCGGCATCCATCCCGACGGCAGCGAGGAATACCACCTGCCCGACGGACCCTTCAATGGTGACAATGTCTACCGCCTGAAGCCCTTCAACTACCGCATGATGCTATGCCCCGGTGGACACACCGAGACTTATGCCAGTGCCTATATCGAACCCAACCTCCTCACCGCCACGGGACGCCACTGGGAGCTCCTCGATAGGAGCAACGGTATGCTCAGCGGCAAATCCGACGTGATTGACGCTGCCGTCAACCCTGTCGACACCAGTGAGACGGTGATTGCCGTATGGGGACATGGGGTGGCCTCTATCCGTAACCGTAGTGTGCAGACTTTTTATGATGCTTCCAATACCAACGGTGCTCTGGTCCCCTACAGTATTGCAGGCTACACCCGCCTGAACACCGGCGCTGTCTCCTTCGACATGCAGGGCAACCTCTGGGTGCTTGTCTCCCATAGTACCAATGCCCTTGCCATGCGGCATCGCAATGGCACTTGGAAGACCTTTTCCACCATGGCGCTGGGCAATGGTCTTACGGTAGACAAATTGGTTCTTGACAGTATCAACGACTACAAATGGTTCCTTGGCCGTGAGAATGTGATTTTTGTCCATGACGGTAAGAGTAAGATGGCTCGTGTCAATCCCAACCACGGCAGCAAGCTGGAGACCCAGACCGTCACAGCCCTTGTGCAGGATCAGAATGGCAACCTCTGGCTAGGCACCAATAAGGGCATCAAGGTTATCTACGACGGCTACAGAGCTTTCCAGAATGGCGGCAATGGCGAGGTGTCGCCTGTCAATTGCAGCAATATCACCATCACTAACGGTTCCTTCGCAGAGTATCTGATGGCTTATGAGAGTATCACGGACATCGTCGTTGATGGCGCCAACCGCAAGTGGGTGGGTACCGCCAACGGCGGCCTCTACCTCATTTCTGCCAACGGCATGGACCAGTTGGAACACTTTACCGTGGCCAACAGTCCCCTCTTTTCCGATAAGATTGTGACCCTTGGTATCAACGAGCGCACGGGAGAGGTTTATATCGGTACCGATCGTGGCCTCCAGGTCTACCGCGGCACCGCCACGTATGCCACCAGCACCCCTCTCGAAGAGGTTTATGCTTTTCCTAATCCGGTGAAACCTGGTTACGACGGCCCCATCGCCATCAAAGGCTTCACTCGCAATGGCATCGTGCATGTCACCGATGCCGCAGGCCATACGGTGTTTACTACCATCGCCAATGGCGGACAGGCCATCTGGGACGGCCGCAATCTGCAGGGCGACAAAGTGGCATCAGGCGTCTATTACGTCTTCGCCTCCGACGCCCAGGGCGATAACCGCGCCGTCGTCAAAATCCTCATCGTTAGATAGGAATTCATCACCCATCGTTCATCACTCATCACAAAAATGCTCCTCTCCACACCAGGCTTAGTTCTCCACACCACACCCTATTCCGAGTCCTCGGTGGTGGCCAAGGTGTTCACACGTCAGCTGGGCCTGCGCTCTTATATCATCAAAGGGGTGCGGGGTAGGGGAGGACGCGTCAAACAGAATCTCTTGCAGCCACTCTCCTGTCTCGATATGGTCGTCTACGACAACCCCAAGACCGACCTCAACTATATCAAAGAAATCTCCCCCCGCCATCCTCTATCCACTGTCAACTCTCAACTGCCCACTCAAAACGCTTTGCGTTTCTTCATGACGGAAGTGCTTTACAAAGCACTACGTGAGGCTGAACCAATGCCGGCTCTTTTTGACTACGTCGAGGAAACATCATTCTTTTGCTCCCCTAAGTTAGGGGAGCTGTCCTACGAAGGAGGACTGAGGAGTGTGTCCCATCTTCCTGTCCTTTTTTTATTGACCGTATCGCACCACCTGGGTATAGAACCGCTCGACAATTATAGCCTCCGTGAGCCCCTCTTCGACCTTCAGGAAGGACGCTTCCTCTCTGCTCCCACCGAAACTACCCTCTCTCCCGAGCTTTCCTCCCTTCTCCACGAATATCACTACTCATCACTCCCCACTCATCCCTCATCACTCGAAGACCGCATCGCACTCATCAATGCCCTTCTCAGCTATTACCACCTCCACCTCAGTGGATTCGCTCATTTCCACAGCCACGAGATTTTGCATACAATATTAAAATAACAATATCATGAAATCAATTAAATCCATTCTCGGCTGCGTCAGCTTATTCTTAGTTCTCAACTCTTCATTCTTCATTCCTGCACATGCGCAGCAGGCCTACTGGGTCTTCCTGACTGATAAGCAGGGCTCGACCTTCGATCCCTACAGCTATTTCGATGCCAAAGCCATCGACCGCTACCAGCAGTGCGGTGCCAACCTTTACGATATCACCAATTATCCTGTGACTACAGCCTACGAGAAGGAGGTCGGCGCCCTCGCCACCGAGGAGATTGGAGCCAGCCGCTGGATGAACGCCCTCGGCGTGATGGCCACCCCCGAGCAGATTGCCGCCATCGAGGCACTGCCCTATGTCCTTCGTGTCCAACTCATCGAGGGCAACGGCATAGTACTGGCGTCAGCAAGCTCCTCCCCTCTGCCTGGCCCCGAAGGAGACATGGCTTGCGACCGCAGTGGAGCAAAGTTAGGGGAGGTGTCGCACAGCGACGGTGGAGTGTGTCTGATCGGTCTTACGGACATCGCCTATGTCGACGGCCCCCTCGAGGCCCAGCTTGTCCGTATGGGTGGCAAGCACTTCCGCGACAAAGGCATTGACGGACGCGGCATCCGCATCGCCGTCTTCGACGGCGGTTTCCCTCAGGTCAACACCCACAAGGCCTTCAAGCACTTGCGCGACAACCACCAGATTGTCAGGACCTGGAATTTTCCCAACAAGAAAGAGAACGTCTATGGATGGAACTCCCACGGTACCATGACCCTCAGCTGCATCGCCGGCCGTATGGACAGCGTGGACCTCGGTCTCGCTACCGGCGCCGAGTTCCTGTTGGCCCGCACGGAGGTCAATACCGAGCCTTTCAAGGAAGAGGTCTGGTGGCAGATGGCAGTGGAATGGGCCGACAAGAACGGCGCCAACATCATCTCCTCCTCCCTCGGCTACGGCAAGGAGCGTCATTATACTAAGGACATGGACGGCACCTCCTATGTGGCCAAAGCCGGCAACCTCGCCGCCCGTAAGGGCATGCTGGTGGTCAACAGCGCCGGCAACGAAGCCGACGACCGCCAATGGAAGACCATCATCACCCCCTCCGATGCCGACAGTGTGATTTGCGTGGGTGGCATCGAGAACAGCCTCACCGAATACAACCACATCGAGTTCAGCTCCTATGGCCCCAGCGCCGACGGCCGACTCAAGCCCAACGTCTGCGCCTTCGGCTACGCCCGCACCGCCAATGTGGGCAAGGGCGACAACAGATACCACTACGTCCACGGCACCTCCTTCTCCTGTCCCCTGGTGGCCGGCTTTGCCGCCTGCGCCTGGCAGGCATCGCCCGGCAAGACCGCCATGGAGATGTTCCATGCCATCGAGCAGAGCGCCGACCTCTATCCCTACTACGATTACTCCTTCGGCTATGGCGTGCCGCAGGCCGATTTCTTCACTGGCGGCAAAAAGGCCGTGGAGCCCACCTTCCGCTTCGAGGAGAAAGAAGGCGTTGTGCGCGTCCGTCCCTTGAAGACTGTCATCTCCAAACCAGTTTTCTACAAGGAACAGTCGGGCGACGGACATATTTATCGATATGCTAAACAGGATATTACCTATCTTGATACTACAGGTGCCATCTATTTTAGTGTCGAGCCCAACCGCACCCTTGTTGTCAACCTCGGTGGCTATACCGCTAGCTATACAAGCCATGATGCTAACTACAGTGCCGTTCGCGGTGACGAGTCTACTTTTGGCTACATTACCGCAGACAACGCCTATGTTCTGGGAGATGAAGACTATCGTACTCCCGAGATGAACACCGCCACCTCCCGTTGGGGCAGCAACAACACCTGGCGCTACAACATCTATTTCGGTCTCGGCCTGCCCGTCAAATTCGACGCTGGCGAGCTGACTTCCAATATCTGGTCACCTGGCTGGAACTTCGGATTCCGCATCCTCCGTGCTCTCAGCAAATCCTATGCCCTGGGTATGAGTCTTGATTTTAACTTTACCCACTACCGCTACAATGACCTCTCTATTAATGATCTGGAGACCTCTATCGGTGTCGCCCAGACGACCATCGGTGCCTTTAAGGAAGTGGACACCCGCAGCCTTGTTTTCGAGGAGGTGGCTCTCGAACTCTTCCAGCGTGTGCGTCTGATTCCTGGCGGTATTATGGGCAATGGTTTCCACTGGGATCTTGGCGTTTATGGCAGCCATGGAAGCGCCGCCTATACCCTCTCCGGCACCATGCCCTCCGGCTCTCCAGCCGACGAGGTGTCGAACACCTATAGTGGCATCGATGCCCTCAGCGCCCACCAGTGGAACTTCGGCGTCACCACCCGCCTCTGCAACGACTGGTATGGCATCTACGCCCGCTACCGTCTCAACGGCATCGGACAAGACCCCGAGGCCGGCAAGGTCCTCCTCCCCCGCCTCACAATCGGCTTCTACATTCAGTATTGACCCGATATCCTTTTTTGTGTCCGGCGGATGTCTTTAAGACATCCGCCGGACACGGTTTTTATTAGGTCTTGATGCGTATTCGCAAACAATAAACCGTATCCGTACCGTATGGTGCCACTTTCCCATTATATATTCTTCTGAAGAAGAATATATATCAGTGAATTATAGAATTATCTATATCCATATCATCTCTATATTAACTCTATATTAACTCTATATCATCTCTATATCAACTCTATATTAACTCTATAGTGCCGAGCAGGCACCTTCGACACACCTGGCTAACACCTCCGAGACACCCCTAAGGATGTCTGTCCTACCTTCCCTCTTACACAATATTATATTTTTTGTGACGTTATCTCCATGATTATGGCAACGAAAAAAGGATACAATCTCAGCGGAAAACTGGGCGATGAAATCCACTACATCGTCAATGGGAAAGCACGTGTGCGTAAACGGCCCGAGCATGTGAACCAGCCGGGCACTGAGCTCCAGAAGGCTCAGTGGAATTCGTTTGGTGGTATCTCACGTCTCTCCTCTCACATGGCCGCAGCCCTTAAAATCGGTCTCTTTTATCCTGCTCGACGCAAAAAAACATATCCCCATCTGCTTTTCCGCCACATCAACAAAGCCTGCTCCACCTCAGATGGCGTCATCGACTATCCCCGAGTCATCCTCAGCGATGGTACGGTGGCGCAGGTGACCATCACTTCTGTCAAAATTCGTGCAATCCAAAAGACAAACAATCGGAAGATTACCGTAACCTTCGACCCTTGTCTGCAGTGCGGCAATGCCAATCCTGACGACGAGTTCTACCTCTATGCCTATTGTCCCGCCCGTCGTAAAGGAATTCTGTTTGACCCCGTCCCCCGCGTCGTCGGCACCTCCACAATCATCCTTACCGCCGACTGTTTCGACTCTCAAACAACTGCGTCATCGAGCAATAACGCACTCCCCATCCATCTCTACGCCTTCCTTCGTTGCCCTGGACCTACTGCGGACACACCCTCCAACGCCCGTGCCTCTGCCCGGAACCGCCGGGGGCAGACCTCCACCACCATCTACATCCCGTTGTCCAAACCTTCATGCCAGTGAATATCGACAGATAACCCCGCGCGCATTTCGTGCGGGTTCGCCCTTCGGTTTTATGAACGTGTTGGTTCAATTATCTATTCTTTTCCGTTGAACTTCTGTTGTAGCAGGAAGTTGTCTCATATTTTAAAAGCAATAAAAAACAATATTATCCCTAATAATGTGGACAAAATATCAATAGAAAAGATAATGAGATGTTTTTTTTCGCCTTTATCAAGGGATTCTCTGAATAGTCTGATTAAATATTTCAAAGAATAGTATGTAATATCGTATCTATTTTTAGAAATAATGCTTAGGATAGAACTTGACACTAATGAAACGAGAATACAAAAAAAGAAAATAATCTTCATGACGTACATTTTAAAACAAAGGAATTGCCTGTGAGTACCATGTCCATCCAACCTGAGTCGAAAGTCCAGCCTCTATACCAACACCTGATTTAGATAATGACCATGATTTTGACATTATATTGTATGAGCCCGACCATATAAATCCGACACTGAATAGTTGGTTTTCTCCAGAATGAATTTGTCCTGTAGGGATATGTGAATATTCTAATCCTAAACCCACTTCTACACCTGTGCAATAGTTCACGCCTCCGTATAGCCCCAAGCCACCATCGGAATCAATAAAGAGTCCTCCGTGCAAATTAAGGCCGACAATACCACAGAAAGTTGCATCGATTCCTATTGCATGTCCACCAGATGTTGGTTGATAAGGATAAACACCTCTGCTTGCCACATGGCTTTTATATAAATCTAGTTTATGACAGACTGGTAGCTT